>CAWCHW010000020.1:0-186737 GCA_963795365.1 uncultured Alphaproteobacteria bacterium
CATACGGACCTTCCTCGAATGTCGCGTTCTTGCAGGCATAGCAATGGCGCAATTCCCGCCGCCACCCGGAACCTGACGACGTACGATCGATTTCAATTCGCGGCGTTGAATTAAAGATTTGCTGGTGCTCCTTTGATTTCGAGGTTCGCAAACGAGGATGTCGCGATATGGTGCGAGCTTCGGAATCGGACACACTAGACACAGGAGATCAACGATGCCAACGCGCCGATCTATCCTTTTGATATCAGCGGCATTCCTGGCAACAGGCGCGGAGGCGGGCGCCGCTGCGCGCGATCCGATCAAGATGTTCGACACCGACGCCGACGGGACGCTGGATTTCGCCGAAGTCAAGAAAGCTGCAGCGGCGCTGTTCGCAAAGCTCGATCCTGACCGTGATGGCACCCTCGACAGGCGCGAGCTGGCAGGCAGGCTGAGCGCGCGCGAGTTCGCGGCCGCCGATCCCGATCATGACGGCACGCTGACCCTGGACGAATATCTCGCGGTGGTCGAAAAGCGCTTCCAGGCGGCCAACCCGGACGGCGACGGAACGCTCGATGCGAAGGAGTTGCGCTCGCCGGCAGGGCGCGCGCTGTTCCTGCGTCTGTTGAGAGAGCATCCGATCTGGCAAGCGCTGGATAGCAGGCCCACAATCGCCGCCGCCACCCGGAACCCGACGACGCACCATCGATTTCAATTCACATGAGACACAGGAGATCAACGATGCCGACACGCCGGTCTATCCTTTTGATATCAGCCGCATTCCTGGCAGCAGGGGCCGATGCGGAAGCAGCTGCGGGCGATCCGATCAAGATGTTCGACACAGACGCGGACGGCACGCTCGACCTCGCCGAGGTGAAGAAGGCCGCAGCCGCCCTGTTCGCAAAGCTCGACCCCGACCACGACGGTACGCTCGACAGGCGCGAATTGGCGGGCCGGCTGAGCGCGCGCGAACTCGCGGCCGCCGATCCCGATCATGACGGCACGCTCACCCTGGATGAATATCTCGCGGTGGTCGAGCAGCGCTTCCATGCAGCAAACCCGGATGGCGACGGAACGCTCGATGCGAAGGAGCTGCGCACGCCGGCAGGACGCGCGTTGTTGCGTCTGTTGAGATGAGAGCCGATTTTTCGTGAGGCCTTGCATCGCGCACGCGACGGTTTTACGTTCCCGCCCGGTGCGACTGTCGCACCAGACTGCTTGGGAGACCCACATGACCTGGAAAACTCCGAAGATCGTCGAAGTGCCGGTGGGCATGGAAATCAACATGTACGCCTGCGCTGCGCGCAAATGACGGCGCTCTGCCCGGCTCCGGCATTCGCTGCCGGACGCCGGGCAGACGTCGCATGACGTCCGCGGATTTCTGTCGCCGGTCGCACCGGCTTTTCCCTTGATCCGGCCAAACTCGGCAATATCAGCGCCTCGGCCTGTGCTAGGCTGGGGCCAGCGGACCTGTCGATTTGCGCCGGAACGGGAATGAGCATTCTTGTCAGATCATGCTGTGCTGCGATGCTGTGCGTTGTGCTGCAGCCCGGCCTTGGCCGCGCCGAAGGCATCGACACCGAGCACATCTACGCCTTCATGATCGGCACCGACGTCGGCGAGCTTGGCGAACGCGAATTCCAGAGCGAGACCGCCGGACGGTTCGGCAAACAGGCCGGGACATACCAGGCCGTCGGCCAGCAAATGGAGCTGGAGTTCGTACCGATCAAGAATTTTCGCATCGAGGTCGGAACGACGCTGGCCGCTCACAACATCGAATCCGTCCCGAATTTTGTCGATCGCACGCAAGCCAATTGGCAGGGCGCCTCGCTCGATTTGCGCTACCGGTTTCTCGATCGCGAAGCCGCGCCGTTCGGCCTGACGCTTGCCTTGGAAAGTCACGGCAACCGCATCGACGAGACCAGCGCGGCGCGCGCGCAAAATTACGGCACCGAACTGACATTGGCGCTGGAGCGCGAGTTGATCCCGGGACGTGCAGTCGCCACCCTCAACCTTGGCTATCAGCCGGAATGGACCCGCTTCGCGGGCGTACCGACCGAGGAGCAGGACTCCACGCTCGCGGTTGCGTTCGGCGTGATGGCACAACTCCGTCCGGGATTCCTGTTGGGTGGGGAGGTGCGTTATTTCCGCAGGTATGACGGAATCGGGCTCGACGAGTTGGCCGGACAGGCGCTGTTCGTCGGACCAACCGCCTATTTCCAGCTCTCGGAGCGCGCGCGCCTCACGGCGAACTGGAGCGTTCAGGCCTGGGGCCGGCCTGCGGGATCGAATGCCGCGCTCGATCTCGTCAATTTCGAACGACACCAGGCGAAGCTTGTATTTGGTGTCAATTTCTAAGAGTCTTCACGTGCTAGTGAAACTTCGCTCCGGCTGCTCTCGTAGCTCGGCGTGCTATCGATAGGCTGGAACTGCGCCGGAGGATGTCGGCATGGATGCGATAAACCTCGATCATCACGGTTTGCGCCGTGCTCGCGCCGGCCAATTGCGAGGAGAAGAACCTGGTGTTCTCCTCGACCTTCTCGCTGCAGCAATGCCTGATGGCTGCTCCGCCCTATATCGCGCAGTGGATCGGCCAACACCCGCAATATCAGGCGGTGAAGTGGCGCTGCGAATATCCGCACAGCCGCGAGAAGATCTGACCGCGACCCGCCCAAGGCACGCGACGGTCCCTATTTGTTGCAGTCTTTCAAATCCTTGTCGGCGATCGAAAACACCGCGTCGGCCTTGATCTCGATGTCGCGCACGAAGCACTGCCGGGAGTCGCGATAGCTGACCCTGGCGTCGTAACGTCCCGGCTCGACGCCGGTGATGCGCAGCCGCTCGTCGTGATCGACCTCCTTGTCGCGGTCGTTCAGCGTCTGGTTCGGTCCCCACTCGTTCTTGCCGGCGGGCGAGAGCTGGAACCCGGAGATGGTCGCGGTCGTCAGGTTCCACAGCCGGATGCCTTTGCCCTGCGCCATCACTGCGCCCGGCAGCATCATCGCCACCAGGCAGATGACAATCGGTGTTCGCGGCATGATGACCTCCTTCGACCCGCCTTCATGACATCGTGAGCCGATTGGCGGCTTTCCAGCACGAGATCGATAGCATAGGTTTTGCTCCCGGGAGAAACGTCAATGACACGCGCCGGACGGGTTGGACCGATTGTCGCTGCGCTCTGCGGCCTCGTGGCGAGCGCTGCGATCGCGCACGCCGCCGATGTCAACGACTATCCGACCTCGGCGCGCGCCGAATACGTGTTTGGCTGCATGAAGGCCAACAGCGAGACCCGGCAATCGATCGAGCAGTGTTCCTGTTCGATCGACGTCATTGCGTCGCTGTTGCCCTATGACCGCTATGTCAGCGCGGAGACGGTGCTGAGCATGTCGCAGGTTCGCGGCAATCTCGGCACGCAGTTTCGATCGTCGGAGCAGGCCAAAGGTGCGCTCGACGATCTGCGCCGCGCGCAGGCGGAAGCCGAAGTGCGGTGTTTCTGATCAGGTCCCGGAACCGTCGACCTTCCATTCCTTCTGGAAGACGTGACCAGAAGTGTCCTTGGCTTCGGCGCGGAACGTGCTGGCGCCGTTCGAGACGTAGGTGAAGCGGATATTGGGATCTTCCGAGATGGAAATCCCGCCCTCCATCGAGAGCACGGGGCTGTTGTCCTGCCACAGGTGCAGCTCGTCGACGAAGAAGGCGGGAATGTAGAGATGGGTGATCTGATCCATCTGCAGCCCGGAATTATTGGGATGACCGATCATGATCTGGGCTTCGCGCTTGCCGCTGGTCGGACCTTGGTCGGCCTCGGTGAATTGCCGGTACTTCATCTGACCGAGGCGGTTCTTCGCCTCTTCGGCATTCTTGGCTGCGGGCGCCGAACAGCCGCCGGATGCCTTCACATAAGTCTTGACCATGTAGAGCTTGCCGTCGCTGAGCTCGGCCACCGCATGGACATTGGTGTAGTTGTTGACGCGAACCCGGGTCGAGATTTCCGACACCCGGGCGTCCGCGCCAAGCTCGAACTTCGCCGCCATCGGCGCCGGATTCTGGTCGATCACCAGCGTGATCTTCCGCAATTGCCTGCTGTCGTCGGGCGCAAGCTTCGAACGCAAGGTCACGGGGACAATGGCCGCATCCTCGGCGCGATAGGGCATCTCGATGGCGATCACGTTGCTGCCATCGTTCATGGGACGATTGTTGAAGATGTCCTGGACCAGACCCGGCCAGGGATCGTAGGGCTCGGCCGCAATCGACGGCGCGACCGGCATTCCCAATGCGGCGCCAAGCAACGTCAATGAGCAGAGCAGGCGAAGACGATGTTCGAGCATGGTCGCGCTCCTCGTAGGGATTGAAGCAGCAACGCTTTGATCCGGTTTACTGCAATATAGGCTAGTTCGCACGCTATTCCCACTCAATCTCGGAAAATGCTGCGGTTGCGTTGCGGGCGTTGTAATCGTCGAACAATTGCCATCGCGGCCGTTCGGAGGCGGCCGCCATATCGGCTGCGGCCTTGATCGACGCGCCGCGCTTGACCAGCGCGCGCACATCGGCTGCGAGCGTTTGCAGATAACGGCGCTCGTCGGCGAGTGCTGCGGGCCATTCACTCACGGGACCGTGACCGGGGACCACGCGCTGCGCGGGCTGTTCACTCAGCTTGTCCATGAGTTGCAGCCAGCCGCGGATACTGCCGTCCATCACTGGAATATGGTCGAGAAAGACGAGATCGCCGGCAAACAGCGTTTTGGTCGTCTCGTCGATCACGGTGAGGTCGCTATCGCTGTGCGCAACAGGCCAGGCGTCCAGCACGAGGGAGCGGCCGCCGAGTTCCAGCCGCAGCGTGCCGTCGACCAGCAGCGTCGGCGGGATGATCCGCACCTCATCGATCAAATCGTCGCCCATGATCCGGCGAAAATTGTCGAGATAGAATTGCCCGCGCGTGCTCAGTGCCTGCGGCAAATTCTTGTGGCCGACAAAAACGGCGCCGTTGTCCGAAAAGGCAGCGTTGCCAAACACGTGATCCGGATGGCCGTGGGTGTTGATGACATAACGGATCGGCTTGTCGGTCCGCGCGCGGACCGCCGCGAGAAGCTGCCGTCCTTCCCGCACGCTGCCGCCGGTATCGATCACGGCCACCGCATCCTGGCCCACGACGAAGCCGACATTGGCGATGGCGCCTTCGTTCTCGCGCGTCATCAATGCGATCGCGCCGATATGGACGAAAACGCCGGAGGCGATTTCGGTGACGGACAGGGCCTTCTGCTGCGCGCAGGCAAGCGGCGAGGCAGCGAATGCGACGAACAGCGCAAGACAACGCAACATCTTTTTGCCTGATCTCGTCACGCCGTCACATGCGAGGTTCCGATTTGCGTCGCAGCACGCATCGTGAATTCGTCTCAAGGGAATATCCTGTTGCACGCCCGGATTGGGAAGCATAGCATTTTGGCGGGCGAAGTGATGCAAACCGAACACGGCAAAAAATGACTCATGATCTACCAAGTCGCCGCCTGACGATCGCGCTGCTCGCGATCGTCGCAGTATTTGTCGGTCAGGGTCGCGCACACGCGCAATCCGACAATGAAGGTCTCGATCTCTCGATCGAGCTCGTCGATCCCAAGGTGCTGAGGGTCTGCGCCGATCCGCGCAACCTGCCTTTTTCAAATGAGAAGGGTGAAGGCTTTGAGAACAAGCTCGCCGAGCTGTTTGCCGCCAAGCTGCAGAAACGGCTCGACTACATGTATTTCCCGCAGGCGACCGGCTTCGTCCGCGTCACGCTCGGCGCGCATCGCTGCGACGTGATCATGGGCTTTCCGCAGGGCGACGATCTCGTGCAGGGAACCAATCCGTATTACCGCACGGCCTACGCGTTGATTTCGAAACAGGGCTCCGGTCTCGAAGAGGTCACGGTGCTGAACGACGCGCGTCTGAAGGGCAAGCACATCGGTATCGTTGCCGGCACGCCGCCCGGCACCAACATGGCGGCCAACGGATTGATGGCGAACGCAAAGCCCTATCCTTTGATGGTCGACACCCGTGTCGATTCGTCGGCGGAGGCCATGATCAACGATCTCACCAAAGGCGACATCGATGCCGGCGTTCTCTGGGGGCCGATGGCGGGCTTTTACGCCAAGAAGTCCAATCCGCCGCTTCACGTCACCCCGCTTGTGAACGAGAAGACAGGACCGCAACTGATCTATCGCATCGGCATGGGTGTCCGGCGCGCCGACCAGAACTGGAAGCGGCTGCTCAATCGGCTGATCCAGGAGAGCCAGCCGGAGATCAACAAGATCCTCGCCGACTATGGCGTTCCCTTGCTCGACGAAAACAACCAGCCCATCGCTGCGGAGACCGCGACCAAGTCGCCATGATTCGCACCATCGCCAGCGCGGCAATCGCGATCGCCGCGTTCGCGGCGGCGGTGCGCGCGCAGGAGCCCGTGCGTGAGCCCGAGGGCTATCGCACCGAAGACTATCGCGCGCCGGTCCCGATGACGCTCGCCGGCGGACGCGTGCTCACGACAGCGGAAACCGAGGCGATCTGGCGTGCCAAAAGCGGCGTCTTCATCGATGTGCTGCCGCGCCCGCCGAAGCCATCGAACCTGCCGGCAGGCACGGTCTGGCGCGACAAACCGCGCTTTGACATTCCCGGCAGCGTCTGGCTGCCGGACACCGGGTACGGCGAACTCGCGGACGCGACGGAAAATTATCTGCGCCAAGGTGTGGTGCGCGCATCCGGCGGCAATCGCGTGACGCTGATCGTGGTGTACTGCCAGGCCAATTGCTGGATGTCGTGGAATGCCGCCAAGCGGATTCTGTCTTACGGCTATTCCAACGTAGCCTGGTATCCCGAAGGCACCGACGGCTGGGAGCGCGCCAACCTGCCGACGGTCGAGTCGCAGCCGGAGCCGCGGCCGGACGAGAAAAGCGAGAAGTAGCGGCTATTCGATTTCCTGCTGGATGGTGCGGCCCAGCGCAAACAGGCGCTGATCGATCGCGGTCGGCACGTCGCAAACGAATTTCACCACGCGGCGCCGGTCTTCGAAGATGCGGGTCTCCCAGACCAGTTGGTTGCCGAACTCGTCGATTTTCGGCTGGTCGGGCGGCGTTGCGTCCTGCAGCGCTTGCAGGGCCAGCGTATCGCTGCGGATCTTGTCCGCGGCCTGGCGCTGCTTGCGCGTCACGCGTTCGAGCCCGCTCATGACCGACGAACGCTCGGCGTTCAGCTGCTCGAACAGCCCGGCAAACAAGCCGCTTGCCCGCCGTCATCTTGTCGGTTCCGGGCGAGGCAAGGTAATCAGTGATCGCCTTCTGGGCGTCGTCGATCGGCGTCCGTCTCGCCGCCGCTTTCTCCACCAGCGCGCTGACCTTGGCATCGTCCTTCCATTTCGTCTCGGCGTCGCCGAGCGGCGGTCCCGCCCAGACCGCGGCGAGTGAAATGTCCGGCACCTTGGCCTGGGCGCAGGGCCAGTCGGGATAGCGCGGATCGGCGGCAAGGCAGATCCGGGTGGATGCAGCGACAGCGAGTGCTGCCAGAAGCGCAATTCGCGAAATCATGTCTCGCCTCCTGCGGGGCCGCGGCGCGCCAGCCCGCGCGACGGATCATAGGCGAAGATCGCGCCGATCATGAAGGCTGCCGTACAGCCGCCGACGACGGCGAGCGATACCCAGTCCATCTTGCCATAGAGCGCAAACCGGATCAGCTCGACTGCGTGGGTGAATGGATTGAACTGGCAGACGTAGTAGAGCATCGGGCTGCCCTCCTGCACGCGCCAGAGCGGATAAAGCGCTGACGAGGCGAAGAACATCGGAAAGATCACGAAGTTCATGACACCGGCGAAATTTTCCAGCTGCTTGATGCCGGAAGAGATCAACATCCCGAGCGCGCCGAGCATCAGGCCGGACAGGATCAGCGCCGGCAACACGGTGAGGTAGCCCATGGGCGGCGGGGTGATGTCCCAGAACCAGGCGATCAGCAGGAAAGCGTAGACCTGCAGCAGCGAGACCGCGGTGCCAGCGAGCAGCTTGCAGAACAACAGGTACCAGCGTGGCAGCGGGCTCACCAGCAGAGTGCGCATGTTACCCATCTCGCGGTCGTAGACCATCGAGAGCGAGGATTGCATCCCGTTGAACAGCTGGATCATCGCCATCAATCCCGGCGCGATATAGACCTCATAGAGGATATAGGTCTCGTAGGGCGGGATGATGGAGATGCCCAGCACCTGGCGAAATCCCGCCGCGAAGATGAAGAGCCACACCAGCGGCCGCACCAGCGCCGAGACGAAGCGCTCGCGTTGATGCAGGAAGCGCAGCGCTTCGCGCCACACGATGCCGTTGAGGCAGGTGAGATATTGGGCGAGCGAGAAGCCGCGCGGCGTCCCGGTGAGGGTGGCCGTGCTCATGATGCCGGGCTCCGCGCGCCGGTCAGACGCATGAAGGCCGAGTTGACATCGTGCGCGCCGGCGTCAGTCAGGACTCGCGCCACCTCGCCCTGCGCAAGGATCTGGCCCTGATGCAAAATGACGAGATTGTCGCTGGGGACGATCTCGTCGAACAGATGGGTTGCCCAGAGGACGCCGATGCCCTGCTCGGTGACGAGCTGCCGGACGTGGCTGAGGATATCGGCGCGCGCCTTGACGTCGAGCCCGACGGTGGCCTCGTCGAGCAGCAGCAGCCGCGGCCGATGCAGCAGCGCGCGCGCGATCTCGAGCCGGCGCATCTGCCCGCCCGAAAGGTCGCGCACCTTGCTGCCGGCGCGATCGGAAAGCCCGATCCGCGCCAGCTCTTCCTCGCTGCGCGCGCGCGCGTCGCGCCGGGCAATGCCATGCAGCGCGGCGTGATAGAGCAGGTTCTGCATGACAGAGAGATCGAGGTCGAGCGTGCGCGGCTGGAACACCACGCCGAGCTGCCGCAGCGCTTCGCCGGAGGCGCGGCGGATGTCGTGACCGAAGATGGCGATTTGTCCGGCCTGGATTCCGAACAGCCGCGTCACCAGCGAGAACAGGGTGCTCTTGCCGGCGCCGTTGAGGCCGAGCAGGGCGGTGAAGCTCGCGGGCGCCACGTTAAAGCCGACGTCGATCAGGGCGCGGCGCGCGCCATAGGAATGGTTGACACCCGCGATCGACAGGGCCGGTGTCGCCGCCGCCTCGCTCGGTGCGGGAACGTCCGTGACGGCAGCGACTGCGTTATGGACGTCTGAGGTCGTCATGGCGATATCGTCACGCCCCAGGGCAGTTCGCCGACCTGAATGGTCTTGATGACCTTCTGCGCGGCAACGTCGATCACCGAGACGTCGTTGGAGACGCCGTTGGTCACCAGCAGATATTTCTCGTCCGGTGTGAACGCCATGTGCCAGACCCGCTGGCCGACCAGCAGGTATTTCGTCACCGTGTGAGTAGCGGCATCGACGACCGCGACGCGATTGGCCGGACCGAGCGCGACGAAGGCCGTCTTGTCATCCCTGGTGATGCCGATGCCGACCGGCTGGATGGCTTCGCTGCGCAGTCCCGGAATCGCGAAGGTGACCTTGCCGGTGACGGCGTGCTTGACCGGATCGATGATCGACACGGTGCCGCCGATCTCGGAGGACACCCACAATTCGGAGCCGTCGTGCTTGTACTCGGCAAAGCGCGGGCGCGAGTCCACCAGCACGTTGGCCACGACCTGGCGCGTCGCGGTGTCGATGAAGTGCGCCATGTTGGTCGTCTCGGAGGTGTTGATCAGAATCTTGCCGTCCGGGCTGATGGTCATGCCTTCGGGCTCGACACCGACCTGGATATCGCCGAGCCGTGTGCGCTTCTGGATGTCGATGACGGTGACGGTGTTGTCGTTCTCGTTGGCGACGTAGAGGATGTTGCCGGCCGCGTCCTGGGTGAAGAGCTCGGGATCGGGGCCGGAGGGCAGGGTGTCCACGATCTGCCGGGTTTTGGTGTCGATCACCTGGATGGTGTCGTCGTCGCCGACGGCAACCATCACGAACTTGCCGTCGCGGGTGAACTCGATGCCACGCGGGCGCTGGCCGACCTTGATGGTCGCCGTGACGGTCCATGTCTCGGTGTCGATGACCGAGACCGTATTGCCTTTCTCGTTGGAGATATAGGCGATAAACGCAGAGGCAGGACTTGCCGCGGCCAGCCACAGCACCGGGAGGGAAAGCAGGCACGACCTGCGCATACGCGACCGCTCTGTCATCATTGCAGCCTGCATTTGGTCTCGGGCCGGTCGACGCCGAGCGTGTCGAGTTCCGAGCTTTGATGCAGGAATCCTTCCTGCGGCGACACCGACACCACCATGCGTCCGTCGGCGAGCAGGATCGGCTGGCGAAGCTGCAGGTTCCAGTCCCGCAATGTCAAGCGCTGGCCCTTGAAGGCGGCGACGGAAAAATCCTTGCCCTTGATGAAATCGAACACCGTCTTCGGGTCGCTCGCATTGGTGCGCGAGACCGCTTCGCCGACCATGCGCGCCGCCGTCCAGGCCTGCATGTCCAGCGCCGTCATGTGCCGCGAGTTCAATTTCAGGAAACGATTCTGGATCTGGATTGCGCCCCACTGGTCATGGGCCGCGTCCCAACTGGTCGGCATCAGGCCGGCCGATCCCGCCACCGGTCGCGGATCCCAGGTGCGATAGGGCAGGTAGGACGCAAAGACCTCGCTTTCATCGGCCGCGACGAGCACGTCATAGGCCGGCGCCTGCTGGGTGAACACCGGCATCTGGCGCTGGATCAGCGTGACGCCGCTGTCGGTACGCCGCGCGCCGCCGGTATCCTCGAAGGTCTTTTCCTGCACGATCTTCGCGCCGAACCGTGTCGCGGCGCGGCGGAGCGCGTCGGCATAGAGCTTGTCATTGTCGTGCGAGCCGGCCACCAGCAGCCAGCGTTTCCACTGCTTCCAGACCAGATATTGCGCCAGCGCATCTGCGAGCATCGATCTGGTCGGCGCGACATGAACGACATTGGCGCGGCAATCCTGCTCGCGCAAGCGATCGTCGATCGCGCCGGCATTGAACAGCACGGTGCCGCGATCGCGCAGCGCATCGGCGGCTTTCAGCAGCTCGTCGGCGGGCAGATCGGCAATGATGAAACCGTTGTGATCGGCAAGCGAGCTTGCCGCCTTGGCGACATCGTCGCCATCCTTGAGCCGTACCTCGGTCAGCGTGAAATGCTGGTTGAGAAACTTGCCGGTGGTGTTGTTGTCCTCGATCGCGAGCAGCGCGCCGGCCACGCCGTCATTGTCCGCGGGCTGCTGGGCGAGCGACAATGTCGACTTGACGCCGGCGTGGCGGAGATAGCCGATGCCGACCTCGAGCGGATCGGCCGCGAGCGCATGGGTCGCCACCACGCTGAGGCCAATCGCGCCGATCAACATTCGGATCATGGCGTCTCCCTGGTTCTCCTTGCGCGGAGAACTTTCTTGAAACAAGACCGGATTGTCCTGGCTTGCAAGCCCGCATTTTGTCGTTAGATCACTGTCGAATTTGCAGGTCACGATCATGAGAGCGCGTGTTGCCCTTCTGCTGTCAATGCTGGCAAGTCTCGTTCCGCTGCATGCGGCCGAGCCACCAAAGCTTGCGGTGTTCGATTTCGAGATGATCGACACCAGCCTTCCCGGACAGTTCTATGGACCGCAGGCCGACGAGCACGATCGTCTGTTGCGGGTCGGCGATCTCGTGCGCAAGGAACTCGGCGAGTCCAGCAAGTTCCAGATCGTCGACATCGCGCCGGTCAATGCTGCGGCGCATCAGAGCAATCTGCAGGCCTGCGGCGGCTGCGACGTAAAACTGGCGCAACAGCTCAATGCCGATCTCGATATCACCGGCGTGGTGCAGAAGGTTTCGAATCTGATTCTCAACATCAACATCTATCTGCGCGACGTCCATACCGGCCGTCTCGTAACCGCTGTGAGCGCCGACATGCGCGGCAACACCGATGAATCCTGGTCGCGCGCCACGCGCTATCTCATCCGCGAGCGATTGCTGGCGCCGAACTACGGCGCGCCGCAGTCGAGATAGCGCATGATCCGGAAAAGTGTGCGCGGTCTTCCGAAAAGATCATGCGCAAAACAATAAGCATGGTCATCAGCTCTTGAGCCGCTCGGCATGCCAGCGCAGATGGTCGGCCATGAAGGTCGAGATGAAATAGTAGCTGTGGTCGTAGCCGGGCTGGCGACGCAGCGTGAGGGGAATGTTCGCCTTCTCGCAGGCGGACTGCAACAGTTCGGGCTTGAGCTGCTCGGTCAGGAATTGGTCGGCATCGCCATAGTCGACCAGGAAACCGGAAAATCTCGCGCCATCCTCGATCAGCGCGACGCTGTCGTGCTTGCGCCAGGCGTCCTTGTTGTTGCCGAGATAACCGCCGAGCGCCTTGATGCCCCACGGCACGCGCGAGGGCGCAACGATCGGTGAAAACGCGCTCGCCGCGCGGTAGCGATCGGGATGGCGAAGGGCAACGGTCAGCGCGCCGTGCCCGCCCATGGAATGTCCCATGATCGATTGCCTGTTGGCATCGACGGGGAAATGTTCCGCGACCAGCCTCGGCAACTCTTCGGTCACATAGCTCCACATGCGATAGTTACGTGAGAACGGCGCTTCGGTGGCATCGACATAAAATCCCGCGCCGAGGCCGAAATCATAGGCATTTCCGGGATCGCCCGGCACGCCTTCGCCGCGTGGGCTGGTGTCGGGCGCAACGAAGATCAACCCGTGCTCGGCGCATGCGCGGCGAAATTCGCCTTTCTCCGTGACGTTGGCGTGGGTGCAGGTCAGTCCCGACAGATACCAGACCGCAGCGAGTTTCGTGCCCTCGCGATGCGCGGGGACGAAGACCGAGAACGTCATGTCGGTTTGCGTCATCATGGCTGGCATGGCCGATAGACGCCCTGGCTGCCGCCATACGACCGGTTGAGCGATAAGGTTTGCAAAGTCATGATCGAACGATCCGGCGTCAGGAGACGCCACTCTCGATGGCCAACCGCACCAGCTCGGCTGACGTGCGTACGCCGAGCTTCTGGCGGATGATCGACGATGTATTCGCCACCGTCTTGTAGGGCGAGTGCACCAGCCAGGCGATTTCCGACAGGCTCTTGCCCGAGCTGAGAAGACGCAGGATTTCCATCTCGCGCGCGCTGAGCCTGGCGAGCGGGCTTTTGGCGACGGCGGGCCCGGCAAAGGCAATGCTCTTCGCGAGCGCGGGCGGCAGGTAGACGCCGCCCTTTCCGACCTCGCGAATGGCATCGACGAGGTCCTGCGGATCGCCGGTCTTGGAGACATATCCCTTGGCGCCGGTCTCGATCGCGCGTGCGACGAACACGGGATCGTCATTCATGCTGAACATGATGATGCGCGCGGATGCATCGTGCACCATGAGGCGACGTGCCAGTTCGAAGCCCGACACCGTCGGCAGATTGATGTCGATCACGCAAATGTCGGGATGCTCGACGATGAAAGCGCGCTCGGCGCTCTCGGCGTCCGCGGCCTCCAGAAGCACAATGCCGGGCTCGTCGGCAAGCACGGTGCGGCAGCCGGACGCCACGATCGGATGATCATCAACGATCAGGACTCGCATCACTCTGGACCGCGCATTCGATCTCGCTGCTGCACCGCATTGCGTGAGTGACGGCGCGCCACGATCAATCCGCCATGCAACTTGGGCGATATTGCGGTACGGTTCGTCGGTCTGTCAACGCTGCTGCCGATCGGAAGCGGAACTCGACGCGAGGGGAAACACGTCATGTGGCAGAGATTGTCGTTGCGCGGGCGCATCAATCTGCTGCTCGCGCTGGTGCTGACATTGGGGCTTGCCGTCAACGTGGCGCGGCTCGCGCTCGAGGCCGCACCACGCGTGCAGGCTGAGGATCAGAGCGTCACGCGGCTGGCGCGCGAGTTTGTCGAGACCATGGTCGCGGGCTTGCGCGAGTTGCCCGATCCGGAGGCGCGGCTCGACCAGATCGTTCGCGATCTCAAGCAGTTGCGCCATGTCAGCATCACCCTGCGCGACGATGGAAAGGCGTCAGCCGACACGGCCGAAGAGAGCGACGATGCGCAGTCGGTTCCGGCCTGGTTCGTCGCGCTCGTGCATCCCGAGAAGACCTCGGTCAGCGTGCCGATCTCGATTCCCGGCAAGACCACGACGCTCGTCATCACCTCGATTCCCAACGACGAAATCGCGGAGATCTGGGAGGGCATCGTGACGCAGCTCGCGGTCGGCTCCGCCGTTGCGGTCGCGCTGTTCCTGATCACCATGGTGGTGGTCGGCCGTGCGCTGGCGCCGCTGCAAGCGCTGTCGCAGGCCATGACCAGGATCGAATCCGGCGCCTACGATGTGCGGGTCGAGCCGGACGGGGCGCCCGAGCTTGCTGCGATCTGCGCGAGACTCAACCATCTCGCCGCCGCCCTGGGCGCTGCGGTCGAGGAGAAGCGGCGGCTCGCCGAGCGCACCGTCTCGCTGCAGGACATCGAGCGCAAGGAGATTGCGCGCGAGCTGCATGACGAGTTCGGGCCGTACCTGTTCGCGCTGCGGGCGCATGTCGGTGCGTTGATGCGACAGGCCGACGCGGCCGCGCCGGACAAGAGCGCGTTGCGCAGGCATGGTGGGGCCATCCTCGATCAGATCAACGAGCTACAACGGCTGACCCGCCGGATCCTGGAGAAGCTTCGTCCCATCGGTCTCGCGGAGCTCGGTCTTCGCGAAGCGTTGGGCGCCTTGCTGCGTTTGTGGAACGAATCCCACCCAGGTGTCGCCATCGCCACGACGATCTCGGATGCGCTCGGTGAAACCGGCGAGACTGCCGATCTGACGATCTACCGCGTGGTGCAGGAAGCGCTGACCAACGTGTTTCGGCACGCCGACGCGACTTCCATCGATGTGAGCATCGCTCCTGCCGTGCGGCCGGCCGGTTCGCAAGGTCCGCGCGGCTACGCTTTGGTGCGCGTCTGCGACAATGGGCGCGGCCTGAAATCGGATCACAGGTTCGGCCACGGCCTCACCGGAATGCGGGAGCGGCTGCTTGCGTTGGGCGGCACGCTCACGGTGGCGTCCGGCGAGACAGGTGTCACCATCGAGGCGATGGTTCCGATGGCCGCATAGCTCGCAGTCAATGGCGCGATGGAGGGACGGCCGCTGGCACATCTTCCAGCAGCATTTCGATGATGCGCCGCTCCCTGGCCGAAAGCGCCGCGTTATTCGCGAACGCCAGATTGAGGGCGAGCTGGGGATCGATGTAACGGCGGCCGGATCGGATCTGTTGCACCGCCTTTGCGAATTCGTCGGTGGGTGAATCCTTGATCAGGTAACCGGTCGCGCCGGCCTCGATCGCCGCAAGGAAACTGCTGCGGTCGGAGCGCATGCTGAACACCAGGATTTTTGCCCCGGGGTCGCGCGAGCGAATCCGCCTGATCAGATCGATGCCGTCCAGCTCGTTCCTGCGCAGAGACAGATCGATCACCGACATGTCGGGCTCATGCTCGAGAAAGGCCTGATAGCCGGCGTCGGCGTCATAGGCCGGAATGACGGTCTCGATGCCGACCGCCTCGAGCACCAGGCCGCAGGCTCTGGCGATGACAGGGTGGTCATCGACCACGAGAATGCCGCTCAAGACGAACTCCAATTCGAAACGGTGACACCCTGCTGGTTTCGATCGTAACACGTTTGAAGCGTTGGGAAAAATTCCCGATCCACCGGTCGGGATTTTTCCCGAACGGGTCGGGACTTTTTGCCGCTGGTGCGCCGCGCGGTGTTCGCTAGGATTGCGGTTTCCGAAACCGGCGGGGACAAGAAGCCGGACGGAATGGGGCGAGTCAGATGGGCGTTCGAGTCCTGCTTATTGCGTCGGTGTCGGCGGCCTTTGTCGTCGGAAGCGGGCAGGCTCGTGCGCAGGACAGAGACAAGGGGAGCTATACCACCGAGCTCCCGGCGGTCGAAGTGTCTGCGCCCCCAACCGCGGCAAGGTCGGCGCGACCGAGGGCGCCTACGCGCGTCGTCCCCAGGGTCACGAGACTTACGGTCTATCCGACATCGCCGGTCTCGAGCCCGAGCACCGCTCTTGCCGTCGACAAGGTACCTTCCACCATTAACTTCGTCGATTCCGGTCAGATCCAGCGTACCAATTCGCTGAACATAACGGATGCCCTGCAGCAGAGTGTCCCCGCCATCAACGTCAGCGAGGTGTCCGGCAATCCATTCCAGCCCAATGTCGAGTTTCGCGGTTTTGTGGCATCGCCCGTGTCGGGCACGCCGCAGGGATTGGCGGTCTATCAGAACGGCGTGCGCATCAACGAGGCATTCGGCGACACTATGAACTGGGATCTGATCCCGACCGCCGCGATCAAATCGATCGCCGTGGTGACGAACAATCCCGCCTTCGGCCTCAACGCGCTCGGCGGCGCGGTCACCATCCAGATGAAGGACGGCTTCAACTATCATGGTGCCGAGATCGACACGATGGCTGGCTCGTACGGCCGGCTGCAGAGTTCGGCACAATGGGGCAAGCAGGTCGACCAGTTCGCGATCTACGGCGCGCTCGAAGGCCTGCATGACAACGGCTTTCGCAATTTCTCGCCGTCGGATATTCGCCGTTTCTACAGCGATGTCGGCTATCGCAGCGAGAATGCGGAATTCCATCTCAATTTGGGGCTCGCCGACAGCAAGCTGGGAGCACCGGCGACCACGCCGATCGAGCTGTTGCAGCAATATTGGGGTGCCACCTACACGACACCGCAGACTTCCGCCAATCAGGTTGCCTACGCCAATTTGACCGGCAAGGTCGAAGTCACGCCGAGCTGGACGGTCGAAACCGTCGCGCATGTTCGCGCCTTCAACCAGCGGACCGTGGATGGCAATCCGACGGGCACGCAGCCCTGCGGCGCCGATCCGGCGTTGCTATGTTTCAACGATGACAGCACGCCGGCCAACGGGCTGAACGGCGCGCAGCTTGCAAACACGTTCGGCGACGCGATTTTGGGAGAGATCGATCGAACGACGCACGCGCTCGACCACCGGCGGATTTTCGGCACAGGCGACCAACACCGACGAGCTTTTCGGGCATGGCAATCGCTTTGTCGTTGGGGTCAGCCTGGACGTCAGCGTCACCCAATTCAACGCAAGCGCCGAACTCGGGACCATCGGCTCCAACTACGTCGTCAGCGGCAGCGGCATCTTCCTTGGGCAATCCGGCAATCCCGTCTCGATCGGTCCGGTGTCGCTGCGCGCGACCAATCAATATACCGGCCTTTATGTGCTCGACACGTTCGACGTTACCAAGGCCTTCTCGATCACCGCAGGCGGCCGTTTCAACGATGCCCGCATTGCGTTGGAGGATCAGATCGGCACCCAGCTCAACGGCAATGCGACCTACGATCGTTTCAACCCGATCATCGGCGGCACCTACAAGATCAACTCCGAGCTGACCGCGTATGCCGGCTATTCGGAAGCCAACCGCGCGCCGACGCCGCTCGAACTGGGCTGCGCCGATCCGGCGCATCCCTGCATCATCGCGTCATTCCTCGTGTCCGACCCGCCGCTGAAGCAGGTGGTGTCCCACACGATCGAGGCCGGCTTGCGCGGCACGCGTGAAATGAACGAGGGCACCCTGGAATGGAAACTCGGTGGCTTCCGCGCCACCAACACCAACGACATTCTCGCCATTCCCGATCCCGTGCTGCAGGGATTCGGCTATTTCCAGAATGTCGGATCGACGCGGCGGCAAGGCATCGAAGCTGAAGCCAAGCTCAAATCATCTCAGTTTCAGATTTATGGCAGCTACACCTTCATCGACGCGCGCTTCCTCGATTCGCTGCAGGTCGGCTCCAACAGCCCGTTCGCCGACGCCAATGGCAACGTGCAGATATCGCCCGGTAACCAGATCCCGGCCATTCCTCGCTATCGCCTCAAGGCGGGCTTCGACTATTTCGTCACCGATGCCCTGAAGGTCGGTGCGGATGCGATTTTTGTGAGCGACCAATATTTCGTGGGCGATGAATCCAACCAGGCGACAAAGCTACCATCCTATACGGTCGTCAACGCCCACGCCTCCTATCAGATCAACAAGACGTTCCAGATTTACGGACGGATCAACAATCTGTTCGACAACCGTTATGCGACTTACGGCACCTTCTTCGATACGGGCGCGTTGCCGAACTTCGCCGCCGGCGGGGCGCCGTTCACCGACGCGCGCGCGCTGAACCCGGCGTATCCGCGCACCTTCTATGCCGGCCTGAAGGCGACCTTCTGAGACACCGCCGCGAGTCCATCTCCTTCATGCAAGGCTGATGTTCGACTGTCGGCAGGGCGGCTTATGATCACACGCCGGAAGCTGCTCCCAGAGCGGCAATCAATAACGCCGTGGCAAAGTCGAGGTCGCGTCCGTCCGGATTGGCGTTGTCGGCTGGAAGCGCGGTGGCCAATGTGATGCCGGGGCCTGTCCCGTCCCACACCGAAGTGACGTTGCCGAGGCCGCCGGCGGCGACCGCGTCTGCCGCGGCCTTGAATGCCGGCGCGGGCTCGTTGAGCGCAACGAAGGAAGGCGCGGAAGAATCCGCCGGTATGCCGAGCCTCCGTGCCATCAAGCCACGGCGAAAATCGCGGATGGCGGCGGAACGGCCGTTTTCCATCAGCGTATCGGTGAAGACCAGGTCGCTGCTGCCGTCGAAGGTCAGCCCGCGACGGCGGAACGAGCAGCCTCCGATCATGCCCCAGATGTCGTCTACAACAATGACATTGGTTTCGACGCGCGCGAAAGCGTCCGGGAAAACCGACCGGATGAAATACGATCGACTGCTTGTTGGGCAGGGGCGTCACCGCGGGCGCTGCGGTGCGGCCACGCGCGATCAGTAGCCGATCCTGCACTTCATAGGAGGTCATGCCTTCATAACCAGGCGCGAAATCCGGTTGCTTGGGGACACAGATGGCAACGCGCAAGCCCGGACGCGCGGTGAGCTGGGTCTTGATCAGGCCGACAAGATCCGCCGCATAACCGCTTGGTGAGGCGGAGGCTGTCGAACAGAAGCCCGGTGTCTCGATATAAATGAAGTGTCGCGCCGATTGGATGGCGCTTTTCAACGCCCATTGCGTATCGCGCCGGCCGAAGTAGGAGCTGGTGACTTCGCGCTCGAGCTCAACCGCGATGCGCTGTTCGGCCGAGGTCTCGCTCGCCGGCAACGGCGCCGCCGGTGTCGTCTTCAGGCCGTTCAGCGCATTGACGACCTGCGTGCGCGCCGGAAGACCTGCCGGAATGAAGTTGTTGACGACGTAATCGATCGCGGTGTTGACGTTGACGCCCAGGTCCCACGCGAGGTGTAGCTCCGGCGTTTCGCAGTAAGGCGCCACCGTTTGAAGCACGGCGCCGGCGAAGGTGCCGTTCGTCGCCGACGCAGCCTGGCCGATGCCGACGGCGCTTGGCTGCGCGGGCACGTTCCATTTGCTGTCGGCAAGCGCAACGATGCGGGAGAGGGCGTTCTGGCTACGCCGGAAGGCGTGGCGTGCGACATCGTAGGCGAGAATGCCGCCATGTGTACTGGCTCCGATGACCGAGGTTTCGCGGCCACCTGAACTGCCGGGGTCGCCGATCCGTGCGTTGGCGCAGATGGTCTCCGCCGTAATCCGGCCGCCGCCGATGACGCCGGTCCAAACTCCCGCTTGCGAGCCGGCAACGAGCATCTCTCGGCGCGCCATGGTGGGCAGGCGCGATGCGTCGCGGGGCTGGGCCTCTCCGGTCAATGCCGCGGCCCATTGCTGCAGGTTCGCCGGCGTCGGTCCAGGCGGCGTTCCCAGACCGAGTATTCCCGAGTTGCTGATGCCGCGAAATGCCGCCGTGCCGCAGGGATTGGTCCCGGATGGCGCAGGTGGCGTCACCGGCGGAGGTCCGACATGGACCGTGTTGTTGCCGAAGATCCGGGATTTGCCGTTCGGCAGAACAACGATCATGTCGAACATCAAAGTGGCATTGGCCGGAACGACGACGTCAGTGGCCGCGGGCGTCGTCGGCCCCCGCAGCGAAAACGGGTCGGTCAGGTTCAAACTGATGGTCCCGCCGACGGGGCTGAGTGCGCCGGCACCGTCGCCGCGTCCTTCGACGGCGTCAGGCAGGAATTTGCGGGTGTAAACGCGCGCCCAGGCGTGGTCCGGAAGCTTCTCGATCTTCAGGACAACGTCCGCCTTTTTGAAATCGGTGGCCGTCGACGTGACCCAGTTGGCAGTGAACACGAATTGCGATTTCAAATTGACCGAGACAGTGGCGTTTGGATCGCCGGCGGGGACGCCCGGCGGAAATTGCGGCCAGTGAGCGTTCGCGCCCGGAGCGGGCGGAATGGCAAATCCGCCATCGATGGTTTGAGCGACGGCAATCGATGGATCGGAACCGGCTGGAAGCGATGCATTGATAGCGCCGAGAACGTCGTTTCCATCGCTCAGCAAGACGATGTTCTCATTGACGCGGACGGTCGGCTTTCGCTGAATTCCGGCTGCGGGATCGGCGGCCGCTGCCGGCCACTGACCGATCAGATAATCGTTGAGCGAAACCACGCGCAGCGAATAGAAATCGCGGGCCACCGTGACGCCGGCCGCCAGAGCCGGCGGGGTGAAAGTGTCCGAGAGCCGGCCGCTGGTCCCGGGTCCGAAGACGAGGCGGTCGCGATCTGCCTGCGCAAAGGATCCGCTCACGGCATCGAGGGTCGCGCTGGCGCTGGTGAGATCGTAAAGGCCTGCGCCTGCGTTCACGACGGTGACACCGGTCAAATGCTGGCCGGCATAAGGTGTGCCGTCAGGATTGAAGAATCGCAGCCTTTTCTTGCTCGCCGGCGCGAGCGTGGTGAGATAGTTGCTCAACGGGAGCGGGCTTAGCGGTGGGTCTGCGAGGTCGACGGCCTGCAGCACCGGGAATTTGGTCAACAGGGCCGCGAATACCGCCATCACCGCAACGGGATCGATCGGCATGCCGTCGCCATCGTAGAAACGCGCGTCGCCGGAGAAACCCATATCGGCCCACGCTTCCGCGAAGCCGGACTTGTTGGCCGTCGTCTGGTTCGGAAAGAAGATGTAGCGGGGCGTGGGACGGAACGGCAGACCCCTGTTGAATTCGGGACGACTGGCCGACGCCGTTTCCAGCACCTGTGTGTAAAGCCTTCCGAGACGCAGCCATTGTTGATCGAGCAGCGTCAGCAGCACGCCTTTGACGTTCTCGACGGAGCCGTCGGGTTTGACGAGTGTAACAGGCATCGGTACGCCGCTGCCCGGGTCAACCGCGAGGAACGCCATGCCGAGCGGCGCCGCCCAATGCGCGGACGCCGTAATGGTCATGGTGGCTTCGGTCGCCGTAAAGCTCGGGCTTGCGGCGCCCTTCGGCGACCAGTCGGGCGCGAGGCGAGGCATCGCGAGTCCGAACGCCTGGAGCTCGCCGTGCTGAATGGCCTGAGTGATGGCTTGTTGGGTTGTGCCCATCGAAGGTCCCTATTTCACCTCAGAACGAATTGTTCGAGCCGCGTGCCAGCGGATCGGTCAGGCGCACCATGAAGCTGCCCTTCTCCGCGGCCTTGTAGGGCAGCAGCGCAAACAGCTTCCAGTGACCGTTGTTGTCGGGAGCGGACCGCGCCAACGCCGGAGCCGGTACCGGCGGCGGCAACGGCCGGATCGGTGGCGGCGGCGGGGGTGGCGTCAGCGGAAGGTTCAAAGTACCGACCGCGATCTGTTCGGGGGCCTTGGTCAGAATAACCTTGCTGGTCGTTCGGCCGGGATGCGCAGGATCCGGGATCAACTGCACCACTTCGACGAGCGCGGCACCTGCCGGGCTTTTCCTCGCCGCAGGCAAATCCGTCATCAGCGTCACGAGCGCGGCGTTCACATTGGTGGCGAGCGTGAAGCTGCTGATGAGGGGCGGCCCCGGAGGATATGAGCTTGCCGACTGCACGCCTGAAAAGTCGGATTCGCCGGCAAACAGTCCATTGGCGAGATCCTGAACACCGATGGCCTTGATCCGATAGTAATACGGGTACCAGCTCGGGGTCGCGGCCGTATCGACGACGAACATCCCCGTCAGCGGATTGCCGGCCAATGTCGTCCCTGTGTAGGCCTGCCAGCCGGCATTGGTTTCATCGAGCTTTGCCGGGCCCATGGTCGACCCATCCAGGGAAAGCGTGGAGCTGCGGACGCGGAATACACGGTAGCCGGCGGGTGGTGCCCCGCTTTCGACGGGAAGGCCGATCACCTGCATGCCAGCCGGCAGCGGCGGTTTGCTGGACCGCAACAACAGTCGCGGCGTGCCCGGCACGTTTCGGCGAGGCACGCCGAAGATGGCTACCTGGGATGAGCGAGACAATTCCACGTTGGGGCCGCTGATCGCCGAAATTCGGAAGATGTAAAGCGTGGACGCGGCGGCCGGAAGTTTGATCTCGGTCCGCGAGCCCGTGATCGGATCCTTGTTCAGACGCGCAAATGCTTGAAGCGATTTGTCCTGGTTTGCGTTGATCAGGGATTTGAGGGTGGCGCCGCGTGTCACCAGCGGCGTTTTTGGCGGAGGATCGGGTGTATTCGGCGGCTGCAGCAGATGCAAAAGCGCACTCTCCGTGGCTTCCCAGACATAATAGCCGATGGCCTTTGGATCGCTGGTCCACTCGAGGATGCCGCGAGCCATGCCGTTGGCGTCCGGCAGGGCGGTCCAACTGATCGAGGGCGGCGCGAAATGGACCGCGGGCGGCAGGGGATCGAACGCCTTGGCGATCTTGCCGACGAATTTCATCACGGGGTCGGTGGCATCGCTGAACTGTCCGGGACGGATGGATTCGGTCGCGGCGGCGTACAGCGCGAAGTCGATCTCGTTGACCGCGCTGAAGTCGAGCTTGATGCCCTTGATGTCGACGCGGTAGCGCACCTGACTGCTGTTGGCATTAGGTGCGGGCTTCAAAATCTGGATCGGATCCGCCGTGGCGTGGTTCGCGTCGATGGCCGGTATCAGCCCGATCGGCGGAGTTACGGTGTCTGCCTGCGAAGCAGGAGCGTAATTGAACGTCAGGACGACGGGATGGATGTCGACTGGGACGGAATTTTGCATGGCGAAGCCGCCCAGAAATGGCGCTGGCCCAAGACCCGCTCCCGGCGCCACGAATTGGCCGGTGAAACGAATTTGCCCGGGAGAGCGGTCCTCCCAGTCCCACCCAAAGTCGATCCGAATGTTGGCGGGAACGACGTGCCCGACGGCGCTTGCCGGATCCATCAGAAACTCGACATTGATGATGCCGGGTTTGGTGACAGGCGATGGCTGCAGACTGGCGTTCGCGGGGACCCAGCCCGACCACAGGCCGAATACGTCGAGACCGGCCACGAGATAGCGTTCGTTCGAAGGCGGTGCACTCAAGGGAAGAACGCAGCCGGTATCCGAGAAGTTGGGAATCTGCTGGTCGGGCGGCGTGTTCGGATCGGGATTGACGGGCGCTATTCCGACATAGGGATCGTAGCCTTTGACAGCCGGGTCTCGCGCGGCGTTGAGCACCTCGGACTGGTTGGATTTTCAACTCGCGAGCACGCCGTAGCCTTGAGGAATCGCCGATGGCTGCCA
This sequence comes from uncultured Alphaproteobacteria bacterium, assembly GCA_963795365.1. Lineage (GTDB taxonomy): Bacteria > Pseudomonadota > Alphaproteobacteria > Rhizobiales > Xanthobacteraceae > Bradyrhizobium. The sequence continues at coordinate 23,507 of CAWCHW010000020.1, forward strand.
CGACACATTGATCACGGCGGGCGCAGGCTGATTGCGTTTGACCGGTGCGTGAACTTGCTTGACCTTCGCGGCGAGACCGACCGGGGCCGCAACGGGCGCCTGTCCGGAGGAAAGCGCGGCGAGCGTCAGAACTCATGAACGGGAAGGTGTAGGGAGCCGTCACCATGTAATCCCACGGCCCGAAGTTGGCGGATGACGGCAGCACATGTGACGGACTGGCGACGTCCGGGCTATCGGCGGGACGAGGCGGGATATCCACGGTGCCGTAGCCGAGCGTGACCGCGGCGAACGAGTCGGTACCGACCCCCATCATCGCCACGCCGGGAATCGGCAGCTTCGCCTTGGAAGGTCTGGTCGGGTCCGCGGTGGCACCGGGCAAACTTGCCTGCTTGATGCCGGCGAGGCTGACGGTTTCGGTGTAGTCGGCCTGAAGTTTTGCCGGATTGGTGTCCACCGAGTTCTGCAGACATCGTTCGATCATCGGCACGAGGGATTTGGCGCCGCGAAGCCAGGCGACATAGGCGGGAATATTGGGGACAGGCCAGGCGGGAAGCGGGAAGTCTGCAATGCCGGTCCCGGGCGGGTCGAGTTGCAGCAGGGCCGTGATGTCTCCGCGAAGTTCGGCGGCCTGGACGCCGTCCATGCCTGGCGGTTCGAACCCCTGCGGTTTGGTGCTGTAGGCGGTGCCGATTTCGTCCTTCTTCAGGGGCAAGCCGACGGTTTGAATCTTTTGCCAGTCGGGCAGATTGGCGTAGTCCGCTTCGCCGATCGCGGAACACGGGCCAACGGTGCCGGTGCCGGTGGCATGAAGCGCCGCGATTCCAGGGCTGCGGAATTCGGCGATGCCGTTGCCGGAGAGCGTCACCGTTTGTCCGGGAATTGCACGCGAGGAAGCGTCGATGGCCTGAAGCGTGACGCTGTTGCCCGACGCCACCGTCACCGGAGCGAGGACCAGAAAGGCAAGATCGCCATTCGCGAGAACGCCGATGTCTTGTGAGCCGGAAACATTGGCGGAAGCGGCGACCTGCTTGAGCAGCGGCTTTTCGGCCTGCGGATTGCGAGCTCGGCGGAAGACTTCGAAGGGCTCGCGCGGAAAGCCGATTTCCGGCGAAGTAAACCAGCGAAGCGCGATCGGAATCAGTCCGTTGCTCTTCCCGAAGAACTTCTCGCGGACCGGCGCCGCCTTTTGCTGGCGTGCGGCCTCGACGAGGCCGATGGCGCGCAGCGTGAAGACATAGGGCCAAACGTATCTAGACATGATCGTTCTCCCATGGCGCCTGCGGCGCGACGGGCAGCGCGACGATCACGTCGACTTCATGGGTGAGCCCGTAAACGCTGCTCGGGGGACGCTCCAACGCAAGCGTCACCGTCGTTCCGCCGGCCGGTGGCGCGAACGCCGCGCCGAACAGTGCCACGGTCCGCGTGCCGCCCGGCGAGACCACATAACCGCCGATGGATGTGCCGGTCTGCTCGACGACCTGGAGCGCGGATACAGGTGCAATGGTGACGATCTTGAAGGAGGTGTCCGTCGGGATCGGGTTGGCGAAGGTCGGCTCCTGTCGGGTTCGCCAAAGCGGCTCGACACTGTCGATCAGGATGGCGTGAGGCACGTAGGGGCCGCCCGGCGATGAAGGCACCCAGTACATGACGATGGTGTTCTTCTCCGGAGCGGGAAGAGCCTGCTCGCCGGCGGCCACGAAACCGTTCTGGATGTCCTGGTCGGGCATGACGGTTTGCGGAGTGAGCGGGAAGCCCAGCTTTTGCTTGAGCGGCCGATGAACGATGAGCGAAGCACCGAGATCGGCCGCAAGCGCCTTCATGTTCGGATATTTTCCGGTGTTGAATGAACGACGGAACAGCGGCGTCACGGACTTCGTGGGATCGGGTGGCGGGATCGTGGACGGATTGGTGCCGATGTCGAGCGTGTAGCCCATCAACGGGCGCAGCTTTACCGGCGCGGTGAACTTCTGGTTTTGATATTGCGAGGTAGCGCCAACGCAGGGAAGCTTGCCGGAGGCGACCAGTTGCTGCAGGGAATCGTAGGCGGCCGTTCCGACGCCGTTCACGGAAACCGTGGTGACGGGGGCCGCGGTCGTGTCGGGAAGCCCATCCGCCGCCTTCAGGTCGAGCTCAAGCTGATAGCCGAGCTTCGAAAACAGCTGGATCAGGCTTTGATCGTTGAAGATCACGTCGACGGGATCTTCGTAGAAGACGTATTTTTCGTTCTGGTCGGGCGCTGTCGACAGCACCCACGGGTCGAGCTTCGGCGGAATTTTCGTGTCGGTCGTAAAACTCCATCCCTGGCTTACGCCCGGGTAGTTGTTCGTGGAGCCGTCCTGCTCCGTCACCAAGACATCGTAGTTCGCGGTGATGGTGTAAGTAGTTCCCTTTTCGAGCAAGGGCACCGGCGATCCGCCGTCTAGATAGGTCTGAATCTGCTTGATGGTGCTGGCCTGAACGATCTCGCCGTTCTTGTAGCGATCGGTTTCGGAGACAGGGCACGATTCGACGGCGCCGACCACCACGGTCGGCCTTGTCACGACAGTCCCGGTGTAGGCGACCTCGATGGCGGTGGTTTTGGCGTTCGGCTTGATCTCGACGAACAGCAGCGCCAGCTTGAGACTTTCGAGGAAAGTGACGACCGAGGTCGTTTCAAAGTACCAGGGGCCTGGATTGGCGGTCCAGGTCGACGGCAGATCGGTCAGCGCGTTGACAGTCTTCGGTTGCAGCGAGGCGAGCGGCGTCTCCGAGATCAGATTGTGTTTGTTGTCGCGTTCGCGGATCAGAATCCACTTCGACGCGGCAGCTGACGTTATTTGCTTTGCTATCTCCGGCTCGACGCCGAGCAGCAGTCGAACCCGGTTCGAGCGGTGGGTATCGAAACGAAGCCACCGGCTGCCTTCGACCAGGGCGGTCGTTTTCTTGACGACGGCGGCAGGATCATCGACCCTGAACTCCTTGGTGAAATCGTCGCGGAACGTGTGAGACAGCAACTCGGGAAGTTCGAGCGCGCGCATGCAGCGCGATGCATCGTCATTGGGCCGGAATACGCCGGGCGAACCGATGACCCGCGCCGGAAACAGGCCCTTGCCCGCCAGCGGCAGCCCGAACGTGACGAGCAACGCGTCGGCAGCGCTCAGCGCCGGTTGTTCGACCTTCAACTCGATGGGGACAGGCGATGTCCGTTTCGTGTTCGGTGGGTCGGGCGTCGGGATCCCGAACAATTTCCATGCGTTCGGCGAAGGCCCGAGGCGTTGGCCGCAAAGCGTCCAGAATACGCAGGCCGGCGGCGCGATGGGTTCGCAGGTATCGCCCCAAATCGAAATCTGCGTGTTGGTCAGCTCCGTGGAGCGCTCGACCGCGCTGTTGACCACGTTCGGGTTGCGGCTGAACATCGCAAGATCGACCTGGGTCTGCGTCGTATCGTTCGCCGGCTTGTTCGGCCGCCAGGCTACCGGAGGCTTGACGCCGGCGGGAAGCGGCGGATTGATGGTCAGGCTGTTCAGCTTGTAGTGGGCATAGCGCCCGCCGCCGAGGCTGACGCCCGGATTTCCAGGATAGGTGACGCACGCCGGAATGGCATCGGTGAAGGTTTGCGACACGGCACCGGTATCGACGCCGAACAACATCTGCAGCACGGGAACGGAGTCGATCGGCACGATCGGAAGGCTGCCGCTTGCCGGCGACATTGTGAGGGGCCCCGATGCCACGGTCATGATCGCGTCGCCGAGGCTTGCGTCGATCGGGCGGTCTCCTCCCTGGCCCGACGCGATCACCGGCGCATAGCTCTGCAGATACAGCTTTTGCATCAAGGGCGGCGGCGGCAGCGGAACGGAGTCGTTGCCGATCGCGAAATCCACGCAAGCCGAGATGCTGAAGAAGAAAAACGAAATGCTGCCGCAGACATGCACCGACAGGTAAAGGGGAGTTGGGGCCTTCAGCAGGAAATCGCCGGTGACGCTGATGCTGATGACGATGAGACGCAGTTCTCCTTCGAGATGGACCTGTCCCACGATGAAAAGGTTCGGTGCAAATGAAACGCCGAAATCCGCCGAAGCAGCGACCTTGATGTAGATGCCGACGTCTTCGCTGCCCCAGACGATGGAGGCGGAAATGCCGAGCGCGACCGCGACTCCCGGCAGCGAGCCCGACGAGCCGGGTGGGAACGGTGTGATGGCCTGGCCGCCGATCATGAAATAGCCGCCGCCGCGCACGATCCCCAGAATGTTGGCGCTCGCTGGCGTCGAGATGGTGCCGATCCAGAAATGCCACTCGGAGGGCTGGTTCCAGCTGAAGAAGAGCTGAATGGGAATCTGGATCGAGATCAGCGAGGAGACTTCGAGATCGATCATCACCCCGAGGGTGATCTGTCCCGCGCCGAAATCGAGATCGAGGATACCGATGATGCCGACGTCGAGACTGGTGGCGTCCATGCCGTCGGAGGAGAGGCCGCCAATCGCGGTGATGATCTCAAGGTTGACCGTGATGATGATGCGCGGCCCGGGCAGTTCCAGAATGAACGCGCCGCGCAGATTGAGCAGGAATCCATCGACGGTGCCGAGGACGACACCAACGCCGAAGGCCCAATTGTCGATCTTTGGCTCCCACAGCTGAACGCCACCTACGGGCGGCCCTCCCGGCTGTGCCGGCGGAGCGGCATTGACGCTCAGCTTGTACGGCGCGCCGCCGCTGGCGATCAGCCACCTCAGGTCCGGCCCGACGGCATCGCCCGGGATCGGCGGGTCTTCCTTCATGGCGTAGTTCATGCCGAACAGGCCGAACAAGCCGAACAGGCCGAGGCCCGTGCTGCCGAGGATGATGGGGGCCGGGAAATCCACTTCGAGCCCGAGATAGAATGCCGTGGCGTCGCGGGTGCCGTCGGAGACGTGCTCGACCCCGACGCTGGCGGCGATGCGCAGCTTCACGGGGACGAGCGTGATGTCGATGGTGCCCTGGAAGCCACCCGGATCGATGCTGACCGTGCCGCTTCCGATCAGCGTGCCGGGGATGTTCACCTTGACGCCCGACGGGATGATCATCGGGGAGCTGGTGCCGTCGAGCGGGATTTTGACGAGGAACTTGTCGACCGTGATGATGCCGAGGTCGGCCTTGATTTCGAGATCGAGCTCGATGGTGAGTGGATTGAAGCGGGCGATGCGGGCGGCGGCGATCTTCATGATATCGCCGAGCACACCCGGCAGGTTGAAGATCGATGGATCGCTCAGATCGAGCGAATAGCCTTTGCTGGTATCGAGCACGAAATCAAACTTGGGCGGATCCCCGAAGTGCAGATTGACGCCGACAGCCTTGTAGCGAACGCTCATCGAACGGCTGGAATGGATGTCGAGAGCGTCGACGTCGATGCGGAAACCGACCGAATAGTCGAAGGTGAACGACGCGTTGGTAAATTTCGTGGGGTCGCTGCCGCCCGGGATGTTTTCACGCAGCTGGAGCTGGCCGCCGAACAGCGTGACGTCCGTGGTGTTGACGAAGCCGAGCCCGCCGATTGCAACCGGCACGCCGAGGTCGACGGCGATCGAGGTCCAGTCGCCGGCGCTGTTCGGATCGAGCGCCTTCGTCACGGCGTTGAGAATCGGCGTGAAGATCAGGACCGAACCCAGAATATTCTTCAAGGTGCTGTAGGGCGGCGGATTGGTCATGCGCACCAAGCCGTCGATGTCGGCGGGTGCGGCGCCGAGCGTGATGGTCTCGGTGAGATCGTGGGTCGCCGGGTCCCAGGTGACGTTCACCGTGAAATCGACGATGCCGTCGGCAGGATTGGGATTCTTGGTGGCCGCCGCGGTCGGATGCAGATCCAGCGAGCCGCTTTGTCCGGAGGCATTGCGCAGTGCGGTTTCGGATTGGGTCTCAAAATCGATTTCGCCCGAAACCTCCATCAGGACGGGTACGTTGCGTTCGAGGCGCACGCGGAAGCTGATGCGTCGCAGTTCGGTCGGTTTGGAATTCGTCGGTGGTCCCGGAGGCGCGGGCGGTGTCGTGGGAGCAGGAGTCGGTGCAGGCGCCGGCGTGGCGGCGCGATCGATCTTGCCGGTCAGCGAATAGGCCGGGGTCGACTTGCCGGTGCCGGCAATGACCGCCGATCGATCCTCGGGATTGCTCGATGTATCGGCCGTTTGTCCGCTGGCCGCTACCGACGGAACGGGCGCGCCGGCGACACCTTGCACGATCTGCTTTGCGACGTCGCCGCGGCGCTGGGACAGTGAGAGATTGTAGGGGACTTTGTCGGTATGGCCTTCGTTACTGGCTGTCGCGGTAATCTGAATCGCTTGGCTGAGATCGAGTGAATTTTGCACCCAGTAGCGAAGCGCGTCGGCGCCGGCATGTCCGGCGCCGCCGGGAACGCCAGGCGGCACGGTGTTGGCGTTGAACGCCGCATCGGCAGGGACAGCTCCAGCGCTGACGTAAGTGGATTCGATCGGTACGGTTTCAGGCTTGTCGAAGTCGAAATGCAGCTTGAAGCTGTTTGGCTGACTGCCAGCCTGGTAATCGACCTCGATCGTGGTCGCCGCAGCACCCGGTTCGACGTCGACGATCACCTGGCGGTCCGGGCCGATCGTATACGCCTGGCCGCCGACCTTGACCGTGGGGAGGCTCGATCCGCCGAGCACGACGAGCGTTTCGTTGGTCCCGGAAGAGGAGGGCGAAAACTGGATTTGGTCCTCCGCCGGAACATTGGCCGGCCGCGGATCGGGATGCCACTGCGCCTGGGCGAGCGAGGTGTCGGGTGGTGGCAACGAGGGGCTACCCGTCGCCACGACGCTCAACGTCATCGTGTTGGAGTAGGTCTGCGGTGTTGCCGAAGAATCGGTCACCTGAATGACGAGGGTACCGCTCTCGCTGGACGCCGGAGCCGGATTGAACTTCGCCTGCCGCGACGCATTGTCCCAAAGATGTTGAACGCTGCCGGCGGTCGGTGTGAAGTCGACCTTGTAGTTGAATGGAGGTGTGCCGCCCGCAATCTGCAGGTAGATCACGACGTTGGGCGGTACCGTCGCGCTGCCTCCGGTCCAGGTATTGGGAGGTGGAGTTCCTGCCGCCTGAGTGCCGAGATTGATCGGCAGCGGCCGCTGTCCGTCATACATCCGGACATCGACCTTGAAGGGTGCATCGGCAAACAGCAGGTCCAGTTCGGCTTCGAGCGACACTTCCCCCTTGAAGGAAATCAGCGCGTCGTGAACCGAGAAGTTCAGCGCAAAGTCCTTGTTGGCGTCGGCGTAATAGACCTGCAGCGCCTTGACATAGAGGCCCTCGAAGCTCTCGTCGGTGCCGAAATGCGAAAGAATTTCCGGCGGCGTGGAATCTTCGCTGAGGTCGAGAATGATCTCATCGACCCCGAAGGCAACGCGGCCCGAGGTATGGATCGCAAGCGGAGGATCCATGGTGGCGAGTTCGCCTTCGGAGAGGTCATTGGGCGCGTCGAAGCCGGGGTCTCCCCAGGAGGCCAGCTTGAAGACCGGAGTCTGCGTAAAATCCTCACCTTGCGTGTAACGCAGCAGAATTTTCGGCAATAGAATGCGGACATCTTGCGTGGTAGCCGCGGAATCGGCGGTGACGGTAAAGTCGGCATTCTGCTTTGCCGGCTTCCAGTCGCTTCCCAGATGGAATGTGAGAACCGACAGCAGAAGCTCCAGCTGGAAACCGATCCCCGGATAGTCGGAGCCCGATGTCCCCGTCGCCCCGAACGCGTCGACGATTTGCTTGACGGGCGCAAAGGCGGCATCGGTCGTCGCAACGGTATCGATGACGGTTTTTACGGGCGGCGAGCCGCTACGCGGAATGAGCAGGCGAAATTGAAGGGTGATGTCGTGAAAGTCGAATATTGCGCCGCTCGGATCCTTGTGCTGCAGGACGGGTGGATTGCCCGGGGATGACGGGAAAAATACCGTCCCGGAGTAGAGGACGCCGCCGGGATCACTGGCGACCTGCAGGTCGGCAACCGCCAGGATCGACAAATATTTGTCAATGTAATCAGGGAATTGAAAGCCCGCCAGAAACTGCGAAGCAAGCAGATCATAGAGGCCCAGCGGTTTTAGCAAAGCGCTCATCGTGATCCTCCAGCGAGAGGCCGATAAACCGTGCGCGGACCATAAGCCGGAGCACGATACAACTCAAGGTCGATCTAAACCGCTCACTTGAATTAGACGAAATGAATGGCGCCGAAGTGTGACTTTGAAGACGAGGTGAAACGGCGAAGTCTTCGGAATTGCAACCTGCCGTCGTCATTCGCTGGGAAACGCGACAAAAGCGCGCATGAGTTCGCGGTATGGAGCAAAGTCGATGGCCTTGTGACTCCGGCCTCCAGGGCGGCCCTCAAACAAACTCGAACTGGATGCGATGAGATAGATGTTGCGAGGCGCGTTCGCGCGGCCGCTGGTCTAGTTTGCCGAGCGCTTGATGCGCGTCAGCGACGATGACACATCGGCCCATGCCGGCTTGTCCGGCGCGAACTGCCTTCGCAGGTATGACACAAGCTCGATGATCTGAGCATCGTTCATGCTGTCCTTGAAGGCCGGCATGTATCCGAGGCCGCTGAAGGCAGGCTTGCCGATCCCGTGCAAGATCACCTGGATCAGATTGTCCGGCGCGGCACTATGCAAGTTGCTGTTGAGGGCGAGCGATGGCCGGCTGCCGAACAGCGGCAGTGCGCCGACCTCGTGGCAGACCGCGCAGGCCCCCTGGTAAATGCGGGCGCCGGGGCTCGCCGCGGACGATGCCTTGGTCTCGGTTTCGAGCTTCGCCGCCAACGCTCCATGCGCCGGCGTGTCGGTGGCGGCATTGAACGAGGCAAGATAGACCGCCATCGCGCGGATATCGCCGTCCGGCAGAGTGGCGAGCTCCTTCACGACCGGCGCCATCGGACCTGCCGCCACGCCGTGATGACGTGACTCGCCCGTCCGCAAATAGGCGAACAGCTCGTCTTCGCTCCAGGGGATCGGCGCCAATGAGAGCGACGTCAGCGCCGGTGCCTCCCAACCTTCCGCAAAACCACCGGCGAGATAGGCGTTCGCTCGCTCCGCGCCGAGCGCATTGCGTGGCGAGTGGCAGGCGGCGCAATGGCCGAGACCTTCGACGAGATATGCGCCGCGATTCCAGACGTCGGACTTCCGCGGGTTCGCCTGGAATGTCTCGGGCTGATGAAACAGCGCATTCCAGCCGGCCATCAGGGGACGGATGCTGAATGGAAATCGCAACGCATTGTTCGGCGCAACCGCGCGCACGGGCTGTTCGTGCCATGAGGTAAGCGTAGAGCGCCTGCAGATCGGCGTCGCTTGTCCTGGCAAAATGCGTATAGGGAAATGCCGGATAGAGGTGGCGGCCGTCGCGATGAATGCCTTCGCGCATCGCGCGTTCGAAGGCGGGATAGGACCAGGCGCCGATGCCGGTTTCGACATCCGGCGTGATGTTGGTGCTGTAGACGATACCGAACGGCGTTTCGATCGGCCGCCCGCCTGTGTTGACGGCGCCGTTTGCCTGCGTATGGCACACCGCGCAATCGCCGAGCGCAGCAAGCTGCCCGCCGCGCGCGATGGTGGCCGCGGAAAACACGGAAGGGTCGGGCCGCGCAATCGGCGCAATCGCCCGCCATGGCAGCACGGCAGCGCCGATACCGATCACGGCGGTGCAGACGGCCGCGACGCCGGCGAATATCCCGGCGCGTCTGGCGAAGGGATTGCGCCAAACATCCGGGTTCGGCCGGCGTTGAGCCGGCGCGGCAATGGCGGGAGGTGCCGCGGATCCATGCGCGTGCAGTCCTTTGAGGACACGTTCAGGCGTGAGCGGCAATTCGCGAAAGCGCACGCCCGTCGCGTCATAGATCGCGTTGACGATCGCCGCCGCGCTCGGAACCGACGCAGATTCGCCGACGCCGAGAGGCGGTTGATCCTGACGCGGCAACATCAGCACGTCGATGTCGGGCACCTCGGGGAATTTGATGATGGGATAGGCGCCCCATTCGCGGGTGGCGACCGCCGTGCGCTCGAAGGCGACTTCCTCCATCAGCGCGCGGCTGGTCGACTGCACGACATTGCCGTGGATCTGATGGCGCACGCCATCCGGATTGATCATCAAGCCGGAATCCTGCCCGGCGACCACGCGCGTGACGCTGATGTCGCCGGTTGCCTTGTTGACGGCGACATCGGCAACCCAGGCCGACCATGCGGCGCCGTAGCCGGGAAACTTGCTGTGCACATAGAGCGCGTAGGCGAAGCCGCGACCGCGGACGATATCGCCTTCGGGGATTTTCTCCTGCCGCACCGGCCGTTTCTGCCAGCCGGCGCGCTCTGCAACCGCGTGCACCAGATCGATCGCGCGCGTGTCCTTCAAATAGCGCAAGCGATATTCGATCGGATCGACGCCGGCCTCGCTGGCGCATTCGTCGATGAAGGACTCGTGCGCAAAGGTGTTCGGCAGCGCCGAGACGCCGCGCAGCCACGCGGCGCGCACAATCGGCGGCATGTCATGCGCCGTCACGCGAAGATGCTCATAGTCGTAAGGCGGGATCGCGGTGCGGTCGCCCATCTCGAAAACGGCAGGCGTCGGTGCTATCCGGCCTGTGAGCAGCAGCGCCAGAGTCGGCGCGCCGTTGGACGGATAGCGCGTGGTGAAGTCGTAACCGGCGATGCTGCCGTCGGCATTAAGTCCGCCGTTGACGTCGATCAGTTGCGCGGTGCCCTTCGGCTCCCAGGCGTGTTCCTGCTCGCGCGTGAGCTGGACGCGAACGGGGCGGCCGACCGCACGCGACAGCAAGAGCGCGTCGGCCGTGACGTCGTCGGCGCAATTGCGCCCGTAGCAGCCGGCCGCTTCCAGCCGGATCACCTCGATATCGGTCTCCGGCCGTTCGATCAGCAGTCCGAGATCGGTGCGCAGCAGATGCGGGTTCTGCGTGCCCGACCACACCCTGATGCGATTGTCCTGATAATCGGCGACCGCGCAGGACGGTCCGATCGAGCCGTGTAATTGATAGGGCCAGACGTAAGTGCGCTGCATGGGCTTTGCCGCCGACGCGAGAGCCGCATCGACGTCGCCCTGGTCTTTCAGCAGGCGCGGCTTCGAGGGATTGGCGCGTAGCGCGGTCTCGAGGTCTTTCAGGTCGGGCAGCGCGGGTGCCGGTTTCCAGCTGACCTTGAGCAGGGCCGCCGCCTTTGCCGCGTTCTCCTCGCGCTCGGCAACAATGCCGACGAAATCGCCGATCTGCACCACGGCCACGAGACCGGGAATGTCCCGCACCGAGGATTCATCGACGGCGATCAGGCTGGTGCCGACAAACGGACCGGCATCGACGCCGGCATAGGGCGGGCGCACCACGCGGCCATGCAGCATGCCGGGCACGCGGACATCATGGACATAGGTGAGTTCGCCCGTTGCTTTGGCCGGAAGATCGAGGCGTGGCACCGATTGTCCGACGATCCTGTGACTCTCGACGGATTTGACCCGGACATCGTCGGCGAGTTCGAGGCGAATGGTCTGGTCCGCAATCAATTCGCCATATGAGACGCTGCGGTTGTCCTTGCCGCGGATCAGGCCGTCTTCGACCGTCAGATCTTCGATCGGAAGCCCCATGCGCTCCGCCGCCCGCGCGACCAGGAAATGCCGAGCTTGCGCCGCCGCCCTGCGAAGTGGCACCGCGGTGATCTGGATGGTCTCGCTGGCAATCGTCGCGCCCTGGTTCGGCACCTCGGCCGTGTCGCCGAGCACGACGACGACACGCGCAAAGGACACGTCCAGTTCTTCCGCCACGATCTGGCCGAGCGCGGTGCGGATGCCGGTGCCGAGATCGACATGGCCGTTATAGGCGTTGACCGAGCCGTCGGCCGCGATTCTGACGAAGGTCTCTGAATGTCCGCCGCCCGGCGCTGGCCGAACGACGGAAAGCGTACCCCGGGCCGGCATCAGTCCTGCACCTCGAGGCGATGGCCTGCGGCCCGCATCGCCGCGCGCAGGATTTCGACATGCGCGCCGCAGCGGCAGAGATTGTAGCGAAGCGCTTCAGCGATCTCGGTTTCGGTCGGATGCGGATTGTGCGCGAGGAGTGCCTTGGTGGTCATGATCATGCCATTGAGGCAATAGCCGCATTGCGCAGCTTGCTCCGCAATGAAGGCCGCCTGCACGGGATCGGGACGCTCGCGCGAGCCAAGGCCTTCGAGCGTCACGATGTCGCGGCCTTCGCAGCCTTCGATCGGGATCACGCAGGAGCGGGCAGCGACGCCGTCGATCAGCACCGTGCAGGTTCCGCATTCGCCGAGCCCGCAGCCATATTTGGGTCCGTTCAAGGCGAGATCGTTGCGCAGCACATAGAGCAGGGCGGTATCGGGCGCGGCGTCGACGTCATGCGTGCTGCCGTTGACGGTCAATCGGATCGCTGGCTGCGTCATGGGGGTCCGGTGCGCTGCAATGCACGAGAGTACCGTTTGTGTACAAGCGTGCAAGGCGCGCGCGTTTCGCAGTGCAAACTGTTGCACGATTTGCGGACAAGTCCGTAGGCAATTGAGCGATTATTCGGCAGGGGTTGTTTTCGCCGTCGGCGCTGCTTGACAGCCCACCGCTTCGCGCGCAAGATCATTCGTATACGAACAAATTGCCCGGAAGGCGGACGCCGGAGGACAGCCTGTTCATGTCGATGGAAGCGACCAGCGCCACGATCGGCGACAAGATCCGCTGCGATGCCTGTCCGGTGATGTGTTACATCAAGCCGGGCGCGGCGGGCGCCTGCGACCGTTACGCCAATCATGACGGCCAGCTGGTGCGGGTCGATCCGCATATCGTGCTTGAACGCACGGTCGAGCATGGCGGTCGGCTGGTGCCATTTCAGATCGGCGAGGACTGGGATGGCAACGTGGTGCGCCAGCCCGACGTTTTCGTCACCGCGATCGGCGCCGGCACGACCTATCCCGACTACAAGCCTGCGCCCTTCATCGTCTCGTCCGAGATCGACGGCGTCGACATGGTCACGGTCGTCACCGAGGGAATCTTCTCCTATTGCGGCGTCAAGGTGAAGATCGATACCGATCGTCATCTCGGCCCGGAGACCGCCACGGTGCGGGCGGCCGGCGAGGCCGTCGGCCACGTCACGACAGGCGAATATGGTTCGCAGATGCTGTCGCTCGGCGGCGTGCATCATCTCACCGGCGGTTCGAAGAAAGAGGGCCGCGTCACCTGCGACACGCTGATGGACCTGTCCAATTGCAAGCCGGTCGAGCTGACGATCGACGGCGGCGCAACCGTCGTGGTGCAGGCCGGCCGGCCGCCGATCGTCAATGGCTTGCGCGAAGAACGGATGCGGGTCGGCTGCGGCTCGGCGACCATCGGCATGTTCGCCAAGCAATGGCACGGCAAGGTCGATGAGGTCGTCGTGGTCGATGACCACATCACCGGCGTGCTGTCGGAACACCAGGCCGGGAAGCTGCTCGACATTCCCGATACCGGCATCAAGATGAAGGGCCGGCGTTCGACACCCGGACGCTACTTCCAGGTTGCAGAGCCCGGCACGGGATGGGGCGGCACCAATATCTCCGACCCGCTGTCGGTGCTTGGACCGTTCAATCCGAAAGAGGCGCGCGCCGGCCTCACCATGCTGATGGTATCGACCACCGGCGAGCATGCGGCCTATTACGTGCTCGACGAAACGCTGCGGCCGGTCGAGACCGACATGCCGGGCGATCTGAAATTCTCGGTCGAGCGCATCCAGGAAAATTGCGAACCCGCGCTGTGCACGGTGCTGTTCATGGGCGGCGCCGGCGGTTCGCTGCGTGCCGGCGTCACCGACAACCCGGTGCGGCTGACGCGTTCGGTCAAGGACGCGCTGACCCGCGTCACCAGCGGCGGCGCGCCCGTCTATGTCTGGCCGGGCGGCGGCATCACCTACATGGTCGACGTGACGCAGATGCCGGCGGGCGCCTTTGGCTATGTGCCGACGCCGGCGCTGGTTGCTCCCATCGAATTCACCATGCGGCTGTCGGACTATGCCGCGCTGGGCGGCCATATGGATCATGTGCGCCCGCTGGCGTCGATACGCGATAGCGCCGAATTCCGGCCGATGCTGATCCCGGGGCGGCGTCCATGAAACGGCTGCCGCAAATTGCGTTTCTTCCTGATGGCAAGCGGCTGCATTTGCAGGATGGTCCGATCGACCTCATCGTGGAGGCAAAGGGGCGTGCGCCTGCGTTGCGCGCCGCCTACGATGCTGCAGCGGCGCGCTTCACCGGCCTTCTGGACGAACTTTGCGAAGAACTGGCCGAACTGCGCCGTGCTGCCCAACCGGCGCATTGCGCGTTGAAAGGCGTCGTCGCCCGCCGAATGCATGCCGCGGTCGCGCCCTTTGCCGCGGATTGCTTCATTACGCCGATGGCGGCGGTCGCTGGCAGCGTCGCCGAGGAAATCCTGATTGCGATGCTTGGCGCGGCCGACCTCGACCGCGCCTATGTCAACAATGGCGGCGACATCGCTCTGCACCTGACTGAGGGCCAGCACTTCACGGTGGGCCTGATCGACCGTCCGGATCGCTTCGGCGTGCTCCGCTCTCTGACGATCGAGGCTGATCATCCGGCGCGCGGGGTGGCCACCAGCGGCCGTCACGGCCGCAGTTTCTCGCTTGGCATCGCCGATGCCGTTACCGTGCTGGCGCGGACGGCGTCGATGGCGGATGCGGCTGCGACTGTCATCGCGAACGCGGTCGATCTGCCCGGTCATCCCGGCGTGCTCCGCCGGCCCGCGAACGAGCTGCAGCCGGACAGTGATCTCGGCGCGCGGCTGGTGACGCGGGACGTGGCCGCATTGACCGAAAGTGACATTGAGGACGCGCTGGAGGCCGGTGCAGACTGCGCGCGTCGGCTGCTGGCCGCGGGATTGATTGAAAGCGCCGCGTTGCAGTTGCAGGGCGAGGCGAGGTTGGTTGAGGCAGGCGAGGTTCGTACGCGAGCGCGCCGCGATCGCCGGCTCGAAGAATTTGTGCAGGCTTGACCGGGAAGAGCAGCGATGAGTGCCATCATTCGCAAGATCGTGACTGTCGTCGAAGAGACCCATCTGGAGATGGGCAAGGCGATCGCGCCGCCAACGCGCCGCGCTGCGGCGATCGCGGTGATCGAGAATCCCTTTGCCGGCCGCTATGTCGAAGACCTCTCCCCATTGATCGCGATCGGCGAGGAGCTCGGCGAACTGCTATCGAAGAAGGCAGTCGCCGCGCTCGGCATCGACGGCGCGAAGGCTCACAGCTATGGCAAGGCGGCTGCCGTCGGTGAGAACGGCGAGCTCGAGCATGCGGCAGCGATCTTGCATCCGAAGATGGGCACGCCGGTGCGCAAGGTGCTCAGCAAGGGTGCGGCTCTGATTCCTTCATCGAAGAAGCGCAGCGGCCCCGGCACCACGCTCGACATTCCGCTGGGCCACAAGGATGCTGCCTTCGTGCGCAGCCATTTCGACGGCATGGAGGTGCAGATCAACGACGCGCCGCGCGCCAACGAGATCATGGTCGCGGTCGCCGTCACCGACAGTGGCAGGCCGCTGCCTCGCGTGGGAGGCCTGGCGGTTGCGGAAATCAAGGGCGAGGACGGCTTGCGTTAAGGCATGATCCGGAAAAGTGTGAAGCGGTTTTCCGAAAAAGATCATGCCCGAACAAAGACACGGCACGACATTTCAACAGTGGAGGTAAGGGATGCTGCGACGACACTTTGTAGGGGCGGGACTGGCGATCGTCATGGCCGGCCTGGCGAATGGCGCCATGGCGCAGGGCGAGATCAAGATCGGCGAGATCAACAGCTATTCGCTGCTGCCGGCGTTCACCGATCCCTACCGCAAGGGCTGGCAGCTCGCGGTCGAGGAGATCAACGCCGCCGGCGGCATCAACGGCAAGAAGCTGGTCGTCATCTCCAAGGATGATGGCGGCAAACCGGCGGATGCGCAGACCGCGGCCAACGAATTGGTGTCGAGCGAGAACGTCGCGATGCTGGTCGGCACCTTCCTGTCCAACATCGGGCTTGCCGTCAGCGACTTCGCCAAGGAGAAGAAGGTCTTCTTCCTGGCGGCCGAGCCTCTGACCGACGCCGTCACCTGGGCCAAGGGCAATCGCTACACCTTCCGTCTGCGTCCTTCCAACTACATGCAGGCGGCGATGCTGGTGGAGGAGGCAGCGAAGCTTCCGGCGAAGCGCTGGGCCACCATCGCGCCGAACTATGAGTACGGGCAATCGGCGGTGTCCGTCTTCAAGAAGCTCATGTCGGAAAAGCGGCCGGACATCCAGTGGGTCGACGAGCAATGGCCGCCGCAGGGCAAGATCGACGCCGGCCCGGTGGTGCAGGCAACCGCCGCCGCCAATCCCGAGGCAATCCTCAACGTGACCTTCGGCGCCGATCTCGTGAAGCTCGTTCGTGAGGGCAACACCCGCGGCCTGTTCAAGGGCCGCGCGGTCGTGAGCTTCCTGACCGGCGAACCCGAATATCTCGATCCCCTGAAGGACGAGACGCCGGACGGCTGGATCGTCACCGGCTATCCCTGGTACTCGATCAAGACCCCGGAACACGACGCGTTCCTGAAGGCTTATCAGGCGAAATACAACGACTATCCACGGCTCGGATCGGTGGTGGGCTATCAGACCATCAAGTCGGCCGCCGCGATCCTCGCCAAAGCCAACTCAACGGATCCCGAGAAGCTGATTGCCGCGGCCGAGGGTCTTTCGGTGCCGTCGCCGTTCGGCGAGATCACCTTCCGCAAGATCGACCATCAGTCGACGCTCGGCGCATTCACCGGCAAGACTGCGTTGAAGGACGGCAAGGGAATCATGGTCGACACGGCCTATCGCAAGGGCGGTGACTACCTTCCGAGCGACGCCGAAGTCGAGAAGATGCGTCCGAAGGATTGACGCGAACTCTCTCTCTTCTCCCTCTCCCCGTCCTTACGGGGAGAGGGCTGGGGTGAGGGGCCGTCTCCATACATAGTGCTGGTGGAGAGCGCCCCTCACCCGAATTGCTTCGCAATTCGACCTCTCCCCGCGAAGAGCGGGGAGAGGTGACGTCAAACAGCCCGGACCGCCATGGCCTTTTATGTCGCCCAGTTTCTGACCGGCCTTGCCAGCGCGGCGTCGCTGTTTCTGGTCGCGTCGGGACTCTCGATCATCTTCGGCGTCACGCGGATCGTCAATTTCGCCCACGGCGCCTTCTACATGCTCGGTGCCTATCTCGCGTTCACTTTGACGGAACGCTTCTCGGGCGCGCTCGGCTTCTGGGGCGGCATCGTTGCAGCGGCTCTGCTCGTCGCGATCATCGGCGTTGTCGTCGAGATGGTGCTGTTGCGGCGCATCTATCACGCGCCCGAACTGTTTCAGTTGCTCGCCACCTTCGGCCTGACATTGATGGTGGAGGATATCGTCGTGCTGATCTGGGGGCCGAGCGACATGCTCGGCCGCCGCGCGCCGGGCTTCAAGGGCGCGGTCGACTTCTTCGGGCAGAACATTCCGAGCTATGACCTGTTTCTGATTGTAATCGGTCCGGTCGTGCTCGGCGGTCTCTTCCTGTTGTTCCAGCGCACGCGATGGGGTGTGCTGGTGCGAGCCGCCACGCAGGATCGCGACATGGTCGCAGCGCTCGGCGTGAACCAGAAATGGCTTTTCACCAGCGTGTTTGCACTCGGCGTCTTCCTGGCCGGACTCGGTGGCGCCCTGCAAATTCCGCGCGACGCCGTCAATCACGCCATGGATTTGCGGATCATCGTCGACGTGTTCGTCGTCGTCGTGATCGGCGGTCTCGGCAGCATCATCGGCGCCTTCGTCGCAGCGGTGCTGGTGTCCGAGCTCAACGCTTTCGGCATCCTGATTTTTCCGAAGATCTCCATCATCCTGGTATTCCTGGTGATGGCGGTCGTGCTGATCGTCCGGCCCTGGGGTCTGTTCGGCAAGCCGGAGGCAGCCGCGCGGCGCACGCCGGGCCTCTCCGTCAATCCCTGGCGGCCGCTGACATCCGCAGAGCGGCTGGCGACGTTCGCCGCGGTTCTCGTCGCCGCTGCGCTGCCATTGTTTGCGGGCAATTACGCGCTGACGGTGGGCGCAGAAATCGCGATCTTCGTGATCTTCGCCGCCAGCCTGCATTTCCTGATGTCGGTCGGCGGCCTCGCTTCGTTCGGCCACGCCGCGTATTTCGGTCTCGGTGCTTACGGCGTCGCCTTTCTTGCCAAAATGGCGGGATTGCCGATGATCGTTTGCCTGCTGCTTGGACCACTGCTCGGCTTGCTCGGCGCGGGCGTCTTCGGCTTCTTTGCCGTGCAGCTGTCCGGCGTTTACTTCGCGATGCTGACACTGGCCTTTGCGCAGATCGTCTGGTCGATCGCATTCCAATGGGTCGAGGTGACCGGAGGCGACAACGGCATCCTCAGCGTCTGGCCGGCGAAATGGGCGGCAAGCGCATCGCATTTCTATTGGCTCGCACTCGGGATCGCGGTGTTGATGGTGGCCGCGTTGCGGGTGGCGATTTTCTCGCCATTCGGCTTCGCGCTGCGCGCCACACGCGACTCGCCGCTGCGCAGCGAGGCGGTCGGAATCGACGGCAAGCGCATCCAGTGGACCGCGTTCGTCATCGCCGGCACGGTTGCCGGCGTCGGTGGCGCGCTGTTCGCGTTTCTCAAGGGCAGCGTCTTTCCCGACGTCGTCGGCATCTCGCTGTCGGTCGACGCGCTGGTCATGGTATTGCTCGGCGGCGTCGAGACGATCTCCGGCGCCGTCATAGGCGCAATCGTCTACAAGGCGCTCAATATCTGGCTGGTGAGCCAGACCGACTGGTCCAAGCTCGTGCTCGGAGCTTTCATCGTCCTGATCGTGGTTGCCTTCCCCAAGGGCATTGTTGGTGTGATCGAGACGATCCGGCTGCAGGTGAGGCGCAAGTTGCGGCCGTCGGCGGTGCTGTCTCATCGCGTGGAGACCGCCGAATGAGCGATGCGCCCGCGCTGCTGTCGGTTGACGGTCTCACCAAGTCCTATGGCGGCGTGCACGCCGTGCGCGGCGTCTCGTTTGCGTTGCGCTCCGGTGAAATCCTGGCGTTGATCGGTCCGAACGGCGCCGGCAAGAGCACCTGCTTTGACATGCTCAACGGCCAGAGGATTCCCGATAGCGGCCGGATCATGCTGCTCGGCGAAGAGACGACAGGGCGCACACCGCGCGCCGTCTGGCGGCTCGGGGTCGGACGCACGTTCCAGATCACCGCGACGTTTGCGACCATGACCGTGCGCGAGAACGTGCAGGTCGCATTGGTCTCGCATCACGGACGGCTGTTCAATCTCTGGTCTTCGACGCCGAAGCTGGCGCGGGACGAGGCGGCCGCGCTGCTCGAGCTCGTCGGCATGAGCGGCTACGCCGACCGGCCATGCGGCGAGCTCGCCTACGGCGATCTCAAGCGGCTGGAGTTCGCGGTCGCGCTTGCCAACGAGCCGAAGCTGTTGCTGATGGACGAACCGACGGCCGGCATGGCGCCGCGCGAACGGATCGATCTGATGCGGATGACCGCGCGGATCGCGCGGGAAAAATCCATCGGCGTGCTTTTCACCGAGCACGACATGGACGTCGTGTTCGAGCATGCCGACCGTATCCTGGTGCTGAACCGCGGCAGCCTGATCGCCGAGGGGACGCCGGCGGAAGTACGCGGCAATCCCGAGGTGCGTGCGGTTTATCTCGGCGAAGGGCTGGTTTACGACGCGCGTCATCGTGAGGGGCTTCCGGCATGAAGCTCGGTGTCGAAAATCTCAACAGCCATTACGGTCCCGCACATATCCTGTTCGACATTACGCTCGACGTCGGTGCAGGCGAGGTCGTCGCGCTGCTCGGGCGAAACGGCGCCGGCAAGTCGACGACTTTCCGCTCGATCGTCGGTCTTGTTGCGCAGCGTTCGGGCCGGATTGTTTTCGAAGGCCGGGACGTCTCCAACGAGCCGACGCATGCGATCGTGCGCGGCGGTCTCGGCTATGTGCCCGAAGAGCGGCGCATCTTCACCGATTTGACGGTGGAGGAGAACCTCGAGGTCGGACGACAGAAGCAGCGGCCGAATTCGCCCTATTGGACGCGGGAAAAGCTGTTTGCGTTGTTTCCCAATCTCGCCGAGATGCGCAACCGGCCGGGCGGGCGCATGAGCGGCGGCGAGCAGCAGATGCTGACGATCGCGCGGACCTTGATGGGCAATCCGTCGCTGGTGCTGCTCGACGAGCCGTCGGAAGGGCTGTCGCCCAAGATCGTGGAACAGATGGTCGACGCCATCCTCACGATGAAGAAGGAAGGCGTCAGCATCGTGGTGTCCGAGCAGAACCTGCATTTCGCGAAATTGATCTCCGACCGCGCCTACATCATCGAGCGCGGCCGGATTTGCTTCGGCGGCACCATGGCCGAGCTGGATGCGCGCCCGGATATCCGCGACGCGCATCTGTCATTGTGAGAAGGCGAGGAACGGAAATGGGGAGGAGCGCCACCCAGAAGAAGAGCGTCAAGCCGTCGAAACCGGCCTACATCCTCGACGAGCAGATCGGGTTCATCCTGCGTCAGGTCTGGCAGCGCCATGCCGCGATTTTCGCGCGCGACATCGGCATCAACCTGACGCCGACGCAATGGGCGGCGCTTGCGAAGCTGAACGAGACCGGCACCTGTTCGCAAAATCAGCTCGGGCGGCTCACTGCGATGGATGTCGCGACCATCAAGGGCGTGATCGACCGCCTGAGCGTGCGCGGCCTGACCGAGACCGGCCCGGATCCCGAGGACGGACGGCGCCTGCTGGTCAGTCTGACCCGCGCCGGTCAGCAGATGGCGGAGAAGGCAGCGCCGAATGCGCTGGCGATCTCAAAGGAGACGCTGGCGCCGCTCGATGCCAGGGAGCGCGAGGCGTTGTTCGCTCTGTTGAACAAGCTGCGTTGAGGCCAGGAGCGCGACCTGTTTCGTTTTTCGTCATTGCGAGCGAAGCGAAGCAATCCATCCGTCCGCTTGTTGTGCCATGGATTGCTTCGTCGCTTCGCTCCTCGCAATGACGGTGATGGTCAATGCCCCACGATCTCCGGCACCTTTTCAGCCGGCGGGGTATTGCGGCTGCGCTGCGTGCGGACGATGCCGTCGATGATGGTCATGCCGACGCCGGGCAGGTCGCCGAGTTGAACGCTGTGCAGGATGTTCTTGCCGGGCGAGTGCTGCGCCTTGTCCATGATGACGAAGTCCGCGGCGCGGCCGACTTCGATCAGGCCGCAATCGAGCGCGCGCATGCGCGCCGTGTTGCCGGTCGCCAGGCAGAAGGCGATCTCCGCGGGCAGTTCGCCGAGCGAGGACAGCAGCGACACCATGCGCAGAATGCCGAGCGGCTGTACGCCGGAGCCGGCCGGCGCATCCGTGCCGAGGATGACGCGGGCGAGGTCGCCCATCTCGCGCGCGATGCGCAACGTGTAGAGCGCCGAGCGCTCATTGCCGTTGTGGACCAACTCGAGCCCGCGCTTGCAGCCCTCGCAGATGCAGCGGATCTGGTCGTCGGGGAGGGCGGTGTGACCGCCATTGATGTGGCCGACCACGTCGGTGTCGGCCTCCAGCACCACGTCCTTGTCGATCAACCCCGAGCCGGGGATCGATGGGCCGCCGGTATGGATCGTGCTCTGGATGCCGTATTTGCGCGCCCAACCGACCATCTTGCGTGCCGTCGGCCCGTCCTTGACGCCGCCGAGGCCGACTTCGCCGAGCAGCTTGACGCCGGCGGCGGCCATCTCCTTGAAATCCTCCTCGACCATCTCGCATTCGATGACGGGCGCGCCGGCAT
The DNA here is from genome assembly GCA_963795365.1 of uncultured Alphaproteobacteria bacterium. Classification (GTDB taxonomy): domain Bacteria; phylum Pseudomonadota; class Alphaproteobacteria; order Rhizobiales; family Xanthobacteraceae; genus Bradyrhizobium. Next base: position 45,277 of record CAWCHW010000020.1, read on the forward strand.
GCACCTTGACGCCGCCTGGACGCAGCGTCCAGAACGCGCGTTGCGCGAAGATCGCCATGGCCTTCAGGCCGACCACGTCGCGCGGCCGGCCCGGCATATGGACTTCGCCGGCCGAGATCATGGTGGTGACGCCGCCATGAAGATAGCTGTCGATCCAGTTGAACTGGTTCTGCCGCGGCGTCCAGTCGCCGGCGACGGGATGAACGTGACTGTCGATCAGGCCGGGCGCTACAGTCGTGCCGTTGGCGTCGACGATGGTGGTCGCGCCTTCGGTATTGACGTCCTTGAGGCGGCCGACCGCGGTGATCCTGCCGTTCTCCGCGACGATGGTGTCGGCGTCCAGAATCGGCTTCTCCAGGGCGCCGGACAGCATCAGGCCGATGTTGCGGATCACGAGCTTGCTCGGGCCGGTCGCCTGGGGTGCGTCATGCGCCATGGGAGGTTCCTTCCTTGAAATCCTTGGTGAATTTGAGCCCGGCTTGACCTCCGGATCAAGCTGGATTATTCATTTGTATACAAATGATCGTATACGAATGAGTTGGCCGGTCAACCGGATCAGGGAATGGCGACATGAGCAATTTCAATCAGGAAAGCGTGCTGAGCGTTCACCACTGGACCGACACGCTGTTCTCGTTCACCACCACCCGCGATCCCTCGTTCCGTTTCCGCAACGGCGAGTTCACGATGATCGGGCTGAAGGTCGGCGAGCGTCCGCTGCTCCGCGCCTACAGCGTCGCCAGCGCCAATTACGAGGACAGGCTGGAGTTCTTCTCGATCAAGGTGCCGGACGGTCCTCTGACCTCCCGTCTTCAGCATCTCAAGCAAGGCGACGAGATCATCGTCAGCCGCAAGGCCACCGGCACGCTCGTCATCGACAATCTCGAGGACGGCCGCAATCTCTATCTCGTCGGCACCGGCACCGGACTCGCGCCGTTCCTGAGCGTGATCAAGGATCCCGAGACCTACGATCGCTTCGAGAAAGTGGTGCTTCTGCACGGCTGCCGTCGCGTCAAGGAGCTCGCTTATGGCGAGATGATCGCCGAGCGGCTGCCGAACGACGAACTGATCGGGGAGATGGTGCGCGATCAGCTGATCTATTATCCGACCGTGACGCGCGATCCCTTCCACAATCGCGGCCGCATCACCGATCTCATCACCTCGGGTAAGCTGTTTGCCGATATCGGGTTGCCGGCGCTCGATCCCGCACATGATCGGGTCATGATCTGCGGCAGCCCGGCGCTGGTCGCCGACACGCGCGCGCTGCTGAACGGCCGCGGTTTCTCCGAGGGCAACCATGGCGAGCCGGCGCAGTTCGTGGTCGAGAAGGCGTTTGCCGAGCGCTGAATCTCGAGGCGTTTCGGAAGCCCGCTCTGCGCTTCGGCGCGCCGCCAGCCGAAATCCCGTTCAGTAACCGGGCCGGACACCCACCACGATTCGGGGGCGAATGCAGCCGGTCCGGCGTCTTGCCGCGGCGGTCTTGGCGCTGCATACATCGGACATGACCGCACCTCAGATGTTCTCATGACCGCCCCGCTGTTGGGCCGCAACCTCAACCGCCTCGAAGACGAACGCTTTCTGCGCGGGCACGGACGATATATCGCCGATCTGGCGCCGGCAGGCGCGCTCCATGGCGTGGCGGTGCGATCGCCGCATGCGCATGCCCGCATTGTGGCCGTCGACATCGGCAAGGCGCTGATGATGCCGGGCGTTGTTGGCGTGTTCTCGGGGGCCGATCTCGCCGATGACAATATCGGGCCGCTGCCATGCGCGGTGACCAACATCCCAATGGCGACCCCCCTGGTCGTGCCGCCCAACCATGCATTGGCGCGCGATGTCGTACGCTATGTCGGCGAACCCGTCGCGTTCGTCGTCGCGGAAAGCGAGCAGGCTGCTCGCGACGCGGCCGAGGCTGTGCTCATCGACTACGCGCCGCTTACGCCGGTTGTTTCGCTGGCAGCCGCCGTCCTGCCGGGAAGCCCGCAGGTCTGGCCGGAGGCGGCCAACAACGTCGCCTTTGTCTTCCGGCGCGGCGAGAGCGCGCCCGTGGAAGCCGCGATCCGCGATGCCGCGCATGTCGTGGAATGCGAACTCGTCAACAACCGCGTGGTTGCCGCCTCGCTGGAGACGCGCGGCGCGCTCGGCGAGTTCGACGCCGCGAGCGGCCGTCTGCATCTGACGGCGTCGGCGGCCGGCGCGCACGCGATCCGCGACCTCCTTGCCAGTGCGGTCTTCCGGATGTCGCGCGACAATCTGCGGGTCAGCATCCCCGACGTCGGCGGCGGCTTCGGCATGAAAAACGTGCTGTATCCGGAATGGGTGCTGGTGCTGTGGGCGGCGCGGCGGCTGCACCGTCCGGTGCTGTGGATCGGCGATCGCAGCGAGGAGTTCGTGGCGTCCGTGCATGGCCGCGACAGCCGCGTGCGCGCGCGGCTTGCGCTCGACCGTGACGGCAGGTTTCTGGCGCTTGAGGCCGACGTGCTCGCCGACATGGGTGCCTACGTCTCGACGGTCGCGCCTGTCGTGCCGACCATGGCGATGGGCAGCGCGATGGGTGGCGTCTACGACATTCCGCTGATCGCGTTCCGCACCCGCGGCGTCTTCACCAACACGACGCCGGTCGATGCCTATCGCGGTGCCGGTAAACCCGAGGCGAACTACCTGATCGAGCGGCTGATAGACATCGCGGCCAATCAGATCGGGATGGATGCCGTGAGGCTGCGGCGAAAGAACATTGTTCGCCGCTTCCCGCATCGTTCCGCCATGGGGCTGCCGATCGAGCACGGCAGTTTCGGCCACGCGATCGATCTGGCGGCCGATGCCGCCGAGGGTTTCAAGGCACGCGCGCGGGCTTCGCGCAAACGAGGCAGATTGCGCGGCCTTGGGTTGGCCTGCTTTCTCGAAACCGCGCGCGGCCAGCCCAACGAGGTGGCGGAGCTGCAAGTCGGCGAGGACGGTCGGATCGATCTCAAGGTCGGCACCCATTCGAACGGCCAGAGTCACGAGACCACCTATGCGCAGATCGCCTCCGATGCGCTCGGCGTGCCGCTCGAGCGCTTTATCTTCCGGCAGGGCGATACCGACGATCTCGACAGCGGCGGCGGCCATGGCGGCGCGCGCTCGATGCATCAGGGCGGCACCGCGGTGCTGATGGCGGCCGAGGGCCTGATCGCGAATGCCAAGCGGCTGGCCGCGCGCCTGCTGCAGACCGGTGTCGATGCCGTGCAATATCAGGCAGGCATGTTGCGCGTCGCTGCGACCGGACAGGAGATCACGCTCGACGAGGTGGCGCGTGCTTCATATCAAACGCCGAACGACGACATCGTGCCGGGACTCGCGCACAGGGCGACGCATCTCTGCGATCGCTACACTTTCCCCAATGGATGTCATGTCGCCGAGGTCGAGATCGACCCAGACACGGGCGAGGTGACACTGGAGCGCTACGTCATCTTCGATGATTTCGGCCGATTGCTCGATCCGCGCCTCACGCTGGGCCAGGTCCATGGCGGCGTGACGCAAGGTATCGGTCAGGCCCTGCTCGAGCAGGTGTTATTCGATGAGGACGGCCAGGCCCTTTCCGGATCGCTGATGGATTATGCGCTGCCGCGCGCGGCCGACGTCCCGAAGTTCGAGGGGGCATTGACGCCGGACTTTCCGAGCCTTGCCAACCGGCTCGGCGTCAAGGGGAGCGGTCAGGCCGGTGCGATCGCATCTCCGGCCACCGTCATGAACGCCGTCATGAATGCGCTGTCCCCGCTTGGCGTGCAGCGTCTCGACATGCCTGCCACCCCCGCGCGCATCTGGGCGGCGATAAGAGCGGCGCGCATTTCAGGCGTGGAGACTATTTCTTCCTGACCTTGTCCGCGCCGGCGGCGTTCTGCAGCAGCAACCTGATCCGGACGTCGGTTTCCTTGAAATTGTCCTCGACCGCACGGGCGGCTGCCTTGGCGTCGCGGCGCTCGATTGTCTCGATCAGTTTGTCGTGAAAGTGCAGCATGCTCCTGAGCTGTCCCTGACCGAGGATCAGCGTGACATTGCGTGCGAAGGAGTCCTCGAGGCTGAGGTAGCTTTCAATAAAAAAGCGGTTCTGCGCCGCCTTCACGATGGTTGCGTGAAACAGGAAGTCGAGCCGCGCGAACTCGTCGGCGCTATCGCGCTTCACCGCGAGCTCGCAATCGCGCCATGCCGACTTGATGCTCGCGAGCTGGTCGGCGGTTCTGCGTTCTGCCGCAAGACGTGCCGACGGGACCTCGATCGCCCGGCGAAACTCATAAAGCTGCACGAGGCCTTCCGGACCCTCGGGATAGCGCGTCCGTGGCGCCGGCATCTGCTGCTCGATGACAAAGGTCCCCAATCCGCTGCGGGATTCGACCAGTCCCAGATGCTCCAGAACGCGCAACGCTTCGCGTACAGTGGAGCGACCGACGCCCAGCTGCCGGCTCAGCTCCTGTTCGGAAGGAAGCTTGCTCCCGACTGTCCAGGTTTCGCTCAGCATGGTGCGCATCGCCGCGATGACCTCGTCCACCAGCGAGACCTTCGCGACGCGTGGAAGCGCCTTTGGTGCGGCCGAGTCCATTTTCGTTCCGAGTTCCTGCCGCCCTGTCTACGAGAGCGTCCGGATTCGCACAAGGTCATCTGCTCGCCTGCTAATCACCTACCAGCTTGTCAGACAGCCTGATATGTGTTTACATCAAACCGTCGAGAGGCGCGGCCACATGGCGCGGCGGCGGGAGGCGTTTGTGAAGATCACCGGCGTGAGGGCAACCGTGGTCAATATTCCTCTTGTCGTGCCCTTCCTGTTCTCGGTCGGGACCTACCCGGGCGACACCAAGGTCGTTGTCGAGGTCATGACCGATGAAGGGATCACGGGCCTCGGAGAAGCACCGTCACCGGAATGCGCCGCGCTGATCAACGAATTCCTGGCACATGCGCTGAAGGGCATGGATCCTCTCGATGTCCAGTCGTGCGAGCGCGCCTGCGTTCCTGACCTTCAGGTGATGCCAAATACAGGAGACAGTACCGTGCTGCGCGCCTTCGGCGGCATCGACATTGCCCTGTGGGATATACGCGGCAAGGCGTTTCGCCAGCCGCTCTACATGCTGCTCGGCGGAGCATTCCGGAAAGACATCCCGTTCGCGGAATATTTCGCGTTCCGGCAGAGCCGCGACGGCGTCGGCGGAGAGCGCACGCCGCAAGCTATCGCCGACTATTGTGCGAGCATGATGGACCGGCATGGCTCGACCATGTTCGAGGGCAAGCTGCAGCTCGGCGATCCCTTGCTGGAGATCGCCTCGGTTAAGGCCATCAGGAACGCCATCGGCGCCGCCGCGCTGCTGAGGCTCGATGGCAACATGTCGTGGTCGTTGCCGACAGCCCGGCGCATCCTGGCCGAGATCGAACCCTACAACATCCGTAACTACGAGGATCCGGTTGCGACGCTTGAAGCGATGGCGAAGCTGCGCGAACACAGCGCGATCTCCTTCTCTACCCACACGGTCGATCTGCAAAAGGCCCTGCGGCTCGGCGTGCCCGACGCGTTCGTCACCAATCTCGCAGTGTTGGGCGGAATATCGCGCGCCGTGCGATTTATCGCCGCCTGCGAGCGGACCGGCATCGGCTGGTGGTGCTTCAGCGGCGAGACCGGCATCGGGATCGCGGCCTATCTGCACGTGATTGCCGCAACGCCCTGGGTCACCGAACCCGGCCAATGCATCCTGCATTGGCAGGTCGACGACGTCATCGAAGAAGGGCCGTTCAATCCCAGGAACAACATCGTCCGTGTCCCTGAAGGCCACGGACTTGGCGTCACGCTGTCGCCTGAGCGCCTGCGGCGCGGCCATGAGCGCTACCTGCGCGATGGGCCCTACAACTATTTCCACGATCCGGATGCTCCCGGCCAGTACCGCCGGCTGCCACTGCACTGATCGTGAGCAGGAGAAAACAAGGGAGGAGTCAATGAGCAAGCAACGGGATTTCTGGTCGCGGATTTTCACGTTCCTGCCGACGCCGACGGCAAGCGACGGCGAGGCGATCGACGAGAAGCGATTGTGCGAGGAAATCGATTTTCAGATTCAGAACGGCGTCGACGGCATTTGCGTGTTCGGCAGCACGGGCGGCAACGGCTCCTTCACCGATGAGGAGATGAAGAAAACGACGGCGCTGGCCGTCAAGCACGCCGCAGGGCGGATTTCAGTGGTTGCCGGAACCGGCGCCCGAACCACCTCGGCATCCATCTCGCTTTCGCGTCATGCGCAGGATGCCGGTTGCGACGGAATCATGGTGCTGCCGGTCTCGTACTGGCCTCTGACGCCGGACGAGGTGCGCGACCATTACGAACGCGTCGCAGGCGCGGTAAAATTGCCGATCTGCGTCTACAACAATCCGTGGACGACCGGCGTGGACATGAAGCCGGATTTCCTGGCCCAGCTGGCGAAGCTCGACAACGTCAGCTGCATCAAGGAAAGCACCGGCGATCTGTCGCGTATCAGCGCGATCAGGGCGCTGCTGGGCGACAGCGTGACGCTGATTGCCGGCTGGGAGTTGACGAGCCTGCAGGCCTTCAGCGCCGGAGCAACCGGTTGGGCGCCAGTCTGCACCAACTTCGCACCGAAACTCGCCACGTCGTTCTTCCGGGCCGCAACGCGCGAACGCAATGCGATCGCGGCGCAACAGCTCTGGGACGAGCTTTTTCCGCTTTGCGAGTTCATTTGCGCCAAGTCGCACATCCGGGTTGCTCATACCGGTCTCGATATTGCCGGGCGGCCGGTGGGTCCTCCGCGTCGTCCCATGCGGACGCTCGGACCGGAAGACCGTGCGCGTCTGTCAGACATTCTTGCCGATCTCGAGGGAGCCGATGCTCGACCGAAAGTACGTGCGCAGGCCGGTGCCTGATCGGTCGCAAAGTGCAGCAACGACAAGGGAGGGAAATCATGCGTCAGCTATTTGCAATGGCCGCTGCGGCAGCGGCTCTCGTCGTCACCGCAGCAAGTGCGGAGCAGCGCACTCTGACACTGGGCGTCCTGGAGGACTATTCGGGGCTGTATGCCGATGCGACTGGCGAGGGATCGACCGTCGCAACGCAGATGGCGGTCGAGGATTCCGGCCTTGTGGCCAAGGGGTGGAAGATCAACGTCATCACCGCGGATCATCTCAACAAGCCGGATATCGGGGTCAACATCGCGCGTCGATGGATCGACGAGGACAAAGTCGACGCCATCGTTGGGCTTGGCAGCTCCGGCGTTGCGCTGGCAGTCAACCAACTGATCCACAGCAAGAACAACGTCGCCTTGATTGCCAGTGCCGGAACGTCCGATCTGACCGGCACGGCATGCACTGCCAACACGGTGCAATGGACCTACGACACTTACGCATTGGCCAACAGCACGGGAACGGCGATGACGAAAGCCGGCGGCAAGACCTGGTTCTTCATCACCGCCGACTACGCCTTCGGCCTGGCGCTGGAGCGCGACACCACCGCGGCGGTAGAGAAGGCGGGCGGCAAGGTGCTCGGCCATGTACGTCATCCCCTCTCATCGTCCGACTTCTCGTCGTTCTTGCTCCAGGCCCAGGCCTCGGGCGCGGAGGTGATCGGCTTCGCCAATGCCGGCAGCGATGCGACCAATTCGATCAAGCAGGCGGCCGAATTCGGCCTCACCCGATCGGGGCAGAAGATCGCCTCGCTCCTGATGTTCCTGCCCGACGTCAAGGCGCTCGGCACGCAGGCAGGGCAGGGTCTCAGTCTCACCGAAACCTTTTACTGGGACCTCAACGACGCTACGCGCGCTTTCACGGCACGATTCTCCAAGCGGATGAAGAACGGTGCCGTACCATCGATGCCGCAAGCGGGGGTCTACGGCGTCACGTTGCACTATCTGAAGGCCGCCGCCGCGTTGGATGGTGAGGTCAAGGACGGCGCCAGGGTTGTGGCGAAGATGAAGGAGATCCCCACCGACGACCCGCTGTTCGGACAGGGCAAGATCAGGATCGACGGGCGTTACACACCTCCCGCCTATCTGTTTCGGGTCAAGACCCCAGCGGAATCGAAGGGCCCCTGGGACCTCTACAACCTCGTCGACACCATTCCGGGTGAGCGCGCCTTCCGTCCGCTCAACCAGGGAGGCTGTCCGCTGGTGAGCAAGGGGTTGTGAAGCCGCGTCTTATCGGCTGCGATTAAGGAGAGGCCATGCCGGAAATCACGACGTGGTCGGGCATCATCACCGGTGCCGTCACGCCCTTCAGCGATGACGGCGCCATCGACTGGGAATTGTACGGGCAGCATCTTGATGGCCTTGCTGGAACAGGCTTGATCGGCCTGCTCGTCAACGCCATGATGAGCGAAGGTGGACATCTCAGTGCCGCCGAACGCGAGAGCACGTTGCGCTTCGCCGTCGGTCGGGTTGGCTCGAAGCTCCCGCTGATTGCAACGATCTATGGCTGCAATACCGGCGAGGCCGCGGCGGAAGCCGCGCGCGCCGAGAGGATAGGGGCTTCGGCGCTGCTCGTGTTCCCGCATGCGGCGTTCGGCGGCGCGCCGCTCGACCCCCGGATGCCGGCCTCTTACTTTTCGGCGATCGCGCGCGCGTCCGCGCTTCCGATGATCGTCTTCCGTACGCCGGAGACACTCGGTCCGATGTTCGGCCTTGAAGTCATGAAGCGGCTTTGCGACGTGCCCGGCGTCGCCGCGATCAAGGACTCGGCCGCGGAAGCGGAATTCTATCGCGGCGAGGGCGCACTGTTCATGGGTCCGGGCTCGCCGCTCAAGGTGCTGATCGATTCCGATCTTGCCATTCTCGATTTCCTGAGGATGGGAGCGCACGGGGCAACCTCGATTTGCGCGTCGCTCAACCCGCGCGCCTATGCCCGCATGTTCGTTCATCGTGATGATGACCACGCCGCGAGATTGCAGAACGCTCTGCTGCCTCTGGCAAAGGCGGTGTACGCGGCGCCTTTCCGCGATTTTCGTGCGCGGCTCAAAACAGCCCTTGTCGCCGACCGCACTTTCGCGACGGCGAACGTCCGCGCGCCATTGATGCCGCTCACCGATGAAGAGAAAGCGGCGGTAATGGCCACATCGGCAAGCGTCCGGACCTGCCTCGGCCAACTCCCGGAACCGACCGCCCGATAGGTAGCCGTTCGAACGCCGTCATGAATGCGCTGTCCCCGTTTGGCGTGCAGCATCTCGACATGCCTGCCACCCCCGCGCGCATCTGGGCGGCGATCCAGGCAGGGCGGAAGGGTTGCGCGGACTAGTGGCAGGCGGCAAGCTGGCCCAACAACAAGAACATCGGGGAGCCAGGCATGGGCAACAAGATCGTCATCGTGGGAGCGGGCGCCGTCGGCGGCTATGCCGGCGCGCACATGGTGCAGGCGGGCGAGGACGTGACCTGGATCGATCCCTGGCCCGAGCATGTCGAGCACATGCGCAAGCACGGCTTGCGCGTCACCCACGCCCGCGACGTGCCCGAGTTCACCGTCCCGGTGCGGGCGCTGCATGTCACCGACGCGCAGCAGCTTGCCAAGGAGAAGCCGGTCGATATCGCCTTTGTCTGCATGAAGTCCTACGACACCGCATGGGCGACCATGATGATCCGGCAGTATCTCGCGCCGGACGGCTTCGTCGTATCGCTGCAGAACTGCATGAACGAGGAGACCATCGCCGGCGTGGTCGGCTGGGGCAAGACGCTCGGCTGCATCGCGAGCAGCATCAGCGTCAACCTGCCGGAGCCCGGCCACATCCATCGCGGCGCCGGCAAGGGCGGCGCGGCGCACACGGTGTTTCGCGCCGGCGAGGTGCACGGCCGCATCACCGAACGCGCCAAGGAGATCGGCCGGCTGGTCGGCTTTGCCGACAGCGCGCTGGTCACCAACAATCTCTGGGGCGAGCGCTGGTCCAAGCTCGTCGCCAACGCCATGCAGAACGGGCTCTCGGCCTGCACCGGTCTCTCCGGCGGCCAGATGCTCGAGAGCGAGCCGATCCGCCGCTTCGCCGCGCGCATCGGCAGCGAGGCGATCCGGGTCGGACAGGCGCACGGCTACGAGCTCGAGGACATCCTGCATCTGGCGCCGGAGACGATCGCGCGCGCGGGCGAGGGCGACGAAGCGGCGACCAAAGCCTATGACGCGCAGCGCTTCGCCGATGGCAAGAAGACGGCGTCCGGGCAACGCCCCTCGATGGGCCAGGACATGGAGAAGGGCCGGCGCACCGAGATCGAGTTCATCAACGGCTACATCGTGCGCGAGGGCGAGAAGCTCGGCATGACCAGCCGCGCCAATGCGATCCTGACCGACATCGTCAAGAAGGTCGAGCGCGGCGAGCTGAAGCAGGATCCGCGGCATATCACCGAATTGCGGTTGAACTAGTGGGTTTGCGGCTTGCGGTGTTGCTGGCGGCCTGCGCGTTGCAGGCCGCCGCGCATGCGCAAGATGCCGACAAGGTGTCGCTGAGCGAATCCACGATCACGTGGCACACCGTGAAATATGCGACTGATGCCGAACAACGGATTCGTCGATGGCTCGCTCGACGAAAAGACCATCGTCGATCGCACGTTCAAGACCTACGTTCTCGAAAATCGCTATTTGAAGGTGACGCTGCTGCCGGAATTCGGCGGGCGCATTCTGTCGATCATCTACAAGCCGACCGGCCATGAGGAGCTGTATCGCACGCAGGTCGGCGTGCCCTACGGCATCAAGGCCGGCAATTTCTATTACGACTGGATGATGGTCTATGGCGGCATCTTCCCGACTTTCCCGACCCCCGAGCATGGCAAGACCTGGCTGAAGCCGTGGGACTTCAGGGTTGTCAAACAAAGCGATGCCGAAGTCACCGTGTCGATGTCGATCAAGGACGACATCGAATACGCGATGGCGCCGAACCGATTCTGGAAGGGCGCGACGGGGCTGCGAAGCGACCTATTATGTCACGCTGAAAGCCGGCCGCGCCGCGCTCGATGCGCGGCTGGTGCTGAAGAATCCGAACAATCAGGCCGTCGACTACGAATACTGGACCTGCACCACCCTGGCGCCGGGATCGGACCCGCAGCATCCGCTCGCCACTGGCGGCGCCGAAATCATCGCGCCGGTGACCGCCTATGTCACGCCGCGCTGGTCGGCGAACATCGCCGAGGCCGACGAGAGCGCAGGTGAGGGGAAGCATCGGTTCGACAAGCTGCGCTGGTTCAGGAACTGGCCCACAATGGGGATCGCCTATGCCGCGCCCGACATGACCGGCGGCAACTTCTGGGGCGTGATCAACCACGACAACGAGGAAGGCATCATCCGCATCGCGGACAACAAGGTCACGCGAGGCCTGAAGATGTGGACGTGGGGATTTCCGACGCTTGCGAACGATGCTGTCGCGCGCACGAAGCCGGACCCGGCGCAGCCCTATGTCGAATTATGGGCCGGGGTCTCCGACCAGTTCTTCCACAGCGCGACGTTGCCCGCGCTGGGTGAAATGCTGATCGCGGAGACCTACAGCCCCACGGTCGGCATGAGCAATGTAACGGATGCGAACGAAAACATTCTGGTCAATCTTGCGGCCGACAGCTCGCGCGTGAACCTGCAGTTCTTCAGCCTCGAACCGGCCACGCCGCTCCGCGTCACCTTGAAGCGCGGCGACGCGGTGCTGTTCGATGAAGCCGTGATGGCCGATGCGAAGAACGGCAATGCGCATCTCGGCGCCAATCCCCGCCGGCAGCAGCGGCGACGTGACGCTGACGATTACCGGGCCGGGCGGCCGAGAGCTCATCTCGGCCGCGACGGCGATCAAATAGACCGGCGAGGCTGCAACCGGGACCTCACGTCCCCGACTTCGCGCGCTCCGCCGCCTGCTTCACCCGCTCCGGATCGGCGGCGATCTCGACGCCCGCGCGCTCCTGCTCCAGCAGCATCACGACGCGGGAGTCGCGCCCTTCCCAGCCGCGGTTGCAGGCCTCGACCATCTCGGAATAGGCGAGGTTGCACATCCGCATCGGCACGCCGAGCTCGCGGCCGAGCTGGGTCGCCAGCTTGACGTCCTTGGTGGCGAGTTTCAGCGCGAAATCCGGCGGATCGTATTTGCCGGGCAGGAATTGATTGAGGAGGCCGTCGAGCGTGAGGCGGCGGCCGGTGACGCCCTGGCGCACCGCCTCCCACAGCGCGACCGGATCCATGCCGGCCTTGACGCCCATGGTGAAGGTCTCGGCCAGCGCGCAGGTGATGGCGTAGCTCGACATGTTGTGCACGAGCTTGGCGACCGTCGCCGTGCCGATGCCGCCGACATAGGACGCGCGGTCTCCCATCGCGTCGAGCACGCCCTTGTGCTTGTCGTAAGTGGCCCGGTCGCCGCCGACCCAGATCGCCATCTTGCGCGAGGCTGCGCCCGACGGCCCGCCGCTGACGGGCGCGTCGAGCATCTGCGCGCCCTTGGCCGCGAAAGCGTCGTGAATGCCTTTCACCACGCTCTGCGCATTGGTCGACAAATCGAAATAGGCCGCGCCCTTCTTGATGCCTTCGATCAGGCCGTCCTTGCCGAGCGCGACGCGCTCGACGTCGGTCGGCTCCGGCAGCGAGGTGAAGATCACATCGGATTTTTCCGCGAGCGCGCGCGGCGTCTCCGCCCATTCGGCGCCGGCCTGCAGATGATGGCCGGCGGACTGGCGATGCAGGTCGTGCACGACGATCTTGTAGCCGGCCTTCTGGATGTTGGTGGCCATCTTGCCACCCATGGTACCGAGCCCGATGAACCCGACGACGATATCGTTTGCCATTGTTCAGCCTCCCTTGTTGCCTTCGACCAGCACGGTGTAGGCCACCTGCGCAGCCGACATCGCGGCCGGCCAACCCGCATAGAACGCCATGTGGGTGATGACTTCGGTGATCTCTTCCTGGGTGACGCCGTTGTCGATCGCACGGGTCAGATGCGAGACCAGTTGCTCCGGCCGATAGGTCGCGACCAGGGCTGCGACCGTGATCAGGCTGCGGTCGCGCTTGGAGAGCCCCTTGCGCTCCCACAAATCGCCATAGACCACGTCGTTGGTGTAATCGACCAGTGCGGGCGTGAAATTCCTGATGCGGTCTCGTTTGGTTGACGGCGGCGCCTTGGCCATTTGCTGCTCCCTGCTGTTGTCGCGAGCTCTGCGGCCCGCATTCACTTCCTCTCCGAGGACCAGGGGAAGTTGACATATTGGTCCCGGGTATCGAAACAGATGTTTCCATACATTTTCAAATAGCTGCTGCGCTTCTGCGGGTCACGGTAGACCGCGCCGGGATCGGCCACGTCGCGCTCATACTGATCGAGGTTCTGCAGTGTGAGCGCCTTTGGCAGGATGTCCATGGCCTGCGGAATGCTCTTGCCTTCGAGCCAATCGGCGGCGTGCTGTCCCATGGCGTAGCTGAAAACCGGCGAGGCGAGGCTGACGCTTGCCTTGTAGGGACCGCGCGATCTGATCTCGGCCACCGCCGCGGGTTCGCCGTCGATGCCGCCGAGAAATTGATCGGACCGCGCTTTGCCGCTTTCGCGCAGCGCCGCAAGCGCGCCCAGGACCACCGTGTCCGCCCCCAGGACCACATCGATATCGGGATTGGCGAGCAGGATGGTGTTCATCATCGCCTTGCCGCCCGCTTCGTCGACCGTGAGCGGCGAGATGTCGGCCACGATCACGACGCCGGGCATGGCCCTGAAGACGTCGCGCATCGCGGCGAATCGCGGCGCCAGGAACTGCAGGCTGTCATGCGTGAGCAGCACGACCCGCGCCTTTCCGCCGAGATGCGTCTTGATGAACTCTGCGGCTTCGTCGGCGAGCACTTTGCCGGTCAGGTATTGTGGCGCGTTCAACAGCGACGTGGCCGGCGGCGGGACCACGGTGCCGACATAGGCGCCGGACCAGATCACCTCCTGCAGATGCCGAGCGATCGAGGGCGGGTCGACCGGAGAAAGCACCAGGGCACCAACCTTCGCGTCGAGGAATTCGCGGACCTGCGCGATCATCTTCAGCGGATCATTATCGGCTTGAGCCACCCGGAACTCGAGCGCGCGATCTTTTGCGGCCAGGGCCAATCCCTGCGCGACGCCCTGCATGAATTTGCGTTGATTGTCCTGCGCGAAACCGAGCACCCGTTGCAGTCCTGACGGGGCATGACAGGCGGGGGCAGCCGGATCGAACGGCGGCAGGACGACCGGCCGTGTGATCCCGGGCGGGCCATCGGCGGCGATGCAGGCGGCTGCGCCGGCAAGCGATGCGATGACAAGTCCGATCCAACCCCGCCAGCGTCGAAGCAGCATGCTCTAGCCTTCGGCGGCGGACGGGAACGCGAGGCGGGCGCCGGTCCCGGGATGGCGGGCGATATAGTCGATCTCGGCGCCGATGGTCCGCGCCATCGCGGACACGATCCTTGTGCCGAGGCCGGAGCCTTTGGCGGGGCCTGTCGCGCGTCCGACTCCATCATCCTCGACGACAAGCTCTCCCTGTCCGTCGGCGAGCCGCTTCAGCTTGACGCGCACCTCGCCGGCTCCATTCGGATAGGCGTATTTGAAGGCATTGGTCACCCACTCCGTCACGATCACACCGAGGTTCACGCTGGAGTCGGTCGGCAACTTGACCGGTTCGAGCTCGTATTTGAGCGACGCGCCATGTCCCTCGTTGCGCATCGAGGTCTCGACGTTCTGCAGCAGGCTCGACAGATATTCGTCGAGATCGACCACCGTCGTGTTGCCCGACGTGTAAAGACGCTTGTGGACCGACGAGATCGCGTGGATGCGCGCTTCGGTTTCGTTGAGCGCTTTCCTGGCGCTGGGCTCGCTCAGGGAGTTCGACTGCAGTCGCACCAGCGACGCCACGAGGGAAAGGCTGTTGGCGACACGATGATTGACTTCAGCGAGCAGCGTTTCCGCGCGGTCGCGGGCCTGTACCAGCGCCGCGGTCCTCTCGTTCACCCGGCTTTCGAGTGAGGAATTGAGTTGCTGGACCTCGTCGCGCGTCTGTGAAATCTCGCGGGTGTAGCGAAACAGGGTGACCATGACGCCGCCCACGACCAGCACGATCACGAGGCCGCCCACGCTCGAGACCAGACGAAGCCAGGTGGCGTTGCGCTGCTGCTCGGCGATGCCGACGGTCAGCCTTTCATCCTGGCCGCGGATGATACTCGACAGGAAGACGTTGGCTTCGTCCGTCAACGCCTTGCCGCGGTTGCTCCGGAACATCGCCAGCGCTTCGTTATCTCGGGAGTCGGCCTTCAACGCGATGGTTCGATCCATCTCGTCGATCTTCTCCTTGATGATGCCGGACAGCCGTCCCAGCACGGGATCGAGATTTGAGCCTGCGAGGAATTGCTGAACGCGCCCAAACTGGGCGTTCATCTGGTTTTTGGCGGTATCGTAGGGAGCGAGATAGATTTCGTTGCCGCTGACGAGGAAGCCGCGTTGGCTGGACTCGGCGCTTTGCAGCGCGCTGCGGAACTCGACCGCCGCAACACGGGTGTCGCGCAGTCTGCCGGCTTCGTCGGAATAGAGCCGGGCCCGTTCACCGAGCCACACCGTCATTCCAATGATGCCGAAGAGAACGAGGAAACCAACGCTCAGGAGGATAATGGTCGAGTTGACGACAAACCGGGTTGAGATAGGCATACGCGCTCGAAAATCCGGGAGGACCGGCCGGCATGCCGGACCGTGTAGGTCGGCAACTTAGCATCCTGCGCGGCCAAAGAGCGAAGTTTGACGGGGGATTTCCGAAAAAAGGGACGGTTTGCTGCGATCCGGAACTGTTACTTTGGAGCATTCGCCTGCCATGCACGGCCAAAAGGCGCCCCGGCGTCAGCCGGTGCGCCTCATGAATGCAACTGCGTCAGGCGATCGTCTGCAGGTACAGGCTCGGATCGAAATATTTGTCGGCCGGCGTGAAATCCTTGACGCCGGCATTGGCCATGAAGAAGTCGGTGGTCTGCTGCAGCCACTTCGTGACCGTGCCGTCCGAATACATCTTCTTCCATTCCTGCGAGGTGAACATCTTCTGCGCCTTGAAGGACTCGTCGATGTCGGCCATCGGGGTCTGGCTGTAATGCGCCTTCTGCAGTGCTTGCATCGCGGCATCGCTGTTGGCCACGATGTAGTCGTTGGCTTCGGCCCAGCCCTTGATCAACTTGACCAGCGTCTCCTTGTTGGGCTCGTAATAATTGTTCGCTGCGGCCCAGCCGTCGATGATGGCGGCCTGCGGATAATAGGCCGAGGCGTCGGCGAGCTTGATCGATCCCGCCACCTTGTCGCGCGCGGTGACGTTGAAGGGCACCCACAGCGCGACGGCCGGTACCGCACCCGACACGAACGACGTCACCGCCGCGGGCATGGTCTGATTGACGAGCTCGACCTCCTTCGGGTCGATGTTGTTGGCGCGCAGCGCCTTGTCGAGGAAGACATGCGCGGTGGTGCCGGTCGCAGTCGCGATCCGCTTGCCCTTCAAATCCGCGAAAGACTTCACGCCCTGGTCCGGACGCACCCATAGTTGCGCGGTGGCGACCTCGATGTCGTTGATCAGGAACACCTTGCCCTGTCCGCGCGCGGGGAAATTGGACAGCACCGCGCCCGTCGAGAGCACGTCGAGGCTGCCGCCGATCAGCGCCTGGAACAGTTCGAGGCCGGTGTTGAACTGGCGCATTTCCAGCTCGAGCCCCTGCTTGTCGAAGCTGCCGCGATCGATCCCGGTCCAGATCTGGCCGTCGACCGCAACCGTGTGCAGATAGCCGACGCGGAGCTTGATCTTGGCCTGCGCGATTGCCGGCGCGGCGAGTCCGCTCAGCGCGAGGCCTGCGGTCGTGGTCAGGAATTGGCGTCGATCCATGGCGTGACTCCTCCGTTGGTTTCTGATTATTCCGAAAATGAAGCGGGGCGCATCTGCGCCTGCTGGGCGCGGTACTCGTTCATCACGAGCTCGCGGACGTGCTTGCGCAAGTCGCCGAATTCGGCGCGCTCCTGGAGGGATTCGTCGCGCGGAAAGGGGAACGGGACCTCGATGATCTCCCGAATACGCGCGGGGCGCGCGGTCACCACGACGATGCGCGAGGCGAGGTAGATCGCCTCGTCGACGGAATGCGTGATCAGCATGACCGTCTTGCCTTCGGTTTCGAGCACCCTCAGCAACAGGTTCTGCATGTTGGAGCGCGTCTGCGCGTCGAGTGCGCCGAACGGCTCGTCCATCAGCAGGAATTGCGGCTTCACGGCATAGGCGCGCGCGATCGCAAGACGCTGCCGCATGCCGCCGGACAGATGTTTGGGCCAGGAGTTGGCGAAGTCCGCCAGTCCCATCAGTTCGAGATAGTGATCGCAGATCGCATCGCGTTCCGAGGCCGGCACATGATTGGCTTTCAAGGTCAGGCCGAAGGCGATGTTCTGCTTCACCGTCAGCCAGGGAAACACACCGTATTCCTGGAAGATGACGCCGCGCTCGGGGCCCGGTCCGGCGACGGGTTTGCCGTCGAACTTGACGCTGCCGGTGGTCGGCTTCTGGAAGCCCGCCAGCATGCTCATCATGGTCGTCTTGCCGCAACCGGATGGTCCGATCACGGCGATGAAGTCGCCGTCATGGATGTCATAGGTCACGTCATCGACGACTTTCAGCGCGCCCTTCGGCGTATCGAAGGTCAGCGAGACGTGGTCGAACTGCGCGCGGGTCGAGAGTTTCGCTGCAGTCATGACACCGCCCGTTCCTGCCATACCAGCAGGCGCGCACTGATCTTGCGCAGGATCAGGTCCATGATCAGCGCGATGCAGCCGATGCAGATGATGCCGACATAGATCACGTCGAGCAGGAAATAGGTCGACGCATTCTGGATCATCGCGCCCAGCCCGCGCTGGGCCGCGATCAGCTCGGAGGCGACCAGCGTCGCCCAGGCCACGCCGAGCGCGACGCGCAGCGCCGTGAGGATATGCGGCACCGTGAGGGGGATGATGACCTTGCGGAAGATTTCGACTTCGCCGGCGCCGAGCGTCTGCGCCACGCGGATGTAGAGCGGGGTGATCTGCGAGACGCCTTCATACATCACGATGACGCCGGAGAAGAATGAGGCGTAGAACAGAATGACCAGCTTGGCGATCTCGTCGACACCGAAATAGACGATGACGAGCGGGATCAGCGCAATCGGTGGCAACGCCCGGAAGAAATTGATCATGGGATCGGCTAGCGTGCGCGCCGGCCGGTACCAGCCCAGTATGAAGCCGACGGGCACCGCGACCAGAATACCGAGGACGACGCCGAGGAAGACCCTGCGCGTCGATGCGATGATGTCGAGCACGAGCGTGTCGTGCAGCAGCAACTCGACGAATTTCGCCGCCACCCGATGCGGCGCCGGAATCAGCGCCTCGTTGACGAAGCCGCTCCAGCGCACCGCGTACCAGAGCGCGATCGCGCCGAGCCACGGCGCGAGCCCCAGCAAAAAGCGCCTCGCGCTACCCGCATTCATCGCACGCTTTTTTCCATCGATCTGGCAGTTGATGCAAAGTCATATTATAAATAGGATGACCATACAAGGCGGCCTTTCGGCTGAGGATGCGCGACAAACATGCCTGCGCGAGGCTACGATTACATCATCGTCGGGGCCGGTTCAGCCGGTTGTGTCGTTGCGAACCGGCTGTCCGCCGATCCCGCTTGCCGCGTGCTGCTGCTCGAAGCCGGAGGCTCGGACCGCAACTTCTGGCTCAAGCTTCCGGTCGGCTACTACCGCACGATCTACAACGAACGCTTCTCGCGGCTGTTCCAGACCGAGCCAGGCGATGGCACGGGCGGCCGCGCGATCGTGTGGCCGCGCGGCCGCGTGATTGGCGGCTCCTCGTCGATCAACGGGTTGATTTTCATCCGTGGCCAGCATGAAGACTTCGACGACTGGGAACGTCTTGGCGCCGTCGGATGGAGCTATCGGGAGGCGCTGCCCTATTTCCGGCGCTACGAGCGCTATCGCGGCGGCGACAGCCAGTATCACGGCGGCTTCGGCGAATTCGAGGTGTCCGATCTGCGCAACGACAATCCGGCATCCGCCGCCTGGGTCGACGCCGGCGTCGAGTTCGGGCTGCCGCGCAATCCCGATTTCAACGGCGAGACGACGTTCGGTGTCGGCGCCTATCAACTCGGCATCGGACGGCACTGGCGCACCAGTTCTGCATCGGCGTTCCTGCGGCCGATCGCGCAGCGTCCGAACCTGACGATCGTGACCGGCGCGCAGGTCAGCAAGGTCACGTTCCGCGGGCAGACGGCTGATGGCGTCGAATGGATCAGCGAAGGGCATGTCTCGCAGGCCAGCGCCGATCGCGAAGTCATTCTCTCGGCCGGCGCGCTGCAATCGCCGCAAATCCTGCAGCTGTCGGGCATCGGTTCTGCCGATCTGCTGCGCCGTCTCGGCATTCCCGTGATTGCCGACTCCCCGGACGTCGGAAGCAATCTGCAGGACCACTATCAGGCCCGCCTGATCGTCCGGCTGAAGCAGCCGATCTCGCTCAACGATCACGTTCGCAATCCCGTCGAATTGGCGCGCATGGGACTGCAATGGATGTTTGCCGGCCGCGGGCCGCTGACGGTCGGCGCCGGACAGGTCGGCGGAGCGGCCTGCACCGAATACGCGGTCGGCGACCGGCCCGACGTGCAGTTCAATGTCATGCCGCTCTCGGTCGACAAGCCCGGCGCGCCCTTGCACGATTATTCCGGCTTCACTGCGTCGGTCTGGCAGTGCCATGCCAGATCGCGAGGGCAGCTTGCGATCCGTTCGACCGATCCGTTCGAACAGCCGCACATCGCACCGAACTATTTCGCCGAAGAAATCGATCGCAAGACGATCGTGGCGGGATTGAAGATCCTCCGCGACATCTATCGGCAAAAGTCATTCCGCAATCTCTGGGATACCGAAATGGTTCCCGGTGAGGCGGCAGCCGATGACGATGGTCTTTGGCGTTTCGCGCGCGACACCGGCGGCACGGTGTTTCATTGCGTCGGCACCTGCCGGATGGGCAGCGATGCGCGATCCGTGCTCGACCCGCAACTGCGCGTTCGCGGCGTCGACAAACTGCGAGTGATCGACGCATCCGTCATGCCGCAGATCACGTCGGCGAATACCAATGCAACCAGCCTGATGATCGGGGAGCGGGGCGCCGCTCTCGTCATGTCGTGACGAACGAGCGGGAGAGCAAATCATGGATTTGATCGCCGACAGCCACGTTCCGAAATACGCGCAGATCGCCGACATCTTCCGCCAGCGCATCGCGCGCGGCGTCTGGGCCAAGGGCCTCCGACTACCCGCCAACGAGGACCTGGCGGAAGAGTTCGGGGTATCGCGCGTCACGATCCGGCAGGCCGTCGATCTGTTGTCGCGTGACGGCGTCATCGAGGCCCAGCAGGGCAAGGGCACCTTCGTGACCGGGACCTTGAAGCAGGACCGCTGGCTGAAGGTCGAGACCACGCTGTCCGATCTTGCCGAGGTCTATCGCGACACTTCGCCGGAGATCATCAACATTTCCGAAAGCCACACGGCGGCACCGCTGCTGCCGGAGGATGGCCGGCCGGCAGACAGCTACGTCTTCATGCGCCGGGTGCACTCGCGCAAGAAGCGGCCTTATTGTGTGATCTCGATCTATCTCGACGAGACGGTTTTCCGCAAATCGCCAAAACGCTTTCGCAACGAGACGGTGATCCCGATCCTGCATGACATGCGCGATCCCAGGATCGCCCATGCGAAGCAGACCCTGACGATCGGCACGGCGGACCTCGACGTCGCAAAGTTCTTGAAGGTTCCGCTCAATTCGCCGGTGGCGGAGGTGCGGCGGGTCTTCACCAGCGCCGACGGCACCGTGATCTATCTCGGCGAGGTCACCTATCGCGGCGACTTCGTGCGGATCGACATGGATTTGCGGCCCTGACGCGTTGTCGATTATGCTAGGAAAGGCCAGACATGAGCGACGACAGGCATACGCTGCGCAGCGATCGGATCAGCGCAACCGTGCTCGCCCACGGAGCCGAGCTGTGCTCGCTGCAGACCGCTGACGGACTCGAGCTGTTGTGGCAGGCCGGCCCGGAATGGCCGCGGCATTCGCCGCTGCTGTTTCCGATCATCGGCGAGGTCAGGAACGAGCAGATCCGCGTTCGCGGCAAGGTCTACAGGATGCTGCGCCATGGCGTGGCGCGGGACAACGATTTCACTTTCACCGATCGCTCGCCGCAATCGTGCAGGCTCGTGCAGGCCGATACGGCCGAGACGCGAACGCATTTTCCGTTCGCCTACCGGCTGGTCCTCAGTTACGTGCTTCGCGGCGCCGACCTTGAGATCACGATGGCCATCGCAAATCCCAACGATGAGGTCTTGCCGTGTTCGATCGGTGGACATCCCGCGCTAAACTGGCCGTTGCTGCCGGGCCAGCCGAAGGAAAGCTACCGGCTGACCTTCTCGGCCGACGAACCCGCGCCAATCCGGCGCTTGAAAGATGGCTTGTTGCTTCCTGACCCCAGGCCGAGCCCGATCCGGGGCAGGGTGCTCGATCTGTCCGAGCGGTTGTTCGATGAGGACGCCATTATTCTCGACAAGCTCGCCAGCACCTCCGTGCGCTATGCCGCCGACAAGAGGTCCGGCGCTGGAAGTGTCATGGGACGGCTTCCGCCAACTCGGCATCTGGTCGAAGCCCGGCGGCGCGCCGTTCCTCTGCATCGAGCCATGGTACGGCTTCGCCAGTCCGATCGATTTCGACGGCGAGTTCGCGGACAAGCCCGGCCTGATGCACATCCCGCCGGGCGAGACGCGGACATTCCGTTATACGATCGGCGTGCGCTGACCAAGCGATAGTCGACTGCCTCGCCGACGGAAATCCTTTGATCTGAAAGTGCGGCGGTGCGGCGAGCGGATGCCTCCGCGCCAAGCCCTGCACAGGGTCGACGTCGACACGCCCTAGGCCAGCGCGGGCACGCGCCCGAGCAGGCGATCGAACACCTCGCGCAAAGTGGCATCGGGATTGTCGACGCCGCCGCGGCTGCGCCAGGCGACATAGCCGTCGGGACGCACCAGCACCGCGCCGTCAGGCTCGATGCCATAGGCCGCATGCCAATTGCCGTCGGGCTCGCTGACCTCGGTGTCCTTGCCGATGACATGCGCAACCAACGGCGGCCATGCGATGGCGACGGCTGATGCGGCGCGCTTCCAGGCGTCGCCTTGCGCGCCCGCCATCAGCAGGAAATGCGGCCCGATCAGATCGATGCTCGAAATCTCCTCGTTGCCGCGCTTGAGCCAGACATGCGGCGCGCGGCCGCCGGGCCGCGCCGAGGGCACGTATTCAGTGACCATATCCTCCAGCGCGGGCGCCGGCGTGCCGTCAGGCACGACAGCCGTCGACTCGTAGTTCGCGCCGAAGATCAAACCTTGCTCTGCCAAAAACTCTCGCCGCGGCAACACGCCGGCCTTGTTTTCGGTGCGGCCCATCGACATCGCGTTGGCGAGCGAGTTCTGGGTGATGATCGTCCCGAGCGGCTGGCGTTCGGCATGATAACTGTCGAGCAATTCTTCATCGGCGTCGCCGCGCAGCACGGCGGCGATCTTCCAGGCGAGATTGTGAACGTCCTGCACACCGGTGTTCAAGCCGAAGCCGCCGGTCGGCGGCATTTCATGCGCGGCATCGCCGGCGAGGAACACATTGCCGGCGCGATAGCGGTCGGACACGATCGCCGACGCCTGCCACGGGCTGACGCCGAGCACCGTCACCGGAATATCCGGCACGCCGATGCCCTTGCGGATCAAATTGACACAAAACTCCGCCGTGAAATCCTCCGGCTTCCAGCCATATTTCGACGGGCTGTGAATCAAAAAGCCCCAGCGGTCGGTGCCGTTGATGGTGAGGAAGGTCGCGCGAAGGTCATCCAGCTCGACGAAGTACAATGCGGCGGGCCGGTCCTTGACCCATTGCGTGAGATTGGCGTTGAACAGGATGTTGACGCTGTCGTAGACCTTCTCCGTGCCTTCCATTTTTGCGCCGAGCGTGCGGCGGACCTTGCTCTGCGCGCCCTCGGCGGCGATCAGGTAGCGCGCCCTGAATGGAGTTTCTTCACCGGTGGTACGATTGGTCAGCGTGCCGGTGACGCCGTCGGCGGTTTGCGCAAACGACGTCAGCTCGGAGTTGAAGCGCAGCTCGCCGGGGCCGGCGGCTTCCGCGAAGCGCCGCATGACCGGCTCGAGATCATCCTGCGCGCAGAGACAATTCTTCACCGGCGTCATCGCCATGTTCTTCGCGGTGGCGCGGCCGGGCACGAGGCGATGGATTTCGCGACCCGCCAATGTCTCGGTCCAGACGATCAGGCCGGTGCCGGTCTGCGAGAGTCCGGCATCGCGGACGGCGGCCTCGATGCCGCATTGCCGGAACAGCTCCATGGTGCGCGCATTGATGCCGCGCGCCTTCGGCGTCAATGCCGTGCCGGGGTGGCGCTCCACCAGCAGGGACTTGACGCCATGCTGCGACAGCAGCAGCGAGGCCATCAGTCCGACCGGACCGCCGCCGGAGATCAGAACGGGGATATCGAGCATGTTCTTTCCTTTTCTTTTTAGCCGATATCCATCGGCTTGCCGTGCGGCTCGCGGCGGAAAGCGAAGATCGCGATCAGTGCAGCGAACTCGCAGGCCGCGAGGAACAGGAAGGCGGGTGCCACCGCATCCGTGGTCGCCTTCGGCGAAACGAGGTCGCCACTGCCCGCAATCAGCGCAAGGCAAACTGGTCCCATGATCTTGCCGATGCCGTTGGAGGCCTGCGCCAGGCCGAAGGCGCGGCCGCCGAGCGAGACCGGGAACACCTCGACCACGTATGGCGAGATATTGGAGAACATGCCGCTGTAGAACGCCGCGCCGAAGATGATCAGCACCACGAAGGCCGGGTAGCCGAAGATGAACTCGCGGTAGAAGGCGAAGATCGCGAGCATCACCACGATCGACACTGACGTGCCGACCATCGCCGCGCCGCGCCGGCCGATATAGAGCGGCAGCACCGAGAACATCACGCGTCCGAGCAGCGAGGCGATGGCGACGTAGACGAAATAGCCGGCGGCCGCATGCGGCGTGATCTTCAGCAGTTGCGACAGGATGGTCGGGCCCCACAGCTGCACGCCATAGGTGGAGGTGGAGATACCGACCCAGATCACCACCACCCACCAGAACCGCGTCTGGTCGCCAAGGAGGTCGGCCATCGAGCCGGCCTTTTTTGTGGGCGCGATCGCCGACGGCAGCGAAATGCTGGTTTCGGCAACGCCAAGCAGCTTTGCCGCCTCGCGCCGTGCGTCGTCGTTGCGGCCGCGCGACAACAGCCAGCGCACGGATTCCGGCACGAGCCAGAGGATCAGGAGCGAGGTGACGATCGGAGCGGCGCCGGTGAAGGCGACGCCGCGCCAGCCGATCACGGGCAACAGGCTTGCCGAAACCATCGCGGCGAACATGGTGCCGAGCGCGACCGGCACCACCATCATGCTGGAGACGAAGGTGCGGTAGCGGGTCGGCGTGATCTCGACAATCAGGGGGTTCTGCGCGGTGGTCGCCGCCATCGAGCCGAAGCCGACGACGAAGCGCAGCAGGGAGAACTCGACCCAGGCGCCGTCCGGGATCAGCGCGATGCCGGCCGCGCCGAGCGCGAAGATCAGGCCGCCGCCCCAGATCATCCGCTTGCGCCCGACGATGTCGGCGAACTTGCCGCCGATCAGCGCGCCGGCGATGGCCCCGACGCCCGACGACAGCAGCATCAGCGCGCTCTGGCCGTAGGTGAGATGCCAGCCCGGCGCGAGCACCGAGACCAGATAGCCGACCAGGAAGAAGTCGTAGAACTCGAACATCTCCTGCAGCACGATCAGCACGATCGTGGTGTAGTAGCGCGGCGTCAGGGCCGATTTCTCGAGTTGTGTGAGCCAGCCCTGCGCGCCGTCTGTCGCGGCTGCTCTCCGATCGAGCTCCTGCGTACCGGCCGGAACGGCGCCTTGGCCGTCGAGCGTCACATCCGCCATTGTTTCCCCCGGACGCCCGTCTGCCGCCGTCATGGACGCGGCGGTTCGGATGACGAGACGATCCGCCGATCAGGCTAACATTGGATGGCCGGTCGCGCACGCGTCAAATAATTGAAAAGGGCCGCGTCGCGCGCATCGGTGATGCGCTTGCGCTGCGACGATCAATAAACCGTGTGGGGGAATATGCTATTCCTTGACAGTGCACGGCCAAGACGGCTCCCATCATTCGCATGCAAGATGCAGCTTCAGGGGTCAGGCGGCGCGATCTGCTTTCGCTGATAGGGGCGATGGCGGGCAGTGCCGCGATGTATCACGCGATGACCAGCCTCGGCTTCGCCGCGGAGTCGCGCTATCAGGGCCCGGTCAGGCTCGAAGGCGACCCGAAGGGCGCGTCCGTGCTGATCCTCGGTGCGGGACTGGCCGGCATGACGGCCGCGCTGGAATTGCGCAACGCCGGCTACAAGGTGCAGGTGCTGGAATACAATGCACGTCCCGGCGGCCGCAACTGGACCTTGCGCGGCGGCGACAGCTTTACCGAGCTCGGCGGCTTCACGCAAAAATGCGAGTTCGAGGACGGGCTCTACATCAATCCCGGCCCGTGGCGGATTCCCTATCATCACCGCGCGCTGCTGGATTACTGCAGGCGGCTCAACGTCGCGCTGGAATCCTTCATCCAGCTCAACCACAATGCCTATCTGCATGCCGCGCGCGCCTTCGGCGGCGCGCCGCAGCGCATCCGCAGCGTGAAGGCGGACTTCCAGGGCCAGATTGCGGAGCTGCTCGCGAAGTCGACCAGACAGGGCCGGCTCGACGAAGCCGTGACCAAGGAGGATCAGGAAATCCTGTTGCAGGCGCTGCGCTCCTGGGGCGCGCTCGACCGCAACTACAACTACAAGGCCAATCTCTTCTCCGCCGAAACGCGCGGCTATGCCACCGCGCCCGGCGGCGGGCTCACCGCGATGCCGGTGCCGAGCGATCCCGTCGCGCTGTCCGATATCCTGAAATCGCGCGTCTGGCGTTATTTGCAGAATTTCGCCAACTACAATTTCCAGACCACCATGTTCCAGCCGGTCGGCGGCATGGACATGATCGGCAAGGCGTTCGCGCGCGAGGTCGGCGGCCTGATCCGCTACAATGCGAAAGTGACGGGGATCGCGCAGACCGATCGTGGCGTCTCCGTGAGCTATGTCGACACGACGAGCGCGGGTGAACCGCAGACCGCCACCGCCGACTGGTGCGTCTGCACCATTCCGCTCTCGATCCTGAGCCAGCTGCCGCTCCAGGTCGGCACGGCCATGAAGTCGGCGATCGACGCCGTGCCCTATGCCGGCGCGGTCAAGATCGGGTTGCAGTTCAAGCGCCGCTTCTGGGAAGAGGACGACGCGATCTATGGCGGCATCAGCTACACCGATTTGCCGATCCGCCAGATCGCCTATCCCAACACCGCCTTCAACCGGACCGGGCGCGGTGTGCTGCTCGGCGCCTATCTGTTCGACGGCGCCAACGCCTACGAGTTCACGGCGATGCCGCCGGAGGAGCGCGTCAAGCGCGCGGTCGAGTTCGGCGCCGCCATCCATCCGCAATACACAAGCGAGTTCGAGAATGGCGTCGCAGTGGCCTGGCATCGCGTTCCATTCACGCTCGGTTGCAGCGGCGACTGGTCCGAGGAAGGGCGCACGCAGCACTACAACAACCTTTGCCAGATCGACGGCCGCATCGTGCTCGCCGGCGAGCACGCCTCCGCGCTGCCGGCCTGGCAGGAGGGTGCCATCCTCTCGGCGCTCGATGCCATCACCCGGCTGCACCAGCGCGTGGTGAAGACATGAGGCGCGCCATTCTCGCTGGTCTGCTGGCGCTGATGTCGGCAGCCGCCCTGGCGCAGGAGGGCCAGCGCGTTTTCAGCTCGGGCTACCGCTTTGTCGAGATGAGTGGGGAGGAGCTGTTCAACAATGTCTGCCGCGGCTGCCACATGGCGAACGGCACAGGCGCCAGCGGGGCAGGGACCTATCCCTCGCTTGCGAAAAATCAAAACCTGCAATCGAGCGGCTATCCGATCACGCTGGTGGTCCGTGGCCAGCGCGCGATGCCGCCGTTCGGCGACATGATGAACGATGATCAGGTCGCCGCCGTCGTGAATTACGTGCGGACGCATTTCGGCAACGATTATCGCGACGCGGTGACGGCAAAGGATGTCAAGGACGCAAGGAAATAGGGAGGGACGAATATGAGATGCGGTGCGTTGCTGCTTGTCGCAGCGCTATCGGTCGCGAGTACCGCACGCGCCGAAGTGATCAGGCATCCGATTCCGAATTCGACCTTTCCGATCGCGCAAGCGGTCGAGGTCAGGGGGCCGGTCACGACCTGGTACGTCAGCGGCCAGGTGCCGCCCGCCGTCAACAAGGACGCCGATCCGCAGAGTCTTGCCGCCTATGGCGATACCACGACCCAGACCGTCGGCGTGCTGACCCGCATCAAGGCAATCCTGGAAGGCCTTGGCTTGACGATGGCCGACGTCGTCAAGATGCAGGTGTTTCTGGTGCACAGTCCGGCGGCGCCGATGGATTTCGGGGCCTTCATGAAGGGTTACACGCAGTTCTTCAGCCAACCCAACCTGCCGGCGCGCTCGGTTCTCGGCGTCGCCTCGCTCGCCAATCCCGGCTTCCTGGTCGAGATCGAGGTGATTGCGGTGAAGGATGCAAAATAGGCTGACGTGACCGGCGCGAGGTGACGGGTTTTAGAGCTTGCCGTAAGTCGCACGGCCTGTTCGTATGATCGAAAGAAAATGGAGGGCGATATGAGCGCACGCTACATCGGTCTGGTTTTGCTCTCCGCGCTGCTCGCGCTTCCCGCCGTCGCGCGCGCCGACAGCCTGACGCCGGACCAGCAACGCGCGCACGACATCTACAAGGAACTGATCGAGATCGACACCACGACCGCGACCGGCGACACCAAACAGGCGGCGGAGGCGATGGCCGCGCGGCTCAAGACGGCGGGCTTCCCTGATGCGGACGTGCAGGTGTTCTCGCCGGCGCCGCGCAAGGGCAATCTGGTCGCCCGCCTGCATGGGTCTGGCGCGCGCAAGCCGATCCTGCTGGTGGCGCATCTCGATGTGGTGCCGGCGCTGCGCTCGGACTGGACGGTCGATCCGTTCAAGCTGATCGAGCAGGACGGCTATTATTACGCGCGAGGTTCCAGTGACGACAAATACATGGCGGCGTCCTTTATCGCCAACCTGATCCGCTACAGGCAGGAAGGCTACAAGCCGGATCGCGACATCATCGTGGCGCTGGAGACCGACGAGGAGATCCTCGATCAGGATGCGCTCGGCATCCAGTGGCTGCTCAGGAATCATCGCGACCTGATCGACGCCGAATTCGCGCTGAACGAAGGCGGCGGCGTCGGCATGAGAGGCGGCAAGGCGTTCCGCAACTCGATCCAGACCAGCGAGAAGGTCTCGGTGTTCTTCCAGCTCGAGGTCAGGAACAGTGGTGGGCACTCCTCGGTGCCGCGCAAGGACAACGCAATCTATCGCCTGGCCGACGGGTTGTCGCGGCTGGCGAAGTTCGATTTTCCGGTGCACCTGAACGATACCACGCGCAGTTTCTATCAACGCTCGGCGCAGCTCGCGACGGGACAGTTGGCGGCCGACATGAAGGCTGTCGCCGGCGACAACCCCGATCCCGCTGCCATCGCCCGTCTCAGCGCCAACAATCCCGGAGACAACGCGCAGCTCCGCACCACCTGCGTCGCGACGATGCTCCAGGGCGGTCACGCCGTGAACGCGCTGCCGCAGCTCGCGACGGCCAAGGTCAATTGCCGGGTGATGCCCGGCGAACCCATCGAGGAGATCAAGGCGACGCTGGTGCGCGTGCTCGCAGACGACCAGATCGTTGTGACCCAGGAAGGGCAGGCGACGCTCAGCGAGCCCTCGAAACTCAGCGAGGAGATCGTCGGCGCGATCGAAAAGCTGTCGCGTGAGACCTGGCCGGACGCCGTGGTCTTGCCCGTCATGAGCGCAGGCGCCACCGACGGCAGCTATCTGCGCAATGCGGGCATTCCGACCTATGGCCATTCCGGCATGGCCACCGACATCAACGACTTCCGCGCCCATGGCAAGGATGAGCGCGTGCTGGTGAAATCCTTCTACCAGGGCAATGAATATCTTTACCGCCTTGTGAAGATGCTGTCGGGCGGCAACTAGCCGGTCCTCCACCACGCCGGGAAGGACGTCGCCTGATCGTCGCCGACGTATAGCGGCAAGCGGCGGGCGCCGTCGGTGCCCAGACGGTCCGCCTCGATGCGGAGGGCGAGGGCGATTGAGCGACGACCGCGAACCCGTCAGCGAATGTCCGCTTGTGGAGCGGACACTCTGGCGGTCCGTTCGGAAGTCCGCTGATGACTCAGACTGTGTGAAAATTCCGACGTCGAACTTTCGCGTAGAACGTTTGCCTCGATGGACATTGAATAAGAAAAGAACCACTGGCAGCGCCATCAAAAGAAGAACAGCGAGAAAACAATTCTGTGCGTTCTCCGCTCGCGGACGTTTTCACACAGTCTGGACCCGAAACGGACATCGGGTATGGTGGGCGTTTTGACGCTATTTCCTTGTCATTTTTCGTTCGTAGTTCGACTGCAACATGGTAGGTTTTGGCGTTCGACAAGACGTGTTCTGAGAGGGACGCATGCGTCGGCGCGAATTCATCACATGTCTCGGTGCTACGGCGGCAATCTGGCTGCCTGTTGTCCGTGCTCAGCAGTCGGCGCCGGTTATCGGGTTTCTGAACGATGGATCACTCGAACCGCGCGTGAATCTGGTTGCGGCTTTCCGCCAGGGGCTGAGCAAAGCCGGCTATGTCGAACACCAGAACGTCGCGATCGAGTTTCGCTGGGCGGATGACCAATTCGATCGCTTGCCGGAGTTGGCAGCCGACCTTGTCCGCCGTCAGGTGGCCGTCATCGTTGCACCCGGCAGCACTGCTGCGCCGCTCGCGGCCAAAGCTGCAACCAAGATAATTCCGATCGTATTCAGTGTCGGGACGGATCCGGTCAAGCTCGGTCTCGTCGACAGTCTCAACCGGCCCGGAGGCAATGCAACGGGCGTGAGTTATTTCACCCAAGAACTGGGCCCGAAGCGCCTTGGCCTTCTGCGGGAGCTGGTGCCGGGGAACGTCGATGTTGTCGTCCTTGTCAATCCGCGCAATGCCGTGGCCCACGCAGCCGTGGAGGACATTCAAACGACGGCGACCGCCGCCGGGCTGCAGATCACCGTGGTCCAAGCGAGCGACAGCCGCGAGATCGATGCAGCGTTTCCAGCGATGGCCCAAAAACCGAAGCCCGTGTTCTTGATCATTGCCGATCCTCTGTTTACCAGCCGCCGCGTCCAATTGGTTGCCCTGGCGGCCCGCCACTCCATTCCGGCTGTCTATACGTCCCGCGAGTTCGCGGAGGTTGGGGGCCTGATGAGCTACGGAGCAAACATTTCCGAGATTTATCGCCAGGTCGCCGGATATGTCGGCCGCATCCTCAAGGGAGAAAAACCAATCGATATGCCCGTCATTCAGCCAACCAAGTTTGAACTTATCATCAATCTGCAAACAGCAAGGGCCCTTCGACTCGAAGTCCCGCCGACACTGCTGGCCGGTGCAGACGAGGTCATCGAATGATTGGTTCGGCGCATGAGTCCGATTGTTATGCGGAGTCCGCTAGCGGCACGTTTCGGACCTCACAGGCGTGCCTTACGATGTCCGTTATTGAGAGCAAAGCCAGACTGTGTGAAAATTCCGACGTCGAACTTTCGCGTAGAACGTTTGCCTCGATGGACATTGAATAAGAAAAGAACCACTCTGGCAGCGCCATCAAAAGAAGAAGAGGAGAAAACAATTCTGTGCGTTCTCCGCTCGCGGACGTTTTCACACAGTCTGGACCCATAGCGGAAGTTTTGCCTGCCGCTCAACTATAGCCGTCACTTACGCGATCTCTTTGTCAGGCATTCGGAGACGCGGCTGTCACAGGTTCAGCAAACCGTTGCGTGTCAAGTCGACCACAACCCGTCTTTTAAGCAATTAGGGGTTGTTCCCCGACGCATTTGGCGCACGAAACGTGGCTGGGAAGCCAAGCTGCGCCTTCAGGACCAGGTCGAAGGTGGGGCGCGTCTTTCCGTCCTGGAACACCACGCCGTTCGGGCTGAAGGCGATCTGGTCGGGTTGGTCATTCAGTGTCTTCCATTTGTACGATAGAGCGACAATTCCATAAGCCGGAAGCGGCTTGACCTCTGCGGGTTCTGCCACGCCATTGCCGTTGGCATCGTGCCATAGGGCGAGGCCGGCCAGTTCGTTGCCGGTCAGGATGCCGTCGCGGTTGTCGTCGAGGGCGGCCAGTGGCGCGTATCCGTTGCTCCAGAACATCCAGAACGTGAAATTGCCGAACAATTGCCGGCCGCTGTTAATTTTGCCATCGCGCCTCGGGTCGCTCACCAGCCAGGCAGCTTTGGGGGTAATCCAGCTCCATTCGCGGCCCAACCCGCTGCCGTCCACGTCGAACGTCACCCGCGCATCGGGTGCTTCGAGGTCGGCGGCGGTGAGCCCATCGGCCAGCGGCACTGCGATGGGAGTGACCGGGTACGGCAGCTTTCCCAGGGTGGCGACGTGATCCTTCAGCGTCTCGATCTCGCGCTTGTCCTTCTCGGCGTCGAGAAGCGGGACGAGGTAAGAGGCGACTTCACCGGTCAGCGTCTGCCCGCCGAGACCAAGCATCGTCAGGCGCTTTTCCTTCTCCCAGGCCTCGGTTGCGATCGTTCGATACTGCTTCACCGCATCGTCCTTCCTGCCGGCCTGTTCGGTCAGCCAGGCGAGGCCGAGGTGGATGACAAGGTTGTCCTTGTCCAATTCCAATGCCCGCCCGTACGCTTTCAACGCGGCTTCCAGATGCGCCTGGGCGGCGGCGCCAAGCGTGGCGTCGGCAGCGGTCGTTACGGTGCCGAAAGGAACAGATGGCGGCTCCATGCCGTGATAGGTCTTCGGCACCGTCAGCGGGTCTGACTTCTGGGCGTAGGCCATGCCATGCGCACGACCGAGGTTCAGCTGCGCCTCGACGCTGGTCGGATTGTCCCTGGCGATCTGCTCCAGGTTTTCAATCAGCCTGGCGACCGGGACCCGCTCCACGTCCACGCCCACAAACCTGCCGAACGCCGGCGACGTTGCAGCAAGGAAAACCACCAGCCACAGCAACCGCATGGCAACCCCATCCTGTTATGGAAGCATGTGGCCAGTCTATCCGGTACGCACTGACGACGCCAATGGATCGTCCGCTTGTGGCGCATGCGAACCGGACCTCCGGCGATCACCGCAGTTCGGTCGCTGTCGGGAGGAAAGCGGGCGTTTGCGCGGGCCGACTTCTGAAATTGGCACCTTTCGGACATGCCGCAACGGTCGCGGCACTTCCGTTATCGGAGGATGAGCGGACTGGCGCTGCCACAGCCCGAGGTCCGAGTCTGGACCCATAACGGACATTTGGCGGCTCGCAAATAGCATTTGGTCGGGGTTTGCGCTCGGGCTATCCTAACCTTCGTTTCCGCTCCATCGTTGGAGGTCACATGCCGCAGGGTCTGGCCGACGAGATCAGCAAATTCTTCGACGATTACAACCGCACCTTCGCCGAGAGGGACGGTACCGCGATCTCGATGTTCTATTCCGTGCCGAGCGTTTCGATGCGAGGGGACGGCTCAACCCATTGTTTTCAGTCCCGCGAGGAGTTGGCCGCGTTTTTTCAGGAAGTAACTGATCGTTATGAACGAGAGGGAGCCAGCGGCGCTCGCTTCGTTGACCTGGCGGTGCAGCCAATCGGAGGCCGGAGTGTGCTTGCCACATTGGAGTGGCAAAATACCCGACCGGACGGCAGCGTTGTCCGGAAATGGCGGCATTCCTACAACCTCATTCGGCCGGATGACCGGTGGCAAATTTTCGTTTCCACGTTTCACGTCGAGTGACGACCGGTCTATCCGGCTTCCGATATTATGTCGTGTTGAAAGACGGACCGGATACTCTCGGACTGTAATTTAACTAGTCGTCGATCAGATAGGCAATCAATCGATAGACGGTGCTGCCTTGACGACACGCGTGCTAGGCTGGGACCGATATTTTTCTCAAAGCAATCGTGGCGAATAATAGTCATGAGGCGGCGCCAAGCGTGGCGTCGGCAGCGGTCGTTACGGTGCCGAAAGGAACAGATGGCGGCTCCATGCCGTGATAGGCCTTCGGCACCGTCAGCGGGTCTGACTTCTGGGCGTAGGCCATGCCATGCGCACGACCGAGGTTCAGCTGCGCCTCGACGCTGGTCGGATTGTCCCTGGCGATCTGCTCCAGGTTTTCAATCAGCCTGGCGACCGGGACCCGCTCCACGTCCACGCCCACAAACCTGCCGAACGCCGGCGACGTTGCAGCAAGGAAAACCACCAGCCACAGCAACCGCATGGCAACCCGATCCTGTTATGGAAGCATGTGGCCAATCTATCCGGTACGCACTGACGACGCCAATGGATCGTCCGCTTGTGGCGCATACGAACCGGACCTCCGGCGATCACCGCAGTTCGGTCGCTGTCGGAAGGAAAGCGGGCGTTTGCGCGGGCCGACTTCTGAAATTGGCACTTTACGGACATGCCGGCAGGCTCGCCTGAACCCAAATTGGGATGGTCGGTGCACAAGTGCACAGACGGGCGGGCCTTCAGATGGGAATAGCTATTGCCGGAGGATTGCGATTTCCGGGGCTGAGGACA
Organism: uncultured Alphaproteobacteria bacterium; assembly: GCA_963795365.1. GTDB lineage: Bacteria > Pseudomonadota > Alphaproteobacteria > Rhizobiales > Xanthobacteraceae > Bradyrhizobium. Next base: position 79,009 of record CAWCHW010000020.1, read on the forward strand.
ACGCCACCTAGCAGTTTTGAGCTAGGTCGCGTTGTTGCCGGGGCAAGCCTAGCTTACTCGTCGATATGGGGCGCAGCTTCTGCTCAAGCTCGGCGATTTTCTCCTGGGCGCGCTTGATGAACTCGTCATTGGTGATCCGGCTGATCAATGCCGGTACTGCATGATTTGCATTTCGAGCTCTACGCGCTCGCTCGGATAAGGCACTCCCGGATTTCTACAGCCTTTTCGAGCGGGCTTTCATGGAATGTCGCATTTTTTTGAGGTGACCAACCATGGGCAAATTGGCCTGGACGGCGATATTCGTTTTTTGTGCTGCGTTTGCGGCCGACCAGTATTGGAATTACGGCTACTACACCGATGGCACCTTGGCGGTGCTGCGCCAGATACGTCACTCGTTTGGCTGGTAGAGTTGCTGAGGCGCCACTCCCGTCCGCGATTTATTAGCGCGGAGGGGACGGCTGTCTCGCTGGCTGGTCCTTGCGGGATGGTTGCGATTCTCGCGTAGGGACCAAGGGCCGGGCAGGCTCCGGCCATCTGTTGCCGCGCGTCATCCACTCGGCAAGGCGATGCATGCCGCGTTCCCAAGCGGCTAAACAAGGTTCCACTGGTGGTGGATTACTGGCCATCTGCTAATGTAGCGTGCGTAAGGTTTAAGATTGGTTTCGGCGCGGGTGCAGCGTTGCGCGCGAAAGCCGCCCGCAGATATTTTAACAGCGAACCGAGCGTTTGCGGCACGCTATCTGCATGAGATGCGGCAACTCATGGAGATTCCGATGGAAATGGTGCCGCTCCCCGCGACCGCGTTCAAATCCCCCGCCATCGCCCTCTCGGGCGTGGTCGATTACGAAATGTACACAAAATTCAGAAAGCAGTTCGATGACTCTTCCAGCAGAGACATCGTGGTCATTGAGCTATCGACGTTGGGTGGCGATCCAGAGGTCGCTCGAATGATGGGAGAGGATGTGCGTTTCGCAAGCGAAATGGAGCCTGAACGCCGGTTTGTCTTTCTCGGAAAAGCCGCGATTTATTCGGCGGGCACGACATTCATGAGCTTTTTCGCCAAGCCCAATCGATACCTCGCACGCGGCTCGCGGCTGATGATCCATGAGCGGAAATTGTCAAAGACCTTGACGATTGATGGCCCCCTGACGGCGTGCGTTGCCGTAGTAAAAGCGACGCTGAATGAAATCGAGTGCTCGATTGCCATTCAAAACGAGGGTTTCCAGAATCTGATCGTCGGATCAAGCGTGACGCTTGAGGATGTCCTGCAGAAAGCTCCAATGAACTGGTATCTCGAAGCGCAGGAAGCGAAAAATCTCGGTCTCGTTGAGGCTGTCTTGTGAAGCCAAATCTCAGCTGCGGTTCACGGCGACGACAGAAGCAGTCCTGAGGCGATCGATGTCGTGACGCGCTATTTCTCGGTTACCGACGTGGGTTTGTGGAGAGTTGCTCGACGTAGGGTGCCAGCGTGAAGACGGTCGAAAAGCGACCTGTTCGGACGGAGACTAGGCCGGCAATTGGCGGCAATAGGGAACTTTTTAAGTTTCCCGCCGTCATCCCTGTATGGCGAAGCTCAAAATCAACGCGAGTGAAGAACGAGGTCCGGGACGCACTTCTAGTGTCTGTCGGACTGGCTATTGCCATGTTCTCCCTTGCGTCGTTCGCAAGCTCTCACTTCTGAAGTTGCCGCCGTCTCCAAGGTCGCAAGAAAATCTAAGGCTTTGAAGGGCTGTTAACTCCCACGATGCGTGCTCGGGAATTACTGGCGACAGCAGCTTGACCGCATGCTTGCAGAAGGACCTGGTGGAGACATTGAAGATGAGGTGGTCAACTCGCCCAGCGGAGCCAAGATGAGCAGTCAGCAAGACGAAGCGCCGGCCCGCGAAATCCTTATCCACGAAAGCGACAATGGCGACTTGTGGTATCTTGGCGAAGATCCTGCAACGGGATTGCGCGCGGTCAAGCACATTGCAAACGCACAATCAGGTGGTCACGTCTCCTATCTCGAAATTGGAAGATTTCTGTCAGGAGCTGGGCCGGAACATCAAGCCCTCAGGCATTTGATTGAAACAAAACGCGAAGCCACGATCCTCATCGCCTACGATATTCATCCGCCAAGCGGTGCGGCATATGACGATCTTGTCGAAGCCATCCAATCACTCGGCGCATGGTGGCACCACCTTGAGACAGTTTGGATTATACGGTCCAACAAAACACCGGCAGAGATACGGGACCGACTGAAAGCGTTCGTTGGTACGGATGACCAGTTGCTTGTCCTGAATATCACCGGCAACAAGGCGGAATGGGTCGGTGTCAACGACACCGGCAGCAAGTGGTTGGCGGAGAACCTCGAAGCTCATGCGCTGTAAAAATAACGCGCTCGGTTCTGCCCATGGTCACTTCATTGGAGCAAAAGCACGGCCTCAGCCTTAGGCGTGATGTCCGCTTGTGGCCTAAACGGACTCCGGCGAGCCCAATTGCGAAGTCTGCTTAAAGCAGACATTGCCTCTGCCGGATACGGTCGCACCGGCCATTGCTGGAGCGTTGCCGTGGCACACGACGGGCAAGCAAAAATCCGCCGCCTGTTTTGCCCGACGAGTCAATCGCGCCTCGCAAAAATATATCTATTTCCGAAAGAACGAAATTATGATTTAAAGAAGCCATCCCGCCTCGACACGAGGGACGTTCGGCCATTCGTCACCAGACGTGAGGCGGGCTGCGATGGACGCGGTTGCGGCGCAAGACGTGCGGCACAATCGCGTACGGTCAAGCCGTGTGGTCCTGATTTCCCGATGCTGGAATCAAGTCTGCCGATCTCAAGTCGGAAGACGACGGGGGCTAGAAAGCCCGGTACCCCGGGGAGAGCGCGGAGTAAGCCGTAAAGCCATTGCGCAGGGAGTGCCGTGCGATTTCGGCCTTACCTGACGACTTGTGGGCATTCTTCCTTTTCAGCCCACGAGGCTTGCGGGTGCGGCCAGCGCCCGGCATTCCCTGCGCCCTTTGCTTCGAGGGAGCGACGGTATAGTGCATCACCCGGACGCAAATCGCGCCGCGGGAGCGCTGACGCTTGTTTATCACGATCTCGTCTTCGGGCTTGCTCAGCGCTCTTGTCATCGTGCCCGGCTGACGCGAATATCGCCTGCAATCGGCGGACTTCGGTCACGCTGAACAAAGAGAACAGGGAGGATCAAGCATGCATTCCGCTCGTCGCCTTCGCCATGCCGGAATTGTCGGCCTCGCCCTTCTTGCCGTCGCCGTTCAGGCACGTGCCGAAGGGCCCGTCATCGCAAATCCGACGGCGGCCGGCTTCTCGAGCGAGGGCATTGCGCGTCTCGACGGCTATCTGCAGAACGAAGTCGATAGCAGCAAGATTCCCGGCGCGATCATGCTGATCCGGCGTAACGGGCAGACCGCCTATTCCAAGAGCTTCGGCGTGCGCGATCCCGCCACCAAGGCGCCGATGACGCCGGACACCATCTTCCGCATCTATTCCATGTCGAAGCCGATCACGACGGTCGCGGCGATGATGCTGGTCGAGGACGGCAAGTTGCAGCTCGACGATCCCCTCTCAAAGTACATCCCGGAATTCAAGGACGTGAAGGTCGGCATGGAGAGCACCGGCGAGGACGGCAAGCCTCACCTCGATCTCGTTCCGCCGAAACGTCCGATCACCATCCAGGATCTGATGCGCCACACCTCCGGGCTGACCTACGGCTTCTTCGGGGAGGGGATGGTCAAGAAGGCCTATGTCGACGCCAATCTCGGAGCAGACGACCCCAGCCTCGCACAGTTCACCGACCGGCTCGCCAAATTGCCGCTGGCCTATCAGCCCGGCACGACCTGGGACTACAGCCAGTCGGTCGACGTGCTCGGTCGCGTCATCGAGATCGTGTCCGGCAAATCGCTCTATCAGTTCGAGAAGGAGCGCCTGCTCGATCCGCTCGGCATGAAGGACACGAGCTTCTATGTCACCGATGACGCCAGGAAGCCGCTGATAGCCGAGCCGTTTCCGAACGACCGCACGATCGGGATCGGCGCGGAATTCAACGATCCGCGCGAGGCTCGGAAGATGGAATCCGGCGGCGGCGGAATGGTGTCGACCATCGACGATTACACGCGTTTTGCGCAGATGATCCTCAATGGCGGCATTCTCGACGGCAAGCGTTATCTCAGCCCGAAAACCGTGGCCTATATGGGCGCCAACCATGTCGGGCCAGGCTCGGGCGTGGTGCCCGGACCGTATTATTCGCCGGGACCCGGCTTCGGCTTCGGGCTCGGCTTTGCGGTGCGAACCGAGGTTGGCGTCGTTCCCTATGAAGGCTCGGTTGGCGAGATGAGCTGGTCCGGCGCGGGCGGCACCACCTTTTGGGTCGACCGGCAGGAGAACATGATCGTCGTTTTCATGGCGCAGACCGTCGCGCAGCGGGGTCGGATCCGCACCACGCTGAAGAATCTGGTTTATGGCGCGTTCGAGAAATGAGGGTTCCAGGTAACCTTGACGGCGGTTGGCACTGGACCCGAACCGAAAGGTCCCTAAATAGACCAAAGAGGGGGAGTGTCGTTTTGCGTCTCAGGAGGCCGCAATGATCCTGAAATGCCTGGTTCCCGCGGTGCTTGCCGGCGCGCTGCTCGCGTCCGGCAGCGTTTCGGCGGCCGATTATCGCCCTGGCGATTTCCTCACCCTCGATTTGTCGAAGGCCGTGTTCTCCAAAGCTCCACTCGGACCGCCGACGCAGTTTGCGCCAGTCGCGGTCGAGGCCAAAGGCGATCGCAGCAGCGAGCCGGCCTGGGCCCGCAACGATCTCAAGGTCGAGCCGAAGCCGGTCTCCATCCGCAGTGTCCGGGCGGCGACGCCGCACCGGTTGACCCATGTCGCGAGCGAGCGGCGGCATGGCGCATCGCGCGTAAAACTCGCGCACCGCCACGGCAATCCGCTCGACGCACAGGCGATGGACACGCGAATCCAGGCCTGGCCGTGCAGGTCCGGCGGCGGCATCTGCGACTGGAAACGCTAGTCGAACTTTCACACGCGCTGGTCCTGCGGCATGGGCCTGTGGTATCAACCGCCGTGCCGCATTGTGTCTGGCAACTTGCGCGGTCTTGATCTGCTGCCGCCCTTGCGGGCAAACTACTGGTCCCGCCGTTCTCAAACCACTCCACAACAACGCGCGTTTTCGGTCTTGCCGTGCGCAGGGCGTCGCAAAAATTTCAGGGAGTTCTCATGGACTATTTCAATACCCAGGGCATCCGGATGCCGCGGCTCGGCTTCGGCACCTTCCGTATGCAGGGCGATGCTTGCCGCGCCGCGGTCGAGAGCGCACTTGCGCTCGGCTATCGTCACCTCGACACCGCGGAAATGTATGCAAATGAAGAGGCGGTCGGTGCTGCGATCGCCTCAAGCGGTATCCCGCGCAGCGAGCTGCATGTGACGACCAAGGTCTGGAACGAGAATCTTAGCCCCGACGCCATGCGCCGTGCCTTCGATACGAGTCTGCAAAAGCTTCGTCTGGATGTCGTCGACCTCTATCTGGTGCACTGGCCGAAGCCCGGTATGGACCTGCCGTCGGTGTGCGAGACGCTGATGAAGCTGAAGGAGGAGGGGCGCACCCGCGCTATCGGCGTCGCCAACTTCAACATCGCGTTGCTGCGCACCGTGGTCGAGGAGATCAAGGCGCCGATCGCCTGCAACCAGATCGAGTACCACGTGATGCTCGACCAGACCAAGGTCAAGAAGTATCTCGACGCGCACAAGATCCCGCTGGTCGCCTATGCTCCGTTGGCGAAGGGCAACGCCACCTCCGATGAGACGCTGATCGCGATCGGCAAGAAGCACAATGCCAGCGCGGCCCAGGTGGCGCTGAAATGGCTGCTCGACCAGGATGGTGTGGCCGTGATCCCGAAGGCCGCGCGCCGCGAGAGCCAGCAGGCCAATTTCGACGCGCTCAAGGTCAGGCTCGATGACGACGATCGAAAGAAGATCGCGGGCTTGCCGAAGGACAAACGCTTCGTGGCCCCCGGCTTTTCACCGGCGTGGGATTGATGGCAACACACAAGCGAATGGCCCCTTGCGGGGCCATTGCCGTGTCGACCTTGATCTCTTAGTAGCCGCGACGCTCCTTGATCACGACACGGTCGTGATCATGGTGACGCCAGCCTTCATGCCAGCCGCGATCCCGGCGGACCTCGGCGCGAGCGCCGTGCCAATCGTGATGATAGCCGCCGCGCTTGATGACGACGGTCTCGGCGCTGGCAATGGTGGGCGCCGCAACCGCGATCGCACCGAGCGCCGCGATGACATAACCAAACTTCTTCATGGTGTCCTCCTCACTGATAAGTGCGGATTAAACCTGCGGTGAGAAGGAACGTTCCGTTGGAACTGCGAGAGAATTCTGAACAGCCATTCAGCTATCCCGCGAGAGACGCCATCGCTGCGTGCGACCTAGCGTCGCGCTACTCCACCAGCGCCTGATAGACCAGCGCGTTGATCTTCTGGCGATAGTGCCATCGCAGCGGGCCGGGCGCCGCCGACAGATACACCACGACCAGTTCTTCTTTCGGGTCGGCCCACCAGTCGGTGCCGCTGGCGCCGGGCCAGGAGAACTGACCGACCGAGCCCATCATCCTGACCACGCCGGGTGTCGTGCGGACGGCAAGGCCCAAGCCGAAGCCGTAGTCGGCGCGGGTCGGATCGGCGTTGCCGACCAGATTCCTGATGTTGGGTCCGAGCTGGTCCGACAGCATGTAGGCCACCGTCCGCGAGCCGAGCAGGCGGGCCTCGCCGAAGCGGCCGCCGTTCATCAGCATCGAGGCGAAGCGCAGATAGTCGCTGGCGGTGGACGCGGCGCAGCCGCCGCCGCATTCGAACTTGATGGCTTGCGTCAACTCGGGACTGCGCGCCTGCGGCTTGCCTGTGTCGGGATCTGCCGGCAGCGGCTTGGCGTAGCGCGCGGCCTTGTCGGGCGAGATCGCAAAGCCGGTATCGGTCATCCCGAGCGGCGCCCAGAGATTGGCCTGCAAATATTGGCCGAGCGACTGCCCGCTGATCTTCTCGATGGTCAACCCGAGCACGTCGAGGCCGAAGCCATAGTCCCAGACGGTCGCGGGTTGCCAGAGCAGCGGCAGCGATGCGAGCTTGTCCATGAAGGCCGCGCCGTCATAGTCGCGCGAAGCGTCGCCGCTGCCGGCCGGGTACATCTTGTGCACGACGGTGTTGCCGCGGCCGCCATAGATCAGCCCGGAGGTGTGGCGCATCAAATCCTGAATGGTGATCTGACGGTTGGCCGGCACGGTGTCCGCGGTCGGTTCGCCATTGTCGCGCACCGCGACTTTCATGTCGGCGAATTTCGGAAAGTATTTCGACAGGGGGTCGTCGATCAGAAGCTTGCCCTGCTCGTACAGCAATAGCGCGCCGACCGTCGTCATCGGTTTGGTCATGGAGGCGATGTTGAAGATGGTGTCGGTGGTCATGGCGACGTTCGCCGCCTTGTCGCGGAAGCCGTAGGCGTCGAGCTTCACGAGTTTGCCGCGGCGGGCGATCGCGATCACCGCGCCGGGGATGCGTCCGGCATCGATGTCCGCTTTCAGGACGCTGTCGATCCGTGCCAGCCGCTCGCTGGAAATGCCGACCTCTTCGGGCTTGGCGCGGGGCAGGGGGTCATCGGCAAAGGCGGCGGTGGAAGCGAACAGGCACAATGCGCCTGCGAACAATTGCATCGCGTTCATGAGCGTCTCCCTTTGAGGCCGTTTGCCGGCCTGCTGTCTCTTTGGAGCAAGCAGCGTAAAGCAGCGCGACAGGCAAGGCCAGCGCGCCCATCATTCGTTTTGGCAGCTCACCCGCGCGGGTCTCGCGGGCCTGCTTGTCAAACACCGGCCACAGGCGCATCATTCCTTCATAAAAACATATCGGGGGGAGCATCATGTCCGCGTTGTCACGCCGCGATTTCCTTGCGCTTTCGACCTCAGCCGCCGCCGTGGGCATCGCCGGGCCCGCGGGCGCCGCGATGGGGCCGAACGACAAGTACGATCTGGTCATCAAGGGCGGCAATCTGCTCGATCCCAGTCAGTCGCTGAAGGGCAGAAGCGACATCGGAATTCGGTGGGGCGTGATCGAGGCGATCGAGACGGACATCCCCGTCGCCCGGGCCTCCAAAACCATCGACGCTTCGGGCAAGCTGGTCACGCCCGGCCTCGTCGACCTGCACTGCCACGTCTATCCCTACGGCTCGGCGATCGGCATTCCCGCCGACGAACTGGTGCAATTCCAGGGCACCACGACCGTGGTCTCGGCGGGCGATGCCGGCGTCAACAATCTCGCGGCGCTGCGGCGCTTCATCGTGGCGCAGACGCGGGCGCGGATGTATGCCTTTGTCCATATCGCCAACAACGGCCTCTCCGCGTTTCCCGTCGCCGAGCTCTACAACATCGACAATGCGCAAACCGAGGCCTGCGCCATGGCGCTCGCCGAAAACCCGGACTTCCTGATCGGAGTCAAGGTGCGGATGTCGGAGAACGTCATCTTCAAACATGGTCTCGAGCCGCTCAAGCGCGGCATCCAGGCTTGCGAGATGTGCGGCTGGCCGGCCAAAATGATGGTGCATATCGGCGGCGTCGAGACCAAGGAGCTGATGTCGCAGATCCTCGATCTGTTGCGGCCGGGCGACGTGTTGACCCACGCCTATTCCGGCTTTCCCAACATGTCGAACGTCTTCACCAACATCGTGCAGGACGGCAAGCTGTTGCCGGCGGCGCTCGCCGCCAAGCAGCGCGGCGTGATCTTCGACGTCGGCCATGGCGGCGGCAGCTTCGATTTCACCGTGGCGGAAGTCGCGATCCCCGGCGGCTGCACGCCGGACACGCTATCGTCCGATATCCACGTCTTCTCCGGCAACTCGCCCGGCATCCCCTTCCTGCCCAACGTCATGAGCAAGTTCATGGCGATGGGCTTTTCGCTGGAGCAGGTGGTGACGATGGCGACGAGCGCGCCGGCCAAGATCATCAACCGCGCGCCGAAGATCGGCACGCTGCAGTTGGGCGCGCCCGGCGACGTCACGATCATGGAACTCGTCGAAGGGCCGGTGAGCTTCCTCGACACCCGCAACAACAAGCGTGAGGGCAAGGCGTATCTGAAGCCGTTCCAGACCGTGATCAACGGCGTGCCGTTCGGCCGGCCCTATCAGGCGCCGTTCTCGGTGCGGTGAGTTAGCGCACGGAAACCTGGCTGCGCCCCGGGTCGGGCAGCACCACCATGTGGCACTTGCCTGACGCGTCGACGAAGACCCAGGGATGGGTCATGTAGGTCGGCTGCGTGTAGGACTCGCCGCCGCCGAGACGGCGATAGAACACGCGCTTGCCGCCATAATCCAGCCAGTAAGCGCTCAACGCCTCGCTGGAGACGTTCTTGAACGTCAGGGTGACCGGACGATTGCCGGTCTGCGACTTCATTTTGGGTTCGGAAGCGCAGGATGCGTCCGCGCCTGTTGCCGGCGCATCGTCGTTGGTGCGTGCGGCAGGCGGCGTCAGCGCGGCCTGCGGAGCGCTCAACGCCGCAAGGCGATCGCGCGCCAGCGTTGCGAACACGCCGTCTGGAAACCGCGTCAGATAATCCCTGAATCCGGCGGCGTCACGACTGTCCTTGATCGAATTCCAGAAGGCGATCTCGACCTCGCTCTTCCGAGTCTTGTCCTTGCCCTTGAGGTCGTCGATCCGGGCCCGCGCAAGGCCCGCATAGGCGCAGTTGGGAAAGCGCGCCAGATGATCCTCGAACGCCGCGGCGCTGCCGACGGCTTCCGTGCTCTTCCAGTGCTCGGCGGCATCGGCACAGGGATCAGCGGGCATCGGCTTGCCGGGCGTGACCGTGATCTGCAGCTTGCCGTTGAGATAGAACTCGCCGAAGAACGACAGCGACAATTCCGGCACCTGGCCGCCGCCGCTGACGGAATAGACATCGGCGCTGATGTGATGGAAGACGGTGGAGATGTCTTCCTTCTCCTCGATGTGCTTGAGAAAGGCGGTCGTGTAGGGGCTGTTGCGCCCGTCGCCGTCGGCCGCGGTCCGGCCGGCCTGCGTCGAATAGGAGATGATGGTACCGTCGGGGCTTTCGATCTTGGCAAGCCCGCGCTGGATGGTGGCGCTGCGCGTCGTGCCGATCGAGCGCTTCAGCTGATCGGCCAGCGGATTGTCGCGGCAGGAATCCAGCACCAGGATGCGCAGGTTCTTGGCCTGCCTCAGGTCCTCCAGGATATCGTCGACCCGTGTGGCGCGGCGCAAATCGGCCTCGTCGGCAAGCTCGGCGTCGATCGGAATCAAATAGTTGACGCCGGCATATTGCAGCGCGTGTCCGCTGTAATAGAAGATCGCCACGTCGGCGTTGCGCGCCGCCCGCGCAAACCTGATGGCGGCGTCCTCCATTTTGTTCTTGTCGAGATCGAGCCCGACGATGGTCTCGAAGCCGGTGCGCTTCAGCGCGGCCGCGACGTCTTCGGCGTCGTGCGGAGGATTGGGCAGATGCGGCGCGTGCAGATAGGCGCCATTGCCGATCACGAGCGCAACCCGCCGGTCGGCGGCCGCCGGCTGGCTGACGAGGCAGAGCATCAGAAAGGCAATCAGCCCGGCCGGTATCCGCAATCCTGTCTCCCCCAACGAGATCAACTCTGCGCGCGACGCTCCACATTGGCGATGCGCACGGGAACGCCGAATTCCTTCCGGCAGACGTCGGCCAGCACGGCGACGCCTTCGCGGATCTGCTGCTCGGAGGGGCTGGCGAAGCAAAGCCGCAGCCGGCAGCCGGCATATGGCTTGTGCGTCGACCATTCCGGTCCCGGATTGATCGCGACACCGGCCGCCAGCGCGGCCTGATAAAGCTTCAGCGTATCGACATTGTCGGGCAGCTTCACCCACAGAAAGATGCCGCCCTTGGGATCCTCGAATTCGGCTGATGTGCCGAACTGCTCGTTCAGCGCCTCCATCAGGGTGTCGAGCTTCTTGCGCAGGCCGCGCGTGAGCTTCGGCACATGCGTCGAGAAATGCGGCGCGCAATATTCCGACAACACCATCTGCTCCAGCGCGCCGGAACCGGCGTCGGTCTTCAGCGCCAGCATGCGCGACATCATCTCCCAGGGCGCCACGATGAAGCCGACGCGAAGCGCCGGCGCAATCGACTTGGAGAACGAGCCGATGTGGATCACGCCGCCGTTTTTCGCCATGGCGTAGATCGCGGGCGGGCGCTTGCCGTCCCAGATCAGGTCGGCATAGCAATCGTCCTCGAATACGGGCACACCGTAGTCCTGCGACAGCTTCAGCAGTTCCGCGCGGCGTGTCTTCGGCATGATGGTGCCGGTCGGATTCTGCACCGTCGGGATGGTGTAGATGTATTTCGGGCGCACCCCCCTGGCCTTGAGCTCGGCGAGCTTTGCGGCCAGCACGTCCATCCGCATGCCCTCGCCATCGAGGGGAATACCGACCGCGGTGACGCCAAGCCGCGTCAGCCGGTTCAGCGCGCCCTGGTAGGTTTCCTGCTCGACGATCACGGTGTCGCCACGCGCCAGCAGGGTCTGGTTGATGAGGTCGAGCGCCTGCAGCGAGCCCGACACGATCATGACGTCGTCAGCGCCGCACTGGATGCCGGCATCGCGCTTCAGTTTCGCAGAGAGAAACTCGCGCAAGGGCCGGTAGCCCTGCGGGCCGCTGGCGAGGCCGTAGGTGGCAAGCGTCTTGCCTTCGCGCTTCAGCACGGCATTGACCGCGTCGATCAGGCCGTCTACCGGCACCTGGTCGGGATCGTTGTTGCCGCCGACGAAGCTGTATTTCGCAAGTCCCGTCCACCTTGCCGCGGGCGCGGGCAGGCCGGCGGGCAGCAGAGCGGCGTAATCGAAGCTGGTCGAGGCGGACATGTTCACTCCCACATTCGTTCTTGGTGTTCTTGGCGTTTCTAGTTCTTGCCGACGACCTTGATCGGCCGGCCGACACTGACGAAGGCGTAATGCCCGGCGCCGACGCCGCCGATCATCAGCGCCTCGACCACGGGTTCGGCAATCTCTGACGTCGCGGCCCAATCGACCACGAAATTGGCGCCTGTGCCACCCCGGACGTCGGTGGTCGCGATGAAGACTTCGACGGTCGAGAACGGTTTGATCGCGATCGGCGATTTGAGATAGCTCTCCACCATCCGCCCGGCGGTATCGAAATAGGCGATGCGCTTGACGACCAGCGGGCGGCTCTCCGAGGCATTGTGGACGCTCAGCGTCACGGAGAAATCCGCGCGGACCTTGCCCTGGCTCATGGCAACGCTGGAATAGACCGGCACGTAGAACGAACCGGTCACGGCGAGGCCTTCCGTCGGCATCGTCGTGAGCGAGCCGGCAAAATTCTGCTCGATGCTCCCGGACGTCTCGGCCAGCGCAGGGACGGCCAGAAGGATGAGAGCGGCGAGAAGCAGGCCTAACGCGGCCTTCGCCTGCTTGAAACAACGTTTGAATATGGACGAGATCGTCAGCGTCATCTGCGGTTCAGCAACCCCTTGGCCCATCGGCAGTCGTTGGCCAGTGTATCGCCGGCCGTCGCATTGGTCCAATCGGCGGGAGGCGTTGCTTCCCGCAACCGAGGCATGCGAATGCCGGGACCTAAAGACTGGCGCCCGCCGCCAAGTCCGGCTAATGCATCGCTAGTGCCGCCGATTTGAAGTCTCTGACTTACTCGCGGCAAGAGTATCAAGATGAGACCTCGAAAACATGGCGGATTCGGTTCAGGACGTGTTGCAGGCCTTTGCCCGTGGCGAGCTTGTCGTCGTCACCGACGATGACGATCGCGAGGGCGAGGGCGATCTGATCGTGGCGGCGTCGCTGTGCACCCCGGAAAAGATGGCGTTCATCATCCGCCATACCTCCGGCATCGTCTGCGCGCCGATCACCCCCGATGACGCGCGGCGGCTGCGGCTCGACCCGATGGTGGCTCACAACGATTCCGCGCATACCACGGCCTTCACCGTCTCGATCGACTACAAGCCCGACGGCGGCACCGGCATCTCGGCCGAGGAGCGCGCCTCCTGCTGCCGCGCGCTGGCCAATCCCAATGCCGGCGCCAATGATTTCGCCCGGCCCGGCCACATCTTCCCGCTGATCGCACGCGACGGCGGCGTGCTGCTGCGCTCCGGCCACACCGAGGCCGCGGTCGATCTGTGCAAGCTCGCAGGGCTACCCCCGGTCGGCGTCATCTCGGAATTGATGAACGACGACGGCACTGTCATGAAGGGCGAGCAGGTCGCGCGCTTTGCAGCCCACCACCGCCTCAAGCACGTCACCATCGCCGATCTGATCGCCTATCGGCAGGCCCGGGAGAAGCTGATCGAACGGGTCTCGACCTTCACCACGGAAAGCCCGATCGGCACGCTGCAGGGCTACGCCTACCGCTCGCCGTTCGATGAGATCGCTCACGCCGCCTTCGTCTATAACGGCATCGGCGACGGCAAGAATGTGCTGACGCGGCTGCACAAGCCCAACATCGTCAAGGACCTCTTCACCGGGCAGGCGCGCATGCAGCTGGTGCTCAATCATTTCAAGCGCGCCGGGCGCGGTGTGCTGGTCTATTTGCGCGACGGCGCGGCGGGCGTGCCGGTCGAGCCCATGGTCCAAACCAAGACCGCGGAAGCCGATCGCAACAAACAGTGGCGCGAGGTCGGCGTCGGCGCGCAGATCCTGCGCGATCTCGGCGTCACTTCGATCGTCAATCTCACCTCGTCGGTGCATGACTACAAGGGACTGTCCGGCTTCGGGATCGAGATCGTCTCCAATGAACGGCTTGAAGGCTGATCCTGCAGGATTTAACTTGAAGAGGTCGCGCGCGATGTGTGCGGCTGTTACGCGAAAGGATTTTTCATGAGCGTGCGCCCCCAGACCAAGGACAAGCCGGCGGCGGCAAGTTTTGCGTGGGACGATCCGTTCCTGCTCGACGAGCAGCTCACGGAGGATGAGCGGCTGATCCGCGACACCGCGCGGGCCTATGCGCAGGACAAGCTGTTGCCGCGGGTGATCAAGGCCTATCTCGAGGAAAAGACCGACCGCGAAATCTTCAACGAGATGGGCGAGCTCGGCCTGATCGGCGTCACCTTGCCGGAGGAGTATGGCTGCGCCAATGCGAGCTATGTGGCTTACGGCCTGGTCGCGCGCGAGATCGAGCGCGTCGATAGCGGCTATCGCTCGATGAACTCGGTGCAGTCGTCGCTGGTGATGTATCCGATCTACGCCTATGGCGACGAGACCCAGCGCAAGAAGTACCTGCCGAAGCTCGCCACCGGCGAGTGGGTCGGCTGTTTCGGCCTGACCGAGCCAGATGCCGGTTCCGATCCCGGCGGCATGAAGACGCGCGTGGAGAAAGTGTCCGACGGCTACCGGCTCAACGGCAGCAAGATGTGGATTTCGAATGCGCCGATCGCCGACGTCTTCGTCGTGTGGGCGAAGTCGGCCGCGCATGACAACCAGATCCGCGGCTTCATTCTCGAGAAGGGCATGAAGGGCCTGTCGGCGCCGAAGATCGGCGGCAAGCTGTCACTGCGGGCCTCCGTCACCGGCGAGATCGTGATGGACAACGTCGTCGTGCCCGAAAGCGCGCTGCTGCCGAACGTTTCGGGCCTGAAGGGCCCGTTCGGCTGCCTCAATCGCGCCCGCTACGGCATTTCCTGGGGCGCGATGGGCGCCGCCGAAGATTGCATGCACCGTGCACGGCAGTACACGCTGGACAGAAAGCAGTTCAACCGGCCGCTGGCGGCGACCCAGCTGGTGCAGAAGAAACTCGCGGACATGGAGACCGAGATCGCGCTGGGCTTGCAGGCCTCGCTTCGCGTCGGCCGGCTGATGGACGAGGGCAAGATGGCCCCCGAGATGATCTCCCTCGTCAAGCGCAACAACTGCGGCAAGGCGCTCGATATCGCCCGCATGTCGCGCGACATGCACGGCGGCAACGGCATCCAGATCGAGTATCACGTGATGCGCCACACCGCGAACCTGGAAACCGTCAACACCTATGAGGGCACCCACGACGTCCACGCGCTGATCCTCGGCCGCGCCATTACGGGCATCCAGGCGTTTTCGTAAAGCCTGCTGCACAATGTGTAGGGTGGGTTGAGCGAAGCGAAACCCACCTCTGGGTCTGCGTTGCGTGATGGGTTTCGCTGCGCTCAACCCATCCTACGACCGCAACCCAGGTAACTGCCGATGGCCGAAAACGACGACATTCCATTTAACCGCAACTTCCCGCTCAAGCCGGGTCATGTCGAGGAAGCGCGCCCGGGCGTGCGCCGCGTGCTCTGCGACAATCCAAGCCCGTTCACCTTCACCGGCACGGTCAGCTACATCCTGGGCAAGGGCAAAGTCGCGATCATCGATCCCGGCCCCGACAGCGAGGCCCATGCGAAGGCGCTGCTGGAGGCCGTGCGCGGCGAGACCGTGACGCATATTTTCGTCACGCACACCCATCGCGACCATTCGCCGAACACTGCGCGGATCAAGGCTGCGACCGGCGCCACCGTCTATGCCGAGGGGCCGCACCGCGCCTCGCGGCCGCGCTATGAGAGCGAAAAGCACAATCCGGAGTCCGGCGCCGACCGCGACTTCAGGCCGGATGTCGCGGTGAAGAGCGGCGACGTCATCGAAGGGACGGGGTGGAAGCTCGAGGCCGTCGCGACGCCCGGCCACACCGCCAACCACATGGCGTTTGCCTGGCCTGAGCGAAAAATCAGTTTCGTCGGCGATCACGTCATGGGCTGGTCGACCTCGATCGTGGCGCCACCGGACGGATCGATGGTCGACTACATGGCTTCGCTGGATCGTCTCGCCGCGCGCGAGGAGGATTTGTATTTCTGCGGCCACGGCCCGGAAATTCCCGACGGCCCGCGCTATGTGCGCTTCCTGATCAGGCATCGGCAGGCGCGCGAAGCCTCGATCCTGCACCGGCTCGCCAAGGGCGCAGCCGACATCCCCAGCATGGTCCGTGCGATCTATATCGGCATCGATCCGCGGCTGATGACGGCGGCCGGGTTTTCCGTACTGGCGCATCTGGAAGACCTCGTCGCGCGCGGCGTGGTCGCAACCGACGGCGATCCGGTGATCGACGGGACGTATCGGCTGGCTTCGTAGCCAAACCACCCTTCGTCATTCCGGGGCGCCGCGAAAGCGGCGAGCTATGGTGCGCAATTGCGCACCTGAAATCCATAACCACCATCGGGAGTATGGATTCCGGGCCTGGCCCTTCGGGCCATCCCGGAATGACGAATTGTGAGAGATTTCGGATCCGCGCTAAGGCGCGTCCCGGAATGACGTGCTTTCACACGTCACTTTTTGACAGTCTTCGCCGGCGCTTTCACAGGCGGCGGCGCCACCTTCTTCACGGGCTTCAACGCGTCGGCTTCGGCGACCGTGCTGAGATCATCGATGAATTTCGTCACGCGCGCGGCATTGGAACCGAGATCGCTTTCGAAGTAGCGCGAGGAGGAGCGGATATCGATCCGCGACTCGTCGCCGTCAGGCATCACGCGAATGGAAACGTCCTCGCGAAAACCCATGATCGGCGTGCGCGCCACCGCCTCGATGCGGCCGATGCGGCGCGGCGGCTGCGGCGGTCGCTCGTCGATGACAAGCCATTTGCGCTTGTTGACGAGCGCCAGCGCCAGCGCGTAGGCGCGCTCGGCCGGGATTTCGGCCTGGATCGGCTCGATGTCGGGATAGGCCTGCCGCTGCTGCTCGGCGGAATAGAGGCCGGCATAGACGGCCGTGTTGGCGCCATCGCTGGCGCGCAGCCGCGCCAAGGCCTCGAAGCGCGGCGGGTCGATCGGATCGGTGGTGATGTCGTGGATCGGCG
Source organism: uncultured Alphaproteobacteria bacterium (assembly GCA_963795365.1). GTDB lineage: Bacteria > Pseudomonadota > Alphaproteobacteria > Rhizobiales > Xanthobacteraceae > Bradyrhizobium. Next base: position 95,854 of record CAWCHW010000020.1, read on the forward strand.
GCAGCTTGCGATACTTGTAGGCAAGATAGCCGGGATAGGCGAGCACGGCCGCGTCGATAACGATGGCGACCAGGATACGCGCCATGCCGCGCGTGCCGTTTTGCCAGATTGCGGCAAATCCCGCGAGACCGATCAGGATCGAAAGGGCGGCGCAGCCGAGCGCGCCGAAGAAGGTCGCCAGCGCCGGCTTCATCTCCAGAAAGCCAAATCGGACGATGAGGATGGAAACCACAACCGCGATCACCGAGAACACCGCAAGATTGCGGGCCCAGGTGGCGAGGCCGGAGACCGGTTCCGACTGGTAGGGAGCAGAGAACCTGCGGGCCATTGGTCAATACATCTGCCGGTTGGTGCCTGCCGGGACAAATGCTGCCGGCAGAGCCTGTTTGAGACCACGGACCTGCGGCAAATTCAAGGGCCTGGTCGAACGAGCCGGTCGTCGCAAGCGACAAACATTGGATGTCATGAAAGCCTCGAACCATGAGCCGAAAGCCGGGTGGGAAGGTGGCGCGCCAGCCATCGACAGCGTTGCAGCTGGTGCTGCCCGACCTAGCATCGAACACCGCTGCCCGTTTTTTCCTGCTGAAAGCGACCCTGCTCGCCGCCTTCTGCATCGGCCTTTCGATGTCCTCGGCGCTCTGGATCGGTCCACGCTCGTTCCCGCTGGTGCCTGTCATTCCGGCGTCGGCCGAAATCGAAGGCCATGCCGCGATCGTGCTCTATTTCGCATTGTTCACGCTGGCGGCTGCCGCGCTGATCGTGCGCTGGCCGAGATGGTTCATCGCGGCCTTCCTCGCGGTCATGCTGGTGTTTTGCCTGGAGGATCAGACGCGCTGGCAGCCCTGGGTTTTCCAGTACAGCTTGCTGATGGCGGTCATCGCGCTCGTCCCCCTGGAGGGACAGGCGAGCCAGCAGAGGGCGCTCAATCTCGGCCGGTTGATCGTGGCGTTCACTTACATTTTTTCCGGCCTGCAAAAGATCAACTCGAATTTCATGTTCGTGGATTTCCCCTGGCTGGTGCAGCCGCTCACCGCGCTGTTCCCGCCGATCGGGAAACTGGTTCCGGTGTTCGGCGTGCTGGCGCCGTTCGTGCAGGTGGGGTTCGGCATCGGGCTGCTGACGAGGCGCTGGCGGCGGATCTCGCTGGTGGCTGCGGTCGCCATGCACGTTTTCATCCTGACGATGTTCGGCCCGTTCGGACACAACTGGAACAACGTGGTGTGGCCGTGGACGGCGGCAATGGCCATCTTCGATGTCATTCTGTTTTCGGGCACGAGCGAGTTCATTTGGCCGGATGTTGTCGCGACCCGGCGCGATCCCCTCCATATCGCGGCGCTCGCCCTGTTTGCCGCGCTGCCCGTGCTCAGCTTCTTCAATCTCTGGGATTCGTATCTGTCGGCCGCGCTCTATTCCGGCAATCTGACCGAGGCGCAAATCTACATCAGCGACGTCGGGATGGCCTCGGTGCCGGTCGGCGGTAAAGACCCGGACAGTCCACACCTCGCCGAACACCAATGTTCTCAACATCCAGCGTTGGGCGATCGAGGACCTCAATGTGATGCCTTACCCGGAAACCCGGGCCTACAAGGCGATCGGCCGCTCGGTCTGTCGCGACGTGCGGACGCCCGGACAGCTCGTGCTCATCGTGCATGAGCAACGGCTGTTCGGGAGCCGGGAGGAAACCGGTTTCCAGTGTCCGGAGCTGTGACGCGGGGCCGCAGTTCGGGCTGCGGCCCTTCGCGCCTCACGCCGCCGCGTTCGGGAAACGGTAGCTCTTGAACTGCTCGCGCAGCGCGGTCTTGAGGATCTTGCCGGTTGCCGTGTGCGGAATGCCGTCGACGAAGGCGACGTCGTCGGGCATCCACCATTTGGCGATCTTGCCGTCCATGAACTTCAGGATCTCCTCGCGCGTCGCTTTCTGTCCCTGCTTGAGCTGCACGATCAAGAGCGGCCGCTCGTCCCATTTGGGATGATAGATGCCGATCACGGCGGCTTCCGCCACCGCCGGATGGCCGACCGCGAGGTTCTCCAGATCGATCGAGGAAATCCACTCGCCGCCGGACTTGATCACGTCCTTGGAGCGGTCGGTGATGCGCATATAGCCGTGCTGGTCGATGGTGGCGACGTCGCCGGTGTCGAAGAAGCCGTCGTCGTCGAGGATGTTGGCGTCGACACGGAAATAGGCCTTGGCGACCGCGGGTCCGGAGACCTTGAGCCGGCCGAAAGTCTTGCCGTCCCACGGCAGCTCCTTGCCGGAATCGTCGGTGATCTTCATTTGCACGCCATAGGGCGGGAAGCCCTGGGTCTGCAGGATGTCGAGCTGCTCGTCGCCCTCGAGAGCGGAGAACGGCGGCTTCAGCGCCGCCAGCGTGCCGAGCGGGCTCATCTCGGTCATGCCCCAGGCGTGACGCACGACGATGCCCATGTCGACGAAGGCCTTGATCATCGAGCGCGGCATCGCCGAGCCGCCGCACACCACGAATTCGAGCAGCGGCAGTTTCAGATTGTTGGCGGCCATATGGTTGAGCAGCATCAGCCAGACCGTCGGCACGCCGGCGGTATGGGTGACCTTCTCGGTCTCGAGCAGTTCGAACACCGAGGCGCCGTCGAGCTTCATGCCGGGCATCACGAGCTTGGTGCCCATCGCCGGCGCCGAGAAGGCGATGCCCCAGCTGTTGGCGTGGAACAGCGGCACCACCGGCAGCATGACGTCGCTGGCGGACGTGCCGAGCGCATCCTTCGAATTGGCCATGAAGGAGTGGATGACGTTGGAGCGGTGCGAATACAGCACGCCCTTGGGGTCGCCCGTGGTGCCCGAGGTGTAGCACATGGCGGCCGCGGTGTTCTCGTCGAAGTCTTTCCACTCGAATTTGCCGTCGGCCTGCGCCAGCCATTCCTCATAGGCGATGGCGTTCTTCAGCGTGGTCTGCGGCATATGCGCCTTGTCGGTCAGCACGATGTAGCGCTCGACGCTCGGCACCTTGTCGGCGATCTTTTCCAGCATCGGCACGAAGGTGGTGTCGACCATCACCACGCGGTCCCCGGCGTGGTTGAGGATCCATGCGATCTGCTCCGGGAACAGGCGCGGGTTGACGGTGTGGGAGATCGCGCCGATGCCCATGATGCCGTACCAGCATTCGAGATGGCGCCAGGTGTTCCAGGCGATGGTGGCGACGCGGTCGCCGAGCTTGATGCCGTCGCGCTGCAACATCTGCGACAGTTTCAGTGCGCGCTTGTGAATTTCGGCGTAATTGGTGCGGACTATCGGGCCTTCGATCGAGCGCGTCACGACCTCCTGGGTGCCGTGATACTTCGCCGCGTGCTCGATGATCCGGTGACACAGCAAAGGCCAGTCTTGCATCAAACCCAGCATAAAATCCCTCCCGCCTGGTATTGCCCGCGCGCCCGCTGCAACGGAGCCGCGGCTCGATCATGGAATTGACATGAACCTTAGCGCGCGAGAAAGGGCGGCGAAAATGGGCTTATGGCAGCATCTGGCGGGGGTGGGCACCCATGGTTACCGCCGCGGCCGCGCTGATGTTGGCGCAGGCGGGCCCGGCCCCCGCGGCTTCCCCCAAGCCGTTCCGCATGGACGACCTGTTCGGCAGCAGGCCGCCGCGGCTGCGCGGCGGCGTCCACGCGGCAAAGGTGCCATTGCCGCAACCGCGCCCGGCCGAGGCGCCGCAGGCCGCGCCCGACAACGCCAAGGTTGCCCCCGCCGAGCCCGAGAAGACCGCCGAACCAGCTGCTCCCAAACCGCCCGAGCTGTCGGCCTGCCGCAAGGCGCTGACCGAGGAGATCGCGATCGCGCCGTCGATCCCGGACATCCATGGTTCCGGCGGTTGCGGCGGCGAGGATCTGGTCAGGCTCGAAGCCATCGTGCTGCCGGACAAGCACCGGGTTGCCGTGACGCCGCCGGCGACCCTGCGCTGCAAGATGGCCGCGGAGATTGCCGACTGGGTCCGCACCGACGTGGTCAGCCTCACCGCGCCGCTCGGCAGCGAGCCAACCGTGCTCGACAATTTCGATTCCTACGAATGCCGCGGCTTCAACCGGATTCCCGGCGCGCATTTGTCCGAGCATGGCCGGGCGAACGCGCTGGATGTGCGCGCCATCAAGCTCGCCGACGGCAAGTCGATCGAACTGACCGACCGCACGGTGCCACGCGATCTACGAGAAAGCTTCCTGCATTCGGTCTGCGCGCGCTTCATGACCGTGCTCGGTCCGGGGTCGGACTGGTATCACGAGGAGCACATCCATCTCGACCTGATGGAACGACGCAACAACTACAAGATCTGCCAGTGGAATGTATGGGACCCGCTGCCGAGGGTCGCGCCCTCGATGCCGGCCGCGCGGCCCGATGAGGCGCCGCCGCGCGAGGTCGCGGGCAAGGCCGAGACCGATAAAGGCGAGGCCGAGGAGGCGAAGCCGGACGAACCTGCCAAGCCCGCGCCGGCCAAACCGGCAACAAAAAAGCGCCGGTGAAACCGGCGCTTTTCCATCCGTCTTCCGGAAATCCGCTTACTGCATCACGTTGTTGCCGCCGCCCTGCAGGGCCATCTGCGAATTGAACGGCGAATCGCCCTTGTGCGGATCGAGCACGACCACGATGGTGCCGATCTTCACGCGGTTATAGAGATCGATCGCGTCCTCGTTGGTGAGGCGGATGCAGCCCGAGGAAATCGATGCGCCGATATATTCCGGCTGGTTGGTGCCGTGAATCCGGAACAGCGTGTCCTTGCCGTTCGAATAAAGATACATCGCGCGCGAGCCCATCGGATTGTCCGGTCCCGGCGCCACGAAGGTGGGAACGCCAAGGCGCTGGATCTCGCCGGGGGTCGGATGCCACGGCGGCCATTCGGTCATGTTGCCGACCTTGGCGATGCCCGACCACGCCATCGCCTCTTCGCCGACGGTGATGCCGTAGCGGATCGCCTGGCCGTCTTTCAGCACGTAGTAGAGGTAGTGGTTGTCGGAATCGACCACGATCGAGCCGGGCGCTTCCTTGCGGTGATACTCGACGATCGCGCGCCGGAACGGTTCTGCGACCGGCACGTTGGTGTATTTGATCTTCCCGAGATATTCCTTGTCGCGCGGCTTGAAGTTGGCGGTATTGGTCGCCTCGTAGGTCGCGGCCTGCATGCAGCCCGTCAACATGAGAGCGGCGGCCAGAATTGCGAATTTTGCTTTCAGCGACGACATGATGTCTTCCAATTGAAAAGCGCGCTGGCAGCAACGAGACTGCGCCCCAAACGCCACGATTCCGTTAAGCCCATTATCGTTGAAATTCGCCGCAATTCCAGCGCTTAGAGACTTGTCCAGCGCTGCGGGACACAACCTGTGGCTTTTTTGCCGCAACGTTTTCCGATTCCGGCTGTTTCTTGGGCAAAGCTCGCGGGCGCGCCGAATCAGTGCCACGATGCCGCCTCCGGAGCGCCACAAAGGTTGAGCGACGGTTAATCAGCACCGTCATCAAACGCCCGCCCGAACTGAGCTAAGTCCCAAAGGCCAAGCCTGCACCTCCCCGGAGTCCCCATGTTTTCGGTGTTTGTTCCCTCGGAAACCTCTCTCAAGAAAGCGATCATCGAGGACCCCTCGAAGCTGCCGGACAACGCGGTCTGGGTCGACCTCGTCAAGCCCACCGCGGCCGAGGACAGGGCGGTCGAAAAGCTGGCGGGCATCGCGGTGCCGACGCGGGAAGACATGCAGGAGATCGAAATCTCCAGCCGTCTCTATATCGAGAACGGCGCCCGCTACATGACCGCGACCTTGATGTGCCAGTCCGACACCGACACGCCGAGGACCACCGCGGTCACCTTCATCCTCGCCGGCCATCGCCTCGTCACCGTGCGCTATGACGAGCCCAAGCCGTTCGCGCTGGTCGAGAACAAGCTGGCGCGCACCTGCGCACCCGGCGTCACCGGCGAGATGGTGCTGATGGAATTGCTGGACGCGGTGATCGACCGCTGCGCCGACATTTTGGAGCGCATCGGCGCCGACGTCGACCAGGTCAGTCACGAAATCTTCGAGCCCGAGAGCGAGCGACACGGCCACGCCAAGCGTTATTCGCAGATCCTGATCGCGATCGGCCGCAAGGGCGACCTCACCTCCAAGGTGCGCGAAAGCCTGGTCTCGATCGGCCGGCTGGTCGCGTTCCTGTCGGCGGTGATCGAGGGCGTGAAATGGACCAAGGACATGCGCGAGCAGCTCAAGACCATGCAGCGCGACGTGGCTTCGCTGACCGACCATGCCTCCTATCTCTCCAACAAGATCACCTTCGTGCTCGACGCCATGCTCGGCGTCGTCAATCTCGAGCAGAACAACATCATCAAGCTGTTCTCGGTCATGGCCGTGGTGCTGATGCCGCCGACCCTGATCGCCTCGATCTACGGCATGAACTTCAAGACGATGCCGGAGCTGGATTGGGAGCACGGCTACGCCTTCGCGCTGGTCGCGATGGTGTTCGCGGCGATCGTCCCCTACTGGATCTTCAAATGGAAGAAGTGGCTGTGAGACGGCGGTTAACGCGCCTCCACGAACCGTTCCGATCCCTCCGGTAAAATTTGAGCGTTGCCCTGAACGCTTGATCCAAACTTCTCTGCGATAAGGCATCTTGAACTGATCGCACGAGAAGCGTTGCGCGGACTTCGCGACCGATCAGGCTCAACAAAACGCTAAGGCGTGTGAAGAAAACGCGCCTTGGCCATGAGGGCTGCAATGGTTGAGAAACGGATAATGTCGTCGGAGAACGTCGTCGACCTCGCGCGCTACCGCTTGCGGGCGGACGGCTCGCGCTCGCTTGCGATCAGCCCCCGCCTGTGCCGGCATTGCGGCGCGGCGCTGATGGAAGGCGATCACGAGGACGAGTGCTCCAGCGCGCTCAATGTGGACGTGGCGCGGCTGCGCTGGCAGGCGGCGCAAATTTTGCGCGGGATCGTCTGAGATTATTGTGACCGGCGCCGCGCGACGCTGGCGGCCGACACCAGCGTCTCCTGGAGAACGCCGTCCCGGCTGAACGGCAACAGCCGCGCTTCGACATCGGCCAGCATCGCCTCCGCTCTGTCGCCGAGTGCCGCAGGCGATGACGAGGAGAAGGTCAGCACCCGCCGGGCGAGATCGGTCGCGCTCACCTCATGCGTGGCCTGAACCCTGATCGTCTCGACGATGCCGAAGCCGAGCGGGCCGAGCACGTCGGCGGGATTGCGATGCGCGTGCTCCCCCTTGCGCGATCCGGACAGCAATTCCGCGTCCGACCAGCGGCGCCGTGCCGCGTCGTAGTCCTCCAGCCAGGGATTGGCGCCGTCGCGGGCCGAGAACGACGCGCAGATCACGATCGCGCCGCCTGGCGCGAGCAGCCGCGCGAACACCGGGCCGAGCGCGGTGTGATCCATCCAGTGCAGCGCGCGGCCGATGGTGACGACATCGAAGCGACCGATATCGGCAGGCAGGTCCTCGGCGCGGCCCTCGATGAAGGTCACCTCAGCGTCCGTTCGTGCCGCCGCGGCACGCGCGGCGGCAAGCATTGCAGGCTCGGGATCGACGCCAATGAGCCGGCCGACATAGGGCGCAAAGCCGAAAGCCAGCACGCCGGGGCCGGTACCGAGATCGATCAGCGCATGCCGCTTGTCGAGTGTCAGCTTCTCGGCAACCGCGCGGAAGAATTCGGCGGGGTAGGGCGGCCGATACTGCTCGTAGAATTCCGCTGTGGTGGCGAAGCGTCCCATGCGGCAACCCTAGTCCGCCGCGTCGGCCGCCGCCACATCGCGCGGATCACATCCGCGCGCCTTTCTTGTCCGCCGTCGTTCATCTACCTTGCCCGCACGTCATCACCGTGGAGCAACTCATGATCCCGTCCTTTGAGCAGCGCGACGAATTGCTGAAGGGCTTTGCAAAGGCGCTGTTCCGCCGCGACCTCGATGCGCTCTATGCCGTGGTGACGCCGGATTTCCTGTGGAGCTTCCACGACGGCGTTTCAATGACGAAGTCGCTGGTCGGCCGCGAGCAAATCCTCGCGCATCTGGAGGCGCAGCAGGCGCTGTTCTCGGCGCAGCGTTTCGAGGACGTGGTCTATCATCACTGTCCCGAAGTGAGCTTCATGACCTGCCGCATCGACGAGACGCTGCGCGCCACCGGCGAGAAGCGCGAGCAGCGCGGCGTCGAGCTTTATCGCTTCAGGGACGGCAGGCTCGCGCTGAAGGATGTCTATCGGAAGCCGATCTGAAACCAGCAGCTCACACGTGCTGGCCGCCGTTGATATGAATCTCGGCGCCGTTCACATAGGACGACGTTTCCGTGCACAGCACATAAATGATCTTGGCGACCTCGTCGGGCGTGCCGAGCCGGTGCAACGGGATATCCTGCTCGACGATCTTCTCGGTGCCGGGCGAGAGGATCGCGGTGTCGATCTCGCCGGGCGCGATGGCGTTGACGCGGATGCCGTGGCGGCCGAAATCAGAGGCCATTTCCCGTGTGAGTGAAGCCAAGGCCGCCTTCGAGGTGGCGTAGGCCGCGCCGGCGAACGGGTGCACGCGGCCGCCGGCAATGGAGGTGACGTTGACCACCGAGCCCTTCGCCGCCTTCAATTCCTCGATCAATCCGCGCGCCATCATGATCGGCGCGAAGAAATTGACACGGAACACGTGGCTCCAGGTGTCGACGTCGGTCTCGATCGTACCGAGCCTGCTGCCGCCTTCCGCCTTCGGCGAAATCGCCGCATTGTTGACCAGCGCATGCAGCGCGCCGCCCTCGAGCCGCTGGCGGATTTCCGAGATCGCGCGCGTCGTGTCGGCATGGTCGGCAAGGTCGACCTGGATGTGATCCTCGGGGCCGGCGTCCCAGGGGCAATCCTCCGGGAAGGGATGGCGCGAGCAGGTGAGGACGCGCCAACCGGCCGACGAGAAGCGGATCACGGTGGCGTGCCCGATGCCGCGGCTGGCGCCGGTCAGGAGCAATGTGCGCCGCGGCTGGTTGGCTGATGTCGCCATGTTGTTTCCTACGCGTGCGCGACGTCAGGGATAAAGCCGCGTCTTGGTCCAGGCGCCGGCCGGCGTCTCGCGGCTGAACTCGATGCGGTCGTGCAGGCGGAACGGGCGGTCGTGCCAGAACTCGAATCGCACCGGCGCGATGCGCCAGCCGCTCCAGCCCGGCGGCCGCGGCACCTCGCCGATCACGTGTTTGGCGGCGACCTTGGCGATCGCCTGCTCGAACGCAAAGCGGCTCTCCAGCGGCTGCGACTGCTTGCTGGCCCAAGCCCCGATCTGCGCCTGCTTCGGCCTCGTGGCGAAATAGGCGTCAGCCTCTTCCGCGGTGACCGGCGACACGTTGCCGCGGATGCGGACCTGCCGGCGCAGCGACTTCCAGTGAAAAAGTAACGCGGCCTTAGGATTTGTGGCGAGCTCGCGGCCCTTCGGGCTCGCGATGTGGCTGTAGAACACGAATCCGTCGGCGTCATAGCCTTTCATCAGCACCATCCGCACGTCCGGCATGCCGTTCTCGTCGACGGTGGCCAGCGACATGGCGGTCGGATCGTTCGGCTCGGCCTTGACGGCCTCGGCAAACCACTCGGCGAACAGGGCGAAGGGTTCCCCGGCCTCGGTGAAATCACCGGATGTTAAGGGGGATGGGTGTTTGATGGAGGTCGTGTCGGTCATGTCCGGAGTCCGAGTTTGCGTGCGTCCGCGGCCCATAGCGTGCTGCAGCCCGCCCTATATAGGGCATGGGCGCGCATTGGCCTATCCGCGTTCGTGCCCCGGGGTGCTGCCGTTACAGCGATTCTGATCGGGCTTGGCGCCGGCGGCTGCAGTTTTTCGCGCGGCGGCGGAGAGGGACCCTTCGCGAAAATGGGCGACAGCGAGGTGACGGGCTCGCTCGGCGACGCCCCTGCGCCCGCACCGACCGACGCCGATCTCGTCTTTGCCCGCAACGCCGCTTCCGACGTGCTGACCAAGGGTGACAAGGATTCCAGCCAGCCCTGGTCGAACCCGGACACCGGGGCGCGCGGCTCGGTGACGCCGCTGGCGCAGGCCTATACGGCCGAGGACGGGCGGACCTGCCGCGATTTCCTCGCAAGCTATGTCAACGGCAAGACCGAGAGCTGGCTGCAGGGCGCCGCCTGCCATGGCGGCAACGGCCGCTGGGAAATTCATACGCTGAAGCCGTGGCGGCGTGGGTGATCTGCCCCGTTGCAAAAATGCAACTTAATCACCAGATCAAATACAGAGCGGGTGGACCGCCCCTGGTTTATGATCTGATTTTCCCTGAAGGAGACGTGTGAGATGCGCGACCCCTATGAGGTCTTGGGGGTGCCGCGGAGCGCCAGCGCTGCGGCCATCAAGAGCGCCTATCGCAAGCTCGCCAAGAAGCATCACCCCGATAGCAACACGAACGATCCGAAGGCGGCGGCGCGCTTTTCCGAGATCAACACCGCCAACGAAATCCTCGGCGACGAGGACAAGCGCAAGCAGTTCGACCGCGGTGAGATCGACGCCGAAGGCAAGCCGCGTTTTTCCGGCTTTCCCGGCGGCGGTGGCGGTCGCGCGGGTGGTCCAGGCGGTCCGGGCGGCTTCGAGAACTACACTTTCCGCAGCGGTCCCGGCGGCGGTTTCAGCGGGGGCGGCGCTGCCGGTGCCGGCGGCTTCGAGGACATCCTCAACAGCATGTTTGGCGGCGCTCAGGCGCGCGGCGCCCGCGGTGGCGCGCGGGGCGGCACCCCCTTTGAATTCGAGAGCGGCGGGATCGGCCTCGATCTCGACGTCAACGTCGCGATGTCGGTGACGCTGGAGGAGGCGGTCAAGGGTGGCGAGAAGCGCGTCCGCTTGCCCAACGGCAAGGAGCTCAACGTCAAGGTGCCCGCGGGCGTCACCGAGGGCCAGCAGATCCGCCTGCGCGGCCAGGGCGAGACCGCGGCGGGCCATCCGCCCGGCGATCTCCTGATCACCATCAACATCGCTCCGCATCCGTTCTTCACGGTCGACGGCAGCGATCTCAAGGTCGACCTGCCGATCACGCTCTACGAGGCGGTGCTGGGCGCCAAGGTGCGGGTGCCGACCTTGGGCAGCGCGGTGGAACTGTCGATCCCGAAGAACACGTCGAGCGGGAGGACTTTTCGCCTCAAGGGCAAGGGCCTGCCGAAGCCGGCGGGAACTCCCGGGGACCTCTACGTCACCACGCAAATCAAGTTACCCGACGGGAACGATTCCCAGCTTGAGGACTTGATGCGATCGTGGCTGGAGGGACACCCTTACAATCCGAGAAAAGATTTGAGCTAGTGCCGCCGATTTGAAGTCCCTGCGGTGCAAGCTTCGAGGTTCGTTCAGGGACTTCAAATCGAAAGCGGCACTAGAATCATAGGTTTGCTGGTGCGCATGACTTTCCGAAGTTCGCAAAAGAAGTGCCGCGAGTGCTTGCGAACTTCGGAAAGTGCGCACCTGGATCGAAACCGACAGCTTTTTTGAGCGTAGCTATCCCTTTCGGGGCATGTTCCCGAAAACGGTGCGGCCTCGAGAGGGGGACCAGCGCGGTACAAAACCCCAGCTCGAGGCCGCGTGCGTCGATCGGCGGATCGAACGCTTCTCATTTTCTCGTGATCATCCGGTGCGATAATGAGACGCACCCATGGTCGATTTAAGAATTTCAATGTCCGAATTGGGACACCCGCTTTGACGTTTCGTCAAAGCGCCGCCTGAAAAATCCGAGCGCAAAATCCCGGTCGCCTTTCGTAAATCGGCGGGTCTTACCGGATTGCTCTTTTGATGCCGTGCAATTGACTCAATTGCGGCGCGATGGCGGCATTTTTTTTGCGCATCGACATGCGGCGGCCGCAACGCAACAGCGCGCGATCAGCCGCCGGTCTTCTCGCCCTTGTCGGCCTGGTCGTAGACCGCGCGCGCGACCTGGGCCAGGCGCTCGCGGTCGCTGCTGCCGGAGACGACATAGCCGACGCCGCGGTCGGCCCAGAACATCGCGCCGTCCTTGTCTTGCGCCTTGTAGCGCATCTGCGTCGTCTCGGTCGCCGCCTTCGCGGTGTAGACCGTGAAGCGTTCGCCGGAGGCGCTCTCATACATCAGGAACGACGCAGGTCCCGTCGGACCCGGCAACAGCCGGCCGCCGACCAGCTTCAACCCGGTCGCGTCGAGTTCGGGCGCGCGCACGGTCCAGCCGCAACGCTTGGTCAGCCACGCCTGCAGATGCGCGCGCTCATTGCCGGGCACCTCGACCGGATGGCGTACCTCGACGACATAGAGCCGATGCGCATCGAGCGCGTCGTCGGTGAACAGCTGGAAGTTGGACGGCGAGGCGGCGACCGCGCCATGCGCAAGCCAGCCGGTGCCGCCGCCGGCGACGAAGGCGAGCAGGGATGCGGCGACCGCGCCATACAGCCACCGGCGCGGCTGCTGCACCAGGCGCTCGATCTCGAGCCGCTTCGGCACCGGCTCGTTGACGACGGAGTCGTAACGGGCGTGCAACGCCTCGGCCATCGCGCGCCATGATTGCACCCGCGCGGCATCCTCCGGATGCGTTGCGAGCCACGCCTCGACGTCGCTGCGGCGCTCGGCCGGCAGCTCGTTGTCGACGTACGCGTGAAGCTCGTCTTCGGTGACGGGAATGTTGCGGTCAGTCATTGTCGTCGTCTCTGTCTAATTCTCTAACGAAATGTCCATGCATAACGCTTGCCACTGTACCTCGTTTAACTCCACCTTACTTGACCCGGCGCAACGCCGGCCGTTCGCCTTCGAGCGAAGCCTTGACATGGGCGCGCGCCCGGGCAAGCCGTGACATGACGGTGCCGATCGGCACGCCCTGGATCTCGGCGACCTCGCGATAACTCAGTCCTTCCAGCATCACCAGCAGCAGCACTGCGCGCTGCTCCTCCACCAGCGTCGCGAGCGCGCGCGCGATGTCGCGGCTCTCCGCTTCGGTGCCGCTGGCGTCGGGATTGTTGTCGAGCAGCGGCATGAATTGCGGGCGGCGCGCCAGCGAGCGGCGGCGATTCTTGTTCAGGTTGGTCAGGATGGTGTAGAGCCAGCTCCTGACGTCACCCCCGAGAAACAGCTTCTCCGAGCGCAGCGCGCGCACCAGCGTGTCCTGCACCAGATCGTCGGCGATGTCGGCATCACGCGCGAGCGCGCGCGCATAACGGCGCAACGCCGGGATCATGGCTTCGACACTCTGGCGAAACGCGCTCATGCAGGCTCGATATTGGCGTCGATTTTGTTCACATCAACATAACACCCGAATCATCAGCCTATTCCGTGTTTCCCTGAAGGGGGTAAACGGCCGCACAGGGTACCGATTCGGGCTGTACCGAGGGGGATAGCTGGTGTAGCCAAACGTCCAAAGCAGGCACTTGGCGGACGGTCGGTATGGCGCAGAATTCCTCCCTCATGCAAGGCAAGCGCGGCGTGGTGCTCGGCGTCGCCAATAACCGTTCGATCGCCTGGGGCATTGCCAAGGCCTGCCAATCCGCAGGCGCCGAGGTCGCGCTGACCTGGCAGGGCGATGCGCTCAAGAAGCGGGTCGAGCCGCTGGCCAAGGAACTGAACGGCCTGTTGCTCGGCCATTGCGACGTCACCGAGCCCGCGACAATCGACGCGGTCTTCGACGTCGTGAAGCAGAAATGGGGCAAGATCGATTTCGTCGTGCACGCGATCGCCTTCTCCGACAAGGATCAGCTCGACGGCCGCTACCTGGAGACGACCGCGGACAATTTTTCGCGCACCATGCTGATCTCCTGCTACTCGCTGACCGCGATCACGCAGCGCGCGGAGAAGCTGATGACCGACGGCGGCTCGATCCTGACGCTCACCTATTACGGCGCCGAGAAGTGGATGCCGCACTACAACGTGATGGGCGTGGCGAAGGCCGCGCTCGAGGCCAGCGTGCGCTATCTCGCGGCCGACCTCGGCGAGAAGAACATCCGCGTCAACGCGATCTCGGCGGGACCGATCAAGACGCTGGCCGCCTCCGGCATCGGCGACTTCCGCTATATCCTGAAGTGGAACGAGTACAATTCGCCGATGCGCCGCACCGTCACCATCGAGGAAGTCGGCGACAGCGCGCTCTACTTCCTGTCCGATCTCGCACGCGGCGTCACCGGCGAGGTGCATCACGTCGACTCCGGCTATCACGTGGTCGGCATGAAGCGCCCGGACGCGCCCGACATCACGCTGGCAAAGGACTAGCGCTGCCGTCCATGCCTGCGCCCGCGATCTACTACATCCGCCACGGCGAGACGTCGTGGAATGCGCAAGGCCGGCTGCAGGGCACGCAGGACACCGCGCTCAACGATCTCGGCCGCAAACAGGCGGTGCAGTCCGGTCACGTGCTTGCCGATCTGCTGTTGCGCGCTCGCCGCGACAGATCGCAAATCCCGTATCTGTCGAGCCCGCAGTTGCGTGCGCGCACGACCATGGAGCTGATGCGCGGCGCGCTTGATCTGCCGCCGCATGATTATGCGACCGACGATCGGCTGCGCGAGATCGGCTATGGCCGGTGGGAAGGATTTACGCTCGCAGAGATGGAGGCGGCCGATCCGGCCTTCTTCGCAAAGCGCCTCGCCGACAAATGGCGGGTCGCGCCCGAGGGTGGCGAGACCTATGAGGCGGTGCAGCGGCGGATGCGCGACTGGTACGACCACCTTCGCAGCGACATGGTGGTGGTCGCCCATGGCGGCACTGCGCGGGCGCTGATGGTGGCGCTCGGCTTCGAGACGCCGCAAAGCGCGTCCGACCTGCCGATCGCGCAGGGCGCGGTCTACGTCTTCGGCGACGGAGGCTTGAAGAAGTATAGTTAATGCCCTCCATCGTCATGCCCGGGCTTGAGCCGGGCATCCACGTCTTTCTTTCCAGCGAGCAAGACGTGGATGGCCGGGACAAGCCGGCCATGACGAATGAGAGGTTTGACCCGACCATGGCAGCGCGTTACGACACGGCATGTCCCACAACACCTTCGGCCACCTGTTCCGCGTCACGACCTTTGGCGAAAGCCACGGGGTTGCGATCGGCTGCGTGGTCGATGGCTGTCCGCCGCTGATCCCGCTCGCCGAAGCCGATATCCAGCGCGATCTCGATCGCCGCCGGCCCGGACAGTCGCGCTTCACCACGCAACGGCAGGAGCCGGACACGGTGAAGATTCTGTCCGGCGTGATGGCGCATCCCGAAAGCGGCGTGCAGGTGACGACGGGCACGCCGATCGCGCTCCTGATCGATAACACCGACCAGCGCTCCAAGGACTATTCCGACATCAAGGACAAATTTCGCCCCGGTCACGCCGACTTCACCTATGAAGCCAAATACGGCCTGCGCGACTATCGCGGCGGCGGTCGCTCGTCGGCGCGCGAGACCGCGATGCGGGTTGCGGCCGGCGCGATCGCGCGCAAGATTTTACCCGAGGTCACCGTGCGCGGTGCGCTGGTGCAGATGGGGCCGCACAAGATCGATCGCGCCAAATGGGATTGGGATGAGATCGGCAACAATCCGTTCTTCTGTCCCGACAAGGACAAGGCCGCGTTCTTCGAGGACTATCTCGACGGCATCCGCAAGAGCGGCTCATCGATCGGCGCCGTGCTCGAGATCGTCGCCGAGGGCGTGCCTGCCGGCCTCGGCGCGCCGATCTATGCCAAGCTCGATGCCGACCTGGCGGCGGCCTTCATGAGCATCAATGCGGTGAAGGGCGTCGAGATCGGCGCCGGCTTTGCCGCGGCCGAACTCTCGGGCGAGGACAATGCCGACGAGATGCGGATGGGCAATCAGGGCCCGAAATTTCTCTCCAACCATGCCGGCGGCATTTTCGGCGGCATCTCGACCGGCCAGCCGGTCGTCGCGCGCTTTGCGGTGAAGCCGACCTCGTCGATCCTCAGCCCCCGCCAAACGATCGATCGCAGCGGCGGCGAGACCGAGATCCTGACCAAGGGCCGCCATGACCCCTGCGTCGGCATCCGCGCCGTGCCGGTCGGCGAGGCCATGATGGCCTGCGTGCTGGCCGATCACTTCCTGCGCCATCGCGGGCAGACCGGAAAATAATTAAATCATGAAAAGATATTGAATAATCGCTCTATAAACTATAGTTTATAGAGCGACGGAGAGGGCTTGTGCGCATTTTCAAGACCAAGACCTTGGCGAAGTTCGCGCGACAGAATCGCATCGCCGATTCCAGTTTGGTGGCCGCCGTCGAGCGAACTGTGCGCGGTTTGATTGATGCCGACCTCGGAGGTCACATCATCAAGCAGCGCGTTGCCAGACCGGGGGAAGGCAAGCGCGGTGGATTTCGCCTCTTGATTGGCTTTGGAGCTGAACGATCTGTTTTTCTGTTCGGTTTCGCAAAGAACGAGCGCGAAAACATCGAAGATGCCGAACTGAAAACCCTTCGAGAGATTGCTGCGACGTTCCTGAAGGCCAGTGAGGAACATATCGCTCGGGCGCTCAAAGACGGAACTCTGATCGAGGTGCATTATGACGACAAAGGTTAAAAAGGCGCGCGCCAAGAAGGGACAAAGTCGACTTGCTCGCGAGCTATTGGAGACTGCGCGCGATATGAGGGCGAGCGGCTTGATGACCAAGGCTGCTCACGACAAGATCACAAAGCGTCATCTCGGTGCTGCCGCATCGCCGGTGGCTCCGGAAATGCTGACAGGGCCCGAAATAAGGGCCCTGCGCGAAAAAATTCATCTCAGCCAAGCTGTGTTCGCGCATCTTCTCAATTTGACGACGGGATACATTTCCCAGCTCGAGCGGGGAGCAAAGCGGCCAAGCGGTCCGGCGCTCGTGTTGCTTGACGTCATCCGCCGCAAGGGCATTGACGCGATTCTGTGAGCGAGACTCTGTCGCTCACCCCGGCGCCCCCATGATGTAAGGCTTCAGCAGCGCATACATCGTGCCGTGCGTTGGCGTCGCGATACCGAGCTCACGGCCCAGAGCGACCACCTTGCCGCCGAGCCAGGGCAGCTCCATCCGGTTGCCGCGCTCGAGATCGAGCGCCATCGAGGCCTTCATCGCGGGCGGCGCGTGGCCGATGAATTCGAGGACCTTGTCGACGGCATCCGCCGGCAGCGCGATGCCCTTGGCCTTGGCAACCGCGTGGACCTCCTTCACGGCGGCAACGATCACGGAGCGGATATCGGGGTCGTCGCGCAATTTGCCGATCGGCTGGCGCGTCGATGCCGTGATGCTGGCATTGGTGGCAAGCAGGATGAACTTCATCCAGAGTTCGGTCAGGATCTTGTCGCTCAGGGTCGCGTCGAAACCGGCCTTCTGACACAGCGCCAGCAGAGCTTCGCCACGCTTGCTGACCTTGCCGTCGAGCTCGCCGAAGATCATGCGCATGAAGGTGCCGACCTGATTGATCACGCCGGGCTTGATGATGGAGGCGGAAATCTGCGCCACGCCGCCCATCACGGCGTCGCGGCCGAGGATCGGGAGCAGGCGGTCGGCGGCATCGATGCCGTTCTGCAGCGGGATCACCGCCGTGGCGGGACCGACCAGCGGCTTGATGTGTTCGCCGGCGCTTTCGACGTCCCACAGCTTCACACAGAACAGCACGACGTCGACCTTGCCGATGCTGGCGGGATCGTCGGTTGCCTGCGTGGGGACCAGATGCGTGTCCCCGCGCGGGCTGTTCACCCGCAGCCCTTCGCTTTTCATCGCCGCGAGATGAGCGCCGCGCGCAATGAAGGTGACATCGGCGCCGGCCTTCGCCAGTGCCGCGCCGAACCCGCCTCCGACGCCGCCCGCGCCGACCACCGCAATCCGCATCAACTCCTCCTCATGACGTTGTATGATCGATGTAATTCAGGCAGCGCCTCAACGCAAATCCGCCTCCTTGCAGGCTTGAACCGCCGTACACTCCCGTTGCGGGCGGTTGCTTGCGCCGGCAAAAGGGTCTGTAATCAAGCCAAACATGCGCAATACGGAAATTCCGGAGCAGGACATGACAGGGGACGCCAAAACCCATCACGAGGTCATTGTCGTCGGCGCCGGCGTGGCAGGCATCTACCAGATCAAGCGGCTGGTCGATCTCGGCATCGACGCCACCGTGCTCGAATTGGCCGGCGATCTCGGCGGCACATGGTACTGGAACCGCTATCCCGGCTGCCGCTTCGATTCCGAGAGTTACACCTACGGCTTCTCGTTCTCACGCGAACTGCTCGACGAGTGGCACTGGAAAGAGCGCTTTTCCGGCCAGCCCGAGAATCTGCGCTACCTCAATTACGTCGCCGACAAATTCGATCTGCGCAGACATATGCAGTTCAACTGCAAGATCGAGGCGATGCATTTCGACGAGACGCGCGATCTATGGCGGGTGAAGGTCGCAGACGGCCGCACGCTGACAAGCCGTTTCGTGGTTCTCGCGATCGGCCTGCTCTCCGCGCCGACCATGCCGCGGCTGGAAGGCATCGACAGCTTCAAGGGACCCTCGTTTCACACCTATTACTGGCCGCATGAGCCGGTCGATCTCGCCGGCAAGAGAGTGGCCGTGATCGGCACCGGCGCCACCGGAATTCAGTTGATCGGTGAAATCGCCGACAAGGTCGGTGATCTCACCGTGTTCCAGCGCCGGCCGAACTGGAGCGCGCCGCTCAACAACAGCGCGATCTCGGACAAGGAAATGGCCGACATCCGCGCGCGCTATGACGAGATCTTCGCGGCCTGCGCGCTGACGCCGGGCAGCTTCGTGCATGGCCCTCAGAAAAGCGGCTTCTACGAGGTGACGCGTGAGGAACGCCTCGCGCTGTGGGACAAGCTCTATGACGAGCCCGGCTTCGGCATCTGGCTGGCCAATTTTCGCGAGATCTTCATGGACGAAGCCGCCAATGCCGAGTTGTCGGAATATATCGCCGATCGCATGCGCCGCCGGGTCAGGGATCCCAGGGTCGCCGAAAAATTGATCCCGAGGGATCACGGCTTTGGCGTGCAGCGCCTGCCGCTCGAGACGAGATATCTCGAGGCCTACAATCGCGACAATGTGCATCTCGTCGATCTCAGCGAGACGCCGCTCGTTCGCGTCACCGAGAATGGCCTGCGCACCACCGAGCGCGACTACGCGTTCGACGTCATCGTCTACGCCACCGGATTCGACGCCATCACCGGCGCCTACGATCTGATCGATATCCACGGCATCGGCGGCGAAAGGCTGGCCGAAAAATGGAAGCATGCGCCATCGACCTTCCTCGGCATGCTCACCCATGGCTTTCCAAATCTCCTGATGCCCACCGGGCCGCAAAGCGCGTCCGCTTCGACCAATTTCCCGCGCGGCATCGAGAACGGCGTCAACTGGTGCACGGATCTGCTGCAATACATGTGGGACCGCGGCTACACCCGCGCCGATGCCACGCGCGAGGCGCAAGAGCGCTGGACCGCGCATGTGATCAAGATGTACGAGATCATGTTGATGCGCAAAGCCAAGGGATGGTTCACCGGGTACAACTCCAACGTCACCGGCCACGAAGAGGGCACGGTGCGCTACTTCGTCTACAACGGCGGCACGCCGAAATTCGTCGGCATCATCAATGACGTAGCGGCGAAGAATTATCAGGAAATCGAGTTCGGCTCGCTGCCGCGTGAGGGCGTGCAGGCGGTGGCTTGACGCCTCCGAAATCACGGCCGCTAATGCCCGTATGGACATCCCAAAGCTGCAAAACCTGCTCGACTGGCTGATGGACGGCGCACGCTCGACGCCGACGCCGCCCGCCTTCCTGAAGGAGACCTGCGAGCGCTTGATCGATTGCGGCGTGCCGCTGTGGCGTGCCGCCGCTTTCGTCACGACGCTGCATCCCGACACCTATGGACGCGCCTTCATCTGGCGCCGGGGCGGCGAGGTCGTGGTCAACTCCGCCGATTTCGACATTCTATCGACACGCCGGAGTTCCTCAACAGTCCCGTCGTGATCGTGCAGCGGACCGCGCGCGAGCTGCGCTACCGCATGGACGATCCCGACAGCCACCGCTTTCCCTTCTTCGACGACATGCGCAACGAAGGCGTCACCGACTATCTGGCGCTGCCGCTGGTCTACACCGACGGCACCGTCCATGTCGCGAGCTGGACCACCAAGGAGCCGGGTGGCTTCACCGACGAGCAACTCGCGGCGTTGCGCAAGGTCGTTCTGCCGTTCTCACGCGTCGGCGAGATCATGGCGATGCGCCGGACCGCCGCCACGCTGCTCGACACCTATGTCGGCAACCGCGCCGGCGAGCGGATTTGGGCGGGCCAGATCCGCAGGGGACACGCCGAGGAGATGCAGGCCGCGATCTGGCTGTCGGATCTGCGCGGCTTCACCGCGTTGTCCGATCGGCTGCCGGCGGCAACTGTGGTGGACATCCTCAACCAGTATTTCGATTGTCAGGTGCCGGTGATCCGCAAGCATGGCGGCGAGATCCTGAAATTCATGGGCGACGGCCTGCTCGCGGTGTTTCCGATCGCGGGCGACGGCGGCAATCTCGGCGAGGTCTGCCGCGCGTGCCTGGAAGCGGGCAGGGAAGCGCGCGCCAATGTCGATGCCATGCGCTATCCGAGCGGCGAGGGGGGCGAGCGGTTCCGCTTCGGCGTGGCGCTGCATATCGGCGCCATCCTGTTCGGCAATATCGGCGGCATGAGCCGGCTCGATTTCACCTGCATCGGGCCTGCGGTCAATCTCGCCGCACGGCTGGAAAAGATCGCTTCGAAACTGCATCGCACGGTGGTGGCGTCCGCGGCGTTCGCCGGCGCATGTCACAACGACTGGACCGATCTCGGCGAGTTTCCGATCGCGGGCTTCTCGAAGGCGCAGCGGGTGTTCGGCTTGCACGACGAGGCGTCACTCGATGTCGCAGGCTGATCGCCGCACGGGCATCGTGCTCGTCATTGCGGCCGCGATCGCCTGGAGCACCGCGCCGTTCTTCACGCGGCTGCTTCACTTCGACTCGTGGACCATCCTGTTCTGGCGCGGTCTGTTCGGCGGCGGCTTCATCGCGCTGTTTTTGGTTGCGACGCAAGGCAAACGCGGATTGCACGATCTCGTTGCGATGACGCGGGGCGGCTGGCTGGTTGCCGCGCTCTCGACCTTGGGCATGGTGACCTTCATCCCCGCGCTGCAGCTGACCAGCGTCGCGAATGTCGCGATCATCATCGCCTTCCAGCCGTTCGCCGCCGCTGGCATCGCCTGGCTCTGGCTGCGCGAGCGTGCTGCTCCACGCACCATGCTGGCGAGCCTCGTCGCGCTGGCCGGCATCGTGGTCATCGTCAGCGGCGCGGCCGGGGCTGCGGACTATCGCGGCATCGGCCTTGCCATGCTGATGATCCTGTCGATCTCGATGATGACGGTCGTGATCCGCCGCCACAGGGACACCTCGATGATCGCAGCCGCGTCGGTCTCGAATTTCCTCGGCAGCCTCGTCAGCATTCCCTTCGCGCAAGGGATTGCCGCGGTGACCCCGGGCGATGTCGGCATCCTCGCGATGTTCGGGTTGTTCCAGGTCGGCCTCGGGCTCACCTTTTTCACCATTGGCTCGCGGCATCTGCCGTCGGGGCAGGCGTCGCTGATTGCGACGCTGGAGACGCCGCTGATGCCGTTCTGGGTCTATCTGGGGTTTGGCGAGATTCCCTCGCTGCGTGCGCTGATCGGCGGTGCGCTGGTGATGGGCGCCGTGATCGCCGACATCCTGGCGGACCGTCGTGCGCATCAAGACGACGCGGCCGCAAAGGCGGTGTCGTCGGGCGAGTAGCTATTCCTCCGGCTCGGTGGTGAACAGCAGCGGATAGCCCTTGGCGCGGCCGGCGTCGGTGGCGCGCGTCGCCTTGGTCTCGGCAACGTCCTTGGTGAAAACGGCGACCACGCAGACGCCGCGGCGATGCGCGGTGATCATCACCTTGTAGGCCTCTTCCTCGGTCATGCGGAATTCGCCCTTCAGCACCATCACGACGAATTCGCGCGGCGTGAAGTCGTCATTGACCAGGATGACCTTGTGCAGCCGCGGCCGTTCGGTCTTGGTCTTGACCCTGGTTTTCGGCTTGGTGACGGTGGTGGTGGCCATACGGGCAGTCCGCGTTCCGAAATCCCACCGAGTTTACAATCTCGCGCGCCGCGGCGAAACCCGCATGTTTTCGATGGCTTGGTTGCGAGCCGACAGGACAGGCGGAATCGCTAGCGCGGGCACGCCCGGTAACCGAACTTGCGGATGATGTCGCGGCCGGAGATGGCGTGGAACGCCAGCGTGTCCATGAAATGATTTGCCGTGACGTACTCGCGAAGCGGCGCGTTGTAGGCAGCCAGCATGTGCTGGGTGCGCGTGGGCGAGGGATTGCCCTGGCGATCATGGGCGGCGTGAAACAACAGCGTTGCCGACGGCTCGATGCAGACGTTGCGTATCGCGAGGAACAGCGTGCAGGAGGACTGGCAGTGGCCCTGGATGCGGAAGAGTTCACCCGAGGCGTCGTACTGCGCGACCACGGGATCGAAGCGCGAATAGTTTCCGCCCATCGCCCAGGGTGTCGACGAACCGGCCGCCCAGGCCGGTATCGAGAATGGCAACAGCACAAGCGCAGCAAGGATCGTCTTCATGACGCCTCTCCGAGGGAGCTGACCTGCACGCTCTATAACATGAGCTGCGCGTCAGCGCTCGGATCCGGGTAGGCGGGGCCGTACCTGTCGCAAATGTGAAGGATAAATCATGTTCCTGCTAGGCGCGGCGCAATTTGCGTGTCACGATTGAACCTCGCGATTGCGGAGGTCAGCAGATGCGCTGGTTTGTCTCGATCGGGGCTGTGCTTGCGGCTTCACTGATGGCCAGTGGCGACGTTGCCGTCGGTGCGGCTCCCGGCCCGCAAGTCGCGCAGCAGCGTGCCGAGACCGATGCCAATGCGGTCGACGTCCAGCTCGTTCTTGCCGTCGACGTCTCCTATTCCATGGACATGGACGAGCTTGCGATCCAGCGCGAAGGCTACGCGCAGGCGATCGTGTCGAAGGATTTCCTGCAGGCGTTGAAGACCGGTCCGAACGGCCGGGTGGCCGTGACCTATTTCGAATGGGCCGCCTCGACCGACCAGAAGATCATCATCCCCTGGCGCGTCATCGACGGGCCCGAAAGCGCCGATGCCGTGGCCGCCGAGATCCTGAAGACGCCGATCCGCCGCGCCTCGCGCACGTCGATCTCCGGCGCGATCTATTTCGCGATGCCGCTGTTCGACGAGAGCCCGTATCGCGGCCTGCGCCGCGTCATCGACATTTCCGGCGACGGCCCCAACAACAACGGCACACCTGTCACCATTGCGCGCGACGAGGCGCTGTCGAAGGGCATCATCATCAACGGCCTGCCGATCATGGTGAAGGAGCCGTCCTACTCCACCATGGACATCGACAATCTCGATTTCTATTACGAGGATTGCGTGATCGGCGGTCCCGGCTCCTTCGTGATCTCGATCAAGGACCGCGAGAAGTTCAAGGAGGCGATCCGCACCAAGCTGTTGATGGAGGTTGCCGGCCGCGCTCCGGAGCACCTGCCGGTCGCCGAAAAGGAGAAAGAGCCGCGGGTGTCCTGCCTGGTCGGCGAGAAGATCTGGCAGGATCGCTGGGGCCGCTGAGGTCTGCGGCATGCGAACGTGTGCGGCGATTGGTCTCCCGCTTGCCGGAGGTCTCTTAATCCTTCGTTAACGGTGCCGGGTCTTGATCGGCAGTAGCGCGCGCAAAGCCCTCTTTTGCCAATGACCACGATCTCGCCAACCACCAGCCAGATTTCGCCCGCCACCGAGCGGGTCTATCACCAGAGCAACCTGCTCGGTGACTGGAAGGGGACGTGGGCCAACAGCAGCAGCCCCGTCGAGTTCAAGGTGGTCAACATCCGGGGCGACAAGGCGCAGGTCGAATATACCCATGACGGCCACACCGAGCGGGGACTGGCCGACGTCAACGGCGCCACCATCACCTTCGGCAATGTCACGATCGGCACTCGCAATGGCTCGGTCGCGGCGTTCGAGTTCTCGGTTGCCGGCGCCAAGAAGACCGCCACGCTGAACAAGCAGGCTGCGACCGCCGACCAGAACAAGCTGGTCGGCACCTGGAGTGGCTTTTCGCCCAGCAGCGGCAAGAGCGCGAGCTTCACGGTCAAGTCCGTCGACGGCCGCGATGCCGTCGTGAGCTGGACCGTCGACGGCGTGGCGCACGCCGGCACCGGCACCGTTTACAAGAACACGGTGATGTTCGGCAGGGCGCAGGTGACCAGTAACGACGGCAAGGCCGGCACCGTCGTGTTGCAGGTGGGCAATATCAGCTATCCGATTCCGGTGACGAAATATGTGCCGCCGAGCACGTCGACGGCGGTGAACAAGCTGGCGTGATCTAACACCTTCGTCATGGCCGGGCATAGCCGTTCGAAGAACGGCGTCGCTTCCGCTCGCCTATGTCCCGGCCATCCACGTTTTTGCTGCAGCAGAAAAGAAAGACGTGGATGCCCGGCACAAGGCCGGGCATGACGACCTGGGTTGAGCCCACTCACTATCCTGGCTCGCGGCCCGCCAGCTGCTTCACGTCGCGCTCGATCGCGCGCAAACCCGCAAGCGCCGCCCGCAACTCGCCACTGCCGATCAGCCGCCAGATGTCGTTGACACGCTTTGCGATGTCCGGGATCGTTCGCGGCAAGGTCGCCGCTTCCTGCAGCGCGCCTTTCTCGTTGATGAGATAGCGCTCGTTGAGCGCAAACAGCACCTGGGCCGTGCAGGCGAGGGCCCGGTAGACGCAGCCTGCGACATGGGTCTGCTCGGCACGGCCTGCGGCAAGTTCGGCGTTCTCGATCGCAAACAGGATTTCCCAGTCGAACTTGCGGATCAGGGCGTCGCGCAGGGTGCGCGGGTAGGGTGAGGTGGCGGCCTTGAGTGTTGCAAGCCGCCCCTCGGGATCGTGGAGCGGAACGCACAATGCGACCTCGCCCATCCAGATCGCGGAGCAAAATCCGTGCGGATGGCCCGGCTGATAGTGAATGTCGATCTCGCCCGCGCGGCACTTCTCGATCGTCTCCGCGACGGCCTCGATGTTGCGGTAGAGCAGGTCGACCTTGCGACCGGCGACGCTCAGCCATCCGCCGCCGACGATCCATGGACCCCAGCCGCCGATCGGCGTCACCTGCGCTGCTTCAGGCGCATCCGCGAATCGACGCACGGCTTGCAGCAGCTCGATGGTGTCGAGCGGCCGCCCCGCGGAAAAATAGAGGCCGATATCGTAATCCGAGGTTTCCGTCGCCGTCCCCCGCGCGCGCGACCCGCCGAGCGCGATGGCGGCGATGCCCGGCACATCGGCGAGCGCAGGCACCATGCGTTGCAGGAGAGGATCGAGCGGCATGCGGCTTTCTAGCAGCTATCGGCGCGAAAATCGCGCCACCAGCTCGACATGTGGCGTGTACTTGAACTGGTCGACCGGCGAGACGCCTTCGAGACGGTAACCACCGTCGACCAGGATGCGCGCATCGCGCGCGAAGGTCGCCGCATTGCAGGACACCGCGATCACCACTGGCACCTTGCTGGCGGCAAGCTGCGTCGCTATCGCTTGCGCGCCCTGCCGCGGCGGATCGAACACCACGGCGTCATAGTCGCGCAATTCCGGCGGCATCAGCGGGCGGCGGAACAGGTCGCGCGCCTCGGCCTTGACAGGCTTCAGGCCGGATGTCGCGCTCGCGGCCTTCTGCAACGCCGTCACCGCGCCTGCATCGCTGTCGAACGCCGCGATGCGCGCTTTCGCCGCAAGTCGCAGCGCGAATGGGCCGACGCCGCAAAAGAGATCGGCGATGTGCTTCGCCTTCCCGACATGTCCGGCGACAAGGGAGGCCAGCGTCTCTTCTCCCGCGGCGGTCGCCTGCAGGAACGATCCCGGCGGCAGCGTCACTTGCGCGCTGCCGATCGCGATATCAGGCGCGTTGCGCACCAGCACCAGCTCGCCATGACGCGTCAGCCGCGCCAGCCGATGTTGCTCGGCGAGGCGCGACAACGTCGAGACCATCGCCGGCGGCAACGGCCCCGAGCCACGCACGTCGATATCGAGACCGCCCTTGGTGGCGGTGACCTGGATGTCGAGCGGCTTGCCGATCCCTGTCATGGGCTCGGCCAGCGCCCACGCGGCTTCCAGCGCGCCCGAGAGCGCGGGATCGAGGATCGGACAGCGGTCGATCGGCACGATGTCGTGCGAGCCGGCGGCGGCGAAGCCGACCTTCAGGATGTCATGGGTGCCAAGCCGCGCATGGACGGTGATGCGGCGGCGGCCGGCGCCGTGCGCATCGACCAGCGGCGCCACCTCGCAATCGAGCCTGGCCTGCCGCAAGGTCTCGACGACGATGTCGCGCTTCCAGGCGCGATAACGGTCGATCTCCCAGTGCTGGATAGCGCAGCCGCCGCAGACGCCAAAATGCGGGCAAAACGGCTCGATCCGTTCCGGACTCGCCGTCGTGATCGCAAGGAGTTG
This sequence comes from uncultured Alphaproteobacteria bacterium, assembly GCA_963795365.1. GTDB lineage: Bacteria > Pseudomonadota > Alphaproteobacteria > Rhizobiales > Xanthobacteraceae > Bradyrhizobium. The sequence goes on from CAWCHW010000020.1 coordinate 122,263, forward strand.
CCTGCGGTCCGGATGATGCCCCGGCACATGATCGACCTCGACGGTCTCGCCGCCGAGCGTGCAGGGCACGTAGACAGCCTCAACGCCGCCAAGCGCGACGCCATCGCCGCGCTGACCGACATAGTCGATCTGCAGTTTCTCAACCACGGCGCGCGCCGAGAAAGAATTCGGCGTTGCCGTCGCCGCCCGCAATCGAGGAGGGGAACACCTTGATGTCCGTGCAGCCCTGGGCTGCCGCAAACGCCGCGATGTCGTCGCAGACCTGTGTATGCACCTCGGCGTTGCGGATGATGCCGCCCTTGCCGTGCTTTCCCTGCGCCTCGAATTGCGGCTTGATCAGCGCGAGCAGATGCATGGGGGCTGCCGCGAGCGACAGCGCGGCAGGGAGCACCGCCTTCAGCGAGATGAAGCTGACGTCGATGGTGACGATGTCCGGCCGCGCCGGCAGCCGCGTGCCCTCGAGCTTGCGGATGTCGGTTGCTTCCATCGACACGATTTTGGCATGCCGCTGCAGCGAGTGATGCAGCTGCCCATGGCCGACGTCGATCGCGAACACGATGGCCGCGCCGTTCGCCAGCAGCACCTCGGTGAAGCCGCCGGTGGACGCGCCGACATCGAGACAGACATGGCCTTCGACATCGATCGGATATTGCTCCAGCGCGCCGGCGAGCTTGACGCCGCCGCGGGACACCCAGGGATGCGCCGGCTCGGCCGTGAGCGCCGCGTCAGATGGCAACATGTCCGACGGCTTCAGCACCGGCTTGTCGTTGGCGATGACACGGCCGGCCTCGATCGCGGCGCGCGCCCGCGCGCGGCTCTCGAACAGGCCGCGCTCGACCAGCAGCAGATCGACGCGCTTCTTTGAGGCGGACATCTCGTCACTCCCGCGCGCTAAACCGATTTCGCAGCCAGGCGCACGCACATCTCGAAGGCGGTCAGATCATGCCAGATATCATCGGGCTTTTGCCGTGGCTTGACCAGCGGGCAGCCGTAGAGATCGAGGGCATGAATCATCATCAGATTATCGTCGAGGCCGAAATCCTCAACCGTCAGCGCCATCGGCATCGATCAAATGTCCGTCTTGCGCGTGACTGAGGTGAGACGCCGGACGCGCCGGCATGCGGCGGGATCGTTGGAATAGCCGAGGCAGTTTCCGGCGTGCCGCCATGACGCCGAGTTATAGGCGGTTCCGGGATCGGCGCACGGTTCCCGAGGGCCGAACCCCCACCCGCATTGCATTGCGCAAATGCGACCTCCCCCGCACGCGGGAGAGGTAAAAAGGTCACGCCAGCTTCACCGCCTCGGTCTTGAAATCCTTGCCCAGCGTGTCGAACACCTTCTTGACGATGCTCTTGGCGTCGAGACCGGCGCGGGCATACATCGCATTCGGCGAGTCGTGATCGAGGAACACGTCGGGCAGGATCATCGCGCGCGCCTTCAGGCTGCCGTGGTCGAGCATGCCGTTGTCGGTGAGGACCTGCATGACATGCGAGCCGAAGCCGCCGATCGAACCTTCCTCGACGGTGATCAGCACGTCATGGTCGCGTCCGAGCTTGAGGACGAGATCCTCGTCGAGCGGTTTGAGGAAGCGCGCGTCCGCGACCGTGGTCGACAGGCCGTGGGCTGCGAGTTCGTCGGCCGCCTTCTCGCACTCGGCAAGCCGCGTGCCGAACGACAGCAGCGCAACCTTGCTGCCCTGGCGGATGATGCGGCCCTTGCCGATCGGCAGCGGCACGCCGGCCTCCGGCATTTCGATGCCGCGGCCTTCGCCTCTGGGATAGCGCACCGCGCTCGGACGGTCGTTGATGCCGACCTGGGTTGCCACCATGTGCACCAGCTCGGCTTCGTCAGCCGCGGCCATGATCACGAAATTCGGCAGACAGCCGAGATAGGCGTTGTCGAAGGAGCCGGCATGAGTTGCGCCGTCGGCGCCGACAAGGCCGGCGCGGTCGATGGCGAAGCGCACGGGCAGGCTCTGGATCGCGACGTCATGGACCACCTGGTCGTAGCCGCGCTGCAGGAAGGTCGAATAGATGGCGCAGAACGGCTTGTAGCCTTCGCTGGCGAGACCCGCCGCGAAGGTCACGGCATGCTGCTCGGCGATGCCGACGTCGAAGGTGCGCTTCGGGAAGGCCTTGTTGAAGATGTCGATCCCGGTGCCGGACGGCATCGCCGCGGTGATGCCGACGATCTTCTCGTCCTTCTCCGCCTCTTTCACGAGGCTCTGCCCGAACACGTTCTGGTAGGCCGGGGCGTTCGGCTTGGCTTTCGCCTGGGTGCCGGTCGCGACGTCGAACTTGACCACCGCGTGATATTTGTCGGCGGAAGCTTCCGCCGGGCCGTAGCCCTTGCCCTTTTGCGTGACGACGTGGACCAGAATAGGGCCGGTCTCCATGTCACGCACGTTCTTCAGAACGGGCAGCAGATGGTCGAGGTTATGGCCGTCGATCGGGCCGACATAATAGAAGCCGAGCTCCTCGAACAGCGTGCCGCCGTCCATCATGAAGCCGCGGGAATATTCTTCGACGCGATTGGCGCGGTTGGAGAGGACCTTCGGCAGATGCTTGCCCAATTGCTTGGCCGCCTCGCGCAGCGTGCGGTAGGTCTTGCCGGAATAGAGCCGCGACAGATAGGCGCTCATCGCGCCGACCGGCGGCGCGATCGACATGTCGTTGTCGTTGAGGATGACGATCAGGCGGGAGTTGAGCGCGCCGGCATTGTTCATGGCCTCATAGGCCATGCCCGCCGACATTGCGCCGTCGCCGATCACGGAGATCACGTTGTTCTTGCCGCCCGAGAGGTCGCGCGCCACGGCCATGCCGAGGCCTGCGGAAATCGAGGTCGAGGAGTGCGCGGCGCCGAACGGATCGTAGTCGCTTTCGCTGCGCTTGGTGAAACCGGACAGGCCGCCGCCGGTGCGCAAGGTGCGGATGCGGTCGCGGCGTCCGGTGAGGATCTTGTGCGGATAGGCCTGGTGACCGACGTCCCAGATCAGGCGGTCGCGCGGGGTGTCGAAGACGTAATGGATCGCGGTGGTCAACTCGACCACGCCAAGCCCGGCGCCGAAATGGCCGCCGGTCACCGAGACGGCATCGATGGTTTCCTGCCGCAGCTCGTCGGCAACCTGGCGAACCTGCTCGATCTTGAGCTTGCGCAAATCGTCCGGCGTGCGGATCGTATCGAGAAGCGGCGTCTTACTGTATGCGTCCACGGCGATCTTCCAGTTCTGAAGGTCGGACAAAATCCCGACACGAGATGGGTATTGGCGCAACAAGGACCGGTTCAGCCGGCCTCTCGTCAGCGCGGGCAGCGACGCCCAAAATCCAAGCTTAGATGCGCTCCGGATCGATCAATGTGATATCCGTCACTTTCGTGGCTTTCAGCCACTTTCGTCAACCACTGCAGCCGGTTAACGCTACCGCAATCCGGTGGCTTCTGGCCTGCAACGTTCCAAGTTCCTGCAAGCTTTACACCAAAGCGGAAGCCAAAGCCAACCCACGGAGCCCGCAAGGGAACTTGAGGGCAGGTCGACTTCAACGATCCGGCGGAGCGGACGGTTCCAAAGTGCCCAATTTGGGGGCGCCAGCGGCTGTCGCAAGGGGCGCTTCGAGCTCCCGCCACGCTCTCGCGCGCATAGCTTCATCGCCTGATGCGATCGCCAGTGCAGCGCCAGGCCGCGCCATCCGCTCCCGCAACGGCACCGGGCCACACACGATCATGAAGAACTCGTAGGCGTGGGCGACCTCGTTTGCCATCACGAACTGGAAGTGCACCCGGAAGAACTGCCAGCGGAAGCGGTTGTAGTTCTCAGGCGCGATCATGTCGCGGAACCGGACCGGCACGATGGTCGGATTGCGGCGGGCGGACCCGACGTCGATGCCATGGCTTTCGATCGGATCGAAATCGAAGAAGTTCATCACGTCCTTGCGCGCCTGGCAGTCGATCCAGTCGACTGTGGTTTCGGTTGCCAGGCGCCGCAGATGGTCGCGGAAGAATTGCGCGGCCTTGTGATAGCCGACGATCGGGTAATTGCCGCCGAGCGTCAGCAGCACGATGCGGGGCCCGTGTTGGCCGAGCGCGGGGTCACGTTCGAGGGCGCGCGCGAGAATTTCGGTGCCGAGGAACGAGCCCGAGCTGTGGCCGACCAGCACGATCTCCTGCGCCTCGCTGTTGCGGGCAACGTCGCAGAGATGCTGCGCGAAACGGTCGAGGCGCGCATCCCACTCCGGGCGCTCGCCGTGCGAGAACTCCCAGGTCCAGATGGTGTCGCACATCAGATAGAGCAGGTAAGTGTATTTCTCGGTGGTTTTCAGCAGCGCCCACAGTGCTGCGGTGAACAGCGCAGTCGTCGCCAGCCAGTCGAACGGGGCGGGGATGCCGAGCGCATCGAGGGCGCGGCGCACCAGCGAGGCGACCAGCGCAAGGCAGGCGACCTCGAACCAGAACAGGATGTGCGGATAGGTGATGAAGGTCAGGAACCGCCAGTTCGCCGCCATGAAGCGGAACACGGTGCCGTGCACGATCAGCCGCAGATAGATCCAGATCGTATGGATGACGATGCGCCAGATCGGCAGCGCCATGTCGCGCTGGATGAAATCCTCAAAGCGCAGGAAGTCGTAGGTCGTGCGCGTCTGCCAGTCACGCGCTTTGGTGTCGATCGCCCACGAGGCGATCTCGCCTTCGCTGACATGCTGCGGCCGGCCGATGCTTGAGGTAACGCCATAGAGCGCGTCGAACTTGCGCAGCTCGGTGCGGAACAGGCGGTAATATTGCGCAAGCCCGCGCGGGTCGTAGCCCTGCACATAGATGACGTGGCGGTTTTCAACGCGCACTTGAGAGATAGGTCCCCGGCAAACTGATGAGGCCGGGACTATAGCAGGCGGGCTTCGTGCGCCAAGAGGGAAATACTCTCTTTCGTCATGCCCGGCCTTGGGCCGGGCATCCACGTCTTTTCTGCCATCTTCAAGGAAGGCGTGGATGGCCGGGACAAGCCCGGCCATGACGAATTGCCTTACTGCACGTCCAGCGGCGCGACGCTGGCGGCCTGGCCGCTGGCGTCCGTGGTGATCTTCTCGACGCGGGCTTCGGCCTGGCGCAACAATTCCTCGCAGCGGCGCTTGAGCGCCTCGCCGCGCTCGTAGATCGCCACCGATTCCTCCAGCGGCACCTTGCCGTCCTCCAGCCGCTTGACGATTCCCTCCAGCTCCTCGATCGCGCGCTCGAAGGAGAGCTTCTTCACGTCCAACTGGGTGTTCTCGGCCATGCTGTTGTCCCTGGAAAGTACGCGGCTCACGCTGGTGGATCAAATTTACAGGCACCACTGCGGACGGAATGTGGCGCACTCATGGTTTTGACGTGGTGCCCATCAAGGCTGTGACATGGGCCGCCACCGATTCCTGCAGGCCCTGCAGATCATAGCCGCCCTCGAGCACCGAAACAATTCGGCCCCCCGCGCTGGCGTCCGCGATATCCATCAGCTTCTGCGTCACCCAGCCGAAATCGGCGGCATCGAGATTGATCTGGGCCAGCGGGTCGCGGCGATGCGCGTCGAAGCCGGCGGAGATGACCACGAGCTCGGGCGCGAATTTTGTCAGCTGCGGCAGGATCAAATTGTCGAACGCGGCGCGGAATTTCGCGCTGCCGTCCTCGGGGCGCAGCGGCGCATTGACGATGGTGTCGTGCTCGCCGCGCTCGCCTGATGCGCCGGTGCCGGGAAACAGCGGCATCTGATGGGTCGAGCAATACATCACGCTCTTGTCTGCCCAGAAAATATCCTGGGTGCCGTTGCCATGATGCACGTCGAAATCGATCACCGCGGCGCGCGTGATCCCGTATTTGCGCTGGGCATGGCGCGCGGCGATCGCGGCATTGTCGAAGAAGCAGAAGCCCATCGGCGTCGCCTTCTCGGCGTGGTGGCCGGGCGGGCGCACCGCGACGAAGGCGTTGTTGTGTTGGCCGGTCATCACGGCATCGGTGGCGGCGACCGCGCCGCCGACGCCGCGCATCACGGCTTCCCAGGTGCCCGGCGACATCGAGGTATCGCCGTCGATATAGACCATGCCGCTCGATGGCGCGACGCTGCGCAGCTCGGTGACGTAGGCCTCGCTGTGACAGAGCGTGACGTCGTCGAGGCTGCCTTCCGGCGCCTCGACGCGTACCAGCGGATCGAAGCGCGTCTCGGCGAGAATCTGGTTGACTGCGCGCAGCCGGTCCGGCCGTTCGGGATGTCCCGGCGGCGTCAGATGGTCGAGGCAGGCGGGATGGCTCAGAAGAAGTGTGGTCATGCAAGCACTGGTTACACGACGCCGGGGAAGGGCGGCAAGGGCGATAACTCAATTCACCCGCGAAATGCGCGTCGGCGGACCGGGAGAGATCGGGCTGTTCGCGCCAACGAACGCGAACAGCGCTTCGTCGTCGTAGCCGCCGTATTGCTTCGAGGCGCCGTCCTTCAGCACGGAAAAGCCATCGCCGCCGAGCGCGAGATAGTCGTTGACGGTGACGCGGTAGCTCTTCGCCGGCTCGATCGCCGCGCCGTTCAGCTTGATCGATGCGGCGTCGACGTGTTCGCCGTAGGGCTTGGCTGCATCCCATGAATAGGAGAATCCCCTGGAGACCTGCAGGATGCGCGGCCGCGCCGGATCGCGCCATTGCTGCTCCAGCATCTCCCTGATCTGCGTGCCGCTCAGCGTCAGCGTGACCAGCCTGTTGCGGAACGGTTGCGCGGCGAACACGTCGGCATAGCTCACCGCGCCATTGTCTTTCATGGCAATGTCGGTGCGGATGCCGCCGGGATTGGTGAACGACATCACCGCGCCGGCATCGCTGCGCGTCGCCGCAAGCTGCGCGTCCGCGACGATATCGCCGAGCACGCTTTCGCCGGTGAGATTCGGCACCCGCGACAGCGTCGCGGTGATGGTGCCGGCGCGGCGGTTGGCGATGGGAGCGGCGACCTTTTCGTAACTCTCGATCAGCGCGGTTTGCTCGGGATCCTTCGCGATCGTCTCGCTGCGCACGATGTGGTTCTCGGCGTGCATGGTGACGACGTCGTGCGTCGTTCGATCGAGCTTGAGATCGATCGCGGTCACCAGCGTGCCGAACTTGTCGGCGCTGGTGACGAGACGGCCATCGATCACGCACAGATAGGCGCGATGGGTGTGGCCGGAGATCACGACGTCGACTGCCTTGTCGAGCTTGTTGACGATCTCGACGATCGCCCCGGAGATGCCGGAGCATTCGTAATAATCGCCTTCCTGCATGCCGCCCTCGTGGATCAGCACCACGATCGCCTCCACGCCTTTCGCCTTCAATTCCGGCACCAGCGCATTCACGGTGTCGGCCTCGTCGCGGAACTCGAGGCCGGCGGCCGCCGCGGGCGAGATGATGTCGGGCGTGCCTTTCAGCGTCAGGCCGATGAAGGCGACGGGAATGCCTTCGAAGGTTCTGATCTCGTAGGGCGGCAACAGCGTCTTGCCGCTGTCCTTCAGAACGGTCGAGGCGGCGAGATAGCGGAATGTCGCGCCGGCAAAGGGATGCGGACCTTTGCAGCCTTCCTGGTGGCAGCCGCCGTTCTGCATGCGCAACAGCTCGTCCTTGCCTTCGTCGAATTCGTGGTTGCCCACCGCCGAGATCGCGAGTCCCATCAGCGACAGCGACTCGATCGTCGGCTCGTCATGGAACATCGCCGACAGGAACGGACTGGCGCCGATGAGATCGCCGGCCGCGACGAACACGTTGTTCTTGTGGCCGTCGCGAAGCTGTTTCACCAGGGTTGCCATCTGCGCGGCGCCGCCGGCCGGGACCATGATTTTCTTGCTCTTGTCATTGGGATCGTCGATGCGGATGCCGCCGGGCGGCGGCTTCAGGTTGCCGTGGAAGTCGTTGATGGCGAGGATGCGCAGCTCGACCGGCGCGGACGATTGCGCCATGACCTGTGAGGCGAGAGCGGCGCACAGCGCGAGCGCGGCGAAGAACGGACGAAGCAACTGAATCATCGGGCCATCCTAGAGCTTCGCCGCGACGATTTCACGAAGCTTGTGCTCCCCACATCATATCCGGCCGAACTGCTCCGACAGCGCCGACCACAGCGGCCATAGCTCGTCCGTCGGCCCGACGCCGGTCTGGACCAGGATCAGCTTCGAGACCGGGTCGACACAGATGCGTTGCCCGGGAAAGCCCAGCAGCGCGAACTGCCGCCGCGCGCCGCCGAACAGCCACAGGAAATAGCCGTAGCCAAATCGCGGCGTGGCGCGCCCCGGCGCAAGATAGGCGTCGGAGGCGCGCACGGTCGTCGCCTCGATCATCCATTCCCTCGGAATGATCTGCTTGCCGTTCCAGGCGCCGTCATGCGCGAGCAGCCGCCCGAGCCGCACGCGCAGTGCGGCTGAGGACGGACGCTGCAAGTCCCGCCAGCGCGGTGCGGCGGGACAGCTTCGGTGCCTTGCTCATAGTCAGTTTCCCAAGGCCAATGCCGCCGATCTGAAGTCCCTGACTCATTCGCGGCAAAATCGGATCAGGGACTTCAGATCGAAAGCGGCACCGGAATTATGGATTTGCTGGTGCCCACTTTCCGAAGTTCGTGAAGGTATTAGCGGCGATGGATCACGAACTTCGGAAAGTGGGCACTAGCCTATCGCCTTGAATTTCTTGCCTGAACGCCGTCGACCCGCAACCGATACGTAAAGGTTAACAAGACGATAATCAGGCCGGTTCGAGCACTTTGCCAAGCCCCAATTGTTGACTCTTAACCCCGCGCTAGTCTTAATGAATCGTGAAGACGGGGCCCGCGAAGTGTCGGTAATTGATCAGGAATATTATCAGGAGGTGCCGGCCGGCGGCGTGGCCGAGCGGCTTCTGATTGCCGCGCGCGACCGCATCTTCGGCGATTTCGTCGCGCGCATGCGCCCCACCGCCTCGGACGAGATCCTCGACGTCGGCGTCTCCGACGTGATCAACGACGGCGCCAATGTGCTGGAACGCAGCTACGCCCATCAGCAGAACATCACGGCCTGCGGGCTCGGCTCCGGCGCCGGCTTCAAGTCGGCGTTTCCGGCCTGCCGCTATGTCCGGATCGAGCCCAATGCACGCGGCTGCCGTTCGACGACAATGCGTTCGACATCGCCACCTCGAATGCGGTGCTGGAGCATGTCGGCGGCTACGAGAACCAGATCAATTTCGTCAAAGAGCTGTGCCGGGTGGCGAAGCGCGTGTTCATCACCGTGCCGAACCGGTTCTTCCCGGTCGAGCATCACACCGCGATGCCGCTCGCGCATTATCTCGACGGCACGTTCAGGATCGCCTGCCAGATCGCGGGCAAGTCGGAATGGTCGCAGGAAGAGAATTTGGTGCTGATGACCCGCAAGCGGCTGTGGCGGATCGCGGCGCCCGCGGGGCGAAGCGCGGCGGTGGGCTACACCGGTTTGCTGCTCGGCCCGCTGTCGTCCAACCTCTATCTCGCACTCTCCTGAACGTTCCAGGCGTGACCGCAGGATGACGCTGACGAAGAATCCCTTCGCGCTCAAGATCGTGTTTGCCGTCCTGTGCCTTGTGATGCTGGGCCTCCAGCTCCGCTCGATGACGGGATGGAGCGAGTCGCGCGGCGTCTTTGACGACATCTGCTATCTGCGGCAGGCGCACCTGTTCCAGCGCTTCGGGCTCGCAGGCTTCGACACCGATATGTCCCGCGACGACGACGGCTATGTGAGGTCGAAGTTCAGGGAGATCGGCTTTCCCGGCTGGAAAGACGACAAGGAATTGCCCTGTCACAATTCCTTTCCTGCGATTGGCAGGATCGTGATCCAGTACCCGCCCGGTCCCGGGATGGTGCTGGCGCTGTTCCCCGAGGGACATCAGGTCGTGCCGATGTTCTGGCTTTCGACGATCTCGGTGTTCGGTTTCGCGTGCCTGGCGATTTTTCGCGCGCGCAAGCCGGCTTCGATCGTGGTCGCAGGACTGTTCGGCGTTCTTGCGATCTACCTGATGATCAATCCGATCAAGGCGAGCTATTCGATGGCGCCGACCGCGGTGATCTGCGCGCTGTGCGGATATCTCACCGCACGATGCTTCGGCGTGCCCGAAGAAGATCGACGATTTGCTCCGCTGCTGACGCTCGGCTTTCTGTTCGGGCTCAGCGTCAATTTTCGCTTGGCCAATATTTTTCTGTGCGCGGGATGCAGCCTGTTCCTGCTCATCGATTTTCTCAAATCGCGCCAGGCGCAATCGTTTCTGCGGGGCGCGGTTTTCGCCCTGGCGCTGGTCGTCGGCATGTTGCCGACTTTGATCTCCTACTGGATCAATACCGGCAGTCCGTTTACCTCGACCTATCATGGCGCGCCGACCGTGGTGCCACTCGATTTCACCCTGTCGGTCGTGTGGGAGTATCTCAACGATCACATGCAGACTGCGCTGCTGGCGCTGTCGATCGCGGGCTCGGCGGCACTTTGGCTGGCCCGTGAAGGCGCCCTGAGGCGTGTCGGACAACTGACGGCTGCAAATCTCGCGATCAATCTCGCGTTCTTCCTGAGCTATGGGCTCGCCGTCTCCTACTACACCATCCCGATTTCACTGCTCTCGCTGTGGACCCTGCTGTTTGGCGTCGTGGCGTCGGAAGAGCAGGCCGAGCCCCATGGGGCGCTGACGGGAACCATAAGCCCCGCCTCTCGTTGAGATGGATATGCCCGGACGGGGCCGCCCGATCCGGCCCGTTCGCTTGAGCCGCGGGGACCATCAATGTGCCGCTGGATCGCATACCGAGGCGAAACCACGTCGTTCGAGCCTTACGTCACCGAGCCCGCAGCACTCGCTGATCGCCCAGAGCAAGCGCGCGCTGGAAGGTACCACCGGCATGAATGGCGACGGTTTTGGGCTCGGCTGGTATGGCGAGCATCCCGAGCCCGGCCTCTATCGCGAGACCCGCCCGGCCTGGTCCGACGAGAACCTGCGCTACCTCTGCCGGCACCTGCGCTCGCATCTGTTCTTTGCGCATGTCCGCGCCGCCACCGGCACGGCGGTGACGCGGCAGAATTGCCATCCCTTTGCCTGCGGTCGCTGGATGTTCATGCATAACGGCTTCGTCGGCAGCTGGAACCGGCTGCGCCGCAAGGTCGAGCAGTTGATCCCCGACGCGCTTTATCCGTCACGGCTCGGCACCACCGACTCCGAGGCCGTGTTCCTCGCCATCCTGGGGGCGGGGCTCGATCGCGATCCGATCGGGGCGACCGCGCGCGTGCTGCGCAACTTGCGCGACCTCGTCAACGAGGACGGCAAGCGCGAGCGGATGCGCTTCACCACGGCGATTGCCAACGGCCGCGATCTCTACGCCTTCCGCTTCGCCGAGAACGATGCGGCCAACACGCTGTATTTCCGCGAAAGCGCGGGCCAGGTCGTTGTCGTCTCGGAACCGTTCGACAAGGAAGACGACTGGACAGAAATCCCGGAAGGCCATGTGCTGGTGGCGCGTGCGTCCGCGCCGGTCGAAATAGTTCCGCTTCATCTGACGGTTTCCCCGGTCAAAACCCCGGAACTCCCCAATGCGCGCCGGATTAACGCGCGCAACTAGACGCAACTGGATTTGCGGCGGTATCCAATCTTCTGGTGGGCGGACCATGACATTCGATTCCGAGCTTTTGAGGAAATTGCGTCTCGGGCTGAGCGACGACCGCAAGCATCTGGTCATCCGCTCGGCCGCGGGACGCGGGGAGATCATCGAATATTCCTTCGGCATCGAGGAGGAATATTTCCTGGCCGACAAGCGGACGCTCGATGTCGCGGTGGAGACGCCGAACGCGCTGTTCGAAGCCGCGAGCTGGTCGACCGGAGGCCAGGCCATGCGCGAGATGCTGCAGGCCCAGCTCGAGGTCGCCACCAATGTTCACGTCGACGCCGCCGATGCGCGCGAGGAACTGGCCTTCCTGCGGCGCGAGGTCGCCAAGGTGGCCGATCAATTCGGCTTTGCCATCATGGCCTGCGGCACGCACCCGACCGCGGCGTGGCGGATGTCGCAGCCGAGCCCGAAGCCGCGCTATGAGGAGATGATCGAGGATCTGCGCAGCATCGGTCACCGCAACATGATGTGCGGCATGCACGTCCACGTGCAGCTTCCGGACAGCGAAAAGCGCTTTGCCGTGATGCGCGCGATGATCCCCTGGCTGCCGCTGTTCATCGCGCTGTCGGCGTCCTCGCCGTTCTGGGCCTCGCACAAGACCGGGCTGAAAGGTTACCGGCTCGCAGCCTACAGCGAGCTGCCGCGGACGGGATTGCCGGAATTGTTCGAAAACAAGCTGGCTTATGACGATTATGTCGGCGCGCTGCAAAAGTCCGGCGTGATTCCGGACGAGAGCCATATCTGGTGGGCGATGCGGCCGTCGTCGCGGCATCCGACGCTCGAGCTGCGCGCTCCCGATACCTGCACGCTGATCGAAGATGGCGTCGCGATCGCCTCGCTGTATCGCACGCTGGCGCGTCATCTCTATGAGCGACCGCAGCTTTCGCTGGCAGTCACCAGCGTCGATCGCGCCATTGCCGTGGAGAACAAGTGGCGCGCGCAGCGTTACGGCACCGATTGTATTTTCGCCTCGAAGGACGGTCCGGTCCCGATCGGCGGCCTGCTATCGCAGTTGATCGACCAGACGGCTGCCGATGCCGAAGCGCTCGGCTGCGTTGAGGAAGTGCAGCATTGCCGCACCATTGTCGCGCGGGGCAGTTCCGCGGAGTTCCAGCTGCGCGCCTTTCAGGAGGGCGGCGAGGACATTGCCGCGGTGTCGCGCTGGATCGCGGCGGCGACCGCGCCGAAAAAGCCGAACCTCACGCCCGCAGCGGCATAGCGCTCAATTCTTCGAGCTATTCGATCACCTCGTTGGCGCGCGCCATCAGTGAGGCCGGAAATTCGAGGTCGAGCGCCTTCGCGGTTTTCAGATTGATCAACAACTCGAACTTGGTCGGCTGCGCGACCGGCAGGTCCGCGGGCTTCTGCCCCTTGGCGATGCGATCGACATAGTCTGCAGCCAGTGCAAACATCGCCGTCAGCGACGGTCCATAGGACATCAGGCTGCCGGCGGCGACATGTTCGCGCAACTCGGAGACCGTGGCCATGTGATGCTTGATGGCGAGCTCGGCCATGCGGACCCTGTCAAGGAAGAAGAACGGAGATCCACCCGCGTAGAACAAACTGGTTCTGGGCGAGGTGTCGATGAAAGCCCGTTCGTAATCATAGGGTCGTTCGCGGAACTCGATCCCGATCAGTTCGATCCGGGACTGGGGCGCGACGGCCTGCAGCGTCGCCCAATGATCGGCTGAGGATTTGTCCCAGAGCACCGCCATTGCCGTCACTTTCGGAAATGCCTCTCTCACGATTTCCAGGCGCTTGCCGACCAGTTCGACATTCTGGAAATAGACGCCGGTGACGTTTCCGGACGGCCGCGACAGGCTGCGCACATAGCCCTTGGCGAGCGGATCGTAGTCCACCGCAATCATCACCACCGGCAGGCCGTCGGCAGCGGCAAGCGCCGCACGCAGACTCTGCTCTGGACCCGCGGCCAGCACGATGTCGGGCTTTTGCGCGACGATGGTGCGGTAGGCCGCCTCCCACGCGTCCGCGTTCGGAATCTGGATGTGGTCGTAGGTAAAGTTCTCGCCCTCTTTGTACCCGAGCTCGGCCATGTGCTGCACGAAGGCGACCCATTGCGGCGCCGTCCTTGGTTGCGCGTTCGCTGTGCCGACGCGCAACGCCTTCGGTGCCTGCTGCGCGCGCAGCGCGAGCGGCCACAGCCGCCGCGGCGCCGATGGTCCCAAGAAATTGCCGCCGCTGCATGCGCGCTCCCGATCCCGATTGACGGTATTTTGGTATCCTAGGCTGGTTTCAACGGAGAGGTCAAAGACGGCCGACGCCGGTCGACTGTTAGACCTTCGCCCATTCGCCGACCACGCGGTGCACCTCTTCGAGATGCTCGCGCATCTGCTCCAGCGCAAAGCCGAGCGCGTAGAAACGCTCCGCCGCCTCGCTGGTCATATCGCGGATCAGGCCGTCGCGGCGCACCGCGCTGAACTCCTCGGTGTAGTCACGGAAGGCGGTTTCGACCCCGGCGAGATCGGGAGGCCCCTGTCGGGCGCGTAACGCGCGCGCGCTGCTGCGCAGGAAATCGCCCGCGACCTCCGAGATACGCTTGATGCGCGGCTTCAGCCGCACCTGCGCATCCGCCGGCAGCTCGCAGCCGACCGCGCGGCCCAGGATCACGATGTCGTGGCGAAGCCGGAGCGAGGTGCGCAGCAGCGGGCCGGTGTCGGGACCGGCGGTGAGCCGCGCGGTGCGCTCATGCTCGGCTTCGGCGCCGGTCGCGTTCAATTTGGTGATGAAGTTGGCGAGCTCGGCATTGATCTGGCGGGTATCGAGTCCCTCGCCGCCGACGTGATGCGCCAGCATCTGCTCCAGCGCGGCGGCGACGAGGTCGAGCGTATCGGCGGCAGCCTCGATCGTCAGCACATGTGCGCGCGAAGGGAACACCAGGAACGACACGATGAAGCCGACGGCGCCGCCGACCACGACCTCGAGCACGCGGTCGAACGCGGAGGCCATCGGGCTGACATGCTGCATGCTCGGCACCAGGAGCACGATGATGGCGGTGATCGGCAGCACGTTGAAATTGGTGCGGAACGCCGCGACGAAGGCCAGCGGCGCGATTGCCAGCGCCAGCACCGCAAACAGCGCAAATTCGCTCTCGTGCGGGATCAGGATCGCCAGCAGCCCGCCATAGGCGACGCCGACGAGCGTTCCCATCAGGTAGTCGCCGGCGACCTTCAGCGAGCGGCCGAGGCTCATCTGCGTCACGATCAGCGAGGTCAGGACCGCCCACAGCGGCAGCCGCAGATGCAGCGCCTGCGCCACGGCGAGCGCCGAGAGCGCCGCGATCGTGACCCGCAGCGCCAGGATCAGCTGCACCCGGTAACGATGGGCGAGGGCGCGAATGTGGATGAAGGACGCGAAGAGGCGCGAGGGGGGAGCCGACATGAGCGGACTATAGCAGCGGATGACGCGGCTGTGCCATACGCGCCGGCGCTCATCCCATCCGCGGCATCGTGCGCGGTCGCGCTTCCCGCGTCTGTGCTGCGAGACGGATGCCGGCGTTCGGCGCGCCGAAACCGCCGTAGCCGCGCCGCTGCACGATCTCGAAGAAGAAACGCTCCTCGAAGGCGTGGGTATAGACCTGGAAGAATTCGCCCGTGTCGTCGCGATCGTAGAGGATGCCGTTTTCTTTCATGGATCGAAGCAGCGCGGGATCGAGTTGCGTAGCGGCTGTCGATATCGTCGTAATAATTGTCGGGGATGGTCAGGAACGTCGCGCCGGCCGCGCGCATGGCGGTCACGGCCTTGAAGATGTCGTCGCAGGCAAACGCAATGTGCTGAACGCCGGCGCCGAAGAACTCCGAGAGGAAGCGCGACGACATGGTTTGCGTCGCCGTCGAGGCGTTGAGCACGAGCCGCAGCGAGCCCTCCTTGTTTTGCAGGACCTGGCTCTTCACCAGTCCCAGCGGATCGGCGATCTCGAGCTGCGGCGCGCGGTGCAGGTCGAACAGCCCGGTATAGAACTGCTCCCACGACAGCATCTCCTCGAATCGCATCGATTGCGAGATGTGATCGACGTGGCGGAGCAAGCCGGGCCCCTGTTCGCCGGCCGCAACGAAGTCGACATCCCAATTGGGCGAGGCCGGCTCGAGAAAGTACAGCAGGCTGCCGCCGACGCCGCGGATCGCGGGGATCGTCATCTCGCCCGGCCCGACCGGCTGCCGGAAGGTGGTCGCATGCAGCGCGTCGGCCCGGCTCATGAGGCCGGCGACGTCGTCGACCTGCAGCGCGATCGCGCACACGCCCGACCCGTGGGTCGTGTAATGCGACCGTGCAAAGCTGCCGTCGGAAGCAGTTGATCAGGAGGTTGATATCGCCTTGCGACCAGCGCTCGACCGCCTTCGAGCGGTGACGGCCGGCCAAGACGAAGCCGAGACTGCGAAACAGCCCGGCGAGCCCTTCGGCATGGGTGCGGTCGACCGCGAACTCGATGAAGGCGGTATCCGACACTTTCGCCCGCGGCTGTAGCGCGGGCGCGGCCTTCGCCTGCTCACTGCCCATCAGCAGCAGCGAGCGCATGCCGTCGAGCGCGACCTCCCTGGTCGATTGCGCGCGGAACTGGTCGTTGAAGATTTCCAGCGACAGCGGTCCGTTGTAGCCGGTCGCCTCGATGGCCTGCATGAATTCGCGGACGGGAAGGTTGCCCTGTCCGGGGAAACAGCGGAAGTGCCGGCTCCATGACAGAACGTCGAGGTCGAGCTGCGGCGCATCCGCAAGCTGGACCAGGAAAATCTTGTCGGCGGGGATCGCCGCGATCTGCGAGACGGGAAAACCCGGCGCGAGCGTGTGGAAACTGTCGAGGATGATGCCGATGGCCGGATGATTGGCGCGCCGCACGATCTCCCAGGCATCCCGGTAATCGTTGACATAGCGGCCCCAGGCCAGCGCCTCGAAGCCGACGCGCAAGCCGCGCTTGGCCGCGCGCTCGCCCAGTTCGCGCAGATCCTCGGCGGCGCGGTCGATGCCGCCGAGCGCGAAGGCAGAGACATTGCTGCACACGAGCAGGAGGTCGGTGCCGAGCTCGCCCATCAGGTCGAACTTCTTCTCGGCGCGCCGGAACGCTTCCTTGCGCTGCGGCTCCGGCAATCCCTCGAAATCCCTGAACGGCTGCAGCGCGCAGATGCGAAGGCCGAGATCGCCGCACATCCGCGCGACGTCGCGGGCCGAACCATCGAAGCAGGTAAAATCGTTCTCGAAGATTTCGACGGCGTCGAAGCCGGCCGCCGCGATCGTCTTGAGCTTCTCGTCGAGCGCGCCGCCAATCGAAACCGTTGCGATCGAAAGTGTCATGCTTTTGCTCCGGCCGTGGTCGCCGTCCTATCAATAGTGAATTTGCGCAAGGTTGCGCAACTCGTCCGACGTGGTGGTGCCGAAGCCGAAGAATTCGAGATAGGCGGGAATCTGCTCGAACAGCATGTCGGTGCCGATCTGGTAATCGCAGCCCTTGGCGCGCACCGCAGCGAGGAACGGCGTGATCTCTTCTTTCATCACGACCTCGCCGACAAAGGTCGACGGCGCGATGCGTTCCACGTCGAACGGCAGCGGATCGTCCTTTTTCATGCCGAGCGGCGTGGCGTTGATGACGATGTCGTAGCCGGCGGGATCGGCGGAACCCGTCTTCACCTCGAGTTTCGGGTAGTGCGCCCGCAGCCGCTCCGCCAGCGCGTTCATGCCCTTGCGGAAATGCGTCGTAGAGCCCGAGCCTGGCAACACCGGCCTTCGCCAGCGAAGCCGCGATCGCGGAACCCACTCCGCCGCAGCCGGCGACGAGAACGCTGGCGCCGGCGAGGCGGCGGCCTTTCTTCATGACGCCGCGCACAAAACCTTCGCCGTCGAACATATCGCCGATCATCTTGCCGCGTTCATCGCGCTTGACCGCGTTGCAGGCGCCGGCGATCTTGGCGGAGACCGAGGCCTCGTCGACGAGATCGAGCGTGATGACCTTGTGCGGCATGGTGATCAGCGCGCCATCCACGTTGGTCAGCCTGAAGGCGAGCTCCAGGAACGAGGCGTAGTCGTCGCTCTTGCAGCCCATCGGGATCACGGCGGCGTTGATCCCGCGCGCCGCGAACCAGGGATTATAGATCATCGGCGACTTGAAGGATTCGGTGGGATAGCCGATGTGGGCGATGAGCCGTGTCTTGCCGTCGATCATCGTTTTTCCTGCGTTCGTTCGTTGTTGTTACGACTTGGTTTTCCCGAGAGACTTGACCTGCTCGCGCAGAAGGAACTTCTGGATCTTCCCCGTCGACGTCTTGGGCAGGGAACCGAACACCAGTGTCTTCGGGACCTTGAAGCGGGCGAGCCGGCTCTTGCAGAACGCGAAGACGTCGGCGTCATCCGGCTGCGCGGCGCCGGGCTTGAGCTCGACAAAGGCGCAGGGCGTCTCGCCCCATTTCGGATCGGGTCGTGCCACGACGGCGGCCAGCATCACGGCCGGATGCTGGGTCAGGACTTCCTCGACCTCGAGGCTCGAAATGTTCTCGCCGCCGGAAATGATGATGTCCTTCGAACGGTCCTTGATCTCGATCGCGCCATCGGGATGCCAGACCGCGAGGTCGCCCGACAGGCACCAGCCGTCGACCAGCGTCTTTGCCGTCGCGCCCTTGTTCTTGAGATATCCCTTCATCACGGTGTTGCTGCGGACCATGATCTCGCCCACGGTCTCGCCGTCCCGCGGCACGCTGGTCATGGTCTCGGGGTCTGCCACCCTGACATCGTCGACCATCGGGTAGGCGACGCCCTGCCGCGCCATCCTGGCGAAGCGGTCGCCATCGGGCAGTTCATTCCACTCCGGCTGGAACACGCATGAGGTCGCGGGACCGTAGGTTTCGGTCGCGCCGTAGAGGTGGACCACGCGGAAGCCGAGCTCTTCCATCGAGCGGAACACAGTGGACGGCGGCGCCGCGCCGCCGGTTGCGACGGAAACGACGTGGCTGAAGGGAACGCGGTGTTCGACGGGCGCATGCGCCAGCATGTTGAGGACGATCGGAGCGCCGCACAAATGGGTGACGCGATGTTCTGATATCAGGCGGAAGATCACCGGCGGCTCGACCTTGCGCAGGCAGACCTGCGTGCCGCCGACCGCCACCACGGCCCACGGATAGGACCAGCCGCAGCAGTGGAACATCGGCAAGGTCCAGAGATAGATGCTGTCGAAGCCGAGGCCGAAGCACAGGCCGTTTCCGAGCGCAGAGAGATACGCGCCGCGATGGCTGTACACGACCCCCTTGGGATCGCCGGTCGTGCCCGAGGTATACAGCAGCGCCAGCGACTGCCACTCGTCTGATATCCCCGGCCAGTCGAAGGCGGGGTCGGCCGCCGCCAGCAGCGCCTCGTAGCCATGCTTGCCGACCGTCGGCCTTGGCTCGCCGGGCACGGCGATATCCACCACGATGATGTCGGACTCGAGCTGCGCCAGCGCCTCGCGGACGACAGCGGCATAGTCGCCATCCACGAGCAGCACCTTGGCGGCGCCGTGCTTGAGCGAAAATGCGATGTTGGCCGCGTCGAGCCGCGTGTTCAAGGGATTGAGCACGGCGCCCAGCATCGGAACGGCGAAATGGGCTTCGATCATCTCGGGAATGTTGGATGCGATAATGGCAACCGTATCGAGGCGACCCACGCCCAGCTTCGCCAGCGCCGACGCAAGCCGTGTGCAGCGCTCCAGCAGTTGGCGATAGGTGGTGCGACGCTCGCCGTCGATGACCGCGACTTTCTCCGCAAACGCGGTGGCCGCACGCGTCAGGAAGCTCACCGGCGTCAGCGGGACGTAGTTCGCCTGGTTGCGATCGAGGTCCGTCTCAAAAGGATGCATGTTCGACATCTCAGTTGACCCGGGTCCACACGAGGATCGAACGGCCGAGCGTGCCGTCAAGGTAGCTCTTGTAAGGTGCCGTAGTGATGGTGAGCGTGTCGCCGTCCAGCACGAAATGCCTGATCTGGTCGGTCCCGGTCCAGGCCTGGTTCCAGGAGGTGTCGATGTGATGCACCACGACGTTCTCGCCGAGCGAGAAGGTCCCGGCATAGGCGACCATGGTGCCGATCAGCTGGACGCCTTCTTCGTCGGTCGGGACCACATCGCGCGGCGTGACGCGGTCGTTGCGGGTGAAGATCGCGTACATCCGGCCGTCGGGGGCGTAGCCGATATAGCCGACCGGCGCGTCGCCGAACTGGTTGTGCTGCTGTCCGTCGGACAGGCGCTCGCGCACATAGGATTGCAGCGACCACGTGCCGACCACGGGGCAGTTGGCCGGCGGCTTGCCCGGCCGGACGGATTTCAGGATATCGCTCTCGGTCACAACGCACCTCGCTTTCGTGAATTCTCAGACATCGAAGAAGACCGTCTCGCGCGCGCCGCCGAGATGGATGTCGAATGTGTAGATGGTCTGTCCCTCGCGCTCCGAGCGCGCGGCGATCAGGGTCTGGCGGCGATCCGGCTGCTCGATGATACCGAGCACGGGGTCGCCGGCGTTGGCCGCCGCCTCGTCGCCGAAATATATCCGCGTCGAAAGGCCAGTGTTGATGCCGCGCGACGCGATCCAGACGCTGATATGCGGCGCCATGGTCTTGCGGCCGCGCCGGCCCGCGACAGCGCCGGGCTTGACGGTCTTGATGCGATAGACGCCGGTTTCGAAATCGGTTCCGGTTCGCGCCCAGCCGCGAAAGCCCCGATCGAGCGGCTTGTCCTGGCGGTCGGCCGGATGGTTGTAGCGGCCGGCCGCATTGGCCTGCCAGGTCTCGACCAGCACGTCCCTGGCGATATGACCTGACGCATCGAAGATGCGTCCTTCGATCACGATGCGCTCACCGGCCACGTCGGGTCCTGCGATGTCGCCGCCAAAATTGTTTTCGAAGATGTCGAAGCCGGCCTGGTTCGGGATCAGCCCGATATGCACATAGGGGCCGGCCGTTTGCGACGGCGTCTCGGGGAGGTAAGACATATCAGCCTCCGTGCAATTTGTTTTCGAACAAGGTCTGGCGGCTGCCGCGCAGCACGATGTCGAATCGATAGGCGAGACACTCCAGCGGCAGCGAGGCGTTGAGATCGAGCTTCGCGATCAATCGCTCTACGGCCGACTTGTCGGGAATGGTCGCGATGATCGAGTTGTGCGGGATCAGCGGGTCGCCCTCGAAATACATCTGGGTGATCAGCCGCTGCGCGAAGCCCGAGCCGAACACCGAGAAGTGGATGTGGGCGGGCCGCCAGCTGTTGACGCGATTGCGGAACGGATAGGCGCCGGGTTTCACGGTGCGGAAGAAGTAATAGCCGTTGTCGTCGGTCAGCATCCGCCCGCAGCCGCCGAAATTCGGATCGATCGGCGCGATGTAGGTGTCGTTGCGATGGCGATAGCGGCCGCCGGCATTGGCCTGCCAGACCTCGACCAGGGTGTTGGGGACGGGCCGGCCGTTGCCGTCGAGCACGCGGCCATGAACGATGGTCTGCTCGCCGATCGGCTTGCCGTCCTTGGCGTAGTTCAGGAGCAGGTCGTTATCGAGCGGGCCGAGCTCGTCGGGAGAGAACGCGGGGCCGGTGACTTCCGACAGCGAGTTCTGCAGCGACCACAGCGGGATTCGCGGCGAGCGCAACACGCTGGTCTTGTAGACGGGCGTGTAGGCGGGGGGATGGATATCCCGGTCACGCTGGTGAAATTCATATTCGGGGGTCATCGCAGGTCTCGTGTGTCTTGCGTTGGGTTGGGCACGGGGCTCGCTGCTCCGTGCCCTTGATTTGAAGCGGATCAGGCCAGCAGCGGCGCCGCGATCGAGGCTTCGCGCAGCCGGTCGTAGTCCTGCTTGGCCATCGGCGCGGCGTCGGCATTGCCGAGGTCGCTGACCGGAAGCCGGAAGGTTTCCCGCGCCGACCAGGCGGCGACAGCTGCGATGGCGGTGATCGCGAAGGCGATCGCGCCGACCGTGAGCGGCACGTTGGTCGATCCGGGAGGGGCGACGGTCGCGAACAGCGCAGGCAACAGCGCCGTGATGGTGGTGCCGGTGTTCTGCGAGATCGCCATCGCCGAGACGCGGTAGCGGGTCTGGAACAGCTCGGGATAGAAGCTCGGGAATACCGCGTTGTAGCCCTGGTAGACGATGCCCCACATCAGGATCGAGAGCCCGATCGCCATCGGGACGTTCTTGATGCTGATGGCGTAGAGATAGCCGAATGCCAGCAGGCCCGAGCACAGCGCGCCGAAGATGATGGGCGGCCGCCGGCCGATCTTGTCGGAGAGATTGCCGACATAGGGGATGACGAGCACGGCTGCGATGTTGCCGAGCACGGGGATCCAGAGATAGACGTCCGCCTTGAAACCGACGCCATAGGCGGGCTGCACCGCAAAGGCCGCGCCGAAGATGGTGGCGACGACCGGGATCACGTTCATCAGCGCCATGCAGACGACGCGCAGCATGTCGGCCCAGCTCGTGGTGAAGGCCTGGATGATCGGGGCCTTCGGCACTACGCCGTCCTTGCTTTCCTCGGCGAAGGCCGGCGTCTCGTCGACCTCGCGGCGGATGAAATAGCCGATGATGACGACGACGAGGCTCAGCAGGAACGGGATACGCCAGCCCCAAGCCATGAAGTCGTCCTTACCCATGTAGGTCGCGATCGGCAGGAATACGGCGGCGGCGAGGATTTGTCCGGCCTGCACGCCTTGCAGCGTGAAGCTCGCAAAGAAGCCGCGCCTGCCGAACGGCGCGTGTTCGAGCACCATCGAGCTTGCGCCGGAAATCTCGCCGGCGACCGCAAAGCCCTGCACCAGCCGCAGCGCCACCAGCAGGATCGGCGCCCAGATGCCGACATGCTCGTAGGTCGGCAGCACGCCGACCAGCATGGTCGAGAAGCCCATCAGGAACATGCAGAGCACCAGCACGTTCTTGCGGCCGTGGGTGTCGCCCCAGTGTCCCAGCACGAAAGCGCCGATCGGACGCGCGACATAGCCGACGCCGTAGGTCGCAAGCGAGGCGACGATGGCGACCGTCGGGTTCTGCGACGGGAAGAAGATTTGCGGAAAGACCAGCGACGCCGCCGTCGCGTAGATGAAGAAGTCGTAGTATTCGAGCGCCGATCCGATCCAGCCGCTGGCGGCCGCGATTTTCGACTGGCGCGTGGTGCCTGACGTCATGATTGGGTTTCCTTCCCGTTATCGATGAGACGCCGTTCGACGGCGGACTTTTTTATTGGGAGGGAGAGGGCGCTCAATTCATCGCCGCGATGACTATCTCGCTCCGGTTGTGTGAAGGATAGCGCCGGGCCGAGATAACACAATTACTCAGATATACGAGAAACTTAACATTATGTTATTTTCTCGCAGCGCGCGCCGGCCGCGATTTGCCCTCCGCCTCCATCTCCGCGCGCAGCGTCTTGATGAAATGCGTCGCATAGGGCGACAGCGGCGCGCCGCGCTTGACGGCCACGAAGGTCTCGAAGCCCGTCGGCTCCTGAATCTCGAGGAGACGCACGCCGGGAACGCCGCCATGCGCCACCGAGAACTGGTCGATGACGGCAATGCCGAGCCCGGCCTGCACCAGCGAGACGACGGTGTTGCCGAAGCGGGCGCGGATCGTGATGTCGTAGGGCAGTTTGTGGCGCGCAAACAGCTCCGACATGATGCGGCCGTACGGATCGGTCGGGTCGATGCCGATCAGCGGAAAGCGCGTCATTTCGGCAGCCGAGACCCGCTTGCGCCCGGCGAGCGCGTGGCCTTCGGGCACGATGCAATAGAGACGCCCGGAGGCCAGCGGAAGAAACTCCAGCGCCGGATGATCGAGCCGATAGCTGATCGCGGCGCAGTCGCCTTTGCCGAGCAGCAGATAGTCGATCACCTCTTCGAGCTTGAGGATGTTGATGTCCATCTTCAGGTCGGGATAGCGCTTGCGGATTTGCTCCACCGCGCGCGGCACCATGACCTGGGCGATACTCGGCACCGATCCGATTCTGAGCTCGGAGAGCTGGCCGCGGCCGATCTTGCCGATGACCTCGGCGAGATCGTCGACCTTGGCGTAGATCGCGTTGATCTGCTCGAAGATCATCTCCGCGTCCTGGGTCGGGAAGTAGCGGCCGTTCTGCCTCTGGAAGAAGCGGACGCCCAGCGAACGCTCGGTGTATTTGACGAGCCGGCTGATGCCCGGCGCAGAGACGTTGAGCAGCTTCGCCGCGCCGGTGATCGTGCCCGAGATCATCACGGCACGGATCACTTCGATTTGCCGGAGCGTCATCATGGCGGCGGGTGAACCTGTCGCTGATACATCAGATTGAAGCGATCATTGCCGACATAGTTGCGCATGTCCATCTGGCGCAGCTGAAATTGACCATCACTGAGCGGTCATGCGGCGACGGATCTTGCCTCACCCGGTGCTCAGTCTCAGCGCCGGAACGATTTTTCAGATACAATCCAGGAATTGATTCGAGCTTGTGGAGAAATTCCATGGCCAGCGACAGCAATCATTCGGATTCCGAAAGACGAAATGCGGGAGAACGACGGTCGGGCTCTGACACGAGGTCAGAGCTCGAGAAAAAACTGGTCGGCGAACGACGCTCAGGTGTGGATAGACGAACCGATAGCCGGGCTGAGCAAGCAGGCGTTGCCAGGCCTTCGGATGTGCAGTTGGCGCTTTTTGCTCGACGCCTCAGGAGAGCCTTGAGGAGCGAAAAAGGCCGCGATTTTTTTGGCGTGGCGCGCGGCGAGTATGATTTTGCGATCTACCCCGAGGTGCTCAAGACAGTGGAGTGGATCGAGAGCATCGCCGGATCGGCGACGGACGAAGTCCCGCAACCTGTTCGGTAAACTCGATCGCTGCGCCACGATCCAGACTGTCGCCGTGCACGGCGCGTCTCACGGCTTCCGACGGCGGCACAGCCTGGCGTCGCGAAGCGCGGCGGGCCGGAGATCGTTCGTGGAGATGAATGGCGAGGCCGACGCCATCCTCCGGCGGCCGGGCAGTGGCAGTTCACTCGAACACCTGGTCGGCGCGGCTGAGCAGCGATGGCGGGACGTTGAGGCCAAGGGCTTTTGCGGTCTTCATATTGATCGTGAGGTTGAATTTGGTCGGCTGCTCGACGGGAAGGTCGGCAGGCTTCTCGCCTTTGAGGATCCTGCCGACATAGACGCCCATGCGCCGGTACACCGAGCTGAGGTTGGCGCCATAGCTCATCAGTCCGCCCAAGTCAGTGAAGCCGTCGGCAAAATAGATCGTCGGCAACTTGTGGCTGGCAGCCTGGGCAATGAGCTGCAGCCGCTGGTTGCCGAGAAAGGGATCGGCGCCGACAATGAGCGCATCGACGTGCATGTCGGCCGCGCTCGCGAATGCAGCCTCAATGTCTCCGGGCGAGCTTGCCTTCAGCACAACAAGCTGAACGCCCTTGGCGGTAGCCGCCTCCTGCGCGAGCCTGGTGTTGGGTCCGGCCGTCGGGCTCGCAGGATTGACGAGGAGGCCGAACGTCTTTGCTTGCGGCAGGAGTTCAGCCATCGCTTCGACCAGCTTCGGCGCCAGCTGCGTGAAGAGAACGTTGACGCCGGTCGCATTGCCGCCAGGATGCGAAAGACTGGCGACGAGACCGGCTTCCACGGCGTCATTGCCGACCTCGAACACGATCGGGATCGTTGTCGTCGCCTTCTTCGCTGCGATAGCAAGGGGCGGGCCGAATGCTGCGATGACGTCGACCTTGCGCTCGACGATCTCGGCGGCCATCGCCTCCGACCGTTCGGTCTTTCCCTCAGCCCAGCGATATTCGACCGCAACGTTCTGTCCGATGACGAAGCCACCGTCCTTCAGACCTTCGCGGAAGTCGCTATGCAAAGGTGTCACTGCACTCGCTGGGTCGGCAAAGTGCAGATAACCGATGACGGGCATCGGCTTTTGCTGTGCGCGGGCAGCCGTAAACGGAAGCAATGCCGCGCTCGCGGCAAGGCGGAGGAAAGAGCGGCGTTGCATTGTTATTCCTGGTCCGGGTATTGGCGTCGCGCCCGTGGAAGCTATCATACTCGGACGCGGCCATTGCCTTCAGTTGTGAAGACAAATAGCCGCTGCGGCAACGCGAGACTGGATAACGGGATCGATTTCCGCGAGACCCCGACGATAGGACGACAGTTTTGCCCGTCGGGCAGTCGCAAAACCCGCCGCCTGTTTTGCCCGACGTGTCAATCTCGCTTCGTAAAAAGATTTCTATTTCCGAATATCGGAAGATGTGGTTTACTCCGCCCACCTCGCCCCAACACGAGGGACGTTCGGCCAATCGTCACGACACGTGGGGCGGGATGCGATGGACGCGGAGGTGCGCAGGCGATGCGTATCCGATGCGGACGGCGAAGTCGTGTGGTCGTGGTCCCCCGACGCTGGGATCAACCCTGGGGTCAAGAGCCCGGGGGGACGGAGGCTAACAAGCCCGGTACTCCGGCGAGAGCGCGAAGTAAGCCGTAAACCATTGCGCAGGGAATGCCGGATGTTTCGGCCTTACCTGACTTTCTTGTGTGCACACTACCCTTTTCAGCACACAAGCCTGCGGGTGCGGCCAGCGCCCGGCATTCCCTGCGCCCTCTGTCTTCGAGGGGGCACGGTATGATGCATCACCCGGACGCGAAATCGCGCCGCGGGAATGCGGAGTCTCGTCATTGCGAGCGAAGCCAAGCAATCCAGAATCTTTCCGCGGACCCATTTCTGGGTTGCTTCGTCTCTGGATTGCTTCGTCGCGGAGCCTGTCATCGGGCCGCGCATTTGCGCGGACCCGTTGGCTCCTCGCAATGACGGCAATCTCTTTGAAACTCGCTCGTACCGAATGATATTGTATGCTGTGCTTGGGCGAGAAGACCCATCACAGGGAAACACAGGCGAGGATTCCATGCGTGTTGTTGCGTTGGAGGAACATTTCACGGTGCCGGCCCTGGTCGGCCGGATCGATCGCGATGCGATCCGCCGGCGCGGCTTTCAGCCGAGGAAGGCGCCCAAAAGCGGCCCCAATCCAATCGACCTGTTGCCCGAGATCGGTGAACGGCGCCTGCAGTCGATGGATGAGGCCGGCATCACCCTGCAGGTGCTCTCGAACACCGGCCCTGGCCCCGACCTCGTGCCCGGTCCGGACGGCATCGCGATTGCGCGCGAGATGAACGATCATCTGGCGGCGGCGGTTGCGCGCCACCCGACGCGGTTCGCGGGCTTTGCCGTGCTGCCGATGCAGTCTCCGGATGCGGCCGCGAGCGAGCTGGTTCGCGCGGTCAGGGAATTGGGCTTCCTCGGTGCGCTCGTCAACGGCACCACCGACGGCCGCTTTCTCGACCATCCCTGCTATGAGGCGCTGCTGGCGAGCGCCGTCGAGCTCGATGTTCCCATCTACATCCATCCGCATCTCGCGCCCGAGCCCGTCCGGCAGGCCTACTACTCCGATCTGCCCGATGGCGCGGGCCGCGTGCTCGAAGGACCCGGCTGGGGCTGGCATTCGGAGACCGCCATCCAGATCCTGCGCCTGGTGCTCTCGGGCGCGCTCGACCGGCATCGGCGGCTGAAACTCATCATCGGCCACATGGGCGAGATGCTGCCGATGATGCTGGCGCGCGCCGACGAGGTGTTTTCGCTCGACGTCGATCATCTTTCGCGGCCGATCAGCCGCGCCATCCTCGATCAGGTCTGGCTCACGACCACCGGCATCTTCACCGAGCCGCCGTTCCTCGCGGCGCTCAAGACCTTCGGCATCGACCGCATCATGTTCTCGGTCGACTATCCCTATGCGCCCAACGACCGCGGCCGCGCCTTCCTCGACCGCCTTTCGTTGTCGCCCATCGACATGGCGAAGCTGTGCCATGGCAATGCCGACCGGCTACTGAAGCTGAAGGCGGAATGACGACGAAATTTTCGTCATTGCGAGGAGCGAAGCGACGAAGCAATCCATAGCGCAGCAAGCGGAGACGTGGATTGCTTCGCTTCGCTCGCAATGACGAGGAATTGTTTGATAGCGACACTACCCCAACAACACTGCGTCCGCGCCGTTCACGGCGTCCGCGCTGTCGGTGACGGTCTTCTCCAGCGACGCCGCCTGCACGGTGACGTTCTCGGCAAAGAAGCGCGCCAGCGTGACGTAGCGTTCGCCGTCGCCATTGCTTTTCGCGGCCAGCGCTTCGCCGGCGAGCATGCAGCCGCCGAGCGTCGAGCCGAACAGGCGCAGGTAGGGCGTGGCGCCGGCGAGCGCATCGTTCGGCTTGGAGCCGACGCGCTCGAGCAGCCACTTGCTGGCGCGCTCCAGCGATGCGAGCGCGTCGCGCAGTTTCGCGCCCGTGGTGCCGAAGGCCGGATCGTTCGAGGTCTCGACCTGCTTGATGGTGGCATCGAGCTCGGCGAGCAGCGCCCACACCGAAGCGCCGCCATTGGCTGCGAGCTTGCGGGTGACGAGATCGATCGACTGGATGCCGTTGGTGCCCTCATAGATCGAGGTGATGCGGGCGTCGCGATAGTGCTGCGCGGCGCCGGTCTCCTCGATGAAGCCCATGCCGCCATGCACCTGGACGCCGAGATAGGCGACCTCGTTGCCGATGTCGGTGGAGAAGGCCTTTGCGATCGGCGTCAGCAGCGCACCGCGCGCGGCGGCATCTGCGCGCACCTTGGCGTCCTTGGCGCGCACGGCGACGTCGAGCGCCACCGCGGTGGCATAGCAGATCGAGCGGGCGGCGGCCGTCATGGCGCGCAT
This sequence comes from uncultured Alphaproteobacteria bacterium, assembly GCA_963795365.1. GTDB lineage: Bacteria > Pseudomonadota > Alphaproteobacteria > Rhizobiales > Xanthobacteraceae > Bradyrhizobium. The sequence goes on from CAWCHW010000020.1 coordinate 150,546, forward strand.
CTGCAACAGCATGCGCTTGACGTCGGGATGCACGATGATCGCATCCGAGCCGTCGCCGTTCTTGCCGACGGCCTTGCCCTGCTTGCGCTCCTGGGCATAGGCCAACGCCTGCTGGTAGGCACGGTCGGCAATGCCGACGCCTTCGAGGCCGACGCCGAGCCGCGCCTGGTTCATCATCGTGAACATGCAGAGCATGCCGCGATTTTCCTCGCCGATGAGGTAGCCGATGGCGCCGCCATGGTCGCCCATGGTCATGGTGCAGGTCGGAGAGGCGTGCATGCCGAGCTTGTGCTCGACGCCGCTTGGAAAGATGTCGTTGCGCGCACCGAGCGAGCCGTCGGCGTTGACCATGAATTTCGGGATCAGGAACAGCGAGATTCCGCGCGTGCCGGCCGGCGCGTCGGGCAGCCGCGCGAGCACGAAATGCACGATGTTGTCGGTCATGTCGTGATCGCCATAGGTGATGAAGATCTTGGTGCCCTTGATGCGGTAGCTGCCGTCGGCCTGCTTCTCGGCGCGGGTGCGCAGCGCGCCGACGTCGGAGCCGGCCTGCGGCTCGGTGAGCTGCATGGTGCCGGTCCACTCGCCGGTGACGAGCTTCTCCAGGTAAATTGTCTTCAGCTCGTCGGAGCCGTGCGCATCGAGCGCCTCGATCGCCGACAGCGTGAGCAGCGGGCAGAGGCCGAAGGCGACGTTCGAGGCGCTCCAGATTTCGGTGCAGGCCGCGTTGATCGCCAGCGGCAGGCCTTGCCCGCCGAAGGCTTCCGGTCCCGACACCGCGTTCCAGCCGCCATCGGTCCAGCGCTTGTAGGCATCGGGCCAGCCCGGCGCGGTCGTGACCTTGCCGCGAGTCGAGCTTGATGCCGTGCTCGTCGCCGACCTTGTTGAGCGGGGCGAGCACATCGGTGGCGAACTTGCCGGCTTCCTCCAGCACGGCAGCGGTGATGTCGGCGTCGAAATCGCCGTAATGGCCGGCCTCGACGGCGGCCTTCAGCCCGGCGCCGTGGTTGAGCGCAAGCAGGATGTCGTTGATCGGCGCGCGGTAGGTCATGGCGTCACTCCCGGATAGCTGTTGGCGCCGTCTTCCCATGAAACCGGGGCGCTCTCAACTGCCGGGCGGGCCATTCTCCGTGACTGCGGAGCCAAGGGAGCGGGAAAGCAGGGCGCGAGGCGGGCAAGGCGTCGCGACACCTCTTGTAAAGGGTGCACGCAATATAAAGGGTGCGCGCCGAGGCCGAACTCGCGCCGCGAAAGCCTGTTGAAATGGCGGGCCGCTCTCTGTAGACGGGCGGGGATCACGGGAATCTGCGGTAACCTATTCCGCTGTTCCCTCGCGTTGGGGCGTAGCCAAGCGGTAAGGCAGCGGATTTTGATTCCGCCATTCGGAGGTTCGATCCCTCCCGCCCCAGCCACGCAGTGACTCGACCTAGGATTGTGGTAAACTAATGCGCAAAACCCTGCATTTTACGGGGATTTCGTGCGTTTTGGTCAGTCTCCAAACGCCAAAAACCGGCAACCTGAGCGAGAATCTGCCGAAAGTCTCCGGCCCACCTGCGCAATACTCCCGTTTTGGGGAGACTTTGAGTGGAGACCTTTTTTGATCGGCACTGCGTGGTAGGGTCAGCAGTAGTTTCGCTACGAATTTCGGCGGCGCGCGCCAAAATGTCATGGGCAAATACCCAACTGATCTCACGGTCTAGACTCTGTTTGGCTTTCTCGGCACCTATGGTGGCAGATTGAGTCCTGTATGATTGGTGATTTCTCGATGATACTTGCTCTTAGGCTATTGAGCGTTGCGCTGACTTATCTCCTCCCTGCGCTTGCATTCGCGCAAGCGCCGGCCAGCCCCGAGATCATCCACAACAGCGGGCATTCCACCACGATCCATTCGATCGTGTATGCGCCCAACGGTCGTTGGTTTGCTACCGGAAGCGACGACAGTACTGTCAAGCTTTGGGATGCGATCAGCGGTCGTCTGTTGCGTACGCTCGCCGGCCACTCCAAGAGACTTCAGAACATTCTGATTTCTTCTGACGGACGGGCTCTGATTTCACTTGGCGAGGAAGGAGCCATTGTGTGGAATCCGGAGACCGGCGAGGTGATCAGCAGGATTGGCGGTTTGACCGGCACCGGATTCGAACCCATCCAGAAATCGATTGCGCTATCACGCGACGGCAAGACCTTCTTTAGCAACAGCTACGATGCGATCCGCCGCGTCGATGTGAGCACCGGTAAGGTAGAAGCGAAGTTTGGCAGGCAAATTTTGTTCGGGCTCTGGGAGGAATTCGCGCTTTCGCCTGACGAACGTCTTATCGCGGCCGCGCATGCGGGTGGCGTCAACGCGTCGCCGAAGAATGCGGCATTGGGTTCACAGGTAAAGCTGATCGACGCCACCACGGGCAAAACCGTACGGGCTCTCGGAACATATTCTACTCAGGAGAGGGTCACCTCCCTCGCGTTTTCGCAAGATGGGCGGACCGTTGCCGTCGGTGGCAACGAGGGCGTTGCCAAAGTGTGGGACGTAGCCTCGGGGCGTTTGCTTCACACGCTCGCGCATTCGGAGAGCACTCAAACTCGAAGTATCGACCAGGTCCTCTTTTCACCGGACTCGCGCATGATTGTGACGGCCGGCGGCCCCGAAGGCCTGAAATTCTGGGACGCTTCGTCCGGCCGCTTGATCCGCGTGTCAAACGAAGAGCCGTTTAAGTGGTCGAGATCTGTCGCATTCTCGCCCGATGGTCGCGTGGTTGCGTCGACAAGTTCCCAGACCATTTCACTTTCTGATGCTGGCAACGGCAAGAGACTGCCGGTTGAAATCGGCCGGCAAGACGCCTATTCAGTCGCAGTTGCGCCTATCGGCGCCGATCGCTGGCTCGTCGTCGGACCGCGGGGGATCACGACGTGGGACGCCGTCACGTGGCAAATGCTGCAGGCCTACGAGGCCAAACCGGGATCGGCGGCCTATTCGGAGCAGTTCTTTGCAACCGACCGCGGAGGTCGGCTGCTACTTGCGACAAATGCTGGCGACCTCGAGATGAAGATCTGGGACGTAGGGGCCGGTGCTCTGTTGCGGGCGCAAAATTGGGGCGCAAAGCCGCCCGGTGAGGGCCCTTGCGCGACATGCGCCTCTTTCCATTTGGAGGAGGTCACGCTTTCGCCCGATGGACGGTGGCTCGCCGCAATCATGTGGGGCGATCATACCGTCATTCGAGTTTGGGACGTGGCCAGCGGCCGTCTGGTGCATTCGCTCAAATCGCTGGCCCAACCCTATCGTGCTGCAAACATGATGCGTTTTTCCGCCGACAGCCGATTTCTCATTGCGAGCAGCTACGACGCCAACACAGCGAACTGGATTCGATATTGGAACATGGAGAGCGGCCAGCAGACTCGCGCGTTTCCGCTGCCAAAGACGAAAGCCGGCTACGCCGAGTCCGGCAACTTTACGTTTTCTCCGGACGGACGTTCCTTCGCGATCCAGTTTTTGGCGATCAACCCCAACAACGACAATGACGACACAGTCGCCATCGTCGACGCGACCAACGGTCGTACTATTCGGTTCTTTCCGGCGACGAAATTCAAGAACAGTCCCAGTATCATCCGGTTTTCGCCGGATGGTCAGCGTGTCTTTGTCGGCCTCTCCGGTGGAACGCAGGTCAATGTGTGGGACGTCGCGAGCGGCACCTTGATTCGCTCCCTCGAAGGCAATCCCGGTGCTGCGGTCTCCCTTGCCTTCTCACCGGACGGTCGTCGTCTCGTCGTCGGGAATGGTAACGGCACCAGCAGCGTCTGGGACGTGGCGACACTCGAACGGCTGGCGATCACGTTGCATGACGCGAGCGGCGAATGGGTGACCATCACGCCCGAAGGGTTCTTCACCGCATCGGCGAACGGAGCGGGGCTCTTGCACGTAGTGCGCAACTTCGAGACGGTCGGCATCGACCAAGTCTATCAGTCCTTGTACCGGCCCGACCTAGTGCGTGAGAAGCTGGCCGGCGATCCGCGCGGGCTCGTGCGCGAAGCGGCCGTGCAACTCGATCTCGCCAAAGTTCTGGCGACCGGCAACGCGCCGTTGGTGAGTTTGGTGTCTCCACGTGGCGACGAACATGCAGCGGGAAGGCAGATTGACGCTGAGATCGAGATCGCAGTCCGCGATGGCGGCATCGGCCGGGTCGAGTGGCGTGTCAACGGCATTACCGTCGCGCTCGATGCTGCGCCGGCTGGCCAACCGGCCGGCAGTCAGACGGTACGGCTGAGGCGCTCGCTTGCAATCGAGGAAGGCGACAACGCGATCGAGGTCGTCGCATACAACGGCGCTAACCTGATCGCATCGGTACCCGCACGGGCGAGGGTTACTCTTGAGCCGACCGCGCCGTCGTCATCTGCGGCCGCGCTGGCTCCTCTGCCAGCTGTAAAGCCTCGTCTGTTCGTTCTGGCAGCCGGGGTGAACGAGTACGCGGACCGGCGCTTCAAGCTGGAGAAGGCGGTATGGGATGCGCAGGAGGTCGCGCGAGGCTTCAGGGAGTCGTCAGGCGATCTCTATCAATCGGTCGAAGTGAAGCTCCTGATCGATGTGGAGGTCACGCGAGCCAGGCTCGACGACGCTTTCGGCGAGATTGCCGCCAAGGCCGCTGCGTCGGACGTGTTCGTGCTCTATCTCGCCGGGCACGGTAAGACGGTCGACGGCCGCTACTATTTCGTTCCGCAGGATTTCACCATCGATGGCGAACTCAGCGAGCAGTCGATCAACGCGGCGGTGAAAGCCAAAGCGGTGTCGCAAGAGCAGTGGCAGCGCTGGTTTTCGCAAGTGCCCGCGCGCAAGAGCGTCATGCTGTTCGATACCTGCGAGTCCGGGACGCTCGCCGACGATGAAACCCAGCAACTTCAGAAAGGCGCCGCCAACGATCGTTTGGTCCAGGCGACGGGCCGTTCGATCCTCGCGGCTTCGGGCGGAAGCCAGGAGGCGCTCGAGGGCTATCGCGGGCACGGTCTTTTCACCTACGAGGTGCTCGATGCCATCAACGACGCCGACGGCGATCGCAACGGCACGATCGAGTTGAACGAACTTGCGGCCTACGTCTACGCGCAGGTGTCCGAGGTGAGCCAGAAGGTCTTCAAGCAGCGGCAGGTGCCGCAAATGAAGCTGACGTCCAATTATCCGCTGGCAAAGCAGATGCGGATTCTTAAGGACGAAACGGCGCCGGTCGCAGCAGCGAAGCCCACCTACCAAGTTTCGCAGGCCGCACCCCTGCAGGTTCAACCTGGACCTGGCGCGACCGTGGTCCGCAGCCTTTCGGCCAAGACAGACGTGACGGTGCTTGAAAGCAAGAACGGCTGGTCGCTGATTGCCAGTGAAGGCAAGCCGATCGGGTATGTCGCGACAAAAGACCTGAGCCCGATGCAATAACCTCAACTTGTGATCTCCTGCTGTAAGGTGTTCCCCCAGCCAAACATTTTCGAAACTCGCCACGGTTGATCAAAATGACACTGCTTAAGCTATGCAATATAAGGCGTCCTCTTTTTGTGTCGTTTGGCAGGATACGGGCCCTTGTTGCCCTATTCTTGATCTCGGGTAGCCTGAGCGCGTCGTTCGCTGCCCAAACCGGCTGGCGATTTGAAATAGATGACCGCGATCAACCTGGACTGAACTACCTTCAGGACGGCAAGAATGTCTTTTCCGTCGGCTGCGGCCGTGCCTTCGGAATACACGCGGTTTATCCGGGATCGCGAAAGAAAATCGGTACGAAAGTAAGTATCGAGCTCTTTAGCTCGTCAGCGCAGATGGCGCTCAAGGGTGAAATAGAAAGCGCCGACGAAGGCGACCCGCCGGGAAAGCCGCGCTTCCTGCAATGGGACCTCGGGTTCAGGCGCCAGGACCCGGAACTGTTTGGCGATCGTTGGAAGAAGATTGAAGATCGGCTTCTCGATCTTCTCGCTTCAGGAAAGTCCGTGAAGGTCTCGGCGGAGGGGAAAAGCTACACGCTTCCTCCCGTCGACGCAAAAGACTGGAAAGCCGGCTTCAAGTCGAAATGCTAAGTTAGCTCAATCGGCGGGGATCGTCGTCCTTCGCCATGTCGTCAACGAGGTTGATCTCCCAAGCGAGGTAGTCGCGCATCGCTGCTTCGCGGTCCTGGCCGTGCTCGCGGCAGGAGATGGACATCGTCCGCCTGGCGGCCACGCGGGTGACGTCAGTCTCGAGATGCAATCCCGCCGCGACCCGAGCCTGCGTGCCGCCGGCCAAGGTCAGCAACGGCGTGGTGACGCTTGTTCGCAACTCCGCCAACCCCTCGCCATCGTCGCACCAAACGGGACGCGCAGCGTCAATCAGAGCTTGCCAAACCCGCGGCCAGCGTCAATTATCTTCTCACTCGGCCGCCTCGTCTCATCTTGATTGACGCGCCGCTCTCATCCTGATTGTCGCGCCATAGCCGACCATGCCCCGATCCAATTGTCGCTCAACGATTGAGGATCGTCGCCACTTCTTGCCGGGCTGGGCGGCGTCCGCAACAAGCGGGTACCCGAGCGAGCGTGGATGCTGCCTTGGCGGTCACCTCCACGGCACCCAGCCTCTGACAAATGAACTGGTCGAAGCGGCCACGTCGGCCTTCCTTGTCGATGAGATCCATCCAGGGCAATTGCTGGTCATCGCCTTCGCGTATGTCGACTGGGGTGGGATCGCCCGGTTCGACTTTTTCCGCCGCCTGAGGCGGCTGGAGGCTCGCGCGGGCCGCCCGATCAACCTGATCCTGGTTCGCGACGCCCGGAACGCCTGGTATCACCGCGGCATCCCCGGGCTCGGGGATGATGTCGATCAGGTCGCCGCTGCACTTGCGAACATCGTCCGGGCGATCGGTCCGAGCCGTGTGGTCACGCTGGGGCAAAGCATGGCCGGATACGCCGCCATCATGTTCGGTACACTGCTCGGCGCGGACGCAGCGGTCGCCTTCGGACCACTCTCATTCCTCGGTGCGCAAGAGGCATTGCTTTATCATGAGCTGCGCTGGTTACCAGTCTTTCAACAACTGGAGGCCGACCCTCCCCCGGTGCGCTACTTCGATCTTCCCGCACTGTGTCGTGAGCGGGGCGGCCGCACCCGCCTTGACATTATCTTCGGCACCAAGCCCGACGCCGGAGGGACCGAGTCGGTCAACCTCGATGCCATGCACGCCCATCAATTCTCCGGTCTGCCGCACTGCGTACTTCATCCATTCCCCGAAGCCGGACACACGGTCGTGAAGTACCTGATCGACCGTCGCCTGATCGACGATCTGCTGCTCCGCCATGTCTTCGATGCGCCCGACGCTGGCTAATTCGGCATTTGCCCGCGGCGCCGACGCCTGTTTACAATACACCGCCCATTCCGCGGCGAAAATGACGAAGCGCCTCTTCATATGAGGCGGCCGAGAACCCCGTTTCGTGCAGGTTGTATGACTGCAAACTCATCGTTTGCTGTCACCGTGCACATCGTTTTCGTTTTCCGACAAACGAAGCTTTCCTGGCTGAGATCAGTGGTTGGCAAGGCGATCACCTTGCGTCGACAGCGGAGGAAATCGACTGCGGGACATCATTTGGCTCCCGGCACCGATTTTGGATGGACGATTGCTAGGGCACTAAGTTCTGAGTCAAACGGAATGCACAGGCAAGCGACGATGGGCTGCCTGTCGTCTGTAGGTCGGCGCGAAGTGAAAGATCGAAGTGCCTCGCCCGCGCTATCCGGCGCGAGACACTTCGATGGTTATCTAGTCAGAACCACGCCGCTCACGACTGGCGGGCGGGTAGGGCATCGGCGGATGCCCACCCGCTACATCATCCAGATCCGTATCCGACAGCTTGTTTTGTTTCTCGGTCTTTTTATCGTCCGCCTTCTGATCCTTCTTCGTCTCATCGACCATAGATCACCTCCTTCGTAATTTCTTCCTACCGAGGTCCTGCCCCGCGGACCCGTCCGCCTCGGCACCCGGACGCGCAGGTTCTCTAGCCGCCGTGTGCAAAAAAGCGCACGGCAATCAAACACCGCTCCCTATCTCACCATTGCTTGACTCGCTTCAGGTGCGGCTCCCATAGAATGTTCGGACTCTCGTGGAAAAGGTTCTGAAACGACAGGGAGATGCTCGGATCCAGCGCTTTGACCCAGTGCCACCAGCCAATCGGCAGGAACAGGAACTCGCCCGGATTCAGTGTTACGTCGAGCACTGTCGCCTCTTTAAGCAATGGAAACCGCTCGAAATCCATTGCATCTAAATCTACAGCGCTGAAGACACCACGCTCATTGTAGACTTTGGCAATATCATGCGGCGGAATCAACTTTACCTGCTTCCTGCCGTGTACTTGCGCGAAGAGAATGTTACAGGCGTCATGATGCAGCGGTGACACTGTCCCCGCCGCGCCCAACCAAAGCTCGGTGTAACCCGAACCCCTTAACCCGTGGTCGAGAACGCCCGGCGGGCAAGAGAATTCGTCCAGCAACTCCGCAACCTCAGGCCTCGACAAGAAGCGATTTCTCGCTGTCAGATAAATATCGTTTGTCGTGCCTTTGCTCTCGATTACTTTTACAAAGTCTTTGAGCAGCATCTTCTGGCAAAGCCGCTCATAATTCTGTTCGTATTGAGGATCGTTGTTACGGCCAGCAACGACCTCGATTTCAACATCGCCAAACCGATCAGCAAAGTTACGCGGCGACCATGTTTTCAACGCCGGCCAATCGTCCATCCATCCGGCGACTACAACCGGAAGATTGCGAAAGAAATATTTGGTGTAAAACTCCCCGCCGCTCAGCCGCTGCCGCGTTCCGAATTCAGATATAAAGCCGGATTTCCGAAAGAGCTGGTTCTGAATGTCAAGGAACGCCTCAACCTTCTCCGCGCGCTTAATCAGACGTCGGGCAGCGGAGATTCCAGGGTCTCGCGCTAGGCGGTTTATTTCATCCTGAGCAGTCTCTTCGCCCAAGCCATTGGTAAGAAGCAGTTCGGTTAGCTCTTTACGATAATCACCGCAAATAATGTTTATGATTAGTTGTTCGCGCAATTCACCGCTGTAGTCGCTCACTTCGGCCCTCCAAGGCCCTCCAGAAGGGGCCGGCGAACTATTTTGAGCACGTCAATAGTAATACCACTACCATTTCGACGCAAGAGAAACCCGCGGGACGCTAGTTTGGCGGGTTTTCTCAACCAGTTGGGTTTGGCGGGCAACGAGTGCATTATGTCCGCGACGATGAGCTGGCCAGCGTCTGCGAGGCCCAGATGGCCGGCGGATCGGGTTGCGGATTAAAGCCATGAGCTGCTGCGAGGCTAACCCAGGCTTGGCGTTCGGTGACGCCGCCGATCACCATCTCAAGCTCGGTCTCCAGTAACACACGCGAATTTTCGATGTTCGAGGTATGCGGGTTCATGGTGCTCTCCTTGTTTTGCAGCACCTCGGGTAGACGCCAGTCCCATTAGTCGGGTTCACACGATTGGTAATTGAAAATCCGGTCGGCCTCGGATTGTGACGCAAATCACATTGCCCTGGGTCGCCTTTGGGCAAACCTGAACTCGTTTCACGACCGCAACGTCGAACAAGGTGCCCGAGAGCATTTTGCGCGGGCGTCATTTAAAGGAGACAATCATGAAATCCCGCAATATCTCGAAGACATCCCAAAAGTCTGCGGTAAAGTTCGACGTTACCGACGAAGAACTCGACCGGGTTTCCGGCGGTTCAGGCGCCGACTCCCGCCACATGTCGGGTGGGTCAGTGCTTAGCGGCGGCTCCGCGTCGCTTGGCGCTTCCGGGGGTTTTGTCGGCGCCTCCGGCGGCTTCATCGCGGCCTCAGTTAAGCAGTGATCGACGATTTCTATCGAAACGCCAGGCAGAGGGCGGACAGACCTTTCTGCCTGGACGACGAACCAATTTGGTGCGCCAGCAATCTGCGGGAGCAGCAAAGCAATTGAGGGGCAAGGACATGCACGGCGTAAAAACTGCGCGAAGCACTGCACGATCGGCCCCTTCAGCTTTGGCAGGGCCGCTGCCGAACGCTCCGTTCAGTAAGGAGATCCCCGATTTCAAAGTTCTTTCTATGCGTTGGGAGGAGCTATGTCGGAGGCTTGCACCCAATCGCGTCGGCATATGGGCGCACAGCACACACGCGATTAACAAGGTCCAGCAGGGATGGAAGCTGCATCTGTCGGCGACGATCCTTACCGCTGGCCGACTCCTGGAGCGCTGTGGCGAAACGCTTCAAAAGAGCGGCTATCCATTCAAGATGGCCGCGACGCTAACTGAGGTCCAGAAGTTGAACACGGGCCGCTACTATGGGCGATCGCAAGTCGGAAAGGTCGTCACGGTCTATGTGTCAGACCCTGCGGATGCTCGGATTCTTGCAGAAAAGTTGCACCGCGAGCTTGGATCTTTGGCTTGCCCCGAGGTCCCTTCGGATCGTCGCTACAAACTCAATAGCAACGTGTTTTATCGATACGGAAGCTACGTAAATAAGAGGGCGTTGAAGGACGGCAAACTGGTGCCGGCCTATCGCGATCCTGATGGCAAATCGGTTCATGACAAGCGAACGCGCACGACCGCTGTTCCGGAATGGACGCAGGATCCTTTTAAGGCAACAGTAGCTGTGTCCAAGACTCGGATGAACAAGGCTGCAACTCCCGAAGCCGCGCGGTATCGCGCAGTATCGGCCATTCAGTGGAGGGGTGATGGCGGGATTTTTCGCGCTCTTGACATGAATGCGCGGCCGCCCCGACCCTGTATCATGAAAGAGGGACTGCGGCACGGAAACATCAGTTGTGATGGCATCGATGGCTTTCGATCCGTTCAGATTGAAGCGAATGCGCTCACTATCTTGCGGGCCAATAACGTTCGTGTACCTCGTGTTCACGACCTGTTTTATCAGGGTGGTAACAGCTATCTAGTCCAGGAACTCATACAAGGCAAAACCCTCGCTGAACTCGTCGATAGCCAGCAACTGAATATGGGCAAGAAGATCGAAATTGCCCGTCAAATCTGCAGCATCGTTTCCGGAATCCATGGCGCACACTGGACCTGGCGTGACATTAAGCTCAGTAATTTCCTTTACGATGGTCGCCACGTTTGGGCAATTGATCTGGAATTTGCGATGCCTATTCGCAGCAGGAACCTGCGGAGTTTTCGGGGTACGAGTGGGTATTTCCGCGAGATTCCTGATCCAATGACGGGCGAGCAAGCACTGATGCTCGATCGCTACGCGCTTGGCGTCACACTTCAACGTCTTTTCGGCGGGGCTTCGGAGCGTTCAAGCCGCTACAGCAAGAGACTTCCGGCCGTCCCCAAAGGCAGCGGACCGAACGTTGCACGCATAATAAAGGCTCTGAGAGACGAGCAACCGGAGCGTCGGCCGAGTGCCGGTGAGGCGTTGGACTGCTTGCTGCATGCGTGATTGATATCACCCTTAAAACGAACAACCGCCATTGACGCGGCTGCCGTCAAAGGGGGGCGTACCATGCACAGAGTCCCTCCCGGTGGCCGCCAATAGGCAAAATATAGGCCTGGTCGCCATGTGGTCACTCGTCACAGACCAATCTTCGTCGCCGAATCAGCTACCGCGGCCTGTCTTTTGGTGGGAGAGAAAAGCGCCGTACGGTATGCTCCGGGATTCAAACAGAAGCCCGATAGATCTCGAAGCGGGGAAACATATTCCAGAGATCAAGTTGTAACAAACTTCTACTTGGGCGTGGTCGTCCTCATAAAGCCGTCCAAGAAGGCCTTACCAGCCGCAGTTTCGAAATTCGTCGTACCGCCAGCGACGGCATTAAGTTCATCGTCTCGAAGCAAATTACTTTCCTGCTTCCGCGCTTTATCGATTTCCTTTTTCAAGTTATTCTTAATTTCCTGATCCGAATTATTCATCTCCATCTCCTGTCGCTGGATTGCATCCGTCTGCCACAAGAACATGCCCACGCAACACAGGCGGCCTTACTTTTTCCCATCGTCTTTATCGAGCCACTTCTCTGCCATATCGCCTCGCCGGTCTTCCTCGCGCTGGGCACTCGTGCGGCTCGCAAGTCCCGTTGGACGCAGGACACCAAAGTACGCGCAGACAGCCAGTACGATGATGGTCAACAGCACCGAATAGAGGCTCATGCGTTATCATCCCTAAAGGCCAAACGCCTCGACCTTACTTCGGGTGGCAAGGGGCCGGCGAAATGCCATCGACGGCCTTTGCAAGAACACCGCTGATGTCATTTATCGCACTCACGGCAGCGGTGACGCAGTGTACAGTATCCATCAAAGTTCCGCCAACGACGGCGTCGCGTTCGTCGATGCCCAGTTCGCGAGTGTTGTTGTGTTTCAGATTTGTCATGTCAGTTCGAATATTAAAGGGGCTTAGGGCAGGTTATTGTCGGTTTGATCGCTGTTGACCTCGCCTTGCGAAATCGATGCGGCGGGGCCAATTTTGGGTGTCCGAATGTTGGGGACCTTATCAATAGAGTTGCCACCGGCCACGTCGCCGAGTTGTTCGTCAGTCAACCCGGTGCTGGCCGCCGGTGTCTCAGACTTTATGTTTTCCATATTTTGCTTGGCCATTACGTTCCTCGATTCGTTCTTGCCTACGGCATTTCCAAAAGTCGGGTCGGGTTGGGACGTGAGGAGAGATAGGAAGTAGGACGTCCAAATGTAGCACTGTTTCAAGGCAACGAAAATACCTTCGCCGCCTGATGATCAGGTCTTGTCAGTGTAATTTACCGCAGACTCTTGTTGTACGAAGAGGTTTTAAGGATAGTGCCGTTTACAATCAAAGATGCCAGTGACTGATGGTCTGACAATATTGTTGAAGCGACGTAAGCAGTACGCCGTATGCACCGCCGACCTGCTCGACTCGCGGAGCTCAGGCCGATCTATATCGGTGAGGACGCGTGAGCAAAATCACATTCAATCCGTTTCAAATGGCGCGAAAATCGGGTAAGGTAAGTCGAAGTAAGCATTGAGATCGAAGGGCGCGCTTCCCTAAAGGAGGAGAAAGACGTGAAAAATAAAGTCACCGCATTGAGCCCAACAAAGCCAGACAGCCAATTCGATAAAGGAGCCACTGATCTTGTCGAGAAGGAGCTCAGTGAAAAAGAATTATCTGTAGCTTCGGGGGGTAACACCAACCTGTCATTGCACTGTGCCACCGGCAAGCACTTCCCGACGGTCAAAATCACCTAATTGATATCGGCATTTGGCGGCTCGCTTAGCGGTTGCGGAAGTTTAAATTGGGGCCAGCGTCACGGTACCGCAAGGCGGAATTGATGACCTCGAAGTCCAGTGACGTCGCCGATCGTGACGAAAGCGATGCGGCGAAGGCTGCATTCACATCGGAGGACCAAAATGGCCAAGACGCCCACCAGCAAGGACGTTAGCACTCAGGCGAAGTCTGATAAGACCGGCACCGTTGAATTGCCGGACGACGATTTGCAGGAAGTAACTGCGGGAATGATCGCTACTCATCCGATCGGGCCTGGCGGTACCGGTCCGACGTTCCCGACCGGACCGACTGAGCCAACGGGACCGACCGGGCCAACAGGACCGGTCTGCATCAGCGGGATCGTGTGAGGCGCTGACCGATATCCAGCGGCCACCTTGCGCCATTGGTGTGAAATGAGCTGCCAGGCCGCATGCCACGAGTGGCGGGTTGCGCCATATGAGCATGCGGCAGCGGGTTGCCATGATACCAGATCATTCGGTATCCATGCCCATCGCAATCGTCGGGGTCCGTTTTCTGCGGCCGGTGGTCTGGTCCGTGCTATTGCGGGCGACGCGGTCCGTATTGCGCCGGACCTCATTGCAACTCACCTTGTAACACTGCTTTTGGTTGCCCCCGAGCTTGGTAAGCACATTGACGTGCCCGCGAACGTCCTTCAGGCGGCGTCGGTGTCTCGGGAAGGTGATCCTCCCGCATGGTTGCGCCGCGTTTCAAATGGCGTAGTCGACTTCGTTCTGGGTTATTTTGGCGTCCGGAGATTACCGGCCCAAATCACGATCTTCGATGTCGACGAAGCCGATCCGGCGGACCTCGATGTCATCGCTGTGCTCTTGCGTCGCGCTGATCCGCAAACATTGCGACTGACCATCTGCACGAGGTCAGATCATTTGTATCAGCCGCTCGCCGCTTTCCTTGAGAAACCTATCGCGCGGGATTTGGAACCGGCAATGTCGCAGGTGCCGGCCGTATGGACGGAATGGTTTGCTGCATGCTGCCTGGATGAAGCGGCCGCGGGGGCCCTGTGGCGCGAGCTTAAAACTCTCGGCTGCGACTTTGCATTGCCCCCCGATTTGAATTCGCTTGAACCGTTTTACGACGAATGCCTCGGCAAGCTGTCAGCCATCCAGAGGACTGCGCTTGCGCGGAAGTATGTCGGCAGCGACGGCACGTCACGTCATCGGCTTGCATGGCACGCTTGGCGTCGCCTCGGGGACCCGGAGCGCAAAGCAATGCATATGGCCCGTGCGGATGCGTTGATCGAACTGGACGAGCCGTCGCTGCTCGTAGGCGCCATTCCTTTCCACCGCGAACAGGCCGGGGAGGGTGCAGATGCGTTGCTGACAGCCTCGCGCCTCTGCCTGGAGATGGCCTGTTACGATGCAGCGCTCGATTGGTCCGTGCGTGGCCGGAAGATGTTGTCCCACGAGCCAATTGGAAAGACCTACAGCGATTTGACCCGCAATATGCTGTTCGCTTTGCTTTTGCTCGGCCGTTACGGCGAGGTCGTCCATTTGTGCGACCAGATCCTCGCTGCGGGGCAAGATGTGGCGTTGCAAGCGCACGCATCATACGCGATGGCCATCCTGAATGCCCGCCTTTACGATCGATCGCGTCACGATTACGACTGCGCCAGGACATGGGTCGAGAAGGCGCAGACTTTCATGCAAAGCCTGCCGGTCTCGCCGAAGCGCGCTGTAAACGACGCGTTCTTCATGAACACACTGGCGCTCGTTGAGATGCGCAAGGGAAATCATGCCGTCGCTGAACAGAAACTCATCGACGCTATCGCGCTGTTGGCGCGAGCCGCGCCAAACCTATATCCCACTCAAAGTGTGATTTTGCTGCACAACCTGGCGCGGCTGCATCTTTCTACCGGTCACGCTGATTTGGCAATCGACGATTTGAACGCGCTGCTCTCGCAGCTCCCGAGCGACAGCGATGCATGGTTCGATCGCGGCCTCATCCATCAGGGGGCAGGTCGCCATGAAGCGTCGCTTGCCGATTTCGAAAAGGCAATTCGATGGGAGCCAGCGCACGTTGATGCGCATTTCCATCGCGCGCAGGCGCTAGTGGCCCTTCACCACATCGATGACGCAATTTCCGCTTTTGGGCGCGTGATTATTCTACAACCGGACTCCTTCGACGCGTTGCTGAACCGTGCCGCATTGCTGCGTGATCGTGGCGAGCTCTCCCAAGCCAGCGAAGACGTCGTTGAAGCACTGAGACACAGACCAGGGGATGCTCGGGCTCTTTGTTTGCTTGGACTGATCGAACTGAAGGCCGGCCGCCTCGACGCTGCGTTCGACACGTTTTCTCGATCGATAGCTGGGGATCCTTATCTGGCCGATTCATGGGCAAATCGGGCTGCGATAGCCGTGAGGTGCGGTGATCTTGATGCCGCACTGAACGATCTCACCAAAGCCTTGTCGCTTCGTGAAGACCCTGTAATTCTGCGCAATCGAGCGAAAGTCTTTCAAAAGCAGCGGAAATGGCAGAAAGCGGCCGATGATTATTCACGCGCACTGGCCATCGACAGGATGGTGTAGAAGTTAGTTTGTGCTTTCATTTGCCCCGAAAAATGCGATGCTGCCACGTGACCCTGTGACATTTGTCACAGCGGTAAGGGGCAGCAGTTGTTAGAAAATTGTATCTACCTGAAACCGGAGGCGGACATGAACACCAAGAAATCGGATCAGAATTCTCAGATCTCTAAAGACGACATCGATTTGACCGACCAAGATCTTGGCAAGGTTAGTGGAGGTGCTAGTAGCGATACGTTTCTCACACTTGACGGAATAAAGGGCGAATCCAAGGACGATACTCACAAGGATACGATCCAAATCGAGAGCTTTAGCGTTCGCAAACCTTGACCGGGAATTTTGGGTAAACTCGAGCATCTGATCGCGTCTGGACCATCCTGCGCGCACCAGAAACGCGGCAATTTGGCGACGCGTTTCAATTCGGAAGACCGCCTCCGCTGAGCAATCTCAGCATTCGACTGAAGCGCTCTCCGGCACCGGACACGCGATCGAGAATGCCGGTGTCGAGCTCATCTTGCGAGATAGCGCTGTCGCCCAGCAGGTCTGGACTTGCGGGCAATCCGCCTCGGGCTTCGCGAAGCCGGTCAGCAAGAAAGACCGAGAGGGCGCGATAAAATCGGTGGCCAAATCCTTCGTCCGCCTCCAGCTTTTTTGTGAGCTTCGCCTTGTCGACGAGAAGCGTCAGGCTGCTTCTGCTGGCGGCAACCGTAGCGGAGGGTGGCGCCGAGTCCACAAGTGATATCTCTCCCACGACTTCACCGACGCCCAGCCGCGCAATTTCCCCCAGCCGCCGTGTCGTCACGAGAAGTTCGCCTTCCAGTACAAAGACAAGGAAGTCGACGTGTTGTCCCTCCCGGATGATGACGTCGCCGTCGACCAAGCGCCGTCTCACGCCTGTCCGGGCGATCCACTCCACATCGGCATCGCTCAGCAATCCGAAGATGTAGAGAACCTTACGCATCGCGAATCCCCATCATCCGTTTAGTCTAGACCTCTATTGACATCAGGCGGCTCATACCAAGAGCTTCATAACGACAAGCTTTTTAAAGCAACTGCCGCTCAGCGAAGGATGCGAAGACCCCGGGCGAGTTGTTGAGCTCCTCAAAGCTTCCGTTTTGCGCTACCTTGCCGTCGACGAGAACAATTATCCGGTCAGCCTGGCGGACGGTGCTGAGCCGATGCGCTATCGCGATGCGCGTTACATTCAAACTGCCGAGCGATGCGCTTACGATCGCTTGCGATTGGTTATCAAGCGCGCTCGTCGCTTCGTCGAACAGAAGAATGCGAGGGCGGCGTGCGATTGCGCGCGCAATCATGATTCGCTGTCGCTGGCCGCCCGAGAAAGTGTTTGCGCCATCGACGATAAGCGTGTGAATTCCCATCGGCATCGCCTTGATATCGTCCTCAAGCCCGGCCAGCCGCGCCGCTTCCCATGCCTGCTCAAGTGGGAGCTGGACGCCGCCGCAAATATTCTCATAGATGCTTCCCGTCGCCAAAGCTCCATTTTGTAAGACAACGCCCAATTGCCGCCGCACGGCACTGACGTCGAGTGTATCCATCGCCTTTCCGTCAAAGAACACGGCACCAGACTCCGGCTTCTCGAAGCCCAGCATCAGCCGAAATAAGGAGGACTTGCCGCTGCCCGAGGGGCCAACGATTGCAATATATTCGCCGGGCATGATCCTGAACGATACGCCGTCGAGCACCGGCGGCCCCTGCGACACATAGCGGAAAGTGAGCCGTGAAAACTCGACCGAGCCAGATAATTGACCCGGGGGCTTGCGATCTTCGGATACTTCAGCCACTCCGGACATCAAAGGACGAAGGCGCGTCAGTTGAGGGATGGCTATCAGTCCTTCGCTCACACTCGATGCCCATGCGCCTACCGCGCCCATGGACTGGCCGAACGCGCTAAAGAAAGCAAGAAATCCGCCAATGTTCTGAAGCAATGCGCTCTTGTCGGAAGTTGCGACCGCAAAAATGATCATTGTTGATATCAGCGGAAAGGTCGCTTCGAACACACCCAGCGCGTTGGCGGCCTGCTGCGAGGCAAGGAAATGCCGCCTTTGGTTGACAAATTGGCGTGACCACACTGCAAGAGATCGAATTGTTGCCGCTGCAACGCGTAGCTTGCCAATTCCAGAGACAAGCTGGAGCACGAAGCCGCTGGTTTTGCCCTGCAAGTTGAAATATTTGCTCTCGTGATAGAGGCGAATGCCACTGACCGAGATGATCAAAACGGCTCTCAAGATTGTCAGAAGCAACGCAATCAGCGCCAGTTTTGGATCATAGTAGAACATCAAACCGATGCTGACCCAACCGAACACGCCTGCAAGCATGCCGCGCAACACACGCCCTGTGAAGATCCGCCGTGCTGAAGCAACGCCCATCGATCGTCCTACGAAGTCGCCGACCGTGTAGTCGCGAAACAGCGACGCAGGCAATTGAAGCATGCGATCGATCATCGCCGCCTGCAATTTCCAATCGATCAGACCCTCCAAACGCAGCATGGAAAGCCCTTCCATTGCCTGGACACCGGCAGTGGCAATTCCCGTTACGGCAAGCGCGAGTGCGCAGAAGACGAGTTGATCAAGCTCAGTCCGCGGGATAACGGAATTGATCAAGACTTCGGTGATGAGAGGCGTCACCAGCGACAGCAAGCCTATAGCGATAACGGCGAGTGCGACACGGCCAATGCTCCCGCGCGAATGTCGGAACGAAAAAAGCAACAAATCGCGGAAAGCAAGGGCCCGCGCCGGCAGCGGCGGGTAAAAGGTGATCGCATCGGTGGAAAATTCCTCGGCGAGAGCCTGCGTCACGACCCGACGCTCTCCCGTTGCGGGCTTGACCATCGTGTAGCGACCTCGCGAATCGCGCAGAAGTGCGACCGGTTCGCGCTGGCTGCCGTGCCAAGTCACCAGAGGGCCGACGTCCTGCTTCCACCAGGAACCTCGCAGCAGCGTCTGGCGCACGCGCAGCCTTGCGGTTCGCGCGATTTCCATCACCTCTGAAAGATCCTGACGAGCGGATACGTGACGGGAGCCTCCGTCAATTTGGACGCCCATATCATCCGCCACAATCTGGCAGGCTGAGAGAAGGGAATCCGCGGAGCCTGCCTTGATCGTTGCCTGATCGAAATGCCTGACGATGACTGCAGCAAGACGATCGAAAGACTCCAAATTCTGCGTCGTCATGATGTCGCTGCGGCGAGCCAGACGTACGGTTTCACCATCGTGGCGGTGCAGCAGGTAATTGCGGAGGCAGGGACCAAGGCACCGATGGAATTGATCAATGACGGTCCAGATTGCCTCCTCCGACGCCGGTAATTCTGCGTTAGCCACGACGGCGCATCCCGACTGACCGGCCTCGATCCACATACCTGACGTGAGCGGCAGGGGGGCGGCATTTGCAGCGAGCGTCGGGCCGAGTCCCGTTAATCGCGCAGTGCCATCTCTAACGGACGCCCAAACTATATTGCGTGCCGGACCACGTCCGCGCTCGCCAGCCGCCAGCTCTGTCCGATCGACGATTTCCCGCATGTTCCAGTCGGGATTTGGACCCGCTATCAATTGAGAAAGCTGCGTAACCCAAGCATGGACTAGGTCGACGGAACGAAATGCGGTCCGGGGAATGATCGCGACTTTTGCGTCCAGCCCACCGACCGCCAGGATGCGCATCTGAGCGTCGGCTCCGTCAAGGTCGAGTAGGACGTCGCCTCGTTCAACCCTGAACAAATAGTGTCGCCCACCGTTCGCATTATCGCCGGACCTATCCACGGCGAAGACATCGACGTATCCGTTGGTGACCTGCAGCACGTGGTCGTGATTATCGAGTAGCTTCGGCCGTCGCGCATCAAGCGCAAGGCAGGCCACATCTGGATTTACTGGCGGACTTGCATTTTCATCGAACTTGCTGGGAAGTGGATCGTTCATTCCTGGCTCACGAGCTTTGCGTAGACCCCCTCGAGCGCGATCAGTTGTTCGTGCGTTCCCCTTTCGACGATGGTACCGCGATGAAGCACAATAATTTCGTCGCAATCGCGGATTGTACTCAGCCGATGCGCGATAATGATGCATGTACATCCGCGGCGTCGTAGATTGTCATCGATCGTTTTTTCCGTGATTGGGTCGAGCGCACCGGTAGCTTCGTCCAAAACAACGATTGAGGGATTGGAAACAAGGGCCCTGGCTATTTCGATGCGTTGTCGCTGACCGCCGCTAAAATTGGACCCACCTTCGTTGACGTGACAGTCATAGTTTCCGGCACGGGTCGCAATGTCGTCGTGGATAGCCGCATCCTTCAACGCTCGCGACAAGTCCGCTTCCGTCACTGTATCGTCCCAAAGCGTGAGGTTGTCGCGCACCGTTCCTTCGAACAGAAAGATGTCCTGATCGACATAAGCGACCGAGTTGGCGAATACCTGCTCGGGGATCTCCGAAAGGCGCCAGCCGTCGAGGCGAATTTCGCCGGCCCAGGGTTTGTAGAGTCCGCAAATCAATCGCCCCAACGTTGACTTGCCGCTGCCGGAGGAGCCGACCAGCGCAATCCGTGCACCCGGTTGGACAGTCATGGAAAGGTCTGAGAACAGTGGGACGTCCAGGATTGAGTAACCGAATTGGATGCCGTCCAGTTCGACCTTGCCGGCGAGCTTCGGGGGAAAGAGACCGGGAGGTAAGGTCGCGCCGACACGTTCGGCTGGATAATTGTAGACGTCTTCCAGGCGTTCAAGCGAGCCTTTGATGGTCTGAAAGCTACCGATGTAGTTGATCAGGTCGGTGACCGGCGCCGAGAAGCTTCCCATCAATGATTGAAACGCAACCAGGCTCCCTAGCGTCATGGAGCCCTCGATCACACGAAAGCCGCCGATTCCAAGGATGGCGGCTATAGTCAGGCCCGAGAGCAACGTCGGCAGGAGTTCGAGGACGACCGCCGATATGCCAAGGGCTTGCTCCGCATTCAGAACTTTGGCTTGAATTCCTGCCCAGCGACCAAAGGCCTCATCTTCAAGTCCACTGGCTTTGAGCGTCTCGATTGTTCGTACGGCGCTGACCGTTACGCCGACGAGCTTCGCTTGCTCAAGGGCAAGGCCGCTGCTGAGGTCTTGCTGACGCTCCGCGATTACCTTGAGGGCCAATACGTTCAAAAGCGACAGGGCGACGCCGATTGCGGCGAGCGGAACGTCGTAGACCGCCATAGCCGCGGCAAAGACAATGATGGAAGTGAGGTTCAATGCATTGGCCGCAATTCCACCCGAAAGTAGCCGGGCGATCTGCTCGTTGGAAGCGACCCGGCTTGAGACGTCACCGGGGTAGCGCTGCATAAAAAATTCTACCGGCAGCGCCATGACGTGCCAGAGAAACCGGCTGATCATCACCACAGCGAGCTTCGTTTGCAACCTGAGCAACAGCGATTGGCGAAGTGCGGTGAGCACTGCACGAAACAGGGCCGTGACGCCCATGCCAATCAACAGCGGTACAAGCCAGGTGTCGGCATGCTTGATCAGAATGTCGTCGACGAAGATCTTCGAAAATCCGGCCGCCACGATACCCGGTACAATGAGCGCGAAACTGACGACAATCAGGAGTGCGACCGCCTCTTTGGAGCGACGGAGCTCGCGCACAAGCAACTTCAGTCCTTGCGGCTTGCGGCCTACCTTCTCGAATGCCTCGGTTTTCTCCATCGCGAGCACGACGCCAGTGAAGGCGAGGTCGAGTTCAGACATATCGATCCGCCGCCGTCCGAGCGCAGGATCATTGATGTAGGCATAATCTCCCTTGAAGCCCTCCAGAACGACAAAGTGATTGAAGTTCCAGTGGATAATGCAGGGCATCGGCAATTCATGCAGCGTCGATGGCTCCTTGCGAAATCCCTTCGCAGCCAGTCCGAAGCGGCGAGCGGCTTTGATAATATTGCTGGCCTTGCTGCCGTCGCGCGATACCCCGCATTCGAGGCGCAGCTGCTCCAGGGGAATCCACGCACCGTGAAAGGCGAGGACCATGGCGAGCGAAGCGGCGCCGCACTCGACGGCCTCCATCTGGAGGATAGTCGGCGTTCTCTTCACCGTGGAGCGCCGGCGCGGCTTGCGCGCTTGCTGTAAGTGTTGGTTGTCGTCATGCGAACATGCGCCAGGATCATCCGTCGATTCCCGTGAGCCGCTTGATCAGCGGCACGATGAGGTCGAGGGGACGTTGCGATCGCGTAGTGATTTCCGCACGAGTCAGCGTTCCGCTTGTGAGCCGAAACGATGGACCCTTCCCAACCGCCCACCGATATCCGCTGGCGGTAGACGAATCCTGCTCTAGCTGGATCGCCGCGGCGTATGGCGCGCCATCGTGGGAAAAGCGCGATACGAGATTGTCATTGTGAAGAAGTGCGGCCATGCCCTGCGGCGTCACCGGAAAATCGGAGACGGTCGTTACCGTGCCGAGTACAGTTCCGAATTCCTCCCGCTTGACGGTGCTGGGTTCGACGTGAACCTGCATTCCTGGCTTCACGCTCTTTCCGCGATCAGCGGGGAGAAACACCACGACGCCAAGCGTCGAAGCCTCGCTTTCAATCGCAATAACGGGAGTGCCTATGGCAAGGACAGAGCCCTGCGACACCTTGATTTCGAGCACGCGTCCTTCAATCGGACTTATCACCTGCGTGTTCTCGCTCAGCGTTCCTGCGATCGCCTCCATCTGTCGTCGTGCATCGTTAAGGGTGAATTCGGATTGTTGAAGATCGCGTTCGCGTTGGGTCTCCAGGTCGGTCTTCTGCGCACGTAGCTTGAGAATCTCGTTCTGGGCATCTTCCTTGCGCTGTTGCGCGTCGGTGAGTTCGTGGCGGCGATCCTCAACGTTACGCCGCGTCGTAAATCCCTTAGCCAGCAGGTCTTCGAGATTTTTCACGTCGGCGGTCAGGTAGTCGATACGCTGGTCGGTCGCCTTGATAATTTGCTCGAATGCGGTCTGCAGCTTGTCAAAATTCTGACTTTTGGAGGCGAGCTCGGCTGCGACTTTTGTCGTGAGGTCGCTGTGTTGTTGCTCGCGTTCCCGAAATACCGCAGTTGCATCACGCTGCTTTTGCTGGATGTCGGTCTGCACGATGCGCGCAACGATCTGTCCCTGAACAACGTGATCGCCGACAGACACTTCGACCGACGAGAGCTGACCGGCCGCCGCCGAGACAGAATTGACGACGCGGCCGCCGCCGCTGACCAGAATCCCCTCGCCAAGCGCTCGCGTCGGGATTCGTCCGAGCACGCCCCAAGCGAGTACCGCGGCCAAAGCCACACAAAGGACGCTCGCTAGAATCCAGTCGAACGGCTTTGTGATGCCGACGAGCTGATCGAGCTGGTCGGGCGAGGCCGCCCGTTGCAGCGCCACGGCCCGAAAAGTCCGTTGCGACGCGTCTGTCATCCTCTTGGTCGCAGGTCCACAGCCGAAATCCCAGCCAACAAATCGCGCAAGGGAACGTCGATGGCCGGAAAAAATGTCCAGCCAGTCAGCGTCTTGGACGCGATAATACACAAACGAAGAGACCAGACAACTAAAGGGCTTGAGTAGCGAGTTGAGATCGGATGACCTGCTAAGAGGCCAGCGAAATGCGATCCGGGTGGCCCTAGCGCAGCCGTCCCGGCAGGACTATGCTTCGCTCAATCCGGCCTTTGGGGGCAGCCCAGAATGGTTACGGCAGACGTCAATGCCTGGGCGTTGATCGAGGCGGGGAAGTGCAAGCCTCCGACGGATCGATTTGCTCCCAAACACCTTCGGCGAACCCGAATAAAACGGGCGAGCCTGACACTTGCGTTGTTGCTGATGACTTCCGCGGCCCAGAGCGGGGTTCTTACCGAAAGCGACTTCAAGCGGGTCGAGACCATCAAGCCCTTATTCCAGAACTTGATGGTGGATCTCGTCGAGACGACCAAGAGGCCGGATATTTCAGTAGGCGATGCCGACTGCATCAAAGCCGCCATCGGTGAGTTGACGCAAATATCGGGTGAGCTCTCCAGCTATGAGTATTTGATGACCATTGAGAAGGAGATGACCGATTTTGGCGAAAACAATCCCATGAAGAGCATCGTCAAATTCGCGGTCGATAAATCGAATACGATTCTAATCAGCGAACGAAAACGCCTAGCTGAACTGTCCGGTCGCTGTGCAAGCTACCCTTTGTCGCTTGGAAAAACCCAGCAAGCTCTGCGCGTCATCGACACGACGACAACGATCCTCAATTCCATCAATGAGCACTTGTAGACTAGACTCTCGATGCAACGGGCAACATCAATGGCAACTTGAAGAGCTCGGAACGGGACGACTGATCACGATCAGGCTTGACGGTGGGGCGGCCGGAGTATCTAGTTCTTGTACTTCGGTTAGTTAGCATTTGTCTCGTAAAGCATTGAGGAGATGAAAATGCCTTCCAAGGAAATCGATAAGGGCGAGGAGCTGAATAGTGAACAGCTCGACAATGTTACGGGCGGCCAGGGAATTTCGGTCCCGGTCAAGCTCAAAAACGAGATGACGGTAAAAGTACCTGACACTCGATCGATCGCCCAGCAGGATTCGCCTTACGAGACGAATGATAACCTGCCGACTTAAGCGGTATCGGGGTGTCGGACTATCATTTCGAGCCGAGGCCCAGTCGCTCTCGATACGGATCGTTCAAGTTTGGAGTGCCGAAATCACCGCGAAGCTTTGCTCCGCGCATAGGAACGGTGGGCCATGACCAAAGACAAGCCAGATCAAGCACTGAGCACCGAAGAACTCGACGCGGTAACTGGAGGGACAGCCAGCTTGCCCGATGTGAAAGTCCCGCAAACGAATCCCGGCGAAACCAAGCCGCCAACGACCAACACCCTCCTTCACGTCAGGAAGGCGGGAGGAGAGCACGTCGAATTCTAGGCGCGAGGATGGCGTCGCCTTAAACGGCCGAAACGTCAGTCAAAACCCTCGTCTCTTAAAATGTCGGCGACCGTCGTAACAGAACTGCCCGTGTTGGGATACGGCACTGGCGTCGATCCCGCCTGCGTAGGGAGCTTGCAAACATCCGGTCCCGCGGGCACGCCACCCGAGACACTGTCGAGATCGCTTCCTGACAGTTGTTCATCGTTCGTTTGGGACGACTTGGGCTCGCGTTTGAACACAGCCGGCTGCTTGCTGGGACTGATCATGCTCTGCTGCTCCTACTTTTGCGGATAATCGCAACTTCATGCATTTCGGTCAAAGCCTTTGTGATCTGCTGAGCCCGTCCATGCGTGGCGGGTTCGGCTCATTGGCCAAACCTCGCCGGCAAAAAATCAGGTCCGGCTGTCCCGGAATCTGCTCGCCGCCCAGCTTGTAGCCGGCGATGGTGTCCTGATGATGAATCCAGGAAAATTGGTCCTCAGGTTAGCAATCATGTCCGCTCTTGGGCACCAAACGGACATGCTGCCGCAGTCGCCTCATGTCTGTTGTTGGGACAAGAACGGACCTGAGCCGGACGCAACGCGAGGTCTGAAAATGATCGTGCCGTCGTGAGCAAAGCGCCGCACATTGCGACGTGCTCAATAGCGACAAATCACCCCGCGCTTTTTTGTTGCGTGACGTTTGCGCCAGCTCCGTCTTCGCGCGACGCGATGATCGCGGCCGCGATCAGGATCCGAAGCATGAGGCGACGGTCCGATACACCATCCAAGTGTGGATCTGGGTGTGGTTGGAAAGCAACTCGAACCACCCAAAGGGAATTAGCAGCGGCGTGCACAGGAGCGCAAACTGCTTCAGGTTCGGCCGCCGCACCGGCAGCAACAACGTCGGCAGCAAAAGCAGAAAGAGCATTGCCGACCGCGTCTCATGATAGAGATAGTCGAACACCTTGCCGATCGGCGCGAGGAAATGATGCCGGACGTGACCGGGAAGATCGCCATTCAGGCGATAGGCGATCACTTCGAAGATCTCGCTCCACGACGCGCCGGCGGCAACGGCGATCGCCCATTTTGAGGCCATGTCAGGGAATAGCCTGCGAACCAAGCGACGACGATGACAAACGCATCGGGCACGCGCCGGCCGGCCGCCAGCGCGATAAAGGCGATCAGCATCGGCTGCCATGGCACATTGATGAGAAAGTCGACGTAGTTGCTCATACGGGCGGGCATAGCTTGCGGCGAGCGAAAGAAGGTCATATCTCGACCTGTTCATTGGAGGAATTAACCGACCTTCATGCATTAGTCCTGGCGGTGCCTCATCGCCACTATCTCACGATGGAGCGGGCGGAGCTCTTCCGCAAGCTTAGGCCAGGGGGCATTTTTTTCGACATCAAATCGGTCATTGATCCGTCCGAAGTGCCGCCTGCAATCAAGTACTGGTCTCTCTAATCAAGCCAGTGCCTCTTGTGGTCATGACTCCTTTGGAGTTCCGGTGAATTTCCATCGCGGTACATCGTCGCATTGATGCAACGTTTGACGTGGGCTCGGTCTGCGTCCACGCGTGCAGTCGCTCAATCACTTCGTCGACCTCCCGCGGACAGGTTGCGAACATACCATGAGATCAATTCTTTCAATCCCGCACGTATGTCGTGGGAGGGTTCATACCCGAGTGCTCGCTGTGCTCTGCCGATATCGGCTTGAGAGTGCAGCACATCTCCCGGTCGAAATGCCACCTTCTCGGCAGGTCGATCATATCGCACCCCTTCATTTTCCAAGGCGCGGCGGATGTAATCGAATAAGTCGTCGAGGCTGGTGCGATCGCCGCATGCAACGTTGAAGATACTTGCTTTCCCACCGGCCAAGACAGTAGCCGCCAGGACGTTCGCCTGGACGACGTTCGCAATGAAGCAAAAGTCTCTCGACGTCGTGCCATCGCCATAAATCAGAATCGGCGCGTTACCGACCATGGCAGCTACCCATTTCGGGATGACTGCCGAGTACGTACTGGTCGCGTCCTGGCGCGGTCCGAAAACGTTGAAGTAACGTAGCCCTACCGTTGTAAGCCCGTAAATGTGCGAGAAGACGCCTGCATACAGTTCGTTGGCATATTTCGTGACCGAATACGGCGAGAGCTGCTTGCCCACGGCGTCTTCCACCTTGGGGAGGCCGGGATAGTCTCCATATGTCGAACTCGAACTCGCGTAAACGAAGCTCCGAACACCGTTTCGCTGCGATGCGTCTAGAATATTCAAAAACCCGGAGATATTTACCTCATTGGTCGTATGGGGATCCGCCAATGACCGGGGCACCGATCCAAGGGCAGCCTGATGCAAGACGTAGTCGATGCCGGTCGTTGCATTGTAGCAGGCTTCTTTGTCTCGAATATCAGCCTTGATAAATTGGAACGATCGCCAGCGCTGCTCACCGACCAGAGAGTGAACCTCATCCAGATTCCCTGGGTATCCTGTCGCAAAGTTGTCGATCCCAATCACCTGTTGATCCAGGCGCAGAAGTTCTTCGACAAGATTCGAACCGATAAAGCCGGCTGCTCCGGTGACGAGCCAGCGTCGGCGATCTCGCCGCAATTCGTCACGAACGCGCTCGAATGCTGACATCAGGACGCAACCCAAATTCAAGTTACCAGTCTAGGAAAATGATCGAATACCGACAGCGCCATCGAGAGCGGTCTTCTTTCCGGGTCTCTCGACGTTGCGGAATAGAAATTCGGTGCAAGCCTCACCAGTTGCAATCTTCGACAGCTTAAATCCATGTGTATCCTCGAGCCGATTAACGACTTCCTGATCGTCGGCATATTCCATGGGCCATCCTCCCAACCAATCGCGCACGTCTGTCATGTAGCTCATGCCGCGTTGTTTCTTTTTGTCGTAGATTTGCTTGAGGAGGAAGGGAAGCCTTAGCACGTTCCCTCCCAGACCGAAGCGCCAAACGTACCATAATTCCATTCGACGCCTGCCTCTGGTATCGGCAGAATTGTATTGCTGCTTGACCTTGAGCCAGAAGTCGGTCGAGGGAGGGCTAATTTCATTGGACGTGATCAGAGCGGGGTAAACACCTTCAGTTCATGCGATGATGCGGAAGCGGTGGTCGTCGTCCTCGGCCATATCGTTGACCAGATTGATTTCCCAAGTCAGATATTCGCGCATCGCGTCCTCGCGATTCTGCCCGCGCTCGCGCGGCGAGAGGAACACATCATCGGCCTCATCAGCCATCCGGGTTAGCCCGATCTCGAACGGCAATCCTGCCCGGACCCAGGCTAGCGTGCCGCCGGCAAGCGTCATTACGGGTACGGACGCGATAGCCTGCAACTCGGCCGCCGCCAAGGTTGCGAGCGCGCCATCGGGCGAAGTCAGCACAATCGCCTCAGCGGCGGGGAGCTTTGCCAGCGCAGCCGCAAGGCGCGATCGGACCGCAAACCAGGCGCCTGGAATATGGCCCAGCGCGTAGCGCTTGCTCAGCTCGAGATCAATCAGCGTGACCTTGCCTGCGGCCAATCGATCGTGCAACTCCACTGCATCGATCTGCGGCACTGACGCCGCTTCGAGGCCGAGAACGGCCGGCAAATGGGGTCCAGTTTCCCAGTCGCCATCGGCCGCGCCGGTGGCGAGAAATGCGATATCCGTCCAGCCCATTTGTTTCAGCCACGACGCGGTCATGGCGGCGCGGACGCCGTTGTCGTCGACCAGCACGACGCGAGCGCCCCAGGTCGCCATATGCGAGTCGGTTTCCTGCACGAGCTGGCCGCCGGGCGCCGAACGTGCGCCGCGCAAATGGCCGGCTTCGTATTCCTCGGGCGAGCGCACGTCCAGGACATAGAGGCTGCGCTCGCCTGCCTCGGCGCGCCATTTCTCGAGCGTAGCCTTGTCGATTCGCGCGATGCCGCAACGCGCCGCCACCCGTGCGGCGGCCTCGGCCGCAGACTTAAGTCCGTGCGTGCTGACCTCGGGCGGCTTTCGCGTCGCCCCATGCACCACGTCGAGGCCTGCGAGGTGCCAGGCCATAGTGCCGTCCTTCAGCGACACGACCTTGTTGCGCACGCCGGCATTGATCAGCGATTGCGCCCCGATGATGCTGCGTGTGCGGCCGCCGCAATTGACGACCACGGTCGTGTCAGACGACGGCATGAGATCGGCGAAGCGATAGACCAGCTCTGCGCCGGGAACGCTGATGGCCGTCGGAATGCTGTTGTTGTGATACTCCTCGTAAGAGCGGCTGTCGTAGATCGCGATGTTGGCCTTGCGATCGATCAACGCCTGAAGATCCTCGACGGAAATCCAGGGGGTGCCGGCCTCGTGCTCGACGACTTCGGCAAATGCTTTGCTCGGCACGTGCACACCGCTATACACGCGGAAGCCTGTGGCCTCCCACGCTGCGATTCCGCCATCGAGCCAGGCGACGTCCTGATAGCCGAGCGCGGACATCCGTTCCGCGGCGCGTGCCGCCAATCCCTCGCCATCGTCGCACCAGACGACGCGCGCGCCGCGCCGCGGCACCAGATCGGCGACCAGCAGCTCCAGTCGGCTGAGCGGAACGCAAGATGCCATCAGGAGATGGCGTTTTCCGAATGGCAGTTCCTCGCGCGCATCGAGCAGGGCCAACTCGCCGCCATCGTGAAGCTGCGCTTTCAGTGCCCGTGCATCGATGCGTTTGATCTTGCTGTCCGACATGCCTCAATCCGCCCAGCTTCAGGCCGCCTTGATATTCGAACGCTGCACGTGGTCCAGGTTCCTGCCCTCGACACGCACCAGCTTGGTCAGTCCGTCGCGCTTCGGCGAGTGGATGACACCGACGTCATAGAAGTGGCTGTCGCCCGGCTTCAGGACATAGGTTTCAGCGGGCTCGACCAGAGTCGGCTCGTCACCCCCGCCTTTCTTGACGATGCGCCAGTCGGTCATCTCGGTGTCGCCAACCGCAAGGCCGTAGATCGCCCAGCTGGAGCCGTGATCGTGCGGCGAGCCGTGAGCAGGGTTCTCGTAGACATGGCCGCAAACGCAGAAGCCTAGGTCCGGATCCTCGTACAACACCTTGCGCGGGCGGCACTGCTCAGTGGTCAGGTGTGTGGCAATGAATTCCTGGTCGAGCAGCGCCTTCGACACGAGCTTGCACACCTGCTGTTTGCCGGTCACCCCGGAATCCGCGTTAAGGGCCTTGCGGATGTCGGCGCTCAATTGCTCAAGGGTATAGGCCATTCGCTCCCTCCGTCATGTTTGCAGCGTTTCGCTAGCGTCTTGCCGGCATTATGAAATGATTGGCTGGCGGGGGGCAATCCCTTGATCCGGATTGAGCGACCCGATCATGGGCCATTTCGTGCCACCCGGGAGGCAACAAAGGATCTCAGTTCTTGACGGATAGCGGTTGCGCATTATTTCATGTGTAGCGTCAATCAGGGCCGAAATGAGTTTTGCGGCAGGCGGATCCGCCGCCGAATTGGAGGGTTGCGATGACCACCACCCTGACAATCAATGGCGAGCGGAAATCGTTCGATGCTCCCGCCGACATGCCGCTCCTCTGGGTCCTGCGCGACATTCTCGGCATGACCGGAACGAAATTCGGCTGTGGCATCGCGCAATGCGGCGCTTGCACGGTGCATATCGACGGCAAGCCGGTGCGATCCTGCGTGCTGCCGGTCGGCGCGGTGCGCGATCGCGCGGTCACCACCATCGAAGGCGTCGGCGCGACGCCGGCGGGCGCGAAGGTGCAGAAGGCCTGGCTCGATCTCGAAGTCATCCAATGCGGCTATTGCCAATCCGGCCAGGTCATGTCGGCAGCGGCATTGATCGCCGCCACACCCAGGCCCGACGACGCCGATATTGATGCCGCAATGGCCGGCAACATCTGCCGCTGCGGTACCTATGTGCGGATTCGCGCTGCCATCAAGCAGGCGGCGACCGAACGGCAGTCGTAAGGGAGCGCGCCATGACCATGACATCGACGATACCCCTATCGCGGCGTACGCTGGTCACCGGCGGCCTGACGAGCGGTTTCCTGCTTGCGTTTCATCTCCCCGCTCGCGCCGTCAATGAGCCGGTGCAGCCGCCTGATGTGACCGAGGGCAAGTTTGCGCCCAATGCCCTCATCCGCATCGACGACGCCGGCCAGACCACGCTGGTGATGCCGCAGGTCGAGATGGGACAGGGTGTCTACACCTCGATATCCATGATTCTGGCGGAAGAACTGGACGCCGATTTCTCGCGCGTGGCGCTGGAGCACGCACCGCCCAGCGACAAGCTCTACGGCAATCCGGCGTTCGGCATTCAGGCCACCGGCAATTCCAATTCGATCCGGGCCTGGTGGCCGCACTTGCGAACCGCCGGCGCGGGCGCGCGCGCCATGCTGGTTCAGGCCGCGGCCAAACAATGGCAAGTCGATCCGGCAAGCTGCACGACCGCCAACAGCGAGGTCATGCACAAGGACAGCGGACGCAAGCTTTCCTATGGCGCGCTGGCGCTCGCGGCAAGCAGAGAGGTGCCGCCAAAGGACGTCCCGCTCAAGGACCCGAAGGACTTTGTCCTGATCGGCAAGCCGCTGAAACGGCTCGACACCCCCGACAAGGTCAACGGGAAGGCCGTCTACGGCATCGACGCGATGCTGCCCAATATGAAGTTCGCAACGCTGAAAATCTGTCCGGTGTTTGGCGGCAAGGTCGCCAGGGTTGACGATTCTGCTGCCAGGAAGGTCCCGGGCGTGCAGAAGATCGTGGTATCAGACGATTTCGTCGCCGTGGTCGGCGACCACATGTGGGCGGCCAAGAAGGGCCTCGATGCGCTGGTGATCGACTGGGACGAAGGTCCGAATGCGCACATCAGCTCCACCGATATCTGGCGGGATCTGCGCGCCGCCAGCGAAAAGGACGGCGCGGTCGCCAAATCCGTCGGCGATATCGCCAAGGGGCTTGCCACCGGCGACCGGATGGATGCGGCTTACGAATTGCCGTTTCTCGCCCATGCAACCATGGAGCCGATCAACGCCACGGTTCATGTCACACCCGATTCTTGCGAGATCTGGACCGGCACGCAGGTCATGACGCGCGTGCAGTCGGAGGCGGCGAAGGCGGCTGGTCTGCCGGTCGAGAAGGTGATCGTCAACAACCACCTGCTCGGCGGCGGATTTGGGCGCAAGCTCGAGGCCGACATGGCGGTCAAGGCCGTGCTCATCGCGAAACAGGTCGACGGGCCAGTCAAGGTGGTGTGGACCCGCGAGGAGGACATCCAGCACGACGTCTATCGTCCGGTCTATCGCGACACTATCGCAGCGACCTTGTCCGACGGCAGGATCGTCGGCTGGAAGTATCGCGTCAGCGGCTCGTCCATCATGGCGCGCTGGTTTCCGGGGGGCTACCAGAAAGGCGTCGACATCGACGGCGTCGATAGCGCGATCGACATGCCCTACGACATCCCGAATTTCCACGTCGAATTCGCCCGCGCGGAGCCGCCGGCGGTGCCGACAGGTTTCTGGCGCGGCGTCGGTCCCAACAACAATGTCTTCGCCATCGAATCTTTCATGGACGAGCTGGCGAAGAAGGCCGGCAAGGACCCGGTCGATTTCCGCCGCGGCATGCTGGCCAAGAATCCGCGTCTGCTCGCCGCGCTGAATCTCGCGGCGGAGAAGTCGGGCTGGGGCGCAAACGTTGCCGGCGCGCGTCGGACGCGGCGTCAGCGTGCAGCCGTCGTTCGCCAGCTTCATCGCGACCGTGGTGGAAGCCGAGGTCGACGAGCAGGGCGAAGTGAAGTTGCGCCGCGTCACCTGCGCGGTCGATACCGGGATTGCCGTCAATCCCGATACCGTCATGGCGCAGCTCGAAGGCGGGCTGATCTTCGGCCTGACGGCAGCGCTTTATGGCGAGGTCACCATCGACAAGGGGCGCGTCCAGCAATCCAATTTCAACGATTACCGCATGCTGCGCATCGACCAGGCACCGAAGATCGACGTCCACGTCATCAAGAGTGGCGAGGCACCCGGCGGCATCGGCGAGACCGGCGTCACCGCGGGGCCGCCGGCCTTGCGTAACGCGGTCTATGCCGCGACCGGTGTGGCGCTGCGCCGGCTGCCGATTGACCGCACTCTGATCGCGGGGAAGAAGGCATGAGTACGACAAGGCGTATTCTTGTCGGCACAGCGGCGATCGTGGCGATCGCTTTCCTCGTTGCCGTCTGGATCATCCGCGGCCCCGGCCCGATGGCATTCGGCACCGGCCCGAATGTCGCGCTAGCCGATTACAAGGACACCAATCCGACCGGCGCGCCGGCCAAGCTTGCGCAGGCAAGCGCCATCGAGCGCGGCGAATACCTGGCGAAGGCCGCCGATTGCATGGTCTGCCACACCACGGCGGGCGGCAAGGAATATGCCGGCGGGCTTGGCTTCAAGCTGCCGTTCGGAACGCTGTATTCGACCAACATCACGGCCGACAAGGAGACCGGCATCGGCAATTACAGCGATCGGGACTTCCTGAATGCGGTCCAGCGCGGCATCCGCCACGACGGCGCGCGGCTTTATCCGGCGATGCCCTACACCTCCTATACCTATATCACCGACGCGGACGCACTGGCGATCAAGGCCTATCTGTTCAGCCTGCCGCCGGTGAAAGCGAGGCCGCCTGCCAACACGCTCGAATTTCCGTTCAACCAGCGCTGGGCCATGATCTTCTGGTCGGCGGTTTTCAATCCTGACACCCGGTTCGAGCCGGATACGTCGAAGAGCCCCGAATGGAACAGGGGCGCTTATCTCGCCGAAGCACTCGCCCATTGCGGCGAATGCCACACGCCGCGCAACCTTGCCTTCGCGCTCAACAACCGCAAGAAATTCGCGGGCGCGCTCACCGCCGGCTGGCGGGCCTTCAATATCAGTTCCGACAAGACGACGGGCGTCGGCGCCTGGCGTGACGACGACTTGATCGCCTATCTGTCGACCGGGCACGCGGCCGGGCACGGCACCGCGTCGGGCCCGATGGGCGAAGCGGTCGATAACAGCTTCAGTCAAATGGTGCCGGAAGACATCCACGCCATCGTCACCTACCTTCGTAGCGTGCCGCCGGTCGTCTCGCCCGATCTGCCGGCGACGTTGGCACCGGCAGCACCGGCCTCGCACAAGGATGGTGTTGCTACTGCAGATGCGCGCGGCAAGATGGTATTCGAAGGCGCGTGCGTGAGCTGTCATGGCTGGTCCGGTGAAAGTGCGATCTCGCCATTTGCTACGCTCACGGGCGCCTGGGCCGTCAACGATCCCAGCGCGACCAATGTCGCGCAGATCGTTATTTCCGGCACCAAGCGTCAAACTCCGCCAGGGGCGATCTCGATGCCGGCCTTTGGCAGCGTCTATTCCGATGCCGAGATTGCAGCCGTCGCCAACTACGTCACGGCGCGCTTCGGAGCGGAAGGTTCTCGCATAACGGCTGAGCAAGTGGCGGCGCTGAGGAAACAAGCATCCAATTAGGCGGCGGCCAGCTTGTCCTTACGCTACTGATCGGCGGCGTTCCGCGATCGACACGCGCGTAGCCCTTGCTTCACACAGACAGATCGCTGGTAAGATGATTGGTACAAAATGGGCGCATGAATTGCCGCAATGGATGATGGTCGAGGACACGAATGGAATTATCCTATGCACAGAATCTGGAGGACTATCACCTGTGGCTTGCCTTCGCAGGCCAGACCATCGGTAGGTATGTCGATGTCGGCGCGGGGCACCCGATCGCTGACAATGTATCGTTCTGGTTCTATGAGCGCGGGTGGCAAGGCATTGTGGTCGAACCCCAGGCTGAGCTTGCGGCATTGTATGAGCGGCTGCGTCCTCGTGATATCGCGGTCTGTGGGCTGATTGGACGAAGTTGCGGCGAAATCGACTTCCACGTGGTCGATCGTCTGCACGGACTCTCGACGACCCGCCAAGATGTTGCACAAAGAGCCCGGGCATTCGGTGCCGACTATCGGACCTTTCGCGCGCCGGTGACCACGCTGGCACAGTTGTGCGAAAGCTACGGCCTCGGCCCGATCGACTTCCTGAAAATCGACGTCGAGGGCGCCGAAGGCGATGTTCTGTTTGGCGGCGACTGGAAGCGGTTTCGACCCAAAGTCATCATCGCAGAAGCGATCTCTCCCATGGCGTCGGAGCCGTCATGGCAGGACTGGGAGCCGTTCCTGATTGCCCAAGGCTACGACTTTGTTCTGTTCGATACGCTCAACCGGTTCTATGTCGCGCAAGAATATCCGGAAATCAAAGCACGATTTCCGACGGAGCGGGCCCCGTGGCACGCGGTTCGTCACATGTACGAGATCGGTCGCGCTCCTGAAAACAAAGAACATCCCGACTATGCGTTGGCGCAAGACCTCGCGCGCGGGTTTTGGGCGAGCCTGCCTTATCTGGACGCAAGTCTCGTCACGTCGATCCTGGCTCGCGCCCGCCGCGTGACAAAGCACGAGGATTTTCTAGGTCTCGCATCCATGGTCGATAGCGAACAATTTCGTGCGGCGCTGGGACGCGTCGCCTGCGGTTATGACGGCGGACAGATTGTTGATGATTGAAAGGCGCACTGCAAAATCCTTGAACTCTCGCACGTGGGCTAGAAATCTGTCCCCTCAATCAGGGCAAGTCGGAGGTATCCTTTAAGCTCTTCGACAGTGGTGGCAACGCGATGTGCACCTGCGGCGGAGAGCAGCCCGGCTCCGTGATATCCCCAGTCGACGCCAATCGATTGGACCCGTGCCGAGTGAGCCATTTCCATATCGTACGTCGTATCACCCACGAAAATCGCGTTCTCCGGCTCAATTCCGGTTGCCTCGAGCGCCTGCAGGAGCATCGCAGGATGCGGCTTGGACGGCGCCATGTCGGCGGCCTGAATGGTCCGGAACAGACCATGCCATTGCAGGGCGGCCAACGCCGGTGCAACGGTCAGCGACGTATGTCCGGTAGCCATTCCCAGCACTGCATTCGGACTTGAGCTTAGGTCATGCAATAGGTCACTTATTCCATCGAACGGCTTCTCGGCGAAAGCGGGGTCGGCCCTCAATTGCGGAAGCAGGAGATCGTAAGCTTTCACCATGTCGCGGATCGGAGCTGTGGGTCCGGCGAGTTGCGTGAGGATGAGGTCGAGTGTTTTGCCGACCAGGGCAAGGCTTTCGACGGGCGAAGGAGGTGGAGGCGAAAATCGGAAAAGACGATCCGGTGAGATTCCCAGATCAGAGAGCGGCTATCCACCAGCGTGCCGTCGAAGTCAAAATAATCAGTTTCACTGGATGCCTTGTGCACTTATTGCGCGCCTTGTCCGCCGCGATGAAGGTATTTGAGGCCGAGAACGACCATTTTATCTTCGCTCAGATGAGCCTCCGAACATAACATCTTCAACAGCGACGAACGTAGCTCCGATAGCTGATGCTCCGGCACCATCTTGATGAGCGACCAGGTCCTCAGGATTCGGTTGACGGCGGCGTGAACTCGGTCGTGGGACATTCCCATTGGCGGTCCATGTCGAGGATGACCGGCGATGCCATGTGACGCCTCACCGGTGAAGGCACGAATAGATGCGAACGAGGTCGCGGGCCTGGAGCGGAACGGCCCGA
>CAWCHW010000021.1:0-150654 GCA_963795365.1 uncultured Alphaproteobacteria bacterium
AAGTGGGCACTAGCCTTCCCCGTTCGGGAACAGCGCGGCAAACCGCTTCTCGCCGGTTCGGGTGAAGTTCACCACGCGGCTGCCGGTCGCAGGGTCGCGCGCCGCCCATTTCAACTCGGTGAAGCGGTTCATCATGGCCGCACCGAGCGTGCCCGCCAGATGATGCCGCCGTTCGCTCCAGTCGAGGCAGGCCTTGCAGACGGGGCGGCGCGGATGGGCGAGCGTTTGGGAGGCGATCTGCAAATTCTTCTCCAGGAAGCGCGCGCCTTCGGCGGTCAGCTCGATGTCCTGCTTCTTCTGCCGCACCAGTTTCTGGACGCGCATGCTGTCGAGCATCTGCACGCCGAGATCGCCGGCGAGGTGGTCGTAGCAGATGCGCGCGCGCCGCAGCTCCGGATCCTTCGGTCCCGTGCGCACGCGCATGTGGCCGACGCGCGCCGCCAGGCCTTCGAGCATTTCCAGAAGGCCGGCGATGTCCTCGCCGGTGAGTCGATAGTAACGGTGGCGGCCCTGTTTTTCCGGCTCGATCAGGCCGCCGGCCTCGAGCTTCGACAAATGCGAGCTCGCGGTCTGCGGCGTGATGCCGGCTTCCTGGGCCAGCTCGCTCGCGGTCAGCGCGCGGCCGCTCATCAGCGCGGTCAGCATGTTGGCGCGGGCGGGGTCGCCGACCAGCGAGGCGATCATGGCAATGTCGGGTCCTGCTTTCATGCTTCGATGATAGCCGAAGCATCGTTGTCGTTCAAGCGGCTATGTTCGACGTCAAATTTGATCGTCATTGCGAGCGAAGCGAAGCAATCCATCTCCGCGCGAGAGAATGGATTGCTTCGTCGCTTCGCCCTCGCAATCACGATGCATTGAGGTTCCCATGACGGTCACCGTGTTCATCCGCTATCAGCTCGATCCGTTCAAGCGCGCGCAGTTCGAGGAATATTCGAAGCGCTGGCTGTCGATCATTCCGCGCTGCGGCGGCGACCTGATCGGCTACTGGATGCCGCATGAGGGCACCAACAACATCGCCTTTGCGCTGATCTCGTTCGAGAGCCTTGCGGCCTACGAGGCCTATCGCGCGGGGCTGCGTAACGACAAGGAAGGCATGGCGAATTTCAATTTCGCCGAGGAAAACAAATTCATCCTCGCGGAGGAGCGAACCTTCTTGCGCAAGGTGGTCGCCTGACTGGCAGGAGATGGCAGCACTGGCGGCCTGCTGATTGGACCGCTATTTAAGGCGTCAACAATTCAGCAAAGGGAGAGATCATGCCGGTTTCGACAGCGGACAAGCGCGCCACATTCAAGAAGATGCACGAGTCCGGGTGCTTCATCATTCCCAATCCCTTCGACGTCGGCAGCGCCAAGGCGTTGCAGCATCTCGGCTTCAAGGCGCTGGCCTCGACCAGCGCCGGCTTCGCCTGGACCATCGCCAAGGCGGACAACCGCGTCACCGTCGACGATGTCTGCGACCATCTCACCGCGATCTGCGCCGCGGTCGATATTCCCGTCAACGCCGACTACGAGGATGGCTTTGCCCACGAGCCGGACAAGGTGGCCGTCAATGTCGGCCGCGCCGTAAAGACCGGCGTCGCCGGCCTCTCGATCGAGGATTTCACAGGCGATGCCGCAAAGCCGCTATTTGACCGCGCGCTCGCGGTCGAGCGCATCAAGGCCGCGCGCGCCGGCCATCGACAAGGACAACAGCGGCGTGCTGCTCACCGGCCGCTGCGAAGCGTTCCTGCGCGGCGTGAAGGACATGAACCTGGTGATCGACCGTCTGAACGCCTACGCCGAAGCCGGCGCCGATTGCCTCTATGCGCCGGGCATCTCGACCCACGAAGAGATTTCCACCGTCGTGAAAGCGGTCGCGCCAAGGCCCGTCAATCTGCTGATCGGCGCCTCCGGAGTGTCGCTGAAGGAAGCCGAGGCGCTCGGCGTGCGCCGCATCTCGGTCGGCGGCTCGCTGGCCCGTACCGCCTGGACCGGCTTCATGAAGTCGGCAAAGGAAATGGCGGAGAAGGGGACTTTTACCGAACTCGCCAGCGGCTATCCCGGCGGCGAGCTGAACAAGATGTTCGGGTAGCGCGAGTTGATGCCGCACATTCAATTCACCTCTCCCCGCCGGGGAGAGGTGGCCTTCGCTCCTGAAGTCGCGAGCCGCAAACAAAAAACGCAGCGGGCGAACCCGCTGCGTTTTCGTTTGATCGGCTCAAGCCGTTACTGCTTGTCCATGCCCTGCGGCGAGGACTGCGGCGGGGTCGGATTGCTCGGCGCCGCGCCCGTGGTCGTGCCCGGCTCGGTGTTCGGCCGCGGCGTCACGTCGCGCATGCCCGGAGGCGCGGCCGGGTTGGCCGGCTGGGTCTGGGCGGTCTGCGCAGGCGGCGCGGTCTGCGCCTCGTGCACGCTGGTGTTGTTCAGGCCGTAGAACACGGCGCCCAGCACCAGCGCGATGCCGAGCGCGAACAGCGCAATCTTCCCGCTCGATGCCGGACCCTCGTCCAGCTCGGGATCGGCTTGCAACTCGCTGTCGAAACGTGACGGGCGGCCGACTTCATCACTCAGGCCGGAACGATACGGATCGTAGGGATCGTTCGGGATACGTTGGTTGGCCATGACGGGATTCCTCCTTTAGTCGTAAAACAACTTTCGTCCCGCGGCCGGGTTCCGCGCATTCTTCTTGTTCCACAGGGAACCTGGTGCTCCGATTCCGAAGTTCGCATCATGGCGCGGCGCCCTCGTTTGCGAACTCAAAGCGTGGGGAACAACTGATCGGAACTTCAAAGTCGCCGCACCAGGCCGTAAGTTTCGGCCGACTGTTCCTTGAGGAGGCTCGCATGTGGAACCTGCCGCCCGCCGATAGCGTGCTGCATTTCCTCCAGTATATCGCGCTGGCAGCGCAAGCGATGACGGCGGCGCTGGCCGCGGGGCGGCGCAGCATGGACTGGGCGGGCGTCTGCATGCTGGGCGCCATCACCGGGCTCGGCGGCGGCACCATCCGCGACGTGCTGCTCGGCCATTATCCGTTGGTGTGGGTTGAGCAGCCGTCCTTCCTGGCGATCGCGGGGCTCGCGGCGTTCATCACCATCCTGATCGCGCGGGCCGTGCATCGGCTCAACGTCGCGTTCCTGGTGCTGGATGCGATCGGGCTGGTCGTCTTCACCATGGCGGGCTGCGATGTCGCCTGGCAGATGGACGCCTCGCTGCCGATCGTGATCGTGTCGGGCATGATCACCGGCTGCGCCGGCGGCGTGCTGCGCGACATCCTCTGCAACGATGTGCCGCTGCTGTTTCGCTCCGAGCTTTACGCCAGCGTCTCGGTCGTCACGGGTCTGTTCTACGCCACGGCGTTCGGGCTGAAGCTGAACAACGAGCTCTGGACCGCACTTACCTTCGTGCTCGGCGTGAGCTTCCGCCTGCTTGCAATCCGCTTCAAATGGGAAATGCCGAAATTCGTGTTCAACAGCGGGGATCGTTGACTATTGCCGCCGCGCCTTCTTGGCCTGCTCCGCGGTCACCGCCGGTGCGCTGTTGCCGAAGGTGTTGCGGATGTAGGTTGTCACGTCGGCGACCTCTTCATCATTGAACTGTCGTGCGTAGGCCGGCATCTGCCCGGTATTCGGCGCACGCGGCGTGGTCACGGTCTGCGCGCCGTCGAGGATGACGCGCAAGGTCGAGGAGGGATCGGCCGATTGCAGCAGCGCATTGCCGTCGAGCGGCGGATAGACGCCGGGCGAGCTCGACCCGTCGGCCTCGTGGCAGGAGATGCAATAGTGATCGTAGACCGCCTTGCCCGAAGCCATCGTGGCTTCCGACGGGGGCGTGACCACAGGCTCGGAATTCCCTGATGGCAGCGACTTCAGATAGACCGCGATCGCGCGCAAATCGGCATCGCTCATCTTCGAGGTCGAATTGACCACGACCTCGGCCATCGGGCCGCCGGCATGGCTCTTCTGGTTGCGGCCGCTCGAGAGATATTCGACGATGTCATCGACCCTCCATGAGGCGAGCCCGCTGCGCTCGGCGGCATCGAGCCGTGGCGCGAACCAGCCGTCGACGAGGCCGCCGGCAAAGGCGCGGTTGCGGCGGTCGGCGCCGAACAGGTTTTTTGGCGTATGGCAGGCGCCGCAATGGCCGAGCGCCTCGACCAGATAACGGCCGCGGTTCCATTCGGTGCCTTTGCCCTGGTCGGGCTCGAGGATGCCCGGCCGGAAGAACAGGTAATCCCACACCCGCATGACGACGCGGAAGTTGAGCGGGAAGCGCAGCTCCGGTGCCGGTGCCTTGTTGGCATATGGCGTCAGCGTTCCGAGCCAGGCGCGGATCGCAAGAATGTCGTCGCGCGTGAGCTTGGTAAAATACGGATAGGGGAAGGCCGGGTAATAGCGCGATCCGTCCGGCGCGATGCCGGAGCGCAGCGCGCGATAAAAGTCCTGCTCGCTCCAGGCGCCGATCCCGGTCTCGCGGTCGGGCGTGAGGTTCGGCGACGTGATCGCGCCGAACGGCGTCTCGATCCTGACGCCGCCGGCGAAAGGCTTGGCCGGATCCGATGTGTGGCAGCTATAGCAATCGCCGGCGTCGACCAGCGCCTTGCCGTGCGCGATCATCTCGGGCGACGGCTCCGCAGCCTGCGCGGCTGACAACGCAGTGCACAAAAACAGACATGCGAGAATCGCCCGCATCCGTCCCATCCGACTCTAGCCCCCGCGCGCAGTATAGGGCCGTCATCTCGTTTCGCGACAGCGCGGATACGCGACACAAGCACAATAGCCATGCGCGCTTTCAGGCACGAAATTGCGATTTGGCGGGGCATGGCTTCATTGCCCCGAATTATGCTGCGCGACCCGGAAGAACCGACATAGACTGGCAATAACGAACGGCATGCTTAGCTGAAAAAGCGCAGGAGCAGCCAAGGGCTTACGAGGGCGTCGATGGGAATCAACCAGGGTCCGATCAGTCTCGACCAGAAATACACGCAAGGGACGGGTCACGTCTTTCTCACGGGCATCCAGGCCCTGGTCCGGCTGCCGATGGCGCAAATCCGGCGCGACCGCGCCGCGGGGCTCAACACCACGGCTTTCATCTCCGGCTATCGCGGCTCGCCGCTCGGCGGCTATGACCAGCAGCTGTTCGCCGCGCGCAAGCATCTCGATCAGTACAACATCAAGTTCCAGCCCGGTGTGAACGAGGATCTTGCCGCCACCGCGGTCTGGGGCTCGCAGCAGCTCACCCTGTCGCCCGGCTCGAACTATGACGGCGTGGTCGGCATCTGGTACGGCAAGGGCCCCGGCGTCGATCGTTGCGGCGATGTGTTCCGGCACGGCAATACGGCGGGATCGGCCAAGAACGGCGGCGTGCTGTGCCTTGCCGGCGACGACCACGGCGCGAAATCCTCCACTGTGCCGCACCAGTCGGATCACGCCTTCATCTCCGCGCTGATGCCGTATCTCTATCCGTCCAGCATCCACGAGATGATCGAGATGGGCCTGCTCGGCATTGCGATGTCGCGCTATAGCGGCTGCTGGGTCGGCATGAAGGTGATCACCGAGACGGTGGAGACCACCGCCGAGATCGATCTCACCGACGAGATGACGCCGTTCGTCATC
Source organism: uncultured Alphaproteobacteria bacterium (assembly GCA_963795365.1). Taxonomy (GTDB): domain Bacteria; phylum Pseudomonadota; class Alphaproteobacteria; order Rhizobiales; family Xanthobacteraceae; genus Bradyrhizobium. Next base: position 5,592 of record CAWCHW010000021.1, read on the forward strand.
CCCGGCGATTTCGAGATGCCGCCGGGCGGGCTCAATCTTCGCTGGCCGGACGACCGTTTCGAGCAGGACCGCCGGCTGCAGGACTACAAGGGTTTTGCGGCAGTCGCCTTTGCGCGCGCCAACAAAGTCAACCGCATCACCATGGATTCGCCGAACGCCCGTTACGGCATCATGGCGTCAGGCAAGAGCTATGAGGACATCCGCCAGGCGCTGCGCGAGTTGGGCATCACCGAGGAGGTCGCGGCCAAGATCGGTCTGCGGCTTTACAAGATCGGGATGCCCTGGCCGCTCGAGCCGGAAGGTGTGCACCAGTTCGCGGTCGGCCTGGAGGAGATCTTCATCGTCGAGGAACGGCGCGAGATCGTCGAGAACCAGGTCAAGCAGGTTCTGTTCAACTGGCGCGACGATGTCCGTCCGCGCATCGTCGGCAAGATGGACGAGCACGACAAGCGCTTCCTCACCTTCGCCGCCGAGCTCAGCGTGTCCTCGCTTGCGAGCTCGCTCACCGAACGCCTTCTCCACCTCGATCTCAACCCCGAAATCAAGAGCATGCTCCGCGCCAAGGCCGATTGGTTCAACGGCCGCGAGGCGACGCAGGTGCAGGCGGTGGCTCCCATCACCCGCACGCCGTATTTCTGCTCGGGCTGCCCGCACAACACGTCGACGAAAGTGCCGGAAGGTAGCCGTGCTTTTGCCGGCATCGGTTGCCACTTCATGGCGCTGTGGATGGACCGTTCCACCGAGACGTTTACGCATATGGGCGGCGAGGGCGTGCCGTGGGTCGGCGTCGCGCCCTTCACCAAGGAGCAGCACGTCTTCGCCAATCTCGGCGACGGCACCTATTTCCACTCCGGCAGTCTGGCGATCCGGCAGGCGGTCGCCTCGGGCGCCAACATCACCTATAAAATCCTCTACAACGACGCGACCGCGATGACCGGCGGCCAGCATGTCGACGGCGAGCTGTCGCCGCAGCAGGTCACCTTCCAGCTTCACGCCGAAGGCATCCGCCAGATCTACCTGGTCTCGGAGAAACCGGAGCTCTATCCCGCCTCCGACATCGCGCCCGGCGTGATCACGCGGCATCGCGACGAGCTCGATGCCGTCATGAAAGAGTGCCGCGTGATGAAGGGCACTTCGGCGATCGTGTTCGTGCAGACCTGCGCCGCCGAGAAACGCCGCCGCCGCAAGCGCGGCCTGATGGAGGATCCGGCGCGCCGCGTCATGATCAATCCGGCCGTCTGCGAAGGCTGCGGCGACTGCTCGGTGCAGTCGAACTGCATCTCGGTCGAGCCGCTGGAAACCGAGCTGGGGCGCAAGCGCACCATCAACCAGTCGTCCTGCAACAAGGACTATTCCTGTCTGAAGGGCTTCTGCCCGTCCTTCGTTACCGTCGACGGCGGCAAGCCGCGCCGCCGCGCCCCGAGCGAGCTTGGCGAGATCGGCGACTTGCCCGCGCCGGCATCGATGCCGTCGCTTGAAAAACCCTACAACATCGCGGTGGCCGGCGTCGGCGGCACCGGCGTGCTGACCATCGGCGCGCTGCTCGGCATGGCCGCCCACATCGAGGGCAAGGCCAGCATGATCCTCGATATGTCCGGCCTTGCGCAAAAGGGCGGGGCGGTGCTGAGCCACGTCCGGTTGTCGGAGCATACGCGCGACGTCACCTGCTCGCGTATCGTCACCGGCACCGCCGATCTCGTGATGGCCGCCGACGAGGTGGTGGCCGTATCGAAGGACACCATCACGCTCTGCGAGTCCGGCCGCACCGCCGGGATCATCAATAGCCACGTCATTCCCACCGCAGACTTCATCCTCAACCGCGATTTCAATTTCCAGAGCCGCAAGATCGCAAGCGTGCTGGAGACCTCGCTCCGCAAGGACACCTCGTCCTTTGTCGATTTCACCAAGCCGGCCGAAGTGCTGCTCGGCGACTCCATCGCCACCAACATCATGATGATGGGCTACGCCTGGCAGAAGGGTCTGCTGCCGCTGTCGGCGCAGGCGATCGAGCAGGCGATCGAGGTCAATGGCGTCTCGATCAAGATGAACACGCAGGCGTTCCGGCTCGGGCGTCTTGCCGCCGCCGACCCGGCGCGGCTGGACGCGATGATGCAGGGGCAGGACCAGGCGCATGCGCCGAAGTCGCTGGATGCGATGACAACAGACGAGATCATCGCGCATCGCGCCGAGTTCCTCACCGCTTATCAAAACAAGCGGCTCGCCAGGCGCTATCGCAAGCTGGTCGATCAGGTGCGCGATGCCGCCACCAAGGGCGGCTATGGCGACGCGCTGCCGCGCGCGGTCGCGATCAACTACGCAAAACTGCTGGCCTACAAGGACGAGTACGAGGTCGCGCGCCTCTTCACCGACGGCAGGTTCGAGCAGCAACTGCGCGACCAGTTCGAAGGCGATTTCAAGTTCTCTTTCAACCTCGCGCCGCCGATCCTGGGCGGCGGCAAGGACGCGCTGGGACGGCCGAAGAAGCGCGCCTTCGGTCCCTGGATGCTGCCGGTGTTCCGCGTGCTGGCCAAGCTGCGCTTCCTGCGCGGCACCGCGCTCGACGTCTTCGCACGCAGTCCCGACCGCAAGCTCGAACGCGATTTGATCGCGGGCTACGAGAGGGACGTCGCGACCGTGCTGTCGCTGCTGTCGCCGGTGAATGTCGATACCGCGGTGGAGCTGTTGTCGCTGCCCGACCGCATCCGCGGCTACGGCCCGGTGAAGGAGAAGGCGGTCAAGGACGCCAAGGCGCGCTACGAGCAACTCGCCGCCGATCTCGTCAACCCGCCGCCCGCGCCGCGGCAGATCGCGGCGGAGTAGGGGAGGTCTTATCCTTCCCCACGCTTCGCGGGGGAGGGTAGGCACATGTGTCTTTTTTTGCCCGTCGCGTTACTTTGCCGCACGACGATGGTCTTCCGAAAATCGGAACATGTGTTATCTCTATGTCGTCCCGCGCTCGCCAAAGAGGCGCTTCGCGGTCGTCACGAAACGTGGTGCGGGATGCGATGGACATGATGATGCGCTTGACGAAGCGCGTCGTTGTGTACGGTCAAGCCGCGTGGTCCTGTCCCCCGACGCTGGGGTCAAGTTGTGCAGAGCGATCTGTGCAGCGACGGTGACTAAAAAGCCCGATACACCGGGGAGAGCGCGGAGTAAGCCGTAAAGCCATTGCGCAGGGAGTGCCGTGCGATTTCGGCCCTGCCTGACGACTTGTGGGCATTTTTCCTTTTCAGCCCACGAGGATTGCGGGTGCGGTTGAGCGCCCGGCATTCCCTGCGCCCTCTGTTCCAGGGAGGGACACCGAATATCCAAAGCTCGGACGCGAATCGTGCCGGATCGCGATCGCGGAATGCGGCCGCTGCGAGGACCACCGTAGCCCGGGTGAGCGACCACATCTGCCGTAGCTCAACGATGCGAAGCGTGGGTAAGCGACACCCGGCTCCCGCATGTCGCTGCGCTCATGCGGGCTACATGCCGTCAGGGCAAAGGCGGTGTTTGCGTCCACCCGCTATGCTCTCAAAGCCTAGACCCTCTCGCCCTGCGGAATATTTCGCCGCTTGCCAAGCCTGTCCCAACAGGCCAAGAAATTGGTGGAAACAGGAAATAAGAAACGCCAGCGGAGAAACATTTGACCATCAAGGGCAAGGCCTACATCGCCGGGATCTACGAGCATCCGACCCGGCACGCACCCGACAAATCCACCAGCCAGCTCCACGCCGAGGTCGCCAAGGGCGCCCTCGAGGACGCGGGCCTCACCAAGGCCGATATCGACGGCTATTTCTGCGCCGGCGACGCCCCGGGCGGCGTGATGAACATGGTCGATTATCTCGGCCTCGACATGAAGAAGCTCCGCCACATCGACTCCACCGACACCGGCGGCTGCTCCTATCTGATCCACCTCGGCCATGCCGCCGAGGCGATTGCCGCCGGCAAATGCTCGATCGCGCTGATCACGCTCGCCGGCAAGCCGCGCACCGGGGCGATGCCGCCGCGCGCGTCCGGCGCCGAGGCCGATTTCGAGAACGCCTATGGCCAGACCACCCACAATGTCTACGGCATGTGTGCCATGCGCCACATGCACGACTTTGGCACCACCTCCGAGCAGCTCGCCTGGGTCAAGGTCGCGGCCTCGCATCACGCGCAATACAATCCGCATGCAATGCTGAAAGAGGTCGTCACCGTCGAGGACGTCCTGAACTCGCCGATGATCTCCGATCCGCTCCATCGCCTGGATTGCTGCGTCATCACCGACGGCGGCGGCGCGCTGATCGTCACGTCGCCCGAGATCGCGAAAAGCCTGAAGAAGCCGCCGGTACGGCTGATCGGCCATGGCGAGGCGACCAAGGGCCCGCGCGGCGGCAAGCATCACGACATGACTTATTCCGCCGGTGTCTGGTCCGGCCCGCGCGCCTTCGAGGAAGCGGGCATCACGCCAAAGGACATCAAATACGCCTCGATCTATGACAGCTTCACCATCACCGTGGTGATGCAGCTCGAGGATCTCGGCTTCTGCAAGAAAGGCGAGGGCGGCAAGTTCGTCGCCGACGGCAATCTCATCTCCGGCGTCGGCAAGCTGCCGTTCAACACCGACGGCGGCGGGCTCTGCAGCAATCATCCCGTCAATCGCGGCGGCCAGACCAAGATCATCGAGGCCGTGCGGCAATTGCGCGGCGAAGCGCATCCCAAAGTGCAGGTGAAGAACTGCGACCTTGCGGTGGCGCACGGCACCGGCGGACTGCTCGGCAATCGCCACGCCGCCTCAACCTGCATTCTGGAGCGCGCGTGATGGCTGAAGCCAGGAAATATCCGAAGCCGGAGACCAATCCCGAGACCGCGCCGTTCTGGGAGGCGGCGAAGGCCGGCAAATTCATGATCAAGCGCTGCACAGCCTGCGGCGAGCCGCATTATTTCCCGCGCTCGATCTGCCCGTTCTGCTTCTCCGACAAGACGGTGTGGGAGGAGAGTTCGGGCGAGGCGACGATCTACACCTTCAGCCTGATGCGGAAATCGGCGACCGGTCCTTTCGCGATCGCTTATGTCACGCTGAAGGAAGGCCCGACCTTGCAGACCAATATCGTCGATTGCGACATGGACAAGCTGAAGATCGGCCAGAAGGTCAAGGTGGTGTTCAAGCCGACCGACGGCGCGCCGCTGCCGTTCTTCACGCCGGTGTAAGACCCTCATCCTGAGGAGCCGCGTAGCGGCGTCTCGAAGGATGAGGCCAAGGTGGGGCCTCATGGTTCGAGACGCGCGTTCCGCGCTCCTCACCATGAGGGAGGAGAGCTGGAGGAAGATCACACATGCCGATCAACTACGAACAACTGATGGCGCTGAAAAATCTCGGCCAGAAATACGCCTATGGCGATCGCGAGGTGATGCTCTACGCCTACGGCATCGGCATGGGCAACGATCCCATGGACGAGAAGGAACTCGCCTTCGTCAACGAGACCGCCGCCGATCCGCGGCCGCTGAAAGTGGTGCCGACCTTCGCGTCCGTCGCCGCTTGGGGCGCAGGACCCGGCGAGATGAACCTCAACCGCGTGATGGTGGTCGACGGCGAGCGCGACATCACCTTTCACAAGCCGTTGGCGATCTCGGCGAACATCATCGCCAACTCCACGGTGCTGGCGGCCTGGGACAAGGGCAAGGACAAGGGCGCGGTGATCCGCCACCAGACCGTGCTGAAGGATGCCGCCAGTGGCGAGAAGCTTGCGACGCTGGTGGCCTCGCGCTTCGCGCGCGGCGATGGCGGCTTCGGCGGACCGTCCGAAGGCCAGCCCGACCCGCATCCGATGCCGAACCGCGCGCCGGATCGTAGCGTCGACATCGTGACGCGGCCCGACCAGGCGCTGGTCTACCGGCTCTGCGGCGACCGCAATCCGCTGCACAGCGATCCCGGTTTTGCCAAAAAGGCCGGCTTCCCGAAGCCGATCCTGCACGGCATGTGCACCTACGGCATCAGCTGCCGCGGCGTGCTGCAGACCTATGCCGACTACGATCCCTCCGCCTTCAGGCAACATGCGGCGCGGTTCTCCGCGCCCGTCTATCCCGGCGACACCGTGACCATGGAGATGTGGAAGGACGGCAACGTGGTTTCCTTCGAAGCAAAAGTGAAGGCGCGCAACGCTACCGTCATCAAGAGCGGCAGGACAGTGTTGGGATAACACGGGCGGTGCGCTCCCTCTCCCCGCGTGCGGGGAGAGGGTTGGGGTGAGGGGGAGCCTCCACGTCACGGCTCGCGGAGAGTCCCCCTCACCCGCGCTTCGCGCGACCTCTCCCCGCAGGCGGGGACAGGTGAAAAGAAAGAGCGAGACAGGGAGCTGACAATGGGACTACTCGACAAGAAGGTGGCCATCATCACCGGTGCGGGCGGTGGGCTCGGTGAGGCCTACGCGAAACTGTTCGCGCGCGAGGGCGCGGCTGTCGTGGTCAACGACCTCGGCGGCCCGCGTGACGGCTCAGGCGCCGACACCTCGATGGCGCAGAAGGTGGTCGATGCCATCAAGGCCGAAGGCGGCCGCGCGGTCGCTAACGGTTCCGACATCTCCACGCTCGCCGGCGGCGAGGCGGTGTTCAACGACGCCATCACAAATTTCGGCCGCGCCGATATCCTGGTCAACAATGCCGGCATCCTGCTCGACGAGACCTTTGCCAAGGCCAAGGAAGCGAACTGGGACAAGGTCATCAGGGTGCATCTCAAGGGAACCTTCTGTGCGACCTTGCCGGTGTTCAAATGGATGCGCGAAAACGGCGGCGGCGTGATCGTCAACACGTCGTCCACATCAGGCCTGATCGGCAATTTCGGCCAGACCAATTACGGCGCCGCCAAGGGCGGTATCTGGGGCCTGTCCAACGTGCTCGCGATCGAGGGCCGCAAATACAACATCCGGATCTGGACCCTGGCGCCGGGCGCGTTGACCCGCATGACCGCAGACCTGCCGCGCTACAAGGAGAACCCCGGCGCGGCGCTGGGGCCGGATGGAATCGCGCCGGCCGTGCTATACATGGTCAGCGAATTGTCGGGCGACCAGACCGGCAAGGTGCTCGGCGTCTCCGGCCCGCGCGGCGTGCGCGAATTGCGGATGATGGAAATGGAAGGCTGGACGCCGCCGTTCACGGGATGGAAGGCCGAGGATATCGCTACCCACGCCAAGGACATCTTCTTCTCGGAAGAGGAGATCAAGAAGTCGGCGCGGAGATTTAAGTAGGCGTCATTGCGAGGAGCGAAGCGACGAAGCAATCCATAGTGCCGCAAGTGGAGACGTGGATTGCTTCGCTTCGCTCGCAATGACGAAGAAAGAAGGAAAAGAGAATGACCAAACTCACCGCAAAAGCCGCAGGCACCTTCGCCATTGCGCCGACGCCGTTTCATGACGACGGCCGCATCGATGAGCGCTCGATCGACCGCCTGACCGATTTCTATGCCGAAGTCGGCTGTGACGGCGTCACCGTGCTCGGCATTCTCGGTGAGGCGCCGAAGCTCGACGCTGCCGAAGCCGAGCAGGTCGCGGTGCGCTTCGTCAAGCGCGCGAAAACCATGCAGATCATCGTCGGCGTCTCCGCGCCGGGCTTTGCCACGATGCGCGCGCTGGCAAAGGCGTCGATGGATGCGGGAGCGGCCGGCGTCATGATCGCGCCGCCGCCAAGCTTGCGCACGGACGATCAGATAACAGGCTATTTCAAGCAGGCGCAGGAAGCGATCGGCGACGACATTCCCTGGGTGCTGCAGGATTATCCGCTGACGCTGTCGGTCGTGTTCACGCCTGCTGTGATCCGCAAGATCGTCATGGACAGCCCGTCCTGCGTGATGCTCAAGCACGAGGACTGGCCGGGGCTGGAGAAGATCTCGACGTTACGGGGATTCCAGAAGGACGGCTCGCTGCGACCGCTGTCGATCCTGACCGGCAATGGTGGCCTGTTCCTCGATTTCGAGATGGAGCGCGGCGCCGACGGCGCGATGACCGGCTATGCCTTCCCGGAATTGCTGATCGATGTGGTCAGGCTGTGGAAGGAAGGCAAACGCGACGCCATGCACGATATCTTCGACGCGCATCTGCCGCTGATCCGCTACGAGCAGCAGCCGGGCGCGGGCCTTGCTGTCCGCAAATACGTACTGCAGAAGCGCGGCATCATCGCCTCCAGCGCGCAGCGCAAACCGGGTGCGGGGATCACCCCCGCCGCGAAGGCGGAGGTCGATTATTTGCTGTCACGCGTGGCGCGGGTCGATCGCCGCGCTAATCTGCAGCCGCAATCGAGCGCGGCGGGCTAGAGTATGACGGAAGTCGTCAAGCCGCGCGACGCCTCCACCATCCTGCTGTTGCGCGACAGCAAGGCGAGGGAAATCGAAGTCTTCATGATGGTCCGCCATTATGAGATCGACTTCAATTCCGGCGCGCTGGTGTTTCCCGGCGGCAGCGTCGACAACAACGATCGCGAGATCATCGCGCATCCCGATCTTTATTCGGGCGGTGAGGGGCTGGATGAAGCGAACCTGAGCTTCCGGATCGCGGCGATCCGGGAGACTTTTGAAGAAAGCGGCATCCTGCTGGCGCGGCCCAAGGGCTCGAAGGAGCTGGTCGACGCCAAACGCGCGCGCGAGATCGAGACGGCGCATCGCAGCGATCTGAACGAGGGCAAGATCACATTCCTGAAGGTGCTGACCGACAATGGCATGCTGCTCGCGCTCGACGAGCTCGTGCCGTACGCGCACTGGATCACGCCGGAGGGTATGCCAAAACGTTTCGACACGTGGTTCTTTCTCGCCGCGGCGCCGCCGGACCAGCTCGGCGCCCATGACGGCAGGGAATCCACCGACTCGATCTGGGTGTCGCCGCGCGAGGCACTGGCGGGCGGGGAGAGCGGCCGCTTCAAGCTGCCGTTCCCGACCACGCGCAACCTGATCAAGCTCGGCAAGCAGGGACACGTGAAAGCCGCGCTCGACAACTCCAGGGGCCAAAACATCGTCACGGTCATGCCCGTGATGACCCGGCTCAATGGTGGCCGCCAGCTGCGAATCCCGAAGGAAGCCGGCTATGACGGCGAGCTGTTCGAGGTCGGTTCGGTCGGATAGAACGTTTCGTCTTGCATCGAAATATCACAGTGCTGCGGCGATGTAAGTTCCGCCCGATTGCAATCGGGAATCGGCACGCTGCGCATGCAAGTTGTTCGTTCACCAGGCACGTCCGTCACCGGCGAACTCGCGCTGTTGCTGTTGCTGGCAACGCTGTGGGGTGCCTCCTACAGCTTCATCAAGGTCGGGGTCGCCACCATTCCGCCGATCACGCTGATCGCAATGCGCACCTTGATCGCGGCCATCCTGTTGCTCCTGATCATGCGCTGGCGCGGCATTGCCATGCCCAGGGATGCCGCGATCTGGCGCCGCTTCGCATTCCAGGCCTGTCTCAACAGCGTCATTCCCTGGACGCTGATCGCGTGGGCCGAGCAAACCGTCGATGCGGGGCTGGCGACCATTCTCAATTCGGCCGCGCCGATTTTCACCTTCCTGTTCACTGCACTCGTCACCCGGCACGAGGCGGCGACACCGCGCAAACTATTTGGCGTGATCGCGGGCATGGCCGGCATCTGCCTGATCGTCGGCATGGACGCCTTCGGCCATGTCGGGCAAGGGCTGCTGGCGGAGATTGCCATCGTGGCCGCCACGGTGTGTTACGCGATCGGCGCGATCTTCGGCCGTGGCTTCAAGGATCTCGATCCCATGGCGCCAGCCGCAGGCTCGCTCCTGTGCGGCACGGCGGCGCTGATCCCGCTCGGTCTTGTCGTCGAGCAACCCTGGACATCAACACCATCTGCAGGCTCCATCCTGGCGTTGCTCGGGCTGGCGGCATTCTCGACCGCTGCCGCGTTCGTGGTCTATTTCCGCTTGATCCAGACCCTCGGCTCGGTCGGCACCACCGCGCAGGCTTACTTGCGGGTTCCGATCGGCGTCGCGCTCTCCGTCTTGTTCCTTGGCGAGACGCTGTCGCCGACGGCGTGGATCGGCCTGGCCTGTGTGGTGGCGGGTGTTGCCGCGATGACGCTGCCGCCACGCGCGGGACCTGCTGCGAAAGTCGCCTGACTGCGGCCCTTGCTGGCTCCAACCATTATCGGCATCCTCACCCTCAATCCGGGCGCTCAAGGTCCGGAATGCAAAGGGGAGGGCGGTGATGAACAGGAAATGGTTGAGCATCCTGATCGGCACGTTGTCGGCATTGGGTTGCGCGCCCGCCACGGCTGAAGACAATTTCCCTGTTCGTTCGATCCGCGTCGTCATTCCCTACGGACCCGGCACGGTCGCCGACGTGTTCGGCCGTATCGTCGCCCAGAACATGGCGGTGCAGTGGAACAACGCGACCATCGTGTTCGAATCCAAGTCCGGCGCCAACGGCTCGATCGCGGCCGAAGACGTCGCGCGCTCGCCGCCTGACGGCTACACTTGGCTGCTTGCCACGACCTATTTCGTCGCCAGCCCCGCGCTCTACAACAATCTGCGCTGGGATCCGCAGCGCGATTTCACCGCGGTCGGCGAGATCTGCAAGGCGCCGAACGTCTTCATCGTGCCCTCCAGCCTGCCGGTGAAAAACGTTGCCGAGTTCGTGGCGCTCGCCAAGGCCAAGCCGGGCACGCTGACCTATGGCCATCCGGGCAAGGGCTCGACCGGCCATCTCGGCTTCGAGCTGTTCAAGAAGCTGGCCGGGATCGACGTCACCGGCGTCGGCTATCGCGGCTACCCGCAGATGGTGCCTGATATCGCCCAGGGTCTCGTCACCTCGAGCTTCTTCTCGGTCAACCAGGCGCTGGGCCAGGTCCAGACCGGGGCGATCCGCATCATCGGCACCATCAACGCGACCCGCACCAAATATTTCCCCGACGCCCCGACCCTGGCCGAGCAGGGTTACGCCGAGGCGCAGGTGACGCCATGGTTCGGGATCGTGGTGCCGAAGGCGACGCCGCCGGACATCGTCGCGCGCATCGACAAGGCGCTGGAGGCGGCACTGGCCACGGAAGACGTGCGGCAGAAGCTCGATATCGCCGGCTGCGAAGCCCAGAGCGCGCCGCTCGGCAAGTTCGGCGACATGATCAATTCCGACGTGGCGCTGTGGGCCAAGGTGGTCAAGGAGGCCGGAATTACCGCCGACTGACCAACCCGGCCGCCATAGCCGGGCCGCAAAAGGAAGGCAGGATGGTTAACCGCCGCAGCTCAGGCATCAGGTCTGCTACGCCTCAGCTTTTTCAGCATATTCCAGCACAAAATACCTCGTATATATTGCTCGTCGTCATCCCGGGCTGAGCCAGCCAATGCCATCTGCCTTTGCGGCACTTTCCCAGCGCATCCGATCGTTCTCGCTGTCGATCGGCCAGATGACCTTTGGCAGTTTTCTATTGCTGCTCGCCGTCATCACCGCGACCGGCATGGCCAGCGTCATCGCCATCCGCCATATCGATACCACCTTCGCCGAGCTGCGACGGCTGCAGGATGTTGGCGACCTCGCCGAGGAGATCGACCGCCGCATGAACGAGCTGCGGCTTGCGGCGCGCGATTTCGTCACCGATCCCGGCGCGCAGTCCGACCGGGTGGTGCAGGTCGCGACCGAGCTCGGCGAGCTCCTGAAGAAGACGCGGCTCGAGCTTGCGCCCGAGCAGCAGGACATGATCGACGGCGTGTCGCAGCGCCTTGCCAATTACCTCGACGGCATCGAGCAGGTCAGCACACTGATTTCACGCCGTGCGCGCCTGCTGGCCGCCTTGCCCCCGGTCCGCACCCGCTTCGAGTCCGCGGTCGCGGCGGCGAACGGGCAGGGCAAATCGTCGGAGCTGCTGCGTGCGCAGAACGGTGTCGCCGCGGCACTGCTTGGCAACGACCCCGCCAGCGCCGAACAGGCGGCGGCGCGCATGCGGGCTCTCACCATCGACGACCCCGAGCTCCGTGTCGCGACCGACGGCTACGCCGACGCCATCATGTCCATTGCCGGTACCGAGAGGGAGATCGCCAAGCTCGACAAGGACGTGCTGGGCGCCGAGGGCCGGCAGATCGGACGAGCCACCGAGATCCTGCGCGAAGTCAGTGCGCGGCGCGGGCGCGTGCTGTCGCGCGACTTTGCCCGGACGCTGACCGAGGCGAAATGGCAGAGCATCATGCTCTCGACGCTCGGCGTGCTGGTCGGCACCTTTGCGGCTTCCTTCGTGGTCCGCCGCACGGTGCGGCCGCTGACTTCGATCGCCAGCGCGATTCGGGCGCTGGCGGTGGGGAGGAAGGAGACATCGATCCCCGGCACCGACGTCAACAACGAGATCGGCGACATCGCGCGCGCAGCCGAGGTGTTCCGCCACACGCTGGTCGACGCCGACAATGCCCGCGAGGCGGCGGTGCGGGCGCTCGCCGAGCAGCGGCTCGCCGAAGAGAGTTACCGTAAATTGTTCGAGGCGTCGGTCGACGGCATCTATGTGACGACGCCGGGCGGCGCGTTGCTCAACGCCAATCCGGCACTTGCGCGCATCATGGGCCATGACACGCCGGAGCAGCTTATCAACAGTATCCAGGACGTGACGGAAAGCGTCTATCTCAATTCCGCGGCACGCGAGGAATTCCAGCGGCTGATGCTGCGCGACGGCGTGGTGCGTGACTTCGAGTACCAGGTCAAGCAGCGCGGCGGCGACATCCTGTGGCTTTCCGACAGCGCGACCGTGGTGCGCGACGAGAACGGCGCTATCACCCGCTATGAGGGAACGGTGCGCGATATCACCGTCCAGAAGCGGGCGGAAGATGCGATCGCAGAAGGCCGCAGACTGCTGCAACAGGTCATCGATACCGTGCCTGCGGTGATCAACGTCAAGGACAAGAACCTGCGCTACGTGCTGATGAACCGCTACATGGCCGGCATCTTCGGTATCGAGCCCGAGCAGGCCATCGGCAAGACCACCACCGACTTGATGTCGCGCTACGGCGCGCAGAAGACCGACGAGAACGACCAGCGTGTCCTGAAGCAGAAGACGGGGCTCGGCTTCTACGAGGAGGAATATCTGGATTCTGCGGGTAATCTGCGGCACTGGCTGGTCAACAAGCTGCCGCTGCTCGATGTCGAGGGCGGCATCGACAACGTCGTCACCGTCGCGCTCGACATCGGCGAGCGCAAACGCGGCGAACAGGAGATGCGGAAGGCGCGAGACGCCGCCGAGACCGCGCTGCGCAATCTGCGTGAGACCCAGGCCTCGCTGATCGAGGCGGAAAAGCTTGCCGCACTCGGACGTCTGGTCGCCGGCGTCGCGCATGAAGTCAACAATCCCGTCGGCATCAGCCTGACGGTCGCCTCCGCGCTCGAGCGCAAGACCGCGAATTTCACCGCCGAAGTCGGGCGCGGGGATGTCCGCCGCTCCAGCCTCAATGATTATCTGGAGACCAGCCGCGACGCGTCCTCGCAGCTTGTCGCCAATCTCAACCGCGCCGCCGAGCTGATCCAGTCGTTCAAGCAGGTCGCCGCCGACCGCAACTATTCGGATCAGCGCAGCTTCGATCTGGGCGACCTGACCGAGCAGGTCGTGATGAGTCTGCGTCCCGGTCTGCGCAAGCACAATCTGACGCTGACCGTCGATTGCCAGCCGAACCTGACCATGAACAGCTATCCCGGGCCGTACGGCCAGGTGCTGACCAACCTGTTCCTCAATGCGGTGGCGCATGCGTTTCCGAACGGCGGACCGGGCGAAATCAACATCCAGGCGCGGGAGTCCGGCCGGGACAATGTCGAGATCATTTTCTCCGACAATGGTTGTGGCATGTCGCTGGACGTGAGGCGGCGCGCCTTCGATCCGTTCTTCACCACGCGCAGGGATCAGGGCGGCACCGGACTCGGCCTGCACATCGTCTACAGCATCGTGACCAACCGGCTCGGCGGGCGGCTCGATCTCAAATCCGTGGCCGGCGGCGGCACGCGGATCCAGATGATCCTGCCGCGCACTGCACCGCTGGAGCAGGCTGCGGAGTAGGAGCTGTCAGTTCGCGGAGTGGAGAAGTCAGTCGACGTCGGCGAGCCTGTGCAGCGTGGCACCGAAAATCTGGCTGTTCTTGCCGACCAGCGCGGTGCCGTTCATCGTCCCACGCGTGTCGGTGAAGGTGCCGGACACACCGATGCCGACCGGGGCGGGGCCGCCGAACAGCGGGCTGTCGTTGTCGCGCGGCGTGGTGTGGCGCTGGACCAGCACCTCGCCCTTGAAGGTGTTGTCCTTCACGGTGTAGCTGCCGGTGTAGAACAGGTAGGCGTCGCCGCCGACGATCTTGCCGTCGCGAAACACAATGACGCCACTGCCCTTGCCGACGCGCCCGTCCTGCAAGTTGACGTGAATCGAATATAGCCCGTTCTTCATAACGTCCCGTGCCGGCAGCCGTCGCCCAACGGCCACCGGTCATCTATTTATGCCAAACGGCAGTCCCGGGCGCAACGCGGCAGCTTGGCCGAAAGCGCGGCCGCGTGCGGCCAGCGCTAACCGGGTGACACGAAGCTGTCGCAGGACACCGTCAGGCGTACTTCTTGTCGCGCTCGAGCAGCTCGATCGAGATGCCTTGCGGCCCGCGGATGAAGCAGATGCGCACGCCGGGACGGATCGTGGTCGGTTCGCGGGTGAACTCGACGCCCTTGGCCCTGATCTCGGCGGCGACCGCGTCGATGTCCTTCACGGTCAGCCCGAAATGGTCGAGGCCCTGATAGGGCGTGGTCGGCGGCGAGTTGACGCCATCGCCTGGCGCGACCGGGGCGATAAAGACGTTAGCGCCGCCGAGCTTGACGTCGATCCGGTTCGGCCCGCGGATGATGACGCCGCCGAGGATGTCCTGCAGCCAGGTCGCAGTTGCCTCCGGATCGGGGCTGCGCAGATGGACATGATCCCAGGTAACGACCGGCATGGCTTGCTCTCCCATTGGTGTACGCTGCCGTTGGCCGGCACCGCTTGGCCGCGTCCTGCGCGGCGGGGAGATGTTAGCGGCGGCGTGCTGCCTGTGCCATCCCCTGGCGAGCAGTCGGGTGGTGACCCGAAAATCGCCGGCTTCCGGTGCAACCAATCCGGCGTCGGCGGAATTGACTAGTGTGGCGCCCCGTCGAGCGGCAGAGTGTCAGTAAGCCGTACGGTGCAGGTGCCCGTGCGGCTTTTTGCTTTGCGGTGAACGCGTGACCTCGAGGGCTTGGCCATGACTGAGGAAGGCAAGTGGGGGTGGGGCAAATTCGGCCCGTCCGGCCGCAGTCATCTGGCAACGCAGGCCGCAGTTCTGCTTCCCGTATTGACGATCGCCGCCTTGAGCGCCTGGAATATGGGCGCCAGGGGGCAGTCTGTCGAGATTGGGCCTCCGGTGCTTGCCACCGTGCAAAATACCTCGCTGCTGAAGCCAGAACCGACGGCGGTCGAGACCAATCTGCCGCCGACTGTGCAGGGGGCAGCGGTTGCGCCGGGCATAGCGCCGCCGCCATGGTGCCCGCCGCCGGACCACCACCGGTCGCGGGGGTGAAAATCGCCTCGCAATCCTGGCGGCGGGGCGGGCTCGGCTCCAACGCCCTGTTTAATTTCACCCTGCGCAACACCAACGACTACGCGGTCGGCGACATCGCGGTTGCCTGCACCTTCACGAGGCGCGATGGCAGCGCCGTGACCGAGCGCAAGCGCGTCCTTCCCGACGCCGTGGTTAACACCAGGAGCCGCAAGACCTTCGCCCGCGTCCATATCGGCTTCGTCAACGTCAATGCCGATAAAGCTAAATGTGCGCTGATTGCAGCGAGCCGGCTTTAACCCTGCGGTCGCAAAAATGTGACTGGTCGTGTTGAACCAGGCCGAACCTTTCACGGACCTATCGTTAGATCGCCCGCGTTTAGGCGGGTCGGTGCGCGGGCTCAGCCGCGGGTGGAACGGTAGAACACTATGCCATTGCTGCGATATTTCCTTTATGTCGGCGGAGCGCTGCTGTCGCTGATCCTCATTGCCAACGTCGTTCTGCCGCAGGAGGCCCTTCCGGGCACCCTGACCTCGGCGACCGAACTGCCGGCCATCCGCATCCAGTCCGACCGCAAACTGCCCGACCGCATTGTGTTCGACACCAGCTCCACGGTTGCCGCTGCGCCGGTCCCGGTCCTGCCTGCACTCAAGGTCGCGGCGATCGTCGCTCCCGCTCCCGCTCCGGCCGCTGCCGTGACTGCGGAAATGTCGGCCAAGGCGCGGGTGCGCGAGGCGTTCGCCCAGCTGCCTCCGTCCGAGGAAGTGTCCGAGCCGAAGCTGGACCAGATGGCGCGGGTCGTGGTGCCGGCACCGCAGATGTACAAGGTCAAACAGGCGCCGAAGCGCGTCGCCGCCCGGCCCTATGCGCCGCGTCCGCTGGTGATGGTCGCCCAGCAGCCGCATTTCGGCTCGTTTGCGACCTGGTAAGCCTCGGTCTCACGGCGGGCGTTCACTAACCATTCAGCCTGCGCCTCCCAAGGTCCTCGCCAGATTTGGAGGGCGGCTGATGCGATTTCTGTTCAGCGCAGTCGCGGCAGTCGCCACGCTCGGCCTTGCGCTCGCCGCGATGGCGCAATCCTCCCCACCGAACACGAAATCGCCGCCGGCCGTGCAGTCCAACGACGCGCCGGCGGCCCCCGTCGCCGAGAGCAGGCTGTTCGCCTGCCAGACGGCTGTGAAGGGATTGCAGGGGCAGGAGCGCGAGGACCAGATGCAGCTGTGCCGCGCGCAGGCGCGTCTCGACTGCCTGAAGCAGGCGATCGATCAGAAGATCGTCGGCCCGCAGCGGCGCGATTTCATGCGGAGCTGCTTGCAGCAGTAGCGTCCCGCAAAGAACAGCTTGACCGAAAAACGCGACAGGTGGGACAAAGAGAGACACCTGCGGACGAGCGAAATGCCGCCTGAGGATCGGGCGGCTTCGGCTGAAAACAAGGTCGCGCCTTGATGTCTCGCAAACCCATTCGCGCCGCCGTCGCAGTATCCCTTTGGATGCTTGCAGTCATGAATGCCCGATCGGCGGAGGCCGCCGAACCGCCGGGTTGCGTCGTGCAAGTCCCCGGCGACGCTCATGGTACGATAGCCGTCTCTTACGCAACGCCCTCGGGCTTGCTCATTGGCAGCACAGAGGGATTGTTTCGCTTCGATGGAAGGGAAGTTTCCCGGGTTGGCAGCGACCAGATTGGTGGCGTGAACCGATTTTTCGATACCGAATACGGCCTGCTGCTGGCCACCGATACTGGACTTCTGCGATATGACGGCGGGCAACTGATCGCGCCTGCCGGCGCGCCCACCGGTTACGTCCACGACGTACAAAAGGCGTTCGGCAAGCTGTTGGTCGCGAGCGCGAATGGCCTGCTCAGTTATGACGGTGCGCGCCTGACCGCCGTTTCGGATGTCGATACCGGTGACGTTGCACAACTTTATCCGTTGCAATCCGGCCTGCTTCTGGGCGCTGAGAAGGGCCTCTACGCCTTCGACGGCGTCAGAATGATCCGTCTCGGAGGTGAGCGGGTTGAACACCTCGATCGCATTATGGAGATGTCCGGTCCGCTGATCGTTGCAGCCTCCGGCCTCTACCGCATCGACGGCGGTCGCGTCGTCCGTGCACCGGGCTCCGACGTGAAGGACATGCTGGGCGTCTACGTCACGGCGCGCGGAGTTCTCTTGAGTACCTCGTCTCGTACGTATCGCTACGATGCCGCCGGACTCCATGCGATCGAGGCAGACGATACCGGCTACCTGACCAGTTTCCTCGACACGCCGTATGGAACGCTCCTGATCGCCGAGCATGGCCTCTTTGTCTATGATGGTGAGCGCATCAAGCGTGTCGATTGGAAATCCCGCGGCTTGGTGACCAGGATCAACAATACGCCCGCCGGACCGTTGATAAGTGCCGACACCGGTCTGTTTCGCTATGATGGAAAGAGTCTGATACGTATCGAGGGCAAGCCGACCGGCGAAATAAGGGACGTCCTCAAGACTGCGAACGACATCCTGCTCGGGGCCGACAAGGGCTTGTTCCGCTTTGACGGCGTGCAGTGTCTATCGCCTCGAAGGGGACGACACCGCCGCCATCGACAACATGCAAGAGACGCCAAATGGGGTGCTTCTCCGTGCAGATAACGGTTTTTTCCTCGCTGTCGCTCAACCGCCTCGCGACTGCAAAAGTTTCGCTGGAAAATATCGGGCAATTGAAAAACTCCGCCCCGAACAAATCGGGCGTTTTAACCCATTGGAAGCTGTCTCATCCCTGCGCGAAATTCGCCGACAAATTCGAATTGCAGGTCGTTGCGACCGATGAGGAAGGCGAGGATATTCCGGGAACACTCGCTTTTGATTTTCAATTCCATGACGCCGATACGAGTTTTGCCTCCTTGGTCCCGGTGCCGGTGGCCGGAAAGTGGCGCTTCCGCGTGGTTTCGGGAGCGGACCGGACGATGATCGGAGCGCAATCGGCGCCTGTCACCTTCGTCACCGGGGGGTTCATTGGCTGGCTCCAGACCTGGTGGCAAACCATCGCGGCGAGTTCGGCGGTCTTGCTTGCCGCCCTCAACCTCGCTGTATTCGCGGCGGCCCGGTACTCGCCGGCGGCGTGGCGCCTCGCAACAGACGAAATATGGAGCAAGACGGCGCTGTTGCCGCAACGCTTCCTGCTGCGGCAGTGGCGGCCGGCGCAGTTGTGGCTGCTCGACCTCTATGTCCGAAAGCGATGCGCTGGATTGCGGGAGGCTCGGCCGTTTCTCTCGATACCGTTGACGAATGCGAAGGGTAAACTCGCCGACAGTGACGCGGTGCTTGCGCGCTTGCGTGATGTGCGCCGGGTCTGGATTCAGGGCGGCGCGGGGATGGGCAAAACCGCGCTGTTCCATCATCTTCACGAAACCCATTTCGGTGGCGCCGAGCGAACCTCCTTTGCGCTGTTCCGGCGCGACGGTTATGTGCTCGTGCCGATCGAGGCCCGGCGGTTCACCAATGTAAAGGAGAGCGACAGCGATGCGTCGATCTGGGTCGTAGAATGCGTCCGGAGCGTGCTGTCCGAGAATGGACTGACGCTCGACGACCAGGGCCTGGTTCGGTCCATGCTCAGTACCGGCGCTCTGGCCGTCGCCATCGATGGATTGAATGAGGTCGCACGCGATCTGGCCGTCGCCTCATTTGCTGCGGGGTTTCCGGAAACGCCATTGTTCGTCACCTCGCAAGAGTTGGGGGACGACCTTTTCGAAGCCTGGAAATTGCCGGGCACGATCTCGGAATATGTCGAGGGGCTGCTTGCGCTGTACCTCGGTGCCGAAAGGGCGGTGGCGCTGACGCAAAGCCTGAAGACGAGCGGATTGTTCGAATATCTGCGCTCCGGCTACGATGTCCGGCTCGTCGTCGATCTCGCCAAAGCCGATCCGGATGGGAAGAACATGCCGCGCGACCGAATTGGGCTGTATCGTGCCACGGTCGCCGCCGCGTGGCCCAGAAGCGAAAACCGGGACGAAGATCGCAACATCTTGCAGGCCGCGGCCTGGAAACTCATCAGCGAACGCGGACCCAACCAGGACAAGCGACGGCTCACCTCCGATGACGCGCCGGACGATCTTCTCAAGCGGTTGGCGACCGTGCCCGACATTCGCATCGTCAGACCGACATCCACCGGATACGAATTCGTGCACGATCAGATGAATGCCTATCTTGCGGCGTGCTACCTCGCCGACCAATCGAACATAGAAGGCTTCCTGCGGAAGACCAACGCCTGGTTCGACGGACGCGAGGCGCAGCGCGGCCTCTGGGGTTTCCTGGCAACGCTGCTTGATCGCTCGAGGCTGGAAAGCTTGTGGGTATTCGCAGGTGACGACGCGGACCGTGCCGTGTTGGGGACGGCGCTTGCCGAGCGCGCGGGCCGGGAGAACTGGTCGCTGATACGACCCGCAAATCCAGCTGCTGCTTCAAGACAGGCTCATGGAGCCGAGCAGTAGTCCGGAAACTGCTTGAGTGTCTCCAGTGCCTGCGCGTCGCCACCGAGCGCCTGGCGCGTTAGCGCAGCGCAGCGTGACTGGGGCTGATGGATGTAGAGATACGCGACGTTGCTGGCGCAGGCATTGCACAAACCCAGATCGATAAGCTTGTTGTCGAGGTCGTCTTCCTTCAATTCGGTGTCGGTGACCCCGGATTTCAGGACGTCCAGGCCGTAGAAGATTTCGTCCGGATCGTTCCAGTCGTCGCGTTTGCCCACCTTGCAGTTCGTCAAGCGCAAGGCTTCGACCTTGACGCCATTCTGGACAACATGGGTTGGGTAGCAGGAGCCGCCGTGCGAGCAGAAGGACGTCAATCCGGTCTTCTTGTTGATACGATACTGCGTGATCGCCAGATCGTATTCGCCGCGCTTCAATATGGAGTCGGGCGCGTCGATCGCGGGAACGTCGAGCAGGGCGATTGCCTTGCAAATATCCGCGGCGGAAGCGGGCGCGGCGGCAATCAATGACATGGTCGCGAGGACGGGAAGGAAACGCATTGAACCCTCCACCCGAAGGACGTGAGGCCGCGCTCATGTCAGAATAGGGCCGCGGCCGCTCCGGGACAAGGTGCGAAATCAACCACAAGTCGCGCAAGACGGGCCGCCGCGCGGCCATTTTGAATTTCCTGAATTGAAATGGCGCGCTCGGAGAGATTCAAACTCCCGACCCTCGGAATCGAAATCCGACCCTCGTCGAGCCTTGGCCACGCCTCGACGGGCTCAAACTCATGGGTGGCTATTCCTGGGAAAGATGACCTACGACCTTTCCCTCGCGCATCACTTCTCCAGTCCGATTGTAGTCGAACAGCGCACCCTTGATGCTGAAGTTGTGCTCTTCGGGGTGTCCATTACACCATCCTGTAAGGTCTTGGCCTTCGCCGTTCTTCAGAACGTGCTCGCAGCGGCTGGACCCGCTTCCCTTGTACGTAATCGTATACGTGTCGAAGCAGTCCAGGACGGTCTGCGTCTCGCAAATCAGGTGAACGACAACGGGTTTCCCACTGACAAGTCGCTCCTGCCATCTGTCGCGCTTGCCGTCGAAGTCAAAATAGTCGAGCAGGAACATCGTGCCGAAAAACGACGATACAACGATCGCTGTTCCGCCCAGAATCTGAAAACCGATCTTCATGATGCGACTCGAGCCGACAAGCACTCTATAGAAGTGGCCCGGCAACTCTGCTATCGGGTCGATCCGAAGCGCTCGTAGCTCAGCTGGATAGAGCATCGGATTTCGATTCCGAGGGTCGGGAGTTCGAATCTCTCCGAGCGCGCCAGCAAGCTAGAAGCAGGGATGCCGCTGCCGATCCTGTCCGAGATAGGCGGCCGAGCCCTGATAGCAATGGTTCGTCGCGGGCCCGTCGTAATAGGCAAAGGTGCCGGGGACGTAGCCGGGGCCGTAATTATGCTTGTAGCTGATGTGGTAGGGCAGCGGGTACCACTGCACATGGCCGTAATAGCTGACATAGCGGGTGTAGTGCCATCGATGATGGTAGTGGCGCGCGTCCGCCAGGCTCGGCGCCAGCACGGCCGCGGACAGCACCACGGCGGCCAAAAGCTTCGACATCCTCATCTCGATTCTCCGGATTTCCCGCTAAAGCAACCCTATCCAAGCCAAATTTGGTGTCAATCGGACCCGATGGCGCGGTGAATTCAGCGTCCCGGGGCCTCCCGCGCCCCATTTTCGGCCTTTTCCGAATGCTTAACGATTTCCCAAGACAGTCCGGCGAAAGTTCGCTGGCCGGCAATCAGGCATCACAGGGGTTTGGGGGCTCCCGTTTTCCATGCGCATCGCGCCGCTCACATTACTGATCCTCGGTCTTTTTGCCGCGACCCCGGCGCGCGCCGAGGTTCTGCACATTACGCGCGACCATGGCGGCTATGTCGATGAGTACAAGACGAAGTACAAGCGCATCCGCGACAAGGGCGAGCGCGTGGTCATCGACGGCATCTGCAACTCCGCCTGCACGCTGGTGTTCGGCATCGTGCCGATGAACAAGATCTGCGTGACGCCAAAGGCGAGCGTCGGGGTGCACCAGGCCTATTACGACAAGGCCTTCACCTTCGGCATCAAGGTGACCAGCGCCGACGGCACCTCCGACCTGATGTCCTATTATCCCGATCCGTTGAAGGACTGGATCCGCAGAAACGGCGGGCTCACCACCGAGATGAAGAAGATCAAGAACGGTGAAGAACTCTGGAAGATCGTCGATCCCTGTCCGGAAGAGTGGTGACCCTGTTCCGGATCATGCGCTGCCCTTCGCAGGCTCTCCATCCGCAATCAGAAGCACCGAGGCGTTGGATTTGCTGATCACGGCATGCGCCACGCTGCCGAAATCGAGCTTGTCGCCCGCGATGCGATCGACGCCGAGCACCACAAGATCGGCATTGCTCGAGCGGATTTCCTGCAGGATGGCCTGTTCCGGCGCGGTGTGGGCACGAAGCACGGTGCTGACGTCGACGTTGTAGCGCGCCGCAGCCGCGGTGGTGTCCTTCAGCACGGCTTCCTCCCTGACGAGCGAGAGGCTGGCGCGCCCGCGTTGCGCGCCCTTGTCCCGCGTGGTCGAGACGTAGACCACCCTCAGCGGGTCCGGACAGACATGGGCCAGCGCGATGGCGACTTCGGCGCCACGCCGCGAGACCGCGCTGCCTGACACCGGCACCAGGATTTTGAAGCCGGACGCCGCCGGTTGTTTGAGGTGAGGGCCCTTCGCAACGACGATCGCCATCGGATTGTGAAATCCGCCTGCGATGTCTTCGATCTTTTGATCGAAACGACCCTTGCCATTCAGGGTCTTGTCCATCCCCACGACGAGCAGGTCGAAACCCTTCTTGGCTTCGTCCTCGACGGCCTCGGCCGGCTTTTCCTTCGGGATGCGGGTCGTGATGTCGACATTGCCGGGGCTCTCCTCATCGGCCTCGCCGATTGTCTTGGCCGCGTTCTTGACCACCGCCTCGAGGCTCTCCTGGTCGTCTTTCTTGTCGCGGCGCTGCGCCTTCGGGTCGACATGAAGCACGGTGATCGGCAAGCCCCGCCAGCCGGCCAATAGTCCGGCAATCTGGGATGCGAATTTGGCGTTGGCGCTTTCGTCGGCCGCGAGCAGCAGCCGCTCCAGATTGGCGACGAAGCCGTTCTGCTCGAATTCCTCCCGCTCGAGCCTTTCCTTCTCGGCCTTGTTGAGCGGCAGCCGCGCCAGCGCGGCGCGCAGCATCGGCGGCATCGCCATTGTCGTGAGGATCGCCATGGTGACGATCATCGAGAACAGGTTCTGGCTCAGCACGCCCATGGACAGGCCGATGGTGGCGATGATGACTTCGGTCGATCCGCGCGCATTCATGCCGCTGGCGAGCGCGTAGGACTCCCGCCGCGTCAGCCCGCCCAGCTTGCCCCCTGTAAATGCGCCGCCGAATTTCCCGATGCTGGCGATCAGCACCAGAGCGCCGGTCAGCATCAACAGATTGGGGTCCTTGAGGACGGTCAGGTCGGCGCTGAGCCCGGCCAGCCCAAAGAACACCGGCATGAACAGGCTGCTGATCAGCCCGCGCAGGCGTTCGTCGATCTGCCGTGTCAGGATCGGAGATTCCCCGACCAGCACGCCGGCGATGAAGGCGCCGAGCACGGTATGTACGCCGATCAGATGCGTGATCATCGCCATGACGCTCATCAGGAGCAGGATCACGGTGATGACGGCGGCGGAGCTGACGAGGTGATCGTTGGCCCAGCGGATCAGGCGGAACACCAGCCGCCGGCCGATGGTGAAGCTGACGGCCAGGAAGAGGAGCGTGCCGAGCAGCGCCTGGGCGACGGAATAGACGTCGAGTGTGCCGTGCGCGGCGAGGCTGAAGATCATGGCGATGATGATCCAGCCGATGGTGTCGTCGATGATGGCGGTGGCGACGATGATCTGGCCGACATTGCGCCGCATGAAGTTCATCTCGCGCACCACAACGGCCACGATCTTCACCGAGGAGATCGACAGCGCCGTGCCGAGAAACAGCGACGCGACGAGGCGCGCTTCCGGATGCGGCAACAGCGACTGCGGCAGGAATTCGCCGAGCGCGAAGCCGCAGATGAAGGGGACAACGATCCCGGTGACGGAAATCGCGATCGCGGCCTTGCCGACCTTGCGCACCAGGCCGAGGTCGGTCTCCATCCCCGTCAGCAGCAACAGCAGGAGGATGCCGAATTGGGCGATGCCGTCGAGCAGCGCTTTCTGCTCTCCCGATGGCGGGAAGATCGCGTGCTGCGCCTCCGGCCAGACCCAGCCGAACAGCGACGGGCCGAGGATCAGCCCGCACAGCAGTTCGCCGATCACCGAGGGCTGGCCGATGCGTTGCATCAGCTCGCCCAATCCCCGGCCGACGGCGATCAGGAGCGCGATCTGGACGAGCAAAAGGAATTCGGACGGGCGCGCGGCTTTGTCGCCTTCAGCGTCCGCGACGGTAACCATCAATAGAAGTGCGAACCCTGCCCAAACCAGCGACTGGAGGCCTCTCCATCGCATGCGTTGTTTCCCCCTGGAGGGGCATAACGGCCGGGCAGGGGCGAAGGTTCCCTTAGCGCGAGGCAGCCGGATTTCCGCGCGCCGCCAAAGGCGGCGCCGCGCGTGCGTGCAACAAAAAACCTCCGGATCACCCGGAGGTTTTTGACTGCCTGAAATCGCAAGCGGCGATCAGCGCCTGGACTTCTTTGCCTTCTTTTTCCCGGCCGTCTTCTTGTACGCCTTCTTGGCTTTCTTGCCGGCCTTCTTGGCTTTCTTCTTCACCTTCTTGGCCGCCTTTTTCTTCCCGATCTTCTTTGCAACCTTCTTTGCCACCTTCTTGGCAGCCTTGCGGACCTTCTTCACCGCCGTCTTGACGGCCTCGGTGGTCGTCGTCGCGGCGCTGCTGATCGCGTCGGTCGCTTGCTCGATGATTGGCTTGTCGTCGTCCATATCGTCCCCCAGACGTTGTTGAAGGCCAACACGATAGCGGGATTCAAAAGGCTGTCAAAGCGGAGCATGCGAACTCAACTCTTTCGCACCGTCGCATAGGCGGCGAGCGCGCGTTCGCGGCCCTTGGCGTGATCGACGATCGGCGCTGGATAGCTGCGGCCGAGTGCCACGCCGGCGCTATCCAGTTCGAGCGGAGCCGCGCGCCAAGGCGCATGGATCAGCTTCGCCGGCAGGCGCGACAGCTCCGGTACCCAGCGCCGAACATAGGTCCCTTCGGGATCGAACTTCTCGCCCTGCAGCACCGGGTTGAACACGCGGAAATAGGGGGCGGCATCGGCGCCGCAGCCGGCGACCCATTGCCAGTTGGCGGGATTGCTGCCGGCATCGGCATCGACCAGCGTGTCCCAGAACCATTGCTCGCCTTCGCGCCAGTCGATCAGCAGATGCTTGACCAGGAAGGAGGCGACCACCATCCGCACCCGATTATGCATGACGCCGGTGTGCCAGAGCTGGCGCATGCCGGCATCGACGATGGGATAGCCTGTCCGGCCGCGCTGCCAGGCCGCGAGCGCCTTGTTGTCGTGCTTCCAGGGGAAAGCATCGAAGGCCGGCTGCAGGTTGGCGGCGGCGAGGTCGGGGTTGTCATGGAGCAGATGCCGGCAGAACTCGCGCCAGCCGAGTTCGCTCAGGAATTTCTCGGCGTCGGCCGACAGGGCAGGGCGTTCGGCCGCGGCAAAGCGGGCTGCGTGCCAGATCTGCCGAGGACTGATCTCGCCAAAACGCAGATGCGGCGAAAGCGCGGAGGTGCCGTCACGGTCGGGCCGGTCGCGATCGCCGGAATATCCCTCGAGGCCATCGGCGAGGAAATTCCTCAAACGCCGCTGTGCGGCCGCCTCTCCGGGGGTCCAGGTCTCGCGCAGGCCGCCGGCCCAGTCGGGATGACGGGGCTCAAGCTCCCAGTCGTCGAGGTTGTCGCTCGCGATGCCTGCGAGCGTCGTCAGCCGCTTCGGTGCGGGCAGAGGCATGGGCGGGTCGCCAAGCGCTTGCACTCTGCGCCAGAACGGCGTGAAGACGCGCAAGCCTCGTCCTTCCTTGGTCCTGATGTCGCGTGGCGGGGCGAGCAGGTCGCCGGCAAAGCTTTGCGAGTCGATGCCGGCGCTTGCGAGCTCAGCCTCGACCGCTTTGGCAACGGCGAGCTGCGGCGCTTGCGCAATCTCATTCCAATACACCGCGCTTGCCGTCGCCTCGCGCGCGACGATCGGAATGACCTCGGCCGCTGACCCACGCCGCAACACCAGCTCGGCTCCGGCCGCTTGCAGGCTTGCCTCCAGACGGCGCAACGACTGCGCCAGCCACCAGCGCGCCGCGCCGCCGAGCGGCCGCACGCCGCGGCTCTCCTCATCGAGCACGTAAAGCCCGATGACGGGTGCGCCGGTCTTTGCCGCAGCCGCCAGCGCCGGATGATCGGATAGCCGCAGGTCGTCGCGGAACCAAACGATGACAGGAGGCCGGTCCACCATGATTTAGGGATACACTTTCAATGTCTTGGTGAGTTCTATTCGCGCGACGGAGGAGTTGGGGCGAAGCTCATCGTTAATGCGATCGTAAGCAAAAAGCAGCAAACGTAACGCTTTCAGGGGCCCAAGACTGATGCGTGCGATCGGGAAATTCCTGCCATCCCTAAAACTCCGGCTCGGCACCAAGGCTGTGATTTCCGCCGTGCTGCTGATCGGCGTCAATACCGCGCTGGTGGTCGGCGCCGCCTATTGGTCGCTGACCAACGAGTTCGGGGAACGGGCGTTCCGCGACATCGAGGTCAACCTGCGAACCCTCACGCTGGCTTTTGGCGAAAACGACAAGGACGCCAGGATCACCCTGAAGGACGGCGTCGTCAGCAAGGTCGAGATATCGGCGATGCCGGAGTTCAAGGACCATGCGATCGTCGATCGCGCGGTCGGCTATGTCGGCGGCAACGCGACCCTGTTCGTCTATGACGACGCCACCAATCAATTCGTGCGCCGCACCACCAACGTGAAGAAGGAAAACGGCGATCGCGCCGTCGGCACCCAGCTGGCCGCCGACCATCCGGGGCAGGCCATGCTGCGGCGAGGCGAGGCCTATAAGGGGCCGGCGACATTGTTCGGGAAGTCGTTCATGACGGCGTATTTCCCGGTCTCCAACCCGGCCGGAAAGGTCGTCGGCATCATCTATGTCGGCATTCCCATGGAACAGCTCGACGCCGTGTTGGCCCATGCGATCCAGAGCATGGCGGTCGCCGGGGCCGTCGCGGCGCTGCTCGTCCTGATCCTGACCATGCTGATCGTTCAGCGCATCACCCGACCGCTGACTTCGGTGACGCAGACGCTGACCGCTCTCGCAGATGGAAGGCTTGATGTCGATATCGACTGCGATGACAGGGCGGACGAGATCGGCGAGATTGCGCGCACGGTCGCGGTGTTCAAGAGCAACGCCACCGAACGCAAGCGCCTGCGCGAGCAGCAGGCGGCGGACAACGCGGCTGCGGCCGAGCGGCGCAAGGCCGAATTGAGGAGCTTCGTCGATGAGTTCCAGACCAGCGTCGGTGGCATGATCGACGAGGTCTTGAACTCCTCGGGCGATCTCGAGCGCGTCGCGCGCCAGCTGACCGAGACGGCGCGCACCACTGCCGATCTGTCCAGCCTATCGGCCTCGGCATCGGAGAGGGCTTCGGAACATGTCCGCGCCGCGGCTACGGCGTCCGACGAGTTGTCCAGCTCGATCTCGGAGATCAGCCGCCGCGTCCGGGAATCAAGCGGCATCGCGGCCGAGGCCGTCAAGCAGGCCACAGCCACCGATCAGCGCATCACCGAGCTTTCCGAAGCCGGCGCGCGGATCGGCGACGTCGTCAGGCTGATCACCACCATCGCAGAACAGACCAATCTGCTGGCGCTCAACGCCACCATCGAGGCCGCGCGGGCCGGCGATGCCGGCCGCGGCTTTGCCGTGGTGGCGCAGGAGGTGAAGAGCCTCGCCGGCCAGACCGCGAAGGCGACGGAGGAAATCTCGAGCCAGATCGCCAATATGCAACTCGCCACCGCGGACTTGGTCGGCGCCATCAAGGCGATCGGCCAGACCATCGAGCGCATCAGCGACATCGCCACCTCGATCTCGGCGGCGGTCGAGCAGCAACGTGGTGCGACGCAGAATATCGCCGACAGCGTGCGTGCGGCCGCGAGCGGTACCGCTGATGTCGCGGTCAATACCGGCGACGCCGCCAAGGGCGCGCAGGAGACCGGCGAGTCCTCAAGCCGGATGTTTGCCTCCGCGCAGGCGCTCTCGGGAGAAAGCCTGCGCCTGAAGTCAGAGGTCGAGAAGTTCCTTGACGGCGTGCGCGCCGCCTGAGGCGCGTGCACCGTCTCGCCGCGCCGTCATCTCGGCTGCGGCACGATCCGGATGTACGGCTTCGGCGATTTCCAGCCGTGCGGATAGGTTTGCTTCGCCTGCTCATCGCTGACCGAGCCGGAGATGATCACGTCGTCGCCCTGCTTCCAGTCGGCGGGCGTCGACACGCTGTGCTTGGCAGTCAGCTGCAGCGAGTTGATCGCGCGCAGGATTTCCTGGAAATTGCGTCCGGTCGTCATCGGGTAGACCAGCACCAGCTTGATCTTCTTGTCGGGACCGATGACGAAGACGTTGCGGACGGTCAGGTTGTCGGCGGGCGTGCGCTTCAAGGGATCGCCGGAGGTCGACGCCGGCAGCATGTCGTAGAGCTTGGACACGTTGTAATCGGTGTCGCCGATCATCGGATAGTTCGGTGCGGCGCCCTGGGTCTCCTTGATATCCTCGGCCCATTTCGAATGCCGATCGACCGGATCGACCGAAAGCCCCATCAGCTTGACGCCGCGCTTGTCGAATTCCGGCTTGAGCTTGGCGAGCGCCCCGAGCTCGGTGGTGCAGACCGGGGTGAAATCCTTCGGGTGCGAGAACAGCATCGCCCAGGAGTTGCCGATCCAGTCGTGGAACTTGATCTTCCCTTCGGTGGTTTCGGCCTCGAAATCCGGGGCCACAGCGCCAATCGGAAGTGCCATGTGACAGCCTCATCTCATTCTAGTTACAAGGGAATTTGCCATTGCGAACATAACGCGCAAGGGTGGGAAAGTGAACGCGCGGACGTCAAAAGGGGAGACCATTCTCCCTGACGGGGAACCCCTAGCATCTCATTTTGATCCTGGGCACTGCGGCGAAAAAACCACAATGCCCGTAAAAGCCGGGATTGCCCCGATGTTGCCTTTTATGGCCTGCACACCGCCGGCCCCGGCCGCTCCCGAACCCGTTCGGGAACAGATGCGACCAATCAGCAACCATTTCGAAATTGAGCGATCACGGTTTCGAATCGTTAACCACTCGTTTACTGCCCGTCGATCAGAACAAGAAACTGAACTGAGAAGTGTGACTGTGATTATGTCTGCCGCCAAGTCCAAGAGCGTTGAAAAGTCCGTTGAAGCAATCGGCGTTCTCGAACCGACCTGCCGCAATACCGCTGCCCATGCCCTGACCGTCGTGCGCGATGGCGTGCTGACCGGCGAGGGGCCGACCACCAGGGGCCGTGTGCATTTTTCCCGCGCGCTGGACGCCGATGACGCCGCCTGGTGCGTGCGCATCCTCACCGCAAGCGCCGTCGAGCATCAGCCGATCAGCCGCGCCGAGGCCGAGGCGCTGTTTGCGATCAATGACGCCGCCTCCGAGCGCAGCGACGACGGACGTTTCGACGATTTGCTGGCGAAGGCGGTTGCCCATCATGCGGCGGCCGAGGCCGGCCTGAAGGTGCCGCCGCGCACGGTCGCGCTGTCGCCGGATACCGAGATCGCAAGCTGGGCGCCCAATCACGCCACGCAGAACACGGAAGTGCTGGAGTGGATCGCAAGCCAGATGCGCGGCAAGCCGCGCCGCAACCGTGCGCTGATGACGATGGTTGCGACGTTCCTTGGTGTCACCGCGCTGCCGCTCGCCCAGCAGCTGCCCAACGTGTTCGACATCGGGATGTAAGCGCGTCCGTTAGCGCGCTGAGATGACGGCGGCGGGGTTATTTCCCCGCTGTTTTTTGTTTGCCGGTCCCATCCTCGATCCCGACGGTGCGGCCGGGGAAGCCGGCGGCATCGAAATAGCGCTGAGCACCGACGCGCTGGTAGTTCAGCACGGTGCGCAGGCCGTTTGTCGAGGCTTCCGATTTGAGCACATCCGAGATCGCCTTCGGCGTGGCGCCGTTCGGCATCGCTTCAGTCATGACGCGGCCGATCAGCTTGCCATTGGCCTTCTGCGTCAGCCCGAGAATCCTGGCCGCGGTCGCGCCGACGTCGGCATTGCTGACGGGCAGCGCATCGACGTAACCCGCCTTGAAGTCCGGCCCGATCGCCGCCATGAAATTCATGGTGTCGCCGCGGCCGAAGCTGCCATGCATGCCCTGGCCCTGGCGCAGCACGGTGTCGGCGACCTGGATCTGGCAATTGGTCGGCACGTCGCAGCCTTCGATATAGGTGCGGAAGTTCACCACGATCGAGGGCGTCGGCGTCACCGCCGTGCCCTTCATATTGATTGCCGACATCGGCAGGGTGCCCGCGAACTTGCCGAGCTTGTCGTCGACGAACAGGCCGCTGACGTAATCCTGTTCGAGCAGCGTCTTGATGGTGCGCTCGGCGAGCTTCTTGTCCTGGTTCGGCAGATAGATCAGGTCCGAGCCGCCATTGGTGGCGATCACGATATCGGGCTTCGCAGGATCCTTGCCGAGCACGCCGTTGCCGGCCTTGGGATGCTTGCCTTCGCCGACCGCCGCGTTCTTGTCATTGGGATCGAACAGCGGCAGGTCGAGCGCCTTCGCCAGATCGAGCGCGAGGAAGCCCATCGGCAAAAAGTCCTTCGGGGTGTCGTCATAGCTGACTTTGGCCGACGGACTCGTCTTGCTTTGCTTGGAGATGGTTGAGAAGCCGTGATCTGCGGAGACGATGATATCGGTGGTCGCGGCCAGTCCGAGATCGTCGAGTGCCTTGCGCAGCTGCGCGAGATTGTCGTCGGCATTCTTGATGCCGGCCATCGAGGTCGGCCCGTTGATGCCCGGTGTCACCGTATTGAGGCTGTCCCCATTGTTGTGCTGGCTGCCGTCGGGATCGCGCGACCAGTACACCAGCACGAATGGCTTGTTGCGCGCCTTGAACATCGGCAGCACGACCTTGGTGGCGACGTCGGCCATGTACGATTGCTGAGTGACATTTGCGACCGTCGTGCCCGGCGTTTTGGCGTCGCCGGCCTTGCCGTTGTCGCCGCGTGCGGGCGTTGCCAGTGGCAGCTTCGCCTTGGTCAGTTCATCCTTGATCTCCTCCGAAAGTGGCACGCCGGACTTGCCGCCGGTGGAGTCATCGATCACGATCGTGTTCTTGCCACGGTCCGTGTGATCGAAGATCAGGGTGGGGCCGAGCTTGCCGATCGCCGCGGTCGAGTAGCCTTTCGCGCGCGCCATCCTGAGGATGGTCTCTTCGTTCAGGTAGTCACCCTTGAAGTGCTCGTCGACATCGCCCAGCACCGCGTCGTTCTCGAGGAAGGGTACGACCGTGTCGTTGGCAGGTGCCACCGGGTAGGCTGTGTAGATCGTGTTGGAGAAATCGCCGGTATCGCCGAAATAATGGCCCGTTGCCATTGCCGACGCGTTGGCCGTGGTGAAGGTCGGGAACAGCGAATGCGAATTCCTGAAGTTCACGCCCTTGTCGCGGACCGCGGCCATCGCCGGAGCCAACTCCGGCGTCACCTTTAGCGCGCGCAGGCCGTCGGGCACGAACAGGATCAGATTGTGCGGCGTGGCGTTTTGCGCGGACGCGTTGGTCGCAGCCAAAGCGAACAGGCTTGCAGTGAGCAGCAACATGGTGTGGCGCATGACGGTCTCCCCCGACGGATGGTTTGCAGCCGACGGCCGCGCCCCTTACTAGTTTCGCTATACGACAGATTTGCTACAGCAAGCAGCGCCCTTCGCAGGGGTTATGCGCTTGTCAACGCGCGCGCTGCTCGGAAATCGCCTTGCGCAGGATGCGCGACAGCAATTCCACGGAATAGGGCTTCTGGATCAGCTCGAAGCCGTGATGGGTGTTTGCGGCCAGCACGTCGCTATAGCCGCTGGTCAGGACCACCGGCAGGCCGGGAAAACGCTCGCGGATCAGGCCGGCGAGCTCGACGCCGTTCATGCCGGGCATGATCACGTCGGAAAAGACGAGATCGGCCGCGAATTCGTCTTCCGCGAGTATTGCGAGCGCGGCGTTGGCGTTGGCGACCCGTTTGACGGAATAGCCGAGGTCCTCGAGCAGCTCGGTGGAGAACTGTCCGACTTCGTCGTTGTCTTCCACGACCAGCACCCGATAGCCGCGCCCGGTCGTCGCCGGCTCGCTGCCGATCACCAGGCTTCGCACGGCGGCCGAAGGTACCGGCGCCTGCGGCAGATAGATGGTGAAGGTCGCGCCGTGTCGGAGCGTGCTCTTGACCGCGATGTCGCCGCCGGATTGCCTGGCAAAGCCGAACGCCTGGCTGAGGCCGAGCCCGGTGCCCTTGCCGACCTCCTTGGTTGTGAAGAAGGGCTCGAAGATGGCGTCGAGATTCTCCGGCGCAATTCCGCTACCGGTATCGCTGACCGAGATCGCGACGAATTGGCCGGAGCGCGCCGGCTGGCCGCGCAGGGCAGGCAGTCGGTCGGTCTGAGTCACCGACATCGTCAACCGGCCTTCGTCGTTCATGGCATCGCGCGCATTGATGGCGAGATTGATCAGCGTCGTCTCGAACTGCGCGACGTCCGCGATGGTGAAGCAACCGGGCGCCTCGATCGCGACCGAGATCTCGATGCGGCCGCCGACCAGCGGGCGAACGAGTTGCACGACGTTGTCGACCCGGGCGCCGACATCGAACACTTCCGGTTTCAGCGGCTGGCGGCGGGCAAAGGCGAGCAGCTGTGCGGTCAGCTTCGAGGCGCGTTCCACCGTCGCGGAGATCGCGTCGACATAGCGGCGGCGCCGCTCCTCGGGCAGCTCGCGCCGGCGCAGGAAGTCGGTGGCTGAGCGGATGATGGTCAGCAGATTGTTGAAGTCGTGCGCCACCCCGCCGGTCAACTGCCCCACGGCTTCCATCTTCTGCGCCTGCCGCAGCACCTCTTCGCCCTGACGGCGCTCGGTGATGTCGACGGCCTCGGGCACGGCGCCCGCGACCTTGCCGTGCTGATCGAGCACCGGCCGCATCGCGAAATCGAAATAGCGATCGCCGATCGGAAGATGCAGCGGCATCTCCAGCCGCACTTCCTGCCCTCCGAGAACGGTTTCGAACGCCTTGCGCACCGCCTCCGGCATGCCCTCGGTCGCGGTGAACCACGGCGTCTCCCAGAACGGCTTGCCAATCGCGTCGCTGCCGTCGGACTGGATGCCGGCGAGCGCAGTCTTGTTGACATAGGTCAGCTTGCCGTCGAGATCGAGCAGGCCTTGATAGAGGTGACTGGTTTCGAAGATGGCCCGCATCCGCGCTTCGTTGGATTGCAGTTGCGTCGTGCGTTCGCGGATGCGCTGCTCCAGTGTCTCGTTCAGCTCGCGGAGCTCGATCTCGGCCTGCTTGGCCGCCGTGATGTCGTGAGCGACGCCGATGAAGCCGATATGCTTGCCGGTCGGGTCCCAGCGCGGCTGCGACTCCGAGCGCAGCCAATGCCACTCGCCGTCGGCACCCCTGTAGCGCGCCTCCAGCACGAACGGCTTGAGAGAAGCTTCGCCGGCGATCTGGGCCTGCAGAATGCGCGGCAGGTCGTCGGGATGCAGCGCCTTGCGCCAGTCGAACACGATCGCCTCCTCGAAGGGCAAGCCGAGGAAATCCAGATAGGCCTGGTTGGCAAACGAGCGCGTGCGGTCGAGCTTGGTGACCCAGATCGGGACCGGCGCGCTGTCGGCGATCAGGCGGAAGCGCTCCTCGCTCTCCCGCAGAACTTCCCGGGCGTGCATCTGGTCGGTGACGTCGATATGCGCGCCTTCAAGGCGAAGCGCGCGGCCGGAACTCGTCGCGCTCGAACTTGGCGATGACCCGAATCCAGCGGGTCTGGCCATCGTTGGGCCTGACGATCCGGTATTCCGCCGAGTAATCCTCGCTCGTGCCTTTGATGGACTCGACAAATTGCCGGACGGTTCGTTCGCGATCCTCGGGATGGATGCGATTCACCCAGTCCTCGTGGGACTCATGGACCGCGTCCGGCGGCAACCCATGGATCATCAGATATTCAGGCGAGCGGCGATTCTGGTACCCGTCCCGGAAATCGACCTCGACGCCGCCGACGCGCCCGATGCGCTGGACGCGCGCGAGTTCGGCCTCGCGTTCCTGCAAGGCACCGTGCGCGCGGTCGCGCTCGCGCGCGATCTCTTCAAGATGCTGGTGCAGCCGTTCTGCAGCGGCGGTCTCGGGGAGGGGCTCGTTCTGGGTGATCGGGGTCGTCATTGACGCACTGCTCTTTGCACCCGATCCTTCCACAGGCGAGGCAGCATGGCCATCGGCGGCGCTGTTCAAGTTACGGCTGCCGGTTCGGTTCCACACCGTCGACGAATAGCCGCCGGGCTGTGCCCGATA
Organism: uncultured Alphaproteobacteria bacterium; assembly: GCA_963795365.1. Lineage (GTDB taxonomy): Bacteria > Pseudomonadota > Alphaproteobacteria > Rhizobiales > Xanthobacteraceae > Bradyrhizobium. The sequence goes on from CAWCHW010000021.1 coordinate 40,092, forward strand.
TCCCACGTCGGCGCGCCGAGGGCGGCTTGACACAGGAGAACAAAATAAGAACATTGGGTCGAGACTCGGAAATTGCCATGCCCTCTGACCCGCAAGCCAAAATCGCAGAGGACGATTGGGAAAGGGCGATCGATCAGGCCATTGCGGCCTGCGATGGCGATGTCAGGGCGACGATCCGCGCGCTGATCGTCGCCAATAATTTCCTGGAATCCGAGGTCGGCGAACTGATGAAAGCCGTCTCGCATGCCTATGCGCGCGGGCGGTTTCAATCCTACTCCGGCTAGGGGGCGGGGCCGATCCGCGGGCGGTTGCCTCTCGTGGAGCGGATTTGACGTTCGCTAGCCTCTAGGCCGTGGACCTCCAAAGCGAACGTCAAATCCAAAGCTCCACTAGAATCAATATTTTGCTAGTGGTCCTTTGATTCCAACATTCGTAGAAGTGCCTGCAGAGATGGGATACGAATGTTGGAATTGGACCACTAGCGCATTTTGCTGTAGACGCAATTGTGACGCCCGCCCCCGCATGTCAGATTGCGGGGAGGAACCCGCCCAAGGCCAACCAAGAAGAACATGTTCAAACGGATATTGATCGCAAACCGCGGCGAGATCGCCTGTCGCGTCATCAAAACCGCCCGCAAGATGGGGATCGAGACGGTTGCCGTTTACTCCGAGGCCGACCGCGACGCGCTCCATGTCGAGATGGCCGATGACGCCGTCTTCATCGGACCGCCGGCCGCCGCCGAGAGCTATCTCGTCATCGAGAAGATCGTTGAGGCCTGCAAGAAGACCGGTGCTGAGGCGGTTCATCCCGGCTACGGCTTCCTGTCGGAGCGCGAAGCCTTTCCGCGCGCGCTGCAGGAGGCCGGCATCGTCTTCATCGGTCCCAACCCGGGCGCGATCGCCGCGATGGGCGACAAGATCGAATCCAAGAAGGCGGCCGCGAAGGCCAACGTCTCGACCGTGCCCGGCCATCTCGGCGTCATCGACGACGACAAGCACGCGGTGACCATCGCGGACGAGATCGGCTATCCCGTGATGATCAAGGCCTCCGCCGGCGGCGGCGGCAAGGGCATGCGTATCGCCCATTCCAGGGCGGAGGTCGCCGAAGGTTTCAAGCTGGCAAAGGCGGAAGCGAAATCGTCCTTCGGCGACGACCGCGTCTTCATCGAGAAATTCATCGTCGATCCCCGTCATATCGAAATCCAGGTGCTCGGCGACAAGCATGGCAATGTGATCTATCTCGGCGAGCGCGAATGCTCGATCCAGCGCCGCAACCAGAAAGTCATCGAGGAGGCGCCGTCGCCGCTGCTCGATGACAGCACGCGCCGCAAGATGGGCGAGCAGGCGGTCGCGCTGGCGAAAGCCGTGAACTATGATTCCGCAGGCACGGTCGAGTTCGTCGCGGGCCAGGACAAGAGTTTCTATTTCCTCGAGATGAATACGCGTCTGCAGGTCGAGCATCCCGTCACCGAGCTCGTCACCGGCATCGATCTGGTCGAGCAGATGATCCGCGTCGCGGCCGGCGAGAAGCTCGTCGATCGCGCAAAAGGACGTCGCGCTGACCGGATGGGCGGTGGAGTCACGCGTCTATGCCGAGGATCCGTTCCGTAACTTCCTGCCTTCGATCGGGCGGCTGGTGAAGTACCGCCCTCCGGCCGAAAGCAGCGCCAACGGCATCACCGTGCGCAACGACACCGGCGTGCAGGAGGGCGGCGAGATTTCGATCTTCTACGACCCGATGATTGCCAAGCTCGTGACCCATGGCCCGTCGCGGGCGGCCGCGGTTGAGGCGCAGTCGACCGCGCTCGATGCCTTTTATGTCGACGGCATCCGCCACAACATCCCGTTTCTGTCGGCATTGATGAACCATCCGCGCTGGCGCGAAGGGAAGCTCTCCACCGGCTTCATCGCCGAGGAGTTTCCGAAGGGCTTTTCCGCACAGGCGCCGCAGGGCGAGATCGCGCGGCGGATCGCAGCGGTGGGTGCCGCGATCGACCACGTGCTGGGCGAGCGCAAGCGGCAGATTTCCGGGCAGATGAACGGACGGCAGGTGAGACGCGAAGGCCGCCGCGCCGTCTGGCTTGGTCGCGACGAGGTGTCTCTCGACATTGTGCGTGACGACGGCGGCATCGCGGTGCGTTTCGTCGGCGCCGATGGCGGGGTTGGCAATCCCCATCATCTGGTCTCGCCATGGAAGCCGGGCGATGTGGTTTGGCACGGCACGATCGACGGCCTCGTTGTTGCCGTGCAGGTGCGCCCGATCGCGAACGGCATTCGGTTGGCGCATCAAGGCGTGGAAGTGCCGGTCTATGTCTTCACCGAGGCCGAGGCGACATCGGCGCGGCTGATGCCGGTCGTGACCGTAACCGACACCGGCAAGAAGCTGCTCTGTCCGATGCCGGGTCTCGTGGTGTCGATTGCGGTGACCGAGGGACAAGAGGTCAAGGCCGGCGAGACGCTCGCTGTGGTCGAGGCCATGAAGATGCAGAATGTGCTGCGCGCCGAGCGCGACGGCACGGTGAAGAAGATTCATGCGTCACCCGGCGCAACGCTCGCGGTCGATGCGCTGATTTTGGAATTTGCCTGAACAATCGTCATTGCGAGCGAAGCGAAGCAATCCGGAAACTGTATCCGCGTAAACGCTCTGGATTGCTTCGTCGCTTCGCTCCTCGCAATGACGAAAGGAGAGTGTCATGGCCTATCGTCAACGCCGGGAAAAACTGCGCTCCATCCTGCAGGGAGAGCGCTGCATCAACCCCGGTTCGGTCTATGACGCGATCTCGATCCGGATCGCCGAGGACCTCGGCTTCGAAGTCGGCATGTTCGGCGGCTCGGTGGCCTCGCTCGCCGTGCTCGGCGATCCCGACATCGCGCTGATAACGCTGACCGAGCTTGCCGAGCAGATGCGGCGGATGTCGCGCGCGGCACACCTGCCGGTGCTGGTCGACGCCGATCACGGCTATGGCAATGCGCTCAATGTCCGCCGCACCGTGCAGGAACTCGATGCGGCCGGCGCCGGCGGCCTCACCATCGAGGACACGCTGCTGCCGCAGCCATTCGGTGAGAAGAAGACGCAATTGATCTCGCTGGAGGAGGGCGTCGGCAAGATGAAGGCCGCCATCGATGGCCGCGGCGATCCCACGCTCGTGATCCTGGCGCGCACCGGTGCAGCCTCCATCACCTCGCTCGGCGATGCCATCGAGCGGGCGCGGGCCTACGAAGAGACCGGGGTCGATGGGCTGTTCTTTACGGGCATCAAGAACCGCGCCGAGCTCGACGCGATCGCGCAAGCCACGCGGCTGCCGCTCGTGCTCGGCGGCGCGCCGGAGGACATGAGCGATCTCGATTACCTCAGGGAGCGGCGCGTGCGGATCGCGTTGCAGGGCCACGCGCCGATCGCCGCTGCAACCCAGGCCGTCCATGACACGTTGAAGGCGCTACGCGAGGGAACGCCGCCGAAAAATCTGAAAGGGCTGGCCTCGCCGGACCTGACGGCGCGCGTCACGCGCGATGCCGCGACGAAGCAGCGCCTAAGCGAGTTCCTTGGATTGAAGCCGTGAGCAACGCCATCCTGCACGTGACGATCCGAGGCCGGGTGCAGGGTGTCGGCTACCGCGCCTGGATCGAGGACCGGGCGAGGGCGAGCCGGCTGGAGGGCTGGGTGCGCAACCGGCGCGACGGCAGCGTCGAGGCGGTGTTCGCGGGGCCTGCGTCCGTCGTCGCCGAGATGATCGCGCATTGCCGCCACGGTCCGCCATCGTCGCGCGTCGAGGCCGTGCTGAACGAGCCGACCGGTCCGGAGCTGCTCAAGATGCGGCCGGCCGGCGAGGGGTTTTCGGTGCTGCCGACGGTGTAGCACCGGGCGTCAGGCCGTCTCCGGCAAACCATCCCATCGAATTTGAAACTCCGACCCCGACGATCACTTGACATTTGCTCCGTTCCGTCAGATATTTCTGTCATGACAGAAACAACCGACAAAAAGAAACTGCCTCCCGCGGTCCAGCGTTTCATCCTGCAGTGGGGGGACATGGGCGACGAGTGGGGCGTCAACCGCTCGGTCAGCCAGATCCACGGGCTGCTTTATCTGGCCGAGGCGCCGATGACGGCGGAAGACATCGCCGACATCCTCGGCATGGCGAGATCCAACGTCTCCAATTCGATCAAGGAACTGCTGGCGTGGAATCTGATCCGCCGGGTGCCGATCCTCGGCGACCGCCGCGATCATTTCGAGGCGGAGACCGACATCTGGGAAGTGGCGGCGCGGATCGCCCACGGGCGCAAGGAGCGCGAGATCGATCCGGCGATCGCTGCACTTCGCGCCTGCGTGTCCGACGCCGCGGATGATCCCGCGATCAGTGCGGTGGCAGGCAAACGGCTCAAGGAGATGCTCGCCTTCACCGAGCTTTGCGAGCGCTGGTACACGCAGATGCTGGGCGTGCCGCGTCCGCGGCTGGTCGCGTTGATCAAGCTCGGAGAAAAAATCGTCAGCTTCTTGCCCGCTGGAAAGGCCAAATAGCAGATCGAGGAGTGTGCAATGGCGTCCGATAGACGAAACAAAGACGCGCCCGGCCGGATACTCCTCGACGATAACCGTTTTCACGCCTTGCTGCCGGATGAAGAATGGGGGCGGCTGCCGCTTGCGGTGTGGCGGCGCTTCTCGAAGCGATTGGCCGGCGGCAGCACCATCGTTTATGTCGGCGAGGTCGATGACTCCTTCCACAGCCGGATCGGCTGGTGGTTCGCGCAGCTTGCCCGCCTGATCGGCGGACCACTTCCGACGGGCGGTGAGACCGGTGTTCCCATCGTGGTCACCGTGACTGAGGATGCGGCGAGCGGCGGGCAAGTGTGGACGCGCATTTGCGCGCGCAGACACGGCTTTCCGCAAGTCATTCACTCCGCCAAGCGCTTTGCCGGCCCGACCGGGCTCGAGGAATATGTCGGCTTCGGCATCAGCATGGCGCTCTGCCTCTCGGTCGAATGCGAGGCGCTGGTGTTCCGCAGCATCGGCTATTTCATGGGTTGGGGCCGGCTTCGGCTGCCGCTGCCGGAATGGCTGACGCCGGGCGCCCTGACCGTCAGCCACGCCGATCTCGGCGACGGCGCATTCCGCTTCACGCTCGAAGTCATCCATCCGCGTTTCGGCGAGATCGTCCGCCAATCCGCTGTCTTTCGTGAGGCCGTGTCATGACATTGCTGCTCTGGATTTTGATCATCATTCAAATCGCGATGGGCACATTCGACATGATCTATCATCACGAGCTGACGGAACGGCTCGCCTGGCGCCCCTCGCAACGCCATGAGCTTCAGCTGCACGGCATCCGCAATCTGCTTTATGCCGTGCTCTTTCTCGTGCTCGGCTGTCTCGAGGTTCATGGCATTTTCGCGATGATGGTCATCGCCGTCCTCGTCGCGGAAATCGTCATCACGCTGATGGATTTCGTCGAGGAGGATCTCAGCCGAAAGCTGCCGGCCACCGAGCGCATCAACCACACGCTGCTCGCGCTCAATTACGGCGCCGTCCTTGCCCTGTTGCTGCCGGTTCTGATGGCGTGGGCGTGGCAAGCAAGCGGTGTCAGGTTCGTCGACTACGGCCTGCTCAATGCCTTTTTCACGGCGGCTGCAATCTGTGTCGCGGCTTTCGGTCTGCGCGACCTTGCGGCGTCTCGAGACGGCTGGCCGGCATGCACAGTGCTCCCGCCCCGGAGCTGGTCGGCAGGCTGCAAAGGCGGCAAACCGTGCTCGTGACCGGCGCGACTGGATTTATCGGCAGCCGTCTCGTCGCTGCTCTCACCGGTGCCGGTCATCAGGTGATTGCGCTGGTGCGTAACCCCGCGAAAGCCGCAAGCCTGCCGGCGCCGATCACGGTCATCACGAGCCTGGACCAATTGTCGGCTGACACCCAAATCGATGCGATCGTCAATCTCGCGGGCGAGCCGATCAGCAACGGGCTGTGGACCGCCGCCAAGCGCCGCAAGATCATCGACTCCCGTGTCGGCATGACCGGCGACGTCGTCGCCTTGATCGCGCGGCTGGACCATAAGCCCGCGGTGCTGGTCAGCGGTTCGGCGATCGGCTGGTACGGCCTCTGGCAGGATCAGCCGCTGACGGAATCCGCAAAGTCCCACGCCTGTTTCAGTCATGAGCTCTGCGACGCCTGGGAGGCCGCCGCCCGCGCCGCCGAAGCACACGAGGTGAGGGTGGTCCTGTTGCGCATTGGTCTCGTGGTCGGGATCGATGGCGGCTTCATCTCGCGGATGCTGACGCCGTTTGAATTCGGCCTCGGCGGTCCAATCGGCAACGGCCGGCAATGGATGTCGTGGATCGAGCGCGATGACCTCGTGCGCTTGATTGCGCACGTCATCGCAAGCCCCGCGATCACGGGACCCGTCAACGCGACCGCGCCGCTGCCGGTCACCAACAGCACATTCACGGAAGAGCTGGCAAGGCGGCTGCATCGCCCCGCGATCTTCCGCATCCCCGATGCGTTGTTGCGGCGGATTGGCGGCGATTTCGCCGCCGAACTGCTGTTGGGCGGACAGCGCGTGGTTCCGAACAAGGCGCTCAGCAACGGCTTTGTGTTTCGTCACGAGAGCCTGCGCAGCGCCTTCGAGGCGATCTTGTGATGGAGGGAACGATGCATTCCGTAGCTACCGCGGCAGCTTCGCGATCGCCTGGCTGAGCTGGTGGATCTCGTAGGGCTTGCGCAGGATCGGAAAATCGCCGCGCACGTCGGCGGCCGCCTCGCTGTAGCCGGTTGCAAGCAGGATCGGCAGGTCTGGCCGGATTTCCCGCAGGCGCCGGGCGAGGCTGAGCCCGTCGAACTTGCCGGGCATCACGATGTCGGAGAACACCAGATCGACATGATTGCGCTCGATCTCGCGAAGTGCCGCTTCCGCGTCGGCGACGCGACGCACGGTGTAGCCGAGTTGCTCGAGCAGACTTGAGCTGACCGAGGCGACGTCCGGATTGTCCTCGACCAGGAGCACGGTGCCGCTGCCAGCCATCTCGGAGACGGTGTGTTTGGCCGCAAGCAGGTCGCCCCGTTCGCGCGGCAACAGCATCGTGACCTTGGTGCCTTTTCCGAGCTCGCTCTCCACTATCACCGAGCCGCCGGCCTGGTGGGCGAAGCCGTGGACCTGGGAGAGGCCGAGGCCGGTGCCCTTGCCGACCGGCTTTGTCGTGAAGAAAGGGTCGAAGATCTTGGCGAGCACGTCGGGCGGGATGCCGACGCCGGCGTCAGCCACGCTGATCGCCACGAAGTCGCCGGTCTCATCGTGGCCCTTGGGCTGGCTGTCGGCGCAATTGCGGGCAGCGACGGTGACCGTGCCACCGGATGGCATGGCGTCGCGCGCGTTGATCACGAGATTGACCAGCGCCGTTTCGAACTCGGACACGTCGACCGTCACCGGCCACAGATCGGAACCATAATCGTAGGCGAGCCTGACGGAGCTACCCGCGCCGGTGTCGAGCACCTCGCGGACGGCGTCGATCCGTTCGGCGACAGCGACCGCCTGCGGGTTGACGCTTTGCCGCCGCGCGAAGGTGAGGAGCTGGCTGGTCAGCGCCGCGCCGCGCTTGGTCGCCGCATCGATCGCCGATAGCGCGCGTTGCACCTTGGGCTCGTTGGCCGCATTCTTTCTCAGGATATGAAGGCTGCCGCTGATCACCATCAGCAAATTGTTGAAGTCGTGCGCTACACCGCCGGTGAGCTGGCCGAGCGCGTCGAGCTTCTGCGCCTCTGCGAGATGCTTTTGCATCTCCTCCATCTTGAGTTGAGTGTCGCGCCGCTCGGTCATGTCGCGGGTGATCTTGGCAAAGCCGATCAGCTCGCCGCCCTCGGTGATCGGATCGATGACGACGCTGGCCCAGAAGAACGTGCCGTCCTTGCGGACCCGCCAGCCGTCTTCCTCGTAGCGACCGGTTTGGCGGGCGGTGGCCAGCGCGCGCGCCGGCTTGCCGTTGGCACGGTCAACCTCGGTGTAGAAGCGCGAGAAGTGTTCGCCGAGAATCTCTGCGGGCGTGTAGCCCTTGATGCGCTGCGCGCCGATGTTCCAGCTCGTCACGATCCCGTTTGGATCGAGCATGAACAGCGCATAGTCCGCGACACCCTCGACAAGTAGCCGGAAGCTGCGTTCGCTCTCGAACAAATCCCTTTGCTGCCGGTTTTGCTCAACCATCAAGATACACCCCGCCACGAACTCAAAAACGTCACAAAAGGCAATTGGTTCCGTCGTTCTTTTGGCTATGCACAAGCCGTCCTCAAGCCACCGCGCTCGGGACGCCGGCTGTCGACGGGCCGAAAATGTCAGCAAACGCCGTCCGCAGCGCGATATCAACATCGGTCAGGCCGACCGGATGGCCGAGATCGACCAGGCTGGTCACGCCATAGCGGGGATCCGCCACTCCGCAGGGAATGATGGCGGAGAAATGCGACAGGTCCGGCTCCACATTGATCGCGATGCCGTGGAATGAGACCCAGCGCTTCAGCCGCACGCCGATCGCCGCAATCTTGTCCTCGTGGCCCGCACCCTTGTCCGGCCGCCTGACCCAGACGCCGACCCGATCTTCTCGCCGTTCACCCCGGACATTGAACGCCGCCAGGGCGCCGATGATCCATTCTTCCAGCGCCGCCACATAGGCCCGGACATCGGGCCGCCGCCGTTTCAGATCGAGCATGACGTAGGCCACCCGCTGGCCCGGACCATGATAGGTGAGCTGGCCGCCGCGGCCGGTCGTAAACAGGGGGAAACAGGGGTCGAGCAGGTCGTCCTCCTTGCCCGAAGTGCCCGAGGTGTAGAGCGGGGGGTGTTCCAGCAGCCAGACCATCTCGCTGGCCTCGCCAGCCGCGATTGCGCCCGCCCGGGCCTCCATCGCAGCCACGGCCTGGAGGTAATCGACCGGCCGGTCCGAAATGCGCCATTCGACCGGCCCGCTCGAGGCGGCCTTGAAGGTGGTCAGATCGAGGTTTTGCCGGAAGTTAACCATTGGATAACCATAACGTGGTGATCTCACAGGAACATTTTTAGTCCAGTTCGGCGGTCCCGACAGTGCCAACGCTCGATAAAGTTGCCGTCGATCTCATGGTGGTCCTGGGTACCACCACGATGCCGATCCATCAGGTCCTGCGGCTGTCCCGCGGCGCCATCATCGAATTGGACGCCACCGAGGCCGACGAGGTCAAGGTGCTCGCCAACAACCTGCCGATTGCCAGCGGCGTGGTGCTGGTCGACCGCAACCGTATCGCGGTCGAGGTCAAGCGGATGCTGCCGAAATTGCCCGGCGCACGGTAGAGCCTGTCCAAGACACGCCTCCGCATTCTCGCGACGCAGATTCGCCCGAGCTTTGCGAAACACCTTGTCCCTCTGAAGAAGTCGGAGGGCACAGGGAATGCCGGGCGCCCGCCGCACCCGCAGGCCTCGTGGGCTGGAAAAGGAAGAATGCCCACAAGTCAGTCAGGCAAGGCCGAGACATCCGGCATTCCCTGCGCAATGGTTTTACGGCTGCTCCGCGCTCTCCTCGGGGTACCGGGCTTGTTAGCCCCCGTCGCCTCGCCGAGAATCGTTGGCAAGGCTTGCCTCCAGCGTCGGGGAGATCAGGACCACACGGCTTGACCGTCCGCTGCTTCCGCGCACGCCTTGCGCGACAACAAGCGGCCACCGCAGCCTGTCCCGCGTTCGTGGCGATCATGATACGCCCCTCCTGAAGGGACAGGATGCGCGGAAATTTGCCGGTGTTTTGCCCGACGCCCGAAGCGATTTATTTTTTGCAGCTGGGCTGGACAGGTAGAAACAGCTTGAGATCGCAGGAGAAACCAGTTTTTAGGCGCAGACCCCGGATTGAAACAAAATCAGTCGCAAAACCGGGAATTTGAGGGGCGAGCGGGCCTTGTCCCCCCATGGTCGATTTGTTACATCGGCGCCGTTGATCCGGCCCGGACCTTCTGGCCGGTCGATATCTTCGCGCTCGTGGCGGAATTGGTAGACGCGCTGCCTTGAGGTGGCAGTGGGTAACACCGTGGGGGTTCGAGTCCCTCCGAGCGCACCACCTCGAAAAATCAACTCTGATAACAGACGCTCGACCCGATCTGGCGGCTGATCTCGCTGGCCCTAACTGGAGGGATACCACCACTAGAACGGACACCCAGCGATGAAAGGCATGAGGCTCTCTGCGATCGCATTAGCCTGTGTGCTCACGCTCTCCAGCACCATCGCGCTCGCAGGCACGGTTCGTCACGGGGCGAACGTCAGAAATAATGACTCGCACGTCCGGCAGGTCGGATCACGTGCCATGCCTCCTGGGTACGGCTATCCCGACGGTACCGTGTCTGCGGGCGGATACATGTGGAATGGAAGGAGCGCCTCCGAGGAGGGGGGCGGTTAGTGCCGCAACCCAATGTGCGGGCGCGGCGCAGGCGGCCTTTGACCGCTTCGCGCGTCACGCCGAGCCGCCTGGCGATTTCCCAAATCGCTCGTGGCGGAATTGGTAGTCGCGCTGCCTTGAGGTGGCAGTGGGTAATACCGTGGGGGTTCGAGTCCCTCCGAGCGCACCACGAATCCTAACCTCGCAATCAGGCTTTTCGACCGGAGCCAATCCTGAAGGCGACCGGCAGCTCCAGGCCTGCCGGCGTGCGATAGGCCGTTGCGCGCCGCTCCATTGCCGCTCGAATGGCGTGTTGTGTCGTGACGTCCTGATGGTCGATCGCGGAGGCCGTCACCGCAAAGCTCCCGAGACCGCCGCGCCAGAGTGTGTCGACATCGACAACCGCATAGGTCGACTGATGGTCCTCGACCCGGACGTCGTCGAGACCTGCGCCACTCAGGAGATTGCGAAATGCGGCGGCGTCGGAAAACCTCAGGTTCGAATGTCCGGCTGGGACGTCGGGCGGGAAGGCCGCGCCGACTTCCGCAATCGCATCGCGAAACAGTCCCTGAATCCGCTGCTTGTCGGGTTGGTCCCACCACGACAGCGCGATCCACCCGCCGGCCCTGAGCGTGCGCATGCATTCGGCGACCGCAGCCTCGGGCCAGGGGAAGTGCCCAATTCCGAAATTGCACACCACCGCATCGAAGGACTGGTCGACAAAGGGCAGGTGCTCAACATCGCCGATACGGAAATCGATGCCGGGATGCGATGCGGTCGCGAGCGCGATCATGCCAGGTGACAGATCGATACCTATGCAGAGAGCGCCGAGGTGTTTGGCCGCTGCGGCGACCGATCCGGGTCCGGTCGCGGCGTCCAGCAGCCTTGATGCAACGCCGGTGCGCGCCGCAGCGAGCAATGGCGGAATTGCCAGCGCCGTGATCGGCGCGAAAAAATCTTGATAGGTCGGGGCAAGGCTATCATGCCGCCGACGCTCGAAGGTCCTGAGGCGATCAGCGTCCTCTGCGGACAATCGGGTGCTTGTGCTGGCCATCGGCGGCTCCCGCGACTGAAATGATCCGCTTGAGTGTGGCCACAGCCAGCCTCGCTCTCAAGCAAAATCGGAATCGAGCAACTGAAACCGGTCGAAGCGCACGTCATGCGTATTGGTACTGGTGTCGCGCAGCTGGACCAGGATCGGCCGCTGAGCCTCGCGGGCGGGGCAATCCCGGCACTAGCGGGCGCCGGCTGTGGGTGCCGGCGTAGACGAACAACGGCCTGTTCCGGAAGCGGCGGGCAGCACGGACCAGTTCGGGGGCATCGGTAGCGGTGACCGCGGCCTGCGGTCGGCGAAGAAAGCGCGCAGCAGCTAATGCCCGTAGTCGCCGCTGACGCCGTATTCCTGATAGATCGCGAGCGAATCGCGCTCGGGAAACAGCCGGCACTTGGCCTGCGCCAGATGAAGGCTGACGGCCGCCGGTTCGCGGCCGTTGGCGAGCAGTTTCTTGATGTCGTCCATATGCGCACGGGGCTGATGCTTTTCGGGAAGCTGCTCGAGGGCGACGTAGGCCGTCGCCAAGGCTTCGACGACGACCCACTCGTCGTGACCGGTGGCTCCTTTTCGCGGCATCGGATGACCCCTGTTCGTAGCGACGCAAATCTAGCGTGATCCGACGATACGCGCCATTGAGCCTTTTCTTAGTCGACCTTGATGCCGGCGAACTTGACGACCTTCGCCCACTTCTCGGTTTCATCTGCGATCAGCTTGCCGAACTGCTCCGGCGTGCCGCCGAGCGGTTCGCCCGAAATCGCGGCAAAGCGCTGTCTCATCGTGGCGTCGGCGAAGGCAGCGTTGATCTCGGTGTTGAGCCGGCCGACGATGTCGGCTGGCGTATTTTTGGGCGCGGCAATTCCGTACCATTGGCTTGCGTCATAGCCGGGAACCGAACTTGCGATCGTCGGCAGGTCCTTAAGCACCTCGGCTGACGTCGCCGAGGTCACGGCCAGCGCACGCAGCTTGCCGCTCTTGATGTAGTCGACCGTGCCGGGCGCTGCGGCGAACAGGATCTGCACCTGCCCGCCGAGCAGGTCTGATAACGCCGGGCCTTGGCCGCGATAGGGAACGTGCACCATGCTGACGCCGGCCATGTAGTTGAACAGCTCGGCCGCCATGTGCGGCGCACTTCCGGTTCCGGCGGAAGCAAGGTTGAGCTTGCCGGCATTGGCCTTGGCATAGGCGATCAGTTCGGGAATGCTCGTCGCCGGCACCGACGGGTGGACCAGCACCACCATCGGCACGCGGATCACGCCGGCGACCGGCGCGATGTCGCGCAGAAAATCGAACTTCAGATGCGGGTAGAGCGAGGCGTTCACCGCATTGGGCAAGGTCGCGAGCAGCAGCGTGTAGCCGTCGGGGCTGGCGTTCACCACCGCTTCGGTTGCGATGTTGCCATCCGCACCGGTGCGGTTCTCGGTCACGAAGGGCTGTCCCAGCCGCTCACCGAGCCACTGTCCGATCAACCGTGCTGATATGTCGACCCCGCCGCCGGCCGCAAAGCCCGCAATGATGCGCACCGGCCGGCCCGGATAGGCCTCCGCCCGCGCAAGATTTGGCAGGACGGGCAATGCGGCTGCGCCGCCGGCAACTTTGAGAAAATCGCGCCGCTTCATGGTCATCCCGTGTCTGCTTTCCCGCCATCCTAGCGATAAGGTTCTGGTCGCGAAAGCGATGGAGCCGCCGAACCGCGGGACTTGAAGCACGCGAGGCGAGTTGCGTAAATGCGGGCGGCGATTCGCCACCCGCGCGGCGCGACCGTAGCCTTCCCGTAACATCGAGGGCGTAGAAGACGGGCAAGGGTCTTGCTGCGGCGCTTCGGCGATCCGTCCGAAAAGCCCGCAACTACCGAAATGACAGCCACGCTTCGATCACGGGCACTCGCATGAGACTTCTCGGATTCATCTACCGCTTCGTCACCAATTTTATGTTCCTGGCTACCGTCTATCTCAGCCTGAACTACATCGAGAAATACAACAACCGCGCCATCCTGGCGATCGCGATCCTGATCTACGCCGGCATGCGCGCGGCGATCGCGCTGCGCTCGTTCTATTTCTTCCAGAGCATCGAGCGGCTCGAGATCGAGGCGCGGCGCGTGATGGCGCTGTTCGCGGAGCAGGGCGCACAGGCGCCGCTGAAGAAGCAGACCATTGCCGACGTGACCGTGCTGCGCCGGGACGGCGAGGTCAAATCCTATATCGACCTGTTCTTCCTTGCCGCAGTCGTGCTGCTCTGTGTCACCAAGATCGTGGCGAGTAATTAGGGCGTGGACCCACTAGCGAGCGCCATAACCTGACGGATGCAAGCTGGACGAATGCAAGGTAATTTGCGGCAGGCTTGTCGTAACGCGTTGCGACAAGGCGACGTTGCTTGATCCCCAGGAATCGTACCCCAGCGGAGGGAGTGGCATGCTGGAAATCTATTCGGTTCGAAATGCCAAACCCGAAGAGCAGCGTCAGCTGACGCGCCTGTGTGTGCGTGCGACCTTACATGCGGGATACGACGACGCGTTCATCGATCGGGTAATGCCTGGACTTACCATCACTCTACCATTGGTCGCGGGTGACTATGTCCGAGTGGCGCAAGATACTTCGGGAGACGTCGTCGGTGTCGTCGCCGTGACAAACACTGCGCTTCAAGGAATCGCACTGCTTTACGGAATCTACGTTGATCCCGCTCGCTGGAAGTGTGGGATCGGTCGATTGCTGTTCGGTGCGGCTGTAGCGCGTGCCAAAGAACTCAAGGCTGGCGCCTTGATGATCTATGCCGAGCCCTCAGCGGAGGGCTTTTACAAACAGATGGGAGCGATCCGGATCGGCGAGGGGCCATTCTACTATTCGCCGGAAATCATCCTGCCCCACCTCTTATACCTCGTCCATCGAGAGGAATGACGCGTGTGATTGGTCGGCTCGACGTCCGGATGTAGCTCTTCGCGTCATTTCGCAGCCGTGCGGTAATCGCGTCGCTTAGGAGCAGAGCAGAGATTGCTTCTGTACGTCACGCCACCGGTTTTATGAGTCCGCGAACTAATTCAACAGCCGCTTCGCCAGCTCCTCGAACATCATGCGATTGCCCCGTGCCGAGAAATGGTCGTCGCCGACGATATAGAGATGCTCGTACCAATCCCTGTCGGCATCAGCAGCCGCAAACAGAGGCGGGAACAGGTCGATGAAGGCCTTGCAATGTCCGGGGCAGAAATCGCGCCATAGCCTGACCTGCTTGCTGTCGCGGTCGTTCTGCGCGATCTGCTGCGCCCAGGGATAGACCACGATGGTGAGCGGAATATTCCGGCGCGCCAAGAGGTCGGAGAGCTTCGTCATGTTCTCGAGCGAGCGCGCAATACCGCCGTCGACGCCGAGCGGACGATATTTCGCCGGGTCGGGATGATCGGTGGTCCAGCCGATCCGGTTGTGATCGTCGTTGATGGCTTGGCGCTTGTTGCCGAGCCGGGTCTGGATCCAGCGCTTGATGCCGATGCGGACGCGGTTGGTGACGGCGAAATGGTCGATGAAGAAATCGCGCTTGATCGCCGGCTGCGACACTGCGCCGGGCGGCGTATTGCAGTACGTCCGGTATTTCGCATCCGCGTCGATGCAGAAATAGGAGCTCGCTTCGTCCTCGACGTCGGAACTGTCGGACAGCAGCACGACCTCGTCGAACTGCAGACCCTTGTCCAGGAGATATTTGATCTTCGCGAGATAGATCGTGGGTGAATAGGACGCGACGCCTGCGTTCAGAAACTCGACCTTGTTGGACCGCTTCGCGCCTTCTTCCGCAAGCAATCCGGCGAAGGTGTTCTCGAACGGCTGGCCGATACCTTCCGTAAAGGAGTCTCCGATCAGGAGGATACGCCGCGAAGCCGACTTCAGCGGCACCTCCCGCGTCGAGGCGTCCTTGAAGCCCAGGCTGTCGGTCACCAGCCGATAGCGCGCCTCGCCCCAGACGTCGTAACCGTCGAAATTGGCCGCGAAGCCGTGATCGTAGACGGGATCGTAGATGCGCGCGACGCGCGCCTGCTCCTCTCCCTGGGTGAAGCTGGACCACACGAAATCGAAGATGAGAAACAGCGCGACGCAGTAGACGACCATCGCCGTGTTGGTCAGAACCCGTCGCGGCGCGAAGGCGCGGCTGAGCAAGCCGCCTTCGCGGCGAGACAGCGGTTTGTCTGATATCGTGTCCTGCATGTCCAAAACGCTTCGCAGCCGCGCCGTTCGGGCCGGAAACGGCTCAAAAAACCCGCGACCTTCCCGGTTGCACCTGATGAAGCACGCGGGATATGAAGTGGTCTTGTCGACAGTTGTGATGGCGCAGTCAACCCACGAGAATTTCAGCCGGGATGCTCCCGCAGTATTACGTGAGGACGTCGCCGAGTGGTTCGAGCTGGAATCCGACAGCCCCTATATGCTTGTTGTCGCCGATGTCCGGAAGGAGAAGCGGCGCGCGATGAGCGCGGCCGAGCAGCTGCTGTTCGGCATCGACAAGCTCAACGTCTCCCGGTGGTCGGCAATTGCGTGCTGCGCAAAGCCGAGCAGGACCCTGCCCTGAAGCAGGATTACAGCTCGGCCTTTGAACTGGATTAGGGTCTCCAAAGACCAACGCAGTGATCCCCGGTCCGGCTGTGGTGGTAGCCGGCCCGCGGGCAATTGTCTTTGGAGACGGCGATGAAAACCACCTGCTTTGCCCTGTTCTTTCTAATTGTCACCGCCGCCGGAGCTGCCGCGGCGCCGCCCGCTGGCCCGCCGGCCGGCTTCACCATCGAAACCGATTACACCGTGAAGTCGCCTGACGGCGCGGCCGCCGTCGAGCAATACAAGAAGGCCGCGCCCGACGAGAGCTACAACTGGCAGTTCTGGGTCCGCCGCGCCAACTCATTCTCCTTCCTCGCGCCGGAGCAGGAGAACTATCCCGCGGATTTCCGTTTCACCAATGACGGACGCTGGCTGATACGGATGCAGAAGACGGGTTCGGGCGAACTCACCTCGTATCTCTACAAGCTCGGCCCGAACGGCTTCGTATCTGCGACCAAAAAGCCGATCGGCGATCTCGCCTGGGATTTCTTCTACAGCCGTCCTGAATCCCGCAAGATCATGAAGCCGGATTTTCACATGGGTGCCGGGCTCCTGAAAGGGATTCCGGAGAACTACCGCAATCTCGGCGTGAACTGGCCGGAGAACCGCTACATCGTCATGTCGCTGTGGGGCGAGGTCGAGCCCACCAAAAAGCATCACCAGCTTGTCACCGTTCGTGGCTGGCGCATGCGCTACGACTTGCAGCAAGGCAAGTTCGATGTGCCGCAGGATTTCATCGAGAACAATTTGGACGCCCTGAAGCCAGGGTCGCCCTAACGCTTCTTCAGCGCCGCCACCCGCACCGGACGCTTGGGAGCGGCTGCGGCATGCGCCGCAGGCTTTGCACCCGGCGAGGCGGCGTGCGTTCCGCGCCGCGCCGGCGCGACATGAGCAATGCGTGCCCGGCCGCGTCCGCGCTCGGCGTATTTTTGAGAGCCACGGCCACGCGAGGCGCGTTTCGGCCTGTCCTCATCATCGGCAGCGGCGATGGCGGCGCGCGACGGAGGCGCGACCCGGAACGCAGCATGCGCGTCCTCCGGCACCGTGAACAGGGCTTCCGCGGGCACCGGCAGTGCGACGGCTGCGGTCTGGACGGTGATGTCGGGCGCGCGCGGCCAAGGCGGCTCCTGCGGGAGCGGTACCGCGCCGCGGTTCCTCGCACGCGCGAGCGGCTCGGAGGACAGCAACAGCTTGCCGTCGGGCGAATTGAAATCCGCCAGCGCGGGGGCGGCGAGCGTATCGGTCTCGGCGTAGACGAAATTGGGAACCTTCGGCCATCGCGCGATCGGTACGGATTCGGAAGGCGGGCTGAACTTCCAATCCTCCGGATCGGTCGGCGTCGCCGGCTGCTGCAGGGTCGCGGGCACGACCTGCACGATCTTGTATCCGCGTGCTTTCATCGTCTGCAGGATCTTCGGCAAGGCGGCCGCGGTGCGCGCCTGGATATCGTGTAAGAGCAGGATGCCTTTGCCGCGCGCCTCCAGACGTTTTATCGCGAGGTCGTAGACCCGCGCCGATGAAATGCGGTGCCAGTCGTCGGCAAGGAAATCGGCGCTCCAAACCTGGATGCCCTGACCGGCGAGATATTCCTCGACCCCTTCGGCGCGCAGCAGGCCCGGAATCCGGAAGAACGGCGCGATCACGGTGGGGTCGCTCAGCGCCGCCGTCGCCGACGCGATGCCGTCGTTGATCTGTTTTTCGGCTTGCTCGATCGGCATCTTGTGAAAGGTGAGCGGATGGGTCTGGCTGTGCGTGCCGATGGTGTGACCGGCTGCCGCGAGCTTGCGGACGCCTTCCGGATTGGCGCGAGCCTGCTCACCGATCAGGAAGAATGTCGCCTTCACGCAATTGTCGGCGAGCGTCTGCAGGACCTGGTCACTGTTGCGGGGCAGCGGACCGTCGTCGAAGGTCAGCACCACCTCGTGATCCCTGAGCGGCAGGGTTTCGGGATACTGCATGGTGCCGAGGCGCGGATGCGCGCGCGGATCGACCACGATGGTGCGCTCCGTGCCGATCGCGTCGGGATGGCCGGGGCAGTCCGCGGCCAGCGCGCCCTGGGCAGCGAGGCTCGTGAAAAGTCCGAGGCAGAGGACCGTTGTTGATCGCGTCCGCGAGCCTACCTTACCGATCATGCGCACCGTCTTCATTCCCACTGATTCCCCTGGGCCCTGTTTTTCTTTCGTCCGTTTGTCGAAATTTGTCTCGGACGTGCGTTCGCGGGTTCACAATTAGACGATCATCGCATGCCGCATCGTGAACGCGGGCCCTAATTGGCGATTTTCACAGCTGTTTTGAGCGCACTGTCCCCGAAACGCCACACCACCATTTGATGAGGGTTAATGGGGCTCGCGTCCAGCGTTCGCGGGGACGAGATGGACAACGCGATAGTGGTGTTCCCTGAGGTAATGCAGGAACGCCGGCAGCATCGCCGCGGTGGTGGCTTGCGGATCGTGCAGCAGGATGATCCCGCGATTCCTGAGTTTCAGCCGTTTGACCAGCAGATGGAGTTCCTGTTTTGGCGTCATTCTGACCCAGTCGTTCGCCAACAGGTCGGTCGAGAACACGCTGATGCCGCGCGACTGCAGCAGATCAAGCAAGGCTGGCGTCGATTGGAAGCCGGGAAAGCGAAAGAACGGTGTCGACGGCGTCGTGGTCTCGATCCCGTGTTGTGCCGTCTCGACCGCCGAAATCCCGTGGTCGATTGCCTCGATGGCGTCCGCAGTTGGCATTTGCTGCAGGCTGAAATGCTTCCAGGTGTGATGCCCGATCGAATGTCCCTCGGCGGCGGTCGCCTGCACGATCCATGGGAACTCCGACGCCGGCTTGCCGATCAGGAAGAACGTGGCGCGCACGCATTCGTGCGCCAGTGTCCGCAGAACGCGAGGTGTGGTCGCCGGCCACGGGCCGTCGTCGAACGTCAACACCACCTCGTGATCCCGCAGTGGCAGGGTCTGCGAAAAATCCCTGCGGCCGATCCGCGGCCAGAGCGCGGGATCGACCGCCATGACGCGCGAGGTGCCAAGCGTTCCCTTGCGCGGACAATCGGCGGCCTGCGCGGCCGCCGTCCAAACCAGAATAGCAAGCGTCATGGCCGATGCACGGCCAGGCCTGCGAGCCATTTTCTGCTGGCGCACATTTGGCATTGGCTTGCCGTTGCCCATTGGGTATTGCGTGCGGGCATAGCTCAGACGAGTTGAACCCATCTGTCAAACGGCGAGGGCACCATGGTCGAAGAGACGGACGTTGCCCATGCCGAAGCCTCCATCCTCGAGCGCTTGCCGATGCGCGACGAGGAGGGCGACATCCGTCCTCAATTCATCGAAGAGATCACCCGTTGCATCAGGGCTGGCGACGCCAAGTTCCTGCGCGAGGTCGTGGCCGAGCTGCACGAAGCCGATCTCGGCGACCTGATCGAAGCGCTGGAGCCGGACGACCGCGTCAGCCTGGTGGAACTGACCGGCGCCGATTTCCATTTCTCCGCCCTGAACGAGGTCGACGACGCCGTCCGCGAGGAAATCCTCGAAGAGCTCGAGCCGGAGACGGTTGCGGAAGGCGTCCGCGAGCTCGAATCCGACGATGCGGTCGAGCTGCTCGAAGGCCTCGACGAAGAAGACCAGGAGGAAATCCTCGAGAAGTTGCCGCCGCGCGAGCGCGACGCGCTCGAGCGCAGCCTGGATTATCCCGAAGACTCCGCCGGCCGGCGGATGCAGACCGAGTTCATCACGGTGCCGCCGGATTGGACCGTCGGGCAGGCCATCGACTACATGCGCGAGACAGCCGACCTGCCGGACCGGTTTTATGAAATCTACGCGGTCGACGCTGCCCGCCGTTGGCAGGGCGCGATCCCGCTGGATGTGCTCTTGCGCTCGCGTCGACCCGTCCCGCTCGCCGATCTCATCGACGAGGACCGCCGCCGTGTCGCCGTCACCGATGATCTGGAAGAGGTGGCGCGGCTGTTCGGCAAGTACAATCTGGTCGCAGCCCCCGTGGTCGACGCCGAAGACCGCCTCGTCGGTGTGATCACGGTCGACGACGTCGTCGACGTGATCGAGGAGGAGGCGGATGAGGATCTCAAGGCGCTCGGCGGCGTCACCAGCGATGAAGAATTGTCCGACAACGTCTGGACCATCGCCAAGGGCCGCTTCAACTGGCTGCTGGTCAATCTCGCCACCGCCTTCCTCGCATCGTCCGTGCTCGGCCTGTTCGAGGGGCAATTGGAAAAGATGGTGGCGCTCGCCGTGCTGGCGCCGATCGTGGCGAGCCAGGGCGGCAACGCCGCCACCCAGACCATGACGGTGGCCGTGCGCGCGCTGGCGACCCGCGAGCTCGGTCCGAACAATGCGATGCGCGTCGTCATCCGCGAAGCCCTGGTGGGCCTCGTCAACGGTCTCGCCTTCGCCGTCATCACCGGCGTTGCGGCAGTGGCCTGGTTCAGGATTCCCGGACTGGGGATCGTGATCGGGCTTGCGATCATCTGCAACCTGTTCGCCGGCGCGCTCGGTGGCATCCTGATCCCGATGGTGCTGGAGCGGGTGAGGGCGGATCCGGCCGTGGCCTCCGGGACCTTCGTCACGACCGTGACCGATGTGGTCGGTTTCTTCTCCTTCCTCGGTATCGCCACGCTGTGGTTCGGCCTGAAATAGGCGCGCTCGAACAGTCACTTATATCGTTAATCGGACCTTAACGGCCTTCGCCCATGATGGCTGCCTTGATCGGGGTGAATCATGCGCTTGCGGCTGAAGGCGGACGGACGGATTGTCGAGTTGCGGGACGGGCAGGAGTTCCCGCTGCAGCCGGCAATGCCGGCAGGCGAGGCCGGGCCGGTCGAGGTGCGCGATCTCCGCCGCCGCTCACAGCTGACGCAGCAGGAATTCGCGGCGCGCCTCGGCGTTCCCGTCGAGACCATCCGGAACTGGGAACAGGGCAAGCGCGCGCCACGCGGGCCGGCGCGCGCATTGCTCGCGGTGATCGCGCATTCGCCCGAGACGGTGTTTGCCGCACTCGCCAAGGCCTGAGCGCGGCTAGCGGTCCGATTCCAACATTCGCATTCCTTTTCGGCGGGTACATTTGCAAATGTTGGAATCAAAGGACCACTGACAAAATATGATTTTAGTGGAGCTTTGGATTTGACGTTCGCACAATGACCTCGCAGCATATAGCGTGGCGAACGTCAAATCCGCTCCACTTCATAATGCGGGTGTGGAGTGCCCGCTGATGCAGTTCGTCGAAGCCAATGGCGCGAAGATTCCCTCCATCGGGCTCGGCACCTGGGAGCTGCGCGGGCGGACATGCGCCCGCATCGTCGAGCAGGCCGTGGGGCTCGGCTATCGCCACTTCGATACCGCGCAAATCTATGAGAATGAGCGTGAGGTCGGCGAAGGAATTCGCGCCTCCGGTATCAGGCGCGACGACGTCTTTGTGACGACCAAGGTCTGGACCACGCATTTCGCGCCCAACGAACTCGAGCGTTCCGCCAAGGAAAGCCTGGTCAAGCTGCGCATGCCCCATGTCGATCTGTTGCTGCTGCACTGGCCAAATCCGCATGTGCCGTTGCCGGAAACGCTGGGCGCGCTGGCGCGTGTCAAGCAAATGGGTCTCGCCCGCCACATCGGCGTCTCGAATTTCACGGTGGCGCTGGTCGAGGAGGCGGTGGCCGCTTGTCCGGAGCCGCTGGTGTGCGATCAGGTCGAGTACCATCCCTATCTCGACCAGACGAAGGTGAAAGAGGCTTGCGCGGCAGCATCAGCTGGCGCTGGTCGCCTACAGTCCGGTGGCCAAGGGCAGGATCAAGAACGACAGCACGCTCGCGCCCATTGCTGCCCGCTACGGCAAGACCACCGCGCAGGTGTGCCTGCGCTGGCTGGTGCAGCAGAATGTTTGTGCCATCCCGCGCACGTCGCGCATCGAGCGGCTGTCGGAAAACATCGATATTTTCGATTTTTCGCTCGATGACGACGACATGGCCGCCATAGCGGGACTGGCCAATGCCAGGCGTCTCACCGATTACGGTTTTGCGCCGAAATGGGATTGAGCCGCGTCGGCTGGTGGAGCGGATTTGACGTTCGCTAACCTTGGCCCGCGGGTTCGCAAAGCGAACGTCAAATCCAAAGCTCCACCGGCTTCAATGTTTTGCCAGGGCGCGTACTCATAAATGCTCAGCGGCCCCGATGTCTGCTCTGGGGGCGGAGCGGACCTGCCCTGAGGCCGTGTACCCAAAGTGGACGTTCATGATTCCAAATCCAGGCATGGCTGCTATTTGGCTACAAAGAAAAAATCTTCTTTGCCTGGTAATGAGCCGTAAGTGTATGGCTCTTGGCGTCCAGCCGTAGCCTCCATCACGTCGTCCCGCACCAACCGGAATAGCTTGTTGATTTCAACGCCAGGAGTTGCAACTCGTTGAATAACAGCAATCGCAAACGGCGAGTTGCCGCCATCACCATCTAGTGCCACTTGTCCATTCTTCGCCGCGTACACGACGAGAGTTGCGCCCGTCACCTTAACTTCACCCAAGCCGCGTCCAATTGAGCGCGATGCGATTGGGGCTCCTGCTGTAAGCGCAGTTGCCGCAACCGCGTCCGGCGCAGCAGTCCTGCGGGGATTGAACGGATTGTCGCGGCAGGCATCAAGCATGACGATCTTGATCTTTTTAGCGCCTTCGACAGTTGCGAGAACCTGATCAAGAGTAACCGCCTCAAACTGAATGTCGCGGTCTACTGCAATTTTTGCGTCGACGGGAATAAGATAGTTTACTCCACCAACCTCCATGCCATGACCGGCATAATAAACCATAGCCCAGTCGGCCTCCTCGACCGCATTTGCAAAAAGGCGTAGTGCATCGACGAGCTTTTCGCGTGTAAGATCGGTTGCCAGCGTGACCGTATCAAAACCAACATTTTTCAACGAGGCGGCAATTGCTTCGGCATCTTTCTCGGGGTTGGGCAGCGCCGGTACTGTCTTATAGGCCGAATTTCCGATGACCAACGCAACACGTCGCCCCTGTTTGGGCTGCGGCTGTATCGCGTGGGGCAAAACTGCATTAGTGGTCGGAATAGATATTGATGACAGGGCCTTTGTTGGAGCGTTTGGAATGACCGGAAGCGGAGCGCCGGAAGCTAGTGCAGCAAGATGCGCACGCGCTGTCTCGAGCGCGGCCGCATCCTTGTCAAATCTCTTTTGGCTCTTTGTTGAAAGTGCATTCTGAAACTCGACTCTGGCGCGCGTCAAATCATCGAGTTTTTCGAACGTTAGGCCGCGTCCCGTGTAGGCGGATATATCATCCGGTGACATAGCTACTGCGGCATCATAGTCGGCCAGCGCGCGCTTCAAGTCCCCCATGTAGCGGTAGGTATCACCGCGCAATACCAAATTTGTTCCGTTTTTTGGGTTAAGTCGTGTCGCCTCGTTTTGATCGGCGAGCGCTTTGGTCAAATCGCCTTTCAGGCGCCAAATTTCACCGCGATTTGAAACCGCGGTGTCGAATTTCGGGTTCAACCTGATAGCTTCGTTGTCGTCGGCGATGGCCTTGTCGTATTCGCCAATGTTGCGCCAAAGAAGCGCGCGATTATTGAAAGGAATTTCAGCGGTCGGATCAAGCGCGATGCCGACTGTATAATCGGCAATAGCGCGCTCGGTGTCACCCTTCTCGGCCCAGGTCGAGGCGCGCCCGTTGTAGCCGAATGGATGTGTTGGTCGTAGGCGAATAGATTCCGTATAGTCGCTTATCGCACGGTCGAATTCGCCTTTGTTCCGCCAGGCGTTGGCTCGGCCATTGAATGCATCAGCATATTTGGGATCGAGCCGGATCGCTTGGTCGAAGTCCTTTATCGCCGTTTCGTAATCACCTTTGTCAAAAAAAGCCGTGCCTCGGCCGTTATACGGAATGGCTGCCTTTGGGATAAGACTAATACATAGTGTGAGATCGGCGATCGCCCGATCGTAATCGCCTTTGACCCTCCAGGCATTCCCGCGGCCATTCAAAGCAAACGCATGCTTTGGAGTAAATCGAAGCGCTTCGTCGAAATCGGATATGGCTCGATCCGGCAAGTGCTTATCAAGCCACGCGTTGCCGCGGTTCGAGAGAAAAATAGTATGGCCGATTGCAGTCAATCCTCCGGCATTCAGAGCGCGGGTGCAGGCCGCAACCTGTTGATCAGGGCTGCTAGGTTGCGAACATTCAAGGTTGTCCTTTTGACTGAACGCCATGGCAGGCGTGTTGATCAGTGAAATAGCAAGCGCATGGAAAAAAAATTGGCCGAAACGCATCATGTACTTTATCCGCCTCAATTCTCAATTCGCAAACTGTGATAATAAGGTAACTTGTCGGATTGGCAAATCGGCATCGCAATACTCTTTAGTGGATTGTTCAAAGTTGCATGGTGCCGCGCGTGCCGTTTAGCCGCGCACAGGAATTGTTGCCGTGTCGCGCTTTTTTAGAGATTCGCAATCAGCATAGGTTCAGTGGCAATGGCGTCGGAGGGCTCAAACTGAGTTCGAGCTAAATCTTGCTGCGGAGTAGCGGGCATGGTGGGGAGGAGTGCTAAATTTCAGTTCTAATTGGCGTGCAAATTGCCGCAGGCGACCAGGTTACTTTCGCTTATGGTCTTGAGCGGAGATAGTTGGTGTACGCCTTACGAGGCGGATTTGATTCTGTGGTGCAGCGGATTGCAACGCCTGGCGTTGAGATCAACAAGGTCTTCCGTCTTGTGCGCGACGACGTGATGGAGGCAACCGCCGGTCGGCAGGAGCCCTACACCTACGGTTCGCTTCCGGGAAAAGAGGATTTCTTTTTTGTCGCCAGGTAACAGCCTTTTGTCCGTTCTTGGTGTGCCGTGGTCACCCGGCGATGTCCGCTTTTGGGTAAAGCCCACACGGCGGTTATGAGCACGCGCCCTATAGTGGTCCCCTGATTCCAACATTCACAAAAGTGCCTGCCGCAAGGGCGTGCGAATGTTGGAATCGGACCACTAGCCTGTGCTAGATTAGGGGAATAGGGCGTCACTCAACATCGGCCGAACATGGTGGGAATTCGGCAATTCGTGCGGCCGGAGACCGCGGCATCGGCGATCGCGCATTTGTCGATCGTGGCGCTGGTGCTCGTCTATGCCCAAGGCAGACCGCTCGGCAGCATACCGAGCCAGTCGGTCACGATCGATATCGTCACGCCTGATGAGATCGAGAACAAGGCCGAGCCGACGCCTCCGAAATCGCCGCAATGGCCGACCGATTTGAACGCCTCGACGAAGCCTGCCGAAACGCCGGCACTGCCGCCGGCGACGCTGGCGGCGGAGGAGGCACGGCAGGCTGCGCAGTCCAACCGCAAGAATGCAGCGGTCCGGCCGCAGCCAGTGCCATCACCGGCGCAATCCCAGCCGCAAGCGAAGACACCGCAACCCATTTCGGCTCCGGCAGCTGCGCCACAGCCGTCGTCGGCCTATCTGCCTCCCGAGCCTGACGTGACCGTCAAATATCACATCCCGCTCGGCCTGCCGGAGGCGCTGCCGGCGTCTGTTCTGTCGGCGGACACAGGTGACAAGAAGGGTGACCCCGACAATGCCGCGGCCCGGACCGACGTGAACGCCGACATAATCGCTGCGTTTCGCGCTCGCATCAGGCAATGCGCGAAGCTGCCGTCATCGCTCTCGCCATCGGATGATCTGATGATCAAGTTGAGGATCCTGATGAGGCCCGACGGCCGGCTCGCGGCCGAGCCCATGGTCAAGGAGGGGACGGCCGCATTGAAAGCCGTCGACCTCAAGGACGGCGCGGTGGCGGCGCTCGCCGCCTGCCAGCCCTACACCATGTTGCCGCCAGAGAAATACAACGAGTGGAAGGTCATCGACGTGACCTTCACGCCGCGCGACTTCAGCTCGTAGTGGAGCGGATTTGACGTTCGCTACCTGCTGGCCGCGCGTTCGCAAGCGAACGTCAAATCCAAAGCTCCACTAGAATCAATATTTTCTAGTGGTCCTTCAATTCCAACATTCGCAAAAGTGCCCGCCGCAAGGGGATGCGAATGTTGGAATTGGACCACTAGTCCCCCATCGCGCGCCAGGCATTTGAGGCAAATTGCCGCCGCCAGGTCACGACCACGACCAGCGCGGTGGTGAAGAACAGCACCCATGGACTGACGAACCAGCCGAGATAGCCGAGCGCGAAGAAGAACGCGCGCTGGCCGCGATTGAAATGCCGGCCCGCGGACTCGAACAGGCGCGCGGTGCGGATCACGTGTGCCTCGGCCTCCGCCGTATCGCGCTCGGAGGTTAGCGGCATCGCGCCGACCATGATCGCGACATAGTTGAACAACCGGTAGGACCAGGCGAATTTGAAGAAGGCGTAGATGAAGATCAGGATCAACCCGACGCATTTCATCTCCCACAACGCCGGCGACGGGCTGATGTCGATCGGCAACTTGCTCAGCACGGCGAGCGCGTCGTTGGTGGCGCGCAGCAGCGCAAGCCCGCCGCCGAGCGCAAGCAGGCTGGTGGAGGCGAAGAACGCCGTCCCTGTTTGCAGCGAGATCACCACCTGCATGTCGACCATTCGTGCCTCGCGATCGAGCAGGCGGCGGGCCCAGACCTCGCGGTAGACGTTCATCCGCGACGAAAGGCTGTTGCGCCCGTAGGCAGTGTGCTCCAGCGTGAAGCCGTAAGTGACCCACTCGATCACGAAGAAGCTGATCGCCAGAATGTCGACCCAATGAGAACCCATGCTGTATCCCTTGCCTGACGTGGCCCAAGGCCTTGGAGCATGATCCGGAAAAGTGGGCACCGGTTTTCCGAAAAGATCATGCTCAATTAATAACTGGAGCGCGATGGCGATTTATCCTAATCCCATCGCGCTCCAGGCAGGCGGATCATACGGATGCCCCCAATGACTTTGAAGCTCGTGATTGGCAACAAGAACTATTCGTCATGGTCGATGCGGCCGTGGCTTGCGCTGCGCGCCAATAACATCGCCTTCGAGGAAATCTTCGTCCCGCTCTATACCGACAACCCCGCCGACAAGGACCGTATCCTGAGTTTCTCGCGCGCCGGCAAGGTGCCGTGCCTGATCGACGGCGACGTCACCGTCTGGGATTCCCTGTCAATCATCGAATACCTCGCCGAGCGCCTTCCCGACGTGAAGCTGTGGCCCGACGATCGCGCCGCGCGCGCGCATGCGCGGTCGATCTCGGCTGAAATGCATTCCGGCTTTCTGCCGCTCCGCAACGAATGCGGCATGAACCTGCACCGGCCGATCCGCGGCATTGCGCTCTCGGCGGATGCCCGCGCCAATGTCGCGCGCATCGACCAGATCTGGAGCGAATGCCGCGCGCGATACGGAAAATCAGGGCCGTTCCTGTTCGGCGCCTTCGGAGCTGCGGACGCCATGTTTGCTCCCGTCGTGCACCGCTTCCGCACCTATGCGATCGATGTCAGCCCCGCTGTGAAAGCTTACATGGAGACGATGATGGCGCTGCCTGCGTTTGCCGAATGGACCAGGGCTGGTCTGGCGGAGACGCTCGTCATCGAGAAGTTCGAGACCGTCTGAAGCAGGAATTGTGATAGCGCACGCGGCTTGACGGACGCCCGGGAACGCAGTCGAATCCGCCCGCGCGTCAAATGGATTGCCGCCACACCGGAGAGGAATTGCCATGGGTATTCTCGATTCACTGGAAAGTTCGGGCATCCTCGGCCAGCTTGGCGCTGCCGTGCTTCCGGCCGTACTGGGCGAGGTGATGGGCAGCGGCGGGCAGGGCGGTCTCAACGCCATCGTCGCCAAGCTTCAGCAGTCCGGCCTCGGCGACATCGCCAAGTCGTGGGTCGGGACCGGCCAGAACCTGCCAATCACCGCAGACCAGCTGAAGCAGGTGCTCGGCAGCGACGTGGTCCGGCAGCTTGCCGCCAAGTACAACATCCCGATCGATCAGGTCGCTGAGGTGATAGCTCACCAGCTTCCGGTCGCGGTCGACAAAGCCAGCCCCGATGGCAAACTGCCGCACGGGGCTTAGGACGCCTGCCGCAAAAAAACCACGGTTCGGGAGGCTAACCGATCGGGCCGAAGCGGTAAATTAGGTCTATCCGACTGAAAGAATTGAAATATCCGCGCATTTGCCATGTCCGGATGTGACTGGTCAAAAAGCGAGTCCGCATGCTATAGAACTGCCCGGTTTCCAGTCGGCTTCGCAGCGGGACCATGGCGCGAACCGGCAGTTTCTGTGATGGAGAGGGCGTTGAAGCATAAGTATCCTGTTGGGGCGACCGTCTATTTCACGGCGAGCAATGTCTCGCGTCCGGCCGCGACCGGCACCTATGAAGTGATCCGCCAGCTTCCCTCCGAAGGTGACGACTGTCAGTACCGGATCAAGAGCTCGACCGAAGCTTTCGAGCGTGTCGCCCGCGAAAGCCAGCTCGCAGCCTCCTGAGGCGCAGCTCCGACCGTACGCGAGCGGATCAGACGAACAGCCTGACGATGCGGAACTTTCGCGTCGTCAAAACGCCTCGTTTGCAGAACCATCTGCTTTGAGCGGATGCTTGTTGGCATCTGCTGTGAGTGCTGCGTGAAGGGATGTCGCGCATGAATTGGGCCTTGCCAGCTTCGCTGGATGAGATCTGGCGTTCACCGGAATTTCCGATGTGGGTGACGCTGGCAGCCGCCGGCTTCTTTGCCCTGATTTTGCTGATCACGCTGCTGCGTGCGGAGAGGTCGGTGGCCAACGGCGCCCTGACCGTCATCACGCTGCTGGCGGTCGGGGTCGCGGTGGCCGCGACCGTTCGCGGCTACGGTCCCCTGGCTCGTCCGACAGCCTCTTCCGTCGACAGACATCCGGCTGCCGTCGCGTCAGTCACCGCGTCGCTGCCGGCGTTGTCCTGCGTCGACGACATCGCCGGCGACGCGGTCGCCGCGGCTTGTGAGAGGGCGGTGTTTGCGTCCGCGGATTCGACCGCCGCCGCCGTCAATCACATGGCGCAGATGATGACGCGGCTGGCCTCGTATGGCGATGCCGCGACGGCTCAGAAGAGCATGACCCCCGAATTGCAGGGGCTGCGCCGCGCCGTCGAGCGCGACCGCTACGGTCTGGTGGCGCAGGTGTTGCTGGCACGCGACCGCTGCACGCCGACACAATGCCCGGCGTTCCGCTCCTTGACTGACAACCACCAGATCATCACCAACATGGACGAGCACGCCTATGACGTGCTGGTGTCCCGCTACGCCGCCGCATGGAATGCTCCGCCGCCCGCAACCGGCGCAGTGGCGATGCTGCCGCCGTCGCTGCCGACCGGCCGGCCCACCAATGCGGAATTTCCGAGCGCCGCTTCGACCCCCCCGATCAGCATCATGACGCCCGAGCCAGGCGCCGCGGGGCGGGCAGGGGCGCCGGCCACGGGCGCTGCCAAGCCTGCAGCTGCACCTCCGCCGGCTGCGGCGGAGGCGAAACCGCCCCCGGCGCCGAAGAAGCAGGCAGCCAAGAGGCCAGCTGCGCCGACCCCGATCACCCCGGCGGCTGCACCTGCGGCGGCGACCACCAACGACGATCAGTGACGGCTTTGAGGCGCGCGCGAAAATGTGCGTGCAAATCCCTGTTTATAGTACCGTTTTGGATTTGACATCGAAGCCGCAGGCCGCGAATGACTGCTGGCAGATGTTGACCTTGGACGTGACCCGAAACCCATGCCGCTTCACCTGATCAAGCTCGCCGTAGGCTGCGATTCCGTCAAAGAACTCAAGCAGTGGATCGCCGAGCGGATGAAAACCGCCCGGAAGAAGGGCCTGCCGCAGCGCCACGTCCACGTCACCCGTATGACGCCGAAGCGGGTCGACGACATCCTGGCTGGGGGCTCGCTCTATTGGGTGATCCGCGGCGAGGTGGCCGCCCGCGAGAAGATCATCGCGATCGAGCCGTTTCGCGACAAGGACGGGATCGGACGCTGCCGCCTCGTGATGCAGCCCAAGGTGATCGCGGTGTCGCCACGGCCGATGCGGCCGTTCCAGGGCTGGCGCTACCTGGCCGAGGATTCGGCGCCCGCAGACCTCGGCAGGGCCGCAGCCGGCACGATTGCGGCCATGCCCGAGCCGCTGCGGCGCGAACTGCGCGATCTCGGCCTGCTCTAAACCGTCGCTCGACCTAGACCGCCAGATTGTCGATCAGCCGGGTCGTGCCGAGCCTGGCTGCGACCAGAATGCGCATGGGGCCGCCCTTGATGGAGGTCACCGGCGCCAGGCTCTCGGCATGGCGGAGCTCGAAATAGTCGAGCGCAAAGCCAGCCGCCTTGATGATTTCGGATCCAGCCAGCATCGCGGTCTCGACGTCATCGCCGGCGCGCAACCGGCCCGCGCTCTCTTTCATTGCGCGGAACAGCTCGCTTGCGACCAGCCGCTCGTCGTCGGAGAGATAGACATTGCGTGAGGACATCGCGAGCCCGTCACGTTCGCGCACGGTCTTCAATCCGATCACCTTGACGCCGAGATCGAGATCGGCCGCCATGCGCGCTACCACCCGAAGTTGTTGATAGTCCTTTTCGCCGAAGATCGCGAAATCCGGGCGTACCTGCGTGAAAAGCTTGCCCACCACCGTGGCGACGCCGCCGAAGAAGTGCGGCCGAAAACGATCTTCCAAACCTGCGGTTGCCGGACCTTCCGGCACGATACGCGTGGCGAATCGATCCGGATACATGGTCTTCACGTCGGGATGCCAGACCAGGTCGACGGCTTCAGCCGACAGCTTGGCCATGTCGGATTTCCATGTGCGCGGATAAGAAGAGAAATCCTCGGTCGGTGCGAATTGGGTCGGGTTGACGAAAATCGAAACGACCACTTTCGCCGCGCGCCGTTTCGCCAGCCGCACCAGCGACACATGCCCGTCATGGAGCGCACCCATGGTCGGCACCAACGCGACTGTCCCCTTCCTGGCACGGAAGCCGTCGATGGCCCGGCGCAACGCGGGGACCGTGCGGGCGACAATTGGGCTGCGGGGCATCGGCATCAATCTGTTGGGGATGGCGGTCAACGGCTTTGCCGCGTGAGGACAGAATCCGACATTATCAAGTCCGTCGCTCCGCCGCCAAGCGCGGGAGCTGAGCCTCGCAGCCGGCGGCAGCGCGCACAGGCGCGGCTTTGAAAGATCCCGGAGATTGTGGGATCGATCACAGACCGCGCGGTGCGAGTAGGCATTCATGATTAAGCAACACCGGCTATGATTTGAATGCTGTGGCGCGCATTTGACTTGACCGTGAGCGCCCGTGACTTGAAGATATCCACAGGGGTTGAGCGATGCTGGTGCAGACGAGTCAAGGACAGTCCGGGTCGGCCCATGTGGTCGTGCTGGGCAACGAAAAAGGCGGGTCGGGCAAGTCCACGACCGCCTTGCACATCGCCGTTGCCCTGTTGAAAGCCGGCCAGCGCGTGGCCACCATCGACCTCGATTGCCGCCAGCAAAGTTTCACCCGCTACATCAACAACCGCGCCGCCTGGGCCCGCCGTACCGGGCTCAACCTCGAAATTCCGGTGCACCGGTTGATCAAGCTCGGCGACACCATGCAGATCGCCGACAACGAGAACTCCGAATTCCAGCAGTTCATGACTGCCGTCAGCGAGGTCGAGCGCACCTTCGATTTCATCGTGATCGATACCCCCGGCACCGACAGCTATCTGATGCGGCTGGCGCATTCGATGGCCGACACCCTGGTGACCCCGATCAATGACAGCTTCCTCGATTTCGACGTGCTCGGGACCGTCGATCCGCAGACCTATGCCGTGACCGGCGAAAGCCACTACGCGGAAATGGTTCGCGATACCCGCCGCAAGCGCCGCCAGCTCGACGGTGCCACGACCGACTGGATCGTGGTCCGCAACCGCTTGTCGATGATCGGCTCGCGCAACAAGCAGTTGGTCGCCGACGGCCTCAACGAGCTGTCGTTCCGCCTCGGTTTCCGCTCGGTGGACGGCTTTGCCGAACGCGTGGTGTACCGCGAGTTCTTCCCCCGCGGGCTGACCGCGCTCGATGACATCGACGAGGCGACACTGGGGACGCGGCCGAATCTCGGCCACGTCACCGCCCGGGAAGAGGTGACCACGCTGCTGCGGCTGCTCAAGCTGCCGCTCGACGAACGTGGCCGCCGCCGCGCCGCAAACCGGCTCGAATGGTTCAATCAGGTCGACAAGCCCCTCGAAGTCCACGACATTCTCGGGGCTTGAGACGCCCGCAGCGTTTGCCGCCGTTTTGGAGCGACTTCCGCGGGAATCCGGCCGAGCTGCGGTTTACCCGCCTTTTACCCCGAAATTGAACCCGTCCTTCAGTGCTGGCGTCTCATGATGGCCGGCCGCCCACCCGTGAATTCGCGGGGTTGCGCAAGGAGTAGATGCACCGCACAACGTTCAGGCGGTGAGTTCACAACTTTTGGACTTCCGGTCACTCCGGCGTGACGTATATAAAGGGGATAAGCAACACTCCGAGAGTCCGGCGCGGCAAAGAAACGGACTTACAGGGATCGCCATGAAGCGTGGAATTACGGTTCTGCTTTCAGTCAGCGCGCTGATGGTCGTGGGCTATTTCACGGCCAGCAAGTGGGCAATCCATCATCAATCGATCACGTTCAACGATCCCGAGCGCGACAACCGTCCGGTTGCGGTCGATATCGCCGTCCGCCGCGACAAGGAGATGCAGGCTGATGCCGGCATGCTGAAGCTGCCGGTCGCGATCTTCAATCACGGCAACACCGTCAAGAACACCGAATACTCCTTCCTCGCAAACCTGATGGCCGCGCGCGGCTATATCGTCATCAGCATCCAGCACGATCTGCCGACCGATGCGCCGATGGTGACAAAGGTCGGTGAGATCTTTGTCGGCCGCCTGACGCAGATCCAGCGCGGCGTGGCCAACATCAAGTTCGCGGTCAAGGAAATGCGGGAGATGGAGCCCAACGCGGACTACGACCATCTCACCGTCATCGGTCATTCCATGGGCGGCGACATCACGATGTATTTCGCCAAGCAGTATCCCGAGGTCGTCCGGAAGGTCGTGACGCTGGACAATCTGCGCGTGCCCTTCACCACCGGAGGCAAGTTCAAGATTCTGTCCTTCCGCTCCAAGGACCCGCAGTTCAAGACCGATCCCGGCGTCATTCCGAGCGCGGATGAGTGCGAGAAGGACGGCATTACGGTGGTCAACACGGGCTTCCAGCACAACGACATGCGTGACACGGGATCGGAAGAGGCCAAGACCTCGATCCAGGGCATGCTGGACAAGTTCCTCGACACCACCGACAACACGGATGTTGCGCCCGTCGAAGTGAAGACCCAGAACAATATCGTCGATCCCGGTCCCGTTCCGGTTTACGTGCCGACCGGCAAGGACGCCGGACAAAAGAAGGCCCTGACGCATTAGGCGTCAGTTTCGCCGGTGTGCTAGGTTGTCGGCGAGCGCCGATGTCCCGCGAACCCACAAAACCCGGATCTGGCAAAGTGGCTGCTTCGAATGAAGCCGCCAAATCGCGCTCGCTGCCGGAAAGCAAACCCTCGACATCAGACGACATCGCCGCGTTCGTCGCCAAGGCGCGCGCGATGTCGCCGCACGCGCAAGGTGGACGCGGCCGGCTGATCTTCGCGCTCGATGCCACCATGAGCCGTCAGCCCACCTGGGACATGGCCTGCGCGCTGCAGGCCGACATGTTCCGCGAGGCCGCTTCGCTGGGCAGTCTCGATATCCGGCTGGTCTATTACCGCGGCTTCAACGAATGCCGCGCCAGCGCCTGGATTTCCGACACTGCCCAACTCGCAAAGCTGATGGGCAAGATCGATTGTCGCGGCGGCAATACCCAGATCGGCAAGGTGCTGGCGGAGGCGCGGCGCGAAGCGACGTCATCAGGCGTGCGGGCGATCGTGTTCGTCGGCGATGCCATGGAAGAGGACGTCGACGAGCTCTGCGCCAAGGCCGGCGAGCTCGGCCTGCTCAAAGTGCCCGCCTTCATGTTCCAGGAGGGGCACGATGCCGGCGCCGAGCAGGCGTTCCGTGAGATCGCGCGCCTGACCGGTGGCGCCTGGTGCAGGTTCGATCCGGGCGCCGCCGCGCAACTGCGCGAACTGCTGCGGGCGGCCGCAGCCTATGCCGCGGGCGGACGGGAAGCGCTGAAGCGGCTGTCGTCGCGCGAAAGCGGGGCGGCCAAATTGCTCGGCCAGCTGAAGTGATCCCTGCCTTTTGAGCGCGCCTGCCATTATATTGGCGCCATGCCGACCCTGATCGCGGGCGCCGTCGCCGTCCTGGTGCTGTACTTGTTGCTGCAAATGTTTCGCGCGGCCAATCCGGCTGTGCTTGCGCGCGCCATCAGGATCACCGGCGGCGTGCTGGCGCTGGCAGTGGCGGCCTTCACCGGCGCCAAAGGCGAGCTCGCGGTTGCGATTCCGATCGGCCTGTTCGGGGCAGGGCTGCTCGGCTGGTCGCCATTGCAATCGGCCGGCTTCGGCAATATCGGCGGGATATTTTCCGGGCTCGGCTCGCGACGTTCGGCAGGCCAAACATCACAGGTTCGCTCGCCTTATCTCGACATGACGCTGGATCATGACAGCGGCGCGCTGACGGGCCGCATACTCGCCGGGCCCAATGCCGGACGTTCGCTGGACGAGTTCGAACTCGCGCAGCTCATCGCGATGATCCCGGCGTTCGATGCCGAAAGCGTCGCCTTACTTGAAAGCTATCTGGACCGCCGGTTTCCCGCTTGGCGTGAGGACGCGGAGCGAGATGCGGCAGGGGGGCAGCGCCGCGCGGCGTCGAGCGGCAAAATGACGGCGGAGGAGGCCTATCAGATCCTTGGCCTGCAGCCTGGCGCGGGGCGCGACGAGATCGGACGGGCTCACCGTGCGCTCATGAAGAAACTGCATCCCGACCAGGGGGGGTCGACGTATCTCGCCGCCCGGGTAAACGAGGCCAAGGATACTCTGCTTCGAACGCATCACGGCTAACTCCGACAACGCTACAAACGCTACGGACCGAAACTCGCTTCTTGACCCCGCAAGACGCCGTCTTGCCCGCGTGTCCGGCGGTGTCGTTCAGTCCTGTCGAAAGTTTTAACCGTAAATCCTTGACGAGAGGTTTGCGGGACCGAGGCAAGTGGGCCACCAGGTCGCCAAAAGACAAAGCCCGCACCAAGCGCATGATCCGGAAAAGTGTGAAGCGGTTTTCTGAAAAGATCATGCGCAAACAATAAACTAAGGCGCGATGGCGTTTCGCCATCGCGCCTTGATGCGCGGGCTTGCGGTCGTTCAGAAAGAATTAAGCGTCAGTTGCGGACCGCCATGCAGGCGATGTCGGAACGGCGCAGCGCCCGGCAGACCGCTTCGGCCTGATCGCGCTCGAGGCCGGCGAACCGCGCCCGGAACAGTTTGCGGTTGTCCTTGGCGATGACCGGCTCGGTGAAGGAGTTGGCCTTGTTGAGCAGGCCGCGGGAAGAATTGCGCGCCGCATCGATCCGCGCCTGCGCCTCGGTTTCGCTCTCGAGCGCGCCGACCTGAACGATCCAGCCGGTATGGACCTTCGCGGGTAGGCTCGCCGGCATGGCCTGCGGCGCTTGCGCGACCGGCTGGGCGACGGGGGCGGGCAGGGGCTGCGGCGCGGCCGACGCGATCGTAACGGGCTGTGGTGCAGGTGCCGGAGGCGCTGATGCGGTCGCGGCCGGCAAGACACCGAGAACGCCGTTGCCGGTGCCGTGACCCGCAGGCTGCGGCGGCATCTCGGCACGCGCCGCCTCAACCCTTGTGGGCTCGGATTTGACCGGCTCCGGCTTTGCGACTTCGGCGGCCTTCGCCACCACGGCGCTCGAGGTCTCCGGAACGGTCGGCTGCGGGGGGCTCGCCGTGAGCGCAGGCGCCGGCTGGGACGGGCCGGCAGAGGCAAGCTTCAGGGCGCCCGCCTTGACGTGCACCGTCTTGACCTTGACCGGCTTCATCGGCTCCGAAGAACCCGGAACGGTGCTGATCGGCTGGGTCTGGATCACACCCGCGGTCAGCGGCGCCGGCTCGATCTTCGGCTCGGCCCTTTGCTCGGACTTGGGCTGCGCCGGTGGCACCGCGGCGGTGGCCTGGGCGAGCGCGGCCGCCACTTTCGCGGTGGGCGGCGTCCGCATCGCGGGCGGCGTCCAGCTGTCCGGCGATACCGCGACCTCTTGCTGCACGACCGGCGCAGGAGCCGGCTGCGGCGTCGCGTCGGCGACCTCGGTCTGGGCTTCGGCGCCATTGCGCTCGGCGATCGCGGCAGCGGTGCGGGTGGTCGCGCCCTTGGAAAGGTTTTCGGCGAGCAGGCCGCGCATGATGGCGTCGCGCGAGCCGCCGCTGCGGCCGCCCATGACGACGCCGACCAGGAAACGATTGCCACGGTGCATCGAGGTCACGAGGTTGAAGCCCGAAGAGCGGGTGTAACCGGTCTTGATGCCGTCGACGCCGTCGACGCTGCCGAGCAGGTGATTGTGATTGGCGATGGTCTGGCCGCGGAAGCGGAAGGCCGTCGTCGAGAAGTAGCGGTAGTAGCGCGGGAAGCGGTCCTGGATCGCGCGGCCGAGCGTCGACTGGTCGCGTGCGGTCGTCACCTGCTCGTCATTGGGAAGACCGGAGGCGTTCCGATAGACCGTGCGGCTCATGCCGAGCGCACGCGCCTTGCTGGTCATCATCTTGGCGAACTCGTCTTCGCTGCCGCCGATCGCCTCCGCGATCACGACGGCCGCGTCATTGGCCGAACGCGTCACCAGCCCCTTGATCGCGTCTTCCACCGCGATGCTCTGGCCGGGCCTGAGATTGAGCTTGGTCGGATCCTGGTCGGCGGCGTGTTCGGACACCGGCATTTCGGTGTCGAGCTTCATCTTGCCGGACTCCAGACGCTCGAACAGCAAATACAGCGTCATGATCTTGGTCAGCGACGCCGGGTGCCGGATGCCGTCGGGATTGGTGGCGGTCAGCGTGGCGCCGGAATTGCCGTCGACGATGATGGAGGAGAATTGCGGGCTGTAGCTGTCGCCGGAATCGTGGTGGCGGACGTGGGATACCTGGTGTCGGTAGTAGCGGCGTGCTTGCGCGGTATCGGTGGTGATGGCCGCGGCGGTCAGGGTGACCAGCCCAAAGAAGCCGACCTTCACCAGGCGCGAATTTTTACGAAGCATGAGATCCCCGTCCCAGTTTCTGATGTGATCACCGGTTCGTGAGGCAAAATTGTGCCCAAACCCGATGATCGTTCCCTGCACGGACCTCCACAAACCCCGCTCATGCGGGCATTCGGGGGTCATGCTGCCATTTCTAGCTAAGGTGTTGTTCGTAAGCAGCTTTCGGCTGTCTACGGGAAGGCGAGACAAGTCCGGGAATCACGTTAGGCGGCGCAAGTTTCCAAAAGATTAAAGAAGGATTGCCTGCACCCCCCGTATTCGCTTGAAATCGCTGCACTTTGTGCGACGCACAAGATTCTTGACTTTTATTGTGCGGTGCACTATAAACAGTACTGAGCCACGGAGCCGGGCGGCCCTGATGGCAACCAGTCAGGGAAAGGAAATCCAAAATGTTCAAGATTGAAGACATGCAGACTTACGGCAAGGACCAGTATGAGCAGGCAGTGTCTTGCGCCAGCGGCTTCCAGAGCGGCTTCAGCGCGATCGCGGCGGCTTACGGCGACTACGCCAAGAAGTCCTATGAAGACACCAAGTCCTTCGTCGAGAAGCTGTCCGGCGTGAAGTCGCTGGACAAGGCGATCGAGGCGCAGAGCGATTTTGCCAAGAGCGCTTACGAGAGCTTTGTTGCGGATTCGCAGAAGATCGCCGGTCTCTATGGCGACCTCGCCAAGCAGGCTTTCAAGCCGCTCGAAGGCGTCGTCGCGAAGTTCAAGCCGGCGTCCTGATCGCATCGGCTTTCCTGCACGAATCAAAAGCCCGGCTTTCAGCCGGGCTTTTTCTTGTTCTGAAACGTCCTGACGATTTACCGCGCCACGCGCAGCTTCGCGATATCCGTTCCGATCTGCGCGAAGGCGGTCGCGATCTGGCTCGGTTGCGTCAGCATGAAGAAATTGTTCGTGCTGCTGGCGCAGGCGGGCAGCACGGCCGACTGGCCGGCGCCGTCGGTATCGATTTGCACCGTATAGATCTGCACGCCGGTGGCCTTGATGTTGGTGCACAGCGCGGTCATGCGCGCGTCGACCTGCGAGCTCTGGCTGGAATAGTCGCCGTACCAGCGGTCGCCGGTGTTCAAGCCGTCGGTGAAGAGGATGATGATGTGCTGATACTGCTTGGTCGAGTCTTCCGACGGCGCATTCAGCGGCGACTGCTGCAACAGCGATAACCAGCCCCACTGCAGACCGATGGTCTGGTTCGTGGCGCCGCCCGGCGACATCGCATTGATGGTGTTGTTGACCGTGGTCCAGTTGTAGGTCAGCGGCGTGACCTGCGCCGCCGGACAGTTCTGGTCCTGGTCGGCCGGAAACTTGGTCGCAGTCGACGAGGGGACGGTCGAGGCGGTGTCGTAGCTCTGGTCGCGATCGCCGACGCAGCCGTTCCACTGCGAATGACTCGGCGAACCCGTCGTGTGATTCCAGTTGTAGCCATGGCCAAGACATTGCGCCTTGGTGTTCCAGTAGCCCTGGTCGCAATAGGTGTTATAGGGCGTGAATGCGTTGGAGTAGTTCTGGGGATCCCAGACGTCCCAACGCAGCCAGTTCGCGCCAACGTTGGCGGTGCCGACATTGACGTCGATCTCGAACGGCACCACGGAGAGGTAGACGTCGCCGTCGTTCACCGCGAGGGCAGAGAGCTGGGTGACCAGGTTCTTGGCCGCGGTCTGCAGGTTGCCGATCTTGTTGTAGTCGGCCATCGATCCCGTAGTGTCGAGCACCAGCGCCACGCGCAGCAGGCTCGTTCCCCAGGTGGAGGTCGAGGCCGCGTTGAAGCCCATGGTCGGGAAACCCGCGATCTGCATGAAATCGGTGACGATCGAGCCGGACCCGCTGACCGCAACCGTGTTCCCGGTGGTCCCGCTCCCGGGCGTATAGGTGGCGGTGATTGAGACGCCCTGCGCATCCTTGTTGGTGTACAGCGCGTTGAAATAGCTTACGGCCTTCGTGGAAACCTGCGACTGCGAGATGGTTCCGGTCGACAGGTCCTTCGACAGCATCAGTGACGTCGAATCCAGTGCAGCCTGCATGCCGCTGCGGGCCTTGGCGGCGCGGCTGTAGTCTATCGCCGCTCCGACGAAGGTCAGGATCGGCAACAATGCGACCGCGAACGTGATCGCGATATTTCCTTCTCGTGCCGCCGCGAAACGACGCGTGGCTCGCCTGAGACGGCGAACAATCGAAAGACCAGACATCGCGATCACCGAAAGTGGGCACCAGTGCCGCCGATCTGAAGTCCCTGACTCACTTGCGGCAAAATCGGGTTCAGGGACTTCAGATCGAAAGCGGCACTAGAATCCAGGGATTTGCTAGTGCCCTTAACTTTCCGAAGTCCGCGAAAAGGTGTCGCGGCGATGGAGCGCGGACTTCGGAAAGTGGGCACTAGGTGGCCATTTCGGGCGATCTGGCTGAACAGGCGGTAAATCCGGCCGCAGAAAATTCGCTCAATAACCGGCAAAATCGTCGCAACCCCCGCCAAATCCGAGCACCGTCAACAACTCCTGAATGCGACCTCTGCCCGCTTTGTCAAAACCGTCGAAATTGATTAACCTTCGCCGGATCGCCGGGCTCGGGAATCGGACCGTTTCGGGCGCGCCGAGACCTTGCTCGGCATGCTTGCGCGGCACCGACACCTGACCCATATGGATTGGGGAAGGCCGCTACGCGGCCCGACCGACCGGAAGAGGCGATCTGGACGATGGGAGGCCGCGACGGCTCCGGGTTAAGGATCCCAGGGCGCCATCCGACCTTCTCATGGGGATATCGAGCGCCTGTGCCATGTCGCAACCAATTCTGAATCTCGGTCCATCGTCGGCCAATGCTTCCTTTCGCCCCCTGATGGGCAATGACGAGAACCGGTCGAATAACCCCAACGGTCCCGCGACCTCCGTCATCACCAAGGTCAAGCCGAAGACCAAGCGGCCGAATCTCTACCGCGTGTTGATCCTGAATGACGACTACACGCCGATGGAATTCGTGGTTCACGTCCTGGAGAAATTCTTTCAGAAGGACGTGGAGGCGGCGACCAAGATCATGCTTCACGTCCACCATCATGGAATCGGCGAATGCGGCGTGTTCACCTATGAGATTGCCGAGACCAAGGTCACGCAGGTGATGGATTTCGCGCGCAAGCACCAGCATCCCCTGCAATGCGTGATGGAAAAGAAGTGACACCTCACCGGAAAAGTACGGTGGCGCGCGTTGGCAACCCAAATGGGAACGGGTTTTGCATTGAGAATCACGATGCCGCGGCCGCTTGAGTCGAGGAACCCTTTTGTCGCGACCAGGTATAACTATATGTGACGAAGGTTATTGTTGCACCACGGCGCAACGACGATCATGATGGCTGGGGGCCATAGAGGACGCGAATGCCGACTTTTTCTCAAAGCCTTGAACAATCCCTGCATCGCGCGCTGGCGATCGCTAACGAACGTCATCATCAATATGCGACGCTCGAGCATCTGCTGCTGTCGCTGATCGATGACTCGGATGCGGCGGCCGTCATGCGCGCCTGCAGCGTCGACCTCGACAAGCTGCGCACCAGCCTCGTCAACTATCTCGAGACCGAATTCGAAAACCTGGTCACCGACGGTGCCGACGACGCCAAGCCGACCGCGGGTTTCCAGCGCGTGATCCAGCGCGCGGTGATCCATGTGCAGTCGTCAGGCCGCGAGGAGGTGACCGGCGCCAACGTCCTGATCGCCATCTTCGCCGAGCGCGAGAGTCATGCAGCTTATTTCCTGCAGGAGCAGGACATGACCCGCTACGACGCGGTCAACTATATCAGTCACGGCATCGCCAAGCGGCCCGGCGTCTCCGAAGCCCGCCCCGTGCGCGGCGTCGACGAGGAAACCGAAGCCAAGGGCAACGAGGACTCCAAGAAAAAGGGCGAGGCGCTCGAAACTTATTGCGTCAACCTCAACAAGAAGGCGCGCGACGGCAAGATCGATCCGGTCATCGGCCGCAATTCCGAAATCAACCGCGCGATCCAGGTGCTGTGCCGGCGCCAGAAGAACAACCCGCTGTTCGTCGGCGATGCCGGCGTCGGCAAGACCGCGATCGCGGAAGGGCTTGCCAAGCGCATCGTCGATTCCGAAGTGCCGGAAGTACTGTCGGCGGCCACCGTGTTCTCGCTCGACATGGGCACGCTGCTCGCGGGCACCCGCTATCGCGGCGACTTCGAGGAGCGGCTGAAGCAGGTCCTGAAGGAGCTGGAGGCGCACCCGAACGCCATCCTGTTCATCGACGAAATCCACACCGTGATCGGCGCAGGCGCCACCTCGGGCGGCGCCATGGACGCCTCCAACCTGCTCAAGCCGGCGCTGGCCTCAGGCACCATCCGTTGCATGGGTTCGACCACCTACAAGGAATACCGCCAGCATTTCGAGAAGGACCGCGCGCTGGTGCGTCGCTTCCAGAAGATCGACATCAACGAGCCGACGGTCGACGACGCGATCGCGATCCTCAAGGGCCTGAAACCGTATTTCGAGGACTATCATCGCCTGAAATACACCAATGAGGCGATCGAGGCCGCGGTGCAGCTCTCCTCGCGCTACATCCACGACCGCAAGCTGCCCGACAAGGCGATCGACGTGATCGACGAGTTCGGCGCGGCGCAGATGCTGGTCGCCGAGAACAAGCGCAAGAAGACCATCGGCATCAAGGAGATCGAGACCACGATCGCCACCATGGCGCGGATTCCGCCCAAGAGCGTGTCGAAGGACGATGCCGAGGTGCTGAAGCATCTCGAGCAGACGCTGAAGCGCGTGGTGTTCGGCCAGGACAAGGCAATCGAATCACTGTCCGCCTCGATCAAGCTGGCGCGCGCCGGCTTGCGCGAACCGGAGAAGCCGATCGG
Organism: uncultured Alphaproteobacteria bacterium; assembly: GCA_963795365.1. Classification (GTDB taxonomy): domain Bacteria; phylum Pseudomonadota; class Alphaproteobacteria; order Rhizobiales; family Xanthobacteraceae; genus Bradyrhizobium. The sequence goes on from CAWCHW010000021.1 coordinate 82,039, forward strand.
CTGCTATTTGTTCTCGGGTCCGACCGGCGTCGGCAAGACCGAAGTCGCCAAGCAGCTCGCGGCGTCGCTCGGCGTCGAGCTGCTGCGCTTCGACATGTCCGAATACATGGAGCGGCACACCGTGTCGCGCCTGATCGGCGCGCCTCCCGGCTATGTCGGCTTCGACCAGGGCGGCCTGCTCACCGACGGCGTCGACCAGCATCCGCATTGCGTGGTGCTGCTCGACGAGATCGAGAAGGCGCATCCCGACCTCTACAACGTGCTGCTGCAGATCATGGATCACGGCCGGCTCACCGACCATAACGGCAAGCAGGTCAATTTCCGCAACGTGATCCTGATCATGACCACGAATGCCGGCGCGTCCGATCTGGCGCGGCAGGCGTTCGGCTTCACCCGCAGCAAGCGGGAAGGCGACGATCACGAGGCGATCACCCGGCAGTTCGCGCCCGAATTCCGCAACCGCCTCGATGCCATCGTCTCGTTCGCCCATCTCAATGCCGAGGTGATCGGCATGGTGGTCGAGAAGTTCGTGCTGCAGCTCGAGGCGCAACTCGCCGACCGCGACGTCACCATCGAGCTGTCGGATCCGGCCAAGGCCTGGCTGATCCAGCACGGCTACGACGAGCAGATGGGCGCGCGGCCGATGGCCCGCGTGATCCAGGAGCACATCAAGAAGCCGCTGGCCGACGAGGTCCTGTTCGGAAAGCTCAAGGGCGGTGGCCATGTCCGCGTCGTCCTGGTCAAGGACGAGGGCACCGGTCTCGACAAGATCGGCTTCGAGTTCGTCGAAGGCCCGGTCACGCCGAAGCCCGAGAAGCTTCCCGGCACGCGCAAGCGCAGGTCGCCGAAATCGGGCGGTCCGAACGGCGGTGGCGGCGGCCCCGGCGGCGGCTCGAAAGCCCCGCCTTCGAAGGGACCGCTGGTCAAGGTCTGACGAGCGAACGATCCGAGATGAAAGAAGGCCGGCGTTGAGCCGGCCTTTTTGTTGTGCTCAGTTCCCGAGATGCCTTCGTTGCCTGATTTCTCCTTCCGGCGAGCGACATCGGCCGACGCCGACGCGGTGAGGGAGCTGACGCGTGCGGCCTACGCGAAATGGGTGCGGCTCATCGGTCGCGAGCCCAAGCCCATGGTCGCGGACTACGAACGCGCCGTCAGGGAGCACATCATCGATCTCTGCGAACGAGACCGGGAGCTTCTCGGTCTGGTCGAGATGATTCCACAGCCGGATCATCTGCTCATCGAAAACATTGCCGTTCGTCCGGACCAGCAGGGCACCGGTCTCGGCGACATGCTGCTGCGCCATGCCGAAGCGCAGGCGCGGTCGCTGGGAGCCGCCGAAACGCGCCTCTATACGAATGCCCTGTTCGCCGACAACCTCGCGTTCTACGCGAAGCGTGGTTACAGCGAGTTCCGCAGAGAAACGCTGGCGCCCGGTGCCGTTGCCGTCCACATGCGCAAGCCTGTGGGGCGAAGTTAATCGCCTTTCAGGCGCTGGTGGTATGCGCCTGCGCTCACGCGTCGGACAGGCCGGGCGTTCCGTCTTCCGACGCGAACTGTCTGGACAAGAACAGCCGGGTGAGCAGATAGCCTTGAATCAGCCCCACGACAAAGAAATAGACGATCAGCGAGAGCGCCATGGCCTTGCCGGCCGGCGCAGCTTGCGTGAGCGAGGCCGCAAGCAGGTCCGCCCGGCGATCGATAAAACCGCTGATTTCCTTGAAGTTGATGAGGCCGACGCCGACCAGGATCTTGGTCAGCCAGTCGGAGACCTGCTCAATATTGGTGTTGGTAAGCAGGTGGGATTGGGATTTGGCCGCTGGATTGACTCTGGGGACGGCGAACAGGAATCCGATGAGCGCACCTGTCGCGATGCACATCATGGCCCACATGCTCGCAGTGGCTGTACTCCCGGGCACGCCAACAAGGATTGCGAGAAAGCCGGCGCTGTTCGCCAGCAAGAGGAGGGCAGCCACCAGAAGGACCGCGAGTCCTGAACTGTCGAAATTCCAGGAAAATCTGGTCTTGGTCATCGGAGCGAAGAGCGACGCAGCTGGATTTTGCAGCAAATAGACCGAGCAGATTCCAAGGAAGATGTTGTGGGGCACAAGGCCGACGCGGAACGCCGTCACGCCAAAGGAGCGTTCGGCCAGCGCCGGCTCGTGTGCCAACATGTAGTAGACGACAGGAATGTAAACGATCAACAGAGCTAGCGAGACAGCGGCTGCCCACCAGCGGGTTACGCGCAGGAGTATCAGTATTCCGGTCGCAACCTCGATCATGCCGGTGCCCGTTACGATCAGGGGCTTGTAGGCCTCGGGGACCCAGCCCGGAAGCATATCGGTGGTCTCTTTCAGCAACGAGAAGTGCATCGATCCGAAGATTGTCCAGTCGATGGCCAGAACCAGAATGCTGAGGCGATCGAAGAATGTTGCCTGGCGTGGAACCGTGCCGGTCGATCCTCCGACGGCATTTCCTTCACTTGCATTGGTGACGGACATCGCTTGCACCCCCGATAATTGCGCGTTAACGGCTACCACAACCCTCTCGCGAAACTTGTGATGTAATTCACGATCTTCCGGAGCGGTCTCAATCGCCTTTCATGCGCTGGTGGTCATGCACGGCGACACGCTCGGCGCCGCGGCGGCCGGCCTCCGACAGGCGGAGCATGCTCAGCACCGCGCCGGTCAGCGCGAAGCCGACCGCAACCAGCAGCGACACCTGCGTGCCTTCGGTCGGATAGCGGCCGAGAAACAGTGCGACCAGCGCAGCACCGGTGGTCTGGCCCAGCAGTCGCGCCGTGCCGAGCATGCCGCTGGCGCCGCCCGAGCGTTCGCGAGGCGCTGCGGCAATCATGGTGCGGTTGTTCGGCGTCTGGAACAGGCCGAAGCCGAGGCCCGAAAGCGCCATGCGCCAGGCCACGTCGAAATGCGATGGGTTCGCGGGCAGTCCGGCGAGGCTGCCCAGTCCGGCTGCGAACAGCACCAGCCCGATGCCGCCGAGAAGACCCGCGGGATAGCGCTCGACCAGACGTCCCGCGAGCGGCGCGGCAATGGCGACCGTGATCGGCCATGGCGTGATCAGCAGCCCCATCTCGACGGCCGAGTAGCCGTAGCGGCTCTGCAGATAGAACGGGATCGACACGCCCGCGAGCATCTGGGCGCAGAACGAGCAGATCGAGGTTGCGATCGACAATGCGAACACGGGAATGCGCAGCAGGTCGACCGGCAACAGCGGCGAGGCTATATGCGTTTGCCGATAGACGAGCCAGACACAGGCAATGATCGCGACGCCGAATTCGCCGACACAGGTCAGCAACGCTTCGCCGTGACCGAGGCTGTCGATCGCGGCAATGCCGCAGCCGAACGTGATGGCACTCAGCGCTGCGCTTTGCCAGTCGAAGGTGTGGCTGGCGCGCGGCGCATGCGGCAGGAAGCGCAGGCCGAGCGCCAGTGCGGCAAGACCGATCGGGAGATTGACGGCAAACAGATAGGGCCAGGTCGCGACCGCAAGAATCGCCGCGGCCACGCTGGGGCCGACGGCGGCGGAGACCGCAACCACCATGGCATTGAGCCCGATGCCGCGGCCGAGCTGCGCGCGCGGATAGATGAAGCGCACCAGCGCGGTGTTGACGCTCATGATGCCGGCCGCGCCAAATCCCTGCACGATGCGCGACACCGTCAGCATCAGCAGTCCGTCCGAGAGCGTGCAGGCGAGCGAAGCGACGGTGAACAGCACGAGTCCGGCGAGGTAGACACGGCGATAGCCGACGATCTCGCCAAGCGAGGCGAGCGGCAGCAGCGAGATGGTGATCGCGAGCTGGTAGCCGTTGACGATCCAGATCGAAAAGGCCGGACTCGCGTTGAGATCGCGGGCGATGGTCGGCAGCGCGATGTTGGCGATGGCGCCGTCCATCACGGCCAGCACGAGGCCGAGCGCAATCGTCAGGATCGCCCAGTAGCGCCGCGGGACGGGCAGGCCATCGCTGATTTCGAGGGAAGTGGACGACATGCCCGGACCGGCTGTGGACTAGCTGCCGCTAGATTAGCCGGTATATCCAAGGCGTGGCAGGGTCAGGAGTTCCGTTATGAGCTTCAGCCTTCGCCGAGCAGCTCCCTGATGCGGCGCTGAAGCTGGCGCTTCTTGGCTTCGCTGCGGCGCAGCCGCACGTCGAGATCATCGACCGGAGCGTCCGTCACCATGGTCCTGAACGCCAGCCCGACACGGTTGGCCTGCCGCCAGATCATCCGTGCGAGGTAGGAGCGACCCTTACGGGCGATCGTCACCCGCATCTGGTCGGGAAGTTTTGCCGAGGATTCGAGCTCGACGCAGGCGCCGTGATCGCTGAAATTGCGTACCACGCAATCCATGGTCGAGCCGTTGTCGTTGATCTCGGCGACCCCGCCCAAAAACACCTTGTCGCGTTCGCCGTGACGCCGATCCTGCATCGCTTCCTCCGCCTAGTGGTCCGATTCCAACATTCGCATCACATTTGCAGCAGGCACGTTTGCGAATGTCGGGATCGAAGGACCACTGGAAAATATTGATTTGAGTGGAGCTTTGGATTTGACGTTCGCTCACGCGTGCGCTGCCGGCGAGGTAGCGAACGTCAAATCCGCTCCACTCGTGCACTTTACGCAGGCAGCGCGGTATGAGAAGGCCGTTGGGGACGCGACATGGCGTTAACCTAAACCATTCGAGTTGGGGGTTTCGGGGGCGAATGGAATTGGCGGACCCAAATGTGTGCATTTGCGTTCCCATAGCCCCGCCATCATTATTTGCGAGATGAATGGCTGCTTTCCTGCGTTCACCTTAAACTCCAAACGCTCATGCGAACGGTCCTGCTGGCAGCTTCTGTCCTGATCGCCGCGCTGGTGGCCCCGGCCGCGGCCGAAGACGCGCCGTCCCGCTATGTCATTCCCAGCGTCGAAGAACTCGCCATCCCGCTACCTCCGTTGCAGCCCGGTGAGGACGTCGGGACGGCCGAGGCGATCTGCCTGATGATCGAATTGGCGGCGCGTTCGAACGGGCTGCCGCTGGAATTCTTCGCGCGCCTGATCTGGCAGGAGAGCCGGTTCCAGCCCGACGCGGTCGGGCCGATGACGCGCTACGGCCAGCGCGCGCAGGGGATCGCGCAGTTCATGCCGGGCACGGCCGGCGACCGCGGGCTCCTTGACCCCCTGAATCCCGTCCAGGCGCTGCCGAAGTCGGCCGAATTCCTCGCCGAGCTGCGCAGCCAGTTCGGCAATCTCGGGCTTGCTGCCGCCGCCTATAACGCCGGTCCGCGCCGCATCCAGGAATGGCTCGCCGGCACCGGGCCGATGCCGTCCGAGACCCGCCACTATGTGCTCGTCATCACCGGCTCCAGCGTCGATGACTGGGCCAGGGCGGGCCGCGGCGGCAAGATGCCCGAGAGCGCGCCGCCCACGACCTGCCGCGAATTGATGGCGCTGCTCAAGCGTGCGCCGAACCCGTTCTTCATCACCCAGCTCGAGGAGCGCGTGAAGCTGTCAGCCGCCAAGCTGTGGGGCGTGCAGCTCGCCGCCGGCTTCGACCGCAACAAGGCGCTTGCGATGTATGCACGTGCAGTCACGCATTTGAGCGCCGTGATCGGCGGCCGCGATCCGAGCATCCTCAGTTCGGTGCAGCGCAGCCGCGGCAATCATTCCTTCTATCAGGTGCGCATCGGCGCTGACACGCGGCCCGAAGCCGACGAACTCTGCAACCGCATCCGCAAGGCGGGCGGCGCGTGCTTCGTGCTGAAGAATGTCTTCGTGCGGGGGTAGGGCATGATCCGGAAAAGTGTGAAGCGGTTTTCCCTGCGACAAACGCGAAGCGTTTGCGCGGAGATCATGCCCAAACAAGGGGCGATGCAGAGCTCGTCCGCACCGATGGCGGTTGACGGGAGCGGATTTCATCCGCGACATGCGGCCCATGCCGCTGCCGCCGCTCGATTTACCGCAATGGAATAGCTCGTTCCGCGCCTTCGCGCAGGGGGTCAAGTCGGTCTCGGCCACGATCCTCGCCGCCGTGCTGTTCGCGACTTATCTCGGCATCGGCGCGCTCGCCCATGACTCGCATTTCAGCCTGCTCTGGACGCTGTTGAGCACCATTTTCGTCTGGGCCGGTCCGGCGCAGATCATCGTCATCACCACGCTCGGCTCCGGCGCGACCGTCATCCAGTCCGCGCTGGCCGTGACCGTCAGCGCGGTCCGCCTGTTTCCGATGGTGGTGTCGGTGCTGCCGATGATGCGTACGCCGACGACAAAGCGCTGGCATCTCATTCTGGTCGCGCATTTCACCGCGGTCACGCTGTGGGTCGAGTGCCATCGTTTTCTGCCGCAGGTGCCGCGCGATCGCCGCATCGCCTTCGTCCACGGCCTCGGCTTTGGGCTGTTGTGCGTCACGCTGGTCGCCAACACGATCGGATATTTACTGGCCGCCAACCTGTCGCAAACCCTCGATGCCGCGATCCTGCTGCTGACCCCGCTCGCCTTCCTGTTCTCGACCGCGCGCAATTCCAGGGAGTTGTCCGATGTCGCGGCGCTCGTGCTCGGGGTGCTGCTCTATCCGCTGTTCGCGCTGCTGAACAGCGGCCTCGACGTGCTCCTCAGCGGCGTAGTGGCCGGCACCGTCGCGTACGGCCTGCATCGCGTGAGGGCGCGGGCATGAGCGATTTCATCGGCGACTGGCACGCGCTGTTGATCCTGCTGGTGGCGGGCGTCATCCCCAACCAGATCTGGCGCATGCTCGGGCTGTGGCTCGGCGGCGGGATCGACGAGGGCTCCGAGCTGCTGATCTGGGTGAGGGCGGTCGCGACCGCGATCCTTGCCGGCGTCATCGCGCAAATCCTGGTGCAGCCGCCGGGCGCGCTCGCAAGCGTGCCGGCCGCGCTCCGTTATGGCGCGCTCGCCGCGGGATTCGTGGCCTTCATGCTGACGCGGCGGTCGATCTTCGCCGGCGTGGTCTGCGGCGAAATTGTCATGCTTGCCGGCCAATGGTGGCTGGGCTGACTAGTGCTCCGATTCCGAAGTTCGCATCATATCGCGGCGGCCTTGTTTGCGAACTTCGGAATTGAAGAGCACTAGCAACTCCTTTGATTTTAGTGCGGCTTTGACTTTGAAGTTCCGATGGCGAGCATGCCGAACAACTGACCGGAACTTCAAAGTTGCCGCACTGGCATTGCGGTACCGCGAGTTTCCGCTAGGCTGATCGCAAATAGAAGAGTGATGGGAGGAAAATGCCATGCGGCGAAATTGGGCCGTGCTGTGTCTGGCGTTCACGGCCATGCTTGCTGCCGCGCCCGTGTCATGGGCAGCCGATTATCCCACGCGTCCTGTCAAACTCGTCGTGCCCTATGTCGCGGGTGGACCGACCGACGCGCAGGCGCGGATTTTCGCCGAATATCTCGGGCGTGAGCTGAAGCAATCCGTGTTCGTCGAGAATAAAGGCGGCGCGCAAGGTGCGATAGGTGCCGAAGCCGTGGCCCACGGCGATTCCGACGGCTACACCATGCTGTTTACGACGTCGTCGGTCATCGAACTCAACCCGGTGCTTTACAAGAAGCTCGCTTACGACCCCGACCGGGAGCTTCAACTGCTCGGCATTATTTCCGATGTGCCGATGATCATGATCATCCATCCGTCGGTACCGGCAAAGACGATCGCCGAGTTCGTCGACTATGCGAAGAAGAATCCCGGCAAGCTCAATTTCGGGTCGCCGGGCAACGGTAGTATCGGCCAGCTCGCCGGCGAGATGTTCAAGCAGATGGCTGGTATCGAAATGACCCATATTCCATACAAGGGCGCGGGCGCCGCGCTGACCGATCTGTTGTCGGGACAGATCCAGGTGATGTTCGAGTTGGTTGGCATCTCGTTGCCGCCGGCCCAGGCCGGACTGGTGCGGCCGCTCGGCGTCAGCTCGACCGAACGTATCTCCGAGCTGCCGGATTTGCCGACAATCGCCGAGAGCGGCTACCCAGACTATCGCGTCAGCGTTTGGTACGGTGTTGCCGCGCCGGTCAGGATGCCGGCGGAGGCTGCGCAGAAAGTCAGCGCGAGCATCACCCACGCGCTGGGTGACGAGGCGTTCCGCACGTCACTGATCAAGGCCGGCTTCGCGCCGTTGAAGCCGCGAAGTGGAGACGAAATCAGGCAATTCGTCGACGCCGACAAGGCGCGCTGGCTGGACGTGGTGAGAAAGCTGAATTTCTCGCTGGACTAGAAAGAGAGGGTACGTAGCTAAAGGAGGGCGGCTGGCACTATCGCCGCGTCTCGTGGTTTGCGCTAGGATTAGCCGAGAAGAATAGGCGCCGGGTAAACCGTGATGCGGAAATTCTGGGTCCTGATCTGTCTCATTCTGCTGGGTGTGGTGTCGCCATCGCGCGCTGCCGATTATCCGTCGCGCCCGATCAGGCTCGTCGTGCCCTATGCCGCGGGCGGCCCGAGCGACGTGCAGGCCAGATTGATCGCCGAATATCTCTCGCGCGACCTGAAGCAGACCGTGTTCGTCGAGAACAAGGCCGGGGCTCAGGGCGCGATCGGTGCCGAGGCCGTCGCTCATGGCGAGCCTGACGGTTACACGCTGTTGTTTACGGCAGGCTCGGTCATCGTGATGAATCCGATGCTCTACAAGAAGCTCTCCTACGACCCCGACCGCGAATTGCGCGTGCTCGCCGTCGTCACTGATCTGCCGATCGTCGTCATCGTTCACCCCTCGATACCTGCAAAGACGATCGCGGAGTTCGTCGCCTATGCCAGGCAGAATCCCGGCAAGCTCAATTTCGGTTCGGCTGGCACCGGTGGCGTTGGCCATCTCGCTGGCGAGCTGTTCAAGGGGACGGCTGGGGTCGAGATGACCCATGTGCCGTACAAGGGGGCAGGACCTGCGCTGCAGGACTTGATTTCGGGAAACATTCAGGCGCTGTTCGAGACGATCGGCACGGCGTTGCCGCCGATCAAATCGGGACTGGTGCGGCCGCTCGGCGTGAGCTCATCGGAGCGAGTTGCCGACCTGCCTGATCTGCCCACTGTCGCCGAGAGCGGCTATCCCGACTACCGCGTCAGTGTCTGGTATGGTATCGCGGCGCCGGCCAGAGTGCCGGAGGAGATCGCGCAGGCGATCAGCGCCAGCATGAATCGCGCGTTGAATGACGAGGTGTTCCGGGCTTCGCTCACGAGGATCGGCTTCTGGCCGCTCCGCGCGCGGGACGAAGCCGCGATCAAGGAGTTCATCGACGCCGACAAGGCGCGTTGGTCGGGTGTCATCACGAAGCTGAATATCTCGCTGGACTAGTGCGATCGACAATGCGAACACGGGAATGCGCAGCAGGTCGACCGGCAACAGCGGCGAGGCTATATGCGTTTGCCGATAGACGAGCCAGACACAGGCAAGGATCGCGACGCCGAATTCGCCGACACAGATCAGCAACGCTTCGCCGTGACCGAGGCTGTCGATCGCGGCAATGCCGCAGCCGAACGTGAGGGCACTCAGCGCTGCGCTTTGCCAGTCGAAGGTGTGGCTGGCGCGCGGCGCATGCGGCAGGAAGCGCAGGCCGAGCGCCAGTGCGGCAAGACCGATCGGGAGATTGACGGCAAACAGATAGGGCCAGGTCGCGACCGCAAGAATTGCCGCGGCCACGCTGGGGCCGACGGCGGCGGAGACCGCAACCACCATGGCATTGAGCCCGATGCCGCGGCCGAGCTGCGCGCGCGGATAGATGAAGCGTACCAGCGCGGTGTTGACGCTCATGATGCCGGCCGCGCCAAATCCCTGCACGATGCGCGACACCGTCAGCATCAGCAGTCCGTCCGAGAGCGTGCAGGCGAGCGAAGCGACGGTGAACAGCACGAGTCCGGCGAGGTAGACACGGCGATAGCCGACGATCTCGCCAAGCGAGGCGAGAGGTAGCAGCGAGATGGTGATCGCGAGCTGGTAGCCGTTGACGATCCAGATCGAAAAGGCCGGACTCGCGTTGAGATCGCGGGCGATGGTCGGCAGCGCGATGTTGGCGATGGCGCCGTCCATCACCGCCAGCACGAGGCCGAGCGCAATCGTCAGGATCGCCCAATAGCGCCGCGGGACGGGCAGGCCATCGCTGATTTCAACTGATGAGGACGACATGCCTGGGACCGGTCTCGGAGTATCAACCCCAAGCTTAGCCGCTATCGATCAATCCGGCACGCTGGCAGGGGCTCCGCCCACGCTCCATAGCTGCCAGTTCAGCCAACTTCCGACGATCATCGAAGAACTAAGTGCCGGCTTCCGGCGGCGCCGGTGGCCGCGGCTTGCGTGGTGGTCCCGAACGAGCGGGCGGGCCGTTCGGCTGAAGCGTGACGATGACAGGGTTTGGTTTGTGATCTCTCGCTGCGCCCGTGACTGCATCGACGCCCATGCCCACCAGGCCGCCAGCAATTACGTTGCCGGCAAAGCCTGCCGCACCAGTGCCCTGAATCTCCCTGGTCAGGGGGATGACCTGGGACTCAAATCCCGGCTTCTGGATGGTGACGGAAATATCGGCGTTGCGCTTCACGACAACCGAACAAGGCGTCAAGCAGGTCGTCGGGTTTTCAAGCCCGGAAATGATGGCTTCAGCGCCCGAAGGCGTTGACGCGATACTGAGATTTTCAGTCGTGCCGCGTGTAACCGACGCGCAGCCGCCGGCCAGGGCGCAAAGCGCCACAATCCCCAAGATACGCATGACAGGTCCCCCTCCAAACCGGCACCTAGCTCAACCGGAAGCTGAAGGCAAGAGGGGACAAATACCGGAATGAGTTCCTGCGCGGAACCGAAAGCGTCACTCAGCCTTCGCCGAGCAGCTCCCTGATGCGGCGCTGAAGCTGGCGCTTCTTGGCTTCGCTGCGGCGCAGCCGCACGTCGAGATCATCGACCGGAGCGTCCGTCACCATGGTCTTGAATGCCAGCCCGACACGGTTGGCCTGCCGCCAGATCATCTGCGCGAGGTAGGAGCGACCCTTACGGGCGATCGTCACCCGCATCTGGTCGGGAAGTTTTGCCGAGGATTCGAGCTCGACGCAGGCGCCGTGATCGCTGAAATTGCGTACCACGCAATCCATGGTCGAGCCGTTGTCGTTGATCTCGGCGACCCCGCCCAAAAACACCTTGTCGCGTTCGCCGTGACGCCGATCCTGCATCGCTTCCTCCGCCTAGTGGTCCGATTCCAACATTCGCATCACATTTGCAGCAGGCACGTTTGCGAATGTCGGGATCGAAGGACCACTGGAAAATATTGATTTGAGTGGAGCTTTGGATTTGACGTTCGCTCACGCGTGCGCTGCCGGCGAGGTCGCGAACGTCAAATCCGCTCCACTCGTGCACTTTACGCAGGCAGCGCGGTATGAGAAGGCCGTTGGGGACGCGACATGGCGTTAACCTAAACCATTCGAGTTGGGGGTTTCGGGGGCGAATGGAATTGGCGGACCCAAATGCGTGCATTTGCGTTCCCATAGCCCCGCCATCATTATTTGCGAGATGAATGGCTGCTTTCCTGCGTTCACCTTAAACTCCAAACGCTCATGCGAACGGTCCTGCTGGCAGCTTCTGTCCTGATCGCCGCGCTGGTGGCCCCGGCCGCGGCCGAAGACGCGCCGTCCCGCTATGTCATTCCCAGCGTCGAAGAACTCGCCATCCCGCTACCTCCGTTGCAGCCCGGTGAGGACGTCGGGACGGCCGAGGCGATCTGCCTGATGATCGAATCGGCGGCGCGTTCGAACGGGTTGCCGCTGGAATTCTTCGCGCGCCTGATCTGGCAGGAGAGCCGGTTCCAGCCCGACGCGGTCGGGCCGATGACGCGCTACGGCCAGCGCGCGCAGGGGATCGCGCAGTTCATGCCGGGCACGGCCGGCGACCGCGGGCTCCTTGACCCCCTGAATCCCGTCCAGGCGCTGCCGAAGTCGGCCGAATTCCTCGCCGAGTTGCGCAGCCAGTTCGGCAATCTCGGGCTAGCTGCCGCCGCCTATAACGCCGGTCCGCGCCGCATCCAGGAATGGCTCGCCGGCACCGGGCCGATGCCGTCCGAGACCCGCCACTATGTGCTGGTCATCACCGGCTCCAGCGTCGATGACTGGGCCAGGGCGGGCCGGGGCGGCAAGATGCCGGAGAGCGCGCCGCCCACGACCTGCGGCCAATTGATGGCGTTGCTCAAGCGTGCGCCGAACCCGTTCTTCATTACCCAGCTCGAGGAGCGCGTGAAGCTGTCAGCCGCCAAGCTCTGGGGCGTGCAGCTCGCCGCCGGCTTCGACCGCAACAAGGCGCTTGCGATGTATGCACGTGCAGTCACGCATTTGAGCGCCGTGATCGGCGGCCGCGACCCGAGCATCCTCAGTTCAGTGCAGCGCAGCCGCGGCAATCATTCCTTCTATCAGGTGCGCATCGGCGCTGACACCCGACCCGAAGCCGACGATCTCTGCAGCCGCATCCGCAAGGCGGGCGGCGCGTGCTTCGTGCTGAAGAATGTCTTCGTCAGGGGGTAGATCGGGGGATGCAGAGCTCGTCCGCACCGATGGCGGTTGACGGGAGCGGATTTCATCCGCGACATGCGGCCCATGCCGCTGCCGCCGCTCGATTCACCGCAATGGAATAGCTCGTTCCGCGCCTTCGCGCAGGGGGTCAAGTCGGTCTCCGCCACGATCCTCGCCGCCGTGCTGTTCGCGACTTATCTCGGCATCGGCGCGCTCGCCCATGACTCGCATTTCAGCCTGCTCTGGACGCTGTTGAGCACCATTTTCGTCTGGGCCGGTCCGGCGCAGATCATCGTCATCACCACGCTCGGCTCCGGTGCGACCATCATCCAGTCCGCGCTGGCCGTCACCGTCAGCGCGGTCCGCCTGTTTCCGATGGTGGTGTCGGTGCTGCCGATGATGCGTACGCCGACGACAAAGCGCTGGCATCTCATCCTGGTCGCGCATTTCACCGCGGTCACGCTGTGGGTCGAGTGCCATCGTTTCCTGCCGCAGGTGCCGCGCGATCGCCGCATCGCCTTCGTCCACGGCCTCGGCTTTGGGCTGTTGTGCGTCACGCTGGTCGCCAACACGATCGGCTATTTGCTGGCCGCCAATCTGTCGCAAACCCTCGATGCCGCGATCCTGTTGCTGACGCCGCTCGCCTTCCTGTTCTCGACCGCGCGCAATTCCAGGGAGTTGTCCGATGTCGCGGCGCTCGTGCTCGGGGTGCTGCTCTATCCGCTGTTCGCGCTGCTGAACAGCGGCCTCGACGTCCTCCTCAGCGGCGTGGTGGCCGGCACCGTCGCCTACGGCCTGCATCGCGCGAGGGCGCGCGCATGAGCGATTTCATCGGCGACTGGCACGCGCTGTTGATCCTGCTGGTGGCGGGCGTCATCCCCAACCAGATCTGGCGCATGCTCGGACTGTGGCTCGGCGGCGGGATCGACGAGGGCTCCGAGCTTCTGATCTGGGTGAGGGCGGTCGCGACCGCGATCCTTGCCGGCGTCATCGCGCAAATCCTGGTGCAGCCGCCGGGCGCGCTCGCGAGCGTGCCGGCCGCGCTCCGTTATGGTGCGCTCGCCGCGGGATTCGTGGCCTTCATGCTGACGCGGCGGTCGATCTTCGCCGGCGTGGTCTGCGGCGAAATTGTCATGCTTGCCGGCCAATGGTGGCTGGGCTGATCGCCATTGCGGTACCGCGAGTTTCCGCTAGGCTGATCGCAAATAGAAGAATGATCGGAGGAAAATGCCATGCGGCGAAATTGCGCCGTGCTGTGTCTGGCGTTCACGGCCATGCTTGCTGTCGCGCCCGTGTCATGGGCAGCAGATTATCCCACGCGTCCTGTCAAACTCGTCGTGCCCTATGTCGCGGGTGGACCGACCGACGCGCAGGCGCGGATTTTCGCCGAATATCTCGGGCGTGAGCTGAAGCAATCCGTGTTCGTCGAGAATAAAGGCGGCGCGCAAGGTGCGATAGGTGCCGAAGCCGTGGCCCACGGCAATTCCGACGGCTACACCATGCTGTTTACGACGTCGTCGGTCATCGAACTCAACCCGGTGCTTTACAAGAAGCTCGCTTACGACCCCGACCGGGAGCTTCAACTGCTCGGCATTATTTCCGATGTGCCGATGATCATGATCATCCATCCGTCGGTACCGGCAAAGACGATCGCCGAGTTCGTCGACTATGCGAAGAAGAATCCCGGCAAGCTCAATTTCGGGTCGCCGGGCAACGGTAGTATCGGCCAGCTCGCCGGCGAGATGTTCAAGCAGATGGCTGGTATCGAAATGACCCATATTCCATACAAGGGCGCGGGCGCCGCGCTGACCGATCTGTTGTCGGGACAGATCCAGGTGATGTTCGAGTCGGTTGGCATCTCGTTGCCGCCGGCCCAGGCCGGACTGGTGCGGCCGCTCGGCGTCAGCTCGACCGAACGTATCTCCGAGCTGCCGGATTTGCCGACAATCGCCGAGAGCGGTTACCCGGACTATCGCGTCAGCGTTTGGTACGGTGTTGCCGCGCCGGTCGGGATGCCGGCGGAGGCTGCGCAGAAAGTCAGCGCGAGCATCACCCACGCGCTGGGTGACGAGGCGTTCCGCACGTCACTGATCAAGGCCGGCTTCGCGCCGTTGAAGCCGCGAAGTGGAGACGAAATCAGGCAATTCGTCGACGCCGACAAGGCGCGCTGGCTGGACGTGGTGAGAAAGCTGAATTTCTCGCTGGACTAGAAAGAGAGGGTACGTAGCTAAAGGAGGGCGGCCGGCACTATCGCTGCGTCTCGTGGTTTGCGCTAGGATTAGCCGAGAAGAATAGGCGCCGGGTAAACCGTGATGCGGAAATTCTGGGTCCTGATCTGTCTCATTCTGCTGGGTGTGGTGTCGCCATCGCGCGCTGCCGATTATCCGTCGCGCCCGATCAGGCTCGTCGTGCCCTATGCCGCGGGCGGCCCGAGCGACGTGCAGGCCAGATTGATCGCCGAATATCTCTCGCGCGACCTGAAGCAGACCGTGTTCGTCGAGAACAAGGCCGGGGCTCAGGGCGCGATCGGCGCCGAGGCCGTCGCTCATGGCGAGCCTGACGGTTACACGCTGTTGTTTACGGCAGGCTCGGTCATCGTGATGAATCCGATGCTCTACAAGAAGCTCTCCTACGACCCCGACCGCGAATTGCGCGTGCTCGCCGTCGTCACCGATCTACCGATCGTCGTCATCGTTCACCCGTCGATACCGGCAAAGACGATCGCGGAGTTCGTCAGCTATGCCAGGCAAATCCCGGCAAGCTCAATTTCGGCTCGGCTGGCACCGGTGGCGTTGGCCATCTCGCTGGCGAGCTGTTCAAGGGGACGGCTGGGGTCGAGATGACCCATGTGCCGTACAAGGGGGCAGGACCTGCGCTGCAGGACTTGATTTCGGGAAACATTCAGGCGCTGTTCGAGACGATCGGCACGGCGTTGCCGCCGATCAAATCGGGACTGGTGCGGCCGCTCGGCGTCAGCTCGGCGGAGCGCGTTGCCGACCTGCCTGATCTGCCCACCGTTGCCGAGAGCGGTTATCCCGACTACCGCGTCAGCGTCTGGTATGGTATCGCGGCGCCTACCAGGGTGCCCGAGGAGATCGCACAGGCGATCAGCGCCGAGGCATGAACCGTGCGTTGAATGACGAGGCGTTCCGCACTGCACTGAGCAGGATCGGCTTCTGGCCGCTCCGCGCGCGGGACGAAGCCGCGATCAAGGAGTTCCATCGACGCCGACAAGGCGCGTTGGTCGGGTGTTATCACGAAGCTGAATATCTCGCATGCACGGCGACACGCTCGGCGCCGCGGCGGCCGGCCTCCGACAGGCGGAGCATGCTCAGCACCGCGCCGGTCAGCGCGAAGCCGACCGCAACCAGCAGCGACACCTGCGTGCCTTCGGTCGGATAGCGGCCGAGAAACAGTGCGACCAGCGCAGCACCGGTGGTCTGGCCCAGCAGTCGCGCCGTGCCGAGCATGCCGCTGGCGCCGCCCGAGCGTTCGCGAGGCGCTGCGGCAATCATGGTGCGGTTGTTCGGCGTCTGGAACAGGCCGAAGCCGAGGCCCGAAAGCGCCATGCGCCAGGCCACGTCGAAATGCGATGGGTTCGCGGGAAGTCCGGCGAGGCTGCCCAGTCCGGCTGCGAACAGCACCAGCCCGATGCCGCCGAGAAGACCCGCGGGATAGCGCTCGACCAGACGTCCCGCGAGCGGCGCGGCAATGGCGACCGTGATCGGCCATGGCGTGATCAGCAGCCCCATCTCGACGGCCGAGTAGCCGTAGCGGCTCTGCAGATAGAACGGGATCGACACGCCCGCGAGCATCTGGGCGCAGAACGAGCAGATCGAGGTTGCGATCGACAATGCGAACACGGGAATGCGCAGCAGGTCGACCGGCAACAGCGGCGAGGCTATATGCGTTTGCCGATAGACGAGCCAGACACAGGCAATGATCGCGACGCCGAATTCGCCGACACAGGTCAGCAACGCTTCGCCGTGACCGAGGCTGTCGATCGCGGCAATGCCGCAGCCGAACGTGATGGCACTCAGTGCTGCGCTTTGCCAGTCGAAGGTGTGGCTGGCGCGCGGCGCATGCGGCAGGAAGCGCAGGCCGAGCGCCAGTGCGGCAAGACCGATCGGGAGATTGACGGCAAACAGATAGGGCCAGGTCGCGACCGCAAGAATCGCCGCGGCCACGCTGGGGCCGACGGCGGCGGAGACCGCAACCACCATGGCATTGAGCCCGATGCCGCGGCCGAGCTGCGCGCGCGGATAGATGAAGCGCACCAGCGCGGTGTTGACGCTCATGATGCCGGCCGCGCCAAATCCCTGCACGATGCGCGACACCGTCAGCATCAGCAGTCCGTCCGAGAGCGTGCAGGCGAGCGAAGCGACGGTGAACAGCACGAGTCCGGCGAGGTAGACACGGCGATAGCCGACGATCTCGCCAAGCGAGGCGAGAGGTAGCAGCGAGATGGTGATCGCGAGCTGGTAGCCGTTGACGATCCAGATCGAAAAGGCCGGACTCGCGTTGAGATCGCGGGCGATGGTCGGCAGCGCGATGTTGGCGATGGCGCCGTCCATCACCGCCAGCACGAGGCCGAGCGCAATCGTCAGGATCGCCCAATAGCGCCGCGGGACGGGCAGGCCATCGCTGATTTCAACTGATGAGGACGACATGCCTGGGACCGGTCTCGGAGTATCAACCCCAAGCTTAGCCGCTATCGATCAATCCGGCACGCTGGCAGGGGCTCCGCCCACGCTCCATAGCTGCCAGTTCAGCCAACTTCCGACGATCATCGAAGAACTAAGTGCCGGCTTCCGGCGGCGCCGGTGGCCGCGGCTTGCGTGGTGGTCCCGAACGAGCGGGCGGGCCGTTCGGCTGAAGCGTGACGATGACAGGGTTTGGTTTGTGATCTCTCGCTGCGCCCGTGACTGCATCGACGCCCATGCCCACCAGGCCGCCAGCAATTACGTTGCCGGCAAAGCCTGCCGCACCAGTGCCCTGAATCTCCCTGGTCAGGGGGATGACCTGGGACTCAAATCCCGGCTTCTGGATGGTGACGGAAATATCGGCGTTGCGCTTCACGACAACCGAACAAGGCGTCACGCAGGTCGTCGGGTTTTCAAGCCCGGAAATGATGGCTTCAGCGCCCGAAGGCGTTGACGCGATACTGAGATTTTCAGTCGTGCCGCGTGTAACCGACGCGCAGCCGCCGGCCAGGGCGCAAAGCGCCACAATCCCCAAGATACGCATGACAGGTCCCCCTCCAAACCGGCACCTAGCTCAACCGGAAGCTGAAGGCAAGAGGGGACAAATACCGGAATGAGTTCCTGCGCGGAACCGAAAGCGTCACTCAGCCTTCGCCGAGCAGCTCCCTGATGCGGCGCTGAAGCTGGCGCTTCTTGGCTTCGCTGCGGCGCAGCCGCACGTCGAGATCATCGACCGGAGCGTCCGTCACCATGGTCTTGAATGCCAGCCCGACACGGTTGGCCTGCCGCCAGATCATCTGCGCGAGGTAGGAGCGACCCTTACGGGCGATCGTCACCCGCATCTGGTCGGGAAGTTTTGCCGAGGATTCGAGCTCGACGCAGGCGCCGTGATCGCTGAAATTGCGTACCACGCAATCCATGGTCGAGCCGTTGTCGTTGATCTCGGCGACCCCGCCCAAAAACACCTTGTCGCGTTCGCCGTGACGCCGATCCTGCATCGCTTCCTCCGCCTAGTGGTCCGATTCCAACATTCGCATCACATTTGCAGCAGGCACATTTGCGAATGTCGGGATCGAAGGACCACTGGAAAATATTGATTTGAGTGGAGCTTTGGATTTGACGTTCGCTCACGCGTGCGCTGCCGGCGAGGTCGCGAACGTCAAATCCGCTCCACTCGTGCACTTTACGCAGGCAGCGCGGTATGAGAAGGCCGTTGGGGACGCGACATGGCGTTAACCTAAACCATTCGAGTTGGGGGTTTCGGGGGCGAATGGAATTGGCGGACCCAAATGCGTGCATTTGCGTTCCCATAGCCCCGCCATCATTATTTGCGAGATGAATGGCTGCTTTCCTGCGTTCACCTTAAACTCCAAACGCTCATGCGAACGGTCCTGCTGGCAGCTTCTGTCCTGATCGCCGCGCTGGTGGCCCCGGCCGCGGCCGAAGACGCGCCGTCCCGCTATGTCATTCCCAGCGTCGAAGAACTCGCCATCCCGCTACCTCCGTTGCAGCCCGGTGAGGACGTCGGGACGGCCGAGGCGATCTGCCTGATGATCGAATTGGCGGCGCGTTCGAACGGGCTGCCGCTGGAATTCTTCGCGCGCCTGATCTGGCAGGAGAGCCGGTTCCAGCCCGACGCGGTCGGGCCGATGACGCGCTACGGCCAGCGCGCGCAGGGGATCGCGCAGTTCATGCCGGGCACGGCCGGCGACCGCGGGCTCCTTGACCCCCTGAATCCCGTCCAGGCGCTGCCGAAGTCGGCCGAATTCCTCGCCGAGTTGCGCAGCCAGTTCGGCAATCTCGGGCTAGCTGCCGCCGCCTATAACGCCGGTCCGCGCCGCATCCAGGAATGGCTCGCCGGCACCGGGCCGATGCCGTCCGAGACCCGCCACTATGTGCTGGTCATCACCGGCTCCAGCGTCGATGACTGGGCCAGGGCGGGCCGGGGCGGCAAGATGCCGGAGAGCGCGCCGCCCACGACCTGCCGCGAATTGATGGCGTTGCTCAAGCGTGCGCCGAACCCGTTCTTCATTACCCAGCTCGAGGAGCGCGTGAAGCTGTCAGCCGCCAAGCTCTGGGGCGTGCAGCTCGCCGCCGGCTTCGACCGCAACAAGGCGCTTGCGATGTATGCACGTGCAGTCACGCATTTGAGCGCCGTGATCGGCGGCCGCGACCCGAGCATCCTCAGTTCAGTGCAGCGCAGCCGCGGCAATCATTCCTTCTATCAGGTGCGCATCGGCGCTGACACCCGACCCGAAGCCGACGATCTCTGCAGCCGCATCCGCAAGGCGGGCGGCGCGTGCTTCGTGCTGAAGAATGTCTTCGTCAGGGGGTAGGGATGCAGAGCTCGTCCGCACCGATGGCGGTTGACGGGAGCGGATTTCATCCGCGACATGCGGCCCATGCCGCTGCCGCCGCTCAATTCACCGCAATGGAATAGCTCGTTCCGCGCCTTCGCGCAGGGGGTCAAGTCGGTCTCCGCCACGATCCTCGCCGCCGTGCTGTTCGCGACTTATCTCGGCATCGGCGCGCTCGCCCATGACTCGCATTTCAGCCTGCTCTGGACGCTGTTGAGCACCATTTTCGTCTGGGCCGGTCCGGCGCAGATCATCGTCATCACCACGCTCGGCTCCGGTGCGACCATCATCCAGTCCGCGCTGGCCGTGACCGTCAGCGCGGTCCGCCTGTTTCCGATGGTGGTGTCGGTGCTGCCGATGATGCGCACGCCGACGACAAAGCGCTGGCATCTCATCCTGGTCGCGCATTTCACCGCGGTCACGCTGTGGGTCGAGTGCCATCGTTTCCTGCCGCAGGTGCCGCGCGATCGCCGCATCGCCTTCGTCCACGGCCTCGGCTTTGGGCTGTTGTGCGTCACGCTGGTCGCCAACACGATCGGCTATTTGCTGGCCGCCAACCTGTCGCAAACCCTCGATGCCGCGATCCTGTTGCTGACGCCGCTCGCCTTCCTGTTCTCGACCGCGCGCAATTCCAGGGAGTTGTCCGATGTCGCGGCGCTCGTGCTCGGGGTGCTGCTCTATCCGCTGTTCGCGCTGCTGAACAGCGGCCTCGACGTGCTCCTCAGCGGCGTGGTGGCCGGCACCGTCGCCTACGGCCTGCATCGCGCGAGGGCGCGCGCATGAGCGATTTCATCGGCGACTGGCACGCGCTGTTGATCCTGCTGGTGGCGGGCGTCATCCCCAACCAGATCTGGCGCATGCTCGGGCTGTGGCTCGGCGGCGGGATCGACGAGGGCTCCGAGCTTCTGATCTGGGTGAGGGCGGTCGCGACCGCGATCCTTGCCGGCGTCATCGCGCAAATCCTGGTGCAGCCGCCGGGCGCGCTCGCGAGCGTGCCGGCCGCGCTCCGTTATGGTGCGCTCGCCGCGGGATTCGTGGCCTTCATGCTGACGCGGCGGTCGATCTTCGCCGGCGTGGTCTGCGGCGAAATTGTCATGCTTGCCGGCCAATGGTGGCTGGGCTGATCGCCATTGCGGTACCGCGAGTTTCCGCTAGGCTGATCGCAAATAGAAGAATGATCGGAGGAAAATGCCATGCGGCGAAATTGGCGCCGTGCTGTGTCTGGCGTTCACGGCCATGCTTGCTGCCGCGCCCGTGTCATGGGCAGCCGATTATCCCACGCGTCCTGTCAAACTCGTCGTGCCCTATGTCGCGGGTGGACCGACCGACGCGCAGGCGCGGATTTTCGCCGAATATCTCGGGCGTGAGCTGAAGCAATCCGTGTTCGTCGAGAATAAAGGCGGCGCGCAAGGTGCGATAGGTGCCGAAGCCGTGGCCCACGGCGATTCCGACGGCTACACCATGCTGTTTACGACGTCGTCGGTCATCGAACTCAACCCGGTGCTTTACAAGAAGCTCGCTTACGACCCCGACCGGGAGCTTCAACTGCTCGGCATTATTTCCGATGTGCCGATGATCATGATCATCCATCCGTCGGTACCGGCAAAGACGATCGCCGAGTTCGTCGACTATGCGAAGAAGAATCCCGGCAAGCTCAATTTCGGGTCGCCGGGCAACGGTAGTATCGGCCAGCTCGCCGGCGAGATGTTCAAGCAGATGGCTGGTATCGAAATGACCCATATTCCATACAAGGGCGCGGGCGCCGCGCTGACCGATCTGTTGTCGGGACAGATCCAGGTGATGTTCGAGTCGGTTGGCATCTCGTTGCCGCCGGCCCAGGCCGGACTGGTGCGGCCGCTCGGCGTCAGCTCGACCGAACGTATCTCCGAGCTGCCGGATTTGCCGACAATCGCCGAGAGCGGTTACCCAGACTATCGCGTCAGCGTTTGGTACGGTGTTGCCGCGCCGGTCGGGATGCCGGCGGAGGCTGCGCAGAAAGTCAGCGCGAGCATCACCCACGCGCTGGGTGACGAGGCGTTCCGCACGTCACTGATCAAGGCCGGCTTCGCGCCGTTGAAGCCGCGAAGTGGAGACGAAATCAGGCAATTCGTCGACGCCGACAAGGCGCGCTGGCTGGACGTGGTGAGAAAGCTGAATTTCTCGCTGGACTAGAAAGAGAGGGTACGTAGCTAAAGGAGGGCGGCCGGCACTATCGCCGCGTCTCGTGGTTTGCGCTAGGATTAGCCGAGAAGAATAGGCGCCGGGTAAACCGTGATGCGGAAATTCTGGGTCCTGATCTGTCTCATTCTGCTGGATGTGGTGTCGCCATCGCGCGCTGCCGATTATCCGTCGCGCCCGATCAGGCTCGTCGTGCCCTATGCCGCGGGCGGCCCGAGCGACGTGCAGGCCAGATTGATCGCCGAATATCTCTCGCGCGACCTGAAGCAGACCGTGTTCGTCGAGAACAAGGCCGGCGCCCAGGGCGCGATCGGCGCCGAGGCCGTCGCTCATGGCGAGCCTGACGGTTACACGCTGTTGTTTACGGCAGGCTCGGTCATCGTGATGAATCCGATGCTCTACAAGAAGCTCTCCTACGACCCCGACCGCGAATTGCGCGTGCTCGCCGTCGTCACCGATCTACCGATCGTCGTCATCGTTCACCCGTCGATACCGGCAAAGACGATCGCGGAGTTCGTCGCCTATGCCAGGCAGAATCCCGGCAAGCTCAATTTCGGCTCGGCTGGCACCGGTGGCGTTGGCCATCTCGCTGGCGAGCTGTTCAAGGGGACGGCTGGGGTCGAGATGACCCATGTGCCGTACAAGGGGGCAGGACCTGCGCTGCAGGACTTGATTTCGGGAAACATTCAGGCGCTGTTCGAGACGATCGGCACGGCGTTGCCGCCGATCAAATCGGGACTGGTGCGGCCGCTCGGCGTCAGCTCGGCGGAGCGCGTTGCCGATCTGCCTGATCTGCCCACCGTTGCCGAGAGCGGCTATCCCGACTACCGCGTCAGCGTCTGGTATGGTATCGCGGCGCCTGCCAGGGTGCCCGAGGAGATCGCGCAGGCGATCAGCGCCAGCATGAACCGTGCGCTGAATGACGAGGCGTTCCGCGCTGCGCTGAGCAGGATCGGCTTCTGGCCGCTCCGCGCGCGGGACGAAGCCGCGATCAAGGAGTTCATCGACGCCGACAAGGCGCGTTGGTCGGGTGTCATCACGAAGCTGAATATCTCGCTGGATTGAATGGGAATGGTACGAGAGAACGAAATCCGCGACGGCGAACTCGCCATCGATCTGCCGGCGCCGCAGGACGCCGGCCTCGTCTTCATCGGCCGCATCCGCACGCCCTGGACCTCGCGGCTGGCGACACCTCGGCAGGGACGTCCCGACGGTCCGGTTTGCAGGCTGGAAATCTTCGAGCCCTTCGTGCCGGCGATCAAGGGCGTCGATTTCTACTCCAACCTCGAAATCCTCTATTGGCTTCATCACTCGCGCCGCGACCTCGTGCTGCAGAGTCCGAAGAACAACAAGAACACGCGCGGCACCTTCTCCCTGCGCTCGCCGGTGCGCCCCAATCCGATCGGGACCTCGATCGTCAAATTCGTCGGCATCGAGGGTAACACCGTGCTGGTGCGCGGGCTCGATTGCCTCGACGAGACGCCGCTGCTCGACATCAAGCCTGACCGCTGCGAATTCACGCCGCTGGCGCCGCCGCAGGCTGGCGATTTCGAGACGGAGTAGGGGGCATGAAGCGCCGCACGTTCGTTGCTGGCCTCGCTGCAACCGTCGGCCTCTTGCGAATCTCGTTTGCGCAGACCAGCCAGGTTCCCGAGGTGGTGTTGTTCTACACTGGCCCGGTTGAATCCGCCGAGTTGCGCGGCCGTCTGATCCGAGAGGACCTCGCGGCCACCGGTCTCATCGAGGGCAAGGACTTCAGGCTCAATCTGAGCGTGGCCGCTAACAAGGGTGATCTGCCCCGGCTCGCCGGCGAACTTGTCCGTCCCGGGGTCACCGTCGTGCTCGCGGTCGGTCCATTGGCATTGCGGGCGGTTGAGGCGGCTTCGGCGATGATTCCGATTGTCGCGCTCGACCTCGAAACCGATCCCGTCAAGACCGGGCTCGCAAAAAGCCTCGCGCATCCCGGCGGTAACGTCACCGGTCTTTTCTTCGACTTTCCGGAGTTCAGCGGCAAGCTTTTGGAACTGCTCGCTGAGGCGAAACCGGGCCTGTCGCGCGTCGCCGCGCTCTGGGATCCCGCGAGTGGACCTGTGCAAATGGAGGCAGCGAAGGCTTCCGCAGCCGCGCGTAACATCCGCCTGCAACTGCTCGTGATCGGCGATCTCGCCAAGTTGGACGATGCGTTCGCCGCGGCCGAGGCGCAGCAGGCGGAGGGAATGCTGGTGCTGTCGTCGCCGCTGTTCAGCTCAATTAGCGGTATCAAGCCGGTTGCAGAGCTGACCGCATCCCATCGGCTGGCCGGGATCGCTCTGTTTCCGGAGTTCGCGCAGTCCGGAGGACTTATCGGCTATGGGCCGAACGTCACTGATCTGTATCATCAGGCCGGTGGATTGGTCGCGAAGGTCTTGCGGGGAGAGAAACCTGCGGATATTCCGCTGGAGCGGCCGAGCCGATATCGGCTGACCATCAATCTCAAGGCCGCAAAGGCGCTTGGTCTCGATCTTTCGCCCTCGCTGTTGGCGCGGGCCGACGACGTAGTCGAATAGACTACGCCTTCAACGCCGCGGCGAGCTTGGTCGCGTTGCTCTCCAAAACCTTGACGTCCTCCTTGCGGCTCGCCGGCGGCAGCATCGAGACCCCTTCCTGGCGCGGCATCACATGCACATGCAGGTGAAACACCACCTGTCCGCCCGCGGGCTCGTTGAACTGCTGGACCGTGATGCCGTCGGCGTCGAATGCCGTCTTCGCCGCAGCGGCGATCTTGTGGGTTGCGCGCGCGACATGGAGATAGTCATCGATCTTGATGTCGAGGATGTTGCGGGCAGGCGCCTTCGGAATCACCAGCGTATGGCCGGGCACGCGCGGCATGATGTCGAGGAAGGCCAGCACATGGTCGTCCTCATAGACCTTGAAGCAGGGAAACTCGCCGCGCAGGATTTTTGCGAAGGGATTGTTGGGGTCATAGGCGGTCATGGCGCGGCTCCCTGAAATTTGCAGGCAAGTTTCCTCATCGCTCTCTCGCGGTCAAGGCGCCTCGTCCGCGACCTTGCGGAATGGCCCGAGGCCAGCCAGCTCGCGGCCGGCCTCGGCGACATAGGCGCGTTCGCGCCGCAGGTAATCCGCAATGGCGCGGCGGAAATCGGGATCGACGATATAGTGCGCGGAGTAGGTGGTGTGCGGCAGATATCCGCGCGCAAGCTTGTGCTCGCCCTGCGCGCCGGCCTCGACGATCTCGAGGCGGCGCTTGATCGCGAATTCGATCGCCTGGTAGTAGCAGACCTCGAAATGCAGGAACGGATGATGCTCGATGGCGCCCCAGTTGCGGCCGAACAGCGTATCGGAGCCGATGAAATTGATCGCGCCCGCGATCCAGCGATCGTTGCGCTTCGCCATCACCAGCAGCACGTCCTCGCTCATGGTTTCGCCGACGAGTGAAAAGAACGCGCGCGTCAGGTAAGGCCGGCCCCATTTGCGCGAGCCGGTCTCCATGTAGAAGGTGAAGAACGCATCCCATGCCTCCTCGGTGATGTCCTTGCCGGTGAGCCAGTGGATGGTGACGCCGGCGCTGACAGCCTCGCGGCGCTCGCGCTTGATCGCTTTGCGGTGGCGCGAGTTGAGGCTCGCAAGGAAATCGTCGAAGGTCGCAAAATCCCGGTTATGCCAGTGAAACTGCTGGTCGGTGCGCTGCAGGAAGCCGTGCTCGGCGAGAAATTTCCACTCGCCCTCGCGCGCGAACGTCACATGCGCCGATGAGGCCTTGCTGACGCCGCACAGCGCCACCAGCCCGCTCGCCAGCGCCGAGCCGATCTGTTCGCGATCGACGTCGTTGCGGATCAGGAGGCGAGGGCCGGTCGCCGGCGTGAACGGAACCGAGCACTGCAGCTTCGGGTAATAGCGCCCGCCCGCGCGCTCATAGGCCTCGGCCCAGCCACGATCGAACACGTATTCACCTTGCGAATGCGACTTGAGATAGCAGGGCACGATGCCGGCGATCCTGCCGTCGACTTTTGCAAGGAGATGCCGCGGTCCCCAGCCGGTGCGGGCGATGGCCGAGCCGGAATTCTCGGCTGCCGCGAAAAAGGCATGCGAGACAAAGGGGTTGTAATAGGGTTTTGAATCCGCGCACGAAGCGCCTGCCGAACCCGGTGAAGCCAACGCGTCAAGTCCGTTGAAACCGTTGGACGGAGGCGGATTGGCGCAGGCATTCCATTCGTCCGCCGGCACGTCGCCGGTGGAAGGCACCGCTTCGAGAGTGATTTCGGATGAGTTCATCGAGGCTCTTTGTTGGTCCGCTCGAAAGATCGTGCATTGGCCTAGCGAGTTCAAGTCTACCAAATGCGCATCAGGTTCCCGGCACGAACCCTTCGAAAATCATCTGATCGGCATGGCGCGCGGCGCGGGTGCGCTGTTCCGGTGAACGTACCGTCCACGTCAAGAGCGGGCAGCCGAAGAGATTGCGCGCCAGCCAAGGCGCTGTGGAAGGGAGTTCGTCGACCCAATAGGCGACGAAGTCGGGCCGGGTGCGGAAGAAGTGTCGCAGATGGGTCATCCCGTGGCGCTGTGCCGGCGAGGCCTCCGGCCAATCCTCCGCGGTATAGTTTCTCTCGGCGACGATGCCGCGCGGACGCGACGGCAGCAGCTCGCGCAGCGCCATCACCTGATCGGGATCAAAGGACATGCCGACCGCCGGTCCCGAATAGGAAGACAACACCTCGGCCATCCGCGTCACCAGTTTGCGGTCGCCGTCGAAATGGCTCTTCACCTCGATCACCAGCGGCACGCGGCCGGCAATCAGCGTGCAGAGATCGGCGAGCGTCATCATGTGCTCATCCGTAGCCTTGAAGCGCACGGCCTGCAGCTCGGCCGCGGTCTTCGTGAGCAGCGCGCCGCTGCCTTCGGTCAATCGGTCAAGCTCGTCATCGTGAAACACCATGGCCTCGCCATCCCTTGTGAGCTGGATGTCGCATTCGATGGCGAAATTGCCCGCGATCGCGGCCCGCGCCGCACCCGGCATATTCTCGACGATGCCGCGCGAAATATCATGCAGGCCGCGATGCGCGACCGGCCGCGCGGTGAGCCAATCCGGAGTTCTCAATTCAGGTCACCTCGAACAGACCTTCGACCTCGACCGCGGCATCCGCCGGCAGCGAGGCGACGCCGACGGTGGTGCGTGCGTGGCGGCCCTTGTCGCCGAACACCTGCACCATCAGATCCGAAGCGCCGTTCAGCACCTTGGGTCCGTCGACGAAATCGGGCGCCGAATTGATGAAGCCGCCGAGCCGCACCACGCGCACCACCTTGTCGAGATCGCCGAGCGCGGCCTTGATCTGTGCCAAGAGGTTGATGCCGCAGCCGCGCGCCGCCGCGGCGCCTTGCTCGATCGAGACACCCGCGCCCAGCTTGCCCTTGGCGATCAGCTTGCCATCGGGATCGAAGCAGACCTGGCCGGACACGAACAGCAGATTGCCGGTGCGGACAAAGCCGACATAGTTCGCGACGGGAGCGGGGGCCTCGTGCAGGGTGATGCCCAGGGAAGCCAGTTTCTGCTCGATCGCGCCCGTCATGTCTCGTCCCCAATCCGATTTGATCATCGACTTCGTTCTTGTTTCGCCCATCGCGCCGGTCCATGCAAGCGAACATGAACAATTCTTAAGCAAGCACGCTTTCCACGTTTCCGTGATACAGGTCGCAGTTGCGACGCATTGAACCTCTCATTAATGTGGTCGAATCTTCCGCTCTTCCCGAGGAACGCACGATGCTTCAACTCCCGCGGACTTCGCTCGCTGTGCTCGCGGTTGCCACGCTTGTCGGCATTCCCGGCCAGGCCGCGGCGGCCGTACCATTCCTGCCGCATCAGGCGATGTACGACCTCAGCCTTGTCAAGTCGCGCGGGTCGAGCTCGATCAACAGCGCGCGGGGACGCATCCTCTACAATTTCTCCGGCAACGCCTGCGAAGGCTATACGAGCGAGTTCCGCCAGGTTTCCGAGCTCGAGGTCGGCGAGGGCAAGATGACCCTGAGCGATTTGCGCTCGACCTCGTGGGAGGACGGCGCGGGAAAGAGCTATCGCTTCAAGATCGACAGCCGCATGAATGAGGGCGCCTCCAGTCCCGTCGACGGCATTGCCGAGCGGACCGGCGACCAGATCACGGTGAAACTGAAGCAGCCCGAAGCCAGGACCTTCACGCTCGACGGCGCGACGGTGTTTCCGACCGAGCAGATCCAGCGCATCATCGCCGCGGCAAAAGAAGGCAAGTCGATCCTCGAGCTGACGGTCTATGACGGCTCCGACAACGGGCAGAAGGTCTACAACACGCTGTCGGTGATCGGACACGCCATCACCGGGCGACAAGCAGGCGGCGTCTCCCGATCCCTCCACGACCAGCGACCAGATGAAGGCGATGACGCGCTGGCCGGTCACGGTCAGCTATTACGACCGCGACGGCAAGAAGGACGGCAAGAACGGTGAGGAGACGCCTGTCTACTCGATGGCGTTCGAGCTGTTCGAGAACGGCGTCTCGCGGGCGCTGGTGCTCGACTACAACGATTTCGTCATCTCCGGCGCGCTCGGCAAGTTCGACGTCAAGGACGAGAAGGACGTGAAGGCCTGCAAGTGACGGCTTGATCGTCATGCGAGGAGCCCGGGCGAGCAACGGTTCCGAAGCCCAGTTGGGCCGGAGCGACGAAGCAATCCAGACCGACTACCCGGGTGACATCTGGATTGTTCGCTCCGCTCGCAATGACGAGGCTACGAGCTGTCTATCCTCATCCGCCTTCTCCGGCCCATCGTAGGCAATCCCCCGGATCACCGCGGCGCTCCCGAATTTCTTGCGCAGGTCGTCCATCGCGCGTTCGGCATGAACGGCGCGGCGGTCGAGCATGTCGGTATCGTCGGCCTCCGATCCCTTGCGTAGCGCGCTGACGCCGGTGCCCATCAGGCGGAACGCGGTGCCGTCGATCTCCTTCGCCAGCATCTCGCGCGAGACCGCAAAAATCTTGGCGGCGAGCTGCGTCGGCGCGTGAATCGATTGCGAGCGGGTGCGCTGGCGGAAGTCCGCCGTCTTCAGCTTCAGCGTGATGGTGAGCCCCGCGAGATCGGCGTTCTTCAGCCGCGCCGAGACTTTTTCCGACAGCCGCCACAGCAATCTCTCCAAAGTGGCGAAATCGCGGATATCGGTCTCGAACGTGGTCTCGCTGGAAATCGTCTTGGCACCGCGATCCGCCACCACGCTGCGGTCGTCGATGCCGCGCGCCAGCCGCCACAGGCGCCGGCCGTCGCTCGCAAACTGCTTCATCAATTCGTTTTCATCGGCGCGCTGCAGATCGGCGATGATGCGGAAGCCGCGCTGCGCCAGCCGCTCCTGCGTGGCCGGTCCCACGCCGAAGATGAAGCCGACCGGCTTGTCCGCGAGCATCGTGCGCGCTTCGTCCTGGTCGAGCGCGGCAAAGCCGCGCGGCTTGTCGAGGTCGGAGGCGATCTTGGCCAGGAACTTGTTCACGGACAGCCCAACGGAGACCGTGATCCCGATGTTGCGCTCGACGTCGCGGGCAAAGCGCGCCAGCACCTTGGCCGGGATCATGCCGTGGACGCGCTGCGTGCCGGAGAGATCGAGAAAGGCTTCGTCGATCGACAGCGGCTCGACCAGCGGCGTCAGCGCCTGCATGGCCTGGCGCACCTCGCGGCCGACCCTGACATATTTCGCCATGTCTGGCCGGACCACCGTCGCATGCGGACACAGGTCCAGCGCCTTGAACATCGGCATCGCCGAGCGCACGCCATAGGTGCGCGCGATGTAGCAGGCCGCCGACACCACGCCGCGCTTGCCGCCGCCGATGATCACGGGCTTGTCGGCGATCTCGGGGTTGTCGCGTTTCTCCACCGTGGCGTAAAACGCATCGCAATCGATATGCGCGAGCGACAGCTGCGCCAGCGCGTGATGGCGGACGAGGCGAGGGGAGCCGCAGGACGCGCAGCGCCGCGCCTTGCCGTCGAGATCGGCAAGGCAATCCCGGCAAAAGCAGGTCGGCGTCGTCAGTCCTGCCGCCAGCGCGCTCACGGCACGTCGCGCTCCCACCCGGGATCGCCGAGCGCCTGGCGCGCGGCGGCGATGTTGGTCGGGTGCAATTCGCTCGCTTTCGCGAACGCCTTCACCGTGGCGTCGTCGCGCAGCACGAAATCGAGCACGCTCACGAGGAATTGCGGATCGGTGGCGGCCGCGCGCAGGCTTTGCGGGCCGACGCCGGTCTCGGCCAGGAACGCGCCCAGCCGCTGGGGATCGCCCGCAATGAAGCCCAAAGCCTGAACAGCAACGATTTCAGCGACTTCCCGGGGGTTTTGAACAGGCTTTTTCAAGCGTTCGTTTGCCTTTCCCTTAACTTATGCTTTCTAATTCCTGAAGCCATCATGCCCGAGTCTCTCGCATCCGCTCAAGCAAGCGGAAACCAATTAGCGGGAATAACAAGTTCGCTTAACGGGTTAGAGCGAATCTGGCGCTAGTTTGAATTTAGATTTTGGCACGGCTCACGCGAAGCTCCTGGTTAGGTTTTTCAGGGAAAGGGATGGGATGGCCAAGACCGTCCTGATCGTGGAGGACAACGAGCTCAACATGAAGCTCTTTCGCGATCTGTTGGAAGCGCACGGCTATCAGACCTCGGGCACCAGCAACGGCCACGAGGCGCTCGATCTCGTCCGCAAGATGCGCCCCGACCTGATCCTGATGGACATCCAGCTGCCGCAGGTCTCCGGTCTCGAGGTCACGCGCTGGATCAAGGACGATCCGGAGCTGCGCGCCATTCCCGTCGTCGCCGTCACCGCCTTTGCGATGAAGGGCGACGAGGAGCGCATCCGCGAAGGCGGCTGCGAGGCCTATCTTTCCAAGCCGATCTCGGTCGGCAAGTTCATCGAGACGGTACGTCGATTTATCGGGTAGGGAGTGCATTTCAGTGACCGCGCGTATCCTTGTTGTCGACGACGTCCCCGCCAATGTGAAGCTCCTGGAAGCACGGCTGTCGGCCGAGTATTTCGACGTGCTGACCGCATCCAACGGCGCCGAGGCGCTGGCGATCTGCGAGCGCGCCGAATGCGACATCATCCTGCTCGACGTGATGATGCCGGACATGGACGGTTTCGAGGTCTGCCGCCGCCTGAAGTCGAATCCGGCCACCCATTTCATTCCCGTGGTCATGATCACCGCGCTCGACAGCCCCGCCGACCGCGTGCGCGGGCTTGACGCCGGCGCCGACGATTTCCTGACCAAGCCGGTCTCCGACATCGTGCTGATCGCGCGGGTGCGCTCGCTGACGCGACTGAAGATGATGACCGACGAACTGCGCATGCGCGCCATCACCTCGCTGGAGATCGGCATGCAGGCGCCGGAGCGCGACGCGGTCGCCGATACGGGCAGGGGCGGACGCGTCCTGCTGGTCGACGACCGGGCTTCGTCCTATGAGCGGCTGGCGCAGATGCTGAGCGCCGAGCATACCGTCGATGTCGAGCCCAATCCGGCCGAAGCGCTGTTCCACGCCGCCGAGGGCAGTTACGACCTCTTGATCGTCTCGCTCAGTCTGGAGAATTTCGACGGGCTTCGGCTGTGCAGCCAGGCGCGCTCGCTGGAACGCACGCGGCAGCTGCCGATCCTCGCCATCTCCGATGCCGACAACAATTCGCGGCTGCTGCGCGGCCTCGAGATCGGCGTCAACGACTATCTCACCCGTCCGGTCGACCGCAACGAACTGCTGGCGCGCGCCCGCACCCAGATCCGCAAGCGCCGCTACACCGATCATCTGCGCGACAATGTGCAGAACTCGATCGAGATGGCGATCACGGACGCGCTGACCGGCCTGCATAATCGCCGC
Source organism: uncultured Alphaproteobacteria bacterium (assembly GCA_963795365.1). Classification (GTDB taxonomy): domain Bacteria; phylum Pseudomonadota; class Alphaproteobacteria; order Rhizobiales; family Xanthobacteraceae; genus Bradyrhizobium. Next base: position 113,608 of record CAWCHW010000021.1, read on the forward strand.
TACATGGAAAGCCATCTGGCGACCCTGGCCGAACAGGCCTCGCTGCGCGGCAAGCCGCTCGCGATGATGATCCTCGACATCGACTATTTCAAATCGATCAACGACAATTACGGCCACGATGCCGGCGACGACGTGCTGCGCGAATTCGCGGTGCGCATCCGCAAGTCGATCCGCGGCATCGATCTCGCCTGCCGCTACGGCGGCGAGGAGTTCGTGATCGTGATGCCCGAGACCGACATGCATGTTGCCGGCATGGTCGCCGAGCGGTTGCGCCGCTCGATCGCGGGCGAGCCGTTCGCGATTCACAAGGGGACCAAGCGCATCGAGGTCACGATCTCGATCGGGCTGTCGACCCTGGAGCAGAAGGGCGAGGCGGTCGCCGACGTGCTCAAGCGCGCCGACACCGCGCTCTACCGCGCCAAGCATGACGGCCGCAACCGCGTGGTGTCCGCGGCGGCGTGACGGTTAACTCCGCTGTCGTCCTCGCAAATTCTGCGTAGGTGGGCAAAGGCGCACTTGCGCCGTGCCCACCATCTCTCGACGGCATTGCTGCGAATGGTGGGCACGCTTGCGTCTTCGCGTGTTGCGCCACTGCAGACGTGGTCCGCTTTGCCCACCCTACAAATCCGGATTGACCGTCTGACAACGTGCAGACACCTTCGCATTCGTTGCCCGACGGGCAGAATGCCGTTGCTTGTCTCTTGTCGGATCAGGCGTTATCGCCTCTAATCGCGCAAAATAACTGGTGTCGGGAGGAACGAATGAACAGGCGAGTTCTGATGCGGGTTGCCGCAGCCACAGGCGGCTTGATGTTATCAGCGACGGTTGGTCACGCGGCCGAGCTGAAGGTCTTTACGTCGGTCGCGTTGACGCAGGCGCTCAACGAGCTCGCGCCGATCTTCGAGCAGAAGACCGGCAACAAGCTGGTCATCAGATTATCAACCTGGCTGCGGTGCAGAAGAAGCGCATCCTCGACGGCGAGCGGGCGGACGTCATCATCCTGACGCGGGCGATGATGGAAGACCTGGCCAAGCAGAACAAACTGGCATCCCCTGACATCGTGAATGTTGCCGGTACCCCGGTCGCGCTCGCGGCGCGTGCCGGCGCGCCGAAGCTGGATATCTCGACGGTCGAGGCGTTCAAGCAAACATTGCTGGCGGCCAAATCGATCTCCTACGCCGATCCGGCCAAGGGCGGCCTCAGCGGCGTGGTCGCAGGCAAGGCGATCGATCGGCTCGGCATTGCCGATCAGATGAAAGCAAAGACCACGCTCGTGCCCGGCGCGCAGTCGCCGGAGCTGGTGGCGAAAGGCGAGGTGGAGCTCGGCATCGCGCAGGCCTCGGAGATCGTGCCGATTGCCGGCGTGCAACTGGTTGGTCCGCTGCCGGGCGAGCTTGGCAGTTTGACGCTGTTCACCGGCGGCGTCGGCGCGGAGAGCGGGTCCGCGGATGCGGCGAAGGCGCTGATCGAGTTTCTGTCCGGGCCCGAGGCCGCCCCGCACTTCAAGTCAAAGGGATTCGAGCAGGCGCCCTGAGCGCAGGCTTGAAATAGAATTATTTTCGTCATGGCCGGGCTTGTCCCGGCCATCCACGTCTTTCTTGCGTCTTTGGAGCAAAGACGTGGATGCCCGGCTCAAGGCCGGGCATGACGAACTCAGCTCCCATACACCGCGTGCGGCAGCCACAGCGTCAGCGCCGGCACATAGGTGATGATCATCAGCACGATCAGGAGCAGGATCAGGAACGGCAGCACGCCGCGGATGACCTCGCCGATCGGCGCGCGCGAGATCGTCGAGAGCACGAACAGGTTCAGTCCCACCGGGGGATGGACCAGCGCGATCTCCATATTGTGGGTGAAGATGATGGAGAAGTGCACGGGATCGACGCCGAGCGCCGGCAGGACGGGAGCGAGGATCGGCAGCACCAGCAGCAGCGTCGCGATGACTTCGAGGAAGCAGCCGAGCACGAGCAGCAGCACGTTGATGGTGAGCAGGAATTGCCAGGGCGCCATGTTGCGCGCCAGCACCCATTTGACCAGCTCGGCCGGTACGCCCGAGGCCGTCATCCAGTGCCCGAAGGCCAGCGCGGTGGCGACGATCAGCATGATGGCGCCGGCACTTTTCAGCGCATCGGCGATCACCCATAGCGTTTCCGACCAGTGGAAGCCGCGGTAGTAGACGAGGCTGACCGCAAGCGACACCACGGCGGCGATCGCCGCGGCTTCGGTGACCGTGACGATGCCGCCATAGATGCCGACCAGGACGATGACGGGCACCATGAGCGCCGGGATCGCCCGCGCCGTGACCCGAAGTCGTTCAGCCCAGGGAAGGGACGGCTCCACGGGGAAATTACGCCGTCGCGCGTCGTACCAGACCCAGGCGAAGAAGGCGGCGGCCTGCAACAGGCCCGGCAAGATGCCGGCCAGAAACAGCCGCGGCACCGACTGCTCGGCGACGATGCCGTAGAGGATCAGCGCCAGCGATGGCGGAATCACGATGCCGATGGTGCCGGAGGCGCCGACCACGCCGAGCGCGAAGCTGCGCGGGTAGCCTTTCTCGATCATGGCCGGCAGCAGGATGGTTCCCATGGCCAGCGCGGTCGCGACCGACGATCCCGAGATCGCAGCGAACAGCGTGCACGCCACGACGGTGACAAGCCCGAGCGAGCCCCTGACGCCGCCGAGCCAGGCGGCGGAGACGTCGACCAGCGCCTTCGCGACGCCGCCGTAGCGCATGAAGGTCGCCGCCATCACGAACAGCGGCAGCGACATCAGCGTCGGCGAGTTGAGGTGGTCGATCACGACCTGGGTGACGCCGATCAAGGGCTCGCCGGAGGCGAGATAGAGCACCGCAGCGCAGAGGCCGAGAACGAGGAAGATCGGCATGCCCACGGCGAGCAGGCCGAAGAACAGCAGCAACAGGAGGATCACTGACATTGTTGCTGTGTCCCGCCGCCGCGATCAGTCGTTCGCCGGCGGCGCGGCGGAGAGATTGCCGCCTTGCTCATGTCCGGGAATGTGGCCGACGGTCATGGTGTCCGGATCGAAAGCGAAGAGATAGCGATAGAGCCGGTTGAGATAGCGCCCGGTCATGAGCAAAGCCCCCGTCGGGATCGCCGCTGAGTACAGCCACATCGGAAACTGCAGATCGGACGAGCTGCGTTCGTCGAGCTGCCAGGAAGCGGCGACGGTGCTCCAACCGTACCAGGTAAGCCCGGCGCAGAACGCGATCGCCGCGATGCAATTGGTCACCTCCAGCCAGCGCTGCACGCGCGGGGAGACGGCGCGCAGCACCAGGTCGGGCCGCACGTGAGCATCGGTGCGCACCAGCTGGGACGCGGCCAGCATGATGCCCCAGACGATGAGATAGACGATCACCTCTTCGGCCCAGGAGATGGCGTAGCGCGGCGCGATGTAGCGGCCGACGACCTGCACCAGCCCGACCAGCATGGCAGCGGCGCCGAGCAGGCCGATCAGGAACCGCTCGACCTTGTCCCAGGCGGTGTCGTGCACGAAAACTCTCCCGGGAAGGCTCAGCCGTTGCTGCCGACGGTCTCAGTGACGAGCTTGACGATGTCGGGCGAGAGTTTGGCGTCGCGGATCAGGTCGGCTTGCGCGTCGATCATCCGCTTGCGGTCGGCAGCAAACTGCGCGGCGGGTGGATCGACGAAGGTGACGCCATGCGACGCCATGGTCTCGCGGGCGGCGGCCTGCGACTTCGCCGACATCGCGCGGTAGCGCTCGACATTGGCGGCCCAGACGTCGCGCATCAGCTTGCGGTCGGCATCCGTCAGTTTCGACCAGAAGGCGTCGCTCACCATCGGGATGTAGTTGGCAAAGAACTGATGATCGGCGTAGGAGTACTTCACGCCGGCTTCCCACAATTTGGCCGACGTGCAGCTCTCGTCCGAGCTGACAAAGCCGTCGAACGTGCCCTGCGACAGCGCGAGCGGGACGTTGGGCCAGGGCGTGACATTGGGAATTGCGTGCACGAAGGCGATGCGCCAGGAAATGCCGGCGCCGCCGGGGCTGCGGATCTTGAGGCCGTTGAAATCGTCGAGCGACTGTGCCGCCTTCTTGGTCAGGTACCAGTTCTCGTAACCGAGATCGATCCAGTGGCCGATAATGTGCGAGCGCACCTTGGCCTCGATCTGCTTTTCGACCAGCGCGCCGGGCGCGCCGTCCACGCAGCGGCGGATCATCTCGACCGGTTGGCCGTACAGGATCGGCAGCTGCGAGAAATCGCCGTCAGGCACCAGACCGGTCATGGTCCAGGTGCCGGGCGCGGCCATGTCGACCTGTCCCTGGATCAGCGCCTTGGTGACATTGAGATCGGCGAACAACTGGCCGGAATGGAAGATTTCCGACTTGATCCGGCCCTGGCTCGCCTCGTCGAGCTTGGCCAGATAATCCGTGATCGCCTGGTTGCGCGGATGCGACGGCGCGGTGTCGAGCGAGCAGCGCAGCTTGATGGCGTCCTCGGCGCGCGCGGTGCGGATCAGATAAGGTGCCGCGAGCACGCCGGCCGTGGCCGTGATGAAGCTGCGCCGATCCCATCGTGACATCATCTGAACCTCCCTGAAATTTTGCGCTACGATTGCGCCCGGCGCAGCCATTTGCAACGCAAATTCAGGCGAACAAATCGAGACATTCGGCCAATGCCGGGGAAGGGCGTTAGGCGGTTGCCGCGCTCATGCAGCGCAGCAAGGCGGATCGCTTAGGCCTCAACCCCTGCATTCCGCAGCAGCGCCTTCGCCGCCTCCCTGGCGGCGCGCGCCATGGCGGGATCGTCGCGCACCAGATCGAGCGCGATCGCGCCGTCGACCAGAAGCTGGAGCTGGGTCGCCAGCGCGTCGGCCTCCGCCACACCGAGCTCATCGAGCCGCGCACGAAACCACTGCCGGCGGCTCTCCTTGAAGGCGATCGCGATCTTCTTCACCGCGCGGTCTTTCGGCCCGAGCTCGGCCACCGCGTTGACGAACGGACAGCCGCGAAAATCCTTCGCCGAAAAGCGCCGCTCCAGCGAATCGAAAGTCGCGAGGATCTGTTCGAGCGGCGGTTTGTCGGAAGGCCGCGCCTGCACGAAGCGGCGGTCGAGATAGGCCGCAATCAGCGCGTCCTTGGACGGGAAGTGGTTGTAGAGCGTGCGCTTGCTGATGCCGATCTCGGCGGCGATGGTGTCGACGCCGATGGCGCGAATGCCCTGCAGATAGAACAGCCGGTCGGCCGTCTCCAGGATGCGCTCTTTCATGTCGGTTTTGGTCTGCAGGGATGCCATGCGCCGCGCGGGACCCTCATAACTTGACAGGATGGCGCATCTATAGCCTAGTTACACAGGTCTGTGTACCGAAGAATTGGGCCTGCCGCGTCGCGGAATTACGGCGGTGAGGGAAGGAACAACAAGAATGCCCTTGCTGAAAATCCTGCGTCCCACGCTTCCGATCCTGATCGGCGCCTCCATCATGCTCACGCTGAGCATGGGCCTGCGGCAAAGTCTCGGCATCTTCATGCAGCCGCTGACGCATGGCATCGGCATCTCCGTCTCCGACTTCACGCTGGCGCTCGCCGTGCAAAACCTGGCCTGGGGTTTCCTGCAGCCACTCGCGGGCGCCATGACCGTGCGCTACGGGTTTCGGCCGATCATGCTGGTGGGCTCGCTGTTCTACATCGCCGGGCTCGCGCTGATGGCGAGCGCGCATGGCCTCGTCACGGTGCTGATCGGCGGCGGCGTGCTGATCGGCATTTCGCTGGCCTGCACCGCGGCGGCGATTGCGATGTCGGTCGCGGCGCGTTCGGTGCCGGAGACGGTGCGCTCCACCGTGATGGGCATGGTCTCGGCCGCGGGCTCGCTCGGCGCGCTCTTGTCGGCGCCGATCGGACAGCTGCTCAATGAAAGCTATGGTTGGCGCATCGGGCTCGCGGGCTTTGTCGTGCTGGCGATCTTCATGCTGCCGGCGGCGTGGTACGCCGGCAAAGTCGACAAGGTCCCGCTGCCAAAACCCGCTGCCGACGACATCAGCGACGCCAGCGCCTCGGCCGCGGTGAAGACCGCGTTCAGCAACGCACCGTTCGTGGTGATGACCTGCGCCTACATGGTCTGCGGCATGCAGCTGGTGTTCCTCACCACGCATCTGCCGTCATATCTCGCGATCTGCGGCATGGACCCGATGCTGAGCGCGCAGACGCTCGGCATGATCGGCGGCTTCAATGTGCTCGGCAGCCTGTTCTTCGGCTGGGCCGGCGGCCGCTGGAACAAGATGGCGCTGCTCGGCATGATCTACGTCACCCGCTCGCTGGCGCTCGCCTGGTACTTCACCTTGCCGCCGACGCCGGCGAGCACGCTGCTGTTCGGCGCCATCATGGGCTTCCTCTGGATGGGTGTCGGGCCGCTGGTGGCGGGCGCGGTCGCCGAAATGTTCGGGCTGCGCTGGCAGGCGATGATCCAGGGGCTTGCCTTCATGAGCCATCAATTCGGCAGCTTCCTCGGCGCGTACGGAGGAGGGCTGCTCTACGATTCGCTGGGCTCCTACACCATGGCCTGGCGCATCGGCGTCGCGCTGGGCCTTGCCGGCGGCATCATCCAGATCGCGTTCGCGCTGATCCGGCCATCGTCACCGCCGATGCTGCGCGCGGCTTGATCAAAATAAAAACGGGGCCGCGAGGCCCCGTTCAAGTCACAGATACCGCGATGTTACTTGATCTTGGATTCGCGGAATTCGACATGCTTGCGCGCGACCGGGTCGTACTTCTTCTTGACCAGCTTGTCGGTCATGGTGCGCGAGTTCTTCTTGGCGACGTAGTAGAAGCCGGTATCCGCCGAGGATACGAGCTTGACCTTGATGGTGACCGCTTTGGCCATGTTCGAAAGCCTCTGAAAAGGGGTGCAGCGCCGGGCCGAAAACGGGGGCGTCGTTGCCGCGCAACCTAGCCGCAAACCGTCCAAAGTCAAGGTTTTGGAGCCGAATGGGCCTATGAATCTGGCGTTTTAACCCTCAAAGAAGCGGTTTTTCGGCCGCGGCAGGCCCAGATTTTCGCGCAGGGTCGGGCCTTCGTATTCTTTCCGGAAAATCCCGCGTTTCTGCAGTTCCGGCACCACCCTGTCGACGAAATCGTCGAGCCCGGCCGGCAGATAAGGGAACATGATGTTGAAGCCGTCGCTGCCGCGGCTCGTCAGCCATTCCTCCATCGCGTCCGCAATGGTTTTTGGCGTGCCGACGAACGACAGCCCGCCATAGCCGCCGACGCGCTGCGCCAGCTGGCGCACCGTGAGGTGATCGCGCGCGGCGGCATCGACCAGCCGCTGGCGGCCGCTCTTCGACGCATTGGTCTCGGGGATGTCAGGCAACTGACCGTCGGGATCGAAGCCGGACGCATCGGTGCCGAGCTGCACCGAAAGCGAGGCGATCGCGCTGTCGTAATGCACCCGGCTGTCGAGCAGCGCGCGCTTCTCCTTTGCCTCATCGACGCTGTCGCCGACCACGACGAAAGCGCCGGGCAGGATCTTGAGATGCTCGGGGTTGCGGCCGGCCTTCTCGGCGCGGCCCTTGATGTCGGCATAGAGCTGCTGTGCGCCGGGCAGCGGACCGCCGCCGGTGAACACGGCCTCCGCGGTCTCGGCCGCGAGCTGCTTGCCGTCATCGGAGGCGCCGGCCTGCACGATCACGGGCCAGCCCTGCACGGGACGCGCGATGTTGAGCGGACCGCGCACCTTCAGATATTTGCCCTTGTGGTCGAGCACGTGCATTTTCGCGGGGTCGAAATACAGGCCTTGTTCGACGTCGCGCACGAAGGCGTCGTCGGCAAAGGAATCCCAGAGCCCGGTGACGACGTCATAGAACTCGCGCGCCCGCTTGTAGCGCTCGGCATGGTCCATGTGATCGTCGAGCCCGAAATTGAGCGCCGCGTCCGGGTTCGATGTCGTCACGATGTTCCACCCCGCACGCCCGCCGGAAATGTGATCCAGCGAGGCGAAACGGCGCGCGACATGATAGGGCGCATCGAAGGTGGTCGAACCGGTCGCGATCAAACCGATGCGCTCGGTGGCGCCCGCAAGCGCCGAGAGCAGCGTGAACGGCTCGAACGAGGTCACGGTGTGGCTGCGCTTGAGCGCATTGACGGGCATGTTCAGCACGGCGAGGTGATCGGCCATGAAGAAGGCGTCGAACTTGCCGGCCTCGAGCTTGCGGATCAGCTGCCGCAGATGGGCGAAGTTGAAATTGGCGTCCGGCCAGGCGCCGGGATAGCGCCACGCGCCGGTGTGGATCGACACCGGCCGCATGAAGGCGCCGAGCTTGAGTTGACGTTGGGCCATGGGGAAGGTCCGGGGAGGGGTGGTTAGGTCTTTAGAAAAGATAGGGAGAAGGTAGGGAGACGTCAGCGGAAGAATATTTTGTTTTTGCGATATCTTACGGCATCGTCATTGCGAGCGAAGCGAAGCAATCCAGAAATTATACCAAGCGGACAGTATGGATTGCTTCGTCGCTTCGCTCCTCGCAATGACGAATTACTGCCCCTTTGCGCGCTGGTCGAAGGCGCTGAGCACTGCCAGCGTCATCGCGGTGACACCGGTGGTGATCGTCGGCTTCGGCACCGGCGAGAATTGCGGCGAGTGGTTGGACGGCAATGCCGGGCCGGTGCCGTCCATCCAGGCGCGCACGCGCTCGGGATCATAGACGCCGATGTTGAAGAACATCGATGGCACACCGGCGGCGACGAACTCGGAATAGTCCTCGCTGGGCGTGCCCGGCGGGGTCTGCCTCATCTTGTCGCCATAGGCCGCCTTCAAGACTTTCTCTGCGGTGGCGACCACGCCCGCGTCGTTGATCACGGCCTTGGCGCCCTCTGCGATCTGGACTTCGGGCTCCGGCGCGCCGGCCATCGCGGCCACCGCCTTTGCGGTCCGCAGGATTCCCTCGTGCATTTTGGCGCGCACGTTGGGCTTGAAGGTCCTGATCGTGCCGTACATCACGGCTTCGTCGGGAATGATGTTACCGACCGTGCCGGCATGGATCGAGCCGATGCTGACGACGCCGAACTCGGTCGGATCCTTTTCCCGCGAGATCACGCTTTGCACGTCGACGATGAAGCGCGCTGCCATCATCACGGGATCGATGGTGGCCTGCGGTACCGCACCGTGCCCGCCGCGTCCCTTGAACTTGACGGTGAGACCGTCGGAGGCGGAGGAGCCGATGCCGACACGATAGGCCAGGGTGCCGTAAGCGCCGGCGCCATCGTGCAAGGCGAAACCGACATCCGGCTTCGGGAAGCGCGTGAACAGGCCCTGGGCGAGCATCGCCCTGGCGCCGGATACGGTCTCTTCCGCGGGCTGGGCGATGAACATCAGCGTGCCCTGCCACTTGTCCTTCATGCCGACCAGCGTTTTGGCGGTGCCGACCCAGCTCGCCATATGGATGTCGTGGCCGCAGCTATGGGCGACGAAGGTCTCGCGGCCCTCCCAGACGGTCTTCTCGCGGCTGGCATAGGGCAGGCCGGTCTTCTCCTCCATCGGCAGCGCGTCGAGCTCGGTGCGCACCATGATCGTCGGGCCGCTGCCGTTCTTGTAGATCGCGACCAGTCCGGTGATGCCGACTTGCTCGGTGACATCGAAGCCGAGCGCGCGCATCTCTGCGGCGAGCTTGGCCGCGGTCTTCACCTCCTGGAAGGCGATCTCGGGATGGGCGTGGATGTCCTTGTAGAGCGCGTCGAGATGATCGTAGTCGCTGTCGACGGAGGCTTCGATCGCGCTTTTCAGCGCCGGCACATCAAGCTCGGCATGCGCGGGCAGCGCGAGGCAGAGCGCGGCGGAGGCGAGCAGGGGAGTGAGGAAACGTCTCATGGAGTCCTCCAACTAGAGCTTTCTCAACATCGTCATTGCGAGCGAAGCGCAAGCGAACTCTGTCCCCTCATCCTGAGGAGCCGCGCAGCGGCGTCTCGAAGGATGAGGCCAAGATTGGGGCCTCATGGTTCGAGATGCGCGTTCCGCGCTCCTCACCATGAGGGGAGATTATCGCTCATGCGGGCTACGGTTCGACGGCCGGAGCATTGCTCGCTTTGGCCTGACCTAACACATCCCGGTGCATCTTGCCGCCATAGAAATGAAAGAACGGCACGTCCGCGTCGTGGTGTAGCGGGCCGGTGGCGAGACGCCGATGCAGTTCGCCCAGCACATTCTTGGTCATGGGATGCAAATCGGCAAGCGGCTTCGAACCGATCTCGACCCAGACCAGCTCGACCAACTCGGCATCGGGATGGATCACGCCTTCGACGCGATGGGTGATCGCGGAGGCATCCGCGGTGAAGAAGCGGGTATCGAAGCGCCGCACGCGGCCGGGCGGCGTGATCGCGCGCGCGATCAGGAAGAGGCCGGACGGATCGGGCAGCAGCCCCGCATCGGCGAACGGTTTCCAGGGGCCGTCAAGTTTCGGTGCCTTGCCTTCCGCCTTGCGTCCGAGACAGAGCCCGGTCTCCTCGCAGGCCTCGCGGATCGCGGCGTTCGCCAGCGAGCGCGCCCGCGCAGCGGAAATCTTCGGACTGCCCTTCAGCAGGTTCTGCTCGAGCTCCTTGGTGATGGGAGCGGCGACTGGCACGCGATTATCCGCCTTGTCGACGCGCCCGCCGGGAAACACGAACTTGCCGGGCATGAACACCACCTTGTCGTGGCGCTTGCCGACCAGCACTTTCGGAATCGTGCCCGAGCGGTCGACCAGGATCAGCGTCGCGGCATCGCGCGGCCGGAAATAGGGATGATGATCGGCTTCCTTTTGTTCCGGCTTTTCAACTGCGGCCGCGGCGTCGCTCATCTCCATCCCCACGCTGTTAGACCGGCGGAATACCATCCGGCGGGTTCTCGTCAAAGCCGTGCATGCGCAGAGCCCATTGCAATCCGACCACGGCACCCTTCACCGGCTGCAACAACAGCAGCGACAGCACCAGCGTGAGCGGCAGGTAGATCGAGAGCTGCAGCCAGACCGGCGGCGAGAACTCGGTTTCGATCATCAGCGCGGTCGGCACCACCAGGTGACCGACGATGATGATGACGAGATAGGCCGGCAAATCGTCGGCACGGTGCGGCGTGAAATCGAGGCCGCATACTCTGCAATTGTTGTCGACCTTGAGATAGGCGCGGAACAGTTTGCCCTCGCCGCAGCGTGGGCAGCGGCCGCGAAAGCCGCGCTTCAACGCGGCCCAGACGTCGCGCTTCTCGACCAGGCCGGTCTGGCGCGTCCAGGTTTTCGTCACCGTCTCCACGACTTGCCTCGCTTGTCGCCTTTTTTGGCCTTGCCCGATTTCTTGTCAGGCTTGCGCTTTGTGTCGGTTGGGCTGCGGCCCGGGCGCGTCCCTGCGCGGCGCTTGCCTTGCGGGAAGCGACCGCCGCGCGGAACCGTTTGTCCCTCGGACAACAGCTCGAACCGCAGCGCGCCCGCGATCGGTTGAGCTTCTACCAGACGGACATCGACCACATCCCCCAGGCGGTGCATGGCACCGCTGCGCGAGCCGACCAGCGCGTGCCTGGTCTCGTCATAGTTGAAATATTCCGTTCCGATCGTCCGCATCGGCACGAGGCCGTCGGCGCCGGTTTGATCGAGTTTGACAAAAAGTCCGGCGCGGGTGACGCCGGAAATGCGGCCCTGAAAACTGGCGCCGACCCGATCGGCAAGATGGTGCGCAATCAGCCGGTCGGCGGTCTCGCGCTCGGCTTTCATGGCGCGCCGCTCGGTCAGCGAAATCTGCGCTGCGACTTCGGCCAGGTGTTCCCCGGTCTCACCGTCGGGCAGCGCGCCGTCGCCGAGATCGAGCGCGCGGATCAGCGCGCGATGCACGACGAGGTCGGCATACCTGCGGATCGGCGAGGTGAAATGCGCGTAGCGGCGCAGGTTCAGGCCGAAATGACCGTAATTCTCCGCGGAATATTCCGCCTGCGCCTGCGAGCGCAGCACCACCTCGTTGACCATGTGCTCGTAGTCCTGCCCCGCGACCAGCGTCAGCACGCGGTTGAACAGGGAAGGTCGCAGCGCGCCTTGTTTGGCGAAGGGGATGTCGAGCGTCTTCAGGAATTCCTGCAGCGCATGAACCTTCTCCAGACTCGGCTCGTCATGCACGCGATAGATCAGCGGCAGCGCCTTTTTCTCCAGCGTCTCGGCGGCGGCGACGTTGGCGAGAATCATGAACTCCTCGATCAGCCGGTGCGCATCGAGACGCTCAGGCACGACGACGCGGTCGACGGTGCCGTCAGGCTTGAGCAGGATCTTGCGCTCGGGCAGGTCGAGATCGAGCGGATTGCGCTCGTCGCGGGCCCGCTTCACCGCATGATAGGCGGCATAAAGCGGTTTAAGGATCGGATCGAGCAGGGGGCCGGTGGTGTCGTCGGGCTTGCCGTCGATCGCGGCCTGCGCCTGCGCGTAATTGAGTTTTGCCGCCGAGCGCATCAGCACGCGGTGGAAGGTGTGCGACTTCTTGCGGCCGTCGGCTGCGATCACCAGCCGCACGGCGAGCGCGCCGCGCGGTTCACCCGGCACCAGCGAGCAGAGATCGTTGGAGATGCGCTCGGGCAGCATCGGCACCACCCGGTCGGGGAAATAGACCGAGTTGCCGCGAACCAGCGCGTCGCGGTCGAGTGCCGAGTTCGGCCGCACATAGAAGGCGACGTCGGCGATCGCGACATGGACGATGAAGCCGCCCTTGTTGTTGGGATCGGCATCGGCTTCCGCATGGACCGCGTCGTCGTGATCCTTGGCGTCGGGCGGATCGATGGTGACCAGCGGTACGTCGCGCCAGTCTTCGCGGCCTTTCAACGTGGCGGGTTCGGCCGCCTCGGCCTCGGCGATCGCGTCGCGCGAAAACGCTTGCGGAATGTCATGAGCGTGGATCGCGATCATGCTGATCGCTTTTTCGCTTGATGTCGAGCCGAGCCGCTCCTTGACCTTGCCGGAGGCGAGGCCAAAGCCGCGGCTCCTCACGAGATCGACGCTGACGAGATCGCCATCCTGCGCGCCGCCCGTGTCGGTACGCGCGATATTCAGTTCCTTGCCGGCCTGCTTCTTGTCGACGGGGATGAGCCGGCCGCCGCCATCGGGCGTGCTGCGGAATACGCCGAGCACACGCGACTTGGCGTTATCGATGACCTTGATCACCCGGCCGCGATAGCCGACGTCGTCGCCGCTCACCGCTTCGATGCGCAACAGCGCGCGGTCGCCGACCCCGGCCATGGTGCCGGGCCGGGCGTGGCGGGGAATATGGATGCGGATCTTCGGCGGCTCGCCGCCCTCGGCCTCGTCCCATTCGGCGGGCGTGGCGATCAATTCGCCGTCGGCGTCGCGCGTCGTGATGTCGGCAAGCAGCGTCGCCGGCAGCTGCGCTTTCTCGGTGACCTTCTTGCCGTGTTTCTTGATCGTGCCGCCATCGGCAAGCTCGCGCAGGAGGCGCTTCAGCTCGGCGCGGTCGGCATTCTTCAGGCCGAACTCGCGCGCGATCTCCCTGGTGCCGACTTTGCCGGGATTGGCGCGGATGAAGGCGACGATGGCGTCCCTGTCTGGAAAGCCATTGTCGTGTTGTCGCTTCACTTAGCCACGTGCCTTTCCGGCGCTCTTCTTGGGTGTTGATTTCGCCGCCGCGCTCGGTTTCGCCGCCGATGTCTTGGCGGTCGATGCGACCGGGGCGCGCGCCTTGCTGACGGCGTCCGATTTCGGCTTGCTCGCGGCCTTTTTCACCGCCGCCTTCTTAGCAGGCTTCGGCGCAGCGCCATCCGCCTCGGTCTTCGCGGGCTTTGCGGCCTTGGCTTTCTTCGCTTTCTTGCCGCCACCCTTGGCCGCGCGTTCGTCGATCAGCGCGATCGCCTCGGGAAGAGTGATGCTGTCCTTATCCTTGTCGCTCGGAATCGTCGCATTGACGCCGCCGGCGGTGACGTAAGCGCCATAGCGGCCAGCCTTGACCGCGACGGCGCCGAGCGAGGGGTGATCGCCCAACTGTTTGCCCGGATCGGCGCCGAAGCGGCCGCGGCTCGGGCCCTTGGCAACCTTCTCCGCGATCAGCGTGACCGCGCGGTTGAGACCGACGTCGAACACCTCGTCGCCGGCTTCCAGGCTGGCATAGGTCTTGTCATGCTTGACGAACGGGCCGAAGCGTCCAATGCCGGCCGTGATCGGCAACCCCGACTCGGGATGGCGGCCGATCTCACGCGGCAGCGATAGCAGTTTCAGCGCGCGCTCGAGTTCGAGATCGCCGGGCGACGTTCCCTTCGGAATGCCCGCGCGCTTCGGCTTCTCGTCCTCGGCATAATCTTTCTGCTCGCCGAGCTGGATATAAGGACCAAAGCGGCCGGCCTTGACGGTGATGTCGAGGCCGGTCTCGGGATCCTGGCCGAGCACACGATCCGCGCTCGCTTCCGAGGAGTCGGCCGCGAGCGGGCGGGTGTAGCGGCATTCCGGATAGTTCGAGCAGCCGACAAAGGCGCCGAACTTGCCGGCCTTCAGATTGAGCTTGCCGGTGCCGCAGGTCGGACACTGCCTGACATCGCCTCCGTCAGCGCGGACGGGGTAGATATGCGGGCCCAACATCGTGTCGAGCACGTCGAGCACTTCGGCGACACGGAGATCCTTGATCTCGTCGACCGCGCCGATGAACCCCTGCCAGAAGTCTTTCAGCACCTGCTGCCAGGAAATCTCGTTGTTGGAGACGCGATCGAGCTGCTCCTCCAGATCGGCGGTGAAATCGTATTCGACATAGCGTTTGAAGAAGCTTTCCAGGAACGCGACGACGACGCGGCCCTTGTCCTCGCCGTACAGCCGCCGCTTCTCCAGCTTCACATAGCCGCGGTCCTTCAACACCTGCAGGATCGAGGCATAGGTCGAGGGACGGCCGATGCCGAGCTCTTCCATGCGTTTGACCAGCGAGGCTTCCGAGAAGCGCGGCGGCGGCTCGGTGAAGTGTTGCGTCACGGCGAGGTTCTGCCGCTTCAGCGGTTCGCCTTCGCTCATGGCGGGGAGGCGGCGCGAATCCTCGTCCTCTTCGTCGTCATGGCCTTCCTGGTAGAGCGCGAGGAAACCGTCGAACTTGATGACCTGGCCGGTGGCGCGCAGCTCCAGCACGCGCGCGCCGGCCTTGGCCGCGATGTCGACGGTGGTGCGCTCCAATTCGGCGGATTCCATCTGGCTGGCGATGGTGCGCTTCCAGATCAATTCATAAAGCCGCGCCTGGTCGTTATCGAGCCGGCGGCGCATGGTGTCGGGACGCCGCGACAGGTCGGTCGGGCGGATCGCCTCATGGGCTTCCTGGGCGTTCTTCTGCTTGGTCTGGTACTGGCGCGGGCTGTCGGGGACGTAGGCATTGCCATAGTCCTCGCCGATCACCTTGCGCGCCTGGGTGATTGCGGAACCGTCGATCTGCACGCCGTCGGTTCGCATATAGGTAATGAGACCGGTGGTCTCGCCGCCGATATCGATGCCCTCATAGAGCCGCTGCGCGATGCGCATGGTATGCGCCGGCGCAAAGCCGAGCTTGCGGCTCGCCTCCTGCTGCAGGGTCGAGGTGGTGAAGGGCGCCTGCGGGTTGCGCCGCGCCGGTTTGGCGTCGACGGTGGTGACGGTGAAGTTCGCCGCTTCGATCGCCTTTTTGAAATCTTCGGCTTCCGCGCCGGAGCCGATGTCGAGCCGCTGAATCTTCTTGCCGTCAGCGCCGACCAGGCGCGCCTCGAAGGCGTCGCCGCGTGGCGTGGTCAGCGTCGCGACCAGCGACCAGTATTCCCTGGCGACGAACTTCTCGATCTCGAGCTCGCGATCGCAGACCAGCCGGAGCGCGACCGACTGCACGCGCCCCGCGGAGCGGGCGCCCGGCAGCTTGCGCCAGAGCACGGGGGAGAGGGTGAAGCCGACGAGATAGTCCAGCGCGCGGCGCGCCATATAGGCGTCGACGAGGGCGCCATCGATCTGGCGCGGGTTCTTCATGGCATCCGTCACCGCCTGCTTGGTGATGGCGTTGAACACCACACGCTCGATCTTCTGATCCTTCAGCGCGCGCTTCTCTTTCATCACCTCCAGCACATGCCAGGAGATGGCTTCGCCCTCGCGATCGGGGTCGGTCGCAAGAATCAGGCGGTCGGCGCCTTTCAGGGACTTGGCGATATCGTTGAGCCGGCCGTTGGCCTTGGGGTCGATTTCCCAGATCATGCGAAAATTCTGGTCGGGATCGACCGATCCGTTCTTGGCCGGCAGGTCCCGGACATGGCCGAACGAGGCCAGAACCTCGTAGGACGAGCCCAAATATTTGTTGATCGTCTTGGCTTTCGCCGGCAACTCCACAATGACGATATTCATGTATTTCCAGTGACTTAAGGGAAATTTTGGGGCTGATTTCGCGGGATTCGCAGGTCAGCCGTCGCGGCGAACATGGGTTCTGGGGGGCTCGGTGTCAAATCGACAGATGTTGAAATGCCGCCTTTCGGCCTCGACTCCCTATCCCAAAAGTTGCGTAATGCTATCGATAGTTGCGCAATTTGACGGTATTTAAATACTTAAAGCGATTTGGGGATGGCTCCAAAAAAATCAGGGCGCAAGCGAACGCGGCCATCCGTCAGGACCAGGCAGCGCGTTGCCTTCGACGGGCCGCCGGAGGAAGCGGATCCGGACGAGGCGGCCGCCTTCATCGCCGAGATGCTCGCCGATCTGACGCGGATGGCGCGACGGCACCGGCTCGAGGTGCTGACCCATGTGTTGTCGATGGCCCAACTCGAGGCGGAGGAGCATGTGCAGCTGCGGAGCCGGGGCAGGTTGTCGTGAGTTCGTCACGACGCGTAGCCCGGGTAAGCGAAGCGACACCCGGGTGACCCGCATGTCGCTGCGCTCATGCGGGCTACGAGCTCGATTGCCTCAGATTGCTTCCCTTCGCCGCAGGCCGCGCCTTCAACGCCGTATCGCCCGCGCCGAGCAGCCGGCCGTCGCGTGAATGGAGTGCGAGTTTCCTGACCGGCCGGCCGTTCTCGCGATCGACAAGGATGGTTGCGATCTCCTCGGGCGCCTCGTCGAACTCCTCGCTCCATTGCCTTAAAGCCACCAGCACCGGAAACAGCCCGCGGCCCTTCGGCGTCAGGACGTATTCCTGATAGGCGCTGCCGTCCGAGGCGGGCGCCATGTCCAGAATGCCGCGGTCGACGAGGGCGCGCAGCCGCACCGTGAGGATGTTCTTCGCCAGTCCCAGGCTCTTCTGGAATTCGCCGAAGCGGCGACGACCGAGCAGCGCGTCGCGGATGATCAAGAGCGACCACCAGTCGCCGATCGCATCCAGCGCGCGCGCGATCGGGCAGTCCGCATGTTCCAGGCTCGTGCGTTTCACCATGGCGCGTCTCCTTGCTCCCCGGAGAGGGCGGGGATCACGGCTTTGTGTGGTTGCAATATTAAACCACGTGTCCTAGGTAGTCCATCAGGTTTAATAATGCAACCACACATCTGCAAACCAATGAGGAGAACGGTCATGAGGCTCACCAACAAGACGGCGCTGATCACCGGCGGCAACAGCGGCATCGGCTTTGCGACCGCGAAACTGTTCGTCGCCGAGGGCGCGCGCGTCATCATCACCGGGCGCAACCGGGCGACGCTGGATGCCGCCGCGAAAGAGCTTGGGCCGAATGCATTCGCTGTCGTCGCCGACGCCACCGACATCGCGGCTACCGAAGCCGCCATCAAGAAGGGCGTCGACAAATTCGGCAAGCTCGACATCGTCTTTGCCAATGCCGGCATTCCCGGCGGCACGCCGGTCGGCGGCACCAAGCTCGAAGCCTTCGAGCAGGTGATCCGCACCAATCTCACGGCGGTGTTCTTCACCGTGCAGGCTGCTGTCGCGCATATGAATGACGGCGGCTCGATCGTTCTCAACGGTTCGGTGATCTCGGTGCTCGGTAATCCCGGTTATGCCGCCTATGCCGCGAGCAAAGCGGGCGTGCGCGCGATGGCGCGGGTGATGTCCTCAGAACTGTCGCCGCGCAACATCCGCGTCAATGTCGTGGCGCCCGGTGCCGTCAGGACGCCGATCTGGGGTGCGGCGACCGCGACTCCCGAAGCTGAAAAGATCTTCGAAGCGCGCATCGGCCTCTCCACGCCGCTCGGGCAAATCGGCGAGCCCGACCACATCGCAAAGACGGTGCTGTTCCTTGCTTCCGACGATGCCGCCCACATCCAGGGCCAGGAACTGTTCGTCGATGGCGGCGCCACCGCGTCGCCGGCTGGTGCGCCGGTCTATCGCGGCTGAGTGACTAGTGTGGTGGTTCGGAAGTTCTCTTCAGAAGGCGCGGCAAATATGAGGCGAACTTCGGATTCGGGACACCAGGTCATCACATGTGTGGGATTTCTCACAGAACATTGCGCGTATGTGTGCGAGACAGAGTCAGGACATCGAACCATCACGGCGTTCGCCGCGACTTCGATGCGGGGTAGGTCACTCAGGATTGGAACTCAAACATGTCCCGCTTAACTGCCTCGTTCGCTCCGTCCGCCATCTCGTTGCAAAAGACCGGTGAGCGTCCGCTCGATCCGACCGTTCTCTTCGTCGGCATCGGCCTGCTGGCACTGATTGTCGCGTTTGCATTTGGCCAACCTGGCGTCTGGTTCTGATTTTCGCCAGATTTGCGCCGCCTTAATAACGGAGGCGGCGTGGCTTGCAACTCAACACATCATCCGATCGGTTGACGGCTGGTAGTTGTGTGGTCAGCAACTCGAAGTCTCAGGATGAAACTTGGCCATCCCCCACCGCAATATTGAACCTTTGGCGCATCCGCCAAGACATTTGAGTGGGCGGGGAATTTTGAACTCTAAAGTATTGGAGAGCCCGACATGCCGACAGCCATTCGTGTCTCGACACCGATTTCGAAGTCTGACGTTTCGAAAAAATCCGATTCGTATCAATTCGTTTCAATAGCCTTGTTTTGCGGCCTGGGCCTTCTCATTTCACTTGGCGCGGTTCTGCTCGGCGTCCAGGGCGCCTGGTTCTGAACGGCTGGTCGTCCAGCATGAACCTCTCGCGCAAACGCGTTCCGCGTTTGTCGCAGAGAGGGTCCTAGATCAGCGACACCAGACCGCCGCCGTGCCGTTCGAGTCGTCCCGCCAGTTCGAGCTCGAGCAGCACGGTGCGCACCACCGCCGCTGACGTCGCGGCGAGCCGGATGAGATCGTCGATCGAGACCGGTGTCGGCCCAAGCAGCCCTATGATACGGGCGCGCTCGCTGTTCTCAGGCTCGCCGGCAAAGAGATCGCTGTCGGGCTCGTCCAGCGGCAAGACACGCGGCCGCTCCATGATCGGCGTGACCGCCTGGATCACGTCCGACGCTTCGGTGACCAACGTTGCGCCCTGCTTGATCAGATCGTTGGTGCCGGCCGCGCGCGGATCGAGTGGCGAACCGGGGACTGCGAACACCTCGCGGCCCTGCTCGTTGGCCATCCGCGCCGTGATCAGCGAACCCGATCGCTGCGCCGCCTCGACCACCACCACGCCGAGCGCCGCACCCGAGATCAGCCGATTGCGCCGCGGGAAATCCCGCGCGCGCGGCTCATGCCCCGGCGGCATTTCCGAGATCGCTGCGCCCTTCGCATCGAGGATGGCGGCGAGCAGATCCTCATGCTCGGGCGGATAGATGCAATCATGGCCGCCGGCGAGCACCGCGACCGTGCCGCTTCCGACGCTGGCGCGATGCGCCGATCCATCGATGCCCCGCGCAAGTCCGGAGATAATGACAAAACCGGCGTTGCCGAGGTCGCGCGCGAGTTGGCCCGCGAATTTCAGCCCGGCGGCCGATGCGTTGCGGGAGCCGACGATGGCGATCATCGGCCGCATCAGGGTCTCGATCGTGCCGCGCACGCCGAGCAGCGGCGGTGCATCGTCGATGGCCGCGAGCCGCGGCGGATAACCGGCTTCCTCGGAGGCGAGGAGACTGACGCCGAGTTTCTTGCTAGCGGCAAGCTCGGCGCGGGCATCGTCCTCGCGGCCGATCCGGATTTGCCGCGCGGCGCCGCCGCGCTTCGCCAGTTCCGGCAGCCGCTCCAACGCGGCCCGCGCGCTGCCGCAATGCGCGACCAGCGAGCGGTAGGTCCGCGGGCCCACATTGTCCGAGCGGATCAGCCGCAGCCGGTCGATCCGGTCGGTTTCGGTGAGGGTGGTGTTGATGGCGTCCACGGTTCGCTCCTTGCAAAGGCAGCATGGAGCAACCTGGAAGCGTGGGGAAGGGGGCTGAATGGTCCTCGTCATGGCCGGGCTTGTCCCGGCCATCCACGTCTTGCTAGGCGTATGTGGAAGAAAAGACGTGGATGCCCGGCTCAAGGCCGGGCATGACGAAGAGGGAACACCCATGATCTCGCTCGCCGACCAGAAACGCCGCATCGACAAGGGCGAGCTGTCGCCGGACGCCGCGCTTGCGGAATCGCTCGCCGCCATCGACGCCCAGGAAAAGGCCATCGGCGCGTTCGCCCATCGCGCCAGGAATCCGCGCGCGCAAAAAGAAGGCCCGCTGCGCGGCATCGCGGTCGGCATCAAGGACATCATCGACACCCAGGACATGCCGACCGAGATGGGATCGGTGATCTATCGCGGCCATCAGCCGCGCGCGGATGCGCCCGTGGTGATGCTGTTGAAGCAGGCCGGCGCCACCATCGTCGGCAAGACCACGACCACGGCGTTCGCCGCCAACGATCCGACGCCGACGCGCAACCCGCACAATCATGCGCACACGCCGGGCGGATCGTCATCGGGCTCGGCGGCTTCAGTCGGTGCCGGAATGATCCCGCTCGCGCTGGGCACGCAGACCGGCGGCTCGGTGATCCGGCCGGCCTCGTTCTGCGGCGCCGCTGCGATCAAACCGTCTTACCGGCTGCTGCCGACCGTCGGCGTCAAATGCTTTTCCTGGACGCTCGACACCGTCGGCCTGTTCGCGGCCGACGTCGAGAGCGTGGCGCTGGGGCTGTCGGCGATGACCAATCGGCCGGAGTTGCTTGCACCTGCGCTGGCGAGCCCGCGTATCGGGGTGGTGACGCAGGAGTTCGCCGGTCAGCCGGAGGCGGCCGGTGCGGCCGCGCTGCAGGCGGCCGCGCGCGCCGCGGCGAAAGCGGGCGCGTCGGTGCGCGAATTTGACATGCCCGACATCATTGCCGAAGCCTGGCGCATTCACACCACGGTGCAGCAATATGAGGCGCATCAGGCGTTCGCCTGGGAGTACGGCGAGAGGTACGACACGATGGCGCCGCTGTTGCGCGGCCGGATGGACGAAAGCCGCAACATTCCGGCCGCCGACTACGATGCGGCCCAGACAATCGCGGCAAGGGCGCGGGCGGCACTGACGGAAATCTTGAAAGAGGTCGACGTGTTGCTGGCGTTGTCGGCGCCGGGCGCGCCGCCGAAGGGACTGGATTCGACCGGCGATCCCACCTTCAACCGGCTATGGACCCTGATGGGGACGCCATGCGTCAATGTGCCGGCTGTTGTCGTCGAGGGGAATTTGCCGATCGGCGTGCAAATCATCGCCGACTACGGCGACGACGCCAAGGCGCTCGCCGGCGCGCGCTTTCTCGAACGCGCGCTCAAATCATAGCGCCAACGCCGGTTCGGCCTCCGTCACGCTCCGTTCGCTGGTTTGCCGCAGCCAGCGCTCGGCGGCGGCGCGTCCGCGTGCATGCAGCAGCTTCACCGACCCATGGCCGAGATCGGCTGTGCTGCGCTGGGCGAGCCCATCGATCTCGTCCTCGGCGGCAATCCGGAACAACCGCGCATCGGTGTTACCGGATAATTCGAGCGCTGATATTTCGGCATTGAGCACGGCGTTCGCCGCGATCTGATCGAGGCGGCGATCGATCGCAGCCCTGGTGATCGGCACGAAGGAGTCGCGGCTCGGCGTCACCTGCACCAGCAGCATGTCGGCTCGTTCTCCCATCAGGCCCGCGAGCGGGGGGTTGGCGGCAAAGCCGCCGTCCCAATAGGAGCCGCCCTCGATCTCGACCGCGCAATGCGCCAGCGGCGGGCAGATCGAGGCGAGCAGCACGTCGGCGGTCATCTCGCAATTGCCGAACAGGCGCAAGGCGCCGTCGCGCACGCGCGTGGTCGCGATCAGGAGTTTCGGGCAGGCGGGCTTGCGCAACGCCACGAAGTCGATGTGATTGAAGAGAACTTCGCGCAGCGGATCGAGATCGAAGGGATCGAATTGCAGGGCAGGGCCGAACGCCACCGAACTGCCGGCCGGCGAGAACGCGCCGATCAGCATCAGCGAGCGGTACGAGGCCTCCTCGGTGAGGTGGTTCCAGAAGCGCGCGAGCGCCTTGCGCGCGGCCTCGCGGCCGCCCTCGGCGAGGCCCGAGGCGAGCAGGGCGGCATTGATCGCGCCGGCGCTGGCGCCGCTGATCGCGCCGATGTCGATGTCCGACTCCTCCAGCAGCCGATCCAGAACGCCCCAGGTGAAGGCCGAGAGCGAGCCGCCGCCTTGCAGCGCCAGCGACAGTTTTCGCGCGCGCGGGGCGGGTGCTGCGGGCACCAGCGTCGGCTCGCCCGCGCCGCGATTGTACGAGCTTGCCGATTTGAACGCGGCCATGATTTCCGACGCACGCGGGCGCGCGCGAACCGGCTCTGGCGGCTCGATCCAGAATTGGCTCAGGCGCTCGCGTCTCTGCAGGTCGCGGCGCGGGAGATGGAGGCGGGTCGGTTGCTTCCGTCGACCAGATGTCCGCGGCGGCCAGCAATCTGCTCGCTGCCGTTGGCACGGACGAACTCCGTGCGTCACTCGACTCGACCATTTCAGTTAGCCTGACTTCGCGCTAACTACCCCATGGTCAACATGACAGGCGGCAAACTGTTTCGCCAGACGCGCGCGGAGTTGCGAACAGGAAATGATGCGCGTGTCGCCTGCGCGACACATCGCGACGCCATCAACCCTTCTGGCCGATTCGGCTCTCGGTTCCCGCCTGCAACCGCTTGATGTTCTCGCGATGGGCGTAGAGCACCAGCAGCGTCAGCACGACGAACAGCGAGGCGAGGGCAGGGTGGCCGAACCACCACAGGAACAGCGGCGTGACGAAGCTTGCGACCAGCGCCGAGAGTGACGAGTAGCGGAACGAGAACGCCATCACGAGCCAGATCAGGCAGAACACGATCGCCGCCGGCCAGAACAGGCCGAGCAGGATGCCGATATAGACGGCGACGCCCTTGCCGCCCTTGAATTTGAGCCAGACCGGGAAGAGGTGACCGAGGAACGCGCCGAGACCGGCGAGCATCGCCGCGTCAGGTCCGCCGAAATAACCGCCGATCAAAACGGCAGCCGTGCCCTTCAGCGCATCGAACAGCAGGGTGGCTGCGGCGAGCCCCTTGTGGCCGGTGCGCAGCACATTGGTGGCGCCGATACTGCCGGAGCCGATCGAGCGAATGTCGGCCGTGCCCGCAAGTCTGGTGAGCACGAGGCCGAACGGAATCGAGCCGAGCAGGTAGCCGATGATGAAGGCGACGGGCAGGAAAGCGTCAGGTCCCATCTGCAGCGATCCTTCCGCTATCTTGCCGCGCATCAAACATGCTCATACACGGTCCGGCCGCCGACGATGGTGCGCACCACGCGGCCCGAGAACCGCGCCTCGTCGAACGGCGTGTTCTTGCACAGCGATTTCAGGTCGGCGGGATCGAGCACCCAGGGCACGTCGGCGTCGATCACGACGATGTCGGCGGGCGCGCCCGGCCGCAACGTGCCGCCGGGTAGCCCCAGCAGTTCGGCCGGCCGCGTCGACATGGCGCGGATCAGCGTCTTCCAGTCCATCTCGCCGTTATGGATCAACCGCAGCGCCGCCGGCAGCATGGTCTGCAGCCCGACCGCGCCGGAGGCGGCCTCGGCGAACGGCAGCCGCTTGACCTCGACGTCCTGCGGATTGTGATCGGACATGATGACGTCGATCACCCCGGAGGCGAGCGCTTCCACCAGCGCGCGGCGGTCGTCCTCGGTGCGCAGCGGCGGCGCCAGTTTCAGGAAGGTGCGGTAGGGGCCGATGTCGTTCTCGTTCAAGGTGACGTGGTTGATCGACACCGAAGCCGAGACGGCGTGGCCGGCGTCGCGGGCGCGCTTGAGGATTTCCAGCGAGGCGACGCAGCTCACGGAGGCCGCGTGATAGCGCCCGCCGGTGAGCGCGACCAGGCGCACGTCGCGCTCCAGCATCACGGCCTCGGCCGTATCCGGAATGCCGACGAGGCCGAGACGCGCGGCGAACTCGCCCTCGTTCATCACGCCCTCGCCGACGAGGTCGGGATCCTCGGTGTGATGCACGATCAGCGCGTCGAAGTCGCGGGCGTAAGTCAGCGCGCGGCGCATCACCTGGGCATTGGTGACGCTCCTGTCGCCGTCGGAAAAGGCGACCGCGCCTGCGGCCTTCAGCAGGCCGATTTCGGTCATCTCCTCGCCGCGCAAACCCTTGGTCAGCGCCGCCATCGGATGGATATTGACGATCGCGGTGTCGCGGGCGCGCCGCAGGATGAAATCGACAGTGGCGGAATTGTCGATCGCGGGCTGGGTGCCGGGCTGGCAGATGATGGTGGTGATGCCGCCGCTCGCCGCCGCCTGGCTCGCGGACGCAAGGGTCTCGCGGTGGCCATAGCCGGGCTCGCCGATGAAGGCGAGCATGTCGATGAGGCCGGGCGCGACGATCTTGCCGGCGCAGCTGATGATGTCGGTGCCTTCGGGCACGCCGGCCGCGCCGATGCCGCGGCGCGCCTCGCGGATCACGCCGTCGACGATCAGGACGTCACCGGGCCCATCGAAATCCCGGGAGGGATCGATGACGCGCGCATTGGCGAGCAGGATCGGGCGGCGGTCGGTCAGCATGATCTTTTCATCCGACTTAAGCGTTCGGCAGGTTGCGGGCGAGCGCCTCCAGCACCGCCATGCGCACTGCCACTCCCATTTCCACCTGTTCCCGGATCAGCGACTGCGCGCCGTCGGCGACTGACGACTCGATCTCGACGCCGCGGTTCATCGGGCCGGGGTGCATCACCAGCGCGTCCGGCTTGGCATAGGCAAGCTTTTTCTGGTCGAGCCCGTAATAGTGGAAGTACTCGCTGGTGGAGGGCACGAACGAACCGTTCATGCGCTCGCGCTGCAGCCGCAGCATCATGACGATGTCGGCGCCTTCCAGTCCCTCGCGCATGTCGCGCGCGACCTCGACGCCCATCCGCTCGATGCCCGGCGGCAACAGCGTCGATGGCGCGACCACGCGCACCCGGGCGCCCATGGTGTTGAGCAGGATGATGTTGGAGCGGGCGACGCGCGAATGCAGCACGTCGCCGCAGATCGCGACCAGAAGTCCCTCGAGCCGGCCCTTGTTGCGGCGGATGGTCAGGGCATCGAGCAGCGCCTGGGTCGGGTGTTCGTGGCTGCCGTCGCCGGCATTGATCACGGAACCGTCGACCTTGCGCGCCAGCAGTTCCACCGCGCCTGAGGCGTGGTGGCGCACCACCAGGATGTCCGGGTGCATGGCGTTGAGCGTGACAGCGGTGTCGACCAGCGTCTCGCCCTTGCGCATCGAGGACGAGGACACCGACATGTTCATGACGTCGGCGCCAAGGCGTTTTCCTGCGATCTCGAACGAGGACTGGGTGCGGGTCGAAGCCTCGAAGAACAGGTTGATCTGGGTGCGGCCGCGCAGCGAGGTGCGCT
Organism: uncultured Alphaproteobacteria bacterium; assembly: GCA_963795365.1. Classification (GTDB taxonomy): domain Bacteria; phylum Pseudomonadota; class Alphaproteobacteria; order Rhizobiales; family Xanthobacteraceae; genus Bradyrhizobium. The sequence goes on from CAWCHW010000021.1 coordinate 139,250, forward strand.
TCTTGTCGATCTGGCGGTTGAGCTCGACATATTCCTCGGAGAGGTCGAGCAGGCCGGAAATCTCGGCAGCCGAAAGCCCCTCGATTCCCAGCAGATGCCGGTGACCGAGGACGAAACTCGATTTCGATACGGATGTCATTAAAGCGAGAGCTATAGGCGGGGATTTCGGGCAGGGCAAGGGTCAAAGCCTGCCGAAAAAGTTATCCCCCGGTGGTTCGGCAGCAGGGTAAATGGGGTACCGAAAAAGCGCGCCAAATCCTCCGTCGTCATGCCCGGGCTTGACCCGGGCATCCACGACTTTTCGGGTATCAAGACGTGGATGGCCGGGACGAGCCCGGCCATGACGAAGTGGAAGGACCTCGTGAAAGCAAGAATAATTGCGCTCGCTCTGACAGCTGCCGCATCGCCCGCCCACGCCCAGCCCTTGCCCGGCGGCTTCGTCTATCTGCGCGATATCGATCCCTCGATCATCCAGGACATCCGCTACGCGACCTCGAACAATTTCGTCGGCCATCCCATGGCGGGCTATCGGGCGGGCGAATGCGTGGTGAAGCGCGAGGTCGCGTTCCGGCTGAAGGCGATCCAGCAGGAACTCGCCAGGCGGAAACTGTCGCTGAAAATGTTCGATTGCTACCGGCCGGCGCGGGCGACAGCGGACATGCTGGCGTGGTCACGTGACGGCAAGGATACCGGGCGGCGCTTCAATCCCGCCTTCAACAAGCGCGACCTGTTCGCCCTCGGCTACATCTCGCCCTATTCGCAGCACTCCACCGGTGCCGCGCTCGACCTGACGCTGGTCGATCTGACCGCCGACAATTCCGCCGTCTTCGATCCCGCCAGGAGCTATGCCGATTGCACCGCGCCGGTCGACAAGCGCGCGCCCGAGGGCAGCATCGACATGGGGACCGGCTACGATTGCACCGATCTCAAGGGCCATACCAACGCGAATGCGATCACGCCGGAGCAGCGGCGCTGGCGCCGCGAGCTGGCGGCTGCGATGGCAAGTCAAGGATTTATCAACTATTGGCGGGAATGGTGGCACTTCTACCTGCCGGGCGCGGGCGGGCCGGCCTATGATTTTCCGATTGAAAAGCGCTAGCATTGTTCCGGCTGTGGGTTGATCGGTCGCAAGGCCTCGTGCCTTGCGACATGACGAACCGAAGCGGCAAGATTATAGTGACAACGTCAGGTCGAGGTTTTGCGCTTGGCTTCACGGGGCAGGATTTTCATCAGCTACCGTCGCGAAGACGCGCCGGCCGACGCGCGAAGCCTTTGGGAGCGCCTTGGCCGCTCCTTTGGCGCGTCCAATGTCTTCATGGATGTCGACAGCCTGATGGCCGGCGAGCGGTTCGAGCGCGAGCTCGATAGCGCGCTCGGAAAGTGCGACGTGCTGATCGCCGTGATCGGCTCCCGCTGGCTGACACTGCTGGAGGAGTACGAGCAACAGGGTCGGCGCGACTATGTCCGCGAGGAGATCGCCGGCGCCCTGCAAAAGGACATGATCCTCGTCCCCGTGCTGATCGGCCGGGAAGGCAACATCCCGGTCTTGCCGTCGGCGCAAAATCTGCCCGAGAACATTCGCGATCTCGTCGCCTATCAGAAGGTCAGCGTCGCGCACGAGACGTTCCGCCGCGACAGCGACGATCTGGTCGTGGAGCTCAAGGCGGTGCTGCGAAAGAAATACGGTCCAGAGCGCCCGTGGCCAATGATCGCGGCGGCGGTGGTTGCCGTGCTGCTTGCAGGCGCAGCTTTCGGCTACTGGACCGAAATCCTTCCAATGCAGCGCGCGCTGAAGGGGGTGGGGTCGCCGCATTCCGGCGCATCGGCCAGGACTGAGGCTGCAGACCAGGCTGCGCAGAAGAAAACGGCGGAGGACGAGGCCGCGCGCAAAACGGCCGAGGCGCAGCAACAGGCGGACACCGATGCGGCCCGCAAAAGGGCTGAGGACGACGCGAAACGCAAGGCGGAGGCTGACCGGCTGGCGGAGGAGGCGAAACGCAAGGCGGAGGCTGACCAAGCGGCTGCGGACGCAAAACGCAAGGCCGACGCCGATGCAAAGGCCGCGGACGACGCGCGCAAGCGCGCGGCTGACGAAGATGCCGCTCGAAAGAAAACCCAGGAGAAGGCTCAAGCCAACGTCGTCACCGATTGCGATCGGCTTGCGGCCTCGCCCTTCGACAGGGACCGGCCGGTCGGCGTTGCCGGCGTCTACAACGCTGTCGCAATCGACGCCGCGGCTGGCGCGGCTTGCGACGATGCGATGCGGCGCTATCCCGACGTCGCCCGTTTTGTCCTTCAGGCGGGACGGATTGCCTCTGGCCGGCAGGACTACACGAGGGCCGCTGCACTCTATAACACCGCCATGGCCAAGGGCAGCGTCGTCGCGATTGCTTCACTAGGAACTCTCTATCTGGACGGTCACGGAGTGACACAGGACTATGGCAGGGCGCGCCAGCTCTTCGAGCAAGGCGTTGCGCTCGGCGACCCCGTGGCGATGAACGATCTGGGAGCAATCTACTCCAGAGGCGCGGGAGTAACGGCGGATTATGCCAAGGCGTTGAGCCTCTATCAGAAATCCGCCGACCTCGGCTATCCCACTGCGATGACCAATCTGGGCGCGCTTTACAAAGATGGCCGCGGAGTTTCGCAAGACATTGCCGCCGGGCTGAAATGGTTCCAGAAAGCTGCCGCGCTTGGCAGTGCGCCGGGCATGCGCGATCTTGGCGAAGCCTACGAAGCTGGCCGCGCTGTTCCCCAGGATTTTCGCGAAGCGCTAGACTGGTACAACAAAGCCGCGGCCCTCGGCGACGCTTCGGCCATGTACCGTCTTGGCTTCATGTATCAGAATTCACGCGGCGTCCCGCAGGACTACGGCACCGCGCGCGACTGGTATCAAAAGGCGGCGGCGCTGGGAGACGTTCGGGCCGTGGCTGCGCTCGGCGTCTTCTATGATAACGCCCTCGGAGTTCCCCGCGACTCCGTGAAGGCGCGAAGCTTGATGGAGCAGGCAGCTTCCCTCGGCGGATCTTACGGGATGTTCTACCTCGGTGTTCTCTGGGAGGATGGCCGGGGTGGCCCTCAAAGCAATACCGAGGCGCGCAAATGGTACCAAAAGGCCATCGATGCGGGTTATGAACCGGCCAGAGCAAGGCTCAACGGCCTGAAATGAATGCCTGCGGCTTCATCGCATGAGCCGCCCGTGCGCGGTGTCTTTCTGTTGGCGGGGATGGCGAGCCAAGGATTTGTCAACCATTGGCGGGAATGGTGGCGCTTCTGCCCGCCGGATGCAGGCGATACGGCCTATGATTCCCCGATCAAACCGCGCCGCTGAAAGCCATTGATGGACTCTCTCGATCCCGCCAATCCGCCCGTCACCATCGCGCCGGAGCCCGTTCGCCCGCGCGTCTGGGGTTTCTGGGCCACCGTGCTCTGGGGACTCGTCGTGTTCGCGGCGATGTTCGTCGGCCAGATCGCCGTCGTGGTTTTTTTCGCCCTGAAAAGGGGAGGCGGGCTGGATCACGCCGCGATGATCCGGGCTGTTGCATCGAGCGGCACGGCGATCTCGCTCTCCGTGATCGCCGGGCTGCCGGCGGTCCTGCTGGCGCTGTGGCTTGCGATCCGCTGGACCGGCATCTCGTTCACCGACTATCTCGCCCTGCGCTGGACCTCGTGGCGCAATGTCGTCGCTCGGCGTAGTTGGCCTCGTCGTCCTGGTTGCTGGCTGGGATCTGCTGTCGCGCGCGATCGGCAAGGAAGTGTCACCGGATTTCATGATCGACGTCTTCAAGTCGGCGCGCGCCGACGATGCGCTGTGGCTGCTGGTGATCGCGTTCTGCGCCGCGGCGCCCATCACCGAGGAGCTGTTCGCGCGGGGCTTTCTCTACCGCGGACTGTCGGAGTCGTTTCTGGGCGTGCCCGGCGCGATCCTGGTATCGTCGATCGTCTGGACCAGCCTGCATCTGCAATATGACTGGTTCTTCTTCGGCGAGGTGTTCTGCATCGGACTGTGGTTCGGCTACATCCGCTACCGCAGCCAATCGACCTGGCTCACCATCGTGCTGCACGCGCTCAACAATCTCGCGGCTGTCGTGCAAAGTTACTGGCTTGCGGGTTAATTTCCCGAAGCGAATGCGATGGCGATTGGCATGGTGATCGCGGCCAGGATCGTCTGCAGCGTAATGATCTGCGCCAGCAGCGGCGCGTCACCACCCATTTGCCGCGCCAGAACATAGGCGCTTGGCGCAGTCGGCACCGCCGAGCACACCGCGACGATCACAAGTCCGGCGCCGGACACGCCGAACCACATCCCAAACGCAAGCGCGAGCGCGGGCATCACCGCAAGCTTGAGGATCACACCGGTTGAAGCGGCAAGGCTCGGCCGCAACAGTCCCTGCAGATGCAGCCCGGCGCCGTTGACCAACAGGCCAATGGCGAGCGAGGAGGCACCCAGCGCATCCGCGACCTCATGCCAGAGTTTTGGCAACGGAAGATGGGCGACATTGATCGCCAGGCCAATGAAACAGGCCCAGATCAGCGGGTTCTTCACCACGGTCATCGCGATCGCGCGGGCCGATTGCTTCTCCGGCGAGGCGTAGCGGGCCAGCACCAGCACGCTGAATACATTGCCGAGCGGGATCAGTGCGACCATCGCCACCGACGCCAGCGCCAGCCCGTCGGCGCCGTGGAGGTTACGGGCGACCGAGAGCGCGACATAGGTCTGCCAGCGGATCGCGCCCTGGAAAATCGAGGTGAAGGCCGGACCGTCGACGCCACGCCGCGCGAGCAGCGGACGCAGCGCGAGGCAAAGCAGGGACACGATCACGACCGCGATCATCAACGCGCCGCCGACGCCGGCGATCGGCACCTTGGTGAGGTCGGCCTTGATCAGGGTCTGGATCAGAAGCATCGGAAACAGCACGTAGTAGGTCAGCTGCTCCAGCCCGTGCCATTGCGTCTCCAGCCGCATCAGGGTGCGCTTCAAGACCACACCGAGCACAATCAGGATGAAGACCGGCGCGAGCGCCGCAATCACGATCGCCATGCGCTAGCTCTTGATATTGGCGAGGCGGTCGAGTGCGCCTTGCAAAATGAAGATCGCGGCGTGCTGGTCGATCACCGCGGCGCGGCGGGCGCGGCTGACGTCGTTGGCGATCAGTTCGCGCTCGACTGCTGATGTCGACAGCCGCTCGTCCCACAGCGCAATTGCGAGATCGGTCAGACCTGCGAGATTGCGGGCAAAGGCGCGGGTGGATTGCGCGCGCGGGCCCTCGCTGCCGTCCATGTTGATGGGAAGGCCCAGCACGAAGCCGACCGCCTTGCGCTCGGCCGCGATCGCCAGCAGCCGTGCGGCATCCGCCTTGAATGCCTTGCGCTGGATGGTTTCGACCGCGGTTGCGAGCTTGCGGTCGGGATCGGACACGGCCACGCCAATGGTCTTGGTGCCGAGATCGAGGCCGACGAGTGCGCCCGCGCGCCGGCCAATGCGCAACGGCTTCGATCAGGGGAAGGATGGGGGCGGGCATGGCATGCGGCTTATCATCGCAGACGCAGCGCCCGCAAACCGGCGCTTCTCGTGCTTACGCCGCGATGACGCGCTCGGCGCCGTTCAGGCACGACACAAATCCACTCAGCGCACTGTACTGATGGGCGCTGCGACGCTGGATGAAGAGCGTGTCGACGCGCGACCATGACGTGTCGAGCGCGTGCACGTTGATCTCCTTGCGCTGGTCGCTGCGCTCGACGACCGCGCGCGGCAGCAGCGTAACTCCCATGCCGGCGGCGACGCAGCCGATCATGCCGTCGAGCGTGCCGAGCTCGAAACGCGCGGCCGATGGCCAGCCGAAATCGGAAAACACCTGCTCCAGCCGCTGGCGATAGGTGCAGCCGGTGCGGAACACCAGCGCGGTCGGACCGGATTCCGGCGTGCCCGCGCGAAGTGCGGCGAGATTGTTGAAGCGCTTGGCCGAGACCAGTACCAGCTCTTCGCGAAAGGCGAGGGTCGAGGCAAGGTCGGCATGCTCGATGGGACCGGCGACAAAGGCGCCATCGAGCGCGCCGTCGAGCACGGCGGCGACCAGGTCGGCAGTCGTCGCGGTCTTCAGCGTCAGCCGCACCGCGGGGAAGCGCCGGTGAAACTCGGCCAACAATGCCGGCAGACGCACGGCCGCCGTCGTCTCCATCGAGCCGATCGCAAGCGGGCCCTTCGGCTCGCCGTCATCACGCGCGGCAAGCACAGCCTCGCGCGACAGCACCGCCATCCGCTGCGCGTAGGGAAGCAGTCGCCGGCCTGCGCCGGTCAAGGTCATGCCGCGGCTGTGCCGCTCGAACAGCGCGGTGCCGATCTCGGCTTCCAGCGCCTTGACGCGCTGGGTGACATTGGACTGCACGGTGTTGAGCTCTTCGGCGGCGCGGGTGATGCCGCCGTTGCGCGCCACGGCCGAGAAGGTGAGGAGATCGATGAGTTCCACGGGCGAATGCTCCGTTTTCATTTAGAGATGACTGGCTTCTCTAATATTCACTTTTGAAGAAAGGTAAGCTCAGCTACGTTTGCTGTCCAGAGGGAGAAAGAGATGCCCATCACCACGCCACTGACATCGCTTCTTGGCATCACCCATCCAATCCTTTCGGCGCCGATGGCCACGATCGCGGGCGCCCGGCTTGCCGCGGCGGTCAGCGAAGCTGGCGGGTTTGGCATTCTCGGCGGTGGCTACGGCGACAAGGCCTGGCTCGCGCAGGAGACCGCCAAGCTGCAAAAGTGCAAAGCGCCGTTCGGCATCGGCTTCATCACCTGGAGCATGGCGAAGCAACCGGAGCTTCTCGATATCGCGCTGAAGGCGAAGCCGCGCGCGGTCATGCTGTCGTTCGGCGATCCCAAGCCCCATGCACCGCGCATCAAGGCGGCGGGCAGTCTGCTGATCTGCCAGGTGCAGAACGAAGATATGGCGAAGCAGGCGCTCGATGCCGGCGCGGATATTTTGATTGCGCAGGGCACGGAAGCCGGCGGCCATGGCGCCTCGCGCACGCTGATCGACATCGTGCCGACCGTGATCGATCTCGCGGCGGGCCGCGTGCCCGTGGTCGCCGCGGGCGGCCTCGCCGATGGGCGAGGGCTCGCCGCAATGATGACGCTGGGCGCAGCCGGCGTGATGCTTGGCACACGCTTCTATGCAAGCCGCGAATGCGACGGGGCCGATGAGGCCAAGAAACGGATTTGCGCCGCGGATAGCGGCGAGACCGTGCGCACCATCATCTTCGACGTGTCGCGCAAGCTCTGGTGGCCGGCGCCTTTCACCGGCCGCGCACTGATCAACGACCATGCGCGGCGCTGGATGGGACGCGAAGTCGAACTGGTCCAGAATGTCGAGGCGGTCGCGGTCGAATACGCCGCCGCGAGAGATGCCGGCGATTTCGATATCGCCGGTGTCTTTGCCGGCGATGGCGTCGGCCTGATCCACGACATTCCTCCCGCGGCCGAAATCGTCGAGCGGATCGCGAACGAAGCCGACCAGATCCTGGGCGGCAGACGCAACTTCCAGACGGCTCCGCAACGCGCGCACTGAAACACCAGACACGAGAACGAGCTATGTGGCCCGATCGCAGAATCATCGACCTCTTCAAGACGGAATTTCCAATCGTTCAGGCGCCAATGGCGGGTGTGATGGACGCCGACCTCGTGATGGCCGCGGCACAGGGCGGCGCGTTGGGCTCGCTGCCCTGTGCGATGCTGTCGCTGGAAAAGGCGCGTGAGCAGATCAACATCATCCGCCAGCGCGTCGCCGCGCCGGTCAATCTGAATTTCTTTTGCCACCACCCTGTCGAAGCTGATCCCGCGCGCGAGGCGGCATGGCGAAAGCGGCTTGCGTCATACTACAGGGAATACGGCCTCGATCCTGCGGCGCCGTTCAATGCCGCCAACCGTGCGCCGTTCGATCATGGGTCCTGCGACATCGTCGAGGAGCTGAAACCCGAGATCGTCAGCTTTCATTTCGGCTTGCCGGAGCAGCGCCTGCTCGATCGCGTCAAGGCCACCGGCGCTATCGTGATGTCGTCGGCGACGACCGTGCGGGAAGCCTTGTGGCTCGAGGCGCACGGCGCCGATGTCATCATCGCGCAAGGCGCCGAAGCCGGCGGCCATCGCGGCATGTTCCTGACCGACGATATCGCCGAGCAGCCCGGCACCTTCGCGCTGGTGCCGCAGGTGGTCGATGCGGTGAAGGTGCCGGTCATCGCGGCCGGCGGCATCGCCGACGGGCGCGGGATCGCCGCTGCGTTTGCGCTCGGCGCTGCTGGCGTCCAGATCGGCAGCGCCTATCTGCGCTGCCGCGAGTCCAAGGTCAGCCCGCCCGCCCGTGCGCTACTCGCCGAGGCAAGGGATGACTCGACTGTCCTCACCAACGTGATGACCGGGCGGCCGGCACGGGGCCTCGTCAACCGCGTCATGCGCGAGGTCGGTCCGATATCGCCGGACGCGCCGGCCTTTCCCCATGCGGCCACAGCATTGGCCCCGCTGAAAGCGGCCGCCGAGAAGCTCGGCAGGGTCGATTTCACCAATCTATGGGTCGGGCAGGCGGTGCGGCTGGGCCGCGACCTGCCGGCGGCGGAGCTGACCCGGGCGCTGGCGAGCGATGCGCTGGCGCGGATGCAGCGGCTGGCCGGATAGGTTCCGCGACGGTCGCGTCGTTGGAACTTGCGCCGGACGAAGGCGCGGCGAATGACAGCCTCGTCGAGCCGTGTTAGCCGGTCGCGCATGCAACGACGTCAATTCATTGCGGTTGCGGGCGCTGCCATGACGTGGCCGCTTGCGGTTCACGCCCAGCGCAAGCCGATACCGGTCATCGGGTATCTTCATTTTGCATCGCCGGACTACATCCCGGCGCCGGAATCCTTTCTGCAAGGCCTGCGAGACTACGGCTATGTCGACGGGCAAAGCGTTACGCTGGAATATCGCTGGGCCCAGGGCGTCTACGATCGCCTGCCGGCATTGGCCGCCGAACTCGTGGCACAGAGCGTCGATCTGATCGCTGCGTTCGGTCCGCCTCCGGCCAAGGCGGCGAAAAATGCGACGTCCACGATCCCGATCGTATTCGAGGTCGGCAACGATGCCGTGGAAGCCGGTTTGGTGACAAGCCTGGCCCAACCCGGCGGCAATGCGACGGGGTTGAGCATCCTGTTCGTCGCGGTCACCGCAAAGCGACTCGAACTGCTCTGCGATCTGTTGCCCGGTGCAAAGACAATCGGCCTCTTGGTCAATCCCAAGAGCCCGACCGCCGAACCTTCGATCCGCGGCGCCTCGGAAGCCGCGAAAGCCAAGAATGTGCAGCTGTCGGTGTTCAACGCATCGACCGTGCCGGACATCAACGCGGCGTTTGCCTCGGCGGTCGGCTCCAAGGTTCAGGGCATGATCGTTTCGGCCGATCCATTCTTCGATACGCAGCGGGTCACGCTCGTGACGGTCGCGGCGCGCGAAAAGCTTCCGTCGATCTATTTTGAAGACGAGTTTCCCAACGCCGGCGGGCTGATCAGCTACGGGTCGAGCCTCGCCGATGTGTACCGACAGATGGGCCAGTATGCCGGAAAGATCCTGAAGGGCGCAAAACCGTCCGAGCTTCCGGTCGAACAACCGACCAAGTTTCGTCTGGCGATCAACCTCAAGACCGCCCACGACTTGGGGATATCGGTGCCGCCGAGCCTGTTGGCCACCGCCGATAACATCCTGGACTAAGCGGACACCCGTGCGGCGGCCCTGGAATTGGCCGCGGCCGTCGGCAAAACCGGCACCCGCCGGTTGCGGTGCAAAAGCGGCCTCTGCTATAGGGGGTAAAACCCCCGTTTGAGGCCATATATAATGTCGGTTGATGCCGCCACGGTCCGGCGCATCGCGCATCTGGCGCGGATTGCAGTCCGGGACGACGAAGTTCCGCATTTGCAGGGCGAGCTGAACGCCATGCTGGCGTTCGTCGAGCAATTGTCCGAGGTGAACATCGAGGGCGTCGAGCCGATGACCTCGGTGACGCCGATGGAAATGAAGAAGCGGGCCGACGTCGTCAATGACGGCAATATCGCCGACGACATCGTGAAGAATGCGCCGGCCACCGAGGGGCATTTCTTCCTGGTGCCCAAGGTCGTGGAATAACATAGCGTTTTCGAGCGAAGTGGATACCGGTTCGCGTGAAGAAAACGCGTCAGACAAAAGAGTGCGGATAGAACGATGTGTCTGCTCTGCGACGATGAGAAGGCCTATCAGGCTTACATGAACTATCTCGACGCGATGGAGCGCCAGGGCAAGGCCGCCGATCCCGACAAGGCGATCGACGCCGTGCTCGACGCGCTCGAGGCCAATGAGCGCACGCGTCCGAAGCAGGACGACCCGGCCAACGACAAGACCCTGTCTCCGTTCTTCTGCAGCCCGATCAATAATAAATGACCGATCTGACCTCGCTGACGCTCGCCGAGGCCCGCGAGGGCCTCGCGAACAAGTCTTTCACCTCGCTTGAACTGACCGACGCCCATCTTGCGGCGATCGAAGCCGCGCGCGCGCTCAACGCCTTCGTGCTGGAGACGCCGGAGCAGGCGCGCGCCATGGCGCGCGATGCCGACGGCAAGCTCGTGAAAGGCGAGGGCGGTCCGCTCGCCGGCATTCCGCTGGGGATCAAGGATCTGTTCGCCACCAAGGGCGTTCGCACCACCGCGTGCTCGAAGATCCTCGGCGATTTCGTGCCGACCTATGAATCGACGGTCACCTCACACCTCTGGCGCGACGGCGCGGTGATGCTGGGCAAGCTCAACAATGACGAGTTCGCGATGGGCTCGTCGAACGAGACCTCGTGCTTCGGCCCGGTCGCCAATCCCTGGCGGCGTGAGGGCTCCAACACCATGCTGGTGCCGGGCGGCTCCTCCGGAGGTTCGGCGTCCGCGGTGGCGGCGCTGCTCTGCATGGGCGCGACCGCGACCGACACCGGCGGATCGATCCGCCAGCCGGCGGCATTCACCGCGACCGTCGGCATGAAGCCGACCTATGGCCGCTGCTCGCGCTGGGGCATCGTCGCGTTCGCGTCCTCGCTCGATCAGGCCGGGCCGATCGGACGCACCGTGCGCGATACCGCGATCCTGATGCGCTCGATGGCGGGACACGATCCCAAGGACACCACCTCGGTGGATCGTGCCGTGCCGGACTACGAGGCCGCTGTCGGCAAGTCCGTGAAGGGCATGAAGATCGGCATCCCCCGGGAATATCGGCTCGACGGCATGCCGGCCGAGATCGAGAAACTCTGGAGCGACGGCGCGGCCTGGCTGAAGGCGGCCGGCGCCGAGCTCGTCGAGGTGTCGCTGCCGCACACCAAATACGCGCTGCCGGCCTACTACATCGTGGCGCCGGCGGAGGCCTCCTCCAACCTCGCGCGCTACGA
>CAWCHW010000022.1:0-158025 GCA_963795365.1 uncultured Alphaproteobacteria bacterium
GCAGGCTCATGCCGAGCCGCGCGCGAATCTCCGCAAGCAGCGTCAGGATCTGCGCCTGCACGGTGACGTCGAGCGCCGTGGTCGGTTCGTCCGCGATCAGCAGGTCCGGCTCGTTGGCGAGCGCCATCGCGATCATGACACGCTGACGCTGGCCGCCCGACAATTGATGCGGATAACTCTTCAGCCGCGTCTGGGGATCGGGAATGCCGACCTGCGTCAACAGCTCGAGCGTGCGCGCCCGCGCCGCCACCGTGCTGACATGGCCATGCAACTGCAAGATCTCGACGATCTGGTCCTCGATCGTGTGCAGCGGATTGAGCGAGGTCATCGGCTCCTGGAAGATGATCGAAATGTCGTTGCCGCGGATGCCGCGGATGTCGTTTTCCGACAGCGACAGCAGCTCGCGGCCTTTGAAACGGATGCTGCCTGACGGATGCGACGCCGCCGGATACGGCAACAGCTTCAGCACCGACAGCGCGCTGACGGATTTGCCCGATCCGGACTCGCCGACCAGCGCCACGCACTCGCCGCGTTTGATATCAAAGGAGACGTGGTCGACCGCGACCGAGCTGCCGCCCTGATGGCGGAACGCCACCGAGAGGTCACGGACATCGAGCAGCGGCTGGTTGACGGCGTCCATGCCCTACCTCGCGAATGTCTTGCGCGGATCGAACGCATCGCGCACGGCCTCGCCGATGAAGATCAAGAGCGACAGCATGACCGCGACCGAGAAGAAGCCGGTGAGGCCGAGCCATGGCGCCTGCACATTGGCCTTGCCCTGCGACAGCAATTCGCCGAGCGAGGGCGAGCCGGGCGGCAGGCCGAAGCCGAGGAAATCCAGCGCGGTCAGCGTCATCACCGAGGACGAGACGATGAACGGCAGGAACGTCATGGTCGCGACCATCGCGTTCGGCAACAGATGGCGGAACATGATGAGCGCGTTGGAGACACCGAGCGCGCGCGCGGCCTGGATATATTCGAAATTGCGGCCGCGCAGGAACTCGGCGCGCACCAGTCCGACCAGGCTGACCCACGAGAACAGCGCCATGATGCCGAGCAGGACGAAGAAGCCCGGCGGCAGCACCGCCGATATGATCAGGAGCAGATAGAGATAGGGAATCGAATTCCAGATTTCGATGAAGCGCTGGAAGCCCAGATCGATCCAGCCGCCGAAATAGCCCTGCACGCCACCGGCGACGATGCCGATGATCGACGAGATCAGGGTGAGACTGAGGCCGAACAGCACGGAGATGCGGAAGCCGTAGATCAGGCGCGCGACCACGTCGCGGCCCTGATCGTCGGTGCCGAGCCAGTTGTATTCGAGGTCGCGGCAGCCGGAGAGACCCTTCTTCTGCACGACGCTTCGGCACTCCTCCTCGGTCAGCATCCAGGTCGGCTTCGAGGGCGCCGGCGTCGGCAGGTCGAGATTGTGGGTGTCGTAGGAATAGCGGATCAGCGGCCAGACGATCGTGCCGCCCTTGTCCTTGATCAGCTTCTGCAAGTAGGGATCGCGATAGTCGGCCGCGGTCTCGAAATCGCCGCCGAACGTCGTCTCCGAATAGGTGACGAAGGCCGGCCAGTACAGATGGCCGTCATATTTGATCATGAACGGCCGATCGTTGGCGATCAGTTCGGCGAACATGGAGAGCACGAACAGCACCATGAAGAGCCAGAACGACCAGTAGCCGCGCCTGTTCGCCTTGAAATTCTCCCAGCGCCGGTGGTTGAGCGGCGACGGCGCAAACGGCTTGCGCGTGACCGGAACGGCTTCTCCAAGCGGGCTCGCCGTCGTGGTCTCGACCGGGGGCGGGGGCGGCGCGATGATCGTCATCACACCTCCCGCGCCTCGAAGTCGATCCGCGGATCGACCCACATATAGGTGAGGTCGGCGATCAGATTGACCACGAGACCGAGCAGCGAGAAGATGTAGAGCGTGCCGAACACCACGGGATAGTCGCGGTTGAGCACGCTCTCGAACGAGAGCAGGCCGAGGCCGTCGAGCGAGAAGATGGTCTCGATCAGCAGCGCGCCCGAGAAAAAGGCGTGAATGAACGCGCCGGGAAAACCCGCGATCACGATCAGCATGGCATTGCGGAAGATGTGATTGTAGAGCACCTGCCGCTCGCTGCAGCCCTTGGCGCGCGCGGTCATCACATATTGCTTGCGGATCTCGTCGAGGAACGAGTTCTTGGTGAGCAGGGTCATTGTGGCAAACGCACCCAGCGCCATCGAGATCAGCGGCAGCGTCAGGTGCCAGAAATAGTCGATGATCTTCCAGTACCAGGGGAATTGCGACCAGCCGTCGCCCGTCAGCCCGCGCAACGGGAAGATGTTCAGGAACGAGCCGCCGGCGAACAGGATGATCAGCAGAATGGCGAACAAAAAACCGGGGATCGCGAAGCCGACGATGATGACCGCCGAGGTCCAGGTGTCGAAGGGCGTGCCGTCCTTGACCGCCTTGCGGATGCCGAGCGGGATCGAGATCAGATAGGTCAGAAGCGTCATCCACAACCCGAGCGACATCGAGACCGGCAGCTTCTCCTTGATCAGCTCGATCACGCTGATGTCGCGGAAATAGCTCTTGCCGAAATCGAACCGCGCGAAATTCCAGACCATCAGCGCAAAGCGCTCCGGCGCCGGCTTGTCGAAGCCGAACTGTTTCTCCAGGCTCTTGATGAATTCGGGATCGAGCCCCTGCGCGCCGCGATACTTCGAATTGACCGCCTCGCCGGCTCCAATCCGCGCCTGCTGCCTCGCGCCGAAATCGCCGCCGCCCCCGGAGATGCGCGAGGTGCCACCGGTGTCGGCGCCCGACAGCTGCGCCAGGACGCGATCGACCGGGCCGCCCGGCGCGAATTGCACGACCAGGAACGAGACGAAGAGGATTCCGAACAGCGTCGGAATCATCAACAGCAGGCGGCGGGCGATATAGGCGCTCATGGACTACTTCGCAGTCTCGAGCTTCGCGGCCTTGGTGGCGTCGTACCACCACAGCGTTCGCTCGCACATGCCGGAGGAAAAAGTGTCAGTCTGGTAGCGCGGCAGCGTCTTCGGATGGTCGAACACGTCCCAATAGGCCACCGGATGGTTGTTGCGATACCATTGCGGCACCCAGTAGCGGCCGGCGCGAAATACGCGGTCGAAGGCGTGGCAGGCGATGGTCAGCTCTTCGCGTGAGTTCGCCGCAACGATCTTCTCGATCAGGGCGTCCATCACCGGATTCTTGATACCCGCCAGATTGTACGACCCCTTGGTGTCGGCAGCCTGTGACGAGAAGAACGGCCGCACGCTGTCGCCTGGCGTTGCCGAGAGCGAGAAACGCTCCATCGTCATGTCGAAATCGAAATCCTCCAGCCGGGCGCGATATTGCACGGCGTCGACCAGACGGAACGTCGCCTCGATGCCGAGCACGGCGAGGTTCTTGAGATAAGGACCATGATGCGGCTCGATCGACGATTCGTCGTTCAGGAACTCGATCCGGAACACCTCACCGTTCGGCAGCCGGCGCTTGCCGTCCTTGACCGGAAGGCCCGCCTCCTGAAGCAGTTGCGAGGCCTTGCGCAGCAGCGCTCGATCCTGCCCCGACCCGTCCGAGACCGGCGGCACGAAGGGCTCGCCGAACACCTCGTCCGGCACCTGCCCCCTGAACGGCTCGAGCAGCTTCACTTCCTCAGGTGACGGCGGCCCTTTCGCCATCATGTCTGAAATTCTGGAACGGCGAGTGGGTGCGCGAATAGGCGCCGTACATGATCGTCTTGTTGGTCCATTCGAAATCGAAGGCGTAGATCAAGGCCTCGCGCACGCGCGGATCGGCAAATTGCGAACGACGCAGATTCATGAACCAGCCCTGCGCGCCCGACGGCGTGTCGTCGGGCAAGAGCTCGCGCTTGACGCGGCCGTCCTTCACCGCCGGAAAGTCGTAGCGCGTCGCCCAGATGCGCGAGGTGAACTCCTCGCGGAACAGATAGCTCCTCGCGGAGAAACCCTCGAAGGCGACATCGCGATCCCGATAGAACTCGTAGCGGACGGTGTCGAAATTGTAGGTGCCGCGATTGATCGGCAGATCGGCAGCCCACCAGTCCTTGACACGATCGAACTCGATGTAACGGTTGACCTCGAACTTGCCGACCTTGTACGGACCCGATCCCAGCGGCGTATCGAGCGTGGACTCCTCGAAATTGCGATTGGCGTAATAGGCCTGCGAGAAGATCGGCAGCACCACGACAAACAGCGGCACGTCGCGGCCGTGCCTGGGCGCAAAGGTGACGATGACGGTGTTGTCGTCAGACGCTTCCGCCTTCACCATGTCGCGCATCTGCTGGATGATCAGCGGATGGCCTTTCGCCTTCAATGTCGTCAAGGAAAACGCGACGTCGCGCGCGGTCAACCGCGAACCGTCATGGAAGCGCGCTTCGGGCCGCATCGTGAAGAGATAGGTGAGCTTGTCCGGCGAAATCTCCACCGCCTTCGCGGCATAGCCGTACACCGCGTCGGGCTCGTCGCCGGCGCGCGCCATCAGCGTCGCGAAAGTGAGGTCCATGCCCTGCGCGCCCTCACCCTTGAGGACGAAGGCATTGAGCGAATTGAAGGTGAAGTAGGACTGGTTGTTGGTGCGCACGCCCGGCAGCAGCGAGATCAGCCCGCCCCTGGGCGCGTCGACATTGACATACTCAAAATGATGGAAATCCGGCGGATATTTCAAATCGCCGAATGCCGAGATGCCGTGGCTGTCGCTGCTCACAGCGGCGCGCGCGGGTTTGAGCCATGGCACGCTCAGCGCAGCGGCGCCGAGGCCGAGCACATGGCGGCGCGAAATTGCGGGCGGGCGCGACGCGCGGCTCAAGAGCGTTTGCCCGTCTTGGCCGCCTTCTCCGCATCCCACCACCAGACGGTCGGGAACGCGGAGATGCCATATTTGGGTAGCGGCTCGGGATGGCTGAAGCGATCCCAGCGCGCGGCGCGGTCAAATCCGGAGGCGAATTGCGGGACGACGTAGCAGTTCCACAGCAACACCCGATCCAGCGCCTTGCAGCTCGCAACCAACTCGTCGCGATTCTTGGCGAAGATGATGCGGTCGATGATGGCATCGACGGCCGGGTTCTTGATGCCGGGAAGGTTGCGCGAACCCGGCCGATCCGCGGCCGCGGATCCGAAGAAAGTCACGCTGCTCGTTTCCGGGCGACAACGACTGTCCCCATGCGGCCGTCACGATGTCGAAGTCAAAATTACGCAAGCAATTCTGGTACTGCACACTGTCGACTCGACGGACATTCACGGTCATGCCGAGCCGTTCGAGATAGGGCTTGTAGAAAAGTATTCCTCGCTCGTCCCCCTCGTCCGTGGTCAGGAACTCGACGCTGACGGGTTGCCCCTTCGGATCGACCAGCTTGCGATCGCGATTTTCAAACCCTGCCGCCTTGAGCAGACGCGCGGCTTCACGAAGATTGCTCCGCGATGCCTCCTCGCTGCCTCCGACGGGATTCTTGTAGGGCGTTGTGAAGAGCTCGGCAGGCACCTTGTCGCGCACCGTATCGAGAATCTGCAACTCCTGCCCTTCCGGAAGACCGGTGGCCATGAAGTCGGGGATACCATCGAAATAACTGCTGTCGCGATGATACTCACCGTTCGAGAGCAGCCGGTCCGACGTCTCCCAATCGTATGCATAATTGAAGGCCTGGCGGAGCCTGACATCCGCAAACAGCGGGCGGCGCAAGTTGAGCGCAAAACCCTGCATTCGTCCCGAACTCAAGTCTGGAAACTTTTCCTTGATGACGCGCCTTTCGGTTACCGCGGGGAAATCATACGCCGTCGACCATTGCTTGCCGCTACGCTCCGCGAACCAGTCGAGCTGATCCGCCTTGAACGCCTCGCGTCCGACAGTGTCGTCACGAAAGAACTCGTATCGCACCTGCTCGAAATTGTTTTGCCCCACATTTACCGGCAGGTCCTTGCCCCAGTAATCAGGGACGCGTTCCAGCACCACCGATCGGCCGGCCACGAATTCCTTGATACGATAGGGGCCCGAACCCAGCGGAATTTCCAGTGTGGTCGCGCTCACGTCGCGGATTTTGCCCTGGGCATCGGCGCCCTCCCACCAGTGTCGGGGCAGGACCGGAAGCTCGCCGGCAACGCTCGGCAGTTCGCGATTGCCGGGAGAATCGAAAGTGAATTTGACTTCGCGGTCCCCGAACTTCTCGCACTTGACGATATGCTGGTAGTACGCGCTGTACATCGGGCTGTTCTTCTTCAGCGCATTGAAGGAGAAGACGGCATCTTCCGGCGTCACCGGCTTGCCATCGTGCCAACGCGCCGAAGCTCGCAGTCGATATATGGCGTAGGAAAAATCATCGGGGTATGCGGTCGCCTCCGCAAGCAACCCGTAGCTTGTCAAAGGTTCGTCGAGCGACCTGGTCGTCAATGCCTCGACGATGAGCGCAGCCCCGCTGGCAAGTGAGCCCTTCACGCCCTGAACGACAGTATTGAAGTTGTCGAACGTGCCCAGCTCGAACATGCGGACCACGCCGCCCTTGGGCGCATCCGGGTTGACGTAATCGAAGCGTTTGAAGTCGGCGGGATATTTGACGTCGCCAAGAGACGCGACCGCATGGCGCCAGACGAGATCGGTCGCGGATTGGGCATGGGCCGGGGAGATCGGTGATAGGCCCGCGGCGATCGGGAGGGCGGGAGTCATCGCGGCATAGGCGCCGCTCTGCAGGAGCTGTCGTCGTGTAATGGCCAAACGAAGAATTCCCTTCAGGTAACGCCCCTTTAGAGGAGCAATATACGGCAAGGATTCGACCGCTTACGTTGCTTTTTCCTCATGATCGCCAGCCTAAATGCGACCAAACGTCCCGATAACAAGCCTGCGAGGCGAATGGTTGCAAACAAAAACGGCCAGGGAAACCTGGCCGTCCTAAGTCACAATGTCAGGAGGCGCGAGGCCGTCACGCAAGCCGTCACTTCGCCGCGGTCGGCAGCGGCTTCGGACTATCGGACAGCGAATTGAGATAGGCGATCACGTCGGCGCGCTGGCTGTCCTTCTGGATGCCGGCAAAACCCATCGCGGTGCCGGGAATGAATCCCTTCGGACTGGTGATGAACTGATTGAGATCGTCGATCGACCAGGTGCCGCCCTTGGCCTTGATGGCTGCCGAGAAGTTGAAGCCGCCGCGGCCCTCGCCCTTGTGGTCGCCCACGATGCCGTAGAGATTCGGACCGACGCGGTTGGGCCCGCCCTTTTCGAAGGTGTGGCAGGTCTGGCAGACCTTCGCAGAAGCCGCGCCCTTCTCGACCGAAGCCGTCTGCAACAGTTTTTCGATCGGCTCGCTCGGAGCCGCTGCCGGCTTGGCCTCGCCTCCCTTGCCGCTCTCCTCCTTGGCCTCGATGGCAAAGCCCGGCTTCTCCGGCGCCTTCGGCGCAAACAGCGCGTTGGCGGTAAAGCTCGTGATCAGCAGCACGAGGCAGGTGGCGAGCACCGCACCGAGGATTTTATTGAGTTCGAAGGAGTCCATTTCGGATCAGGCTCCAGGCCGGAAGGTCGAGGTGGGCCGCATTGCACGGCCGAGTGGGAAAGCCCCGGAAGCAGGCTTTCGCAGCGCACCCCGAGACGGCCTGAGATATCGGTTTGCCCGTGCTCTGGCAACCCGTATAAACGCGCCGGATTCCGACAACCCCCACCAATTCGCTTGGCTTTTTCCGCCCCGTCCCCATGAGCAAACACCGCACCCTGGTGCTGATTCCCGCCCGCATGGCATCGATGCGCCTGCCGGGCAAGCCGCTGCTCGACATCGCGGGCGTGCCGATGATCGTCCACGTGCTGCGGCGGGCGGAAAGTGCCGGAATTGGCCGGGTTGCGGTCGCGACCGACACGCCCGACATCGCGGAGGCAGTCACCGCCCATGGCGGCGAGGTGGTCATGACGAGGGCCGACCACCCCTCCGGCTCGGACCGGATTTTCGAGGCGTTGGAGAAGCTGGATTCGAGGCGTGAAGCTGAGATCGTGGTCAATCTGCAGGGCGATTTCCCGACGATTTCGCCCGCGAATATCCGCGACGTGCTGCCGCCGCTGGACGATCCCGCGGTCGATATCGCGACCTTGGCCGCCGAAATCCATGACGAGGAAGAAGCCACCAATCCGAATGTGGTGAAGGCGGTCGGCTCGCTGATCGCGGGCCGCCGCATGCGCGCGCTGTACTTCACCCGCGCCACGGCGCCGACCGGTGACGGCCCGCGCTATCACCACATCGGACTTTATGCCTATCGCCGCGCGGCGCTGGAGCGTTTCGTCAAGCTGCCGCCCTCGCCGCTGGAAAAGCAGGAACGGCTGGAGCAACTTCGCGCGCTGGAAGCGGGCATGCGGATCGACATCACATTGGTCGACACCGTGCCGCGCGGGGTCGATACGCCGGCCGACCTCGAAACCGCGCGGCGGATACTGGCGGCACTGGCAAAAGCCTGAGGCGCTGCTAAAAGGCCCGCCAGGATTGATGACATGACCAAGACAATGAAAATCGCGTTCCAGGGCGAGCCCGGCGCCAACTCCCACATCGCCATCGCCGAGGCCTATCCCGACGCCGAACCGATGCCGTGCCCGACCTTCGAGGACGCGCTTGCCGCGATCTCCTCGGGTGAAGCGGATCTCGGCATGATCCCGATCGAGAACTCGGTCGCCGGCCGCGTCGCCGACATCCATCATTTGTTGCCGGCCTCCGGTCTCTTCATCATCGGCGAGTGGTTCCTGCCGATCCATGCCCAGTTGATGGCGGTGCCGGGCGCGAAGCTCGCCGATATCAAGAGCGTCGAGAGCCACGTGCACGCACTCGGCCAATCGCGCCGCATCATCCGCAAGCTCGGCCTCAGGCCGATCGTGGCGGCCGACACCGCCGGCAGCGCCCGGGAGATCGCCGAGCGCGGCGACAAGACGGTGGCTGCGATCGCCTCGCGCCTTGCGGCGAAAATCTACGGCCTCGATATCCTCGCCGAAGACGTCGAGGACGAATCCCACAACACCACACGTTTCGTGGTGCTGGCGCGCGAGGAAAAATGGGCCGCGCAGGGCTCGGGCGCGCTGGTCACGAGCTTCGTGTTCCGGGTGCGCAACCTGCCGGCGGCGCTCTACAAGGCGATGGGCGGATTTGCCACCAACGGCGTCAACATGACCAAGCTCGAAAGCTACATGGTCGACGGCAATTTCTTCGCCACCCAGTTCTACGCCGACGTCGACGGCCATCCCGACGACAAGGGCCTCGCCTTCGCGCTGGAAGAGCTGAAGTTCTTCTCGCGCGAATTCCGCATTGTCGGCGTCTATCCGGCACATCCCTTCCGCGAGACCTTCAGCGAGAAGATGGATAGTTAAGCCGCCGCCTTCTTTGCCCCAAAGGCATCCGCCAGCAGCGAGTAGGACTTCTTGCGCGCCTCGTGGTCGTAGATCGCGCCGATGATCATCAGCTCATCCGGCTTGCTGGCATCGATCATCGGCTGCAGCATGTTCCGCACGGTTGCCGGACTGCCGACGAACAGCCGCGAGCGATTGTGCTTCACGGACGCGCGTTCGGCGTCGGTGTAGGCATGGGCGAGCGCCTCTTCCGGACTCGGCAGCGGCAGATATTGTCCGCGGTCGCGGCGCAGGCGGTTGAGATCCATCGATGAGGCGAGCTTTTCCGCTTCGGCATCGGTTTCGGCCGCGACCACGGCGACCGCGAGAATGCCGTGCGGCGTTTGCCGCCAGCCCGACGGCTTGAAACGCGCGCGATAATTCGTCAGCGCCTCGACCGCGTCATAGGACGCGAAATGATGCGCGAAGGCGAAACCCATGCCGACCTGGGCTGCGAGTTCCGAACTGTAATCGCTCGAGCCGAGCAGCCAGATCGGCGGCAGCGGCGTGTCGTCGGGCATCGCCACCACCTTGTTGTAGGGGTGTCCGGCCGGAAAATCGCGCGTCTCCCACAGGATCAACTCGTGCAGCCGCTCGAGAAAATCATCGCCCTGGCGCTGATCGAGCCGGCTGCGCAGCGCATAGGCTGTGGCGCCATCGGTGCCCGGCGCGCGGCCGAGGCCGAGATCGATGCGGCCGGGAAACAGCGCCTCCAGCATCTTGTAACGCTCGGCGACAACCAGCGGCGCGTGGTTCGGCAGCATCACACCGCCGGAGCCGACGCGGATATTTTTCGTCACGGCCGCGATCTGCCCGATCATCACGTCGGGTGCGGGGCTCGCCACCGATGCGAGATTGTGATGCTCGGCGAGCCAGTAGCGGACATAGCCGAGGTCGTCGACGTGGCGCGCCAGATCGATGCTGTTGCGCAGCGCCGCGGCGGGCTTGGTGTCTGTGGTGACGACGGAAAGGTCGAGGACGGAGAGTGGAAGCATGATCGCCTAAGCTAGTGTGTGGAATGCAGCCGCACAAAGGGCCGCCCCTCGGTTATCCTGAAGGCAGCCAAGCGGCCGTGCGCGGACCAATGGTGGGACGGATGATAGGTTTTTGACATCAATCTCGGCTGGCCCAATCGACGAAATTCTAGTAATTTGTTATATTTCATATACTTATCATTTTTACTTTCTGCCCATCGTCTTCCAAAATAGCCCTTAAATCCGATAATTATGAGGCTAGTTGGGCTATTTCCCAATATGAGTGGGCTGTTTAGGCCAGCGCGTTTGGCTTATCTTAGGCCCTCCCAAGCTAGTGTGACCGGCCCCGCGAGATTTTGCGCCACCATGACTGACACCTCGACAAAACCCGACGCGCCGAAAAGGCCGGCGATCTCCTTCGAGTTCTTTCCGCCGAAGACCGAGGTGATGGAAAAGAACCTGTGGGAGACCATCAACCGGCTGGCGCCGCTCGCGCCCAATTTCGTCTCCGTCACCTATGGCGCGGGCGGCTCGACCCGCGAGCGCACGCATTCGACCATCACGCGCATCCTCAAAGAGACCGCGCTGCTGCCGGCCGCGCATCTGACCTGCGTCGGAGCGGCGCGCAGCGAGATCGACGAGATCGTCGACCGCTATCACGATGTCGGCGTCCGCCACATCGTGGCGCTGCGCGGCGACCCCGCGACCGGCATCGGCACCTCCTATGTCGCGCATCCCGACGGCTACCAGACTTCGCCGGCGCTGATCGCAGGGATCAAGTCGCGCCATCCCGATATCGAAGTCTCGGTGTCGGCCTATCCCGAGAAGCATCCCGAGGCGCGCGACTTCGACGCCGATATCGACACGCTGAAGGCCAAGGTCGACGCCGGCGCGACGCGCGCGATCACCCAGGTGTTCTTCGATAACGACTTCTATCTGCGCTACCTCGACCGCGTCCGCGCCCGCGGCATCGACATTCCGATCGTCCCCGGCATCATGCCGATGCACAATTTCAAGCAGGCGCGCAATTTCGTCACCCGCGCGGGCACCACCGTTCCCGACTGGCTGGCGCAGAAATTCGACGGGCTCGACGACGATCCCGACACCCGCAAGCTGGTCGCGGCGACAGTGGCCGCGGGCCAGGTGCAGAAACTCGCCAAGCACGGCATCGACACCTTCCACTTCTACACCATGAACCGCGCCGACCTGGTGTTTGCGATCTCTCATCTGCTCGGCATCCGCCCCAACGGCGCGCAGAGGGCCGCGTAAATGGCGCCCGCCTCGCCCAAGCGCAAAGCCCTGCTGGCGGAAGCCGCCAAGCGCATCCTCGTGCTCGACGGCGCCATGGGCACGATGATCCAGGCGTTGCAATATGACGAAGCCCAGTTCCGCGGCGAACGCTTCAAGGACTTCCATCGCGACGTCCGTGGCAATAACGACCTCCTGATCCTTACCCAGCCCAAGGCGATCGAGGACATCCACGCCGACTATCTGCGCGCCGGCGCCGACATCGTCGCGACCAACACGTTCTCCTCGACCTCGATCGCGCAGGCCGACTACGACATGTCGGACCTCGCTTATGAGCTGAACCTCGAAGGCGCCAGGCTCGCCCGCGCCGCCGCCGAGCGCGTGATGGCCGAGGACGGCAAGCCGCGCTTTGTCGTCGGCGCGCTCGGACCGACCAACCGCACCGCCTCGATCTCGCCCGACGTCGCCAATCCCGGCTATCGCGCCGTGACCTTCGACGATTTGCGCCAGGCTTACGGCGACCAGGCGCGCGGCCTGATCGACGGCGGCGTCGACCTGCTGTTGGTCGAGACCATCTTCGACACGCTGAACGCCAAGGCCGCGCTTTACGCCATCAGCGAGCTGCTGGACGAGCGCGGCATCGACATCCCCGTGATGGTGTCCGGCACCATCACCGACAAGTCCGGCCGCCTGCTCTCCGGGCAATTGCCGGAAGCATTCTGGCATTCGGTCCGGCATGCGAGGCCCGTCACGATCGGCTTCAACTGCGCGCTCGGCGCGGAAGATCTGCGCGCGCATATCGCCGACATCGGCCGCGTCGCCGATACTCTTGTGTGTGCGTATCCCAATGCCGGCCTGCCCAACGAGTTCGGCCAGTACGACGAAACTCCCGAATACATGTCGCGGCTGATCGGCGAGTTCGCAGCAGCCGGCCTCGTCAATATCGTCGGCGGCTGCTGCGGCACCACGCCGGACCATATCGCCGCGATTGCCGCCGCCGTCGCGCCGCACAAGCCGCGTGTCGTTCCGACGATCGAGCCGCTGCTCAAGCTCTCGGGCCTCGAGCCGTTCGCGCTGACGCCTGCGATCCCCTTCGTCAATGTCGGCGAGCGCACCAACGTCACGGGCTCGGCCAAATTCCGCAAGCTGATCACCGCCGGCGACTACACCGCGGCGCTGCAGGTCGCGCGCGATCAGGTCGAGAACGGCGCGCAGGTGGTCGACGTCAATATGGACGAAGGCCTGCTCGATTCCGAAGCCGCGATGCGGACTTTCCTCAACCTCGTCGCCGCCGAGCCCGACATCGCGCGCGTCCCGCTCATGGTCAACTCCTCGAAATTCGCGGTGATCGAGGCCGGGCTGAAATGCATCCAGGGCAAGCCGATCGTGAACTCGATCTCCATGAAGGAGGGCGAGGAGAAATTCATCCACGAGGCGCAGATCGCGCGGCGGCACGGCGCGGCGGTCGTGGTGATGGCCTTCGACGAGAAGGGCCAGGCCGACACGTTTACGCGCAAGACCGAGATCTGCAAGCGCGCCTACGATATCCTCGTCGACCGGATCGGCTTCCCGCCGGAAGACATCATCTTCGATCCCAACATCTTCGCGATCGCCACGGGAATCGAGGAGCACAACAATTACGGCGTCGACTTCATCGAGGCGACGCGCTGGATCAGGCAGAACCTGCCGGGCGCGCATGTCTCCGGCGGCGTTTCCAATCTGTCGTTCTCGTTCCGCGGCAACGAGCCGGTGCGCGAAGCCATGCATTCGGTGTTCCTGTATCACGCCATCAAGGCCGGCATGGACATGGGCATCGTCAATGCCGGCCAGATGGTCGTCTATGACGACATCGATCCCGAGCTGCGCCAGACTTGCGAGGACGTCGTCCTCAATCGCGATCCCGGCGCAGGCGAACGGCTGCTGCAGCTCGCCGAGAAGTTCCGCGGCAAGGAGAAGCAGACCAAGGAGCAAGACCTTGCCTGGCGCGAATGGCCGGTCGAGAAGCGGCTGTCGCACGCGCTGGTGCACGGCATCACCGAATTCATCGAAGCCGACACCGAGGCCGCGCGGCAGAACGCGTCGCGGCCGCTTGACGTAATCGAAGGCCCGCTGATGGCCGGCATGAATATCGTCGGCGACCTCTTCGGCGACGGCAAGATGTTTTTGCCGCAGGTGGTGAAATCCGCGCGCGTGATGAAGCAGGCGGTCGCCTGGCTGATGCCGTTCATGGAGGAGGAGAAGGCGCGCAATCTCGCCAATGGCGTGGCCGGCGACGGCCGTAGCTCCGCCGGCAAGATCGTGCTCGCGACCGTGAAAGGCGACGTCCACGACATCGGCAAGAACATCGTCGGCATCGTGCTCCAGTGCAACAATTTCGAGGTGATCGACCTCGGCGTGATGGTGCCCGCCGCCAAGATCGTCGAGACGGTGAAAGCCGAGAAGGCTGATATCGTCGGCCTCTCCGGCCTGATCACGCCCTCGCTCGACGAGATGGCGTTCTTTGCCGCCGAGCTCGAGCGCGAGGGCCTCGACACGCCGCTGTTGATCGGCGGCGCCACCACCAGCCGCGTGCATACGGCTGTCAAGATCGACCCGAACTATCGCCGCGGCCCGGTGGTGCACGTCAACGATGCCAGCCGCGCGGTCGGCGTCGCCTCTGCGCTGATGTCGTCCGAGAAACGCGACGCCTATGCCGCCGATGTGCGCGCGGAATATGCGAAGATTTCCGCGGCGCATTTCCGTGCGCAGGCCGACAAGAAGCGGCTGAAGCTGGCGGCTGCCCGCGCCAATGCCGTGCCGGTCGATTTTGCCAAGGCGCCGCCGAAGAAGCCTTCTTTCCTCGGCGTGAAGAGTTTTGACGATTACGACCTCGCCGAACTGGTCGAATACATCGACTGGACGCCGTTCTTCCAGACCTGGGAGCTCGCCGGACGTTTCCCCGCCATTCTCAGGGATGACAAGGTCGGCGAGGCTGCGCGCGCGCTCTATGACGACGCCCGCAAGATGCTCGACCTGATCGTGCGCGAGAAATGGTTCACCGCGCGCGCCGTGATCGGGTTCTGGCCGGCGAATGCCGTCGGCGATGACGTTGCAATCTACGCCGACGAGGCGCGACGTGAGACAATCGCGACCTTCCACACCCTGCGCCAGCAGCTCGAGAAGCGCGAAGGCCGCTTCAACGCCGCGCTCGCGGATTTCATCGCGCCAGTCGCGTCCGGCGTGCCCGATTATATCGGCGGTTTCGTGGTCACCGCGGGGATCGGCGAGGACATCATTGCCGATCGCTTCAAGCACAAGAACGACGACTACTCCTCGATCCTGTGCAAGGCGCTGGCCGATCGCCTCGCCGAAGCCTTTGCCGAGCGCATGCATGCGCGGGTGCGGCGCGAGTTCTGGGGCTATGCGCCCGACGAGCGGTTTGCGCCGGACGAGTTGATCCTCGAGAAATATCAGGGCATCCGCCCCGCGCCCGGCTATCCCGCGCAGCCCGATCACACCGAGAAGGCGACGCTGTTCAAGCTGCTCGACGCCGAGAAGAACTCCGGCGTGGAGCTGACCGAGAGTTTTGCGATGTGGCCGGGCTCGTCGGTGTCGGGGCTCTATTACAGCAATCCCGAAAGCTACTATTTCGGCGTCGGCAAGATCGAGCGCGACCAGGTTGAAGACTACGCTGCGCGCAAAAACATGACGGTCGCCGAGATCGAGCGCTGGCTGGCGCCGATCCTCAATTATATCCCGGCGCAGGATCAGTCCGCGCAGGAGCGCGCCGTGCGCGCGGCGATGCCGGCGGCGGTCGCGGTCGCTCAGCCTGCGAATGATGCGACCAGTGACGCGCCGCGCGATCTTGCCTCGCATCCGCCGGGCTGCGCCTGCGCGGTACATCTCGCCTGGCGCAAGAAGGCGGTCGGGGCGGGGTAGCGCTGCGAGCGGCGAGCACGCTCTTCACCTCTCCCCGCGTGCGGGGAGAGGTCGCGCCGAAGGCGCGGGTGAGGGGGAGGCTCCTCAAACTGCGGTCCAAGTAAGGCGCGACAAATTCTTCAAACTTGAAGCACCGGTATCGCGGCAAAGTCGTGCCACGCCCCTCACCCGGCGCTGCGCGCCGACCTCTCCCCGCAGAGCGGGGCGAGGTGATCGCGAACTCGCGGCTCCGTTCCGATTAAATTCTCAAACAGCCGCTCGCATCCCCGCAGCGCAATTCGCGTCCGGGCTTTGCATCATCGGTGTCCCTCTCAAAGGAGAGGGCGCAGGGAATGCCGGGCGCTGGCCGCACCCGCAGGCTTGTGTGCTGAAAAGGAGTAGAGTGCCCACAAGATAGACAGGTAAAGCCGAAACATCCGGCACTCCCTGCGCAATGGTCTTACGGCTGCTCCGCGCTCTCCCCGGCGTGTCGGGCTTTTTAGTCACCGTCCCCCCGGGCTCTTGACCCGGGGGTTGACCCCAGCATCGAGGGGACAGGACCACACGGCTTGACCGTACGCTTCAGTACGCATCGTCTGCGCACCAACAGCGTCCATCGCAGCCCGCATCACGAATCGTGACGATCGCGAAACGCCCCTCATGCGGGCGGGATGGCTTCTTTAAATCATAACTTCTTCGTTTTCAGAAAGAAATATATTTTTGCGCGGCGTCGTTGACTCGTCGGGCAAAACAGGCGGCGGGGTTTGGCGTTTTGTTCGTCGTACCGCGGGGCCGACCGACAATGGTGCCGAATGCGCGTTTGGAACCCGGAAACGCTGCCACAAAGCCCGCGGGTGTTGCTGGCCGGATACATCTGGCAGGCGCCCGGCCTGCTACTTTTCGTCGCAATATTTCACTGATTTGCTCGCCAGGACCATGGCCATGAAGAAGCTGCTGCTGCTCTCCTCCGCCATCGTTGCCGCCGGACCGGCACTGGCCGCCGACCTTCCGATGAAGGCGCCGCCGATGGCCGCCGCGGTGCCCTACTCCTGGACCGGCTGCCATGTCGGCGGCCACATCGGCGGAGCCTGGGACCGCACGACCTATTCGGACCCCGGCACCCTGTCGCCGCTTTTTTTCGGGGGTACAGGTATCGTTCAGAACTTTGCGCCGGCGGGCCAGTCGTTTAGCACCGATAGCGGCGGCAAGTTTCTCGGCGGTGTCCAGGCCGGCTGCGATTATCAATTTGCCAGCCACTGGGTCATCGGATTCGGCGGCGACGTCTCATGGACCGATTTGAGCAGTCTGGCCAACGACCCGTTCTTTAACGGCAAGAATGGCCAACCGATCGGATTGTCGAGCCGAACCAACGAGATCGCGACCCTCACCGGGC
The DNA here is from genome assembly GCA_963795365.1 of uncultured Alphaproteobacteria bacterium. Taxonomy (GTDB): domain Bacteria; phylum Pseudomonadota; class Alphaproteobacteria; order Rhizobiales; family Xanthobacteraceae; genus Bradyrhizobium. Next base: position 16,886 of record CAWCHW010000022.1, read on the forward strand.
GGGTGGGTTATGCCTGGGACAAGATGCTGTTCTACGGCAAGGGCGGCGCGGCCTATGCACATGACAAGTACGCGTCGAACAATGCCGGCGCCATCAACAACGCGCTCTTCGGCTGTGGCGCCGTCGCCCCCTTCGATTGCGCCGTGGCCGGCAGCGCGGACCGCTGGGGATGGACGGCCGGCGTCGGTGTCGAATGGGCGTTTGCGACCAACTGGTCGGCCTTCGCCGAATACGCTCACTACGGCTTCGATACAAAGACGATCTCGATGAACGTCACCAACAATCCGGCCTTCTTCGTCACGCCGGCGAACCTGAACGTCAGGCACGACATCGACACGGTCAAGGTCGGCATCAACTACCGCTTCTGGTCGGCCGGTCCGGTGGTCGCGCGCTATTGATATTTCGCCCGCGCCGAATGCGGCGCGGGTTTCCCACAAACTATGCCTTGGTTTTGCCCGGCTTGCGCGCCGGTGCATTTTCGGCCGACGAAAGCCGGCGAAGGATGCGGCTGCCGATCGGCGTCTGCCGATAGGCCTTGTAGCCGTCGCGCGTCCAGCTCACCGTGCAGGTTCCGAGCGGCGAGCCGTCGGTGACCGATTTGACCGGTGCGCCGGGCGTCTCATCCTTTTGCCAGCCGAGCTTGAGCAGATAGGCCAGCGTGACATCGTTTCGCTCCAGCACCGAGGCGCGCACGCGCCTGACCCCGACGGTATCGAACAGGAAATCCAGCAGCGCCACGAACACATCGGTGTTCGCACCGCGATTGCGATGCGCGGCCTCGCCGATCACGGCATTGACCAGCGCCTCGCCCGCGGTATCGAGATCGATCCGCACGAAGCCGACCTGCAGCCGCGTGCCCATTTCGAAGATGCCGAGCAGCAGGCGGGAGCGCTGGTCGAACTGCCTGATGTAATCGGCGACGTCGCTTTTGGTGAACGCGCGCGGCGCGGTGTTGAGGACATGCACCGTCCAGGGATCGGACAGCCAGCCCGCCCAGCGATCGGAGGCGTCCTCGCGCTTGACCGTGCGCAGGAAATAGCGCCCGCAGCGGAACCAGATGTCTTTTTTGGGGGGCTGGGCCATTGGTTCTCGGAACGCGAAGAGTTTCCTGTGTGGTCACCTCTCCCCGCCTGCGGGGAGAGGTCGAAGCCGGAGCGTAGCGGAGGCTTCGGGTGAGGGGGAGTCTCCGCAAATGCGGTTGAAGTGGTGATCCCGATTCTTCGAGCCTGCAGCAGCGACGTCACGGTGAGACCGCCCATGCCCCTCACCCGGCGCTACGCGCCGACCTCTCCCCGCTTTGCGGGGAGAGGTGAAGCAACATCACCGCCTTGGGCGGATCGAGCGGCTGCGCCGGATCATGCGCTACACCTTCTGCTCGATGGCGCGCTTCACGGAGGCGATCGCCGCCTCGTTGCGGCGGTACATGGTCCACTGCTTGATGCGTTTGGAGCGCACCAGCTTGGCCGCGATCAGCACCCGCATGTGCTCGCTCACCGTCGGCGCGCTGACCCCGAGTTTTTCCGCGATCAGCAGGCCGCAGACGCCGTCCTCGACCAGGTCGCCGTCGACCTGGTCGCGAAAATGCCGGCGCGGCTCGCGCAGCCATTCCAGAATCTGCAGCCGCCGCTCGTTGGCCAGCGCGCGCAGCGCCATCGCGATTTTCATTTAGCCATTTTGCTAATTACCTAATTGATGTCAACACCCGGACACGCTATCATCGCAACCATGACGACGGAAATCACGCGCGAGCCATTGCGGCGACGGAAACCGTGATCCGCCCCTATGTCCGCCGCACGCCGGTCCTCAACGTCGATCTCGCCGATTTCGGCCTCGCGTCTTCGCCCGTCACCTTCAAGCTCGAGATACTGCAGCATTCCGGCGCGTTCAAGGTGCGCGGCGCGTTTGCCAACCTGCTGTTGCGCAAGGTGCCGGCGGCCGGCATCGCCGCGGCCTCCGGCGGCAATCACGGCGCGGCGGTCGCCTATGCCGCGCAGCGGCTCGGCATATCCGCCACGATTTTCCTGCCCGACATCACTTCGCCGGCCAAGGCCGAGCGTATCAAGGATTACGGCGCGCAGCTCAGGATCACGGGCACGCACATCGCCGATGCGCTGGCGGCGTGCGACGCCCATGTCGCCGAGACCGGCGCGATGTCGGTGCATCCGTTCGATCAGGCCGAGACGATGCTCGGCCAGGGCTCGGTCGGTATGGAGCTGGAGCAGGACGCAAATCTCGACACGCTGCTGGTCGCGGTCGGCGGCGGCGGGCTGATCGGCAGTCTCGCCGCATGGTTCGCCGGCAAGGTTCGCATCATCGGCGTCGAGCCCGAACTCGCCCCGACTTTGCATTCAGCGCTTGCCGCAGGAAAGCCGGTCGATGCGCCCGCGGGCGGCATCGCCGCCGATGCACTGGGGCCGCCGCGGGTGGGGCAACTGATGTTTCCGATTGCGCGTGCGCATGTCGCCGAGGTGCTACTGGTCAGCGAAGACGAGATACGGCTGGCGCAGGCAGCGCTGTGGCAAACCTTGCGCGTGGTGGCCGAGCCCGGCGGCGCGACCGCGTTCGCCGCACTGCTGTCGCAGCGTTATCGGCCCGCGCGCGGCGAGCGCGTCGGCCTGATCATCAGCGGCGCCAACACCACGGCGGTGAATTTCGAGAGTTAAGGTATAGCGCGGGGAGAACCGACGCTGGGCAAGTGACCTCCTGTCGTCATGCCCGCGCTTGACGCGGGCATCCACGTCTTTGCCGCCTAAGCCGTGGATGGCCGGGTCAAGCCCGGCCATGACGAGCGAAGGGAATGCCCCTCCCCTGCGCATCAGCCATCCCACAATGCCCATTGTGCATCGCAACATAGTCGCTAAATGGTGCGTTTCACATGAGGCGCACGCGTGACTGACAGTTCCACGGCTTCCAATTCCTGGGTTTCCTCCAGCCATCGCCCGATGGGCTTCCCGGAATTCGTCCTGGTGATCGCCTCGATCATGGCGCTCAATCCGCTGGCGATGGACATGATGCTGCCGGCGCTGCCCGACATCGCCGCGGCGTTCCACATCTCCGAAGCCAACCGGCCGCAAGAGGTGCTGTCGACCTTCCTGATCGGCTTCGGCATCGGGCAGTTCGTGATGGGCCCGTTATCCGACCGCTTCGGCCGCCGCGCGGTGCTGATCGACGGCATGGCGCTGTATTGCATCGCGAGCATCATCGCGGTCACCGCACAGTCGTTCGAGACCTTGCTGCTGGCGCGCGTGCTGCAGGGGCTCGGCACCTCGGCGACGCGGGTGATCGCGACCTCGATCGTGCGCGACTGCTACGCCGGCCGCCGCATGGCGAGCGTGATGTCGCTCGCCATGATGGTGTTCATCGCCGTGCCCGTGATCGCGCCGTCGCTCGGACAAGCGGTGCTGATGTTCGGACAATGGCGCGGCATCTTCCTCGTGCTGTTGCTGTACGGTTTCGTCGCGCTGGTTTGGAACGCGATACGGATGCCGGAAACGCTGCCGGAGTCCGAGCGCAGGTCGCTCGCGCCCCGCGACGTGCTCGACGCCTTCCGCCAGACCGTGACCAACGGACAAACGATGGGCTATGCGCTGGCGGCCGCCGGCGTGATGGGCTCGCTGTTCGCTTACGTGCTGTGCTCGCAGCAGGTCTTTACCGGCATTTACAAGCTCGGGCATTATTTTCCGATTGCGTTTGCTGCCATCGCGGTCGGCACCGCGATCGCGGGCTTTCTCAACGCCCGTTTCGTCGGCCGCCTCGGCATGCGCGTGATTTCGCACGGCGCGCTGCTGGGTTTTGTCGCGGTTGCCGGGATCCTGCTGGCCGGAGCGAAACTCGGCTTTCATGCCGCTCGCGCTGTTCATGGCGCTCTCGGCGCTGATGATGTTCTTCTTCGGACTGATGATCGCAAATTTCACGTCGCTGGCAATGGAGCCGCAGGGCCACATCGCCGGCACCGCCTCCTCGCTCTACGGCTCGATCACGACGCTGCTCGGCATCGGCATCGGCAGCACGATCGGCCAGGATTTCAACGGCACGCTGGTGCCGTTCGCGACCGGGTTCTTCCTCTGCACGCTGGCCTCGCTCGCGGTCGTGCTGGTGACGGAGAAGGGCCGGCTGTTCCGGCCGCATGGGGGACGGGTGGTGGGGACTCCGCCGAATTAATTTCCGTCGTCATGCCCGGCCTTGAGCCGGGCATCCACGTCTTCCTTTTCTCTCGGCCAAGACGTGGATGGCCGGGACATAGGCGAGCGGAAGCGACGCCGTTCTTCGAACGGCTATGCCCGGCCATGACGAGCTGAAAGCCACATTACCGATTTGTCAGTGGTGCGCGCTCGCGAATCAGCGGCTCAATGCGACAGCGGAGCCCCGCGATGTCGCGCCATCACATCCTGCCGCCGATCGTCTATACTCCGGAGCCGCCGAAGCCGAAGGAAGCCCGGCGCAAGCGCGGTGTCGGCTACGCGCGCGGCGCCGGCTTGACAGATGAAGCCGAGGAGACCGAGGAAGCCGGCGGGGTCTCGCGCACGACGCAGCCGCGCACCGCGTCGGCTTTGCCGCAGCAGCAGTCTCCGATCGAGAACGCCGAGCGGCGCATCCCTTCCCCCAACGGCAAGCTCAGCGACGACACGTTGAAGGCGATGCTGGACGTGCAGGAAAAGGACGGCGAGCCGTTGTAAGGCGACCAACACAACAAGCGCATTGCCTGCTTTGTCCGTACGGCAGATCAAGCTACCGCTCGTCCGCCTCAAGGACTCGTTTCATCGCGCTGAGAACGCGATCATCAATTTCCGCGTTTGCCCTTTGGCTCAGAACCAGCAGGCCCCTCGTTCGGCACAACCTCGTAGGTCCCATCCGCGTTCTGGCGCACGGTATGCCCCGGCGGGACTTGGCGAACCTTGTCGCGCGGACGTGGTCCACCCGGAGTGATGACCAGATCGTCATTGCTGTTGTCCGGTCGATCCTTGGATGCGGACGAACGAAGCGAGGGCCGGTCCTGGCACAGCTGCACTGAATGAATTGCGATAGACGAAATCGCGACATGCATCGGTATCATGTGAACACTCCGACCCTGGAAATGGCCGCATTCAGATGGCGCGCCAGATCGATTAAACAACGCGCGCGAAGCGCAAAGATGACTGAACCACGCGCCATATCACGACATCTTGTAAGCGTTTCCTGATTTGTAATTTATGGTTGCTGGATTTACATAATACAATCATTTCGTTTCGGATTGTCCTATTTCTTGTCGTCAATAAGCATTGGAGAATTCTTATGAGCGATGATTTAGTCCTGACACCAGGCGGCTTCCGTTCCAAGAGCCTTGTCAATCTCATTGAACCCGGTCACGAACTTCACGCACAAGACACAGACGCGTTCGCCAAGGTCGAGCTTGCGACCAAGAAGGTAACCCAACTCGCAAAACCTCCGGCGCTCCAGGCACAGTTCGCTGCTCATGGACCTCAAGGCGGTCCCAAGGGGGCAGCGGCCCCACCTCCGGGCACATTCACCAACGGATGGCAGGTCTATACCTGGTGGGACAGTGACGGAAAGTCGCTGACCTACTTTGCGACCGAATGGGTCGTGCCGCCGGCGCCGGCGACGAGTTCCGGTCAAATCGTTTTTCTGTTCAACGGCATACAGAACACCGGCGCCAATTTTGGAATTCTTCAGCCGGTGCTGCAGTGGGGCGTGTCGGCGGCGGGCGGAGGCGCCTACTGGGCCGTTGCAAGCTGGTACGTGACGTCCGGCGGACAAGCCTTCCATACCAACCTGATCCGAGTGAATCCCGGTACCAAGTTGCTCGGCATCATGAAGCAAACCGGCGCCGCCGGCGGCAAATTCAACTATAGCTCGGAATTCCACGGGATCGCGAACACGACGCTACCGGTGACCGGCATCGCGCCACTGCACTGGGCCAATGAAACTCTCGAGTGCTACAGCCTCACCAAATGCTCGGACTTCCCGGCGACCACTGCCACCACGATGGCGGCGATCGAGATCCGGATCGGATCAGCACATCCGACATTGAAGTGGACGCCGGTCAACGCGACCTCTGGCTGCGGCCAACATGCGACCGTCGTCAGCAATGCGAACCCGCACGGAAAGGTCGATCTCCACTACAAGTGATCCGGCGCTGGCCTCTGCTGCAAGTTCGACGAACGAAGCTCATTTGAGATGGGGCGACGGGATAGTGAATCATCCCGTCCCCTCATCGCTCGCCAGCACGCCCTTCACCGCGCGCGCCCAGCCCTTCAGCTTGCGCTCGCGCGTGGCAGCGCTCATGGCCGGCTTGAAGCGGTGCTCGAGCCGCCAGTTGTCGGCGAATTTTGCCGGCTCGGGATAGACGCCGGCCTGCAAGCCCCGCGAGATAGGCGGCGCCGAGCGCCGTGGTCTCCTGGATGACAGGGCGGTCGACCGGCGCGTCCAGGAGATCGGCGAGCCGCTGCATGGTCCAGTCCGACGCGGTCATGCCGCCGTCGACGCGCAGCACATTGGCGGCGGTGCCGTCCGGCCAGTCGGCGCGCATCGCCTCGCGCAAATCGTATGTCTGGTAGCACACGCTCTCCAGCGCGGCATGCGCGAGCTCGGCTGGGCCGGTGTTGCGCGTCAGCCCGAACAGCGCGCCGCGCACGTTCGGATTCCAGTACGGCGCGCCCATGCCGACGAAGGCCGGCACCAGATAGACCGACTGCGTCGAGTCGGACTTGTCGGCGAGCGGGCCGGTCTCGGCGGCCTGCTTGATGAGGCCGAGCCCGTCGCGCAGCCACTGCACCGCGCTGCCGGCGACGAAGATCGAGCCTTCCAGCGCGTAGGTGCGCTTGCCCGCGAGCTGATAGGCGATGGTGGTGAGCAGCTTGTTCTTCGAGACGACCGGCGTCGCGCCGGTGTTGAGCAGCGCGAAGCAGCCGGTGCCGTAGGTCGACTTGATCATGCCCGGCGAAAAACAGGCCTGACCGATGGTCGCGGCCTGCTGGTCGCCGGCGATGCCGGAGATCGCGATCGCGCCGCCGAAAATATCGGCCACGCTGTCGCCGAACTTCGCGGAGGAATCCTTCACCTCCGGGAGCATCGAGCGCGGCACGCGCAGGATGTTGAGGAGCTCGTCGTCCCATTGTCCGCTGTGAATGTTGAACAGCAGCGTGCGCGAGGCGTTGGTGGCGTCGGTCGCGTGCACCTTGCCGCCCGTGAGCCGCCACAGCAGATAAGAATCGACGGTGCCGAACTTGAGCTCGCCGGCCTCCGCGCGTTTGCGCGCGCCGGGCACCTGGTCGAGGATCCAGGCGACTTTGGTGCCGGAAAAATAGGGATCGATGATCAGCCCGGTCTTTTGCGTGATCACCGGCTCGTGGCCGTCGATCTTGAGCTTGGCGCAGATGTCCGACGTGCGGCGGTCCTGCCAGACGATGGCGCGATGCACCGCCTTGCCGGTGGCGCGGTCCCACACCACGGTGGTTTCGCGCTGGTTGGTGATGCCGATCGCGGCGATGTCCTTTGCGGCGAGCTTCGCTTTTGTCAGCGCCTCGCGGCAGACCGCAATCGTCGAGGTCCAGATGTCCTCGGGCTCGTGCTCGACCCAACCGGACGCCGGAAAGTGTTGCGGGAATTCCTGCTGCGCCACCGACGCGATCGAGATGTCCGCGCGGAACACGATCGCGCGCGAGGACGTGGTGCCCTGATCGATGGCCAAGATATGCGACATGGCGGAATTCCCGGCGTTGCTTCCCTGAGGTTTGTTGCGGTCAAGGACAGCGGATTGGCGGGGTGAGGTCAAGGCAGGAGCAGCGCGTGATGCTGTCTCTTCACCTCTCCCCGCCTGCGGGGAGAGGTCGCCGCGCTCTTGCGCGGCGGGTGAGGGGGTACAGGTCTATCAACTCGCGCGGGACAGAAGCCCCTCACCCCAACCCTCTCCCCGCAAGAGCGGGGAGAGGGAGAAGAAAGAAAGACTACGCCGCCGCCGTGGTGACGCCGCCATCGACCACGATGGTCTGCCCGGTCATGAAGGTCGACGCATCTGACGCGAGATAGGCGACCGCGCCCGCGATCTCGTCGGGCTCGCCAATCCTTCGAAGGGGCGTGGTGGCGCAGCGGCGCTTCAAGCGCTCCTCGTCCTCCCACAGCGCGCGGGCGAAATCGGTCTTGACGAGGCCCGGCGCCACGCAGTTGACGCGCACGCCCTTCGGGCCCCATTCGCCGGCGAGGCTGCGCGCGAGCGCGAAGTCGGCGGCCTTCGAGATGCCGTAGGCGCCGATCACGGTCGAGCCGCGCAAGCCCCCGATCGAGGAGATGATCACGACGGAGCCCTTGCCGCGCTCCGCCATCTGCGGGATCGCCAACGCGCACAGCCAGATGTTGCTCTTGACGTTGCTCCCCATGATCTTGTCGAAGGCCTCGTCCTTGATGTCGAGCAGCGGGCCGTAATAGGGATTCACGGCTGCGTTGCAGACCAGGATGTCGATCTTGCCGTAATGCTTCGTCGTGCCCTCGATCAGCGCCTTCACTTCATCGTGGCGCGAGATGTTGCAGGCAATGACATGCGCATCGCCGCCGGACTTCTTGATGCCTTCGGCGACCTCGTGACAGGCGTCCGCCTTGCGCGAGGAGATCACGACCTTGGCGCCGAGCTTCGCCAACAGCTCCGCCGACGACTTGCCGATGCCGCGGCTTGAGCCGGTGACGACGGCGACCTGGCCGGTGAGATCGAACGGGGTGTTTTTCATTGTTGTTGCTCCTCCCTGGTTCCACTCGTCATGTGCGAGCGAAGCCGGAGCAATCCATCGCTGCCGCATCGCGGATGAATGGATTGCTTCGTCGCTTACGCTCCTCGCAATGACGATGAGTGGCGCGCCCTAAATCAGCCCGCCGGCGTCGGTGACGCGGCGCAGATGATAGTCGGTGTCGCCGAAGGTGTTCTCGATCATGGTCAGCCGCTTGAAGTAGTGGCCGATCTTCGCCTCCTGCGTCATGCCGATGCCGCCATGCAGCTGGATCGCCTGCTGCCCGACGAACTTGCCGGACTTGCCGATCTGCACTTTCGCCGCGGCCACCGCGCGGGCGCGCTCCTTGGCATCGTCGAAATCGGCGGCCATGGTCGCGAACATCGACATGCTGCGGGCCTGCTCCAGCGCCACGAACATGTCCGACGCCCGATGCTGCAGCGCCTGGAAGGTGCCGATCGCGACGCCAAACTGCTTGCGGGTCTTGAGGTACTCGACCGTGGTCTTGAGCGACTCGTCCATCGCGCCGACGGCCTCCGCGCACATCGCGGTGCGGGCTTCATCGACCACGCGCTCGATCAGCGGCAACGCATTTTCGGGGTCGCCGATCGCAGCGTCGCTGCCGACCTCGACGCCGGTGAAGGTGATGTCGGCGGCATGCAGGCCGTCCTGGGTCGGATAGCCCTTGCGGGTGACGCCCTTGGCGTTGGCGGGCACCAGGAAGGCGCCGACGCCGGTCCTGTCGCGGCGCTCGCCCTTGGTGCGCGCGGTCACGATGAGCGTATCCGCGTTCTCGCCGTTGATCACGACGAATTTCTCGCCGTCGATGACCCAGCCGTCGCCCTTTTTCTTCGCCGTCGTGGTGACGTCCGCGAGATCGTAGCGCGAGTTTTTCTCGAGCTGCGCGAAAGCAAAGGTCTTGCTGCCGTCGATGATGCCGGGAATGTGCGCGGCCTTCTGCGCGTCCGAGCCGCCATGGCGCAGGAAGCCGCCGCCGATCACCACCGTCGCCAGATACGGCTCCAGCACCAGCGCCTTGCCCAGCGCCTCCATCACGATCATGGTCTCGACGGCGCCGGCGCCGAAGCCGCCATCGGCCTCGGCAAAGGGCAAGCCCAGCAGGCCCTGCTCGGCGAGCTTGCTCCAGACCGGCTTGCTCCAGCCGCCCTTCTCCTTCTGGTACTTCTTGCGCGCCTCGAAGTCGTAGGAGTCGGTGAGCAACCCGTCGACGCTGTCCTTGAGAAGCCGCTGCTCCTCGGTCAAATCGAAATCCATTTCTCTTATTTCCTCATACCCGGTACTTAACATGAACTTCGTCATTCCGGGCATGACCCGAAGGGCCAGGCCACGGAATCTTTGCACCAAGGCGGTGGATATGGATCCGGGCTCGTCGCTTCGCTCCAGCCCCGGAATGACGACGGAGATTGGATGCGCGTCAGAGCCCCAGCACCGCCTTGCTGATGATGTTGCGCTGGATCTCGTTGGAGCCGCCGTAGATCGAGACCTTGCGGTTGTTGAAATAGCTCGGCGCGATCTGCGCGGTCCAGTCCATCGCCTCGTTGGAGCCGTCGTCGCCATGCTCGTCGTAGGGCGCGGCGAACGGGCCGATCACTTCCATCAGAAGCTCGGTAGTGGCTTGCTGGATCTCCGAGCCCTTGATCTTCAAGACCGAGGACGCCGGATTGGGCTTTCCCTTGCCGTGCTTGCCCTCGTCGGCGACGACGCGCAGCTGCGTCAGCTCCAGCGCCTTCAGCTCGATCTCGACCGCCGCGAGTTTTTCGCGGAAGCCCTGATCTTCCATCACGGGTTTGCCGTTCTGTTCGACCTTCGACGCGAGATCCTTGATGCGGCGCAGCCGCTCCTTGGAAACGCCGACGCGCGCAATGCCCGTGCGCTCGTTGCCGAGCAGGAATTTCGCGTAATCCCAGCCCTTGTTCTCCTCGCCGATCAGGTTCTCGACGGGCACCTCGACGTCGTCGAAGAAGACTTCGTTGACCTCAACGCCGCCGTCGATGGTCTCGATCGGCCGCACGGTGACGCCCTTCGACTTCATGTCGAAGACGATGAAGGAAATGCCCATCTGCTTCTTGGCCGCGGGATCGGTGCGGCACAGGCAGAAGATCATGTCGGCGTGCTGCGCCAGCGTGGTCCAGGTCTTCTGGCCGTTGATGATGTACTTGTCGCCCTTGCGCTCGGCCTTGGTCTTGAGCGAGGCGAGGTCGGAGCCGGAGCCCGGCTCGGAGAAGCCCTGGCACCACCAGTCGTCGACATTGGCGATGCGCGGCAGGTACTGCTTCTTCTGCGTCTCGTTGCCGAAGGTGTAGATCACCGGGCCGACCATGCTGACGCCGAAGGCGAGCGGCGCCGGCGCCGGATGCATCTGCAGCTCTTCGTTGAAGATGTAGCTCTGCACCGAGGTCCAGCCGGTGCCGCCATATTCCTTCGGCCAGTGCGAGACGCCCCAGCCCTTCTTGTTGAGAATGCGCCACCAGGCGACCATCTCGTCCTTGGACAGATGACGGCCTTCCTGCAGCTTGCGCCGCGTGTCCGGCGGCACGTTGTCGCGGAAAAACGCCCGCACCTCTTCACGAAACGCCAGCTCTTCCTTGTTGAAAGCGAGATCCATCGGATCCTCCCTGGTCGAAGCGATAAACTCCTACGCGATCTTTTTCTTCAGCGCCGATTGCTGTGCAATTCGCAACTCGTGGCGCGACAGCTTGCCGACCGGCGTGCGCGGCAGCTCCTTGACGAATTCCAGCGCGGCCGGCAGCTCGTGCTTGCCGAGCTTGCCGGTGAGGAAGGCGCGCAGCTCGTCGAGCGAGAACGGCTTGGCGTCAGGGCGGAGCGTGATGAAGGCCTTCGACGCTTCGCCGCGATAATCGTCGGGAATGCCGATCACGATCACCTCGTACACCGACGGATGGGTGTAGATCGCCTGCTCGATCATCTGCGGATAGACGTTGAAGCCGCCGGAGATGATCATGTCCTTCTTGCGGTCGACCAGGAAGAAGTACCCCTCCTCGTCGCGATAGCCGATGTCGCCGGTGAGGAAGCGGTCGCCGACGAAGGCCTGCGCGGTTTCCTCAGGCCTGTTCCAGTAGCCGCGGGTGACATTCGGTCCGCGAATGCGGATCTCGCCGGTCTCGCCGTCCTTCAGCACTGTCGCGGGATCGTCGAGCGACACCACGTCCATCTCGATGCCGGGCAGCGCCACGCCGACCGAGCCCGGCTTGTCCGGTCCGTTCTCGGGATGCGCGGTGCCGGCCGGACAGGTCTCGGTCATGCCCCAGCCGGAGCGCAGCTTCATGCCGACCTTGCGCTCGAAAATCGCGGCGACCTCGACAGGCAGCGGCGCGCCGCCGGAGCCGGCGCTGCGCAGCGAGGAGAAATCGCGCTTGTCGAGATCGGGCAGTGCCGCGATCGCGATCCACATGGTGGGCACGCCGGGGAGTGCGGTGGCGCGCTTGACCTCGATGTCGCGCATCACGCTTTCGACGTCGAAGCGCTGGTGCAGCGAGATCAGATGGCCGCGGCGAAGGCAGGACAGCATCACCACCGTCAGCGCGAAGATATGAAACAGCGGCAGCACGCAGATCACGCGCTCGATCGGATCGCCGCGTTCCTCGCGCGCCGGCTTGCCCCAGACGTCGTAGATCGACACCGCCGCGGTGAGATTGCCGTGGGAGAGCATCGCGCCCTTCGGCAGGCCTGTGGTGCCGCCGGTATATTGCAACAGCGCGATGTCGCCGGGCGAGATCGCGGGCCATTGCGAAGGCTTCACCGCGCCGTCGACGAAGGTCTTGTAGGTGATCACTCTGGGGTCATCGGGCAGTGCGGTCTGCGGCGTGCCGATCTTGCCCCAATTGTCGTCCTCGCAGACGATCAGCCGGTCGAGCAGGCCCTTCGCCAAGAATTTCAGCGCGGTCGGCAGCAGCGCCGACAGATTGCTGGTCACCAGCACGCGCGCGCCGGAATCGGACAGCTTGTGCGACAGCGCGATCTCGCCGTCGAGCGGAGAGAGATGCACGACGCGGGCGCCGGCCTTCAGCGCGCCGAAGAAGTTGGCGGGATGGTCGGGCGTATTGCCGAGGAACAACGCGACAGACGTGTCCTTGCCGTAGCCGGCGCGCAGGAACGCGGACGCTGCGACCTCGGCGAGGTGTTCGAGCTCGGTGTAGGTGATCGGACGGTCGCGGAATTCGATGGCGGTACGATCGCCGTACTCGGCTGCCGCCTGCGACAGCAGGTCAGGCAATGTACCTTGAGCTATCGGTGCGTCCCACCGCACGCCTTCGGGATAAAATTGTTCGCCGGGATGGGGCATGAGGATTCTTTATAGTGAGGAGAGGTCAGCGGCAGACATAAGCCTTCGTCGTCTCCCCCCGATGACGCCGAGCGAGGCTTCAGGCTCGGAGGTGGGTAACCACGAGCGCCGGAGTGAGTTGACCCCCACCCCCAACCCCTCCCCACAAGGGGGAGGGGAGCAGAGTGCGACTCGTTGAAAGAAAGCATCACGCCGCTTTCGATTTCTCGGCCGCGAGCGAGGCGAACGTCTTGCCCTCGGCGGCGAGGCGTTTGAGCAGCGGCGCCGGCTCGAGATTCGGATCGTTGGTTTCCTTGGCGTAATAAGCCAGCCGGTCGGCGATGTGCTTGAGGCCGATGCTGTCGGCCCAGAACATCGGACCGCCGCGATAGATCGGCCAGCCGTAACCGTAGAGCCAGATCACGTCGATGTCGCTCGCCCGCGCCGCGATGCCCTCGTCGAGGATCTTCGCGCCCTCGTTGATCATCGGGTACATCATGCGCTCGAGGATCTCGTCGTCGCTGACGTTGCGGCGCTTCTTGCCGAGCTTCTGCAGGGTCTCGTCGATCAGCTTCTCGACATCGGGATCGGGCAGCGGCGAACGCGAGCCGCCTTCATATTTGTAGTATCCCTTGCCTGTCTTCTGGCCGAAACGCCCGGCCTCGCACAGCGCGTCCGCGATCTCCGACTTGATGCCGCGGTCCTTGCGCGAGCGCCAGCCGATGTCGAGGCCGGCGAGGTCGCCCATCGCGAACGGCCCCATCGGCATGCCGAACTTGGTGACGACGGCGTCGACCTGCTGCGGCAGCGCGCCTTCGAACAACAGCTTCTCGGCCTGCTTGCCGCGCTGCGCCAGCATGCGGTTGCCGACAAAGCCGTCGCAGACGCCAACCACCGCCGGCACTTTGGCGATTTTTCGCGCGACAGCGACCGCCGTGGTGAGCGCATCCGGCGCGGTCTTGGCCGCGCGCACGATCTCGCACAGCTTCATCACGTTGGCCGGTGAGAAGAAGTGCATGCCGAGCACGTCCTGCGGCCGCTTGGTCTCCTTCGCGATCTCGTCGATGTTGAGATACGAGGTGTTGGAGGCCAGCACCGCGCCGGGCTTGGCGTATTGATCGAGCTTGCCGAACACTTCCTTCTTGACCGCCATGGTCTCGAACACCGCCTCGATCACGAGGTCAGCGTCTTTCACGTTCTCCAGACCGACCTTGCCTGATATCAGCGCCATGCGCTTGGCCGGCGCGTCAGCGGGGATACCGCCCCGCGCGGCAGTGGCTTCCCAGTTCTTCTGCATCACGCCCATGCCGCGCTTGAGATTTTCCTCGCTCATCTCGATCAGGGTGACGGGGATGCCGGCATTGGCAAAGGACATCGCAATGCCGCCGCCCATGGTGCCCGCGCCGATGATGGCGACCTGCTTGACGTCGCGTGGCTTGGTGCCATCGGGCACGCCCGCAACTTTCGAGGCCTCGCGCTCGGCAAAGAACGCATAGCGCTGCGCCTTGGACTGATCGGAGGAGACGAGCTTGAGGAAACCCTCGCGCTCCTTCTTCAAACCTTCATCGAAGGGCAGGTCGATCGCGGCGCCGACCGCGTCAGCGGCTGCGAAAGGGGCTTCGAGCCCACGCGCGCGCTTGGTCATCGCTGCGACCGCATTGGTGAAGATCGAGCGATCGGCCTTGGCTGCCGCAAGCTTCGAGTCATCGTCGCGCAGCTTGCGCAAGGGACGCTTCTCCGTGAGCACCTTGCGTGCAAAAGCCTCGCCGCCGGAGGCCGGGCCTTCGACGATCTCCTCGATCAGGCCGCTCTTCAGCGCTTCGGAAGCGGAAATCGGATCGCCGCCGACGATCATCTTGACCGCAAGCTCAGGTCCGACCGCGCGCGGCAGGCGCTGCGTGCCGCCGGCGCCGGGCAACAGTCCGAGCTTGACTTCGGGAAGGCCAAGCCGCGCTTCCTTGACGGCGACGCGGAAGTGGCAGGCGAGCGCCACCTCGAGGCCGCCGCCGAGCGCAGTGCCGTGGATCGCGGCCACGATCGGCTTCGGGGAGTTCTCCATCAGGGTCAGCACCTCGTGCAGGCCGGGCGGCTTCGGCGGCTTGCCGAATTCGGTGATGTCGGCGCCGGCAATGAAGGTGCGGCCGCCGCAGGTCAAAACGATCGCCTTCACCTCGGGATCGGCGATCGCCTTCTTCATGCATTCCAGGATGCCGCCGCGGACCGCGGCGCTCAGCGCATTGACCGGAGGACTGTTGACGGTGACGACACCGATGACGTCGTGACGTTCGAGGCTGACCACTTCGTTCACGCTACGCTCCCTTGGTAATTTGTTCTTGGTTGCGGCTTTGGTTGTGTTCTTGAAACTTGCGTCGAGGTGCTGCGTCTTGTGGCGACCGGCTACCTCTTCAGTTGGTTTTGGTTAGTTCCGCACAGCGAAACTAAATTCCACATCTTGACAGCGAGGGTTATTTTGAAGCACCTCCCTTGTCAACGAGGACCGTAAAACGGCGGGACATGAAACGCTCTCCGAGGAAAGGTGCGACCGATCGCAGCTTTGTCGTCGCGCTGTCCCGCGGCCTCGACGTGTTGCGCGCCTTCCAGCCCAATGACGGCCTCCTCGGCAATCAGGAGATCGCGGCCCGCACCAAATTACCGAAGCCCACGGTGTCGCGGCTGACCTATACCCTGACCAAGCTCGGTTATCTTACGCCTGTTCCGCGGTTTGAGAAGTATCAGCTGACGCCGTCGGCGATGGCGCTCGGCTATGCGGCGCTCGCCAATCTCGGCGTTCGGCATTTGTCCGAGCCATTCCGCGAGGAAGTGATGCGCGAAACCGGCGGCGCGGTCGCCGTCGGCGGACGCGACCGCCACAGCATGATCTATTTCGGCCAGAGCCGTAACGGGCTCACGCTCGGCGTTCAGCTCGACGTCGGTTCGCGGATACCCATCGCGACCACGGCAATGGGCCGCGCCTATTACTGGGCGCTGGCGCCGGAGGAGCGCGCCAATCTGACGCGCGAGCTGCGCGAACATTACGGCAGCCGCTGGGCGAAGATGCGCGACGGCATCGAGCGCTCCGGAGAGACGGTTGCAAAGTACGGCTTCGCGATTTCCGCGGGCGACTGGCAGGACGACATCTCGGCCGCCGGCGTTGCACTAAAGTTAAATGACGGGACCGGGCCATATGCGTTTAACTGCGGCGCACCGGCATTCCGCTTCACGGAAGACCGCTTGCGCGACGATATTGGACCTCGTCTGTTGGCGATGGTAAGGAACATCGAAGCGGCGCTCGGGGGAATGACGCCGCAACTGACACAATCAAAAAAAGATCAGAAGCGATCAGGAGGGAAACTTGCACGTGTGGCCGAGGGCATCAGGTAGGCGTCGCGCCTGCCCCATTCGCGTGGGCGAGGCGTCATGACGCAGGCCCAACTCGCGCAGGGACAATCGCCCCTGCTCGCGGTTCGCGACGTCAGCGTCGTGTTCGGCGGCATCATCGCGCTGAACGGCGTGACCTTCGACATGCACCAGGGCCAGATCCTCGGCCTGATCGGTCCCAACGGCGCCGGCAAGACCACCCTCTTCAACTGCCTGAGCCGGCTCTACCAGCCGAGTTCCGGCGACATCCTGCTGGAAGGGTCAAGTATCCTGACGCGGCCCGCGCACCGGATCGCCGAGATCGGCATCGGCCGCACTTTCCAGAACGTCGCGCTGTTCCAAAACCTCTCGGTGCTCGACAATGTCCGCGTCGGCACCCACTCCCGTACCAACTCCGACATCATCAGCGATGCGCTCAAGCTTGGCTGGGTTCGCCGTGGCGAGGCCGCGATGAACAAGAAGGTGCACGACATCCTCGGTTATCTCGATCTCGAAAGCGTCGCCCACACCACCGTGTCGGGCCTGCCGTTCGGCACCCAGAAGCGCGTCGAGCTGGCGCGCGCGCTCGCCGCCGAACCGAAGATCCTGCTGCTCGACGAACCTGCCGGCGGCCTCAATCATGAAGAGGTCCATGTGCTCGGCGACCTCATTCGCAAGATCCGCAACGATCGCAAGGTCACCGTGCTGCTGGTCGAGCACCACATGGGCCTCGTGATGTCGATCGCCGATCATGTGGTGGCGCTGAACTTCGGCAAGAAGCTCGCCGAGGGCACGCCCGCCCAGGTGCAGGCCGATCCCGACGTCATCAAGGCCTATCTCGGGAGCAAGGACCAATGACGGCGATGCTCAACGTCAGGGATCTGCGCGCGTTCTACGGCCAGGTGCAGGCGCTGCACGGCATGACCTTCTCGCTCAACGAGGGCTCGCTCACCACGCTGCTCGGGGCCAACGGCGCCGGCAAGACCACCACGCTGCGCGCCATCTGCAACATGGTGCGCTCGACCGGCGCGATCGAATTCGAAGGTGCGTCGCTTAACGGCCGCGCCACCGAGAACATCGTCCGGCTCGGCATCGCGCATGTGCCGCAGGGCCGCGGCACCTTCACCACACTGACGGTGGAGGAGAACCTGCAGCTCGGGGCCATCAGCCGCAAGGACAAGGCCGGTATCGTTTCCGATATCGAACGGATGTACGAGCACTTCCCCGTACTCAAGCAGCGCTACGCCCAGCAGGCCGGCACGCTGTCCGGCGGCGAGCAGCAGATGCTGGCCGTCGCCCGCGCGCTGATGCTGCGCCCGCGGCTGATGCTGCTGGACGAACCGTCCTTCGGACTCGCGCCATTGGTGGTGCGCGACCTCTTCAAGATCCTCGGCAAGATCAACCGCGAGGACAAGGTCACCATCCTGGTGGTCGAGCAGAACGCGCAGCTCGCGCTCGAGCTCGCCGACCAGGCCTATGTGATCGAGACCGGCCGGATCGTGATGTCCGGCGGCGCCAAGGAGATCGCGAACAACGAAGACGTTCGCAAATCCTATCTCGGATATTGAGTGAGATGATGAACTCGATCCCTCAGCGCATTCCCTTCACCTCTCCCTGTGGGAGAGGTCGGCGCGCAGCGCCGGGTGAGGGGTTGCGGTCTCTCGTTAAAGCTGCGGCCCCTCACCCGATTTGCTGCGCAAATCGACCTCTCCCCTCCGGGGAGAGGTGGGTCCTCGCCGCCGTTAAAGTTCAACTCGAACTCCGCACACTCTAGGAGCCCGGCCCATGGAGCTTTTCACCAACCAAATCCTGGCCGGCATTTCCACCGGCGCGATCTATGCCTGCATGGCGCTGGCGGTGGTCATGATCTACCAGGCGATCGACCATCTCAATTTCGCCCAGGGCGAAATGGCGATGTTCTCGACCTTCATCTCCTGGCAGCTGATGCAGTGGGGCATCCCCTACTGGATCGCCTTCGTCCTCACGCTGGCGTTCTCCTTCGCCGCCGGCATCGCGATCGAGCGCACCCTGTTCAAGCCGCTGGCGAAGGCGCCGGTGCTGACCAACGTCGCGGGCTTCATCGCGCTGTTCTCGATCATCAACTCCTGCGCCGGCCTGATCTGGGACTTCACCATCAAGCAATATCCCACGCCATTCGGCTCCTCGCCGTTCCTCGGCAGCCAGCTGATCTCGACCCACCAGGCCGGCATGATCGGCGTGACTTTCCTGCTGCTGATCGCGCTTTACTTCTTCTTCCAGTACACGCGGATGGGACTGGCGATGCGCGCCGCCGCCTCGGTGCCGGAATCGGCGCGGCTGGTCGGCATCAACACCTCCTGGATGATCGCGCTGGGCTGGGGCATGGCCGCCGCGATCGGCTCGATCGCCGGCATGCTGATCGCACCGGTGGTGTTCCTGGAGCCGAACATGATGGGCGGCGTGCTGATCTACGGCTTCGCCGCCGCCGTGCTCGGCGGTCTCACCTCGCCGCTCGGCGCCGTGATCGGCGGTTTCCTGGTCGGCGTCTTCGAGAATCTCGCCGGCACCTACATCCCCGGCGTGGGCAATGAGCTTAAACTGCCGATCGCGCTCGCGCTGATCGTCACCGTCCTGGTCGTCAAACCCGCCGGCCTGTTCGGCCGGCCCATCATCAAGAGAGTTTGATCATGAGCGCTGCTGACGAAGCCGAAGTCGTCGCCGAAGGCCAGGCCGTCGAAGCCGTTCCGAAGCGAGCCATGACGCTGGGCACGGGCACCTCGCTCGTCGTGCTGGTACTGCTGCTGGTGGTCCCGCTGCTCGTCAAGAACTTCATCATCTTCCAGTTGACGATGCTGCTGATCTACGGGCTTGCGGTGCTGGCGCTGAACATCCTGACCGGCGGCAGCGGCCAGTTCTCGCTCGGCCAAAGCGCGTTCTACGCGGTCGGCGCCTACACCTCCGCGATCCTGATGGAGCAGTTCAACGTCAACTATGCGCTGACCTTGCCGATCGCGGCCATCATCTGCTTTGCGTTCGGTTTCCTGTTTGGCCAGCCGGCGCTCCGCCTGTCCGGCGTCTACCTCGCGCTGGCGACCTTTGCGCTGGCGACCGCGATGCCGCAACTGCTCAAGCTCGGCTATTTCGAACACTGGACCGGCGGCGTGCAGGGCCTCGTCGTCACCAAGCCGGACGCGCCGGAGATCATCGAGAGCGCGCTGAAGGCGATGCATCTGAAGATGTCGCAGGACATGTGGCTCTACTACTTCACCCTCCTGATCACGGTCGCGATCTATCTGTGGTCCATCAACCTGCTGCGCTCGCGGTCCGGCCGCGCCTTCATGTCGATCCGCGACAACGAAATCGCGGCCTCCTCGATGGGCGTCAATGTCGCGCTCTACAAGACGCTGGCGTTCGGCGTCAGCGCCGGGGTCACCGGCGTTGCCGGCGGGCTCGGCGCGATCGCCGTGCAGTTCGTGGCGCCCGACAGCTACACCATCACGTTTGCGATCTCGCTGTTCCTCGGCATGGTGGTCGGCGGCGTCGGCTGGCTGCCGGGATCGTTCGTCGGCGCCGCCTTCATCATCTTCGTCCCGAACATCTCGGAGAGCATCTCCAAGGGCCTCTCCGGCGCCGTGTTCGGCGTGCTGCTGTTCCTCGTGATCTTCCTGGTGCCGCACGGCGCGAGGCAGGTAGCCATCGTCGGCCAACAGCTGGCGGGCAAATTCCGCAGGTGACTTAAGGAGAAGAAAGAAACGATGCGTTCGTCCAGACTGCATGCTGCCGTGATTGCGGCGGCAACCTTCGCTTTGACTTCGTCGGCCGCGCTCGCGCAGAAGAAATACGACACCGGCGCCAGCGACACCGAGATCAAGATCGGCAACATCATGCCGTACAGCGGCCCGGCCTCGGCCTACGGCGTGATCGGCAAGACGGAAAAGGCCTATTTCGACAAGATCAATGCCGAGGGCGGCATCAACGGCCGCAAGGTCAACTTCATCTCCTATGACGACGGCTACTCGCCGCCGAAGGCGGTGGAGCAGGCCCGCAAGCTCGTCGAGAGCGACGAGGTGCTCGTCGTGTTCAACCCGCTCGGCACGCCGTCCAACTCGGCGATCCAGAAGTACCTGAACGGCAAGAAGGTGCCGCAGCTGTTCGTCGCCACCGGCGCCACCAAGTGGAACGACCCGAAGGATTTTCCCTGGACCATGGGCTGGCAGCCCTCCTACCAGAGCGAGGCGCGCATCTATGCCAAATACCTGCTGAAGGAGAAGCCGGACGGCAAGATCGCGGTGCTCTACCAGAACGACGATTTCGGCAAGGACTACCTGAAGGGCTTGAAGGACGGCTTCGGCAGCAAGGCCTCGATGATCATGGCGGAGGAAAGCTATGAGACCTCCGAGCCCTCGATCGACGGCCACATCGTCAAGCTGAGGGCGAGCGGCGCCGACGTGTTCATTTCGATCACGACCCCGAAATTCGCGGCGCAGGCGATCAAGAAGCTCGCCGAGATCGACTGGCATCCCCTGCACATCGTCTCCAACGTCTCGGCTTCGGTCGGCGGCGTGCTGCAGCCGGCCGGCTTCGAGAACGCGCAAGGCATGCTCTCGGCCGCCTACGCCAAGGACGGTGCCGATCCGCAGTGGAACGACGATCCCGGCATGAAGAAATTCTTCGAGTTCCTGGCGAAGTATTACCCCGACGCCAACAGGCTCGATGGCTCGACGGTGTACGGCTATGGCGTCGCGCAGACGCTGGTGCAGGTGCTGAAGCAATGCGGCGACGATCTCACGCGCGAGAACGTCATGAAGCAGGCGGCGAGCCTGAAGGATTTCGAGACCGACACGCTGTTGCCGGGCATCAAGATCAACACCTCGCCAAAGGACTTCGCGCCGATCAGCCAGCTCAAGATGATGCGCTTCAAGGGCGAGAAGTGGGATCTGTTCGGCGAGATCATCTCGGGCGACCTCAGCAACTAACTCAAATTAATATTCCACGCCGGGCATCCCCCGCACCAGGCTGGAACGTTCGACTAAATGACGCCCCTCGCGCTCACACCGCGGGGGGCTTTTTGTTGCCGGTCTCAGGCGGAAGGTATTCAATGCCGGCCAAGAGCCGCGAAGCGCTCCTTTCCAACAAAATCGACACATCACCCACAAGGGAGACAGAAATGCCTGCTATCCATATGCGATTGGGGCTGCTTTCGGCTGCCCTGACCATCGCCCTCGCCTCGACTTCCGCCTTCGCCCAGAAGGGCAAATACGACACCGGCGCCACCGACACCGAAATCAAGATCGGCAATATCATGCCCTACAGCGGACCCGCCTCCGCCTATGGCGTGATCGGCAAGACCGAACAAGCCTACTTCAACAAGATCAATGCCGAGGGCGGCATCAACGGCCGCAAGATCAATTTCATCTCGCAGGACGACGGCTACTCGCCGCCGAAGACGGTCGAGCAGGCGCGCAAGCTGGTCGAAAGCGACGAGGTGCTGCTGATCTTCAATTCGCTGGGCACGCCGCCGAACTCGGCGATCCAGAAATACATGAACGCGAAGAAAGTGCCGCAGCTGTTCGTCGCCACCGGCGCCACCAAGTGGAACGATCCGAAGGACTTCCCCTGGACCATGGGCTGGCAGCCCAACTACCAGAGCGAGGCGCAGATCTACGCCAAGTACATCCTGAAGAACCATCCGAATGCCAAGATCGCGGTGCTCTACCAGAACGACGATTACGGCAAGGACTATCTGAAAGGTTTCAAGGATGGGCTCGGCGCCCAGGCGGCTTCCCTGATCATCGCCTCGGAGAGCTATGAGACCACCGAGCCCACCATCGACTCGCACATCGTCACCCTGAAGGCCTCCGGTGCCGACGTGTTCTTCAACATCACCACGCCGAAATTCGCGGCGCAGGCGATCAAGAAGAACGCCGAGATCGGCTGGAAGCCGTTGCACTTCCTCAACAACGTCTCGGCCTCGATCGGCAGCGTGATCAAGCCCGCCGGCATGGAGGCCGCGCAGGACATCATCTCCTCGCAGTACCTCAAGGATCCAACCGATCCGCAATGGAAGGACGACGCCGGCATGAAGGGCTGGAACGCCTTCCTGGACAAGTATTTCCCGGAAGCCGACCGCGCCGACGCTTCCGTGATGTACGGCTACACGGTCGCCCAAGGCCTGGTTCACGTGCTGAAGAACTGCGGCAACGACCTGACCCGCGAGAACATCATGAAGCAGGCGGCTGGTATCAAGGACCTCGAGCTTCCCGGGCTGCTGCCGGGCATCAAGGTTAATACCTCGGCGACCGACTTCGCGCCGATCTCGTCGGTCCAGCTGATACGCTTCAAGGGCCAGACCTGGGAGCGCTTCGGCGACATCATCTCGTCCGACGTCGGCGGTTAATCCCTCCAAATCTGGCTACTAAAGAAGCAGCCCCTGCGCACTTGTCGCAGGGGCTTTTTGTTGTTCGATACCCGTCAAAGTGCTATCGAACCGGCCAATCGAAACAAGAGCCTCCGCTCAAGGAGGTCGCGACATCGATCATTCTGAATTTCGAAAGGGAGAAACTTGATGCACGCCACCCGCCTGGCCATCGCCACGACCGCGCTGGCCCTGTTCGCCGCTTCCACCAGCGGCGCGCTCGCGCAGAAGAAATACGACACCGGCGCCACCGACACCGAAATCAAGATCGGCAACATCATGCCCTATTCGGGGCCGGCGTCCGCCTATGGCGTGATCGGCAAGACCGAGCAGGCCTACTTCAACAAGATCAACGCCGCGGGCGGCATCAACGGCCGCAAGATCAACTTCATCTCCTATGATGACGGTTACTCGCCGCCGAAGGCGGTCGAGCAGGCCCGCAAGCTGGTCGAGAGCGACGAGGTGCTGCTGATTTTCAATTCGCTCGGCACGCCCTCCAATTCGGCGATCCACAAATACATGAACGCCAAGAAGGTGCCGCAGCTGTTCGTCGCAACCGGCGCCACCAAGTGGAACGACCCGAAGGACTTCCCCTGGACCATGGGCTGGCAGCCCTCCTACCAGAGCGAGTCGCACATCTACGGCAAGTGGCTCCTGAAGGAGAAGCCCGGCGCCAAGATCGCGATCCTCTACCAGAACGACGACTACGGTAAGGACTACCTGAAGGGCATCAAGGACGAGCTCGGTCCGAAGGCCGCCACGATGATCATCGCCGAGGAGAGCTACGAGACCACCGAGCCCTCGATCGACAACCACATGGTCAAGCTGAAGGCGTCCGGCGCCGACGTGTTCTTCAACATCACCACGCCGAAATTCGCGGCGCAGGCAATCAAGAAGAACGCCGAGCTTGGCTGGAAGCCGCTGCACCTGCTCAACAACGTCTCGGCTTCGGTTGGCAGCGTGATCAAACCCGCCGGCTACGAAAACTCGCAGGACATCATCTCTGCGGCCTATCTGAAGGACGCCTCCGACCCGCAGTGGGACAACGACAAGGGCATGAAGGAATTTCTGGATTTCCTGGCCAAGGATTTCCCGGAAGGCAACAAGCTCGACGGCTCCGTCATCGTCGGCTACGGCGTGGCGCAGACGCTGGTCCAGGTGCTGAAGCAGTGCGGCGACGATCTCACGCGCGAGAACGTCATGAAGCAGGCGGCAAATCTCAAGGACTTCCAGCTCAACGTGCTGTTGCCGGGCATCAAGATCAACACCTCGCCGACCGATTTTGCGCCGACCAGCCAATTGCAGCTGATGCGCTTCAAGGGCGAGAAGTGGGAGCTGTTCGGCGACGTCATCTCGGCCGACGTCGGCGGCTGATCGCTCCCCGGATGCAGCGCAGCGCTTCTTCAGCGATGCGCTGCTGATCCGGGGTCCATGTTGGACTTTGGGTCCCGGATCAGCGTCGCGTCATTACATGCCGCGCCGCGTCCGGGACACGAGAGAGGTGATCGCCCCCGCAGCTTCGGCCGCGGGGGTTTTCTTTTGCAGCAAGAGGATGGATAACGGCTGTCCCATGTCTTGTGCGTCGAACTTCGTGAGCCCATGACCGACCGACGTCCCCTGTTGCGTGCGATGTTTGATGCCGCGGTTGCCGCCGCCCATCCCGGCGTGGTGCTGGCGCGGCATCTGCCGTCGATACCGAAGGGACGCGTGATCTGCCTCGCCGCCGGCAAGGGCGCCGCCGCAATGGCCGCGGCTGCGGAAGCGCATTATCTCGATACACTCAAACTCGATCCCGCGCGGCTCGTGGGGATCGCCACCACGCGGCACGGTCATGGCGTACCGACGCGGCGCATCCGGGTGGTCGAGGCCGGCCATCCCATGCCCGACGAAGCCGGATTGAAGGGCGCGGACGATAGTTTGAAGCTTGCCGCCACCGCCGTGGCCGGCGATTTGCTGCTGGTGCTGCTGACCGGCGGCGGTTCGGCGAACTGGATCGCGCCGGCGGATGGCATCAGCCTCGAGCAAAAACAAAAATTGACCCGCGCATTGCTGCGCTCGGGCGCGCCGATCGGCGAGGTCAATACCGTGCGGAAACATCTGTCGCGGATCAAGGGCGGCCGGCTGGCGCGTGCCGGTCAGCGCGCGAGCGAGATCCTGACGCTCGCGGTCTCCGACGTGCCGCGCGACGACGCTTCCGCGATCGCCTCGGGACCGACTGTGCCCGATCCGACCACGCTGGCCGACGCGCGCGCCATCGTCGCCAAATACCGGCTCGATGTCGACGACGCGATCCGCCGCGCGCTCGATGATCCCGCAAACGAAAGCTGCAAGGAAGGCGATGGCGCCTTTGCCCATGCGCGGTTCGAGCTGATCGCGCGGCCGCAGCAATCGCTCGACGCCGCGGTCAAGCTCGCAAAGGACAATGGTTACGAGACCATCGATCTCGGCGCCGATCTCGAAGGCGAGGCGCGCGAGGTCGCCGCCGATCATGCGCGGCGGGCGCTGGAGGCGCGCACGAAAGGCAAGCGCGTCGCGATCCTTTCCGGCGGCGAGCTCACGGTGACGGTGCGCGGCAATGGTCGCGGCGGCCCCAACCAGGAATATGCGCTGGCGCTGGCGGACTTGCTGAAAGACACGCAGGGCATCTCGGCGATTGCCGGCGACACCGACGGCGCCGACGGTGGCGCCGGCGAGGCCACCGACCCGGCCGGCGCGCTGGTGGATGGCTCGACGTTTGCAAAGATGAAAGAGCAGAAGCTCGATCCGCGGGCCTATCTCGACAACAACGACGCCACCGCATTCTTCACCGCGACCGGCGACTTGCTGCAGACCGGCCCGACGCTGACGAATGTGAACGATATCCGGGTGATCTTGGTCGACTAACTCCGTCGTCATTGCGAGCGAAGCGAAGCAATCCATCTATCCGCTTGCGGCACTATGGATTGCTTCGTCGCTCCGCTCCTCGCAATGACAGTCGAGGACGAACTAAAACTCCGTCGCGATCCTGCTCAGCATCGACAACAGCGCGGCGCGGTTTGCCGGCCCGAGCAACTCGTTGAGCCGCGCCTCGTGCTTGGTCGCCACCAGCTTCTTCGCCCGCGCCAGCACGGCACGGCCCTTGTCGGTCAGCATCAGCACATGCGAACGGCGGTCGCTGGCGGAGCGCATCCGCGTGCAGAGGTCGCGGCTCTCCAGCCCGTCCAGCATCGCCACGAAATTCGGGCGCAGGATGCCGAGCGTGTTGGCGATCTCGGTCTGGTTGCGGCCTGGATTCTTCTCCAGCAGCAGCAGCACCGAAAACTGCGCCGGCGTCAGCTGCAGCGGCGCGACGCAGCGCAGAAAGTCCTCGAAGATTTTCAGTTGCGCACGCTTGAGCGAGTAGCCGAGCAACCCGGACAGCTCGCCGAGTTGCAGCACGCTGCCCTCGCTCTGGTCGTCCGCGGCCTCCTTGCGGCCCTTGTCGCCGTCTGCCACGGCGGTTTTGGAAACACTCATCGCGTGCGGCTCAAAGTCCCGTTAGGCTGAAATGCCAAGGCGTCGGCCTTGAGATTATATTTGATAATTGTTATACACTATATCAAATATCCGCAAGTCCATTTTCAATGGGCGGAAACGGGACCGGCGCGACCGGTCGTCGAGGGGAGCGCCCGGTCTTGAACTCCACGATCATGCTGTTCCTGATCCAGGACGGCATCACCAACGGCGCGATCTACGCCCTCCTGGGGCTCGCGCTGGTGCTGGTGTTCGCGGTGACGCGCGTGATCCTGATCCCGCAGGGCGAGTTCGTCACCTATGGCGCGCTGACCTATGCCTCGCTGATGTCCGGCCAGATGCCGGGCACGGCCAAGCTCGCGGTGGCGATGGGCGTGGCGGCCTTCGCCTTCGATCTCTATGCCATCAGGCGCGCGCTGCACTGGCCCAGGATCGCGCGCGCCTTTGCCGTCAACGTCGTACTGCCTTGCATCGTCCTCGGTCTGACCCTGTGGGCGGCGAAATATCGTGTTCCGATTCCGGTCGCGGTGTTGCTGTCGCTGGTGATCGTGGCCACGATCGGGCTGTTCCTCTACCGCCTCGCCTTCCAGCCGCTGGCGCACACCTCGGTGCTGGTGCTGCTGATTGCATCGGTCGGCTCGTCACTTCGCGATGCAGGGTCTGGGCCTGCTGTTCTTCGGCGCCGAGGGTCAGCGCGGGCCGCCGCTGGCCGATGCCGCGCTCACCGTCGGCGCGCTACGCTTCACCGGCCAAAGTCTCGTCGTCTATGCCGCGACCATCGCCTTCATCGTCGCGCTGTGGCTGTTCTTTGGCCTGACACTGTACGGTAAGGCGCTACGCGCCACCGCGGTCAACCGGATCGGCGCGCGGCTCGTCGGCATCCGCACCAGCCTGTCGGGCCAGATCGCCTTCCTGTTCGCCTCCGTGATCGGCGCACTGTCGGGCATTCTCATTGTCCCCATCGCAACCCTCTATTACGACACCGGATTCCTGATCGGCCTGAAAGGTTTCATCGCCGCCATCATCGGCGGCCTCGTCAGCTATCCCCTCACCGCGGCGGCGGCGCTGGTGGTCGGCATCGTCGAGGCGTTCTCGTCCTTCTATGCCTCCAACTTCAAGGAGGTCATCGTCTTCACGCTGATCATTCCCGTGCTGCTGTTGCGCTCGCTCGCGGCGCCCGCGGTCGAGGAAGAGGAGTGAGCATGCGCGAGCGCTGGCCCGTCCTCGTCTTTGCACTCGTGATGGCGGCGATCCCGTTTGTCCCCGGCATGCCGCCGTTCTGGATCGTCTTGCTGGACAATATCGGATTGTCCGCGCTGGTGGCGATGGGGCTGGTGCTGCTCACCGGCGTCGGCGGCCTCACCTCGTTCGGACAGGCCGCGTTCTGCGGCTTCGGCGCCTACACCACGGCGGTACTGACGACAACGTACGGGTTGTCACCATGGCTGAGCTTGCCGGCCTCGCTGATCGTGAGCGGGCTTGCGGCGGTGCTGCTCGGCCTCGTCACCGTGCGGCTGTCCGGCCACTATCTGCCGCTCGGCACCATCGCCTGGGGACTCGGCCTGTTTTATCTCTTCAGCAAACTGGAATTTCTGGGCCGTAACGACGGCATCTCGGCGATCCCGCCGCTGTCGATCGGATCGTTCAAGATGCTCGATCCCGGCACGATCTATTACGCGATCTGGATCGCGGTCTTGATCGCGGCGCTGCTGACCATGAACCTCTTGGACTCCCGCACCGGCCGCGCCATCCGCGCGCTGCGCCGCGGCCATATCGCGGCCGAAGCCTTCGGCGTGCAGACGCCGCGCACCAAACTGCTGGTCTTCATCTATGCCGCGGTGCTGGCGGGCCTCTCGGGCTGGCTCTATGCGCATTTCCAGCGCGCCGCCAATCCGACGCCGTTCGGCGCCCAGGCCGGCATCGAATATCTCTTCGTCGCCGTGGTCGGCGGCGCCGGCTATGTCTGGGGCGGCGTGCTCGGTGCTGCGATCGTGGTGATCCTGAAAGAGGTGCTGCAGAGCTATCTGCCGATGCTGCTGCATGGCGAGGGCCAGCTCGAGACCATCGTGTTCGGCATCCTCCTGGTGGCGCTGCTGCAGCTCGCGCCGGCCGGAGTGTGGCCGACGCTGATGTCGCTGTTGCCGCTCAAGCCCGCACGCAAGCAACCCGACACCACGATTGCGCTGTCGCCGCGCGCACGGCCGGCGGGCACGCCCAACGTGCTGCTCCAGATCGACGGCGCTCGGAAACAGTTCGGCGGCGTGATCGCGGTCAACGACGTCTCCTTCGACGTGCAGGCCCGCGAGATCGTGGCGCTGATCGGACCGAACGGCGCGGGCAAGAGCACGACCTTCAACCTCATCACCGGCGTGCTGCGCGCGACCGGCGGCAATATCTCCCTGCTCGGCAAGCCAATCTACAACGCGCCGCCGCAGGAGATCGTCGATCTCGGCGTCTCCAGGACCTTCCAGCATGTCAAGCTGGTGCCCGACATGAGCGTGCTGGAGAATGTCGCGATCGGCACGCACCTGCGCGGGCGTGCCGGCGCGCTCGCCAGCATGTTCCGCCTCGACCGCAACGACGAGGCCGCGCTGCTGGCGGAAGCCGCGCGCCAGATCGCGCGCGTCGGGCTCACCGAACAGATCGACCAGCCGGCGGGCTCGCTCTCGCTCGGCCAGCAGCGCATCGTCGAGATCGCGCGCGCGCTCTGCGCCGATCCGATGCTGCTGCTGCTCGACGAGCCCGCCGCTGGCCTGCGCCACATGGAGAAGCAGCGGCTCGCGGCGCTGCTGCGGCAACTGCGCGACGGCGGCATGTCGGTGCTGCTGGTCGAGCACGACATGGGCTTTGTGATGGACCTCGCCGACCGCGTGGTCGTGCTCGATTTCGGCACCAAGATCGCGGAAGGCACGCCGGCGGCGATCAAGAGCAATCCGGACGTCATCAAGGCCTATCTCGGAGCCGCCGCATGAGCGCGCTGCTGCAGGTCACGGACGCGCACATCGCCTACGGCAAGGTCGAGGCGGTACGCGGCGTGTCGCTCGAGGTCCGTGATAACGAGATCGTCACCATCATCGGCGCCAACGGCGCCGGCAAAAGCACGTTGCTCAATGCCGTCATGGGCATCCTGCCGCTGAAGGGTCGCGTGAATTTTGCCGGCGAAGACCTGGCGCGGCTCGAAATCGAGGACCGCGTCGCGCTGGGCCTGAGCCTGGTCCCTGAGCATCGCGAGCTGTTCTCGACCATGAATGTCGAGGACAATCTCCAGCTCGGCGCCTTCCGCGTGGCGAAGGCGAAAGCGATGCAGTCGTTCGAGCGCGTCTACACGCTGTTTCCGCGGCTGAAGGAGCGGCGCAAGCAGCTCGCCGGCACGCTGTCCGGCGGCGAGCAGCAGATGCTGGCGATGGGCCGCGCGCTGATGGGCGCGCCGCGGCTACTGATGCTGGACGAGCCCAGCCTCGGGCTGGCGCCGATCATCGTCGCCGACATCTTCCGCACCATCGCAGAGTTGCGCGCCAGCGGCGTCTCGGTGTTGCTGGTCGAGCAGAACGCGCAGGCCGCACTGCGCGTCGCCGATCGCGCGCTGGTGATGGAGCTCGGCGAGTTCGTGCTGGAGGGGCCGGCGTCGGAGCTGGCGACCAACGCGCGCGTCGCCGCAAGCTATCTCGGCTTTACGCATGAGGGCGAGAGCGCGGTGTAGCATCGCGCTCTCGCGGCGAGAACTCGGTGCAGTTCCCCTCCCCCTTGCGGGGAGGGGTTAGGGGTGGGGGTGACTTCTTGCAGCGTCGCCTGATGCAACCCCCCTCCCCAACCCTCCCCCGCAAGGGGGGAGGGAGCACACCGCCTCGCGGCGCAGGCCTAATCCGATCTCACCAGCACATACTTGCCGTCCTTCACCGTCAGCAGGATGCGCGAGCGGTCGTCGAGGCCGTAGCGATCCTTCTCGGTGAAGTTATAGACGCCCTGGCTCGCCGCGATGTCGCGCTCGGTCAGGAGTGCCTGGCGCAGCGCCTCGCGGAATTCCGGCGTGCCGGGCTTCGCCGTCTTCAGTGCGGTCGGAACGATCCGCTGCAGCACCAGGAACGCATCATAGGAGTGGCCCGCGAACTGGCTGCGGCTGTTCGGCCCGTACTTCGCTTCGTAGGCGGTGACCAGCGCGGTACCCGGCTTCTTGGTCAGCGCGCTGTCCGGCTGATCCTCGGGATCCATCACCGGACCCGACGCCATCAGCACGCCCTCCGCCGCCTTGCCGGCGATACGGATGAAATCCATGCTTGCGGCGCCGTGGGTCTGATAGATCAAGCCCTTGTAGCCGCGGTCGCGCAATTCCTGCTGCGGCAAGCCGGCCGCGGTACCGGAAGCACCGACCAGGATCGCATCGGGATTGGCGGCGAGAAGCTTCAGCACCTGGCCGGTCACCGAGGTGTCCGGACGCGCAAAGCGCTCCTCGTCGACCAGCGTCAGGCCCTTCGGCGTACCCTGGTTCTTGAAGTCGTTGAACCAGAGATCGCCGTAGGAATCGGAGTAGCCGATATAGCCGACGGTTTTGACGTTATTGGCCTTCATGTGCTCGTACAGCACCTTGCCCATGATCGGGATCGGCTGCGGCATGGTCACCGACCACTTCATGCGCTCGGGCGTGATCGGAAACGGCGACAAGCCGATATGGGGGATGCCGGCCTCATTGGCGACGTTCGATACGGCGATCGTCGACGGCGTGATCGACGAGCCCATGATGACGTCGGCCTTGGATTCCGTGACGAAGCGCCGCGCATTGGTGGTGGCGGTGGTCGGATCGCCGCCGTCGTCGAGCACGATCACCTTCAGCGGAACACCGCCGATTTCCTTCGGCACGAATTCCAGCGCGTTGCGCTCGGGAATGCCAAGCGGCGCCCCGGGCCCGGTGGTGGTGATGCTGATACCGATGGTGATCTCATTGGTCTGCGCCGATGCCGGCGAGCCCGGCAGCGCAAGAACCGCCGCGAGTGCCGCGGCCGCGAGATAAGCCTGTTTCATTCTTTCCTCCCTGAACACATTTGTTGTCGATTTGCAGAACTTCGGCCGTTAATTCAACCCTTCTTTAGGTGTGGACGCTGCGAAGCGTCAATTTTACGCATGATCTTGCCGGAAAACCGGTGTCCACTTTTCCGGATCATGCACTAGCCGCGCGTAAACTTCGCAATGATCTCCTCCGGCATCGGCGCGGATTTCAGCTTGTCCGGATCGTCCGGATGGCGACCGACCAGCACGCGCTTCTCAAAGGCCTCGATCGCCAGCGCCTCGCCCTTGAACACCTTGTGGGTGACCTCGAAGCTGGAGCGCCCAAAGCTTTCGATGCGGCTCTCGATGGTGATCCAGTCGCCATGGGTCGAGGCGATGTAGAATTTGGCGCGTGTGTCGACCATGGGAATGCCGACGAGGCCGTATTTGTGGACGATGTCCTGCTTCGAGAAGCCGGCCGCCTCGAACATGATCGAGGTGGAATCGTCGAACATCGCGAAATAGCGCGGGTAATAGACGATGTTGGCGGGGTCGCAGTCGCCCCACTGGATCTGGACATCGCGCCGGTGCACGAACATGGCGCGGCCTATTTCGGCGCCATGCGCAGCGATGCGTCGAGCCGCACCGTCTCGCCGTTGAGATAGGGATTGTCGATCATGTGCATCGCAAGCAAGGCGAACTCCTCGGGCTGGCCAAGCCGGTGCGGAAACGGGATCGCGGCCGCAAGCAAGTCCTGCGCTTCCTGCGGCAGGCCGCCGAGCAGCGGCGTGAGAAACAGGCCGGGCGCGATGGTGAGCACGCGAATGCCGAACTGCGCGAGCTCGCGCGCGATCGGCAAGGTCATGCCGACGATGCCGCCCTTCGAGGCGGAATAGGCCGCCTGCCCGATCTGGCCGTCATAGGCGGCGACCGATGCGGTGTTGATCACGACGCCGCGCTCGCCGCCGTCCAGCGGTGCAAGCTTCGACATCTCGGCCGTTGCAAGCCGCAGCATGTTGAAAGTACCGATCAAATTGACCTTGATGACCCGCTCGAAATCGGCCAGCGGATGCGGCCCGTCGCGGCCGACCACGCGCTTGGCGACGCCAATGCCGGCGCAGTTGACCAGCACGCGCGCCGGACCATGTGCCTTGGTCGCTTGCACGATCGCGGCTTCCGCGGAGGCGGCGTCGGTGACGTCGCAGGCGATCGCCGTGCCCTTGATCTCGGCCGCGACGCTTTCGGCGAGCTTGGCATTGAGATCGCACACCGCGACCTTCGCCCCCGCCGCTGCAAGTTTTCGCGCGGTGGCGGCGCCGAGGCCTGACGCGCCGCCGGTGACGATCGCGGCTTGATCCTTCAATTGCATGGCTAACTCCTTTAGCGAGCTTTCAGACGCAAATAGCTCCCTCTCCCCGTCTTGCGGGGAGAGGGTTGGGGTGAGGGGCCTCTTTTCGAGATACGGTGACTGTCGACTCGCGAGATTCCCCCTCACCCGCATCGCATCGACGATGCGATGCGACCTCTCCCCGCAGGCGGGGAGAGGTGAAGAGGAGAGTGCCAACGCCCAATCTCGAAACATCACGTCGTCCTATGCGATCGCGATCACCCGCGGTGACGGCGGTGATGCATAAAGCTCCTCGATCAGATCAGCGCGATGCTCCAGCACCGCGCGCTGGTTGATCGAGCCCTTGTCGGTGACTTCGCCGCGATCGATCGACAGCGGCGCATCGAACAGGATCGCGCGGGTGAGACGATTCGACGAGCCGGTGGCGGTCGGCAGGAGCTTCTCGAAACGCTCACGGAATGCCGCGCGCACCGCGGCGTCATTTGCCGCCGCAAAGACATCGTCCGCCGCAAGCTTCGGATTGACCAGCCGGCAGCCATCGAGATCGAGGATCACGATCGCGGCGAGCGAATCGCGGTTGATGCCGGCAATCACCACGTCGCGCAGCAGTGGCGCGCAGGCCGCGATGAGGCGCGCGCGCAGCGGACCGACACTGACCCAGGTGCCGCTCGCCAGCTTGAAGTCCTCGGCGATGCGGCCGTCGAAATCGAACCCGGCGTCGAAATCGTTCGACATCCGCGGGCTTGATGGCGTCGCCAAACCTGTAAAAGCCTTCCTCGTCGAACGCCGCCCTGGTCAGCTCGGACTGGCGCCAGTATCCGGGCGTGACGTTGGGGCCCTTCGCGCGCACCTCGATCTTGCCATTGACCGGCACCAGCTTGGCGTCGTTGCCGGGCACCGGCAACCCGACATGGCCGGAGCGCGAGGTGCGCGGATTGACCGACATGAAGAACGGCGCGGTCTCGGTGGCGCCGAGGCCCGTGAGCATCGGCACCCGCGCGCCGGTCTCACGGACCGACAATTCGTCGAGGCTGTTCCAGACATAGGGCGACAGCGCCGCGCCGGAGAAGAACATCGCATGCAGCCTGGCGAAGAAGGTTTTGCGCAAGCCTGAGTCGTCGCGCAAATACGGCAACAGCGACTCGTAACCCTTGGGCACGTTGAAATACACCGTCGGCGAAATCTCGCGCAGGTTTCGCACGGTCTCCTCGATACCGCCGGGCATCGGCTTGCCCTGGTCGAGATAGATCGAACCGCCGTTATAGAGCGCGAGCCCGATATTGTGGTTGCCGCCAAACGTGTGATTCCACGGCAGCCAATCCACGATGACGGGCGGCTCGTCCTTCAGGAACGCCATGGTCTCGCGGATCATCACCTGGTTGGCGCAGATCATGCGCTGGGTGTTGATGACGGCCTTCGGATTGCCGGTCGAACCTGACGTCAGCAGGAACTTTGCAATCGTATCCGGGCCGATGGCGTCATGCGCGGCGTCGAGGCTGCGCATGCAGCGGGGTGCGCAGCAGATCGGCAAGCGTTAGTGACATCGCGGCCCGGCACGGCGCCCGACGTCGCGGCGATCTCGACGCCCTCAGGCACGTTGGCCGCCAATGCAGCCGCAAATTTGTCGGCGTCGTCGGCAAACACCAGACCCGGCGTCAGCAGCTTCATCACATAGGCGAGCTTGCCGTAGTCCTTGGAGATCAGCGAATAGGCAGGGGACACCGGACAGAAGGGAATCCCGGCATAAAGCGCGCCGAATGCGACCAGCGCATGGTCGATCGCATTGCCGGAGAGGATGACGACCGGCTTCTCCGCCGATAGCCCGCGCGCCAGCAGCGCGGAGGCGATGTGCCGGCTCGCGGTGAGCAGTTCGGCGTAAGTCAGCTTGCGCCAGTCGCCGCCGGCCATCCGCTCAGCCATGTAGACATTGTCAGGCGTCGCCGCCGCCCAATGATGCAGGCGGTCGGTCAACCGGCGCGGATAATCCGTCAGTTGCTGCGTCGGGCGCAGATAGATGGTGCCGTCACTCTTGCGCTCGATGGTGACGGCGGGATCGCCGAACGAAATTTTCCGCAACGGATGCGCGCCCGCCGCCCGTGCGGTTTTGGCTTGCGCGCTCATATCGGCTTCACCTTGGCGGTCTTGCGGTCGAGAAATTCGCGGATGCGGCGCTTGGCCTCCTTGTCGCTCTGCGCCACCGTCGCCATCAGCGATTCCATCAGCAGCCCGGTCTGCGGATTGGCTTCCGCAATCATCGGCAGCGCCTGCAGCACCGCGAAATTGGTCAGCGGCGCATTGGTCAGCGATGCGCGCGGCCAACTCCAGCGCCTTGCTCAGCGCACTACCCGCCTCGACCAGATATTGCGCAAAACCCCAGGACGAGCCTTCGCTCGCCGAATAGACGCGCCCCGTCAGCATCATGTCGGTCATCCGCGCCACGCCGATCAGGCGAGGCAGCCGCACCGATCCGCCGCCGCCGACGAAGATGCCGCGCTGGCCCTCGGGCAGCGCGAAATAGGCCGAGGGTTCGGCGACGCGGATATGGGCAGCGCAGGCGAGCTCGAGCCCGCCGCCGATCACCGCGCCCTTCAGTGCAGCAATGACAGGTACGCGGCTGTACTGGATGCGGTCGAACACGCGATGCCACATCTGCGAGTGGAGCAGCCCGCCGGTCGCGTCGTGATCGGTCAGCTCCGAGAGATCGAGGCCGGAGGAGAAGTGGTCGCCAACGCCGTGGATCACCACGGCGCCGATGTCGTCGGGCAGATCGGCAAAGCACTCGCCGATCGCCAGGATGATGCCGTCGTTCAGCGCATTGCGCTTGGCCGGCCGGTTGAGGCCGACGGTCAGCACCGCGCCCGATCGTTCGATCTTGAGCAGCGGCGAGGTCTCCTCGCGCGAGGCGGCGGCGTTTCCCATGGGAATATTATGTCCTGACCAGAATAGTTATATTTTATAACTATTGGCGGGGGAGTCAACAACTGCTGTCGTCCCCGCGAACGCGGGGACCCATAACCACAGGCCGGAGTCGTTGCGCCAAGCAAAAGCTGTCCCAGTCCTCGCAACCGCAAGGCCTGTGGTTATGGGTCCCGGCTCGCGCTCACTCCGCTCGCTTGGCCGGGACGACAGCTAGCTACAGCACCATATGCACGTCGATCACCACACGGTCGGCGTGGCGCGCGGCGGAGGCGACGAAGATGTGCTCCATCAGCCAGCGGTACTTCTCGTGCCCCGTCTCGAATTTCGGCACGGTGCGGAAATAGATCAGCCTGGGATCGACCGGCTCGCCGCGTTTGAGCTTCTGCAACAGTTCGACCGGCCCGAAGCGGATGCCCTTGTTCTCGACATAGACCACCGCGCCGTCGTCGGTCTCGAAGGCGTATCTGGCTTCGAGATCGATCAGCTCGTTGGGCCGGATGATCTGGAAGTCGGCGCCGAACGGCAGCACCTTGCCGTTGACTTTCTCTCCCCTCACCTCACCCCCGGTGATCGGAATGATGCGGCGAACGCCATGGCCGAGATCGCCGGCGGTCGTCACCTCGGCAATCTCGGCGGTGATGGTGAAGACGTATTGGGTGCGGATTTCCGGATTCATCGCTCATCCCGCCATGCGCGTCGGCAGCCACAGCGCCAGGATCGGAAACGCGATCAGGATCACCAGCCGCACCAGATCGGTCAGCACGAACGGAATCACGCCCTTGAAGATGGTGGCAAAGGAGACGTCCTTCACCACGCTCTTGATGACGAACACGTTCATGCCGACCGGCGGATGGATCAGGCCGAGTTCGACGGTCATCACGATGATGACGCCGAACCAGATCGGATCGAAGCCGAGATGCGTCACCACCGGGAAGATGATGGGAACGGTGAGGATGATCATCGCCATCGCGTCCATCAGGCAGCCGAGCACGAGATACATCACCATGATGACCGCGAGCACGCCGTAGCTGCCGAGCCCGAGGCCGGTCAGAAATTCCGTCACCTTCTGCGGCGTCTGCGTCACCGTGAGGAAATAGCCGAAGATCAGCGCGCCGATCAGCACGGTGAACACGGCCGCCGCGGTGCGGGTGGCCTGCAGCAGCGAGAGCAGGATCTTCTCGCGATCGAGACGGCCGGTGGCGACGCCGATCAGGAACGCGCCTGACGCGCCGACGCCGCCGGCTTCGGTCGGCGTGAATCGCGGCAGGAACGGCAGGCCATAGAGGCCGCCGATCACGAAGATGAACAGCAGCGCCGGCGCCCAGATGTCGCGCAGGCCGGCGAAGCGCTCGCGCCAGGGGATCGCGGGACCGCGCGGCAGGAAGCCCGGCTTGATGACGCCGATCAGCGTGATCGTCAGCATGTACATGGTCATCGCGAGCAGGCCCGGAATGATGCCGGCCATGAACAGCTTGCCGATATCCTGCTCGGTGATGATGCCGTAGACCGCGAGCACGGTGGATGGCGGCAGCATCGCGCCCTAGCGTGCCGCCGGCCGCGATCACGCCGGTCGCAAAGGACTGCGGATAGCCGAAGCGGCGCATCTCGGGATAGGCGACGGCGGAGAAGGTCGCCGCGGTCGCGACCGATGAGCCGGAGATCGCGGCAAATCCGCCGCAGGCGGCGACCGTGGCGATGCCGAGCCCGCCACGCAGATGCCCGACGAAGCCGTTGGCGGCGCGGAACAGATCGCGGCTCATGCCGGAATTGGACACGAAGGTGCCCATCAGCAGGAACATCGGAATCACGCCGAAGGTGTAGTCGGTCACCGTGCGCATCGAGGTCTGGCCGACCAGCTTCAGCGCCGCGGTGCCGTTGACGAGGTAACCGAAGCCGCAGACGCCGACGAGGCCCATCGCCATGCCGACTGGCACGCGCAGCAGCATCAAACCGAACAGCGAGATGAAGCCGATGACGGCGACCGCGTTGGTGCTCACGCGCTACTCCGTCGCCTTGATCGCGGGATCGTGCATTTCCTCCGGATGGAAGATCAGCCGATAGGTGCGGATCGCGATCAGCAGCACCGCCGAAATGTCGCCGACCCAGGCGACCGCGAAGAACGGCCAGGTCGGCATGTGCATGTCGAAGGTCAGCACGTGGTCGTTATAGGTGCCGCGCACCTTGTCGAACAACGTGTACGTTTGCACGGAAACCACGAACAGCAGCACCAGCGTCGCGAACACGTCGATCCAGCGCTGGGTGCGCGGGCCGACATTGGCCCAGACCAGGTCGACGGTGATGTGGGTGCCGCGATAGGAGGTCGCGGCGATGCCCCAGAAAATCAGGATGCCGAGCAGCATGCGCCCGATGTCGAAGGAATCGGGAATCGCATAGTTCAGCGTGTTGCGGAGCAGGACCGACAGGAAGATGTCGAGCGCGACGAGGCCGACAAAGCCGGCCGCGATCCACTCGATGGTGTCGATGAAGCGGTCCATCGACGCGCGCTTCATGCTCTAGTCCTTCATCAGGCCATGTGGCTGAGGTGGATTTTCACCTCTCCCCGCCTGCGGGGAGAGGTCGGATTGCGACGCAATCCGGGTGAGGGGGGCTCTCCGAGAGCTCAGTGCGCGGAGACTTCCCCTCACCCCGACCCTCTCCCCGCACGCGGGGAGAGGGAGAAGAGATTACTGCGTCAGCGCGTTGTACTTGGCGAGTGAGGCCTTCAGCTCCGCCATCGCGGCGTCCGGATCGACACCGGTCTTCTTCACATTGTCGGCCCAGGTCTTGACCAGCGGCTCGGAGGCTTTCTTCCACAGCGCAAGCTGGTCCGCGGTCAGCGTATAGACCTCATGGCCCGGCTCGGCCTTGACCTTGTCGACGCCGGCATCCTCGAACTTGCCCCAGGGCTCGCCGACCCTGGCCGGCGGCCTCGGTGTTGCAGTTGTCGTCGACCGCCTTCTTCTGGCGATCGGACATTGCGTTGTAGGTGTCCTTGTTCATCACGAAGACGAAGGTCGTGACATAGAGCGGCGCGTCCATGTGATACTTGGTCACCTTGTCGACGCCGAACAACACCAGCGAGCCCCAGGGGAAGGTGACGCCGTCGGCAACGCCACGCTCGATGATGTCGCGCACTTCGGGCGCCGAGGACTGCACGTTGGTGCCGCCGAGCAGCGTGACGAAGTTCGCCATGGTGGCGTGCGCCGGGCGGATCTTCATGCCCTTTACATCGTCCGGCACCACGATCTTCTTGGTGCGGGTATGGAACGACGATGGTGAGTGAATGAAGGCGAGGCAATATTTGACGTCCTTCATCTCGGTCGCCGCATATTTGCGATACCAGGCGTCGAGGCCTTCGGAGCCGCCCTTGGCATCCGACATCAGGAACGGCAACTCGCCGGCGCCGATGATCGGGAAACGGCCGGGCTGATAGCCGGGATTGACATAGGTGACGTCGGCGATGCCGTCGCGCGCCATGTCGTAATGATCGAACGCCTTGCCGAGCTGCTGCGCCGGGAAGACCTTGTAGTGAATGGTGCCGCCGGACGCTTTCTCGACCGCCGCGCCCCAATCCTCCATCGCCTTCTGCAGTGGATGCGAAGCCGGCACCCAGTGCGAAATCTTCAGCTCGAAGGTTTTTTCCTGCGCGAGCGCCGGGGTCACAGCGGCGGCCAGCAGCAACGCCAAAAACGTCTTCCTCATCGGCTCGATCTCCCTGAATTCCCATGTGGCTGGGGCTTTGGTCGCCCTTTGCAGCTACTGTTATATGAGATAATCATCATTGCAAGCCTGCGACAACGCGCGCGGCGTTGCCTGAGACCAAAGCCTTAAAAACTGCCGGGGGAAACAGCATTGCGTACGAAAGTAGCAATCATCGGCGCCGGTCCGGCGGGATTGTTGCTTGGGCAACTTCTTTCCCGCGCGGGCATCGACAACGTCATTCTGGAGCGCCAAACGCCGGAATATGTGCTGGGCCGCATCCGCGCCGGCCTGCTGGAAGAAGGCACGGTGGCGCTGATGGACGAGGTCGGCGCGGGAAAACGCGCCCATGCCGAGGGCCTGGTTCATGACGGTATCGAGCTCGCCTTTGCGGGCCACCGCCACCGCATCGACATGAAAGCGCTGACCGGCAAGACCGTGATGATCTACGGCCAGACCGAGGTCACGCTGGATCTGATGAATGCACGCAAGGCCGCAGGCCTGGCATCGGTCTACGAAGCGGCCGATGTCGCGCCGCATGATTTCGACAGCGATCGTCCGCGCGTCAGCTACAAGAAGGACGGCGTGACGCATGAGATCGCCTGCGACTTCATCGCCGGCTGCGACGGCTTTCACGGCGTCAGCCGCGCCAGCGTCAAACCGGATGCGATCGAGATCTTCGAGCGGGAATATCCATTCGGCTGGCTCGGCATCCTCTCCGACACCCCGCCGGTCTCGCATGAGCTGATCTATTCCAATCATGCGCGCGGCTTCGCGCTCTGCACCATGCGCTCGACCAAGCGCAGCCGCTATTACGTGCAGTGCCCGCTCGACGACCGCGTCGAGGACTGGTCGGATGATCGGTTCTGGGACGAATTGAAGCGAAGGCTCGATCAGAAAGCCGCGGACACGCTCGTCACCGGCCCCTCGATCGAGAAGAGCATCGCGCCGCTGCGCAGCTTCGTCGCCGAGCCGATGCGGTTCGGCCGCATGTTCCTGGCCGGCGATGCCGCGCATATCGTGCCGCCGACCGGCGCCAAGGGACTGAATCTGGCCGCCAGCGACGCGCACTATCTGGCCGGCGCGTTCCGCGAATATTACGACGAGAAGTCGTCTGCCGGCATCGACAATTATTCAGCGACGGCGCTGAAGCGCGTCTGGAAAGCCGTGCGTTTCTCCTGGTGGATGACCCAAATCATGCACAAATTCCCGGACACCGGCGCCATCGGCGCGCGCTTCCAGATCGCCGAGCTCGACTATGTCGTCAATTCGAAGGCGGCGATGACATCGCTGTCGGAAAATTATGTCGGGTTGCCGTTGTAGG
The DNA here is from genome assembly GCA_963795365.1 of uncultured Alphaproteobacteria bacterium. GTDB lineage: Bacteria > Pseudomonadota > Alphaproteobacteria > Rhizobiales > Xanthobacteraceae > Bradyrhizobium. Next base: position 57,416 of record CAWCHW010000022.1, read on the forward strand.
CTTCATCCATGATTCCGAAGGGTGGGCAAAGCGAAGCGTGCCCACCTTCGCGAGCATCAGTGCTTGAAGGTGGGCACGGCGCAAGAGCGCCTTTGCCCACCCTACGATACCGCGCATTGTTTCAAACATCCGCGCAAATCACGTTTAAAACTTTGTAGGCGGTGCAATCCGCATCGACCTCGCGTTCAATGCGCACGACCCAGCAACACGCGAGACCAGCATGACCGCAAGCGACATTCCCTGCAGGCTTCGAGCCGCAGTCCCGGCGTAGTCCGCTCACCGATCCCTGGGAGCCAATCTATTCGAGGCAAACGGCCGATGCGCTTATCCTCGGGCTGCGGCTCGCGACGCCGCACACCAACGCACGCGGCTTCGTTCATGGCGGCTTGATTGCGGCGCTGGCCGATAAAGCGATGGGGCATAGCTGCGGCCACAAGATGGGCGGCTCCCATTCGCTGGTGACGGTGGGCATGTCCGTCGATTTCGTCAGCAGCGGCCAGATCGGACAGTGGCTCACGGTTGAGACGCAAGTGATCAAGACCGGCGCCACGCTTTGTTTTGCGCAGTGCTTCGTCACCGCCGATGATGCCGTGATCGCGCGCGCCAGCGCCACCTTCCGCGTGGTGCCGAAGCCGGCGTAATTCGTCATGCCCGCGCTCGTCGCGGGCATCCACGTCTTCTTTCGCTGGTACAAAGACGTGGATGGCCGGGACAAGCCCGGCCATGACGAGCACAACTTCCAAATCAACCGAAATGCCAATCCGTGGTCTCGACCACGAGATCGATGAAGGTGCGCACCTTGGCCGACAACAGCCGCGAGGTCGGATAGACGATGTGGATCGGCGAGGCCGGCAGCTCGAATTTCTCCAGCACGATCTTGAGCCGCCCGGCCTTGAGCGACGCCGCCGCCTGATAGGCGAGCACGCGTGTCAGCCCGCCGCCGGCCTCGGCATATTCGACCGCAGCATCCGAGCTGTTGGTCAACAGCCGCGGCGCATAACTGATGCGCACCTCCTCGCCACCGTCGAGAAAGCGCCAGTCCGAAAGCCCGGCCGTCGAGCCGAACTGGATGGTGTCGTGCGAGGCGATGTCGGCGGGCCGCCTCGGTTCGCCGCGCGCCTTCAAATATGCAGGCGACGCCACCACGATGCGCCGCATCTCGCCGACATGGCGCGCCACCAGCGAGGAATCCGCGAGTTCGCCGATCCGCACCGCGAGATCGACGCCGTCCTCGACCAGGCTCGCCACGCGGTCTTCCAGCCGCAATTCGCCCGACACCTCCGGATAGCGTTTCAGATAGGCGGACATCACCCGGCTGACATGCAGCCGGCCGAAGCCGAGCGGCGCCGATACCACCAGCCGTCCGCTCGGCCGCGCGCTCTCGCCCTCGGCGGCGCTTTCGGCCTCTTCGATGTCCGCCAGGATGCGCCTGATACGTTCGAGATAGCGCGCGCCGACATCGGTCAGCGCGACCTTCCGCGTGGTTCGCTGCAACAGCCGCGCGCCGAGCCGCTCTTCCAGCGCCGCAATCAGCCGCGTCACCGCCGGCGGGGAGAGCTTCAATTTGCGCGCGGCCGGCGCAAACCCTTGCAGGTCGGCCACGGTGACGAAGGCCTGCATGGCATCGATCCGGTCCATGCCATTATTTCATAATCCGCAATGATGAAGTGTCAATTCACATCATTGTTCCAGATCGAGAGAGACCCCATTTTTGAGGCTGAAAGACACAGGAGGAAATTCCGATGTCAGACACGCACACTTATTCCAGCGACGTCGCGTTCACGCCGGCGGTGAAAGCCATTCAGGCGAGGAAAGGCTCGCGCGAGGGCTACGCCGAAGTCGAGCGCAACGGCGGCTGGCGCACCGAGATCGACGACCGGCTCGCGAGCTTCCTCGCCGACACCAATAGCTTCTTTCTGGCGACCGCGACCGCGGACGGACAGCCCTACATCCAGCATCGCGGCGGGCCGAAGGGGTTCGTCAAGGTGCTGGACAAGCACACCATCGCGTTCGCCGATTACAGCGGCAACCGGCAATTCCTGACACAGGGCAATCTCTCGGAGAATCCCAAGGCCCACATCTTCATCATGGATTATGCGCATCGCCGGCGCGTCAAGATCTGGGGCGAAGCGCGAATCATCGACGATGATCCGGCGCTGCTGGAATCGCTGATGCCGAAAGGCTATCGCGCGCGGCCCGAACAGGTGATCCTGTTCAAGATCGCGGCGTGGGACACCAATTGCCCGCAGCACATTCCGCAGAAGTTCGATGCCGCCGATGTCGCGCAGGCGATGAGCGAGGCCGCCGCGAAGATCGCGGCGCTGGAGGCGGAAGTGGCGAGGTTGAAGGCGGAGGCCGGCGACACAAGCGTAGCGCCGAGCGGGTTAGCGTAGCGTAACCCGCCTCTCGCCGCGGAATCAGCAGCGGCGGGTTGCGGCGCTTTGCGCCGGTAAACGGCCGGACGAAGTGAAGAAAAAATCACGCCGCCTCGCGCACCTTGGCCCAGGCGAAGTCGGGATAATATTTCCGCATCATGCGATCGGCATAGCCGGTGAGGTTGCCGAATGTCTCGACCTCACTGCGCAATTTCGACGCGAAGAACGGCGTCAGGATGCCCGCAAGCAAGGCGAATGCGGTGGCATCGACGCCGCACGGCTTCTCGCCCATCAGAAACGGCTTGTCGGCGAGTTGCACCGACAGCGCGAAGATCGATCGAAGCGCGAGGTCGACGTCGTCATCGGGCGCATGGCGGCCGAGCCCGCTCAACAGATAGTTCTCGGCGACGCGGAATTGCGCGTCCTCGCGCAGCTTCTCGCGGCGATCATCCGGCGCGCCGTCGAAGAAATGCGCCGGCCCTTTGGCGAAATTCTCAGGCTCGACCCAGCGCGCGCCGACCAGCGCCCAATAGATATGGTGCTCGATCATGCGCTCGAACGCCCAGGCCTGGGCGCGGCTCTTCTGGTCGAGCCCGGCGTCGAAATCGAAACCGTATTTGCGCTCGATATGGGCGCGGATGAAGGTCGAATCCGCGATCACCTCGCCCTCATCGTCGATGAAGGGCAGCTGACCCTTGGGTGAAGCCGGCGGCATCGCCCGCTCCTTCCGATAGGCGAGGCCCGCCATCTTGAGCTGGACCTCGGTCTTGGTCACGAACGGGCTGATTTCCGGCAGGCCAAAGCCCGGACCGAAGCCGTAGAGGGTGATCATGCGATAGCTCCCGCTTCCAAACATGTCCGTCAACCTAGCGATGGGCTGCTGCCACCATGCTGTCAGCAGTCGCGCTCCGGTCCGCGAACCGCGCCCCCTTCAGCGCCCGGCGCATGGTATGGCGGGCCAGCAAGACGAGTTGCCGATGGATCGTGGCCTCCAGCGCCGCCAGCGCGGCAATCGCCAGCGCCGCAATCGCCCAACGCAAGTCGATGGAGGGAGGGAGAACCGAGGCGAGACGCTCGATCGCCCAGGCCTGAAGCCGCCACAGCGGCGAAAGGCCGGCGTGGACAGCGCATGCACGAGAGAACATCATGGGAATCCCCTTCGTTGAAGTGTTATCCCGTTATAGAAAGGCCCTGCTGACAACATGCTGTCAGCATCCGTAAGCCCTTACGGCAGAAGAGAAATTCGATGCGACGCGCCGACCGGCTATTCCAGATCATCCAGGTGCTTCGGCGCACCCGTAAACCATTGACGGCAGACGCGATTGCGCTCGAGCTCGAGACCTCGAAACGGACGATTTATCGAGATATCGCCACGCTTATGGGTCAACGCATTCCCATTCGCGGCGAGGCCGGCATGGGCTACATCCTCGAAAAGGGATTCGACCTGCCACCCCTGATGCTGACGCCGGAGGAGATCGAGGCCGCTGTGCTCGGCGCGCAATGGGTCTCGGGCCACGCGGATAGCTCGCTGGCGCGTGCCGCCGAAGATCTCATTGCCAAGATCGCCGACACCGTCCCCGAGCGGCTGCGGCCGTTCGTGCTGGAGCCCGCGAGCGGCGCGCGACCGGGATGGAATCGCGAGCCCGACCGCATCGACATGGTGCGGACGCGCTCGCACATCCACGAGGGCAAGAAGATCGCGCTGCATTATCGCGATGAGCAAGGCCGCGCCACCGAGCGCACGATCTGGCCGATCGCGGTCGGCTATTACGAGGCGGTGCGGCTGCTCGCGGGCTGGTGCGAGTTGCGCAAGGATTTCCGCAGCTTCCGCACCGACCGCGTCATGAATGCCGATTATCTCGACGAGAAATATCCGGAACGGCGCGACATCCTGCGCGCGCGCTGGCGTCAGAGCATGGTCTGGGAACGCCCGAAAGATACCTGATGGAGGCGCACGAACCAGCAATCAGCGTTGAAAGCATCTGTCAGAGCTGCGGCGCCTGCTGCGCGACGTCGGCAAACTGGCCGCGCTTCTCGACCGAGGACGATGCCGCGCTCGATCTCATCCCGGCCGAGCTCGTCAACGCGCGGGCATCGGGCATGCGCTGCGACGGCGATCGCTGCGCAGCGCTGAAGGGCAAGGTGGGTGAGGCGACCTCGTGTGGGATCTACGAGATTCGTCCCGACGTCTGCCGCACCTGTATGCCCGGCGATGCCGAATGCGCGATGGCGCGGAAGAAGTGGGGGTTGCCGGAAATAAATTCGGCTGTCGTCCCCGCGAAAGCGGGGACCCATACCGCGTGATCTATCGATAGGGCAGTCTGGACGACGTCCTTCGACGCAACGAACGCCTGTGGTTATGGATCCCGGCTCGCGCTCGCGAGTGCTCGCTTGGCCGGGACGACAGGAGAGAGTTACGCCGTCACCGCGTCGGCGACATCCTCGTCGAGCTCGTCATCGAACGGCGCGAAGGTCGAGAGCGGCTTGGTCGACAGTGTGATCGGCTTGCGGCCGCTATGGGACGTCGACGGCAGGGCGCGGCTTCCAGGTGCCTCGCGCGACAGCGCGTAAAGCGTGGAGCCGACACGGCCGCCGATGTTGATCAGGTCGCGCTCGTTGCAGCTCGAGGCGATCGACAGCGACAATGCGTAGAGGTGGCTGCGGCGATAGCAGAACAGCGCCAGCATGGCGCGGACCTGCGGCGAGACGCTTTCGACCAGCATCGGCAAGCCGTGCTCGCTGGCGCGATACATCTCGCCAAGCAATTCGTCGCGAACCGGGCAGGTATCGCTTTCGTAAGCGTCGCGGCTTGAGATCATCGCAGGGGCCCCCTCACCAGCGAAGATGCAATGCAATGTTCTAACGAAGGGTTAACCACCAAACCCCGTGACTTTCCGGGCGGATTGACGCTTCCGAATCAGTGCGCGGGTTCCGGATCTGAAGTAAGAACTCGCCCTTCCGCCATCTCCCGATGAACCAATGCCCCTCGCCTTCACCATCTCCGACCTGCGGCAGCGACCGGAGTTCTTCGATTCCGTCGCCGACCGCATCTGGCAGGCCTGGTGGGAGCCGAACGGCTATCCGCTTGCGTACATCGAAACACGGCTCAAGGAGAACTTGCAGGACACGCCGATCCCGCTGGCGCTGGTCGCGCATGACGGCAAGAGCCTCCTCGGCACGGCCTCGTTGATTGCCTCCGATCTCGACGAACGTCCCGAGCTCACGCCCTGGGTGGCCGCGGTGTGGGTGGAGGAGCGCGCACGAGGTCATGGCATCGGTGCCGCGCTGGTCGATGCCGCCGCGCGAACCTGTTTCGCGCTTGGCTTTCCACGCGCCTATCTCTGCGCGCGGGCGCGAATGACGGGATTCTACGAACGCCTCGGCTGGACGCTGATCGAACGCCGCGTGGGTCCGCATCAGCTCAACGTGTTCGTCCGCAATATAGATGCGGCTAGTTCGCCGCCATGAAAATCGAGAGGCCGAAGCCCGTGAGATGATGCAACGCCTGGTCGATACCGATCAGCCACCAAAACCACTGGTGGGGTGGGTCCATGGTCACGTTGAAGGTGGAGACGCAAAGCCCCTTGGCGCGGTCGACGGTGATGTGGATGGCGAAGTCGATGAAGGCGACGAACCAGAACCGCGGCGCGACGATCAGGATCATCGCCAGCGCCACCGCAAGATGGATCAGGCAGTGCACCAGAAGCGGCAGCGCCCAGCCCTTCTTCTGGTCCTTGCCTTGCGCCATCCAGGCGTTCTGCAGGAAGAAGTCAGCAATGACGTGCTTGACCGTCAAAAGCAGCATCCAGCCGATCAACAGACCGACCGGGACTGAGGACGACATGGATGGGAACGACAAGTTCACCCTCGCTGAGACCTTGGACCGCACGGGGACTGGAGGCGCTCAGCGCACTTTCTTTTCAAACCCTGCCAATTCGCCCCGTAATGGCCTTTTATGACATCTCCCGGGACGGATTGCACCTGCCGGGAACCGCAAAAACAAACTTGACGGCAAGTGTGGCAGCCGGGTGCCGCCCCCGGGTAAGGTTACCGGATTGGGTAATTTGCAATCCGCTCCCTAGCGGATATCATTGCAAGAACAGGAATTTTCTATCTTTTTTAGACAGTTACGATTTTACCGGGCGATCCCTGAGCGCCCACCCCCGGGGGTAACACCATGAGTGCTGACGTCCCGGCACCGCCGGACCAGCGTTCGCCGCGTTCACAGGTTGCGAAAAGCAACCGCCGGCAGATGCTGCTGTTCACCATGTTGACCCTGATGCTGTCGCTGGCGACGGTCCTCGGTGGCCGCATTCTTCTGAAGAACTCCGAAACGCTCACCTTTGCGGTCGGCGACCCCAACAGCGACGAAGCACACTTCGCCGCCAAACTGGCCGCCGTGCTGAAGAGCAACAATTCGCGGCTGAAGCTGAAGATCGTCACCGCCGGCGACGCCGCCAAGGCGGTGGCGCAGTTCGATCGCCGCGAGGCCGATCTCGCGGTGCTGCGCACCGACGCCAAGGTCCCGCCGCGGGCGCGCGCGATCGCGATCCTCGAACATGACGTGGTGCTGCTGCTCAGCCCCGGCACCAAGAAGATCAAATCGTTCGAGGACCTGAAGAAGATCAAGAAGATCGCGGTCTGGGCCGACGGCGACAACAGCGCCTCGTTCGTCCGCAACATTTTCGGCTTCACCGACAGCCCCGACACCGCATCGAAGGTGCAGGTGGCGCCGCCGGGATCGACGCTGGACAAGCTGTTTGCTTCCGGCTTCGGCGCCGTCATCGCGGTCGCGCACACCTCGAAGGTGATGCAGGACAAGAGCTACGAACAGTTGGCCAAGAAGGGCGGCTTCACCCTGAACGCGATCGAGTCCGCCAAGGCGCTGGCGCGCAGGATTCCCGGCATCAGCGAGGAAACGCTGTCGGCCGGCACGATCTCGTCGTCGCCCCAAATTCCCGACGACGATCTCGACACCATCGGGCTGCAATGGCTGCTGGTCGCGCAATCGAAGATGGCAACATCGACGGCGACCGATCTCGCCCGCGTCATCTACGAAAACCATGCGGAGCTCGCGCTCGACGACGGCTTTGCCTCCAAGATCGAACCCGCGGAGACCGACAAGGACGCCTTCATCATCGCGCATCCGGGTGCGGCCGAATACATCAACGACGACACCAAGTCGTTCATGGATAAATACAGCGATGTGATGTATCTGGGCGCCGGAGCGCTCAGCGTCATCGGCTCGATCTTCGCGGGGATCTACACCAAGATCACGCGTGTGGCGCCTGAACGGGCCGGCGAGCTCGCGACCGAGCTCCTCTCCATCGGCGAGAAGATCGAGCATGCCCATTCGCTGGATGAGATCGATGAACTCGGGGATCAGCTCGAGGGCATCCTGCGCGGCGTCATCATAGGCTTGCGCGACGGCACCGTCAGCGGCGACGGGCTCGAGACGTTCAAGCTCGGCTATGAGTTCGTGCGCGACGAGATCGCGATGCGCCGCGATCATCTCAAGCGCCATGCCGGCGACAAGGTCGCCGACGACACCCTGGCCGTGGTGAAGACGGCGAGGAGTGCGTAAAGGCATCCGTCGGGAAGGTTGCTACTTCCGCACAATCGATGTCTTCGCCCGGTCCGCACAAACGGTGTCGTCGTCGCCCGGTCAAGCCGGGCGACGACAGCGTTTTCCTGGAGAATCTGGTACGACACCTCAATGACCGCCCCCGAAGTAACGTCCGAATCGACACCGGAGCACGCCAAACGCGCCCCTTCCTGGCGCGAGAGCCTCGCCGTCTACCTGCAGCCGCGCGTGCTGATCGTGATGCTGCTCGGCTTCTCCTCCGGCCTGCCGCTGGCGCTGTCGGGCTCGACCCTGCAGGTGTGGATGCGCGAGGCCGGCGTCGATCTCGGCACCATCGGGCTGTTTGCCCTGATCGGCACGCCCTACACCCTGAAATTCCTGTGGGCGCCGCTGGTCGATGCGCTGCACGTGCCGCTGTTCACGCGCACCTTCGGCCGCCGCCGCGGCTGGCTGCTGTTCTCGCAACTGCTGCTGATCGTATCGATCGTGCTGCTGGCATTGACCGACCCCGCGCGTTCGCCATTCGCAGTCGCGCTCGCAGCACTTCTGGTCGCAACGGCGTCCTCGACCCAGGATATCGTGGTCGATGCGTTCCGCGTCGAGAGCCTGCCGGAGAGCGAGCAGGCCGCCGGCATGGCATCCTATGTCGCGGCCTATCGCATCGGCATGCTGGTCTCGACCGCCGGCGCCCTGTTCGTCGTCTCCGGATTCGAAAGCGCAGGCCTGATGCGCACGTCGGCGTGGATGTGGGGCTATGTGGTGATGGCGGCGCTGGTCGTGATCGGCACGATCACTGCGCTCGCCGCGACCGAGCCCGCGCAATCGCGAGACGCCGAGGCGGCGACCGCCAGCGAGACGGCATTCGCCCGCGTACTGCGCGCGGCGATCGGCGCGTTCTCGGAATTTCTCACGCGGCGCGACGCCTTCGCTGCGCTGACCTTCGTGGTGCTGTTCAAATTCACCGACGCGTTCTCCGGCACCATGACCGCGCCGTTCGTGATCGACCTCGGCTTCAGCAAGGTCGACTATGCCGCGATCGTCAAAGGCGTCGGCCTTGCCGCGACCCTGATCGGCGGCTTTGCCGGCGGCTTCGTCGCGCGACGCTATTCGCTGGCCACGAGCCTGTGGATCGGCGGCACCTTGCAGGCGCTTGCCAATCTCTCCTTCTCATGGCTCGCGCATGTCGGCGTCAACGAGTGGGCGCTGGCGCTGGCGATCTGCGCCGAGAATTTCACCAGCGCGATCGGCACCGTGATCTTCGTCGCCTATCTCTCGGCGCTGTGCCAGAACCCGCTGCATACCGCGACCCAATATGCGCTGCTGACCGCGCTTGCCGCGGTCGGCCGCACTTATCTCTCGTCAGGCGCCGGCTATGTCGCGAAAGCCGTCGGCTGGCCGGTGTTCTTCGTGATCTGCGTGCTGGTCGCGATCCCGAGCCTGATCCTGCTGGCCTGGCTGCAGAAGCGCGGACATTTCGACGAATTGGGACCCGTGAGAGTCTAATTTTTGCGCATGATCTCCGCGCAAACGCTACGCGTTTGTCGCGAGGAAAACCGCTTCACACTTTTCCGGATCATGCGCTAGCGCTTCACCACGCTCCATCTGGTGACGACGGCTTCCGTCATCTGGCCGGCGTCCTGCGCGCAGGAGATTTCGTCGACCTTGACGGAGATTTCCTTGCCGACGAGGCGCTTCAGTTCCGTGGCCTGCGAATCGCTCGTGGTGATGAGCTGGAAGGTTTCCGGCCCGGTCTCGAGATTGCAAAGCCCGTTCGGCGGCGGCAGCCGCCGCGGCTCGCTGGTGATCTGATAGGTCGCAACGCGCTTGCCCTTGGCGCCGCCGCGCACCCGCATCGCCGTGAGTTCGCCGGAGAGCACGTCGCCCGTGTTGATCGGCTTCGCCACTTTCGGCACGCTGTCCGTCTGCTGGGGCGGATCAACCTGTTGCGCGCAGGCAGGCGTCACGACTGCGCTCGCTGCAATGATGGACGCACAGGCCAAGCGCTTGGCGAATCGGTGTTTCGTCATCAGGTTTCCGTGTCTCGAATCTTGTTGGCTAGAACAGCGTGCGCTGGCGCATCGCAGCAGATAGCGTACCTTCGTCGAGATAATCAAGCTCGCCGCCGACGGGAACTCCGTGCGCGAGCCGCGTCACCTTGACATTGGCGTCTTGCAGCAAATCCGTGATGTAGTGCGCGGTGGTTTGCCCGTCCACGGTTGCATTCAGCGCCAGGATGATCTCGGTCACCTGCGCCTCATGCGCGCGCGCCACCAGCTGGTCGATGGTGAGATCCTGCGGGCCGACGCCGTCGAGCGGCGACAATGTTCCGCCCAGCACGTGATAGCGGCCGTTGATCGCGTTCGCCCGTTCCAGCGCCCAGAGATCGGCGACGTCGGCGACCACGACGATGATCGAGGGATCGCGGCGCAGATCGGTGCAGACCGTGCAGGGATTTTGCGTGTCGATATTGCCGCAGGTCTTGCAGACCTGGATCTTGTCGATCGCGACCTGCAACGCCGACGACAGCGGCGTCATCAGCGCCTCGCGCTTCTTGATCAGATGCAGCGCGGCGCGCCGCGCCGAGCGCGGGCCAAGCCCCGGCAGGCGCGCCAGCAACTGGATCAGGCGCTCGATTTCGGGGCCGGCAACCGCAGCAGGCATGTCTTCAGGAACCGAGACCGAGCAATCCGGGCGGCAGGCCGAGCCCACCGGCCAGCGACTGCATCTTCTCCTGCATCGCGGTTTCCGCCTTGCGCTTCGCATCGTTGAAGGCGGTGACCAGCAGATCCTCGAGCACCTCGCGCTCTTCGGCCTTGATCAGCGAGGGATCGATCCGAACCCCCTTCACTTCCATCTTGCCGGAGATGCGCACATTGACGAGGCCTCCGCCGGAGGCGCCCTCGACCTCGATCTGGCCGAGTTCGTCCTGCATCGCCTGCATCTTCGACTGCAGCTGCGCCGCCTGCTTCATCATGCCGAGAAAATCGGGCATCGGGTCAAGTCCTCTACAAATCGTTGTCGGAATCGTCCGGCGGCTCGGTGAAATCGTCATCACCGAGTCCGCCGGTACCGTCGGATTCGGGCGGCTCGGCGGCAAGCTTGCGCACCTCCACCACCTTCGCGCCGGGAAAGCGCGCCAGCACTTCCTTGACGCGCGGATCGGCCTCGGCGGTGCGCTCGCGCTGACCTTTTTCGACCAGGCTTTGCTCGCGCAAGGTTGGCTGGCCGGCCTCGTTGGACACGATCACGGTCCAGCGCCGGCCAGTCCATTGCTCGAGCTTGCGGGAGAGTTCATTGACCAGTGCGCGCGCAGCGCTGCGCTCAAGAGAGACTTCCAGCCGGCCGTCCTCGATCCGCACCAGCCGCACATCGGCCTCCAGTGCGGCCTTGATCAGGAGATCGCGCTGCGAGGCGGCGAGCGCGACAAGTTCCGGGAAGCTGCTGATGCGTAGCGCCGGCGCCGACGGCGCTTCCGCGGTCGAAGCCACGGCTTGCGGACGCGCGGAGGCTTCCGTGCGCGGCGCGGCGGAGGCACGTGCCGGAGATGCCGTCATCGACGACACCGGCGCGGACGGCGCGCTGCGTGCCGCGGGGCTTGCGGCGATCACGGGTGAGGCCCCGCCATTCTGCTCGATCATGCGGATCGCCTCATCCGGCGTCGGCATATCAGCGACATAGGCGATGCGCACCAGCACCATTTCGGCGGCAGCTGCCGGCCGCGTCGCGCCTTGCACCTCGGTGATGCCCTTGAGCAGCATCTGAAACATCCGCGACAGCACGCGCGCCGAGAGTTTTGCGGCGAATTCCCTTGCGCGCGTCCGCTCGGTCTCGCCGAAGGCGACATTGTCGGCGGTCGCGGGAACGTACTTCACGCGGGTGACGAAATTGACGAACTCGGCGAGATCGGACAGCACCACGATCGGATCGGCGCCGGTGTCGTATTGATCGCGGAATTCCTTGAAGGCGCTTTCGATGTCGCCGCGCGCCAGCGCATCGAACAGCTCGATCACCCGCGTGCGGTCGGCAAGGCCCAGCATCTGCCGCACCTGCTCGGCGTGCACGGGACCCGCGGCATGAGCGATCGCCTGGTCGAGCAGCGACAGCGAGTCGCGCACCGAGCCTTCGGCGGCGCGCGCGATGATGCCGAGCGCCTCGGGCTCGATCTCGACTTTCTCTTTCCCGGCGATGTTGGCGAGATGCCGCATCAAAATGTCTGCCTCGACCCGTCGCAAATCGAAGCGCTGGCAGCGCGATAGCACGGTCACGGGGACTTTGCGGATTTCGGTGGTGGCGAACACGAACTTGGCGTGCTCCGGCGGCTCCTCCAGCGTCTTCAGGAAGGCGTTGAAGGCCGCGGTCGACAGCATGTGGACTTCGTCGATGATGTAGACCTTGTAGCGCGCGCTGGCCGGCGCATAGCGCACGCTGTCGTTGATGGCGCGCACATCGTCGACGCCGGTGTGGGACGCGGCGTCCATCTCCAGCACGTCCATGTGCCGGCTTTCCATGATCGCCTTGCAGTGCACGCCGAGCGTCGGCATGTGGATCGTCGGCCCCTTCACCGATCCATCCGGCAGCTCGTAATTCAGCGCGCGCGCGAGGATGCGCGCGGTCGTGGTTTTGCCGACGCCACGCACGCCGGTCAGGATCCAGGCTTGCGGAATGCGCCCCGTCTCGAACGCATTGGAAACCGTGCGCACCACGGCGTCCTGGCCGATCAGGTCCTCGAAGCTCGCCGGGCGGTATTTGCGCGCGAGCACGCGATAGGCTTTGGCCTTCGGCGCGCCGCCGAGGTCGAAACCGCCCTGGTCGCCATCGGGCTGTGAAGGAGGGGCGCCAGCGTCGGTCATCGATCGATCCGCAGTTCTCTTTCTCTGGGGGCCGGCTTTTGCGGAAAGGAGCGAGCGGTGGTTCTGGGCCAACCGCGATTCGCTCGAAAAACAGGTAGGAGACTGACGAGCGACCCGATCCGGACCTCGTTAGGGCTGCTTCCTTCCGGACCTGACCCGGTTGGCGAGTGGCTCGTCCACCGCCAATCTCCCGGTCCCTATTTGGGGCCAAAAGGGCCGGAAAGCAAGCGCCGCGGCCACCCTGTTCCCCGTCATCGCCGGGCTTGTCCCGGCCATCCACGGTCTGCGTTCTTGAGCCTTGCAAAAAAAGACGTGGATGCCCGGCATAAAGCCGGGCATGACGGATGTTGTTGCGGACGCCACGTCTGCGACGTTGAAGGAATTGCCCGAGAATTCTGATGTCCGATTCCGCCTGGTCGCTGCACTCCCAACTCAAAAAGGACACCATCGATATCGGCGACCTGCCGCTGTCGAAAGTGCTTGTCATCAAGGACGCCAATTATCCCTGGCTCCTGCTGGTGCCGCGCCGCCCTGATAGCGTCGAGATCATCGACCTCGCCGAGGTCGAGCAGGCGCAGCTGATGACCGAGATTTCCCGCGTCGCGCGCGCCCTGAAAGAGGTGACCCGCTGCGACAAGCTCAACATCGCCGCGCTCGGCAATGTGGTGCCGCAGCTTCACGTGCACATCATCGCGCGCCGCGCCGGCGACGCCGCCTGGCCGCGCCCGGTCTGGGGCGTGATGCAGCCGCTCGCGCATGACGCCGAGGAAGTGCAGACATTCATCAGTACGCTTCGCCGCAAAATCTGGTTGGGGTAAGAAACAAAAATGACGATCTTCGATTCCTTTCCGCTCGGGCGTCCGGCCTTCGTCACCCACGTCCTCGACCGCGCCGCGCATCTGCGCACCAGCGACGAAAAACTGTTCGCGCTGGAAGGCCAGCAGAATGCCCGCGCCTATGTGGTCTATCGCGACTCGCTCGTCGTGAAGCAGGACGAGGGCGGTCCGCGCGCATTGTTGTCGATCAAGGAGGCACTGGGGTTCGGCGCCAATCCCGGCACGGTCTTCCTGGGGTTGCGCGACGGCGCGCCGATCTTCGGGATGGGTATTTCGGCGGCAGCGGCGGAGAAACTGGTCGGCCGCAACGATGTCGCATTGAGCGAATTGCGCGGCATGGTGATGCAAGGCGTGCTGCCGCTGGAGCAACTGTCCGCGATCGCTGCGGCGAAATCGCTGGTGGGCTGGCATCAGCGCCATGGATTTTGCCCGAACTGCGGGACGCGCAGCGCCATGAAAGAAGGCGGCTGGAAGCGCGAATGCCCGAATTGCAAGGTCGAGCATTTCCCGCGCACCGATCCCGTCGTGATCATGATGGTGCACTCCGGCGACAGGGCGCTGCTCGGGCGGCAGAAGCAGTTCTTGCCGGGCATGTATTCGTGCCTCGCCGGCTTTGTCGAAATTGCAGAGACCATCGAGGACGCGGTGAAACGCGAAATCTTCGAGGAATCCGCCATCCGCGTCGCGGACGTGAAATACTACATGACGCAGCCCTGGCCCTATCCGTCGTCCCTGATGATCGGATGCTCCGCGCGCGCCATCAACGAGGACATCGTGGTCGATCGCAGCGAACTGGAGGACGCGCGCTGGTTCGACCGCGACGAGCTTGCATTGATGCACAAGCGCACGCATCCGGACGGCCTGTTCGCCGCGCATCCGTTCGCGATCGCGCACCACCTGATCGGCAACTGGCTGCATGGGGGAAAGACCGCAGGCGCATAGCGGGGAACTGGCGCACGATCTGCCCGATTAGGTGAGGACCTAGACATGACGGACCCGGGCATGAACTTCCACGCAACGGCGCCGAAAATTCCGCCGCGCATTCTCTGTATCGGCATGCCTGTGCGCGATCTCACCTTCCGCACACCGAGCGTGCCCGCGCGCGGATCCAAGGAGAACGCCACGGGTTTCGGTGAGATTTGCGGCGGCAATGCGCTCAATGCCGCCATATCAATCGTGCGGCTCGGCGGCCGCGCCTCTCTCTGCGGACCGATGGGCGACGGCAAGGAAACCTCGGCGCGCTTCATCTATGAGCAGATGGCGCACGAGGGCATCGATACCAAGCACCTCATTCACATGGCGGGCCTGGTCACGCCGATCTCCGCGGTCATGATCGATCCGACCGGCGAGCGCACTATTGTGACATTTCGCGATCCGGAATTGTGGAAAGTGAAGCTGCCCAAGGCCGACGCGCTGCTGGATGATTGTCAGGCCATTCTTGTCGAGAGCCGCTGCGCGGAATTCTGCACCGACATTTGCGCCGAGGCCGTCCGTCGCGGCATTCCCGTGATCGTCGACGCCGATCGCGCGATGTCGCTGCGCGAGGGCCTGCTGACGGCCTCGACACACCTGGTGTTCTCCAGCGAGCCGCTGCAGGAGACCGCCGGGATCACCGACGACGGCGAGGCGCTGAAGAAGGTCGCGAAGCTGACGCCGTCGTTCCTGGCGGGCACGCGCGGGCCGCGCGGCACCATCTGGCTCGACGAGAAGGGCGAGTTGCAGGAGACGCCGGCCTTCCCTGTGCACACCGTGGATACCCTCGGGGCCGGCGACGTCTTCCACGGCGCCTTTGCGCTGGCCATCACGGAGAAACAGGCGTTGCGGCAGGCGTTGCGCTTTGCCTCGGCTGCCGCAGCGCTGAAATGCACCCGCTTCGGGGGTGCCTTCGCCGCCCCGCAACGTCCTGAAGTTGAAGAGCTTTTAGGTCGCGGCCAGATCGTTTCCCCCGCCCCGACGGCGCAATAAAGACCGAAGGCGGGCTTGTAATAGAAGAATTTTCTCTATATCAGGGAATTAATCCCCTCAAATGGAACAAAGTTCTTCTCATGAGCGAGCTTGCCACCCAACTCCACCCAGAGACCAACCGCCGCCTTGATGCCATCGACCGCAAGATCCTGATGGTGCTGCAGGAGGACGCCTCCCTCTCCGTGGCCGAGATCGGCGACCGGGTCGGGCTGTCGTCGACGCCGTGCTGGAAGCGCATCCAGCGCCTGGAGGCCGACGGCGTCATCCTGCGCCGTGTCGCGCTTGTCGACCAGAACAAGATCGGGCTCGGCATCTCCGTGTTCGTCTCGGTCGAGAGCGCCGACCACTCCGAAACCTGGCTGAAGAAGTTTGCCGACGCCGTCAGCGCCATGCCCGAGGTGATGGAATTCTACCGGATGGCCGGCGACGTCGATTACATGCTGCGCGTCGTGGTCGCGGACATGCAGAGCTACGACGTGTTCTACAAGAAGCTGATCTCCGCGGTGCCGCTGAAGAACGTCACCTCCCGCTTTGCGATGGAGAAGATCAAGTCGGTCACGGCGCTGCCGGTCCCGGCCGCCTGATTTCATATCTCTGATTGAGTGACATGGATGTCTCGCCTTGCGCGCGACAAATGCGCGTGCGCGTTACGTCCGCTAACCTAACGTTTACCGCACATTAGGTTCGGCTTCGTATTCTCCCGGGCAGATGACGCAGGCGAATACCATCAAGGCTTCTACAGTCAAGACTTGGCGATGGCCTGCCTGGCTGAACGCCGCTGCGTTGCTGATCGCGAGCTTCATCGCGATCGCAGCGCTGTCATTGCAGGTCCGTCCCGGAGCCGAGATCGTGGCCGTGGCCTTTCCGCCATGGTGGAGCGCAGAGCGAGCGTTCCTCGCTGCCGCCTCAGCCGATGCCGCGATCGTGAGGATAACAGCACTTCCGTCAGTCCTGGTGGTTCGTCCGGATCAGCATGACGGCCTTGCGCGCTTGCGCGAAGCCGGCGCCTGGCTTGCCATCGATCCGCAGGCAATCGCTGCCTGCCTTTGAATTTCATTTGTTTGGGAGACCGCTAATGCATACCGAAAGCGACGACCTGGTAGCCTTGCGCGAGACCACCAGCCGGATGCTGCTGGCCGTCATGTGGCTGCACGTTCCGATCGCCGCGGTCATCGGCATGATGCGCGGCACTGACTGGATGGCGCCGACGGCCGTACTCGTCGCAATGGCTCTGGCCGCCACGCTGTCGTGGCGCGTTGCGGGCAATGCGCTTTCCACCCGGCTCGTATTCGCCGTCGTGCTGATGGGTGGCGTTTCCATGTTCGTCTACCAACTCAACGGACACCCCTGGCAGGTCGATACACACATGTATTTCTTTGCCGCGCTCGCATGCCTGGTCGGGTATTGTGATTATCGGCCCATTATGGCCGGCGCGATTGCCGTCGCGCTGCATCATCTGGTGTTGAACTTCGTTCTGCCGGCGACGGTCTATCCCGGCGGCGCCGACTTCGGACGCGTCGTGCTCCACGCCGTCATCCTGCTGACCGAAGCGGGCGTACTGGTCTGGCTCGTCCATACGCTGTCGCAGCTGTTTGAAACCGCCGCGCAGAAAACCGCCGAAGCGGAAGCGGCTCGGGCCGCCGAGGCGCGTGCCAACACCGAGCGCAACGAGGCGAATCGTCTGGCAAAACAGCAACACGATGCGGTGCGGCGCGAGCTTGCCGCGGGTTTCGAGCACAAGGTCGGCGGCATCGTCCAGGCGGTCGCGTTTGCGGCCAGCGAGATGCAGAAATTGTCATCGGCGATGAGCACGACCAACGTGGAAACCGCACGGCAGACCGCCGCCGCGACGGCGGCCTCGAGCAAGGCGTCATCCAATGTCGAAACGGTGGCGTCCGCGACGGAAGAACTCTCAGCTTCGATCAACAGCATCGCCCAGCAAGTGACGCGTTCGGCCACGATCGCCACCAAGGCGGCGGAAGAAGCGCGGCGCACCAACACTGTGGTCGAGGGCCTTGCCAGCGGCACCCAGAAGATCGGCGAGGTGGTGACGCTGATCCAGAACATCGCCAGCCAGACCAATCTGCTGGCGCTGAACGCCACCATCGAGGCTGCGCGGGCCGGCGAGCATGGCAAGGGATTTGCAGTAGTCGCCAGCGAAGTGAAGGCACTCGCCAACCAGACAGCGAAGGCGACCGAGGAAATCTCGGCGCAGGTCCAGGACATCCAGAACGCCACCAACGAAGCCGTCAGCGCGATCCAGGCAATCGGCGGCACCATTGCCGAGATCAACGGCATCTCCAACGAGATCGCCGCCGCCGTCGAGCAACAGGGCACCGCGACGCAAGAGATCTCGCGCAATGTGCAGCAGGCCGCCAACGGCTCGGCCGAAGTCAACGATAGCATCCTCAGCGTTTCGCAGGCCTCCGACGAAGCATCGAAGGCGACGGCGAACATGCTGGAGGCAGCCGACGGGCTGTCCGCGCAGTCCGATCAGCTCAAGGCCGAGGTGCAGAGCTTCCTCGGATCGCTGCACGCGGCGTAGTGCCCCTCTCCTCGCACGCGGGAAGAGGTGAAGATCAAATCTTCTGATTGTACGCGCCGACCTCTGGGTGGGTGCGCAGCACGCCGTCGACCATCTCGAACATGTCGCGCATGCGCTGCTCCGAAACCGGGCTTTCGACCACCACCACGAGCTCCGGCTTGTTGGAGGAAGCGCGCACCAGGCCCCAGCTGCCGTCTTCCACCGTCACGCGCACGCCGTTGACCGTGACGAGATCGCGAATGGCTTGCCCTCCGATTTTCTCGCCCTTCTTCTGCATCGCCTCGAAATGCCCGACCACGGCGTCGACCACGCCGTATTTGACCTCATCCGCGCAATGCGGCGACATGGTCGGCGACGACCAGGTCTTCGGCAGCGCGTTCTTCAGGTCGGCCATCGACTTGCCCGCCGCGCGATCGAGCATCTCGCAGATCGCGATCGCCGAAACGAGCCCGTCATCATAGCCGCGGCCGAACGGCTTGTTGAAGAAGAAGTGGCCCGACTTCTCGAAGCCGGCGAGCGCGCCGAGCTCGTTGGTGCGCCGCTTCATGTAGGAATGGCCGGTCTTCCAGTAAGTGGTCGTCGCGCCCTGCTTTTGCAGCACCGGATCGGTCAGGAACAGCCCGGTCGATTTCACGTCGACCACGAACTGCGCATTCTTGTGAATTGCCGACATGTCGCGCGCCAGCATGACGCCGACCTTGTCGGCGAAAATCTCCTCGCCTGAATTGTCGACCACGCCGCAGCGGTCGCCGTCGCCGTCGAAGCCGAGCCCGACATCGGCCTGGCTCGCGAGCACCGCATCGCGGATCGCGTGCAGCATCTCCAGATCTTCGGGATTCGGATTGTATTTCGGGAAGGTGTAGTCGAGCTCGGTGTCGAGCGGCACCACCTCGCAGCCGATCGCCTCCATCACCTGCGGCGCGAAGGCGCCCGCGGTGCCGTTGCCGCAGGCCACCACGACCTTCAGCTTGCGCTTCAGCCTGGTGCGCCCGGTGAGGTCGGCGATGTAACGCGCCGGGAAATTCTCGTGAAACTCATAGGAGCCGCCGGCCTTGTTCTTGAACTGCGCGTTGAGCACGATCTCCTTCAGCCGCGTCATCTCGTCCGGCCCAAAGGTGAGCGGGCGGTTGGCGCCCATCTTGACGCCCGTCCAGCCATTGTCGTTGTGCGAGGCCGTCACCATGGCGACGCAGGGCACGTCGAGATCGAACTGCGCGAAGTAAGCCATCGGCGTCACCGCGAGCCCGATGTCGTGAACCTTGCAGCCCGCCGCCATCAGGCCGGAGATCAGCGCGTATTTGATCGAGGCCGAATAGCTGCGGAAGTCGTGGCCGGTGACGATCTCCTGCTTGACGCCAAGCTCGGCGATCAGCGCGCCCAGCCCCATGCCGAGCGCCTGCACCCCCATCAGGTTGATTTCCTTGTTGAACAGCCAGCGCGCGTCGTATTCGCGAAAGCCGGTCGCCTTCACCATCGGCTCGGATTCGAAGGCGTAGGTGTTGGGCTTTAGCTGCGGTTTCGGCTTCGGAAACATTTAAGGCCTCATGGGAATCGTCCCCGCAGCCATAGCGAATGCAGGTGCAAAGCGGAAGGCGGGATTAATGCTCAAAAGGCCAGATTTCAGCCGAGGCTTAACGCCGGACGGCGCAACGTCCGCGTCGAATAATTTGACACGTCGGGCAAAAGCACCGGCATATCTTCATCGTCGCAAGAATTGTGCCCGCGTCGGAAAATCCGGCGCGGGCTTTTTGATTTCTGCGAGCCCAGTCCTCAAACACTTCAAGCTAACCCAGTCCTCTCCGCGAGGGCGATCACATCACGGGTCATCCGAAGGTGCCCGCAAATAGCCTATAAGGTGATTTCATCATGCCTGATTACTCCCTCGTGCCGGTGGACTATCAGCCGGAGTTCGATGACCACTCGCTCGTTCCCGTTGGCTACGATCCGTTCGCCGCGGATGGCGTAGCTCAACAGCCGCAAATTCAACTGGCCCAAGCGCAGCCGCAAGACCCGCAGCAACCGCCAGCACCGGGAGCCGGTCAACCCGATACCGGTGCGCCGGCTGCGGGCGGTGTTCTAGGTGCCTTGAAAGAGAACGGCAGGGTTGACAGCTATGTTTATGCAAAGAACTCGACCGGTACCCCGCCAGCAGGCCCTCAGGTTACTACTGCCAACCGTAATCTCACGATCACAGCCACTGACAACGCCAACCACACGAATTTCGGTGGCGTTTATGGACATACGCTGACGTTCTCAGAACCCGGCAGCAATAATTTGAGTATAATCACACATGCCGACCCGACTGGTTTGTTGGTAGCGACCCCGGATGAAAGTGATCCAAGCGGCCTACGTGTCAGAGAGTACAAAGGCTACTAGATAACTGATCTGCCGACGGGGCAGGTGTAACGGCATCGTACCTGCCCCTCGCGACGCAAATCTGGCCAGCATTTTGCCATATGCCTCCATCACGATGACAGAAATTCTAGGCTGTGGACTCATCCTCATAGCCAAATGCGAAATTCCGCTTTCGCCCAACAGCAAAGGCGGTCCGAATTCCTGCTGGCCTGAGGACACGGTCCACATCGTTTGGGAAGACCGGAGAGTTCTATGAAACTTCTGAAGGCCGGTATACTCGCGCTATCGCTGACCATGACGACGACCGTTGGGCTCGCTGCGGACTACGAAATTTTTGCTGACTTTCAGAGTGTGGAGACCGGGGAGAACCATTATTCTGTCGAGCGACTCGATCACAAGAACAAGAAGCTCTATCACTGCACCGCGGCCCTTGACGCCAAGCGTGAGCACCTGACCGGTGAATGCACCGAGAGACCCGGCTTTCCGCAGAATCCAACCGGTCACCGTCCAAACGCGCAGGGAGGGTTGTCAAACATTTTTGGCGGATTGCCTGTGTTTGGCTCCTGGAAGATCGACCAGGCAACGGGAAAAACTGAATTCTGTATTTCAGACACTGCTCGGTGCGTGGACGTAACGCCGCAACCTTGATCCGAACTCAGATCGATAATCCCGAACGCGAAGTTTCCACGAAAGACGCTTCAAGCCTTCAGAGCACATCGCGCGGATTGGCAACCAGCGCGTTACTGCTCCAGCACCATCGTGCCGTTGGCATATTCGAAGCGGCGGAGCTTCGACAGGAACGACAGCCCGAGCAGGTTCTCCGACAGCGCCTCGTCGGGCAGCACCATGGCATCGACGTCGCGCACCACCATGCCGCCGACCTCGACCCGGTCGAGCCGGGCGCGCGCCGCCTTGATGGTGCCGTTCGCGGTCGAGACAACAGCGGTGTACTGGTTCGGCACCGGGCGCAGGCCGAATCGTGCGGCAGAGGAACTCATTCAGCGCAATCACGGAAGCGCCGGTGTCGACCATGAAGGCGATGCGCTGGCCGTCGATGCGGCCTTCGGTCGCGAAATGACCGCGGAAATCGCGGGGGATGCTGAGCGTGCGCGAACCACTTGAAGCCGACGTCGCCATCGCCACCGTCGCCACCGGCTTTGCCGCCACCGCTGTCGCTGTCGCAGGCGTGATCTTGTCCGCCATTTGCGCCATGAAGACGCCAAGGCCGCCTATCACGGCCGCCGTAATCACGATGTTACGCATGACGCCACTCTGTTTACGCAAGCCCTGCCGGATTTCATCACGTCCGCTACAAGGGCGCGACTATGCCGGATCGGCAGAGGCCGCCATTTTCGCGAAAAGGATGAGCGAAGCGTTAACGCCGTCGCTTCACCTCTCCCCGTCCTTCACGGGGAGAGGTCGGAGGCTGCGCGTAGCGGAGCCTCCGGGTGAGGGGCATGCATAGTGCTCACCACACGCCGCTCACTCGCCGGATGGAAGCCCCTCACCCCAACCCTCTCCCCGCAAGAGCGGGGAGAGGGAGTAAGAGCGAGTCAGGTCCCGCGCGGCTTGACCCGGCGGGTCGGCAGCGCGCTCGCGGGATCCTCAGGCCAAGGATGGCGCGGATAGCGGCCGCGCAGGTCGGAGCGCACGGCCGCATAGCTGCCGCGCCAGAAACCGGGGAGATCGCGCGTGACTTGCACCGGCCGCTGCGCCGGCGACAGCAGTTCGAGCACCAGCGGCACCTTGCCCTTGGCGATCGAGGGATGGGTGTTGAGCCCGAACAATTCCTGCAGCCGCACCGCGATGGTCGGGCCCTGCTCGGCCTCATAGTCGATCGCGAGCATGGTGCCGGTCGGCGCCTCGAAATGGGTGGGCGCCTCGCGCTCCAGCCGCGCGCGCAACTCCCAAGGCAACAGCGTCTGCAGCGCCTCCGACAGGTCGCCTGCGGAGAATTCCTTCAGCGACGTCTTGTCATAGAGCACCGGCACCAGCCAATCGCTCGCGGCCGCAATCAGCCCATCGTCGGACAGGTCAGGCCAGCTCTCACCTTCCGCCTTGCGCAGGAACATCACGCGGTCGCGCCACTGCTTGGCGGATTTGGACCACGGCAATCTGTCGAGCCCGGCGGCGATCAGCCCATCGGCGAAAACGCGCGCGGTCTCGGCTGAGGCCGTAAGCGTCAGCGGCGCTTCCGACAGCGTGATGGCGTGCAGCGTCTTCCTGCGGCGCGCGCGCAACGCCAGCGCGGCGCGGTCGAAGCTGATCTCGTCCGACGTTTCGATGTGATCGGCGAATTGCGCCTCGATCTCGCTTTCCTTGATCGGCGCCGCCAGCAGGATGCGCCCGGCGGCGGCGGTGCCCGTGAGCTCGCCGACGGCGATATAGGGCGCGCGCGCCAGCGACGAAGTCTGCTCGACCGCGGCGCCACGGCCATTGGCGAGCACGAAGCTGCTGTTACCGCGGTTCTTCGCCACGCGATCGGGGAAGGCGAAGGCGAGCATCACGCCGGTGCTCAAGTCCGCCTCAGGCCGCGAGCTTTTGGCGGAGGCAACCTGCGACGCCCAGCGGCGCGCCATGTCGCGCGCGCTGGACGCGCGCTGCGCGCGGTCGCGGCGGAATTGATCGAGCCTCGCATCGAGGTCGACGCTGTCGCCGCCGAGGCCGCGCTCGGTGAGGACAGCCGCGATCTCCGCGGCTGCTTGCCCCGCACCGAAGCGGTCGGAGTCCACGATCATGCGCGCCAGCCGTGGCGGCAGCGCCAGCGCGCGCAACCGCTTGCCCTCGGCCGTGATGCGGCCGTCGGCGTCGAGCGCGCCGAGTTCGTGCAGCAGACTCTTCGCCTCCTTCAGCGCGGGCCCGGGCGGTGGATCGAGAAACGATAGCGACCCGGGATCGGTCACGCCCCATTGCGCGAGGTCGAGCACCAGCGAGGACAGATCGGCGGACAAAATTTCCGGCTGGGTGTAGGCGGCGAACGATGCGGTCTGCGGCTCGTCCCAAAGCCGGTAGCAAACACCGGGTTCGGTGCGGCCGGCACGGCCGCGGCGCTGATCGACCGCCGCGCGCGAGGCGCGCACGGTCTCGAGCCGGGTCAGCGCAATGTCCGGCTCATAACGCGGCACGCGGGACAGCCCGGAATCGACGACGATGCGCACGCCCTCGATGGTCAGCGAGGTCTCGGCGATCGAGGTCGCCAGCACGACCTTGCGCATGCCCTTCGGCGCCGGCGCAATCGCACGGTCCTGCACGCTGGCATCGAGCGCGCCGAACAGCGGCACGATCTCGGTGCCGGCGTCGCGGACGCGTTCTTCGAGAAAATTCTGGGTGCGGCGGATTTCGGCGGCGCCCGGCAGGAACGCCAGCACCGAGCCGGGGTCGGCGCGTAGCGCCTGCGCGATGCTGTCCGCCATCTGCCGCTCCAGCGGCATATCAGGCTTGCGGCCGAGATAGCGCGTCTCGACCGGAAAGGCGCGGCCCTCGCTTTCGACCACCGGCGCATCGCCCAGCAGCTTCGCCACCCGTGCGCCATCCAGCGTCGCCGACATCACGAGGATACGCAAATCCTCGCGCAAGCCGGTCTGCGCGTCGCGCGCCAGCGCCAGCCCAAGATCGGCGTCGAGCGAGCGCTCGTGGAATTCGTCGAACAGCACGGCGGCGATGCCGTTGAGCTCGGGATCGTCGAGAATCTGGCGCGAGAAGATGCCTTCGGTGACGACCTCGATCCGGGTCGCGCGCGAGATTTTCGAACCGAAGCGAACGCGGTAGCCGACGGTTTCGCCGGCGCGCTCACCCAGTGTTCTCGCCATCCGATCAGCACTGGCGCGCGCCGCGATCCGCCGCGGCTCCAGCACGATGATCTTCTTGCCCCTCACCCAGGGCTCATCCAGCAGCGCCAGCGGCACCCGCGTGGTCTTGCCGGCGCCGGGCGGCGCCACCAGCACCGCGGCGTTGTTGTTCGCAAGCGTGCGCGCGAGATCGTCGAGCACCGCGTCGATCGGGAGGGGCGTGTCGAAGCTGCGGGGCAAGATGTGTCCGGCGTTCTCGGTGTCGGGCTCCCTCTCCCCGCTCTTGCGGGGAGAGGGTCGGGGTGAGGGGCTACTGTCCACGAATTCGGAAGCAGTTCAATTGCGGCGACTCCCCCTCACCCGGATTGCACTTCGTGCAATCCGACCTCTCCCCGCAGGCGGGGAGAGGTGAAGAGAGACCTTACTTCTCTCCCAGCGGCGGGCGGCCGACGCTTTCGTAGACAAAGCCGTTCGCGGCCATGTCCTCGGGCCGATAGATGTTGCGCAGGTCGATCACGACCGGCTGCTTCATCTCCCGCTTCAGCCGCTCCAGATCGAGCGTGCGGTACTGCACCCATTCGGTGACCACGACCATCGCATCCGCACCCTTCACGCAGGCGTAGGGATCGTCGGCATATTCGATCTCGGGCAATTCCTTGCGCGCCTGCTCCATGCCGACCGGATCATGCGCGCGCACCCTGGCGCCCATGTCGAGCAGGCCGGTGACCAGCGGGATCGACGGCGCTTCGCGCATGTCGTCGGTGTCGGGCTTGAAGGTGAGGCCGAGCACGGCCACCGTCTTGCCGCGCAGCGAACCGCCGGCCGCATTCGAGACCTTGCGCGCCATCGCGCGCTTGCGATTGTCGTTGACCGCCAGCACCGCCTCGACAATGCGCAGCTGCACGTCGTGGTCGAGTGCGATCTTGACCAGCGCCCGGGTATCCTTTGGGAAGCAGGAGCCGCCGAAGCCCGGACCGGCATGCAGGAATTTCGAGCCGATACGGTTGTCGAGCCCGATGCCGCGCGCCACTTCCTGCACATCGGCGCCGACTTTTTCCGACAGATCGGCGATCTCGTTGATGAAGGTGATCTTGGTCGCAAGAAACGCGTTCGCGGCGTATTTGATCAGCTCGGCGGTCCGCCGCTTGGTGAACATCAGCGGCGCCTGGTTCAGCGACAACGGCCGGTAGACGTCGCCGAGCACTTTCCGCCCACGCTCGTCATCGGTGCCGACCACGATACGGTCGGGGAACTTGAAGTCGCGGATCGCCGCGCCCTCGCGCAGGAATTCCGGATTGGAGGCGACCACGACGTCGGCCGACGGATTGGCCTCGCGGATGATGCGCTCGACCTCGTCGCCGGTCCCGACCGGCACGGTCGATTTGGTCACGACGACGGTGAAGCCGGACACCGCCGCGGCGATCTCCCGCGCGGCGGCGTAGACATAGGTGAGATCGGCATGGCCGTCGCCGCGCCGCGACGGCGTGCCGACCGCGATGAACACCGCATCGGCTTCGGCGACGGGCGCCTTCAAATCGGTGGTGAAGCCGAGCCGTTTGGCCTTGACGTTGCTGGCGACCAGCGCATCGAGGCCCGGCTCGAAGATCGGAATCTCGCCCCGCTTCAGCGCGTCGATCTTGCCGCCGTCCTTGTCGACGCAAGTGACCTCATGGCCGAAATCCGCAAAACAGGCGCCGGACACCAGTCCCACATAGCCCGTGCCAATCATGGCAATCCGCATGGATCAACCCGCCTCTCATGGTTAACGCGCCCGCCTCTTAAAACATTTGCAGGCCATGGGGAAAGCCGAAATCGGCATGCTGCTTGAATGAATAAAGGGGAAAGAAACCGCTAGCCCCCATGATGCGCCTTTCGCGCGCCAGAACAGGACAGGGATGACTGCAAACGGCACATCGGACCGCGTCGACTGGGTCGACTATGCCAAGGGCATCTGCATCGTCATGGTCGTGATGATGCATTCGGTGCTGGGCGTCGAACTGGCCGCCCACGCGACCGGCTTCATGCATGCGGTCGTGATGTTCGCCAAGCCGTTCCGGATGCCGGATTTCTTCCTGATTTCCGGGCTTTTCCTGCCCGTCGTGATCGACCGTGACTGGCGCACCTATCTCGACCGCAAGGTGGTGCACTTCGCTTACTTCTACGTGCTTTGGGTGACGATCCAGTTCGGCTTCAAGGCCCCCGCGTTTGCTGCCGAACAGGGCTGGGCCCATGTCGGCTTCGAGTATCTGGAATCCTTCATCGAGCCGTTCGGCACGCTGTGGTTCATCTATCTGCTGCCGGTGTTCTTCGTCGTCATAAAACTGACACGCAATTTTTCGCCGATTCTGGTGTGGACCATCGCCGCCGCGCTGGAGATGACGCATCTCGCGACCGGCTGGACCGTGATCGACGAGTTCTGCGCGCGATTCGTCTACATCTATTCCGGCTATCTGTTCGCCGACTACGTTTTCGCACTGTCGGACCGCGCGCGGGCGCATCCGATGCTGGCACTCGCAGGCCTCGCGGCGTGGGCGCTCGTCAACGGCGGTCTTGTGGTGCTCGGATTCAGCGAACTGCCGATCGTCTCGCTTGCGCTTGGCCTCGCCGGCGCCTTCGCCATCATCACGACAGGCACGCTGCTGGCGCGGATGCACTGGCTCAACGTCCTGCGCTTCTGCGGCGAGCATTCGATCGTGATCTATCTCGCCTTCTTCCTGCCGATGGCCTCGACGCGAACGCTGCTGTTGAAGACCGGCGTCATCCCCGACATCGGCATGATCTCGCTGATCGTCACCGTCGTCGGCGTTGCGGGTGCGCTCCTGATCTGGCGCGCGGCGCTGGCCGTGCACGCCAACTTCCTGTTCGAGCGGCCCGACGGGTTCTGGATCGCACCGCGGAAAGCGCGGGCGCGCTGCAGGCGGCGGAGTAGTACAAGCGTTTCAGCATCCTCGCTCGTCATGCCCGGCCTTGTGCCGGGCATCCACGTCTTTTCTCATTCGGAGATGCAAAGACGTGGATGGCCGGGTCAAGCCCGGCCATGACGAGAATTTGTGGCCAATTCACCTTCTAAAGGCTGTCAATCGTCGCAAAACTTCTTAAATTGCGGCCATGCCGAAATCCCCGCAAAAAGCCGCTCCCGCCAAGCCCGCCGCCGCGAAACCTGCCGCCCCACCGGTTCCCGGCAAAGAACCGGCGAAGCCGGCCGCCAAAGCTTCAGGCAAGAGCGACCACGTCTTTCTGGTCGACGGCTCCTCCTACATTTTCCGCGCCTATCACGCGCTGCCGCCGCTCAACCGCAAGTCCGACGGGCTGCAGGTCAACGCCGTGCTCGGCTTCTGCAACATGCTGTGGAAGCTGCTGCGCGACATGCCCGAGGACAACCGGCCGACGCATCTCGCCATCATCTTCGACAAGTCCGAAATCACCTTCCGCAACAAGCTCTATCCCGATTACAAGGCGCACCGGCCGCCGGCGCCCGACGATCTGATCCCGCAATTTTCCCTGATCCGCGACGCCGTGCGCGCCTTCGACCTGCCCTGCCTCGAGCAGAACGGCTTCGAGGCCGACGACCTGATCGCGACCTATGCGCGGCTTGCGACCGAGCGCGGCGCCACCACGACCATCGTCTCCTCCGACAAGGACCTGATGCAGCTCGTGACCGACAAGGTCCTGATGTACGACACCATGAAGGACCGCCGCATCGGCATAGCAGAGGTGATCGAGAAGTTCGGCGTGC
Source organism: uncultured Alphaproteobacteria bacterium (assembly GCA_963795365.1). Lineage (GTDB taxonomy): Bacteria > Pseudomonadota > Alphaproteobacteria > Rhizobiales > Xanthobacteraceae > Bradyrhizobium. Next base: position 85,450 of record CAWCHW010000022.1, read on the forward strand.
CGCCGGAGAAGGTGGTCGAGGTGCAGGCGCTCGCCGGCGACTCCACCGACAACGTCCCGGGCGTGCCCGGCATCGGCATCAAGACCGCGGCGCAGCTGATCGTCGAGTATGGCGACCTGGAGCAGTTGCTGTTCCGCGCCGGCGAGATCAAGCAGCCGAAGCGACGCGAATCGCTGCTGGAGAATGCCGAGAAAGCGCGGATCTCGCGGCAGCTGGTGCTGCTCGACGACAAGGTCGAACTTGAAACGCCGCTCGACGATCTCGCCGTGCATGAGCCCGACGCGCGCAAGCTGATCGCGTTCCTGAAGGCGATGGAGTTTTCGTCGCTGACCAAGCGGGTCGCGGAATATTCGGAGATCGATGCATCGGACGTTACCGCAGACGGCGGCGGCAAGAGCTCTCCACCTGCCCCGCGTGCGGGAAATCAAGGAGTCGACCTGCTCAGCACTTTCGACAGCCCAACAGGGAACGAGCGAGGCGGAGCCGGCGGCGGCGCGCCGGCCAAGCCGGGCGACAGGTCGGACAAAGCCTCCAGCCTCAAGGGTACGCCGATCTCGCTGGCGGAAGCACGTAAGGAAGCGGCGCGCAAGCTGCCGGTCGATCGCGCGAAATACCAGACCATCCGCACGATCGGCGAGCTGAAGGCCTGGATCGGTCGCGCGCACGAGGCCGGCCGCTTCGCGATCGAGCTGAAGGCCAATTCGATCGATCCGATGCAGGCCGACATCTGCGGCATCGCGCTGGCGCTGGCGCCGAACGACGCCGCCTATGTGCCGCTGGCGCACAAGCAGCCGGGCGGCGGCGCCGGGCTGTTCGATGCAGGACTTGCGCCCGACCAGATCAAGGAGAGCGACGCGCTGGAGGCGCTGAAGCCGCTGCTGGAATCCGCAGGGATCCTCAAGATCGGCTTCAACATCAAGTTCGGCGCTGTGCTGCTGGCGCAGGCCGGCATCACCTTGCGCAATTACGAAGACGTGCAGCTGATGTCTTACGCGCTCGATGCCGGACGCAACGCGCACGGGCTCGACACGCTGGCCGAGCTCTGGCTCGGGCATGCCACGCTGACCCATGGCGAGCTGACCGGCAGCGGCAAGAACAAGCTGTCGTTCGATCAGGTCGCGATCGACAGGGCGACCGCCTATTCGGCCGAGGACGCCGACGTCATCGTGCGGCTGTGGCGGTTGCTGAAGCCGCGCCTCGTCGCCGATCGCATGACCACGGTGTACGAGACCCTGGAGCGGCCGCTGGTGTCGGTGCTGGCGCGCATGGAGCGCCGCGGCATCTCGATCGACCGCCAGGTGCTGTCGCGCCTGTCGGGCGAGTTCGCGCAGACCGCGGCCCGGGTCGAGGCCGAGCTGCAGGAGCTCGCGGGAGAGCCGATCAATGTCGGCAGCCCCAAGCAGATCGGCGACATCATCTTCGGCAAGATGGGGATTACGGGCGGCAGCAAGACCAAGACCGGCGCGTGGTCGACCTCGGCGCAGATCCTCGATGATCTCGCCGAGCAGGGCTACGAGTTTCCGAAGAAGATTCTGGAGTGGCGGCAGGTCTCGAAGCTGAAATCGACCTACACCGACGCGCTGCCGGAATACGTCAACCCGCAGACCCATCGCGTGCACACGACCTACGCGCTGGCCGCGACCACGACGGGCCGGCTGTCGTCGAACGAGCCGAACCTGCAGAACATCCCGGTTCGCACCGAGGACGGCCGCAAGATTCGCCGCGCCTTCATCGCAACACCCGGTCACAAGCTGGTCTCGGCGGATTATTCGCAGATCGAGCTGCGGCTGCTGGCCGAGATCGCCGATGTGCCGGTGCTGCAGCAGGCCTTTCGCGACGGGCTCGACATTCACGCCATGACGGCCTCGGAAATGTTCGGCGTGCCGATCAAGGACATGCCGAGCGAGGTGCGGCGCCGGGCGAAGGCGATCAACTTCGGCATCATCTATGGCATCTCGGCGTTCGGGCTTGCCAACCAGCTCGGCATCGCCCGCGAGGAGGCGTCGGCCTACATCAAGAAGTATTTCGAGCGCTTTCCGGGCATCCGCGCCTACATGGACGAAACAAGAGAGTTCTGCCGCAGATACGGCTACGTCACCACGCTGTTCGGGCGCAAATGCTACTATCCCGACATCAAGGCGTCGAACGCCTCGATCCGCTCCTTCAACGAGCGCGCCGCGATTAACGCGCGACTGCAGGGAACTGCGGCAGACATCATCCGCCGCGCCATGATCCGCATGGAGGACGCGCTGTCGGCGAAAAAGCTTTCGGCGCAGATGCTGCTGCAGGTGCATGACGAACTGATCTTCGAGGTGCCGGACAACGAGGTCGCAGCCACCCTGCCGATTGTGCAGAAGACCATGCAGGACGCGCCGTTCCCGGCGGTGGCATTGTCGCTGCCGCTGCAGGTCGACGCCCGCGCCGCGACCAATTGGGACGAGGCGCATTAGCGCGACATGATTGTTATCCCTCCCCCGCGATGATGCTGCGGCAGCGCACTTCCCCGCTTGCGAGGGAGGCTGGGGTGGGGGCATTTGCTAGAGCTCGGGTAGAAGTTGAACGTCCCCCACCCCGACCTTCGCTTCGCTCGAGGTCGACCCTCCCCCGCTTCGCGGGGGAGGTGATCAGCACCGGTGTCTGCGATCACTACCAAAGGTTAACGGCACGCGGAACAGCTGAATCGTCCTGCACTGCGATAATGGCGATTCGCGCTTTGCGTTGACGGCCCCCGCCCTTGGGGGCAAGGTCGGGCCGACAGCCCGATTTTCAAGGCGATGAGCGACCTGATCAACACATCCAAGCCGATGCTTCCGCCATCGCTTGCGCGGTTCGTGGCGGCGACCGCCGGTCGCAACATGACCAGGCCTGCCTATCTGGCGATGCTGATCGGCGTCGCCACCATGATCCTGCTCACGGTGAATCCGGCCTATGAGGCGGCGCATTTCTGGGTCGACGCCATCCTGTGGGCCTGCCTCGCCTTCTTCACGTTCGAGTGGCTGGTGCGGCTCCGGCACGCTGTGCTGGCGCAGCGCGGGCCTGCCTACGTGACCTCGTTCCGCGGCGTGATGGATGCCGCCGCCGTCCTCGCCGTGCCCGCGGCGATGCTGCTTGGCGCGCCGGCGAAAACGGCATGGCTGTTGTCGGTGATCTGGCTCGTCAAGGTGATACCCGCGGTTCCGGGCTTGCGGCAATTGCGCCGTGTGCTGGTGCTGGAATCCGGCCCGCTGCTCAGCGTGCTCACGATCTTCCTGATCGTGCTGTTCCTCGGCTCGGTCGCCGTCTATTACCTCGAACGCGATGCGCAGCCAGGCGTCTTCAGCAGCATCCCTGCCGCGCTGTGGTGGGCGGTCGCGACCCTGACCACCACCGGCTATGGCGACGTGGTGCCGGTCACGCCGATGGGCCGGTTCGTCGCGGCGCTGGTGATGATCTCCGGCCTCGGCGTGTTCGGACTGTGGACCGGCATCCTCGCCACCGGATTCGCCGCCGAGACGCGGCGCGACAATTTCCTCAAGACCTGGGAATCCGTCAGCAAGGTGCCGTTCTTCGCCACGCTCGGACCGGCGGCGATCGCCGATGTCACGCATATGCTGCGCACCATCGATCTGCCGCCGCGGGTGGTGATCATGCGCAAGGGCCAGCAGGGCGACTGCATGTATTTCATTGCCGCCGGCGAGGTCGAGGTCGACCTGCCGATGGGCAAGAAGGTGCGGCTCGGCGAAGGCGCGTTCTTTGGCGAGATGGCGCTGCTCGGCAACAGCCTGCGCTCGGCCAACATCACCACAACGAAGCTGTCGAAACTGCTGGTGCTCGATCTCGTCGACTTCCGCCTGATGGTGGCGCGCCATCCCGATCTCGCCCAGACCATCGACGCCGAGGCCAAACGGCGCGAGCTGGAGAACAAGTGATGCTTGAGAAGGTCGAGCCCGTCGAGGCGGCGAGCACGCCGGTGTTTACCGTCACGGGTGCGCGCGCCACCATCCGCCTCAACCGTCCGCGGCATGTCAATCGCATCCAGGCGGAAGATTTGCAGGCGCTGCTCGCGCTGTTCGATCAAGTCGAAGCCGACCGCGCGATCCGCGTGCTCGTCATCACCGGCACCGGCCGCGCGTTCTCCTCCGGCTACGACCTGAACTCGGTCGCCGAACGCACAGCCGCAACCAGCGGGCAGACCGCAGGCAGCGCCTTCGAGGTGATGGTCGACCGGCTGGAAGATCTCGGCGTTCCCACGATCTGCCGGCTCAATGGCGGCGTGTATGGGGGTTCGACCGACCTGGCGCTGGCTTGCGATTTCCGGATCGGTGTCGATACCGCGGAAATGTTCATGCCGGCGGCGCGGCTCGGCCTGCATTACTACACCAGCGGCATTCGCCGTTACGTGTCCCGGCTCGGCGTCGACAATGCGAAGAAGCTGTTCCTCACCGCCGAGAAGATCGGCGCGCCGGAAATGCTGCGGATCGGCTATCTCACCGCCATGGTGCCGGCAGAAGCGCTGGACGAGGAGGTCGACCGGCTGGCGACGCAACTCGCCGCCAACGCGCCGGTCGCGATGGCCGGCATGAAGCGCACCATCAACGAGATCGCGCGCGGCAAGCTCGACGAAGCCGCAGCCGACGCGCGCGCCCGCGACTCGATGCGCGGCGCCGAGATCAAGGAAGGCGTCCGCGCCCGCGCCGAGAAACGGCCGCCGAAATTCTAACCGTCGATGAACGTCACGGTGTCGGCGAGCTTCGCGCGCGAGGTGCGGTAGCTGTTGACCTTGTGGCCGTGGTCCGCATAGCCGAACGAGATGCCGCAGACCACGCGGCGGTTGTCGGCGAGATCAAAATGCTTGCGGATCAGCGCCGAATGCCGTGCCAGCGCCGCCTGCGGAATGGTGCCGAGCCCGAGCGCCTGCGCGGCCAGCATGAAATTGCCGACATACGCCCCGCAATCGATCGCGCCGTAGATGCCGAGCGGCTCGTCGGTGTGGATGATCGCGACATGCGGCGCGCCGAAGAAATTGTAGTTCTCCAGCGCCTGCTTGGCATAGGCCGCCTTGTCGCCTCTGACAATGCCGAGTGTGTTGTAGAGCTGGAAGCCGCTCTCGCGGCGGCGCTCGAGATAGACGCCGAGATATTCGCGCGGGAACGGAAAATCGCTGCTCTCCGGCGCGCCGGACGACGCCTCGGCGTAGATCGCCTTGCGGAAGCGTTCCTTGGCCTCGCCGCTCGCGATCACCACCTCCCACGGCTGGCTGTTGCACCATGACGCGGTGCGCTGCGCGACGGTGAGCACATGCTCGATGGTCTTGCGGTCGACCTCCTGCGGCAGGAAGGCGCGCACCGAGTAGCGCTCACCCAGGAGCTCTTCGAGCACGCCGATGCGGTCTTTTTGATTTGCTGCGGTGTCCATGGTCTGACTCGCTTGCGGTTTGCGTAGGGTGGGTTAGCCGGATCACGTGCTCGGTGATTCAGCAAGCGGCGGCGGGAGGCGTAACCCACCGCTTCTGTCGCCGTGGATAGATAAGAGGTGGGTTACGCTTCGCTAACCCACCCTGCGAACTCACCGCCCCTTGGTCGGGATCTTGTTGAACGGCACGTCCTTGTCGACCCTGATGTCACCGGGCAGTCCCAGCACGCGCTCGGCGATGATGTTGCGCAGGATTTCGTCGGTGCCGCCGGCAATGCGCATCGACGGCGAGGACAGCATCATCTGCTGGAACTGGCCGCGCGCCTGCTCTTCCGCACTGCCTGTGAACACGCCGGCCGCGCCTTCGAGGTCCATCGCATACATCGCAATGTCCTGCAGCATCGAGCCGGCGACGAGCTTGCCGATGGAATTTTCCGGACCCGGACGGTCGCCCTTGGACAGCGCCGAGATCGCGCGGTAGCTGGTGTATTTCAGCCCGCTCGCCTTCACCGCCCAGCTCGCAAGCTTCGAGCGCACGCCGCGGTCGTCGATCGCCGGCCCGTCCTCGGTCATCAGGTTCGAGCAGAACTCGAACATTTCGGGGAAACCGGTCGCAAGCCGCGCGCCGATCGACATGCGCTCGTTCATCAGCGTGGTCAGCGACACGTTCCAGCCGTCGCCGACATTGCCGAGCCGCTGCGTGTCGGGAATGACAACGTCGGTGAAATAGACCTCGTTGAACTCCTGCATGCCGTTGGCCTGCTTGATCGGCCGCACCTCCACGCCCGGGCTCTTCATATCGAGGAAGAACATGGTGAGCCCCTTGTGCTTCGGCACATTGGGATCGGTGCGGGTGATCAGGAGGCCGTAGTCGGAATAATGCGCGCCGGACGTCCAGATCTTCTGGCCGTTGACGATCCAGTTGTCGCCCTTCTTCTCGGCGCGGGTGCGCAGCCCCGCAACATCCGAGCCGCCGGCCGGCTCGGAGAACAGCTGGCACCAGATTTCCTCGCCGGAGGCGAGCTTCGGCAGATAGCGGCGCTTGGCCTCTTCGCTGCCATAGGCCATCACGGTCGGGCCGCACATGCCCTCGCCGATCTGGAACGGCTGGGTCAGCTTGCCGAAGACGCCCTCTTCCTGCTGCCAGATCACGCGCTCGATCGGCGTGGCGCCGCGGCCGCCATATTCCTTTGGCCAATGCAGGCAGGCCCAGCCGCCTTCGGCCTTCTTCTTCTGCCAGGCCTTGCCGACCTCGACCATGTCGTGGTGCTGCAGGCGGATACGGCCGAGCGAGGATTTCGACAGCTCCGCTTCCAGCTCCTTCGGCGCATTGGCCTCGACCCATTTGCGGGCGACGATGCGAAACTCGGCTTCCTGCGGCGTGTCATCGAAATTCATGGCGAACCTCTCCTGTCTCTTCAGTGTTAGTCCCTGATGCTGAGGAGCGCGACGGATGCGCTCTGATCTCGAATCCATTAGCGCACTCAATGTGGGCCTCTATCGCTGCGCATGACGACGCTGCGCCGCTCCGGATACGATCTCATCCTCTTCCCTTGGTCGGTATCTTGTTGAACGGCACGTCCTTGTCGACCCGGATATCGCCGGGCAGGCCGAGCACGCGCTCTGCGATGATGTTGCGCATGATCTCGTCGGTGCCGCCCTCGACACGGGTACCGGGCGCGCGCAGCAGCATCGCCTGGAATTTTCCGGCGAGCTCGGCACCCTCGCCGCTCAACGCGCCGGCCGCGCCCTGCAAATCCATGGCGTACATCGCGACGTCCTGGACCATCGAACCCGCCACCAGCTTGCCGATGGAATTCTCCGGTCCCGGACGCTCGCCTTTGGACAACGCCGAAATGGTCCGCATGCTCGTGTATTTCAGCCCGCTGGCCTTCACCGCCCAGTTCGCAAGCTTCGAGCGCACCGCCCGATCCTCGATCGCGAGGCCATCCTCCAGCATGAGGTTCGCGCAGAACTCGAAGATCTCGGGAAAGCCGGTGGCGACGCCGGCGCCGATCGACATGCGCTCGTTCATCAGCGTGGTCAGCGACACGTTCCAGCCGTCATTGACATTGCCGAGCCGCTGGCTGTCCGGGATTTTTACGTCGGTGAAATAGACTTCGTTGAAATCCGATTGTCCGCTGGCCTGCTTGATCGGCCGCACGTCGACGCCCGGGCTCTTCATGTCCAGGAAGAACATGGTGAGACCCTTGTGCTTGGGCACATCGGGATCGGTGCGCGTCAGCAGGATGCCGTAGTCGGAATAATGCGCGCCCGAAGTCCAGATCTTCTGGCCGTTGATGATCCAGTCGTCGCCCTTCTTCTCGGCCCGGGTGCGCAGGCCGGCAACGTCGGAGCCGCCGGCCGGCTCGGAGAACAGCTGGCACCAGACCTTCTCGCCGGAGGCCAGCGGCGGCAGATATTTGCGCTTCTGCTCCTCGCCAGCGAAGGCCATCATGGTCGGTCCGCACATGCCATGGCCGATGATGAACATCGCGCTGAGCTTGCCGAACGGGCCTTCCTCCTGCTGCCAGATCACGCGCTCGATCGGCGAGGCGCCGCGGCCGCCATACTCCTTGGGCCAGTGCAGGCAGGCCCAGCCGCTGTCGGCCTTTTCTTCTGCCAGGCCTTGGCGACGTCGAGAATGTTGACGCCTTCAAGGCGGGTGCGCCCGAGCGAGGACTTCCGCAGCTCGTCCTCATATTGCTTCGGGGCATTGGCCGCGATCCAGGCTTTCGCCTCGGCTGCGGAAGCGGCTTCCTGCGGGGTGTCGTCGAAGTTCATGCGCTTGGTCCTCACGCCGCGTTCTTCTTGCGCATGCGGTCGATCAACGCGTCCTCCCAGTACGACTGGCTGCCGAGCCCGAGCGCGAGCGCGTTGGCGCGGCGGTAGTACATGTGGCAGTCGAACTCCCAGGTGAAGCCCATGCCGCCATGAACCTGGATGTTGTTCTTGGCGCAATGCTGGAACGCCTGCGTCGCGCTGATGCGCGCGGAGGCCGCCGCTTCCGGCAGCTCGCCGGCGTTGGTCGAGAGCGCCCAGGCGCCGTAATAGCAATTGGAGCGCGCCAGGGTCGCCGAGACATACATGTCGGCCAGCATGTGCTTGACCGCCTGGAACGAGCCGATGGGCCGGCCGAAGGCGATGCGGTCGAGCGCGTAGTCGCGGCCCATCTCCAGTGCGCGGTCGGCGCCGCCGAGCTGCTCGAAGGCGACCAGCACCGCCGCGCGGTCGAGCACTTGCGTCAGACACGCTCCAGCCTTCGCCGGCCTTGCCGAGCGGCTCGGCCTTGGCGTTCTTGAAGGTGACCTCGGCTTGTCCGCGGGTCGGATCGACATTGGTGAGGTCCTTGACCTCAACGCCATCGGCTTTCATGTCGACCAGGAACAAGGAAATGTCGCTCTCGCGTCCACCAGATCCCGTGCGCGCGGCAACCACGGCGAAATCGGCGATCGCGCCGTCGGCGACCGGCTTCTTGACGCCATCAAGCGTACCGCCGTTTGCGGACAGCTTGATCGCCTGCGGCGACGGATTGCCCTTGCCTTCGAACAGCGCCAGCGTGCCGATCGCCTCGCCGCTCGCGATCTTCGGCAGCCATTTTTTCTTCTGCGCGTCGGAGCCCGCGAGCAGCAGCGCCTCAGTGGCAAGATAGACCGTCGATGAGAACGGCACGGGCGCCAGCGCGCGGCCCATTTCTTCCGCGATCATGCAAAGCTCGAGATGGCCGGCGCCAGCGCCGCCGAACTCCTCGGGGATCGCAACGCCGATGAAGCCCATCTCGGCGAGACCCTTCCACAGCTCCTTGTCATAGGCCGCCTTGCCGTCGAGCACCGCGCGCACCGCCTTCGGCGGGCACTGCTCGGACAGGAATTTGCGCGCGGCATCGCGCATCTGCTTCTGGTCGTCGGAGAAATCGAAGTTCATGGCGCTTGCTCTCGTTGATACGGTCTAATTCAGGATGATGACGTCTTGGTCCGGGCGATCAGCATACAGCCGCTCGACCAGAGCGGCGCGGCGCTCGAGCCCGGCGCGCTGATTGATGTAGCCCTTGTCGGTCAGCTCATTGCCGTCGATCGAGGGCGGCTCGGCCATCAGCAGGACGCGGGCGATGCGCATGCTGCTGACGCCGGCGACGGACTTGTTGTGCGCTTCCAGCCCGCGCTTCAGGCAGGCGATCACGGCCGGATGCTTCACGACATCCTCGAAACCAGCCTCGGGATTGCCGACGATTTGACGGCACGCATGCAGGTTCGGCCACGCCAACAGCCCGATGAAGGGACGATCCTGCCCCGCGACCAGCGCGTCATGCACCACGGGCGTGGCGGCGGCGATCGCGTCGGTGCGCAGCGAGCCGACATGCACGAAAGTGCCGGTGGTCAGCTTGAAGTCCTCGACCACGCGGCCGGCGAAGATGATGCCGGCAACGGGATCGTCGGCATCGACGAACACGCCGGCATCGCCGATGCAGTAGAACCCTTCCTCGTCGAACATCTTCTTTGTCAGCTCGGGCTGATCGAAATAGCCCGGCGTGACGTTGATGCCGCGAAGCCGCAATTCGTATTTCGAGCCGCACGGCACCATCTTCAATTCGACGCCGGGGAACGGCAGGCCGATCAGGCCGACCCGCTCGGTATCCCAATAGGTGCCGGTCGCCGTCGGCGCGGTCTCGGTCGACCCCCACCCGGTGTAGAACACGATACGCTCGCCGGTGGTCTTCACCGCCAACGCCTGCATGCGGTCGTAGAGGTCGTCCGGCAGCCGCGCGCCGCCATAGGCCATGATCGACAGGTTCTTGAAGAAGCTGCGGCAGAGCACGTCGTCCTTTTCCATCGCAGAGGCGAGCGCTGCGTAGCCGGCCGGAACGTTGGAGTAGTGGGTCGGCGACACCTCGCACAGATTGCGGATGGTTTCTTCCAGTTGCCCCGGCAGCGGCCGGCCGTCGTCGATATAAAGCGTGCCGCCATCGACCAGAATCGGGTTGAACGAGGCGTTGCCGCCCATGGTGTGATTCCACGGCATCCAGTCGAGCACTGTGGAAATCGGTCCACCCGGCTGCCGCTGCCGCGCCTGCAGCGTCATCGCGGCGCCGGCGCACATCATCGCTTGCGTGTTGATGACGGCCTTGGGCATGCCGGTCGAGCCCGAGGTAAACAAAAGCTTGCCTGTCGTGTCGGGCGTGATCTTGGCGATCGACGCCTCGACATCATCAGTCACCGGTGTCGCCGCGAGATCGGCATAGGCGATGCTCTCGATGCCCTCGATCGGCCGCGCGACATGGATGACGGTGACGCCCGCGAGATCGAGCGCGCGCAGCGCCTTCGCGAAGGTCGGGCCATCCTGCACCATCACGACAGCCGGCTTGATCAGGCCGAACAGATATTTCAGCTTGGCGTGATCCTGGCTCATCAGCGAATAGGCCGGCGACACCGGCGCGGCCGGAAGCCGCGCCTGCATCGCCGCCTGCGTCATCAGCGCATGCTCGATCGAATTGCCGGAGAGGATCGCGACCGGACGGCCCTCTGGCGATTCCGAGATTGAGTAACCCTTGCGTCAGCGCATCGACGGTGCGCTTGGCCTCGCCATAGGAGACCTTGCGCCACTGCCGGTCGGGACCGCCGCGCTGCGCCAGCCAGATCCGCTCCGGCGCCTGCTTCGCCCATTTCGCCAGCGAGGCCGGGATGTGCGTCTCGTAAGCCTGCAACGGAATGCGCGACTTCAGCAGAATCGTGCCGTCGGCGCGCCGCTCGACCGCGATGTCGCGCTTCAGCCATTCGATCTTGCGAAAGGCCGGTTTCTCCAGCACCGTCGCGGCATTCCCTTCCATATTGCGTCTCCCGAAATATCGGCTCTTGGCGAGCTTCTTGTTGTCTTCTGGTATAGACCCCCGCTGTCGTCCCGGCCAAGCGAGCGTTTGCGAGCGCGAGCCGGGACCCATAACCACAGGCCGTTGTTATTGCGAAAGGCGACAACCACCTGATTTCAACTGGGACATCACGCGGTATGGGTCCCCGCTCCAGTGCGCAATTGCGCACAAGGCGGGGACGACAGCTGAGTTTACCTTACCTCGGCGCCATGCGGATCGCGCCGTCGAGACGGATGGTCTCGCCGTTGAGCATCGCATTCTCGACAATGTGGACCGCAAGGTTGGCGTATTCGTTCGGCTCGCCGAGTCGCGCCGGATGCGGCACCTGCGCGCCGAGGCTCTTGCGCGCTTCCTCGTTGAGGCCCATGAGCAGCGGCGTGAAGAAGATGCCGGGCGCAATGGTGTTGACGCGGATCTTCTGGCTGGCGAGATCGCGCGCCGCCGGCAAGGTGAGACCGACGATGCCGCCCTTGGACGCCGAATAGGCGATCTGGCCGATCTGGCCTTCATAGGCCGCGACGCTCGCGGTGTTGATGATGACGCCGCGCTCTTCTCCGATGGGCTCTGCGGTGACCAGCCGTTCGGCGAACAACCGCAGGCAATTGAAGGTGCCGATCAGATTGACGTTGATGATGCGCGCGAACTTCGCCAGCGGATAGACGCCGTCGCGGCCGACGATGCGCTGCGAGCCGCCGATGCCGGCACAGTTCATCAAAATGCGGGCGACGCCATGCGCGGCTCTCCGCTTTCGCGATCGCGGCCTTGACCGCGGCCTCGTCGGTGACGTCGGCGTGCAGCGCGACGCCCTTCACTTCAGCAGCGACCTTCTCGGCGTTTTCCTTGCTCTGATCGAGCACGCCGATCTTCGCGCCTTTTTCGGCCATGGCGCGCGCGGTCGCGGCGCCAAGCCCCGAACCACCGCCGGTGATGAGAACGGCAACGTCTTTCAACTGCATGTCAAACTTCTCCTTGGGCGTTTCTTCTCTGGACTTCCAACTCTGCTATTCGGCCGCGGCCACATGCGCGGGACTAAGGATGCCGCCGCAGATCAGCGCTTCCATGTGCCTGATATATTGCCGGCAGACTTCCTCGGTGACGGGACCGACGCCGCTGGCGCGCGACATGGTCTGGCGGCCGAAGAACAGGTGATCGCAGGCGCCGATCAGGCTGGTGTAGAACAAGCACTGGATCGATCTTGCGAAACTCGCCGGTCTTGACGCCCTGGCTGAGCAGCCTGCGATGAAAGTCGAGCAAGGGTGCGACAAAGAATTTCGAGACCTGGTCGGCCGCCTGCGCACTGGTTTCATGCAGCAGATAATGGATCAGCCGGTTCATGTAGGGAAAGCGGTGGTAGGCGCGGATGATGCCCGCGATGTGCAGCTTCAGCTTCTCGGTCGGCGTGATCGGCTGCGCCAGCAGATATTCGAGATTGGCGACTTCGGTCTCGGCGTCGCGCGCAAGCAGCGCCAGCAACAGGCCGTCCTTGTTGCCGAAATGGTATTTCACCAGCGCCGAATTGACGCCGGACTTCTGCGCGATGTCCGACAGCGACACTTCGATCGAGGCGCGCTCGATCATCAGGGCGCTGGCCGCAACAAGCAGCTTGTCGGCCGTGGGGTTTGTCGCCGCGGGCCTGATCGGTACGCTGGTATTCAAGTGGGATGCCATCGACTGAAGGGGTACCAAAAGTGGCCGCACATAAGCGCATGCCGCCTCCGCACTCAAGAGTTAATTGATCGATTGACTAAGTCGCAACGCATACCTTAAACCCGCGCCCATCAATTCAGCGACAGCGATAATCATCAGGGAGAAGCAGAGATGGCCGAGGCTTACATCGTCGCCGCCGCCCGCACCGCCGGCGGCCGCAAGGGAGGACGTCTCGCCGGCTGGCATCCGGCCGATCTCGCCGCCAAGGTGCTGAACTCGCTGGTTGAACGCTCCGGCGCCGCGCCCGACCAGATCGAAGACGTGATCATGGGCTGCGTGATGCAGGCAGGCGAACAGTCCAACAACATCGCGCGCAACGCCATCATGGCCTCGAAGCTGCCGGAGAGCGTGCCCGGTACCTCGATCGACCGGCAGTGCGGCTCCTCGCAGCAGGCGCTGCATTTCGCCGCGCAAGCCGTGATGAGCGGCACCATGGACATCGTGATCGCCGCCGGCGTGGAATCGATGACGCGGGTGCCGATGGGTCTCGCCTCGCAGCTGCCGGCGAAGAACGGCTTCGGCACCTACAAGAGCCCGGGCATCGAGCAGAAATATCCGAACATCGTGTTCAGCCAGTTCACCGGCGCCGAGATGATGGCGCAGAAATACGGGCTGTCGAAGGACGAGCTCGACGAGTATTCCTACAACAGCCATCAGCGCGCGATCGCGGCAACACAAGCCGGCGCTTTCAAGAACGAGATCGTGCCGCTCGAGATCACCCGCGCCGACGGCTCGACCGATATCCACACCATCGACGAGGGCATCCGCTTCGACGTCAGTCTCGACGGCATCAAGGGCGTCAAGCTGATCGCCGAGAACGGCAAGCTCACGGCGGCCAGCGCCAGCCAGATCTGCGACGGCGCCTCCGGCGTGGTCGTGGTCAACGAGCGGGGCCTGAAGCAGCTCGGCGCGAAACCGCTGGCGCGCATCCACCACATGACCATGATGGGCGGCGATCCCGTCATCATGCTCGACGCGCCGCTGCACGCCACCGAGCGCGCGCTGAAGAAGGCCGGCATGAGCGTCGACGACATCGACCTGTTCGAGGTCAACGAGGCCTTTGCCTCGGTGCCGACCGCGTGGTTGAAAACGACAGGCGCCGATCCGGCGCGGCTGAACGTCAATGGCGGCGCGATCGCGCTCGGCCATCCCCTGGGCGGCAGCGGCACCAAGCTGATGACCACGCTGGTCAACGCGCTGAAGCAGCGGGGCAAGCGCTATGGCCTGCAGACCATGTGCGAAGGCGGCGGCATGGCCAATGTGACGATTGTGGAGCGGTTGTAGGCCGGACGAATCGGCCGAAGAAGACAGCGAGAGTTTAAAGACACTGCCTATCCCGTACGTCGTCATGCCCGGCCTTGTGCCGGGCATCCACGTCTTTAAAGTCGTGACGCAAAAAAGAAGACGTGGATGGCCGGGACAAGCCCGGCCATGCCGAGGAAACAACATGGTCGAACAAGACTCTCTCCCTCCACCACCCCTCCCCGCCACCATCCGCTCGCGCACCGTCGAGAACATCAACGGCCTCACCATGCATGTGCTGGAAGCCGGCTTCGAGACGCCGAACCGGCCGTGCCTGCTGCTGCTGCACGGCTTTCCCGAACTTGCCTTCAGCTGGCGCAAGGTGATGCCGGCGCTGGCGCAAGCCGGCTATCACGTGATCGCGCCGGACCAGCGCGGCTATGGCCGCACCACCGGCTGGGACGCGCGCTATGACGGCGATCTCGCGCCGTTCCGTTTTTCCAATCTGGTGCGCGACGCACTCGGGCTGGTGTCGGCATTCGGCTATCGGCATGTGGACGCGGTGATCGGTCACGACTTCGGCAGCCCGGTCGCGGCATGGTGCGCGCTGATGCGACCGGATGTGTTCCGCGCGGTCGCGATGATGAGCGCGCCGTTCGGCGGCCCGCCATCGTTGCCGTTCAATACGGTGAACGCTCCCGCCAAGCCCGTGCGCGAAGACCCCGTGCATCGCGATCTCGCCGCGCTGCCGCGGCCGCGCAAGCATTACCAATGGTACTACTCGACACGCGCGGCCGACGGCGACATCAGTCGCGCGCCGCAGGGCGTGCATGATTTCCTGCGCGCCTACTACCATCACAAGAGCGCCGACTGGACAGACAACAGGCCCTATCCGCTGAAGGCGTGGTCGGCGGAGGAACTGGCGAAGCTGCCGACCTATTATGTGATGGACCTCGACAAGACCATGCCGGAGACGGTCGCGCCCGTGATGCCCTCACATGAAGAGATCGCCGCCAACACATGGCTGCCCGACAGCGATCTCGCCTATTACGCCAGCGAATATGCACGCACCGGATTCCAGGGCGGCCTGCAATGGTATCGCTGCGGCACGTCAGGCGCCTTCACCGCGGAATTGCAGACTTGGTCGGGACGCACGATCGACGTGCCCTCCTGCTTCATCTCGGGCCAACAGGACTGGGGCACCTATCAGCGTCCCGGCGCGTTCGAGGCGATGCAGACCAAGGCCTGCACTGACATGATCGGCTGCCATCTCGTCGACGGCGCCGGCCACTGGGTGCAGCAGGAGCAGCCGGCGGAGGTGAGCCGGCTGCTGCTCGAATTTCTCCGGCAGGCCGGACCACGCGCGCGATAACGACGCAGGCTGGAACTTTTCTCCAGATGCGGTGCCGCGAAGGAACATTTGCGAAAACGCCGCGTTCGCATTCGGGCAATGGTCTATCTACAGAGAGGATTCCCCTTATGGACAAGAAGATCGCTGGACTTTTGGGAGCGGTGGCGGCGCTCAGCACCCTTGGCGCCACGCAGGCCACGCCCGCGCCGGCCCCGTCAGACGCGCTAACGGCGAATTCCTACGCCGACCTGCTCCAACCGATCCCGAATGCGGCGAAAACGCTGCAGGCGCTGGATGAACAGGCGCCGGCGAAATCCACAGAAGGGAATGTGCAGCTGGCTCAGATGCACCGCCATCATCATCACCATCACCACAGCCATTGGCGGCGTGGCCCGGTGGTCGTGATTGGGCGCCATCGGCATCACACCATCATCATCACCACCATCACCATAACGACCGCTAGTAATGGCGTAGACCAAAAGAAGGCCCCGGCGCGCGAGCTCCGGGGCTTTTTCTTCATCCGGACTTCAGCCTTGCCGCGCCTTGTCCTTGGCGGCGCGGTGCAGATGACGATAGGTGCCGTCGAACACCGTGTCGGTCGATGACGTCCACTCGGTGTCGCCCGCGAGCTTCGGCCGGTTGGCATGGATGCGGCGCGACTGCAGTTCGCGTTCCGAGGCCTCCTCCTCGTTCATCCTTTCCAGCTCGAAATTGGCCTCCTCCGGGATCACGATGATCTGCGCGAACGGCTCGTTCGGGCGGAAGATATGCGTACGACCTTCCGCGGGCGCCTTGAACACGCAGAAGAACAGCATCGGCCACCAGTTTCGGATGAGCGCAGGCACTGCGATTGGCACCGTATCGGTACTGTCGGTGTAGAATCGCGGATGCGGCTCCGTGCGGATCGCCTGGCCCTTCTCGACCTTGAAGTCGAGCAGCAGCTGATAGGTGTAGAAATGGCCGCCGAAATTGCGGAACGGCGGCCACTGGATGCCGCTCTCCGGCGGTTCGCCCCATTCGCCGTCCAGGATCAAATGCCCGTCTTTGGTCGAAACGCGCAGCTCGTTGTCATAGGGATAAAACAGTTCGATCCCGTACTGCGCACCTTCGGAGAACGGCACGCAGTGCCACACCTGCTCGTGCGATCCATCCTTGCGCGGATCGCGGTCGCCCGCCCAACCCGGAATTTCGAGCCTGGTCCGGCGCGGCGCGAGCCGCGGATCATTCAGACGATACTTGACCTTGTGCATGCGACTTTCCCCTTGCCGGTCCCGCCGTCTTCGAACGGACGATCAAGGGCATGAGTTCCCAAAGCGCTGGAAGGAAGTCGGGAGAATTCGGCAATGCGGTTGACCATCGCCGGATCAGGGGCTAGTAGTTTAGAATAATTCTAAACTGGTACGTCCCGATGAAAAATTTCGCCGATCTCAGCGAGCGCGAAGTGCTGGCGGTCGCGATCGCGTCCGAGGAAGAAGATAGCCGCATCTACATGGCCTTCGCGGAAGACCTGAAGGAGCGATACCCGGATTCGGCAAAAATCTTCGAGGAGATGGCCGAGGAAGAGCGCGGCCACCGCCATCGCCTGCTGGAAATATACGAGCAGCGCTTCGGCGAGCACCTGCCGCCGATCCGCCGCGAGGACGTCAAAGGCCTCCTGCGCCGGCGGCCGATCTGGTTCATGAAGAACCTGCCGCTCGACATCATCCGCAAGGAAGTCGAGACCATGGAGCAGCAGGCCGAGCAATTTTACGCGCGCGCCGCCGAACAGGCCGAGGACGTCGGCGTGCGCCGTCTGCTCGGCGATCTCGCCGAGGAAGAGAAGGGCCACGAAAATCTCGCGAGCAAGCTGACCGCGGATATCCTCAAGCCCGAGGTGCGCCAGGCCGAAGACGCGACGCGCCGACGCACCTTCGTGCTGCAGTATGTGCAGCCGGGATTGGCCGGCCTGATGGACGGCTCGGTGTCGACCCTGGCGCCGCTGTTCGCCGCGGCATTCGCCACACATCACAACTGGGAAACCTTCGTCGTCGGGCTTGCTGCCTCGCTCGGCGCCGGCATCAGCATGGCGTTTGCGGAAGCCTTGTCCGACGACGGCTCGATCACGGGACGCGGCTCGCCGTGGCTGCGCGGCTCGGTCACCGGCGTGATGACGGCGGTCGGCGGCCTCGGCCACACCATGCCCTATCTGGTGCCGGACAAATGGCCGAACGCGTTCTGGATCGCGACCGCGATCGCCGGCGTCGTGGTGTTCGTCGAGCTCTGGACGATCGCCTTCATCCGCGCGCGCTACATGGACACGCCGTTCCTCAAGGCGGTATTCCAGATCGTGCTCGGCGGCGTCATCGTGCTCGGCGTCGGCATCCTCATCGGTGCGTCGTAAATCTTTCTGATGCGCATGATCTCCGCGCAAACGCTACGCGTTTGTCGCGAGGGGAAAACCGCTCATGCGCCCAACTACAAGATCGCGGGCAGCACCACCTCGCGGAAGATGCGCGTTGGCGGCACCCCTTGATCCGGCGTGTCGTAATTGCCTGCCGTCGTCACCACCACGAGATCGCGTTCCGGAATGACATAGAGCCGTTGGCCGCCATTTCCCGCGGCACCCGACGATCCCGCGTTCCGCAAGAGATACCAATGATAGCCGTAGTCGCGGGTCTCATCGATCGGCACGACCGACGTCGTGCATCGCCTGATCCATTCAGCCGGCACCACGATGCGGCCGTCCCACACGCCGTCGCTCAATATCAAGAGGCCGATCCTGGCGAGATCGCGCGGCAGCATGCGGATGCCGGAGGCGGCGATCAACTCGCCATCGCGGCCGGTGTACCAATCGGTCGGCCCGATATTAAGCGGACTGAACAAGACCTCGCGCGCATAGTCATGCAGCGATTTGCCGGTACCCTTGGCGATGATGCGGCCGAGCAACGCGGTCGCGCCGCCGCAATAAGTCCAGCGTTCGCCCGGCTCCATCACAATGGGGCGTTCGAGCACATAGCGATAGCGATCGGGCGCGCGGTCCATCGCGATCTCGCTGTTGGCCGGGTTGGTATAGGGAATGCTCTGCTCGTCCCAATCCGTGCCCATGGTCATCGACAGCACGTGATGCAGCGTCCAGCGCTGACGGGCGGGATCGGCGGCGAGATCGGCATATTCGGGAAACGCTTGCAGCAAGGGTTGCTCGGGCGGCGGCACCTTGCCATGGCTGAGCGCGATGCCGTACAGCAGCCCGACGATGCTTTTCGACACCGAACGCAGATCGTGCAGGGTGTCGGGCCCGAACTTGACGACGCCGAGCGGTTTGCCGCGCGCGTCATCGGCGCCTTCGAAATAGCGTTCCAGCACCAACCGCCCGCCTCTGATAACGATGACCGCATGCATGTTCCAGATGCGCTTTTCGGCAATGGCCTTGTCGAGCCGCGCGTCGAGGTCGTCGGCGAACCCGGCCTCGGACGGTTTCGCGCGTGTCCAGTCGAGCGTTGCTGCTGCCACGCTGTTGCCAATCGATCCGCCTATCAGGGCGCCTCCCGTCGCCGCAAGCACATGCCGCCGGTCGACAGTCGTCTCGGCCATCTTCGTCACTCCCTGTTTGCAACGCAGGCGAAAGCAAGCACGGATCAATAGCGGAACGCGGATCACGCCACTGTACAGCGATTGCTATTGCAGCGCCTGCCCAAACTGAGCATCATCCGCGCCGTTTCGAACGACTGAACGGGAGTGCGCTTTGGCCAAATCACCATGGAGCTTCAAGACCGCCGTCGAGGTCGCATCCGCGCTGAAGGCGAAAAAGGTTTCGTCGGTCGAGCTGACCCAGGACGCGATCGGCCGGATCGAGCGCCACGACGGCAAGATCAACGCGGTCTGCGTGCGCGACTTCGACCACGCCATGGCTGCGGCGCGCGCGGCGGACGCAGCGCTGGCGCGGGGCGAGAGCAAGCCGCTGCTCGGCATTCCCCTCACCGTCAAGGAATCCTACAACATCGCCGGCCTGCCGACGACCTGGGGCTTTCCCGCGCAAAAGGATTTCAAGGCGGCGGAAGACGCGCTGTCGATCACGCGGGTGAAAGACGCGGGCGGCGTCATCGTCGGCAAGACCAACGTGCCGCTCGGCCTCGGCGACTGGCAGAGCTATAACGAGATCTACGGCACCACCAACAATCCCTACGATCTCAAGCGCACGCCCGGCGGCTCCTCCGGCGGATCGGCGGCCGCGCTCGCCGCGGGCTACGGCCCGCTGTCGCTCGGCTCCGACATCGGCGGCTCGCTGCGCGTGCCGGCGTTTCACTGCGGCGTCTACGCGCACAAGCCGACCTTCGCGCTGGTGCCGAACCGCGGTCACACCGCACCGCCATTTCCGCCGCTGCCATATAGTCGCGACCTCGCGGTGGTCGGCCCGATGGCGCGCGGCGCGGCCGACCTGTCGCTGCTGCTCGACGTGATGGCCGGTCCCGACCCGCTCGAAGCCGGCAAGGCCTATTCGCTGGCATTGCCGCCGCCGCGCCACACATCGCTGAAGGATTTCCGCATCCTGCTGATCGCCAGCGATCCGCTGCTGCCGACCGACAAGGCGGTGCGCGCCGGCGTCGAGACACTTGCGGCAAATCTGGTCAAGACCGGCGCGAAGGTGACGCGGGAAAGTCCGCTGTGGCCCGACTTCGCCGCGTCGTCGCGGCTCTATATGCGGCTTCTGTTATCGCAATTGGGTGCGGCCTTCCTGCCCGAGGTCTATACGGGCGCGCAGGCCGGCGTCGCGCAGCTTGCGCCTGACGACATGAGCCTGCGTGCGGAGCGGTTGCGCGGCGTCGTGCTGAGCCACAAGGACTGGATGATGGCCGATAACGGCCGCACCCGATTGAATGCGCAGTGGCGCGAGCTGTTCAAATCGTTCGACGCGGTGATCTGCCCGATCATGCCGACCCCGGCCTATCTGCAGGATGAATCGCCGGAGCAGGAGACGCGCCGTATCAATATCGACGGCAAGGACTATCCCTATCCCGATCAACTCGTATGGCCCGGGGTCGCGACGCTGCCCGGATTGCCGGCGACCGCGATCCCGACCGGTCTCTCGCCGGACGGATTGCCGGTCGGCGTGCAGATCGTCGGCCCGTATCTGGAGGACCGCACGCCGCTGAAGCTGGCCGAGCTGATCGAGCGCGAATTCGGCGGCTTCGTCGCGCCGAAGATGTTCAACGACTAACGTCGTCATTGCGAGAGTGGAGGACAACAATGAACAAAGACCTCGACGAACTCACGAAACTCAACCACGACTATGTGGCCTCCGTGCAGAATTGCGACGTCAAGCGCTTCGACGAAATCCTGGCGCAGGACTTCTACTGCACCAATCCCGGACAAGAGCCTGGTCGACCGCGCCGCCTTCCTGAAGCAGACCGCTATCCCGGTGAAGATCAAGGGATTGAAGGCCGAGGACGTCAGGATTCGCATTCTCGGCGATTTCGCCATCATCCATGCACAGACCAGCTACGTCAATGCGGACGGCCAACACGCTCATGGCCGCTACACCGATTGCTGGGCGAAGCAGAACGGCAAGTGGCTGGCGGTGTCCGCGCATGTGGCGCGGTGATGTTCTTCACCTCTCCCCGTTCTTTACGGGGAGAGGTCGACGCTGAGCGCAGCGAAAGCGTCGGGTGAGGGGCAAGGCAAGCTGCCTGCCAAAAAAACGTAAACTCACCGACCCGATTGATAAACTGAATCCGAGAGAGCAAGGTTGCGGCGCGATCGTGCTCGGCCCCTCACCCGCCGCGCAAGAGCGCGGCGACCTCTCCCCGCACAGCGGGGAGAGGTGAAGAGGCTAAGCATCAAACATGATGACGCTGCGCAGGGTCTTGCCGGCCTTCATGCTGGCAAAACCCTCGTTAATCTCGCTCAGCTTCAGCTTGGCCGAGATCCAGTCCTCCAGATGCAACCGGCCGCGCATGTAGAATTCGACGAGCCGCGGCATGTCGACGCGGAAATGGTTCGAGCCCATCGACGAGCCCTGGATGCGACGCTCGCGCAGGAAGTCGAAGCCATGCAACTCGATCTTCTGGCCGAACGGGATCATGCCGACGATGGTCGCGGTACCGCCGGGCGCCAGCATCGCGAACGCCTGCTCGGCGGTTTCCTTGCGGCCGAGCACCTCGAAGGCGTGATGCACGCCGCCTTTGGTCAGTTCGCGCACCTGCTGCACCACGTCGCCGTTGCGGGGATCGATGATGTCGGTCGCCCCCAGCTTGGTGGCCAACTGCAATTTGGCCGGATTGGTGTCGATCGCGATGATGCGCCCCGCACCCGCGATCTCCGCGCCGTTGATGGCGGCCATGCCGACGCCGCCGCAACCGATCACCGCCACCGTCTCGCCGGCCGTCACCTTGGCGGTGTTCACCACCGCACCATAGCCGGTGATCACGCCGCAGCCGATCAGTGCGGCGAGCTCCAGCGGCATGTCGTTGCGGATTTTGACGATGGCGTTCTCGTGCACCAGCATCTGCTCGGCAAAGGACGACAGGTTGAGGAACTGGTGCAGTTTCTCCGGCCGCCCCCAGGACATGCGATTGGACACACCCGGCATCAGCTTCACTGTGGTGTCGGTGCACAGCACGGGGCGGCCGGTGGTGCAGTTGTCGCAGGTGCCGCAGAACACCGAGAGGCAGGTGACGACGTGGTCGCCCGGCTTCACATAATTGACGTCGGAGCCGACCTTCTCGACGATGCCCGCGGACTCATGGCCGAGCACGGCGGGCAGCGGATGCGGATAAAGCCCTTCCATGAAGTGCAGGTCGGAGTGACAAAGGCCGGCCACTGACGTGCGGATCAGGACTTCGCGCGGCCCGGGATTGGGCAGGCTGACGTCCTCGATCACAAGAGGCTTGTTGACTTCATGCAGGACGGCGGCCTTCATCGTTTTCTCCCGGAGACTTTTGTTCGTTAGTTAGAGGGCGGCAGCCTACGCTGCCGCGATCAATTCGCCAACCTCGGCCATGCCGGCCGCGCGGTCACCTAGCAGAAGCTCGGCGATCGCATCTTGCGTCTTGTTGTCGGCGAGCCGGAACGGATCGCTTGACAGGACGCGATGATCGATCACCAGCCGCGACAGCAGCAGACGGCGCGCATCGCCGCGCATCTCGTCGATGCGTTGCGCTTCCCAGGCCAGCTGCACCGCGCTTGCGACATGATAGAGCAGGCTGGTGGCGCGGCGCGCCTCGGCCTCGTTGTCGGTCTTGGCAGCGACCTCGCGCGCAAAACCGACGGCACGATCGGCAAGCCCGCGCAGGCGGTCGCGCCAGAACTAAAGGCACCTTCGCGCTGTCGTCGAGTCGCGCATGCAGATCGGCCGCGAGCGCCAACTCCGCGCCGTGGCGGCCGACCGCGCGCTTGAGCGCATCGAGCGCCACGATATTGCCGGTGCCTTCCCAGATCGAGCCGAGATGGGCGTCACGCAACAGCCGCGCGGTGGCGAACTCCTCGATGTAGCCGATGCCGCCGCGCATCTCGAGTGCGTCGCCACAGACCTTGCGGGCGTCGCGGGTGGCGCGAAATTTCAGCGTCGGGGTGAGGATACGCAGCAGTGCCGCCGCATCCTGGCTGCCGCTTTCGGCGCGATCGAGCGCATCGGCGGTCATGAAACTCATCGACAGCGCCTGCTCGGTCGCGAGCATGATCTTCATCAGCTGCCGCCGCCCGAGCGGCAGGTCGACGATGCGGCTGCCGAACACCACGCGGTTGTTCGCCACCGTCATGGCGTCGTGATAGGCGCGCCGCATCAGCGCGGTCGACTTGACGCCGTTGGAAAGCCGCGACGAGTTGACCATCTCGGCCATCTGCACGAAGCCGCGGTCGAGCTTGCCGACGGCATAGGCGATGGCGCCCTCCAGCTTGATCTCGCCGGACGCCATCGAGCGGGTGCCGAGCTTGTCCTTCAACCGGACGATCCGGTAATGGTTCTGCGAACCGTCATCGAGAAAACGCGGCATCAGGAACAGGCCGACGCCGCGCGTGCCGGGCGGCGCTCCTTCCGGCCGCGCCAGCAGCATCACCACTTTCGCGTCGGCGTTGGAGCAGAACCATTTCTCGCCATAAAGCCGCCAGTGGTCGCCCTCCTGAACGGCCGTCGTGGTCAAGGTGCCGACATCGGAGCCGCCTTCCTTCTCGGTCATGAACTGACCGCCCTGGGTCAGCTTCGCCATGTCGGTCTGGGTCAGGCCGTCGAGATATCTGTCCTTCAGCGCGTCGCTGCCGAAATTTGCGAGCAGCTTGGCGCAGCCGTCGGTGACATTGATCGGACAGCCGAGCCCGAACTCGGCCTGATTGAACAGGAAGGTGAAGGCGTGCTTGGCCGTGACCGGATATTTGTCCGGCCAGCCCAGGATGCCCTTGCGGATCGACATCGCGTGAATGCCGAACTCGCCGAAGGCGGCGTCCTCGAGTTCGCCGTAGGCCGGATGATATTCGATGGTTTGCACGTCGCGGCCGAACTTGTCGCGGGGATGCAACACAGGCGTATGCCGGTCGGCGAGCCGCGCGCATTCGTCGAGAGGACCGCCGGCCAGTGCGCCGAGGCGATCGAGATGCGGCTCGATGTGCCGGAACAGCGCGTCGGGAAGATAGATGCGCAGAAGGTCGGCCAGAACGGGATCGGCGCGGTAGAAATTCATGCCTGTCGTGTCGGGCGCAAGCAGGCCCGACTTGGGCGTCACATCATTCCTGAGAAGTTGATGCATTTCGAAGATTCCTGCTCGTTCCGCCCTGTCTTGCCGGCTTTGGATGATGTAGATCATTTAGAAAGCGGCCAGTGAAGCCGCCGCAGGTTACGGGAGGCATGATCGCATGGCGGATCTCTATCGCATCTTCGGCGCCGAGATGTCGCCCTATTCGGTCAAGGTGCGCTCCTATTTTCGCTACAAAGCCATTCCGCATCAATGGATTTTGCGCAACGCGGCGAGCCAGGCCGAGTACGAGAAGCACGCCAAGCTGCCGATCGTGCCGCTGGTGGTGACGCCTGACGGTACTGGCATCCAGGATTCCACGCCGATCATCGACCAGATGGAGAAACTGTTTCCGGAGCCGTCGGTCCATCCGGAGGGCGCGGCCGGTTTCATCTCGGCGCTGATCGAGGAGTTCGGCGACGAATGGGGCAACAAATGGATGTTCCACTATCGCTGGACCCGCGATGTCGACCAGATCTGCTCGGCAGGCCGGATCGCGCGGATGCGCGCACCCAAGGCGAATGAAGAAGAGTTTGCCGGTTTCGCCGGCCAGGTCAGGGCGCGCATGGCCGACAGGGTCTGGTTCGTCGGATCGAATGCGGAGACCGCGCCGCAGATCGAGGCCGGGTTCAAGGACATGCTGGCGCTGCTCGAAGCGCACCTTGCAATCCGCCCCTATCTTTTCGGCGCGCGGCCGGCCTACGGCGATTTCGGTCTGTGGGGCCAGCTCTATGAGTTGTGGACCGACCCGACCTCGGGCGCGCTGATCGAAGGCAATGCGCCGCATGTGCTGGATTGGGTGCATCGCATGCTCTGGCCGCGCAACGATGGACCGTTCGAAGCATGGCCGGCGCTCGCGCCGACCATGATGCCGATCCTGAGAGAGGTCGGCGGAAAATTTTTGCCGTGGACGCTCGCGAACGAGAAATGTCTTGCTGAGGGCAGGCAGGAATTCGGCGTCACGCTCGACGGCGAGAAGTGGACGCAGAAGCCGCAGAAATATCATGGGCGGTCGCTGTCGATGCTGCGCACCAAATATGCCGCCGCACCCGACAAGGGCGTGCTCGACGCTGTTTTGCAGGAGGCGGGTTGTTTGCAAGGGCTGCGCACCTAGATCAAGTTCCCCGCCATTGTCAGGATGACCGTCCATGGACACGCCGAAATACAAGACCGCCCTCATCGTCGGCGCCGGTGAAGGCTTGAGCGCCTCGCTGGCGCGGCTGTTCGCCCGGGAGAAGATCGAGGTCGCGCTGGCTGCCCGCAAGATCGAGAAGCTGGGGTCACTTTGCGGCGAGACCGGCGCACATGCCTATGCCTGCGACGCCACCAAGGCCGACGAGGTCGAACGTCTGTTCGGCATGGTCGAGCGCGAAATCGGTACGCCCGATCTCGTGGTCTACAACGCCAGCGCGCGGGCGCGCGGCGCCTTCGTCGACCTCGTGCCGGCGGAGGTCGCCAATGCCATCGCGGTCAGCGCGTTCGGCGGCTTCCTGGTGGCGCAGCAGGCGGTGAACCGCATGCTGCCGAACAAGCATGGCGCCATCCTGTTCACGGGGGCGTCCGCGAGCGTGAAGGGCTATCCGCAGTCGGCGCCGTTCGCGATGGGCAAGTTCGCGCTGCGTGGGCTGGCGCAGAGCATGGCGCGCGAATTGTCCCCGCAAGGCATCCATGTCGCGCATTTCGTGATCGACGGCGGCATCCGCAGCGCGGCCCGGCCAAATCCGCCCGATCGGCCTGACGCCTTCCTCGATCCCGATGGGATCGCCCTGAGCTACTGGAACGTCCTGCAACAGCCGCGCAGCGCCTGGACCTGGGAGCTGGAATTGCGGCCATGGGTGGAGAAGTTTTGATGAGCGACGCACTGACTGCCGAGACCAGCGAAGTCAAAGTCGATACCGGCACCGACGAACTCTTGTGCGTGGTCCGCGACCGCGTCGCCATCATCACGCTGAACCGCCCCGAAGTGCGCAACGCCATGTCTGATACCCTGACGCCGGCGCTGCGCACGATGATCAAGACCTGCGGCGAGAACCCCGAGGTCGGCGTTCTCCTGCTCACCGGCGCCGGCAAGGCCTTCTGCGCCGGCGGCAACGTCAAGGGCATGGGCGCGCATCGCGACAAGAAGAAGCTGGAAATGTCCCATGACGAGAAGGTCGCCGATCTGCAGGAGCGGCAGCGGCTGCTGACCGGCGCGCTCGCCTCGGTGCGCAAGCCGACGATCGCGGCGCTGCCGGGCGCGGCGGCCGGCGCAGGGCTCGCGCTGGCCATGGCCTGCGACATCCGCATCGCCGCGCAATCGGCCTTCGTCTCGACCGGGTATCTCAACGTGGCGCTGAGCGGCGACTACGGCATCGCCTGGCTGCTGACGCGGCTGGTCGGCACCGCGCGCGCTCGCGAACTGATGTTCACGGCCGAGAAAGTCAGTGCCGAACGCTGCGAGCGCATTGGACTGGTCAACCGCGTGGTGCCCGACGACAAATTGCAGGAAGAGGCGTTTGCGCTTGCCAAATCCATGGCGAATGGCCCGACCCTGGCGCTGCGCTACATGAAGGACAATCTCGACGAGGCGCTGCAGTTCGATTTCGCCACCGCGCGCGACCACGAGGCGATGCGGCTGGTGCGGCTGACCACGACGGCCGACCACAAGGAAGCGGTGCAAGCCTTCATCGACAAGCGCAAGCCGGTGTTCAAGGGGAACTAGACCGCGAGCAAAGGCGCCTCGACGGCACGGGCGGCCGCGGCGATGCGCGCGCTGGCGCAGGGGACGTCCTTTGGCGCGACATTGATCGCCTTGTGGAAGCGCACCAGCTTCCAGTCGTCCGGGTGCTGGACGAAGGCGTGACCGGACTTGCGGGCGAGAGCGATCATGCTCTCGTTGGAGCGCAGCGTGTCGCCGAACAGGCGCGAAGCGCCCAACGAGGCCGCGCGGCATTCCAGATTCTTCATCAGCGCGGCGCCGATGCCATGGCCCTGCCAGCGGTCCTCGATCGAGAGGCCGAACTCGAGGCTCGCATCTTCGGCATGGAACGCGTAGCGCGCCTCGCCGACGATGGTCTCGAAGCCGTCGAGCATCATGGTCGCAACCACCGTGAACCCCTCGACGAGACCGACATGGGTGAAGCGGTCGAGCACCGGGGCCGGCAATTCGCTCATGGCGCCGAGGAAGCGGTTGTAGCGGGAGCGGGCCGACAGCGAGCGGTAATAGTTCTGCAGCTCCTCGCCGTCGCGCGGCTCGACGAAGCGCACCGTGATCTTCTCACCCTGGCGCGAGCGGAGCACGTCGGAATATTGCTGGAGATTGTCGAACCGAAGCGTGGTCATGGCCGGCTCCCGTCGAAGAGAAATTGGCCGGCGCCCCTCATTCGGAGGCGGCGCCGGCTTTGGCGGCTTCTCAAGCCCGCCAGAACGGCTTTTCGGTTTCGCGGACGATATCGCTCCACGACAGCCCGACGTCATGCAGGTCGCGGTCGGTCCAGTGGCTCAGTTCCTGGCGGGCGCGGTAGCGCTGGCGCCAGGTGTGGAGCGTCTCGGCGAGATTGGCCCAAACGCCCGCAACATGATGATTTGTCATCAATTCATGGGTCAGGATGGACATTTTTGGCTCCTAAAGCTAACTTATGCAGGTGAATATCTGCCCTCCTCGGCGGTTCCGCAAACGACATGTTGTGCCGCTTCACATGAGATAACGTCATGAATTTGGAGCACCTGCCGAAATGACTGCGAGGCTGCCGTCCCTGAATGGCTTGCGGGCGTTCGAAGCCGCCGCGCGGCACCTCAGCTTCACCCAGGCCGCCGCCGAGCTGAACGTGACGCAGACCGCGATCAGCCATCAGATCCGGCGGCTGGAGGAAGAGCTCGGCATCCGCCTGTTCATCCGGAAAAACCGCGCGCTGGCGCTGACGCCGAAGGCGCGCGACTACCTGCCCGGCGTGCGCGCCGCCTTCAACGATCTGCGGCTCGCGACCGACCAGCTGCTGCGCAAGGACGACGATCATGTGCTGACGGTCTCCACGCTGGCCTCGCTGGCCGCCAAATGGCTGCTGCCTCGGCTCACCGCATTCCAGGAGGCGCATCCCGGCATCGACGTGCGCATCACCACCTCGACCGCGCTGGTCGATTTCAGAGGCGGCGACGTCGATGCCGCGATCCGCTACGGCCGCGGCAACTGGCAAGGCCTGCGTGCCGAATGGCTGATGGCGGACGACTTCTTTCCGGTGTGCAGCCCGGCGCTGCTCAACGGCAAGCGGCCGCTGAAATGCCCGGAGGACCTGCGCGACCACATGCTGCTGCACACCTCGACCAACAGCGACGACTGGCGGCAGTGGCTGACCGCGGCCGGATTGCCGTCCGACATCTCCAAGCAGCCCGGCATCACCTTCGACCTGATCCTGATGACGGTGCAGGCGGCGATCGACGGCATCGGCGTCGCGATGGGCCGTACCTCCTATGTGCAGGATGACATCGCCAAGGGGCGCCTCGTGGTTCCCTTCAAGATCGCGCTGCCGGTGGATGCGGGCTTCTATCTCGTGTCGCCCGAAGGCGTCGCCGAGCCGCCGAAGCTGCGTGCGTTCCGGCAGTGGCTGATCGCGTCGGCGAAGAACACTCCTCAGAAGCCGGCCGATTAATCCGCGATTATTCAATGCAGTCCGGCGTTTTCGGGTTGGTCATGCCGCGCGGGCGTGACAGATTGCCTCATCATACCAACAGCGGGCCGGCGCGAGACTTTTCGCGCAACCGGTCCCGATCGAGACGGGGAACGTCCATGTCGGAAACCACAAGCGTCCAGCCGCCCGTGATCAAGTCGCGCATCGGCGCCATCCTGCGCGCCACCAGCGGCAATTTCCTCGAGCAGTTCGACTTCTTCCTGTTCGGCTTCTACGCCAAGCCGATCGCGGCCGCCTTCTTCCCGTCCGCCAACGAGACCGCGGCACTCCTGAATGCCTATGGCGTGTTCTGGCTTGGCGCCATGATGCGCCCCGTGGGCGCGGTCGTGCTGGGGGCCTATATCGATCGTATCGGTCGCCGCCAGGGCCTGATCGTCACGCTGTCGCTCATGGCGCTCGGCACCGTGGTGATCACGTTCTGCCCGTCCTATGCGGCCATCGGCATCGCAGCGCCGATCATCGTGCTGCTCGGCCGGCTGATCCAGGGCTTCTCCGCCGGCGTCGAGCTTGGCGGCGTCTCGGTCTATCTCTCCGAAATCGCAACGCCGGGCAATCGCGGCTTCTACACCTCGTTCCAGTCTTCCAGCCAGCAGGTCGCGATCTTCGTGGCGGCGATCATCGGCTTCATCCTCAGCGAACTCATGCCGGCCGATACCTTCCTCGACTCGATCGGCGGCATCGCAAAATGGCGCATCCCGTTCCTGATCGGCTGCATCATCATTCCGGTCATCTTCTTCCTGCGCCGCACGCTGGAGGAAACGCCCGAATTCCTTGCCATGAAGAAGCATCCCACCG
This sequence comes from uncultured Alphaproteobacteria bacterium, assembly GCA_963795365.1. Classification (GTDB taxonomy): domain Bacteria; phylum Pseudomonadota; class Alphaproteobacteria; order Rhizobiales; family Xanthobacteraceae; genus Bradyrhizobium. The sequence continues at coordinate 115,162 of CAWCHW010000022.1, forward strand.
CGAGCGAAGTCTTCGCCTCGGCGATCGCGAACTGGCGCATCGTCATCCTGGGCATGATGATCGCTGTGCTGACCACCACGACCTTCTACTTCATCACCGTGTATGCGCCCGGCTTCGGCAAGGAGCTCAAGCTGTCGGCGTCGGATACCCTGCTCGTCACCCTCCTCGTGGCCGTGACCAACTTCATCTGGAATCCGGTCGGCGGCGCCCTCTCCGACCGCATCGGCCGCAAGCCGGTGCTGGTGACGATCGCCACGCTGTCCTTCCTGACGGCCTACCCGGCCCTGCATTGGCTCGCGACCGCGCCGACCTTCGGCAAGCTGCTTGCGGTGCAGATGATGTTCTCGTTCTATTTCGGCGTCTACAGCGGCACCATGCTCGGCTGCCTGGTCGAGATCGTGCCGGCGCATGTCCGCACCACCTGCTTCTCGATCGCCTTCGCGCTGGCGGCCGGATTGTTCGGAACGTTCACGCCGTTCGCGTCGACCTGGCTGATCGACAAGACCGGTGACAAGGCTTCGCCCTGCTACTGGCTGATGTTCGGCGCAGCGCTCGGCATCATCGGCTCGCTGACCGTCTATCGCGGCGGCAAGGCCATGGCGACGCGCGAAGCGGTCACCGCGTAGCAGCACGAGACGCCGGCCGGGGCCCACCCGGCGTTTTTCGGTTGGTCATGCCGCGCGGGCGTGGCAGATTGCCGGATCAGAACAATGTCCACCGGCGAGAAAACGCCGGCCACTCACAGGGGGGTCTGAGATTGCAGGACGCAAAAAGCGCACCGCCCGGTTTGCAAGACACCGCTGAAAGCTTCTGGCCCAAGGGCTGGTGGGCGATCGTCGATTACAAGATCGGTATCATTCCGCTGCCGGTTTTTCTGCTCCTGTTCGCAGTGATCGGCGGGTTCGTTGCCACGGGGAAAGTCCCGTCCGACATCTTGATGGCGATCGTCCTGCTCTCGATGGGCGGCTTCGCTTGCGCCGAACTGGGCAAGCGAATTCCGATCATCCGTAACATCGGCGCCGCGGCGATCTTTGCCACCTTCATTCCGTCGTTCCTTGCGTTCCATCACTTGCTGCCGGATTCGATCCTGGATTCGGTGAAGGATTTCACCAAGGACTCGAACTTCCTGTACCTGTTCATCTCCTGCATCATCGTCGGCAGCATTTTGGGAATGGATCGCGGCGTCCTGATCAAGGGCTTCCTCAAGATATTCATTCCGCTGGCCGCAGGCTCGGTCGCCGGGGGCATCGTCGGGACGCTGGTCGGCGTCATGCTGGGCCTCGGCGCCTACCATACGTTCTTCCTTGTCGTGGTCCCGATCATGGCCGGCGGCGTCGGTGAGGGTGCGATCCCGCTTTCGATCGGCTATTCGCAAATCCTGCACCAGCCACAGGGCGACCTGTTTGCTCAGGTATTGCCGCCGGTGATGCTTGGCAGCCTCACTGCTATTCTGCTCGCGGGCACGCTCAACTATGTCGGCAAGAGTTATCCGCACCTCACCGGTGAAGGACGCCTGCAACCAGGTGAACACGACGAGCTCGAATTCGAGGAGGAAGGCGCCGACGATCGCGTCGACGTATCGACCGTCGCTGCCGCAGTGGTCACCGCTGTGACGCTCTACCTGATAGGTGCGCTGGCACAGCGGCTGTTCGGCTTTCCGGCTCCCGTCGCGATGCTTGCGATTGCGGTGTTTCTGAAGCTGGCGCGGGCGGTCTCGCCGTCGCTGCAAGTCGGAGCCTTTCATGTCTACAAATTCTTCTCGACCGCCGTCACCTACCCGCTGTTGTTTGCGATCGGTGTCGCGCTGACGCCATGGGACAAACTGGTGGCTGCCTTTACCTTGCCTTACCTCATCACCATCGTTTCGACTGTGGTTACAATCATCGGCACCGGATTCCTTGTCGGAGGTTGGATGAAAATGTACCCGATCGACACGGCGATCGTCACCGCCTGCCACAGCGGACAGGGTGGCACCGGCGACGTTGCAATCCTCACCGCAGCCAATCGGATGCAGCTGATGCCGTTTGCGCAAATCGCAACCCGCATCGGCGGTGCGATTACCGTGACCGTGGTGCTGATCATATTGTCGCAAATCAGCTAGTATACCCAGCAATCGCGGACAGGCGCCGACCTTTGATTTCCATGCAGGCAAGCTAAAAACAGCGCATGGTCGATTTTAACCGCAAATACGACGTGCTCGTGATCGGCGGCGGCAACGCCGCTTTGTGCGCGGCGATCAGCGCGCGGCGCGCCGGCGCGTCCGTGCTGGTGCTGGAAGGCGCGCCGAAATTCTATCGCGGCGGCAACACCCGCCACACCCGCAACATGCGCTGCGCCCATGATGCGGCGACCGATATCCTGACCGGACCCTACACCGAGGAAGAGTTCTGGGAGGATTTGCTGCGCGTCACCGGCGGCCAGACCGACGAGGAGCTGGCGCGCATGATGATCCACGAATCCAAGGACATCCTGAACTGGATCGTCGAGCAGGGCGTGCGCTGGCAGCCCTCGCTCGGCGGCACGCTGAGCCTCGGGCGCACCAACTCGTTCTTCCTCGGCGGCGGCCGCGCCATGCTGAACGCGCTTTATCGTACGGCCGAGGGGCTCGGCGTCGACGTGCTCTATGACGCCGAAGTGAGTGATCTCGACGTCGCTGACGGTATGTTCCTTTCCGCGTCGCTGAAGCACGACGGCGTGCATCAGACCGTCAAGGCCGCCACGCTGGTCGCGGCGGCGGGCGGCTTCGAGGCCAACATCGAATGGCTGAAGCAGTATTGGGGCGAGGCCGCCGACAATTTCCTGATCCGCGGCACGCCCTATAACCGCGGCGCGATCCTGAAGATGCTGTTGGCCAAGGGCGTGCAGGAGATCGGCGATCCCACCCAGTGCCATGCTGTCGCGATCGACGCGCGCGCGCCGAAATTCGACGGCGGCATTATCACCCGCCATGACTCGGTCGTATTCGGCATCGTCGTCAACAGAGACGCGCAGCGCTTCTACGACGAGGGCGAGGACATCTGGCCCAAGCGCTATGCGATCTGGGGCCGGCTGGTCGCCGCGCAGCCCGGCCAGATTGCCTACATCATCTTCGACTCCAGCGTGGTGACGAGCTTCATGCCGACGTTGTTTCCGCCGATCGCGGGCGCCACCGTGGCCGAGCTTGCCGGCAAGCTCGAGCTCGACCCGGAGCGGCTTTCGAAGACCGTCGCCGACTTCAACGCGGCGGTGCGGCCCGGCACCTTCGATCACACCATCCTCGACGATTGCCGCACCGAGGGCATCACGCCGCCGAAGACGCATTGGGCGCGCAAGATCGACGCACCGCCGTACCTCGCCTATCCGGTGCGGCCCGGCATCACCTTCACCTATCTCGGCACGCGCGTGAACCGGCAGTCGCGCATGCTGATGACAGACGGCAAGCCGTCGGCGAACATGTTCGCGGCCGGCGAGATCATGGCGGGCAATGTGCTCGGCAAGGGCTATGCGGCCGGCATGGGCATGACCATCGGCAGCGTGTTCGGGCGCATCGCAGGGCGGGAGGCGGCGAACAATGCGAGGAATTGAGGCGACGATGGCGCAATCACCTCTCCCCGCCTGCGGGGAGAGGTCGGATCGCGTAGCGATCCGGGTGAGGGGGAGTCTCCACAAGCGCGGTGCGCGGAAAGCCCCCCTCACCCCAACCCTCTCCCCGCACGCGGGGAGAGGGGGCACACCGCTATCGCGGTGAGAGGGAAGGAATTCGTCCACACCATGCACGGCACACCCATCCTCGAAGAGACCGACCGCCTGATGACGGTCTGCAACTCCTGCCGCTATTGCGAGGGGTTGTGCGCGGTATTTCCCGCGATGGAGATGCGGCGCGCCTTCTCCGACGGCGACCTCAACTATCTCGCCAATCTCTGCCACGGTTGTGGCGCCTGCTATGTCGATTGCCAGTTCTCGCCGCCACACGAATTCAATGTCAATGTGCCGAAGACGCTCGCGATCGCGCGCAACGATTCCTATGCCGCCTATGCCTGGCCTCCCGCACTGGCCGGCCTGTTCGCACGCAACGGCGTGGTCATCTCCGTGATCGCGGCGCTGAGCGTCGCCGCCTTCATCTTCGGTTTTGCGGCGGTGAACGACCGCGCGGTGCTGTACGGCGTCCACACCGGCCCGGGCGCGTTCTACAAATTAATGCCGCACAACGCGATGGCGGCACTGTTCGGCGTGGCCTTTCTCTACGCGATCGTCGCGCTGGTCATGAGCGTGCGCGCGTTCTGGCGCGACATCGGCGAACCGATCGGCGGCCGCGCCGACACCGGCTCGATCTGGCAGGCGGTCCGCGATGCCGGCGAGTTGCGCTATCTCGACGGCGGCGGGGTCGGCTGCTTCAATGCCGACGACCAGCCGACCGATCGCCGCAAGATCTATCATCATTTGACGTTCTACGGCTTCCTGCTCTGCTTCGCCGCGACCTGTGTCGCCACGCTCTATCATTATCTGCTGGCGCGCGAGGCGCCCTATGCCTGGTGGGACCTGCCCGTCGTGCTCGGCACGCTCGGCGGTATCGGTCTGTTGATCGGGCCGATCGGACTGTTCGCCGCGAAATTTCGGCGCGATCCTGACCTGTCGGATCAGTCGCGGATGGGCATGGACTCGGCCTTCATCCTGATGCTGTTTCTCACCAGCCTGACCGGCCTCGCGCTGCTGCTGTGGCGCGACACATCAGCGATGGGATTCTTGCTGGCGATCCATCTCGGCTTCGTGTTCGCGCTGTTCATCACGCTGCCCTATGGAAAGTTCGTGCACGGCCTCTATCGCTTCGTCGCGCTGGTGCGCTACGCCCGCGAGCGGCAGATGATGGCGGGCGCCGAGTAGTTCTGCGCAATGCTTCGTCATTGCGAGGAGCGACGAGACGCGGCTATTCTTCAACTTCTTGAGATACTTCGCTCGCGGGGCGCCGACGGATGGAGATGAACTTTCGACCGTTGCAGGGGCGTTTTGTGCGTCTGGAGCCGCTTGCGTCCAGCCACAAAGCGGCCGTTCGCGCCCTGGTGGATTGCGATCCGCAATCGTGGTCCATCATGCTGGTGAACCCGGTGGGCGCCGGTTTTGAAGAGTACTGGATCGCAACTTCCAGCGCGCCTTTGACCGACCGCCTGTCGTACGTCGTCAGAGATCTCTCGAACGGCCGCGTCGTTGGTATCTCTTCCTACTTCACGGCGGCGGCGAAACATGGCGGCGTGGAGATCGGGGCGACGTTCCTGCATCCCGACGTCCGCGCGAGCGTCGTCAATCCCGAAACGAAACTTCTCATGCTGAACCATGCATTCGACTCCGGCGCCGTACGCGTGCAATTCACCGTCGATACGCGCAACACACGGAGCCAGGCCGCCGTCCTCAAGCTCGGCGCAGTGAGAGAGGGAGTCCTTCGGCGCGACCGGCGAACATGGAATGGACATATCCGCGATACCGTCGTCTTCTCGATCCTCGACAGCGAATGGCCGGAGATCAAACGTCGTCTGGAAGGCCGTTTGACGACCGAGGCGGACAACACGCGGGAAATCTGATCCGCGCAGGGTCTGATGACTGCCAACACGCGAGCCGGGACGCGGCGCTCCGAGGTCTTGGCCGCGAAAAACAATGCTGCGCACGCATCGGTTGCAGTCGACTTCACATCAAATTGCGAGAGTGAGCAGGCGGCGCGTCGCGCGCTTCGTTGACGGAGACGACATTCCAAGATAGTCTACTTAAGTATAGACATTTACAGGTAGAGATTATTTTTTGCCGCACCGCTGGTGCCCGCGCGGACATTGACGCCCCGCGATCGGTCCACGATGCGTTTTCGGCCTTCACTATTCGAGGGCGTCACGTTGCAAGGCGTCAAACCGAAAGTCATCAAAGAGGCCAAGTCGAGTTTCGCGCGCTGTTGCGCGAAGCTTCGGCGAAGCACGTCCGAATTACGTCAAAACATATTGGAGGCAGTCATGCGTAAAGGCATCACGGCGATTGTCCTGGGTCTTCTGCTCAGTCTCGCGGGTGGAAGCATCGCTTCTGCGGATAATAGGGCGAATTTCAAATTCTCCAACAACACGCCCGAAACAATCTTCATGTACCTTTGGTCAAAATCCCGCCCGGTGCACTGGCCGGACCATCACAAGCGCTGGGTTTTGAATCCTGGGAAGACAGAATTGGTCGTCGCGGGATTCTGCGATCCCGGCGAAAAGATCTGCTACGGCGGCGGCAACGGGAACAAGTCCAGGACCTGGGGCGATGGCCTGGATGGAAAACACGGTTGCGCAAATTGCTGCATCCAGTGCGGCGGTTCGTTCGCCTGGAATTTGACCGAGCATGTCGATCCGCCGAGCGCGCCTCACACCGTCAAGATCGATGACGGCCCGGCGCTGGTCCCGGTGGAAGAGTAGTTGCGTCGGTTCTGAATTAACCGTTTGGCATGTCGTCATTGCGAGCCATGCTCGCAGTGACGACACCAAATCCACCACCACGTCATCGCTCTCGGCGACCTTCGCCGTCTCGACGGTCCCTTCACCACAGCCGTGCCCCGCTCGACATCGACCGCACACCCCTTGCCGCCTACAAATCCACCACCACGTAGTCGCTCTCGACCGCGACGTTCACGGTCTCGGCGATATACGGCCCTTTCACCACCGCCGTGCCCGGCTCGACATTGACCGGATAGGCTTTGGCGCGGAAGCGGCGCGGGTCGCAATAGGATTGCCCGGTGCGGATGTCGAACTCCCAGCCGTGCCAGGGGCAGCGGATGATCTCCCCTAGCCTGGTGTACTCGATCTCGCCGGGATCGGAGGAGCGCGCCAGCCCGATCAGCGGGCCCTCGCAGAGTGCGGCGCCCTGATGCGGGCAGCGATTGAGCAGGCCGAAATACTCGCCCTTGATGTTGAAGATGGCGATCGGCCGGTCGTCGATGGTGACGAATTTGCGCGACCCCGGCGGCAATTCGCCGACGGGGGCGATGACGTGTTTTGTCATGAGGGCAGCAGGCGGTTCGAGCTATTGCCGAGAGCGCCCTTACCCCTCTCCCCTTGCGGGAGAGGGTGGCGAACGCCGCAGGCGTGAGCCGGGTGAGGGGTCGTACGAGCCTCACAAGCGGAGAGGGTAAGAGGTTGCGGACGGCCCGGCGCAAACGACGACCCGAGCGCCATCACGACACGCCGTACAGCGCCTTGGCGTTGCCGAGATAGAACGCATCGCGCCTGGTGTCGGACACGCCCGGCGGCAGCACGCGCGAAGGATCGTCGAAATCCCAGTGCGGGTAGTCGGTGGCGAACAACAGCTTGTCCCAGCCGATCCAGTCGATCAATTCGAACAGATGATCGCGCCGCTCGGGATCCTCCATCGGCTGCGTGGTCCACCAGATGTGGTCGCGGATATATTCCGACGGCGGCCGTTTGACATGCGGCACCTCGCTGCGAAGCCGCTGCCAGCTCTTGTCGAGCCGCCAGGCCAGCGACGGCGCCCAGCCGAAGCCGGCTTCGATCATGATCATGTTCAGCTTCGGATAGCGCTCGAACACGCCTTCGAGCACGAGCGAGGCCAGCGCGGTCTGCTGGCACTGCGAATGCCCGACCATCTCCTCGATGTAATAGCTCGGCCAGCCCGACGCCGTGATCGGATTGCCGCCGAAGCCGAAGGCGTGCACGCCGACGGGAAGGCCGGCCTCCTCAGCCGCCTCATAGATCGGCCAGTAGCGGCGCTGCCCGAGCGGCTCGACATTGCGCGAGAGCAGCAGCACCTGCACGAAGTTCTTGTTGCCCGCCCACTTGCGAATTTCCTTCGCCGCGGTGATGCCGTCCTCGTTCGCCACCACAATCGAGCCCTTCAGCCGCGAATCCTTCGACGTCCACTTCTCGATCTGCCAGTCGTTGATCGCCGAGCAGATCGCGGCCGCGAGGTCGTGGTTGCGCAGGCCCTGCCCGGTCTTCAGCGGATTGAGCACGCCGAGCACGACATTGTTGGGATCGAGGTGCTGCTTCTGCATGAAGGACAGCGAGGAGCCCTGCATGCCGCCTTCGGGCGGATAGGCGTCGCGCCGCGACGCGTTGGGCTGCGCCTTCGGGTAGGGCGGGCCTTCCATCATGCCCTGATAGGCATGCTCCTGATAGACCGCGAGATGCTCGTGCCAGCGCTTCGCCAGGAACGGATACAGCTCCTGCTTGGTGGCGCGCGCCGGATGGATGTCGCAATCGGCGATCGCGACTTTGGCAGCGACCTTCGATTCGACCTCGGGACGATCGCGGAGCTGGATGTTCATGGCGTGGTTTCCTCGACCTTGAGCCGGCCGTAAGTGGCGAGCGGATTGTCGATCATGATCTTGCGCACGAGGTCGGATGATAACCCATCCGGCAGGGCTTCGTTGCCCTCAAATTGCCAGTGTGGGTAATCCGTTGAGAATAGAAGCAATTCGTCCGACTGCATATGGTCGAACAGGCGGTGCAGCGTTGCCGAATCGGGCGGCGCGTCGACCGGCTGCAGGGAAAAGCGGATGTTGCTGTGCACAATCTCCATCGGCGGGCGGTCGACCCAGGGCGTTTCCATGCGGATGCCGCGCCAGAACTTGTGCAGCCGCCAGACGAACGGCGCGAGCCAGGTGAAGCCGGACTCGAGCATCACCACTTTCAGCTTCGGGTGGCGCGCGAACACGCCCTCCACGATCAGGCTGGTGAGCTGGGTCTGGAACGCCTGCGCCTGCGCGACATAGTCCTCGACATGATAGGAGCCCCAGCCGACCGAAGTCGGCGGGTTGTGATAGGCCGAGCCGGCATGGACGCCGATGGGAAGGCCGAGCCGCTCGGCGGCGGCATAGATCGGCCAGTAGGCGCGCTTGCCCAGGGGCATGTCGCCCATCACAAGCATCAGCACCTGGACGAAACGCTTGTCCTGCGCGCAGCGCTCGATCTCGGCGACGGCTTTCTCGATGCTCTGGGTCGGGATCACGATCGAGCCGCGCAGCCGCAAATCCTTGTCGAGCCATTCCTTGACCAGCCAGTCGTTCAGCGCGCGGCAGAACGCGTCCTGCATGTCCTCCGAGAACACCATCTGCACGGCGTAGAGCGGGTTGCAGATGCCGAAGGCGACCTTGAAGGGATCGAGCGCCTGCGCCTGCATGTCGGCGAGATCGGCGCCCGGCTTGCCCTTGGCCGGCCGCCAGTCCGGTCGCGCCGAAATCGGCGAATTGGCCGGATAGGATTGCGACACCAGGTCGACCATGCCGCGCGTCGTCACCTGGTCGCGCCAGTAGTCGTTCATATAGGGCAGCAGGCTGGTCAAATGCGGAACGGCCGGATGCAGGTCGCAATCGACGCCGCCGGGCAGCGGGGTGGTCATGAGGTGTCCTCTGTTGCGGGTATTCAAGCAGGGCGGGCCAGCGCCCGCAACTCGGCAAAACCAAAGCTGCTATGCTAGGGAGGAGGGTAACGGGAGGCTTTGGAATGAACAGGACTGCAATCGCCGTGGCTGCAACCACGCTCTGGCTCGCGGGCAGTGCGCTGGCGCAGCAGGCCCAGCAACCGCCCTCACCCGCTCCGCCCACACCTGCGCCGATCGATTTCTCCAAGGTCGAGATCAAGACCACCGATCTCGGCGACGGCGTCTATATGCTGGAGGGCCAGGGCGGCAACATCACGGTCGCGACCGCCAAGGACGGCATCATCATGGTCGACGGCCAGTACGCGCCGCTGCATGACAAGATCAAGGCCGCGATCACCACGCTCTCCCGCGAGCCGATCAAATATCTCATCAACACGCATTTCCATGGCGACCACACCGGCGGCAATGCGCCATTCGCCAAGGACGGCGTCACTGTCGTCGCCGAGGTCGACGTCAAGACCAGGCTTGCGGCCGGCACCACCAACGGACTGACCGGCGTCCAGACGCCGCCCGCCGCACCCGAGGCGCTGCCGGCCAAGACCTATACCGGCGCGTTCAAGATCAGGATGCTCGGCCGCGTCGCCGACCTGAAGCACATCGCCAACGCCCACACCGATGGCGACACCTATGTCTGGTTCAAGACCGCGAACGTGCTTTCAACCGGCGACACCTTCACCAACGGCCGCTATCCCAATATCGACTTTGCCAATGGCGGCAACATCAAGGGCATGATCGCGGCGACCGACGCCTATCTCAAGCTCGTCAACGACAAGACCCGCATCGTGCCGGGCCACGGCCCAGTCGCCGACAAGGCGGCGCTGGTCAGCCTATCGCGCCATGCTGGTCACCGCGCGCGACCGCATGGCGGCGCTGGTGAAGGACGGCAAGAGCGAGGACGACGTCGTGGCGGCAAAGCCCTTCGCCGATCTCGACGCCAAATGGGCGCCGACCGAGCTTGCCTCCAAGAACTTCATCCGCGTGGTCTGGCATTCGCTGGCCGACAAGCCCGAGAAAAAGCCGCTGCTGAAGCGCATCCTGAAGCGGAGTTGACCTTATGAAAGAACTTATCGGCATCGCCGAGCAGATCGCGGCCAAACTGGTCGCGCACAAACAGACCATTGCGGTCGCGGAATCCTCGACCGGCGGGCTGATCTCGGCCGCGCTGCTGTCGGTGCCTGGCGCCTCCGCCTATTTCCTCGGCGGCGCCGTGGTCTATACCCGCGACGCGCGGCGCCTGCTGATGGACATCCCCGACGAGGCGATGAAGGGCATCCGCTCCGCGTCGGAGCCCTACGCGAAGCTGCTGGCGGAAACGGCGCGGCGCCGCTTTGCCACCGACTGGGGTCTGTCCGAAACCGGCGCGACGGGGCCGACCGGCAATCGCTATGGCGATGCCGCCGGCCACAGTTGCATGGCGGTAGCGGGCAGCTCGACGGCGGTGATCACGCTGGAGACCGGCAAGAGTGACCGGCAGGCCAACATGCACACGTTCGCGAAGACGGCGTTGGAGTTGCTGCTGAAGAATTTGGGGTGATGGGCCTCATGGTTCGAGACGCGCGGCAAAGCCGCGCTCCTCACCATGAGGGCAAACATCTTTCGCTTGTGTTAGCCCACCCCCTCATCCTGAGGAGCCGCGAAGCGGCGTCTCGAAGGATGAGGCCCGACGAACTCACCGCTCCCGGAACGCGCGCATCAGCTGGTCGTGCAGCGGCTTCATGAAATACGAGATCACCGTGCGGTCGCCGGTCTGCACGAAGGCTTCCGCCGGCATACCCGGGATCAGCTTGACCTCGCCGAGGCGGGCGATCTCCTCCGGCGGCATCGAGACGCGGATGGTGTAGTAGCTCTGCCCGGTGCGCTGGTCGGTGGCGACGTCGGGCGAGACGCGGGTAACGACGCCGTTCAATTCCGGCGTGGTGCGCTGGTTGAAGGCGGAAAGCCGCAGCACGGTCTTCTGCCCGATCTGCAGCTTGTCGATGTCCTGCGGCTGCACCTTGGCCTCGACCTGCAGATCGTCGCTCTGCGGCACGATCAGCATGATGGCATCGCCCGCCGTGATCACGCCGCCGACGGTATGCACCGTGGACTGCGCCACGATGCCGTCCTGCGGGGCGCGGATGTCGACGCGGCGCAGCTGGTCCTCGGCGGTGACCTTGCGTTCGATATATTCGCCGATCTTGTCGTTGGTCTCGCGCAGGTCCTTGGAGACCTCGCTGACCATGTCCTTGTCGACCTGGATGATTTGCAGCTCGGTCTCGGTGATCTTGCCCTTGGCCTGGGCGCGCTGGGAGACGTATTGCGCCTTCTCGCCGTTGAGGCGGGCCTGGTCGCGCTGCAGCGTGGTCAGGCGCGAAATCTGCACCAGGTGCTTGTCGTAGAGATCGCTGACGCCGGCGAGCTCCTTCTCCACCAGCGCGATTTCCTGATCCTTGGCCTTGGCCTGCGCCGAGAGGCCGGAGATCTCCTCGTTCAGCTGGGTGACGCGCTCGGCCAATTGCGCCTTCTGGCCGGCGCGGCCGTTGACGCGCACGTCGAACAGCTTGGTCTCGCTCGCCATCACGGCGGCAACGTCGGGATCGCCAGCGCGATCGGTGAGCTGCGGCGGAAACTTGATCTTGTCGGTGCCGCGCTGCTCGGCCTCGAGCCGCGCCGCGCGCGCCCACGCCGCGTCGAGGTTCTTGGTGACGATCGCGAGGTTGGCCTTGGTGACGGTGTCGTCGAGCCGCACCACGATGTCGCCGGCCTTGACCGTGTCGCCATCGTGGGCGCGCAACTCGCCGACCACGCCGCCGGTCGGATGCTGCACCTTCTTGACGTTGGACTCGACCACGATCTGGCCCGGCGCGATCAGCGCGCCCGAAATATCCTGGGTCGAGGCCCAGCCGCCGAGCCCGCCGGCCAGAATCACGACGATCGCAAGACCGACGATCAGATGCAGCCGGATCGAGCGCTTCGCGCCCTTCATCTCCTTCAGCGAGATCATGACTTGGCTCCGGCCTCGGACACGATCTTGATCGGCGCGGGCGAGGCGACGCGTGGCTGCAGCACCTGCGCCAGCACCTGCTCCTTCGGACCGAAGGCCTGCATGCGGCCGTCCTTCAGCACCAGGATCTGGTCGACCGCCTCGATGCCGATCGGCCGGTGCGCGACCACGACCACGATGGCGCCGCGCTCGCGGGCGGCGCGCACCGCACGGCTCAGCGCCTCGTCGCCCTCGGTATCGAGATTGGAATTGGGCTCGTCGAGCACGATCAGGAAGGGATCGCCGTACAGCGCGCGGGCCAGCGCCACGCGCTGCGCCTGGCCTGCCGACAGCGCAGTGCCCTGCTCGCCGACCTGGGTGTTGTAGCCGTCGCGCATCTTGATGATCATGTCATGCACGCCGGCTTCCTTGGCGGCGGCGATGATCTTGTCGGACTTGGCGTCGGGATCGAAGCGGCAGATGTTCTGCGCCACCGATCCGGCGAACAGCTCGACGTCCTGCGGCAGGTAGCCGACGAACTGCCCGAGCACGTCGGACGACCATTGGTCCAGCGCCGCGCCGTCGATGCGGACCTTGCCGCGAATCGGTTGCCAGACGCCGACCAGCGCACGGATCAGCGACGACTTGCCCGAGCCGGAGGGCCCGATCACACCAAGGCCGTTGCCGGCCTCCAGTGCAAAGGTCACGTCCGATATGATCACGCGTTGATCGCCGGGCGCGACGACCGCGACGCCCTCGACCGACAGACGGCTCGAGGGATTCTGCAGCAGCGTCGGCGTCGGCCGCTCCGGCATCTGCTCGAGCAGCTTGTTGAGGCGGTGCCAGCTCTGCCGGGCTGCGACGAAGCCCTTCCAGTGCGCGATCGCGAGATCGACCGGCGCCAGCGCGCGCGCGGACAGGATCGAACCCGCGATGATGATGCCCGCCGTCGCCTCCTGGTGGATCACGAGATAGGCGCCGACGCCGAGCACCGAGGATTGCAGCATCATCCGCATCACCTTGGACACCGCACCGAGGCCGCCCGTGACGTCGCTCGCGTTCTGGTTGCCGGTGAGATACTTCTCGTTGGCTTCGTTCCAGCGCTTGTTGAGCCGGCCGGCCATGCCCATCGCGACCAGCACCTCGGCATTGCGGCGGCTTGCAGCGGCCAGATCGTTGCGGCGCGCGGCCAGCGTCATCGCCTCGCGCGCCGGCTGGCGCGACATGTATTCGGTGATCAGCGTCAGCCCGACCAGGAAAACGGCGCCGACCAGCGCGGTGAGGCCGATCATGACGTGGAAGGCGAAGCAGATCGCGAGATAGAACGGCAGCCATGGCAGGTCGAAGAACGCGCCCGGACCCATGCTGCCGAGGAAGGAACGGACATTGTCGAGATCGCGCAACGGCTGCAGGCCTTCGGTGCGTCCGCCCGCGACCAGCGGCAATCGCACCACGATGTCGAACACGCGCGCGTTCAGGGCTTCGTCGAGCGCGGTGCCGACGCGGCCGAGAATGCGGCCGCGCAGCAGATCGAGGAAGCCTTGCGCCATGTAGAGGCCCGCGGCGATCACGACGAGGCCGACCAGGGTCGGCACGCTGCGGCTCGGCAGCACGCGGTCATAGACCTCCAGCATGAAGATCGAGCCGGTCAGGTAAAGCAGGTTGATGATGCAGCTCATCATGAACACGCCGATGAACGCGCCGCGGCAGGCGCGCAGCGCATCACCGAGTTCGGAACGCCGGACACCGGGAGGAGCGGCTGCCATCAGTCCTGATCTCTCGTCTAAAGAACGGTCGAACCCGTATTAATGCGGGGATTTCAATAAGATACAGTGAACGCAGAATACCGGCTTTTGCCGGTATCGTCCAATGAACTCCGATTAACCTAAATGGCATGCGCCCGCCAGTGGTCCGACCCCAACATTCGCACCCCATTGCAGCGGGTGCTTTGCGAATGTCGGGGTCAAAGGACCACTGGAAAATAACGAAAGCGCCCTGCTCCGGGCGGACGACCCGAGGATGCGCCGTCAGACGACTGTCACAAACGCCCGCCGGTCCGCACCAGCCGCACGATCAGCAGCAGGATGATGGCGCCGATCGCGGAATAGATGATCTCGGACACGATGCCGGTTCCAATGTGGATGCCGAGCTTCGGAAACAGCAGGGCCGCGATGAATGCGCCGGCGATGCCGACCAGGATGTCGCCGATGATGCCGAAACCGGTGCCGCGGACGATCTTGCCGGCGAGCCAGCCTGCGACCAGGCCGACGAACAGGATGACAATGATGCTTTCGTTGGACAGGACCATGGAAATTTCCCCCGGTTACGCGCGCATTTCGCCTGCACGCACCGTCGAGGCTATCCACAAACAGCCGACCTGACAACTCCTAAAAACCGCCCTGCTCCTCCATTCGATCTTTGACCGTTACGGCGCGGCCACAGTCCCGCGAAGGCTATGCGAGCATGTCACGCTGAAGGCAATTGCGGCACCTTGTCGTGGAAATCGGTGGCGCGCTGGAACGCGGCGCCGATGGTGAGCAGCGTTGCTTCGTCGAACGAGCGACCGATCAGCTGCAAGCCGACCGGCAGGCCTTTCGGCGTGAAGCCGGCGGGAATCGCCAGCGACGGCAGGCCCAGGTAATTGATCGGACGCGTGAAGCGCGTCACACGCTGGAGCAACCCCGCGGCATCCGGACCGTTGCCGACGTCGCTCTCGGTGATGGTCGGTGCAGCCAGCGGCGCCACCGGCGCCAGCACCGCATCGACACCGCTGGTGGCGGCGTTGTGCGCCGCGAGCGCCTGGCCGCGCCAGCGCATCGTCTCGAGATACAGCACGCCGGGAATGGCCAACCCGTTCTGCAGCCGCATCAGGACCTGCGGACCGTAATCCTGCGGCCGCTCGATCAGCCAGCGTTTGTGAAAGGCGGCCGCCTCCACCGCAAGCACGAGCTGGCTGGCGGAGGCGAGTTGGCGCTGGTCGGGCAGATCGACCTTGACGATGTCGGCGCCCTCGCGCTTCAGCACGGCGATGGCGTTGTCGAGGATTTTTGCGACATCGGCGTCGAGATCGTCGACATAGAAGGATGAGGGTACGCCGATCTTGAGGCCTTTGATCGAGGCCTCGGTGGCCGCCACATAGTCGCCCACCGGCGCATCGCTCGCGGTCGGATCCTCGGGGTCGGGTCCCGCCATCAGGCCGAGCAGCAGCGCGCAGTCTGCCGCGGTGCGCGCCAGCGGACCGACGGTGTCGAGCGACTGCGACAGCGGCATCGCGCCGGCGCGCGAGATGCGGCCCCAGGTGACTTTCAATCCGGTGACGCCGCAGAAATGCGCGGGCATGCTGATGGAACCGCCGGTGTCCGAACCGAGCGCGGCAAAGGTCAGGCGCGCGGCGACCGCCGAGCCCGAGCCCGATGACGAGCCGCCGGTGATATGGCCGAACTTCCAGGGATTATGCACCGCGCCGTGATGGAAATTGTGCCCGGTCGGGCCATAGGCGAATTCCACCATCTGCAGCGAGCCGAGGCGGATCGATCCGGCATCCTTGAGGCGCTGCAGCGCCGTCGACGTCGTGGTCGGGACGAAGTCGCGGCGGATCTTCGAACCGCAGGTCACGACATGACCGGCGTCGTAATACATGTCCTTATGCGCCAGCGGCACGCCATGCAGCGGACCGCGGCTTTTGCCTTTCGCAAGCTCGGCGTCGGCCTCGCCGGCCGCCTTCAATGCCGCCTCGGCCTCGATCGACATGAAGGCGTTGAGCCGCGGCTGCCATTGCGCGATACGATGCAGGCAGGACCGCGTCACCTCTTGCGAGGACACTTGCTTGGCCGCGATCGCCTTGGCAACCGCGGTCAACGACATCAGGGCGGGCTCGGTGCTCATGATGACGCCTTCCGGGTCTGGACCAGCAGGAAGCTCGCCGGCTCGAGATCGAACGGCAAGGTGCCGGAGACCGGCTCGAACCCTTCGAAAGCCGGGCCGATCGAATCGGCGATGCGACTTGCGACCTCGGCATCGACGGGAACGCCAGCTGCGTCCGCGATGGCCTTGATGTCCCTTGGACTGGGTCTGGTCATGCCGCGTCTCTCCCTTTTATTGTTTCGCCATATCACCATGATCGCCGCAGAGAAAAAAGCCTTAAGCGGGGATGTCGATATGATCAGGCGGCAGGCCCGCCTGATGCCGCCGGTGCATTGCGATGAAAGCGGCTTCCATATGCCGCGTGAACAGCCTGGTGTCGAACAGCGGCGTGGTCAGGCGGTTTTGCGCGAGCCTCTCGCGAATCGCCGCAAGGCGCGCCGGATCGGTGGCAAGCGCGACCGCGAGGCCTTCGTACGCGGCGGCCGTCTTCGTGATCATTTCATCCAGGCCGACCGCGCCGAGCACGCTCGCCGCGACCCTGCCCGCAAACGTCTCGCCGATGCGGGTCAGGACCGGCAGTCCCGCCCACAGGGCGTCGCAGGCGGTGGTGTGCGCGTTATAGGGGAGCGTGTCCAGGAACAGGTCGGCGGCGCGGTGCCGCGCCAGATGCTCGGCCGGCGGCAGCCGCTTCGCAAAGACCAACCGTTTCGGATCGACGCCGCGCGCGGCGGCTTCCTTCCTCAAATTATCCACCGTCGCCGGATGATCGGCGAGCAGCCACAGCACGCTGCCGCCGACTTGCTTCAGGATGCGCATCCAGCCATCGAAGATATCAGGCGCGATCTTGTGACTGCCGTTGAAGCAACAGAACACGAAGCCGCGCTCCGGCAGGCCGAGCTCGGCGCGGGTGAAATTGCGCTCGGCAATCGGCCGGCCGTCATCGTTGACGAAATAGCTGTTCGGCAGCGTGACGACCTTCTCGCAATAGACCGCGCGCGCGGCGTCCGGAATGACAACGCGGTCGGCGATGACATAATCGAGAAAGGGCGCGCCCATCGTGCCGGCAAAGCCCATATAGTGCGCCTGCACGGGTGCAGGCCGCCGCGCGAAGATTCCGGTCCGCGAGTTCGTCGTGTAACCCATCAGATCGACCGCGACATCGATCTGCTTTCCGCGCAGGAGATCGGCGATCGCGTCGTCGCCGAGTTCTCGCGCATCGATGAAGTGTTCGAACGCTGCCGTCATGCGCTTGCGCATGGGCGATCCGTCGTCGGCGCCGAACGAGACCGCCGATATCTCGAAACGCGACCGGTCGTGGCTCTCGAACATGCCGGCCATCAGCACCGAGGCGGCGTGCTCGCGGAAATCGGCAGAGAGATAGGCGACGCGAATCCGTTCATGCAGGTCACGCTCGCCGCGCCAGCGCGGCCTCTCGCCTTGAAAATGCTTGTTGGTCCACACCTCGGCGCATTGCAACTGATCCGCGGCGGACGACGGAACTGCAAGAAAAATGAACGGCTGAGTGGCCGGCCTGCCGGCCCGGATCGACGCGACGAGCTGCGAGCAATCGGCGTCCCGATCGCGCCAGTCGCAAAGATGCATCTTCGCATACAGGCGATGGCCTTCGAGGCCCGCAAGTTCCGGCGCGAGATGAAAGGCCCGGTCATAGGCGGCAAATGCCTCGTCATGACGGCGCGACATCACCAGCAGATGACCACAATTGCGGTGGAGAGCCGCCTCATCGGGCCGCAGATCGGCCGCGGCGCGATAGCTTTTCAGCGCCTCTTCCGGCCGCCGCAGGCCCACCATGATGTCGGCACGATGGGCATGCGCTTCGGCTGACGCAGGATCGAGCGCGATCGCGCGATCGAAACAGGCGAGCGCCTCCTCGGCATGGCGCTGGTCGATCAGGGCCTTGCCGAGATTGACGTGGGCGGAGGCGGCCTCGCCATTGAGGGCGATGGCCTGCCGGATCAGCGCAATGCCCTCTTTTGTCCGCCGCCGCTGCAGCAGCACCACGCCGAGCATATGCGTGGCATCGAAATGATCGGACTGGCGCGCGAGGATGTCCCGGTAGATGCGCTCGGCCGCATCGATATCGCCCTGCCGGTGCAGCGCCATTCCCTCCCGGAATCGCGATTGCAAGCGGCCAGCGTCGTGCTCAGCCAAGACGCGTTACTTCGTCAGCAACTGGTAGGCGCCGTTCCAGTCGGCCGGCGGCGGGTTCACCTTGTAGGCCTTGATGCGCGCCTCATAGAGCTCATGGAGATGGTCCAGCGTCTCGGCATGGTCGCTGTTGCGGCCGCGCGCAATCGCATCCAGCGCGCCGTCCCAATCGCGCGAGCGGTAGCAGGCCAGCATCTCGATGGTGAGATTGCGCAGGCGCTGGAAGTCCTCGGACTGCGCGACGTCGCCGCGGCCGGCGATGGCATAGATCACCTCGGGCTCGGTCTTGCCCTTCACCATGATGAAGTCGAGCTCGAGGATCGCGAACTTCTCCTTCACCGCCATTGCGGTCTTGGAGCCGACGATGATCGGGAAGCCGTATTCCTTGGTCTGTCCCTCCAGGCGCGAGGCGAGATTGACGCTGTCGCCGAGCACCGAATAGTTGAACTTGAGGTCGGACCCCATGTTGCCGACCACGCCGACGCCGGTGTTGAGGCCGACGCCGACGTTGAGCGGGAAGGAAGGGATGGCCGCCTTCAACCGCCTCCTCTTCGCGCTCCTTGTTGACTTCCTCGATCTTCTCCAGCATGTCGATCGCCGCATTGCAGGCGTTGACCTCGTGCTCCTTGTCGTCGAGCGGCGCATTCCAGAACGCCATGATGGCGTCGCCCATGTATTTGTCGATATAACCCTTGCGCGCCAGGATCACGTTGGTCAGCGGCGTCAGGAAGCGGTTCATCAGCCGGGTCAGACCCTGCGGATCGTGCTTGAAGCTTTCGGAGATGGTGGTGAAGCCGCGTACGTCGGAAAACATGATGGTCATCTCGCGCTCCTCGCCGCCCAGCACGAGCTTCTCCGGCGCCTGCGCGAGCTGCTCCACCAGCACGGGCGACATGTATTGCGCAAATTGTCCGCGGATGAGCTTGCGCTGCCGCTGCTCGGTGACGAAGCTCGCGAAGATCAGGGTGAGATAGATCGCGGTGGTCGACAGCAGCGGATAGGTGAAATCGATCAGCATGCGGTCGTGGACATAGAAATACCAGGAGGTGCCGATCAGCGCAGTGGCGAACAGCGCGCCGACACCGAACAGCGTGGCCGGCCCGAGATTTGGCGCAAAGGCGATCACCAGCAGGCCCGCGACCAGCGCGGCGAGGAATTCAAGGGGCTCGCTTTGGCCCGGCCGCGACAGTGACCGTACGCCTGTCTGCAGACCCTCCACGACGGTTTCCAATATCTGCGCGTGAATCTCTACGCCGGGTATCGCCTTCGACACCGGCGTGGTCTTGATGTCGTTCATGCCGGTCGCCGACGTGCCGATCAGGACGATCTTTCGGTCGATCATTTCCGGCGGCACGCGGCCGTCGAGAACATCGACGGCCGAGACGTAGATCGAAGGATCGCGGTCGGCATAGTGTACCCAGAAGCGCGCCTGATTGTCGGTTGGCATCTTCAGCTTCAGTCCCTGAAGAACGAGACTTTCGATCCCCTCCTTGCCAGTCCGCATGATTATGGTGCCGGAGCCTGCGAGGACGCGCAGGATCTCGAAGCTCAGCGACGGCATTTTGACGCCCTGAGCGAGCATGATCATGGGCACGCGCCTGACGAGGCCATCGCGCTCAGGCACGATGGTGAACAGCCCGCGGCCGGCAGCGGCCAGCTCCAGCGACCTGACATTGCGCAACAGGCCCCTGAACTCGAACATCCACGGATCCGGGTCCTCGCCTCCCATCGCAAAGCCCGTGACCGGAAGTTCCTTGTCGAGGTCCGAACGAACGTCTTGCCCTGCGGATTCGCCGAGCACGACACGGGATTTCTTGATGGCATCGGCGAAAATCTGGTCGTTGCTCGGCAGCGCACGCAGTTTCTCCCGCGTCGCCTCGTCGAGTCCGCGGAAATTCTCGGCTGCATTGTCCGGATTGAGCCGATCAGGCTCTGAAAAAACGACATCGAACCCGATCACCGCGGCTTTCATACGCGTGAGCGTATTGACGATGTCGGCGACACGCGTGCGAGGCCAGGGCCATTGTCCGAGCCTGGGATCGGCCAGGCTCTTCTCGTCGATGTCGACGATGGTGACCGGCCTCATCTTCTTCACGCGAGGATCGATGTGTTGGTAGATGTCGAAGGTACGGATGCGCAACTCTTCGACCGGCGCCGGGTCTTGAAAACGCACCACCGCGAAGCCGATCAGCAGTGCGACGCAGACCAGCCGCGCGTAGCCGAACCTGCGCGTGAACCACCGGCGTAATCTTCGGAGACGCTTCATGCTGTTTCGATATCACGCCGCAGCAGAAACTGCACCGGGGGACGCGAAGCATTAGACGACGTGGAAGTCGCCGACATGCAGTTGCGCCTTGAGGACGGCGCCCAGGGTGATGGTGTCGTGAGCGTCGATGCCGATAATCGTATTGCCATGGCCGTCGTCATGGAGCGCATCGAATGCGGCCTGCGCATTGGCAAAGATCGACTGAGCGAACTGCAGCGAATCCGCACCCAGATGGAGATCGCTCAGGATCGCGCTGCCGACAGCCTTGAAATTGAACGCAAAATTGTCGCTGGCGGCGGATCCGGCCAAGGTCTGGTTCGGCGCGGTCGCAGTGACGGTCGGGCTTGCCGCCGGACCGGGGTCGTTCATGATCATGCCGTTCAGGAGCTGCCCGGAGGCCGCCGGACCCGGATCGTTCACGATCATGCCGTTCAAGAGCTGACCGCTGGACGCCGGCGGATCGACGATGTTGACGCCGCCATGGTTGTCGGTGGTGACGGTCCAGAGTGAGTTCGACAAATTGCCGACAAGCTTGAAGGTTTCGGTCAGATTGCCGTTGGAGTCGTGCACCGTCAGCGTCGTGGTGTCGGTCGTACTGTCGAAGCTGCCGGCGCCGGTCGTGGCCGTTGTCGTCGCCGCGGTGAAGCCGTGCATATCCAGCACGTCGCCGTTTCCGGAGATTCCGGCGATCGCGCCGGTGAAAGTCGATGGCTGGTCGAGATGAAGTGTGCCGCTGCCGGTGGCGAAGACGACTGTGTCGTCCGACGGACCGCTGATCGTCTGGTCCCCGCCGTCGGAGATGTTGAGGACCGGATTGACGTGAACGGTCGTCGTTTCCGTGGAGCTGAACTGATGGTTGGCGTCTTGCGCGGCGTACGTCACCGTGCGGTCGCCGTCGGCGGCGCCCGGGGCGAACTGGATCAGCTCGAGCGCGGCCTGGAAGTCGGCGGTCGTCGGCGTGCCGCTGCCCGCCTGCAGGAAAAGCCCATGGCCCTCGTCGTTGCCGGTATTGAGAGTGGCGTCGAAATGATAGCTGATGACGCTGCCATCCTGCTCCGTAATCGTGCCGTTGGTCGTTCCGTTGATCGTGAGCTGGTCGCCGTTCTGCTCGCCCGAAGAGATCCAGGTGTTGACGCTGGAGACCGTGGCCGTGGCGTCGGCGAGGTGAATGGAGGAATCGAGAGTGACCGGCGTGCCCGTGTAGGTCACGGAATTGCTGGCGTTGCTGATCACCGGGCCGCCGTTATTGCCGCCACCGCCGTTGTTGCCGGCGAACTCGGACCCGTTAAGCGACTCGAACTGCGCCTGCGTCACATTGAGCAGCGTTATCTTGTCGCCGTGGCCGAAATCGAGGACCGCATCGGTGCTATTGCCATCCGCGACATAGATGACGGAGAGCGGGTTGCCGAGATTGTTGAGCTGAATGATGTCGTTCTCGCTCGCGTTGAACGAGCCGCCCGCCTGATCGAAATTCGTGATCGTGAGCAGACCATAACCCTGCTGGAACACGAAGGTAGTGTGGGCGCTGCCGGCCGTCAGCGTGTCATGGCCGGAGGTGGCGCCGCCGCCATCGAGGAAATTGTTGCCTGCATTATTACCGACGATGGTGTCGACGAAGTTTGAGCCTCTGACGATCGAGATATTGTTCAGGACGTCGGTAAAGCCGCCCCAGTTCGCCGTGTGGTTCGCCAGGTTGACGGTGACGCCCGAGGTCGCGTCCGCGAAATCCACGCCAACGGGGGTGGCGCCGTTCTGGCTCGTGTAGGTGTGATTTCCGGGCGTGTCGTTGATTTCGAAGTAGTTCACGGCGCCGGAAGCGACCGCCGACTTGAATCCGGTCACGGTCGTGTTGCCCTGCGCCATCAGATCGTAGAACTGATGGCTCAGATTGTCGGGGAAGACCGCGGAAGCAAGATCGCTGAGGCTGGTGCCGCCGGTGAAGTTGACCGTTCGCACCAGGTCGTTGCTCGAATCGAACAGCTCGACCGAAGTGACGGTGCCGGTCAGGGTGTCGTCGCCCGACTGCGCGAAATTGTTGCCGAGAATCTCGGTGAAGGTGCCGTCGCTGTTGGCAATTCGGATGTCGGTATCAGTGAAGCTGACAGGCCCGGTCTCGCCGGTCTCGATCACGCCGGCCCAAGGAATCTTGGCTTCAATGGCCTGCTCGCGGGCGATGAAATTGCCGAAATCGCCGAGCTGCGGGTTGCTGCCGCTTGCATAGGTGATGGTCTGCAGCACATGGCCGCCGCCATTCATCCCGGTGGGATTGTCGACGAGCTGGATCGATCCGACCACCCCGCCGGTCGGCAGACCCGTTGTCGGATCGTAGGTGAAGCTGTTGCCGTTGGCGACGTTGAAAACCGTCGAGGTCAGGCCGTCGGCGTTGGGGATGACCCACTTCGTCGTGGTGGCCGTTGTCGCGGTCGCAAACGGATCGATCTCGCGGCCCCAGTCGAGGGTGCCGCCGGCCGGCGCCACGTTGATGGTCGCGCTGGCGCTGTCGGAGAGCGGGCTGCCGCCATTGCTGCCATTGTCGTCCACGGTCAGCTTCAGCGTCTGCGCCGAGAAGAAGCCGGGAGTAGCGGCATTGTCGGTATAGACAATGGTGCCGCCAGTTGTACCCGTGCTGTGGTTGAGCAGCGCGTTGATCTGCGAGATCGTCCCGGAGAAGGTGACCGAGCCGGTGCCGTTGGTGCCGTCGAAAACGGCGACGCCGCTGTCGCCGGCCGCGATGGTGATGGTGCCTTCACTGACCGACAGCGTCACGATCTCGTTCTGGCCGCCGTCGTCGGGGTCGCTGACCGAGAGCCCGGTGTTGACGAGGCTGAGCGGCGTTCCCGCCGTGATGGTGTACTGCGCCGGTGCGGTGGCGACCGGCGCATCGTTGGTGCCGGCGACATCGACGTTGATGGTCTGCGTGCTTTGCTGGCCAGCCGCATTCGTGACCTGGACCTGGAAGTGGTCCTGCGCGTGCTGGCCGTCGGCCAACGCCTTCACGCTCGCCAGGCCCGGGTTCAGGGCGTAGTGCCAGCTGCCGTCCTGCGCGAGATCGAGCTGGCCGTAAGTTCCCTGCAGAACTGAATCGGTCTGGGTCGACGCGACCGGGTCGGTCGCGGTGGAAACTGTGTAGAACTGCGCCCTCGTCCAGTTCTCATTGTCGAAGATGTGGCCGACGGCCCCGAAGGTGACGGGAGCGCCGTCCGCCACGCCATTATTTTCGAGCTGATAAGACGCGACAATCGCGCCGTTGTTGGCCGCGTCGTTCGACAACGACAGCACGATCTCGTTGTCGCCGTGCGGGTTGTTGATGACGATCGACTGAAGGGTGGTCGAGATTCCGGTCTCGAAATTGTATTCCGTAAGCACCGCGACGGCTTGGCCGTTTCCGTTCCTGGCAATGCCGACGTCGATGGTTTCCGTTCCCGGCTGGTCGTTGGCCGGGTTGGCCGCGCCCGACACGCGATCGGACAGCCGGATTCCGTAGCGGGTGACGGTGTCCGTCGGCGTAATCAGATCGAACGTACCGCTGGCAGTAAAGGACTGGCCGCTGCGCAGGCCGTCGGTGGGATCGCTCGTGTTGAAGCCGGTCCCGGTCAGCAGGGTCGTGAACTGGCCGAAGACGGGTTTGCCATAATTGGCGCTGCCGGACGAGAGCGCGGAGCCGACATAGCCCGCGTTGCTGCCCTCGAACAGCGCCTCGCCCGTGCCCTGCACATAGGTGCCGGTGCCGAAGTCATTATAGCTGACACCCGACGGCGACGAGGCATTCTGGATGGCGGGCCCGGCCGGAGGCACCGTACCGTTGAAGCTGTCGTCGAAAACCGTCGTCGGCGTGTTGCCGTTGGTCTTGACGACGCTGAACTCATCGATGCCGAACTGATAGTTCGAGCTGGCAGTGTAGTTCTGGCCGCCAGCGATGCTCCAGGTGTCGCCGGTGCCCGGGTTCGATACCGTGAGCTGGCCGGTCGCATACCAGTTGCCGCCGTCGACAACGGATGCAGTTTGCGGTCCCTCGTTGATAGCCAAGGTGCCCGCCGCCGTCACGGTCTCGCCGAGATTGATCGCAGCAGTCGAGATTGGCGAACTGCCGCCATTCAGAGTGGCGTCGATGGTGGCAGCATGGCCGCTCGTGGTGAAGGTGCCGTTGTAGCTATTGTCGACTGCATGAACCTGGAGGCTGCCGGGCGTGCCCGTGAAGCCCTGCGCAGGCACGAAGCGGATCAGCGTGTTGGCATCCAGCAGGAGCGCGTGCTGCGGATCGACCGAGCCGATATTTTGCCACTGGCCGCCCAAGACTTCGTACTGCCAGGTCCCCTGCGACCCCGTTGCATTGTCGGCGCTGACCGCGACGCCGGCGAGGCTCGAGCCGGCGTCGACGTCAGAGAAGTTGCCCGCAAAGAGCGCGCTGACGGTCTGGCCAGCCGGGTTGACGTTGTTCTCGACGACCGGCGCAAGATTCGCGCTTCCGGTCAGCACCGGCGCGTCATTCACCGCGGCGACGGCGAAACTCAGGGAGCCGGTCGCCGTACCGCCATGGCCATCCGAGACAGTGTACGAAAACTGGTCGACGCCATTGAAGTTGGCCGATGGCGTGTAAGTGATGACGCCCCCTTGGAGCGTGAGCGCGCCTCCGTGCGCGCTGGTCGCGTCGACCGCGCTGACCACCAGTGGGCCGCCGTCCACGTCGGTGTCATTTGCCAGCAACGCAGCCGTGGCGATGGACGTCGGCGTATCTTCCACGAAGTTTGCCAACACGACGCCCGGCGCACCCTTTTCCTCGACATAGCCGTTGGTCCGGTCTGCCGATGATACGCTGGGTCCCTGCTCGTCGTTCCATTTTCCGCTGCCGAGAATCTGCAGATAGTTCTCTTGATGGGGACTGCCACGCCCATGATCTTCGTTGTTCGGTTCGCCTCCATTCCAATTCGAGTAGCCCGGGAACGATTGCGGAGAATCGATGTAAAAGACCGTACCGCTCTCGGGGCCGGTAACCCAGGCCCAGGTTCCCTCGTGCCCCGCATCCGATGCGCCAAGCCACGCGTTGTGCGAACCGACAAGATTGTGAACGAATGTATTCTCGCTTGCATCCGTGATCGTTGCGAGATAGCCGCCGTCGGCGGTGGCCGCCGCATTGGCTGCGTTCCAGGTAATCTGCGATGCGGTGACGTAACGATAGTAATGGCCATTGGCGGAATCGAACAACCAGCCGCTCGGCGCAGCCTGTACCGTGTCGACCGAGAGCACCGGCGTGTCATCAGTGCCGGTGATGTTGAAGGTCAGATTCTGGGTAACGTTGCCGCCGTGGCCGTCGCTTACGGTGAAGCTGAACAAATCAGTCGCGTTCGAGCCGCTCTGCAGCGCGTCGACCGCCGTATTGGCAGTATAGGTATAGCTGCCGTCTCCCTTGAGATGCAGCGTGCCGTAGGTTCCGGCGACGTCCGCATCGACATTGCCCGCGCTGCCATTTACCTGTGTCACGGACAGGCTGTCGCCGGTGTCAGGGTCGCTGGCGCCGGCCAGCACGCCAGTGCCGCCCGTACCCGCCGTCCCGCTCGCCACCACGTGGCCGGCGTCGACGCCCGAAGTATCCGCAACCGCCTTGCTCACGGCCGCCACAACCGGCGCGTCATCGGTACCCGTAATGGCGAAGTTCACGGCCGTGCTGGCGGTGCCGGTGCTGCCGTCCTTGACGTAGACGGTGAAGTTGTCACTGACATGGGCATTCGCCGGCAGCGCATTGGTGTCGGGATCGGCATTGTTGAGCGCATAGCTCACCACGCCCGTGGCGCTGGTCAGCGTCGCTGTGCCGTACGTGCCGGTCGCGGTGTAGGTCGTCCCACCGTTGCTGGTCGTCCAGCCATGAGTGGTCAGCTCCGCGCCGTCGTACACCGCCGCATCGCCGGTGTCCGGATCGGCGGTGGTCAGCGCGATGCTGGCTGATGACGTACCCGCGGTGCCAACACCGGCCTCCACCAGCTGAGCACTCTGCGCACCCGCCGTGACCGTCGGGTTGTCGTTGGTGCCGGTGATGGAGAAATCCACCGCCGTGCTGGCGGTGCCGGTGAAGCCGTCCTTAACATAGACCGTGAAGTCGTCGCTGACATGGGCGTTCGCCGGCAACGCGTTGGTGTCGGGGTCGGCGTCATTGAGGGCATAGCTCACCACGCCCGTGGCGGTGGTCAGCGTCGCCGTACCGTAGATGCCGGCCTCGGTGTAGGTTGCGCCGCCATCGCTGGTCGCCCAGCCGTGGGCGGTCAGCTGTGTGCCATCGTAAACCGCTGCATCGGTGGCATCCGGATCGGCCTTGGTCAGCGCAATACTGGCCGATGCCGTGCCCGCCGTGCCAACACCGGCTTCCACCAGCTGAACATTCTGCGCGCCCGCCGTGATCGTCGGGTTGTCGTTGGCGCCGGTGATGGTGACCGTGATCTGCTCGGTGGGCAGCGGTGACGTGTTCTGATGGTCGTCGAGCACGACGGTCGTGGTGATCGTCAGCGTCTGGCCTTCGCCGAGGAAATCCAGCGCGCTGTCGGCGATGGAATAGTTCCAGTCGGTCGCGCCGTTGTTGTGGTTGCCGTTATGGGCGCTCAGCGTCAGCGCATTCTCGAGTGCCGCCTTCTGCGTGTCCGACAGCGAAGCGGAAAGATCGGTCGTGCCGTCCGTGTCGGTCCAGCTCACGCTCTGGCCGCCGGGCGCGATCGACACGGTCGGAAGGTCGGTCAGGTCGACGTCGGTGAAATTGAGGGTGCCGCCCGCGGTCAGCGGCGACACGGGATCGTGCGCACCCGAGCCGGTCTGGTCGGCCTGCTCGGCTAGGCTTGCCGTGAGGCTGACCTGTCCGAAGGACGGCAGGTGGTCGTCGACCGTCATCGTGATCAGCGTGCCGCCATGGGTATCGTCGCTGCCGGCAAAATGCGCGCCGGCATAACCCGTGCCGATGTCGAGGTCATAATGACTGCCGTTGCCGTCATTGACCGTCAGTACGCCGGTGGTGGCGTCGTAGGTATAGGACGCGTAGGTCGGATTGCCGTACGAAATGCCTCGCAGATCGATCTCGTCGGTCACGGCAAAGCCGTGAATATCGCCGGTGAAGTTCTGGCTGGTCGCCCCGTTCGCGGCCGGACCCTCGATGATCAACTCGGCGCCGCTGCCGGCGAAGGTGACATCCTGGCTGTCGACGAAACTGCTGGCCAGATCGAGCGTGGCGCCGCCGTCGATGGTCGCCGAGCCGCCGCCGGAGATCGAGCCGGAGAGCGTCAACGTGCCGCTCCCCACTTCGATGCTGTGGTCGTTGGTGATGGCCGCGTCGATCGTGCTGATGCCGGTCGAATAGACCGTGCCGGCGTTGCTCAGGCTGCCGCCGCTGATATGGGCGTCCGAGAGGTCGAGCGTGGAGAGGTTTCCGACCGAGACCGTGCCGTTGTGCGTGCCGTCCGTATTGGTGACCGTCAGGCCGGTCAGCTTCAACGTGCCGCCATTGATCGCTTCCAGCGTGCCGGTGTTGGCGACCTGCTCGTCGATGATGTAGAGCTGGCCGCCGTCGGCCTTGACCATGTTCGAATTGGTCAGCGTGAAGGTCTGCGACGGCCCGGATGGATCGATCGTCAGCGTGCCGCTGGTCGATTCGATCGTGCCTGTGTTGGTGATATTGGCCTGATTGATCGCGCCGCCACCGGCCGAGTTGATCGTGCCGGCATTGGTGACGGTGCCGTTGGTAATGTTGGCGTCGTTCAGGGTCAGCGTCGCCGACGCGTCGACCTTGATGGTGCCGCTGGCATTGGCGACCGAGGTGCCCTGATCGAGCGTCAGCGCCGCGCCGGTCAGCACTTCCAGCATGTTGTTGGCGGTGACCGTCTCGTCAGCGATGAAGAGCGTCACCGTCGTTGGCGCTTGATCGTCTCGCCTTGGTATTGCTGCCGCCGCTGCCGGTCCCGTTGGTGATCGCAGTCCCGAGGTCCAGCGTCAGTCGCCGGTGATGTCGATCGCGCCGCTGTTCGAGAGCTCCGTTGTGCCCGTTGGTGCCGGCGCATGACCTGCTGGTCAGGATGCCGTTCGACAGCGAACGTGCCGTTGACCCCGTCGATACCTTGCCGCCGGAGATCGAGGACGTGTCGTCCAGGGTCAGCGAGCGCCGCTCTCGATCGTCTCGGCATTGCTGCCGCCGCTGCCGGTCCCGTTGGTGATCGCAGTCCCGAGGTCCAGCGTCAGGTCGCCGGTGATGTCGATGGCGCCGGCGCCGCTGTTCGAGATGCTCTCATTGTGCAGGCCGTTGGTGCCGGCGGCATTGACCTGGGCCGTGTTGGTCAGGATGCCGTTCGACAGCGAACTCGTGCCGTTGAAGGGTCAGCGTACCCTTGTCGATCACCTTGCCGCCGGAGATCGAGGACGTGTCGTCCAGGGTCAGCGAAGCGCCGCTTTCGATCGTCTCGGCATTGCTGCCGCCGCTGCCGGTCCCGTTGGTGATCGCAGTCCCGAGGTCCAGCGTCAGGTCGCCGGTGATGTCGATGGCGCCGGCGCCGCTGTTCGAGATGCTCTCGTTGTGCAGGCCGTTGGTGCCGGCGGCGTTGACCTGGGCCGTATTGGTCAGGATGCCGTTCGACAGCGAACTCGTGCCGTTGAGGGTCAGCGTGCCCTTGTCGATCACCTTGCCGCCGGAGATCGAGGACGTGTCGTCCAAGGTCAGCGAAGCGCCGCTCTCGATCGTCTCGGCATTGCTGCCGCCGCTGCCGGTCCCGTTGGTGATCGCAGTCCCGAGGTCCAGCGTCAGGTCGCCGGTGATGTCGATGGCGCCGGCGCCGCTGTTCGAGACGCTCTCGTTGTGCAGGCCGTTGGTGCCGGCGGCGTTGACCTGCGCCGTATTGGTCAGGATGCCGTTCGACAGCGAACTCGTGCCGTTGAGGGTCAGCGTACCCTTGTCGATCACCTTGCCGCCGGAGATCGAGGAGGTGTCGTCCAGGGTCAGCGAAGCGCCGCTTTCGATCGTCTCGGCATTGCTGCCGCCGCTGCCGGTCCCGTTGGTGATCGCAGTCCCGAGGTCCAGCGTCAGGTCGCCGGTGATGTCGATGGCGCCGGCGCCGCTGTTCGAGATGCTCTCGTTGTGCAGGCCGTTGGTGCCGGCGGCATTGACCTGCGCCGTATTGGTCAGGATGCCGTTCGACAGCGAACTCGTGCCGTTGAGGGTCAGCGTACCCTTGTCGATCACCTTGCCGCCGGAGATCGAGGACGTGTCGTCCAGGGTCAGCGAAGCGCCGCTCTCGATCGTCTCGGCATTGCTGCCGCCGCTGCCGGTCCCGTTGGTGATCGCAGTCCCGAGGTCCAGCGTCAGGTCGCCGGTGATGTCGATGGCGCCGGCGCCGCTGTTCGAGACGCTCTCGTTGTGCAGGCCGTTGGTGCCGGCGGCATTGACCTGCGCCGTATTGGTCAGGATGCCGTTCGACAGCGAGCTGGTACCGTTGAGGGTCAGCGTACCCTTGTCGATCACCTTGCCGCCGGAGATCGAGGACGTGTCGTCCAGGGTCAGCGAAGCCCCACTTTCGATCGTCTCGCCGGAGGCCGTGTCCTGGTTGGCGATCGTCGTCCCGGTCTGCGCCGTCAGCGTCCCCGTGATGTCGATCGCGCTCGCCATGCCGGTGTTAAACACCTGCTCGCCGGTGAGGGCATTGTTCGTGCCTGACACGTTGACCTGACCGGTGTTGGTCAGCTTGCCGCCCGACAGCGACGCCGTCGTCCCGGATAGCACCAGCGTGCCCTTGTTGGTCACCTGACCGCCCGAGATCGAGGACGTGTCCTTCAGCGTCAGCGTGCCGCCACTCTCGACCGTCTCGCCAGCTGTCGCGTCCTGGTTGGCAATCGTGGTTCCGGTCTGCGCCGTCAGCGTGCCGGTGATGTCGATGGCGCTCGCCGTGCCGGTGTTGAGCACCTGTTCGGCCGTCAAGGCATTGTTGCTGCCGGAGACGTTGACCTGATGAGTGTTGGTCAGCTTGCCGCCCGACAGCGAGGCCGTCGTGCCCTGAAGGTTCAGCGTGCCCGCGTTGGTGACCTGACCGCCCGAGATCGAGGACGTGTCCTTCAGCGTCAGCGTGCCGCCGCTCTCGATCGTCTCCCCGCTCGTCGCGTCCTGGTTGGCAATCGTGGTTCCGGTCTGCGCCGTCAGCGTGCCGGTGATGTCGATGGCGCTCGCCGTGCCGGTGTTGAGCACCTGTTCGGCCGTCAAGGCATTGTTGCTGCCGGAGACGTTGACCTGATGAGTGTTGGTCAGCTTGCCGCCCGACAGCGAGGCCGTCGTGCCCTGAAGGTTCAGCGTCCCCGCGTTGGTGACCTGACCGCCCGAGATCGAGGACGTGTCCTTCAGCGTCAGCGTGCCGCCGCTTTCGATCGGTCTCGCCGCTCGTCGCATCCTGTGTTGGCGATCGTGGTTCCGGTCTGCGCCGTCAGCACGCCGGTGATGTCGATCGCGCTGGCGGTGCCGGTATTGGAGACGGTCTCGCCACTGAGGATGTTGTTCAGACCGGAGACATTGACCTGCCCGGTATTGCTCAGCGTGCCGCTGCTCAGGGTGTTGACACCCGTTAAATCGAGCTCGCCGCCGCCATTGACGGTCACGGTGCCGCCGGTGACGCCTCCGCGCTTGCCGGTGTTGACGTCTCCGCCCAACACGAGCTTCGCACCGGACTCGACGATGATGTCGCCGCCGCTGCCATTGGCCGAGTTCGCGACATTGACGTCCAGGTTGAGCGTACCGCCCTTGAGGTCGATCGTTCCGGAGTTGGTGACGCTGGCGACGCCCTGTATGTCGCCGCCCTGCCCGATATTGATCGTGCCGGAATTGTTGATGACGCTTTCATTGACCGGCGTGACCGGATTGGTGGCATCGTCCTTGAGTTCGAGCTGGGTGCCGATGTTGACCGTGCCGGCATTCGTCAGAATGGAGTTGGCGCTCATGACGAGCGAAGTGCCGATGGTCAGCGACGACCCGGTCTCGAGCTTGAGCTCGGGCGGAATGGTCTGCGGAACAGGCTGGGTATTGTCGACGACGAAGTCGTTCATCACCACCGAATTCGCGGCCGCATTGGTCCCGGTCGTGATCGTCGCGGGATAGGCGGGCGTATGCGGATGCAACTGGTCGGTGACGATGATGACGTCGTCGACCGAGGTCGGCGCCTTGCCGGTGCCCCAGTTCGCGCCGGTCGTCCAGTTGCCGTCGTGCCCGTCGTCGGTGGTGTGAACCCACACCGTCGCCGCGGCGTTGGTGCCGGTGATGTCGACTTCGACGACCTTGGTGTCGGTCGCGCCGTTCTCGTCCGTCACCTCGATCGTATAGTAAAGCTTGAGCGTTTCGCCGGCAGGGATGAAGTCGGCGAGGAACACCGGAAGGTTTTCAAGCTGCCAGCTGATCTCGCCGTTGCCGGTCCCGGTGCTGTCGGTCGAGACGTTCACGTCGAGCGCCTGCTCGAATACGGACATCGGGCCCGGCGCCAGCGCCTCGAGCCCCGCCTTGTCCAGCGTCGTGCCGTCGGGCAGGGTCAGGGACGCACTGGTCAGTGCAGCCTTGTGAACAGAATTAAAGCGATCGGAGGCGTTCGGATCCGCGGTATGATTGATCGCAGGATCCTTGTTCGCATCGACGATCCAGTGCGTATCGGTCAGGTCGGGGTCTTTGAAATCGTAAGTGCCGCCGGTCGCTTCGCCATTCAGCACCGTCAGCGTTCCGCCCGGCGTCGACGTGCCGCCTTTGAACTCGATCAGCTGGGTCAGCTTGTCGTCGGCGATGACCGGAACGTCATTGGTGCCGAAGATCGTAAAGGTGACGGTCTGCTTCGTGACTTCCGGGGCGGGCCCGTAATTGTTGTTGACGGTGATGACGTAGGACAGCGTTATGGACTGGCCTTGCGCCAGGAAATCGAAGTCCTTGTCGACAAGGCTGTAGAGAACGTCCGTCGAACCGTTATTGGCGTTGCCGGCCGCCGCCACCAGCGCCGGGTTCAGATCGATTTCCGCCGCAAGGACGTCTTGCTGCGCCAACGGTGACAAGGGCACGTCGTGGCCGGCCGCGTCTTTCAAGGTGAAGCCGGTGAAATCGGCCCGCACCGTCGGCGTATCGCCGGGGTTGGGATCCGAGAAACCAACCGTGAACTTCATCTGATCCAGAGCAGACGAACCAGTCAGGCCGGGCCGTTCGATGAAGAAGAGCTGCACCGACGTGAAGGAAGCAATCGGCGCTCCCGCCACGTGCTGCGTGGGCTGGCCGCCCGGGCCACCGGGGGCAGTCGGCTTGTCCTGCTGATTGTTGCCGGTCCCCTGGGTGGTCGTCTGTTGCTGCGCAGCGTCTGCATATTTGTACAGAGCGGTCGTGCCATCAGGGGTCGAACTGCCGGTGGGACTGGTCGTCTTGGTAGTGCTGTTGTCCGTGAACTTCTGCGAGAAGACCTCGTTGATCAACTGCTGCATTTGCGGCGTCAGCGGATTCTGGGTCTGGCTGATGACGCCGTTGTTGATGTTGATCTGCTGGCCGGCCTGATTGACGATCGCCAGCGGCTGCATCGTGGCCTTGTCGAACAGGATGTAGGAGCCGGTGGTGCCGTCCGGCTCGACCAGCACCTGGAAGCTCGCGTTCGGCGCGCCGTTGGCGCCGGGCACCGAGAAATCGATCTCGACCAGCACCGCGGTGCCGCGGATGCCCATGGTGGCAACCGGCGTGTCGATCTTCATGTCGCCGCGCTTGGCGGTCTCGCCGGCGACGAAGGTGATGGTGCCGGCGACCAGGCTGATCAGCGACGAGTTGTTCGACCCGTTGGGGTCGTAGACCATTTCGTTCAGCACCATCTTCGCGTTCGACGACAGGCCGAACACGGTGCCGTCGATGAAGGTGATGCCGACCGAGGAGTTGGAGCCGGACTGGACCACGTCGCCCTTTTCGACGTTGTCGCCCATGTTGAGGATGATGGAGACGCCGTTGCGGATGACGGTCGCGCTGCCCTGCATCTTGGTGATGTGACCGATCACGGCGCTGGCGGCCGCCACGGCGCCACCGGCCTGAGCGAGTTCGACATGACCGGTCAGCGCGTCGACCAGCTCGCCGGTCAGATGCGCGCCGTCGGGCGAGGCGAGCGCCTTATGCTTTTCGCCCTTGAAGTACTCGTGCAGGACGAGCTCGTGATCGTCACTGGAGAGGACCAGGTCGACGCCGGAGCGTTTGAAATCGGCATTGAACAGGAAATGCGCGTCGGGAACGACGATCGCATCCGCCGGCGCATGGATATGGCCGGGATTGAGATGGACGAAATGGGAATGATTCCCCGGGCCGTCAGAGGAAATCGCGCCGTCAAATTTGCCAGCGTAATTCAAAGGGCCACCACTATTGGTTAATATTTATTGAATAATCTACCTTCAAAGCTTGCATATCATCGAAGCCGGCATTCCGAAACCATCTTTAGCTTGTGTGACGTGTCACAGAACCAGCCCGCGGACATGGTCTTTTCTACAGATTTCGTCCTGTTACCAAGTATTCGAGGCCGCTCTTCCAAGTATTTATTCGATACTCGGAAGAGCTCTTGGGCCGTGCAGCGTAAACTCATGTATTCACTGGCGTATCGATACTTGACTGAGCTTTTTCCCGCACCGCCGCACAGGATAGTGCGCCCGTTTCCGTGCTAATACTGTGATCCAAATAACAAAACCGCGAAAACTCCCCAATTAGCCATATCCAGCTGATTTTGGCGGCATTTCAACCCGAACGGGTGGTCTTGCGTCCTACCCGAGCCTCTGACCGATCTTCCCCATGCGACTCGGGGCGGGTGGATCGATAAAATTTTCGACAAACCGGCGAAGCCTGTTTCAGCCTGTTTCGAGCTTTCCGGCGGCTTTGGGCTGCTCTTAAGCCGATGAAAAGCCCCCTCTCCGATCATCGCCCGCGAAACGATCCGGCCACGCGCGGGGAACTCAACGACCCCGCCGATGCCCGGACAGGGGGCGTCAGATGGGGTTGTTCAAACACACACGCGCATGGCGTGCGGCACTGGTCGCATGCGGCCTTGCGTATTTCGGTCCGGCTGGCACCGGACAAGCCGCACCGTGGCAATTCGACCCGGCGCTGGCGAGAGCGGCCGAGACCGTCGAGCCTTTCAATCTCCAGGCATCGCCGGTGTTCTGGGGCGGCCTCGTTGCCAAGTGGCAGAAGGTCTCGCACAAGCTCGACGACGAGCGGGTCCAGCTTGCACTGTGCGACGGCGACCGTGAGAACTGCGCATCCGATGCCGCTTTGCGGCTGTTGTCCATCGTCGACGCTGGCCGCCAGCGCGAGGGTCGCGCCCGCCTCGGCGAAATCAACCGTGCCGTCAACCTCGCGATCCGCCCGATGACCGATCTCGCCCAGTACGGCCAGGAGGATGTCTGGAGCTCGCCGCTCGTCACCTTGTATCGCGGCGCCGGCGACTGCGAGGATTACGCGATTGCGAAATTCGTCGCGCTGCGCATGGCCGGCATCCCGGCGGAAGATCTGCGGATCGTGGTGCTGACCGACGTCATTCGCGGCGAGGGCCACGCGGTGGCCGCCGTTCGCTTCGACGGCCGCTGGCTGATCCTCGACAACCGCAGGATGGCGATGGTCGAAGACATGGCATACCGGAATTATCGCCCGCTGTTCGTGATCGGCCAGTCCGGCGTCATGAAATATTCCGACACGCCGCTGCTTGCGAGCGGCTCCGATCGCGGCATTGCGCCCGTGACCGCAGCGTTTTCGCCAAACCAGCCGGGCCAGATCGCCGCCGGTTATTGAGGCCGCCAAGCGCGGCGATTCGGCGCGGATCAGTTTCATTTCGCCTTGTCCCCTTGCCGCCCTTGCCGGTAGCATGGAACCGTGAGCGTGTGTCTTTCCGGGCGGGGCGTTTTCCAATGCGGGCAGGTTGGCTTGTGGCCGTGGCGATCCAACTCGGCCTCGCCTGCCCGGCGCTGGCGCAGGACACGCATCCCATCAGCGAAAAGCTGCCGCTGTTTGCGAAGAACCGTTGCGACGCCCAGCAACGCGATCCCGCCGGCCAGCTGTTTTGCGGCGATCCCGATCTCAATGCCGCCGGCGAGAAGCTGGCCGCGGCGATCCAGGAGCGGCTGAACCGCCTGGCCGATCGTCGCGCCGCGGTCGAGGACAACGCGCAGTGGATCAAGGACCGCAACAGGAGTTGCGGCATTTTCGGCCGCATCGTGATTCGATCGGAGGATTTCGAGCGCGTGAAGGCGTGTCTCCTGCTGGAAACCGAAGAGCGGATCGCGATGCTGCGCGATCCGAATTTCGATTGCCTCGCCGCCAACTCCGCCGCCGGCGCGCTGATCTGCAGCGAGCCGACGCTCGAGCTCGGCGAGACCGAGCTGAACGTTCTGGTGCGCGCGCTGATCGGCAAGATGAACGACAACGAGGCGCAGGAGGCATTCGCCGAATACGCCAGATGGATCAGGGACCGCGACCGCAAATGCAATCTCGCCGGCAAGGACAATGTGCCGGTCGCCGAGCTCGCGCCGTCGGAGGATTGCCTCGAAAACTGGCTCAAGGAGATGACGGCGGGGATGACCGCCGCCAGGACCGACCCGAAGCGCGTGTTCGGACGGCATCTCAACGCCTCGCGGCCGAACGCCGACGCCGTCGATCTCTGCGTCTCGCAGATCCATGCGCAGAATTCCTGCGGCGATTTCCTGCGGGTCAGGCGGGTCTACGAGCTCGACAATCAGGTGGCGGACCAGGGCGCGCTGGTGACGGCTGGCATCGAGATGGTCGTGCTGTCTCCCTTTACGGCCTGCAGCCCGGTGGCATCGAATTGCACGGGCACCTGCTGGGACCTGAAAACGGGCAAGGCCGGACCATCTCCGCCCAACACCCGGGACAGCTTTGCGGTGACTTATCGCGTCCGGATCGAGAAGACGTTTTCGTTTCAGAAGACCGACAACGGCCGCTGGCATTGCAATGCGACCGGGCTGCAGCCGGTCGCATCCGGCATCTCCTATAGCGGGCCGTAAGCAAAGCGCGTGGTGGACGCGCGCGTAGCGCTTGCGCGCAAAATACTGCTGCCCAATTCCGCACAGCGAACATGCTGCCTGACTTGAGGCGAAGCATTTCGCATGGCGAAAAAAGCGCGACAGAAATTTTCTCTTTTGGCGTGTGGGCCGTGACTTCGATTGACGAAGCCCGCGAGAGGCATACCATCCAAACCAGATCCGTGAGAGATCAGTGGGAGGGAAGAG
Organism: uncultured Alphaproteobacteria bacterium; assembly: GCA_963795365.1. Lineage (GTDB taxonomy): Bacteria > Pseudomonadota > Alphaproteobacteria > Rhizobiales > Xanthobacteraceae > Bradyrhizobium. Next base: position 152,034 of record CAWCHW010000022.1, read on the forward strand.
ATGCCAGGCTTGCCGCACGTCGATTCTGCTTGCCGGTTCACCGGCGTTATCCTGCTCGGTCTTGCCATCTCGTGCGGCGGCGCGCTCGCCGAGGATTTGACGCCTGCGAAAATCAAGGCGGCGACGGGCGCGGTGGACGGCGCATTCATCAAGGGCAATACCGCGAGTTCGAACGACTGGCCGACCATCGGCCTCGACTACGCCGAGACGCGTTTCTCCAGGCTCAACCAGATCACCTCCGACAACGTCAAAGGCATCGGCCTCGTCTGGAGCTACAATCTCGAATCTGAGCGCGGCGTCGAGGCGACGCCGGTCGTGGTCGACGGCATCATGTACCAGACCGCGTCGTGGAGCGTGGTGCACGCGATCGACGCGCGGACGGGAAAGAAAATCTGGACCTACGATCCCGGCGTCAATCGCGAGCAGGGCTACAAGGGCTGCTGCGACGTGGTCAATCGCGGCGTCGCGCTGTGGAAGGGCAAGGTTTACGTCGCCGCCTATGACGGCCGGCTGATCGCGCTCGATGCGGCGAGCGGCCAGAAGGTCTGGGAAAAGGACACGCTGATCGACCACGATCATTCCTACACCATCACCGGCGCGCCGCGCGTCTACAACGGCAAGGTGCTGATCGGCCAGGGCGGCGCGGAGTATGGCACGCGCGGCTATGTCACCGCCTACGACGCCGATACCGGCAACCAGCTCTGGCGCTGGTTCACCGTACCCGGCGATCCCACAAAGCCGTTCGAGGATTCCTCGATGGAGGCCGCGGCCAAGACCTGGGATCCCGCCGGCAAATACTGGATCAATGGCGGCGGCGGCACGCCGTGGGACACCATCACCTACGATCCGGACCTGAACATGGTCTATATCGGCACCGGCAACGGCGCCCCGTGGAATCGCAAGATCCGCAGTCCGTCCGGCGGCGACAATCTCTATCTCGCCTCGATCGTCGCGCTGAACGCCGACACCGGCAAATATGTCTGGCACTATCAGGAGACGCCCGGCGATCACTGGGACTACACCTCCACCCAGCCGATGATCCTCGCCGACATCAACATCGACGGCGCGCCGCGCAAGGTCATCCTGCACGCGCCGAAGAACGGCTTCTTCTTCGTCATCGACCGCACCAACGGCAAGTTCATCTCGGCGAAAAACTTCGTCGACGTGAACTGGGCGACCGGCTACGGCGCCGACGGACGGCCGATCGAGGTACCGGCGGCGCGCGGTGACGAGCCCTATGACTCGATCCCCGGCCCGTACGGCGCGCACAACTGGCACCCGATGTCGTTCAATCCGCAGACCGGTCTGGTCTATCTGCCGGCACAGAATGTGCCGCTCAACCTGACACCCGAAAAGGCGTTCGAGCAGAATGCGGCGACGCCCGGCAAATTCGGCGGCAGCACCGGCTGGAACATCGGCTTCGTGCTCAACGGCGTTCCGCCGAAAGCGCCGGCCTATGGCCGCCTGCTCGCGTGGGACCCGGTCAAGCAGAAGGAAGCCTGGCGCGTCGAATATCCGGCGCCCTGGAACGGCGGCACACTGACCACCGCCGGCAACCTCGTGTTCCAGGGCACGGCGGACGGACGCTTCGTCGCCTATGACGCAACGACGGGCAAATCGCTGTGGGAGACGCCGACCGGTACCGGCGTGGTCGCGGCGGCCTCGACCTACATGCTCGACGGCGTGCAATATGTGTCGGTCGCTGTCGGCTGGGGCGGCGTGTTCGGGATCGCCGACCGCGCCACGCAGCTGCGCAGCCCGGGCACCGTTTACACCTTCGCGCTCGGCGGCAAGGCCAAGCTGCCCGAGTTCGTGAAGTACCAGACCGAGAACCTGCTGGAAGGCGTGCCCTACGACAAAGCGCACTATGACGAAGGCACCGCGATCTACGTCGTGGCGTGCGCGACCTGCCATGGCGTGCCAGGCGTCGACAATGGCGGCAACGTCCGCAATCTCGGCTTCGTGCCGAAGGAGGAGATCATCAACCTGAAGGACATCGTCTTCAACGGGCCCTTCAAGGATCGCGGCATGCCCGACTTCACCGGCAAGCTGAAGGACGAGGACATCCCGAAGCTGCAGGCCTTCATCCAGGGCACCGCCGACGCAGTGCGACCGAAGAAGTGACGATCTGTTCCCTCTCCCCGTTCTTACGGGGAGAGGGTTAGGGTGAGGGGCAATTTCCGGCGGCGTAGTTTTTGGAGAGTCCCCCTCACCCGCCGAGCACTGGCGCGAAGTGGCTGCCGGGCGTCGGCGACCTCTCCCCGCACGCGGGGAGAGGTGAACAGCGATACTCGTGACTACAAACAAAAAGGCTGCGCGAGAGCATCGCACAGCCTTTCGCTATTTGCCGCAGCGTCCGGTCAGAACATCAAATTATCCTTCACCAGAACCCAGCGGCCGTTCTTGATCTGCTGGACCTGGGTGATGGTGTTGGCGAGGTGGTCGGTCTTGGAGAACTTGGTCGGCGGCGACGAGAAGATGTCGAGGAACTTGTCGCCGGACTCCAGCGCATCCAGCATCTTCTGCCCGGTGAGGTCCTTGCCGGCCTTGTCGGCATAGAAGGCAAAGGTCTCGACCGCGTTGTAGCCGATGATCGCCTGCGTGTTGGCGTCGGCATTGAACATCTTCTTGTAGTTGACCAGCCAGTCCTTGACCTTGCCCTTGGCCGTGTCCTCGTAGGGAATTTCGAAGCCGGAGGCCGCATAGAGCCCTTCGACCGCTTCCTTGCCGAGCAACGGCACTTCAAGCACGTTGGTCGGCGTGGCGCCGAGGAAGGTGACGTCCCAGCCGAGCTTCTTGGCCTCGTTCATCGCCCCGATCGTCTCGCGCAGGATCGTGCCGAGCACGACGATGTCGCAGCCGTCGGACTTCATCTTGGCGACCTGCGCGGAGAAGTCGGAGGCGCCGCGCTTGTAGCTCGTCACCGAGGCCGCCTTCAGCTTCATTGCGTCGAGCTGCTGGGTGAAGCCGTCGAGCACGTTTTTGCCGTACTCGTCGTCCTGATGCATGATGCAGGGCTTCTGGAAGTGCTTCCAGTCCACCATGTACTTGATCGCGGCGCGCGTGCTCTCGACATAAGGCAGCAGGTTGTTGAACTTCAGCCGCTCCTGCGGCTTGGCGGGATCGAACTTGAAGGTGAACTCCGCCGCGGTCAGCGGAAACAGCTGCAGCACACCGGCGTCGAACAGGATGTCCTGCGCGGCGAGCACGGTCGGCGAGCCCATCGGCCCGATCATCGCGAAGATCTTGTCGCGCTCGATCAGCTTTTGCGAGGCCAGCACCGCCTTTTTCGGATCGTAGGCGGAGTCCTCGACCACCAGCTTGATCTTGCGCCCCTGGATGCCGCCGGCGGCGTTGATCTCCTCGACCGCCATCTTCATGCCGTTGGAGACCGGCACGCCCCAGCCCTTGATCGGGCCGGACAGGTCCTGATGGGTGCCGATCACGATCTCGCCGGCCGAGATGCCCTCGTTGGTGACCTTGGTCTGGGCGTTGGCCGGAAGCTGCGACAGCGCGAGCGCGCTGACCGCAAGGCCGAAAGCCCTTAACGATTTCGACATTTCACGTCTCCTCTTACTCTATTGGTTTCTTGCCTTATCGATTCTTCGTGGCCCACTTCGAGCGAAGGCCGGGCCTGTTACCTTCGCCGTTTCCGGAATCTCGTTCACGCCACCGCGCGCTCGCGATACATCGCGTCGATCTCGCCGGCGTAACGCTTGTTCACGAAATTGCGCTTCAGCTTCATGGTCGGCGTCAGCTCCTCGTCCTCGGGCGTCAGCTGGCGCTCGATCAGGAAGAATTTCTTGATGGTCTCGACACGGGCGAAATTGACGTTGACCGCCTCGATCTCGCGCCAGATCAGGTCCTGCACCTCCTGCGCGCGGCACAGGCTCGCATAGTTGGTAAAGGGGATGTCGTTGTCCTGCGCAAACTTCTCGACGTTCTCGTGGTCGATCATCACGAGGCAGGTGAGATAGGGCCGCTTGTCGCCGACCACCACCGCATCCGAGACGTAAGGCGAGAACTTCAGCTGGTTCTCGATCTCCGACGGCGTGATGTTCTTGCCGCCCGAGGTGATGATGATGTCCTTCATCCGGTCGGTGATCTTGACGAAGCCCTGATTGTCCATGGCGCCGACGTCGCCGGTGTGCAGCCAGCCGTTGGCGTCGATGGTCTCGGCGGTTTTCTCCGGCTGGTTCAGATAGCCCTGAAACAGGAAATCGCCCTTGATCAGGATTTCGCCTTCCGGCGACAGCTTGACCTCGCCCCAGGGCACGGACTTGCCGACCGAGCCGAGCTTGATGCCGTCCGACGGCATGAGAGTCGCGATGCCGCAATTCTCGGTCTGGCCATAGACCTCGCGCAGGTCGAGGCCGAGCGCGAGATACCAGCGGATCAGATCCGGCGCGATCGGCGCCGCCCCCGTGAACGCAATGCGGCAGCGGTCGAGACCGATCATGCGGCGGATGTTGCGGAACACCAGCCAGTAGGCGAAGCGGTTCGCCAGCCGCAGCGAGGCCGGCGGCTCGGTGCCGTCCAGCCGGTGTTCGGTCATGCGGTTGCCGACCGCGAGCGCGCGCTTGTACATCCAGTTCTGCAGGAACGTCGCGTCCTTCAGCGCGATGGTGACGACCGAATAGAATTTCTCCCAGACGCGCGGCACCGCCAGGAACACGGTGGGCTGCACCTCGCGCAGATTGTCCGGCACCGTCTCCGGGCTCTCGGCGAAATTCATCACGGAGCCCAGCGCGAGCGAGGTGTAGTAGCCGCCGACCCGCTCGGCGACGTGGCAGAGCGGCAGGAACACCAGCCGCTCCTCGCTGTCGCTCGCCGGGATCAAACCGTTGGCATGGCGCATCTGATGCACCACGCTGCGGTTGGCATGCATCGCACCCTTCGGCGGCCCGGTGGTGCCCGAGGTGTAGACGAGAACCGCAAGATCATCCGAGCTGCGGCTTGCGGTCATCTCGCCCCACAGGCTTTCGCGGCCCTGGATGTGATTGCGCCCGAGCGCGACGAACTCGGCGAGCGACATCGTCATCGGATCGGAGAAGCCGGAGAGGCCCTCCATGTCGAAAATGACGATGCGCTCGAGCGTCGGACAGCGCGCGCGGCAACTCAGCACCTTGTCGAGCTGCTCTTCATCCTCGACGAACATGATCTTGGTGCGGGAATCGTTGACGAGATATTCGACCTGTGCCGCCGAGTCTGTCGGATATATGCCGGACGACACGCCGCCGGCGCAAAGGATGCCCATGTCGGCATGGACCCATTCCGGGACTGCGTTCGACATGATGGAGGCGACGTCGCCGGAGCGAAAGCCGATGGCATGCAGCGCGTAGGCGATGTCCTTGGAGATCGCCAGCCATTCGCGCCAGCTGGTCGGCTGCCAGATGCCGAATTTCTTTTCGCGAATCGCCGGTCTGTCGCCGCGCGTCTCCACGGCGAGCAGAAAGCTCTTCGCGATCGTGTCGGCGACCGTCAGCACTGCCGGTGCGGCCATGCCGTTTCCCTCCCTCACGTGTGGTATGCCAGCTTGAGCCGGTCTTGTTACCGAAGCTGGCGATATTAACGCCAGGTCTTCTTCTTTTTCCAGCGCCGTTCGCCGCGCGCGCCGGCTTCCTTGGCGCCAAGGTAGAACTCCTGGATGTCCTGGGAATGCATCAAACGGTCGCAAGTGTCGTTCATCACGATGCGGCCGATCTCCAGCACATAGCCGTAATGCGCGGTTTCCAATGCGACTTTGGCGTTTTGCTCGACCAGCAGGATCGACATGCCCTGCTCCTCATTGACGCGACGGATGATCTCGAAGATTTCCCTGACCAGGATCGGCGACAGCCCCAACGACGGCTCGTCCAAAAGTAGTAGGGTGGGCCGGTTCATCAGCGCGCGTCCGATCGCGAGCATCTGCTGCTCGCCGCCGGAGAGTTGCCCGGCGGGCTGGTCGATGCGCTCCTTCAGCCGCGGGAAATAGCCGTAGACCCGCTCCAGA
>CAWCHW010000023.1:0-101757 GCA_963795365.1 uncultured Alphaproteobacteria bacterium
TCCGGGAGAGTCAATCAAACCCTAGTTGTTCAGCCGGCGGAATTTAGGTCTGCCGATTTACCGTGCCGAAACGTCTTTTGGTCCATGGTCTTTTCCCGACAGGACCAGGCTGGACGACATTTTCATGAACGGCGACACATCCGCGCTGCGGCTGCGAGGGTTAACAAAGCGTTTTGACCGGCTTGCGGTCGATGCGCTCGACCTGACCGTGCACAGCGGCGAGTTCTACGCGCTGGTCGGCCCCAATGGCGCCGGCAAGACCACCACCTTGCGGATGGTCGCAGGCCTGCTCAAGCCGGACGCGGGCGCGGTCGAGATTTTCGGCATCGATGCGCTGACAGATCCCGTCGCCGCTAAGCAGATGATGGCGTGGGTCTCGGACGAGCCGATGATCTACGACAAGCTGTCGCCGCTGGAATATCTGGAGTTCGTCGCCGGGCTGTGGGGCATTGCGCCGAAGACGGCGCAAGCCACCGCGCATGAACTGGTGGTCTCGCTCGGCCTCGCGCCGCACATGAACGAGCGCTGCGAAGGGTTCTCCAAGGGCATGCGGCAGAAGGTAGCGCTCGCGGGCGCACTGGTGCATGACCCGCGCCTGATCATCCTCGACGAGCCCCTGACCGGACTCGATGCGCTGTCCGCGCGTCACGTCAAGGGATTGCTCGGCGAGCGCGTTCGCGCCGGCTGCACCGTGATCATGACCACGCATATTCTGGAGGTCGCCGAACGGATGGCCGACCGGATCGGCGTGATTGCCGCAGGCCGACTGGTGGCGGAGGGCACGCTGGGCGAGTTGCGCCAGCAGAACGGCCACGTCGATACCAGCCTCGAAGACCTCTTCATCGCCCTTGTCGACACGAAAGCCGCCGCATGAGCTCGGCGGTTACGCTCACCTGGTTCGCCCGGCACGAGCTGCGGCTCGCCTGGCGCGAGTGGCTCGCGATGATGACCGGCGGGCGGCGTCGGCGCACCCGCGCCGCCATTATCGGCCTCATCGTCTTTGCCGCTGTGATGCACCTGCCGGCATGGGCGGTGGTCGGACGTTTTGCGAGGTTGCAGGCACCGCTCGACAAGTCGTCGCTGATCGTGCTGTCGGCGGTCATCTTGCTCGCCTGGGCCTTGATGCTGTCACAGGCTATCGAATCGGTGACGCGGGTGTTTTATGCCCGCGCCGATCTCGATCTGATCATGTCCTCGCCGGCCACGCTTCCCAACATCTTCTCGATTCGCATCGCCTCGATCGCGGTCTCCGTCACCGGAATGGCGCTGTTGCTGTCGACGCCCTTCGTCGACGTGCTCGCCTTCAACGGCGGCGTGAGGTGGTTCGCCGCCTTCGGCGTCGTCGCGGCGATCGGACTGTCGGCAGCGGCCTTCGCGATTGCGATCACGATCATCCTGTTTCGCACGATCGGTCCGGCGCGGACGCGGCTGATGGCGCAAATCCTTGCCGCGGTGATCGGCGCCGGTTTCGTGATCGCGCTGCAGATCGCCGCGATCCTGTCTTATGGCACGCTGTCGCGCTTTGCCGTGCTGACCTCGGATGCCGCGGCCGGCATTGCGCCGGATGCGGATAGCATCGTCTGGTGGCCGGCACGCGCCGTGCTCGGCGACGGCGAAGCCTTGATGCTGCTGTTGGCGTCGAGCCTCGTGATCCTCGGCCTGATCATGGCGGCGTTCTCGCCGCGCTTTGCCGACACCGCCGTAACCGCCGCGGCGCATGCGGCGTCCAGCCGACGCGGCAAGGGCGCGCGCAGCTTCCGCGGCGGCTCGCGGCAACAGGCGCTGCGGCACAAGGAGTTCCGGCTGCTGCGACGCGACCCCTGGCTGATGTCGCAGACCCTGATGCAGCTGCTTTATCTGGTGCCGCCAGCCGTCTTCCTGTGGCGCAGCTTTTCCGACAGCTCGACCGCCATCGTGCTGATCACGCCAGTCATCGTGATGGCCGCGGGCCAGCTCGCGGGCGGCCTCGCCTGGCTGACGATCTCGGGCGAGGACGCCGCCGATCTGGTCGCGACCGCGCCGCTGCCGCCATCGCGCGTGATCCGCGCCAAGATCGAGGTGGTGCTGATTGCGATAACAGCGGTGTTCGCGCCGCTGGTCGCGGTCTTGGCCATCGTCGCACCGCTGCAGGCCGCCGTCACAGCGGCCGGCATTCTCCTCGGCGCCGCGTCGTCGACGGCGATCCAGCTCTGGTTTCGCGTGCAGGCCAAACGCACCGCGTTTCGCCGCCGCCAGACCTCTTCGCGGCTTGCGACCTTCGCCGAAGCTTTTTCCTCGATCGGATGGGCGGCGACCGCGGCGCTCGCGCTGGCCGTGCCCGAGGCCGCGGTCATCAGCGGCGTGATGACGGCCATGATTGTCGCCGCGACCTGGAAGCTCAGTCCCAAGCGGGATTGAGGCTCAAGCCTTCACCAGCTCCATCACCGCCGCTGCAAAGGCCTCCGGCGCTTCCTGCGGCACGTTGTGGCCGGCGCCCTTCACCACGCGATGGATGCGGCGGCCTGCGAATTTCGCCGCACTGGCGCTACCGTCGCTCGCCGCAACCACGCCGTCGGAATCGCCATCGAGCGTCACGGCCGGCACCGCGATCGGCGGCATCGCCGCAAGGCGCTTGGCGAGTTCAACATAGCGCGGATCGCCGTCGGCATTGCCGAAGCGATGGCGGTAGGAGTGGATCGCGACGTCGACAAAATCGGGATTGTCCAGCGCCGGCATTGAGCGATTGAAAGTCGCATCGTCGAAATCCCAGTCCGGCGACCACTCCTCCCACAGCATCCGCGCGATCTTTCGGCGATTGGCGGCCAGGCCCGCACGGCCCCGCTCAAGCTGGAAATAATATTCGTACCACATCGCCTCTTCGTTCTCGGGCGGAGCGGGCACCATCGCGCGGGACAAATCCTGGATCAGGTAGGAGTTGACGGTGGCGAGCCCGGCGCAACGATCCGGCCATAGCGCGGCTGCGACGGTCGCCGCGCGCCCTCCCCAATTGTGACCGGCGAACACGGCGTGCTTGATGCCGAGCGCATCGATCAGCGCGATCACGTCGGCGCCGAGCGCCGCCTGTTCGCCCGAACGCAGCGTCGCGGTGTCGCGAAAACGCGTTTCGCCATAACCGCGCAAATACGGAACGATGGCGCGACAGCCCTTCGCGGCCAGGATCGGCACAACGTCCGCATAGGTGTGGATGTCGTAGGGAAAGCCGTGCAGCAGGATCACCGCGGGCCCGGTCGCGGGGCCCGCTTCGTAATACGCGATGTTGAGCACGTCGGTCTCGACATGGCGCAGCGGCTCCAGTTTCCGCAAGGCGCGCGACGCTACCGGCACCTTTGCTTGCGCATGCGCCTTGCCGCCGATCGCCGACGTCCCCAACAGCGCCGCCCCGAGAAGCAGGCGGCGCCTGGCATCGATCCCGTCACGCACGATGTCCCCCGATCAATTCCATCACCGCTGCAGCGAAGGTCTCCGGATCCTCCTGCGGCAGATTGTGACCCACACGCGGGATCACGCGGTGCGCGCGGCGATCGCTGAACTTCGCCGCGCTCGCCTTGCCGTCGGTGGCTGGAATGACACCGTCCCCTGCACCGTCGAACGTGATCGCCGGCACGGTGATCTGCGGCAGCGCCGCGAGCCTCTGCTGGATGTCGGCATATTGCGGATCGCTCTCGGCAAGACCATAGCGATGGCGATAGCTGTGAACGACGACATCGACATAGTCGGGATTGTCAAATGCGACCGCCGTGCGCTCGAAGCAGGCGTCGTCGAAATCCCAGTTCGGCGACCATTGCTTCCAGAGAATCTTCGCGATCTCGCGTCGGTTGGCGGCAAGGCCCGCGCGTCCGCGCTCGATCTGGAAATAATATTGATACCAGTACGCCACCTCCTGGATTGCGGGCGCCGGCCTCATCGCACGCGCGATATCCTGGATCAGATACGAATTGACGCAAACAAGTCCGATGCATCGCTCCGGCCACAACGCCGCACCGATACAGGCCGCGCGCCCGCCCCAATCGTAGCCGGCGAACACCGCGCGCTGGACTTGCAGCGCATCCATCAGCGCCATCAAATCCGCGCCCATCGCCGCCTGCTCGCCGGAACGCGGCGTCGCCTTGTCGCGGAATTTCGTCGGGCCGTAGCCCCGCAGGTACGGCACAATGACGCGGCAACCCTGCGCCGCCAGCATCGGCGCGACATCGACATAGGAGTGAATGTCATAGGGGAAGCCGTGCAGGAGAACGGCGACCGGGCCGTTGGCCGGGCCGGTCTCATAGTAGGCGACGTCGAGTGGGCCTGCGTCGACATGGCGAAGCGGCTCCAGCCGCTGGGTGGAGGAAGCGCGCGCCATCTTCGGAACCCCTGTATTTGACGGCATCTTGATCGCGGGATGATACTGATGTTTCTGTTTCGGCGATACAGTCGCGCGTCCACGGATGAGACTGCCATGCTGCGCTTCACGGCCATCCTCGCATTGCTCGGATCGTTGATCGCGCCCGCAGCCGCACAGGATAATCCGCGCAGCGAATGCCTCGCGATGGCGAAGGCGCCGTGGCGCGCCACGCCGGTCAGCCTGCGCCGCGAGGCGGCGGCATCGAGCGAGGTCGCGATCACCTATGGCGGCCATTCGACCTATTACATCGACACGCCCGGCGGCATCCGCATCGCCACCGACTGGAACGGCGGTTACCGGATGGGACGGTTGCCCGACGTCGTCACCATGAACCGCGCCCACTCCACGCATTACACGCTGTTTCCGGACCCGAAAATTCCACACGTGCTGCACGGCTGGGCCGAGGACGGCGCTGCCTGCGAAAATCTCCGAGAAGGTCGGCGACGTCTATATCCGCAACGTGACGACCGATATCCGCCGCTTCTACGGCGACGCCTCCGGCGTCAACATGATCAAGGACGGCAACTCGATCTTCATCTTCGAGGTGGCGGGCCTCTGCATCGGCCACCTCGGCCATCTGCATCACCAGCTCGACGACAGCCATTTCGCGGCGATCGGCCGGCTCGACATCCTGATGGTGCCGATCGACGGCACCTACACCATGTCGCTCGACGGCGTCTCCGACATCACCAAGCGGCTGCGGGCCTCCGTGGTGCTGCCGATGCACCGCTTCGCGACGCCACTGGACGAGTTCATGGACAGGATCGGCAAGCAGTTCGCAATCGAGGTCCGCAACGAACGCACATTGCGTATCTCGCGCGAGACGTTGCCGTCGACCCCGACCGTCATTATCCTCGACGGCGTCTGAGACCAACAACAACGATAATCCTGGGAGTGAACGTCCATGGTTGCCAGCACCTTGCCGTCGACACGAAGCGGGCTGTATGCCGATCCGAATGTGAACTGGCTCGCGCTGCACGCCGAGCCGGTGCTCGATCCGGCGCGGCCCATCATCGATCCGCACCATCATCTGTGGGATCGTGGCGGGGTGCGCTACATGATGGAGGAGATGACCGACGACATCGCGATGGGCCACAACGTCATCGCCACCGTTTATGTCGAGGCGCGCTCGTTCTACCGCGCCTCGGGTCCGGAAGCGCTCCGACCGGTCGGCGAGGTCGAGTTCGTCAACGGCGTCGCCGCAATGGCCGCCAGCGGCGCCTATGGCAAGGCGCTGGTCTGCCACGGCATCGTTGGGCACACCAATCTGTCGCTCGGCGACGGCGCCAGGGCGGTGCTGGAAGCCGAGATCGCAGCCGGCAACGGCCGCTTCCGCGGCATCCGACACTCTTCGCCCTGGGATGCCGACAAGGACGTCGCCGGCATCTATGCCGAGCGGCCGAAGGGCCTGCTGCTCGATCCGGCCTTCCGCAAGGGCTTTGCCTGCCTTGCGCCGCTCAACCTCAGCTTCGACGCCTGGCTGTTCTATCACCAGCTCGGCGAGTTCGCCGACCTCGCCCGCGCCTTTCCCGACACGCGCATCTGTCTCGATCATTGCGGCGGCATCATCGGCATCGGCAGCTATGCCGGCCGGCGCGACGAAATCTTCAAGACCTGGAAGGCCTCGATCCAGGAGGTCGCCAAGTGCAAGAACGTCGTGGTCAAGCTCGGCGGGCTCGCGATGGTGCTGCCGGGCTTCGGCTTCCATGAATGGCCGAAGCCGCCGAACTCCGAACAATGCGCCGCGGCGTGGAAGCCCTATATAGAGACATGCATCGAGGCGTTCGGGCCGGACCGCTGCATGTTCGAGAGCAACTTCCCGCCCGACAAGGGACAAGCCAGCTATCAGGTGATCTTCAACGCCTTCAAGCGGCTCTCCTCGGAATTCAGCGAGAGCGAGAAGACCGCGTTGTTCTCCAAGACGGCCGCGGATTTCTACCGACTGAAGTTCGACTAGCCGCAACGAGGGGGAGCGAACGACATGCAATGGCCGTCCATCACCGGCGGATATCTCGCCGTGCTTGCGCTCGATCTATGCCGCACTCGCCATCAACGTGGTGCGCCTGCGCCGCGAGAACCTCGCGGCGTTCGGCGACGCCGGCAACCCGGCGCTGCGCAGCGCGATTCGTGCGCACGCGCATTTTGCTGAATACGTCCCGATCGTCGCGCTGATGGTGGCGATGCTGGAGATGTCCGGCATGGCGGCATGGCGCGTGCATCTCCTGATGGGAACGCTGCTGATATCGCGGCTGCTGCATCCGTTCGGGATGTATGCCAAGTCCGGCACGCTCGCCTTCCGCATCGGCCGCGTTGCCGGTGTGACGCTGACGCTCATCGTGCTGATCGCCAGCGCAGTCGCGATCCTTTCGCGTGTGGTGCGGGGCGCCTAGTCGGTATCCGCGGTGAGGCGCTAGCCCGCCATCAGGCTCGCGGGCTGACGGTTGCCGGCGGGCAGCAGCATCTTCTTCAATTTCAGGAACACCCGCAGCGCAAAGCCGAGCCAGACCGGCTGGGTCTTGCGGCAGAACGCGAGCTTCTTGACGTGGCTTTCGACATGCCAGCGCGCATGCGCGCCGTCCTTGAAGAAGATCACGTCGCCGGGGCCGTAGTGCGTCGGCGGCATGGTGTCGCTTTCCAGCACGATGCCGCCTTCGAGGATCAGGATGGTCTCGTCGAAATCGTAGTACCAGTTGAACTTGCCCGCGGTGCAATGCCACACCATGGTCGAGGCCAGCCCGTCGGCGCTCTGCGACAGCACGCACCACGTCGCGTCCGGCCTGCCCTCGATGACCCAGGACGGCTCGATCGGGCGCGGCGTCAAATCCACCGTCAGCTTGGCGATTTCTATCAGCGCGCGCGACATCGAAAACCTCGATCAATCGGAAGTATTTGCGGGCAGAGGTCTCCAAAGTAGCGGCCGACGTTTAAACTTTCCTTACGAAGTGCGGCACAATCGGCGGCGAATTGCGGCTGGCGCGCGCAACTCTGCGTCAGAGAGTCGCGCTCACGCCCACTCGCCCTTGCGGAAGACGGGGACGCGGCGGCCGTCGGCGTGGACGCCGTCGATGTCGGTCTTGTCCGAACCGATCATCCAGTCGATGTGAATGAGACTCTGGTTGCCGCCTTGCGCGGCGATCTGCTGCGGCGAGAGCGTTGCGCCGTCGACGAAGCATTTCGAATAGCACTGGCCGAGCGCGATGTGGCTCGCGGCGTTCTCGTCGAACAGCGTGTTGTAGAACAGCAAGCCGCTCCTGGAGATCGGCGAGGAATGCGGCACCAGCGCCACTTCGCCGAGCCGCCGCGCGCCCTCATCGGTGTCGAGCACCTTGTTCAGCACCTCCTCACCGCGCGAGGCCTTGGCCTCGACGATGCGGCCTTCCTCGAACTTGACGCGGATGTTGTCGATCAGCGTGCCCTGATAGGACAGCGGCTTCGAGCTCACGACATGGCCGGACACGCGCCGGCAGTGCGGCGTGGTGAAAACTTCCTCGGTCGGGATGTTGGCGTTGCAGGTGATGCCGTTCCTGGCGGTCGAGGCGCCGCCTTCCCATTCATGGCCATCGGCGAGCCCGATGGTGAGATCGACGTGAGGGGCCGAATAATGCAGCGCGTGGAAGCGCTGGCCGTTCAGCCACTCCGTGCGCTCGCGCAGCCGCGCGTTGTGCGCGTCCCAATTGGCCACCGCGCCGTCCTTGTCGACACGCGAGGCGGAAAAGATCGCATCCGCAAGTCTCGCGACTGCGACGTCCTCGGCATCATCGGGGAAGACCTGCCTGGCCCAGGACAGGCTTGGATAGGCGATGATATTCCAGTTGGTGTCGAAATTGACGATCTTCTCCAGCGCCGGCTGATACGCCTTGGAGTTCGCCTTGCTGGCGCGCGCGACCTTGCCCGGATCCTCGCCGGACAGCAGCATCGGATTGTCGCCGACGATGGCGAGCCGCGCGGTGTTGTCGGAGAACGCCTTTGCCATGCCTTCATAGAGCCAGCCCGCGGCGCGGTCGAAGCTCGAACTCATGTGCATGGCGGTAACGCGACAGCGTCAGCTCTTCGTCCGAGAAGAACGGCGTCACCAGACCAGCGCCGGCCTTGTAGGCGTGCTCGGCGATCCGGCGCACCAGCGGCATCGCCACGACAGGTGCGGTCAACAGCAGGTCCTGTCCTTCGCGCAAGCGCAAGCCGACTTTCACGGCGACCTCCGCGAGGCGATCGAGTTTCACGGGGTCGATGGAAGGAACAAGGTTGCGTTCGTGCACGGTCATGGCGCGGCCTTTGATCGGGGATGATTCTATGTAGCGCGGTGGCCGCGGGGTGCAATAGCTTGCGAGCATCGCTGACCCCCACCCGCCTCGCAAGGGGGAGGGATCAACGCGCGGCGATCAGCGCGCTCAACTCGCCGCGCACGCGGGCGATCACCTCGGCATGGCTGCGGCTCGCGCTCTGGCGGAACAGCCGCATGCTCGGGTACCACGGGCTGTCGTCGCGATCGAGCAGCCAGCGATAATCCGGCGCGTAGGGCAGCAGCGTCCAGACGGGGTGGCCGAGCGCGCCCGCCAGATGCGCGACACTGGTGTCGACCGAGATCACGAGATCGAGGCACGACACCAATGCCGACGTCTCGGTGAAGTCGGTCAAGCTGGTCGGTAAAATCGATCACCTCGCTGCGCGCGAGCAGCGCGCGGTCGTCCGCGCTCGGATCCTTCTGCAGGCTGACAAAGCTCGCATCGAGATCGAACAGCTCCGAGAGAATACCCAATGGCACCGAGCGGTTGTGATCGTTCTTGTGTTTGGGGTTGCCGGACCAGACGAGGCCGACCCGCAAGCGGTCGTGCGGGCCAAGACGCTGCTCCCACGCTTGCACGCGCGCTGCATCCGGCGCGGGCAGATAAGGCACATCGGCCGGAATCGTCTCGAGCTTGGTTCCGAACGCCAGCGGCAGGCTGCCGATCGGGCAATACATGTCGAAGGCGGGAAGCTCGCTGCCCATCGGCAGACATTGCGCCACGCCCGGCAATCCCGACAGCAAGGCGCACAGCGACGCCGGCACCACGAGTATCACGCGCGCGCCGCGTGCCGCCAGCAAGGCGACATAGCGCACATACTGGATGGTGTCGCCGAGCCCCTCGTCGACATGCACCAGGACGGTCTTGCCCTCGACGCTGCCGTTGCCCAGCCACATCGGCTGCGCGTAGTCGAAATGCGCGATCGGCAGATCGGGCACCTTCCAGCGCACCTCGCGCCCGGCCCAGCCGGCTTCGAAATTGCCGCGCAGCAAATTGAGCAGCGCCAGCGCCCATTCGGCTTCGGCATGTGCAGGATCGATCGCCCGCGCCCGGCGATAGATCGCCAGGGCGTCGTCGAAACGGTGCAGGTGCGAGAGCGCGGCGCCCTTGTTGCAGAGCGCAGCCGGATAGGCCGGCCGGCGCTGCAGCGCGCGGTCGAACCAGACCAGCGCTTCCTCGTTGCGGCCGAGGCGGTGCAGGAACGCGCCGGCGTTGTTGCAGATGTCGGCCTGCGCGGGATCGAGGCCGTGCGCGCGCTCGATATCGGCCAGCGCCTCGTCGAAGCGTTTGAGGTCGTAGAGCGCGAGCGCGCGCAACTGCAGGGTCGGCGCATGGTTCGGCTGCAGTTCGTCCGACGTTTGCAGATAGGCAAGCGCTTCCTGCGACTTTCCCGACCGGAACAGCAGCGAGCCCGCATTGTAGGCGGCATCGCGATCGCGCGGATTGAGCTTCACCACATGCCGGTACGCCGCGATGGCGCGATCGATGCGATTGAGATCGACCATGACATTGGCGACGGCGCGCCAGATATCGACGGCCTGCGGCTTCAGCCGCGCCGCGTGCTCGAACGCTGCCAGCGCTTCCTCTAACTGCTTCTGCTGACGCAGCACGCTGCCGAGCGTGAACAGATATTGCGGCTTTGCCTCCTGCGCGACCGCGCGTCGCGCCCACTCCGCGGCGAGATCGAAGTGCTGCGCGTCGATGGTGATCAGGCTCATCAGATGCAGCGAGTCGGCGTGCGCGGGATTGGCGGTCAGGGCCTGCTGGGCACACACCTGCGCATCGAGCATTCGTCCCGCGCGCAAATGCGCGAGGCCCGCTTCATAAAGCACGGCGGGATCGGGCTTCGCTGCTTTGTCGGGACCTGCGAGAGTCTTGCCGGCAGCCCGGCGTTCGCGAGAGTTCATGGGCCGCGCCTTTTTGGTGCAAGGACAGCCGAATCGTTAGATGATTCTGTCACTTGGGGGAAGCAGGCACCCTGCGCGCGCCGCTGTCGGCAGCGGGACCGATCGGCATATTCGCGAGCCCGATCAGTCCCGGATTCTCCTCCAGGATGAGATGGGTCGGCATCTTCGCCAGCATCGAAGCGAACCGCCCCTTGCTTTCGAACCGCTCGCGGAAAGTGGATGCGGAAAAGGCCTCCTTGAAGCGCGGCAGGATGCCACCTGCGATGAAGACGCCGCCGAAAGCGCTCACCGTCAGCGCGAGATCGCCTGCGACGCTGCCGAGGAAACCGCAGAACAGCGCGAACGCCCTGACGCAGACCGTGTCCGTCTTGTCGATGGCATGCCGCGTCACGTCGGCAGGCGACAGCATCCGGGGCTCCTTGCCGTCGATCTCGCACAACGCCTCGTAAAGGTTCACGAGCCCGGCCCCGCTCAGCACGCGTTCCTCCGAAACGTGGCTCCAGCGCTTGCGCAGCATCTCGACGACGGCAAACTCTTCCGGCGTGGAGGCGGCGAGCGTGGCGTGTCCCCCCTCGCCCGCGACCAGCACCCAATCGCCGTCGTTCGGGATCAGCGCGCTCATGCCGAGCCCCGTTCCGGGACCGATCACCGCGATATTGCCTTTCGCTGCCGGCACCTGCGGGCCGATCGTGAGCATGTCCTTGCGCGAGAGGTGCGGAATCGCGCGCGCGGTCGCGGCGAAGTCGTTGACGACGACGAGCGAGGCGAGACCGAGGCCCTGCTTCAATTCATCGACGGAGAACGACCACGCCTTGTTGGTCATCGTGATGCGGTCGCCGAGCACGGGACCTGCGACATCCAGCACGCCGTCGAGATTTTTGCGCTCGCCGGCCGGCAGCGATTTCAGATAGTCGGACAACGCATCGAACAGCGACGGGTACTGATCGACCTCGACATGACGGAGCTCGCCATATTTGCCCCCTTGCGCGATCGCAAACCGCGCATTGGTGCCGCCGATGTCGCCGATCAATCGCAATTCGTTCACGGCAGGCTCCAGGAGATCAATCGGAGGGGGTCACGTTCATCAAACAAATGTCGAGAAGGCCGAGTTCCATCGCAGATATAGCCGCCATTGGCGTCGTAGCCGGGGAGCGAAGCGATACCCGGGGGTGACCCGCATATCGCTGCGCTCATGCGCGCTACGCTTCGCTCGCAATAACACAGTTCAGCATTCCCGCGGCGCGATTTGCGTCCGGGTGATGCATCAAACCGTCGCTCCCTCGAAAGCAGAGGGCGCAGGGAATGCCGGGCGCTGGCCGCACCCGCGAGCTTGTGTGCTGAAAGGGGTAGAGTGCACACAAGATAGACAGGTAAGGCCGAAAACATCCGGCACTCCCTGCGCAATGGCTTTACGGCTTACTCCGCGCTCTCCCCGGTGTGTCGGGCTTTTTAGTCACCGTCGCTGGCAGATTGCTCCGCACAACTTGACCCCAGCATCGAGGGGACAGGACCACGCGGCTTGACCGTACGCATTGCGCCGCACGTCTTGCGACACAACGCGTCCATCGCATCCCGCCTCACGTCTGGTGACGAATGGCCATCACGTCCCTCGTGTCGAGGCGGAACGGCACGGTTAAAGCACGATTTATGAATTTCGGAAACACCAATATTTTAATGTCGACGGCTTGACACCGCATTTCTGTAAATCTGCAAGTGTTTTGCCCGTCGTGTCGCAGCCGCAACACTGCGCTCCAGAACGCCGCCTGTCCGGCGTGACCGACAATGTGGACGATCAACCTATTCGATCGAGCGTCACCTTCGAATGAAGCTCGAGGTCGGCGTCTGCGCGCAGCTTCAGCAACATCGCGCCCTGCCGGGTGGCGATCCGGCGCGCTTCGGCGAGATCGCCCAGACCTCCCTGCGCATCGCCGGCGTGCAGACGCAGCAATCCGCGCAGCCGGTGGAATTCGGCTGCGATCCAGCGCTCGCCGTTCTCGACCTCGGCGGCGATCGAGGCAAAATTCGCAAGTCCTTCCTCGATCCGATGCGCTTTCAGACAGCCGCCGACGAAGATGACGCACCAGGCCGTCAGTGACGGCTCATGCGCGGTGATGAGTCTCTGGATGCCGTGCTGGGCGAGGCGAAATCCCTTGTCGATGGCGCCGCGGTGGATGGCGGCAACGCCCGCGAGGAGATCGGCATGCGGCCGCCAGAACGGCAAATCGTGCTGCAGCGTCAGGCTGCGCAGCCGCGAGGCATGGAATGCGAGATCGTCGGCATCCTCGGTGAATGCGGCAAGCAAGCCGCCGGCGAACGCCGTGGTGTGGCAGAGCGTCTGGAAATGGCCGCTCGCCTGGGCATCCGCGAGCGCGGTCCGGCGCCAGTGCGATGCGCGTTCGGAATCGCCAAGCAGCGTCCATGCCTCGGCCAGCCCCACCTTGACTGCGATGTCGTGCAGCGTCGCGCCAATCTTGTTCAAGGCCTCGCTGTGCGCCTCCGGAATGAACTTCGCCAGAAACTGCTCGAACTCGACGATCGCCTCCTTGAATTCACCCCTGAACAACAAGGTCGTCCCCATGCAGCGGTGCGACATCAGCTCGTCGAACGTCGTGCCATTCGCCGCCACCTCGGCAATCTGCCGGGCGACCTCCAGACGCGCTTCGGTCTGGTTGAACCGCCCGATCCATTTGTGGACCAGCGCCGCCACGATCCGATCGCGCGTCCCGAGCCGGCTCGACAGATCGACGGCGAAATCGATCTCGCGCTCGACTTCCGCGGCGCCATAGCCGCGCACGGCGATCAGCGGTCCCAGGATCTCCAGCCGCAGATCGAATTCGCGAAGGTCGCGATCGCTTCCCGGCGGCAATTTCGACAACAATGCGATGGCGGTCGCGAAATGCGCGACGGCCTCGACCGCAGCCGAGCGCCGTGCCGCGTCCCTCCCTGCGCGCTGCCACCAGGTGATGGCGCGCGAATCGTCGCCGGCCTCGGTGAGCTGATGCGCCAGCACGTGCGGCATGCTGTCGGTCATCGCAGGGAATTGCGCCTCGATCGTATCCGCGATCAGTTGATGGACCCGCAGGCGATCGCGTCGCAGCAGCAAATGGTACGCCGCGTCGCGCAACAGGGAATGACGAAATTCGATCGCGTCGCCGAACGCGCTGTGCCGCTTCACGAAAATACCGGTCCCGATCAGGCGGTCGATACTGGTGCTCATCCCGGTCGCGCCGAAGGGAGACACCGCGATCAGGAGTTCGACGGGAACCTCGCGGCCGATGGCCGCCGCGAGCTGCGCGGTTTCGCGACCGTGTTCGAGCAGATCGAGCCTGGCCAGCAATGTTTCATTCAACGTGATCGGAATGGCGTTCGGATCGGCGATCCCGGGAGTGACGTTCTCGATCGCCTGATAGCCGCGCGCCAGCTCCTCGGCAAAGATCGGAATGCCGTCCGAGCGCGTAACAATGGCATCGAGAATTCCGGCCGGCATTTTCCGGTCGGCGGCGACCGCATTCACCAGCCGGCGGATCTCGTAGGGCTGCAGACGAGCAAGATGCAGCAGGTTGGTGTCGCCTTCCTCGGCCCAGGGCGGCGTCTCGCCCGGCCGCATCGTCGCAACCAGCAGCACCGGCAATTCGCGAACCAGCCGCGCCAGCCTCCTCATCAATTCCGATGTGGATGGATCGATCCAGTGGACGTCCTCGATGACGATGACCGGGCTTTCCCGGGCGATCGCCTCGATGATGTCGAGCAGGGCATCCACCGTACGCGAGCGAATTTCGGCCGGTGCGAGGCGCTGCAGCAACGTTCGATCGCTGTTCTCGTGGCGCAACATCTCCGCAATCAACGCCAGGCGTTCGGGTGTCGCCTGGCCGATACGCCGCAACAGCGCGTCGAGCTTCTCGAGCTGGCCGGCATCCGGCGCGGAGATATCGGTCGCGTAGGCGAGATAGTGTGCAATGGGATGAAACGGCTGGTTGGTGTGAATTGGCGAGCACTGCAGGATCAACCGCTGCGCGGCGCTGATCTCGAGCCGGCGATACATCTCCGCGATCAGCCGTGACTTGCCGAGCCCGGCCTCGCCGGTGATGAGGACGATCTGCCCCTGCCCGAGCTGGGCAGCCGTGGCACGATCGACCAGCCGCGCGATTTCGCTTTCACGGCTGATCATCGGCGAGCTGCTCGAGGGATGATTGATTTCGAACCGGCTTGCGCCCCTGCGTTCACCGCGCACGCGAAACACCGCGACAGGCGCCACGAAACCCTTGAGCATTCGTGTCCCCAGGGCCTCGCAGTCAAACTGGGCGCCGATGATTTCGGCAGTCGCCTCCCCGATCAGGACTTCGCCGGGCCGCGCTTGCGCTTGCAGGCGCGCGGCGAGATTCGGCGACTCGCCCACCAGCGAGTCGGGTTCGGACGCGGCATTGCCGACCAGATCTCCGGCGACGACCGGCCCCGTGGCGATGCCGATCCGGGCCCGGAGGCTGTCGCCATCAGGCGTCCGCAGGGTTTCGATCGCCCTGGAAAGCGCCAAACCGCTCGCCGCCGCGCGCGCGGCGTCATCCTCGCGCGCCCGCGGGTAGCCGAACGTCGCCAGCACGCCGTCAGCCAAAGAGCGCAGAACATGGCCGCCGAAGCGGTCGATCACGCCGGCACAGAGATCCTTGTAGGAGCCGAGAATGTCGTGCACCAGTTCGGGATCGAAGCGCGATGCAAACTCCGTATATCCGGCGAGTTCGCAAAAAAGCGTCGTGACCTGGCGGCGCTCTGCGACCACGACCGGGCGAGCACCCGGGACCGGCAACGTCGGCTTGTTTCCAGGCTCGACCGGAAGGCTCTCGGCGGCGGCAAGCCGTCCGATCGCGTCAAGCAGGCGCCGACGATGACCGACCGAGCTGACACCGAGTTCCTCCAGATCCGCGCTGGTCAGATGTGACAGCACGGTCGCATCGACGTGGTTGTCGAGAAACGTTCCGACATAGGCTCCGAGACCGAGTTGATGAAGCCACGCTCCGACAAACTCGACATCCGGACCGGCAATGGGTTTGGTCATACAATCTGGCTCAGAGCTCACAGAAAACGCAAAACGCATTAAGCGGTCCGCGTCCTCGAAGCGTCCGACCGCCAATGGGATAGTGCCGAATGCTATGTCATAATTGACGGCGGGGCCATGCGGGAAATGGTTCCGCCGAATTAAATCCGTCCGCGCAGCAAGATGCACGGAGCCGGTCGGCTGGTGAGATCGGCAACGGTTTGCGCACAGGTCTTTACGGCTTCGTCCCGGTCGCAAAGTCAGCGCGCTCCAGCAGCGCCGACACGACGAGACCGGCGATCAACCCCCAGAACGCTGCGCCGACATTCAACAAGGGCACATCGGCGACGGTGACGAGGAACGCCACCAGCGCGCCAAGCGAGAAGCTGCCGGCAAAGGCCGTGACAAAGGCGGTCTGCAGCACGCGCAGCATTGCCAGCCCCGCCAGCGCTGCGACAAAGGCTTTCGGCGCATTAAGCAGCAGGTGCGTGAAAGTCGGAGCGAACAGCCCGAACAGAAGCGCAAGCAGGCCTACGACGATGCCGGCGGCATATTGGCGCGCGCGCTCGCCGCTGCCGGTGATGATGGCGTTGGTCGGCCCGGTCAAACATGTGCTGACGGCGCCGACCAATGCGGCGATGAGCGAGCCAATGCCGCAGGCGACGGTCACCGCGTTGACCGGCGGGTTGTGACCGGCGGCCCGCAGCACCGCAAAGCCCTGCGCGTTCTGCACCACCAGCACCGTGATCGTGAGCGGCACCACAAGCTCGACCATCGCGGCCGCCGACCAGGCGGGCGTCTGCAACACGGGCCTGATCAGTTCCAATTGCATCGGCGCGGTTGCGTCGAATCGGCCCAACACGATCACGGCGATGGCGCCGGCCAGCAGCGCGCCGATGATCGGCGGCAAGCGGCGGCCAAGCTTCGGGATCGCGCCGAGCAGCAACCAGACCACGACCATGGGTGCTGCGATCGCCGTGTCCTTGAACACGGCATGCACGAGGTCGAGGCCGAAACGCAGGAACACGCCGGCAACCATGCCCATCACGATCGGTAGCGGCACCAGCGCCATCGCGCGCTTTACCCAGCCGGTCAGGCCAAGCACCAGCATCAGCAGGCCGGTCGCATAATAGGCGCCGACGACCTCGGGATAGGTCAGATGCGTCAGCGACTGGCCGACCAGCACCGTGCCGGGAATGGTCCAGAAGAACGCCAACGGCTCGCGGTAGAAGGCGCAGAACAGGATGGTGATCAGGCCGTTGACGAAGAAGACGCCGAAAATCCAGGAGGCGATTTCGGCTTCCGACAGTCCGCCGTTCGAGCCGACCGTGAGGATGATGGCGACCGGCGCGGTGACGGCGAACAACCAGCCGATGAATCCGTTCGAGGCGTAGAGCGCGCCGAAGTCGGAGATGACGCTGCCGCGAGCCGGCGTTTCGGTCGGTCGTTCGATGTGGGAGAGCATGAAGACGCTTGCGAGAAGGAATCGGACGCGACGACCTTACGTGCAGCCGTCGACAAGCACCAGTTTGCTTGTCGTCGTCGTGTGCCGCACCTTGAACAGCTCTCGGATTTCAGGGTCGCCCAGGAAAGCCTCGGCGTTCGCGCGGTGCGGAAATTCAAGGATGACCATGCGCTCGGGTTTCCAATCGCCCTCGATCGTCGTCGGTCGAGCGCCTTGAACGATGTATTTGCCCGAATGCCGTGCGATGTGCGCAGGAATTTCCGCGATGTAGGTCATGAAACGACCCGCGTCATTCACCGTGAAGTCGAGCACCAGATACGCTTTCATGTCCTTACCTCATCGCGCCTTCACCGGCCGGTTGGCATGGCTCGTCTGCGGCACGCCGCGGTTCAGCGACATGTGGGAATGGACGCAAAGCCAGCCATCGCCTGTCTTTGCGAACACCATAGTGGCGCGGCCGGGCCGCGGAAACGGCGCGCCGTCGGGGTGATAACCGGTGCTGGTCCACGGCGCGATCACGGTCGCCATCATGCCGTCCGATGACGCCAGCACCGAGGTCTGATCGAGCACGAAGCGGAAGTCGGTGGTCTTCGGCCAGACATTGTCCCATTGGGTGGCGACCCATTGCTCGACGCCGGGGATGACGTCGTTGTGCGTGCCGAAGGCCAGCACATCCGGATGGAACAGCGGCCTTGCCGAGGCGTAGTCGACGTCGCGGACATAGCCCGAGAATGTTTCGAGCCACTCCTGGAAAAAACGCGTGATCTCCGCGTTCGCGGTGGGCAAAGGTGGCATTGGTTACCCCGCCTTCGCGAGATGCGGAAACTCGACCATGGCCTCACCCGTCGCGACCGGCTCATCGTTCTGGTTGCGCACGATCACGTCGATCACGACCCAGCGCGATTTCGACGTCGCCTGCTTTCGCCTTGATGATTCCGGACGGACGAATCGTGTCGCCCGGCCGCACCGGCTTGACCCAGCGCGTCTCCAGCCTGCGATGGATCGCGCCTGCCGGCATTGCCCAGTCGGTCAGCATGCGCGTGATCAGGCCGAAATTGTTCATGCCATGCATGATGATGCCGCCGAACTGGGTCTTGCCGAAGCTGCCTTTCATGTAGTCGTCGTCGAGATGCAGCGGGTTGTAGTCGAGCGAGGCGTCGCAGAACAGGCGGATCGACTCGCGCGACACCGCAAAGGACGGGCCGTCGATGCTGTCACCGGCGCTGATGCTTTCAAATGACATGCTCATCGCGCGCTCCTCAGATCGGACGGATGGTCTGGCCGCGGCCCGAGCAGATCACCTGGCCGCGCTGGTTGAAGAACACGTTGTCATGCACGACGAACAGCCGCTCGCGCTTGATGAACTTGTCGAGCGCCCGGGCCTCGAGGGTGATGGTATCGCCGGGCCGCGCCGGAATGTTGTAGCTCCAGGATTGCCCGGCGTTGACCGTGCCGGGCGAGCGCATCCAGTCGTCGGCCGGCGTGCAGGCGAACATCAGCATGATGTGGATCGCGGGCGGCGCGATCAGCCCGCCCCAGGGGCCGGCCTTGGCGATGTCCTCATCGAGATAGAGCGGGTTGGTCTCGCCGACCGCCTTGCAGTACAGCGCGATCGCCTCTCGGGTCAGGACGTAGGGAATGGTCTTGCGCGGCTCGCCGGGCACGATCTCGTCCCAGACCTTGCGCAAGCCGGCGTCTTTCCAGAAATCGGTCTCGAACGCCCCCGCCCCCGCGTTTTCCGCCTGCGCCATTCCGCGTTCTCCCTGTTGTCCGGATCGTTTGTTTTCATGTTATGCGGAGCCGCGGCAAAGGAAAACGGAAACGATGGGTTTCTCGAGGCGGGCCTTCCCGCCGAGCCATGCAATCCCCAATTCACAGCGATGACAAAACAACTCGAATTCGGACTGGATACGTTCGGCGACGTCACGAAGAATACCGACGGCCAGCCCAAACCGCATGCCCAGGTGATCCGCGACGTCATCGATGAGGCCGTGCTCGCCGACAGCGTCGGCATTGACGCCATCGGGCTTGGCGAGCATCACCGTGCCGACTTCGCGATCTCCGCGCCGGAGGTGGTGCTGGCCGCGATCGCCGCGCGCACCAGGCGCATCAAGCTTGCGTCCGCAGTGACCGTGCTGAGCTCGGACGATCCGATCCGTGTGTTCCAGCGCTTCGCCACGCTCGACGCCGCCTCGAACGGCCGCGCCGAAGTGATCCTCGGCCGCGGCTCCTTCACCGAGTCCTTTCCGCTGTTCGGCTTCGACCTCGGGCAATACGAGGCGCTGTTCGAGGAGAAGCTCGACCTGTTCACCGAGCTGTTGAAGCAAGAGCCCGTGACCTGGCAGGGCAAGCTGCGCCCGCCGCTGGACAACCAGTCGGTTTATCCGCCGGTCGAGCACGGCCGCTTGAAGACCTGGATCGGCGTCGGCGGCAGTCCGGAGTCGGTGGTGCGCGCCGCGCATTACGACTTGCCGCTGATGCTCGCGATCATCGGCGGCGATCCGAAGCGGTTCGCGCCTTATGTCGATCTCTATCATCGCGCCAATGCGCAGTTCGGCCGGCCGTCGAAGCCGATCGGCGTGCACTCTCCGGGCTATGTCGCCGCGACCGACGCGCAGGCGCGCGACGAACTGTGGGGCGATTACAAGACCATGCGCGACCGCATCGGCAAGGAGCGCGGCTGGCCGCCGATGGGCCGCGACGAGTTCGTGCGCGAGGCCGATCACGGCTCGCTCTATGTCGGCTCGGCGGAGACGGTGGCGCGCAAGATCGCATCGACCGTGCAGGCGCTCGGCATCGCGCGCTTCCAGCTGAAATATTCGGCCGGCCCGCTGCCGCACGCGAAGCTGATGAAGAGCATCGAACTCTACGGCAGCAAGGTCGTGCCGATGGTGAAGGAGATGGTGGCGGAGGCCGTCGCCTGACCGGCTACGCCAGCTCTTCTCCGCGCCGCTCCGGAATCAGCAGCCACATGGTCACGAGATCGACCACGTAAAGCAGCGCCAGCGCCGAGATCGCGAACTCGAAGCCGCGCGCGGAGGCGGCCAGTCCCACCAGCAGCGGACTGAGGCCGCCGACCGCGCGGCCGATATTGAACAGCACGTTCTGCGCGGTGGCGCGCGCCGCGGTCGGATAGAGCTCGCTCATCAGCGCGCCGTAGCCGCCGAGCATGCCGTTGACGAAGAAGCCCATCAGCATGCCGGCGAACAGCAGCGCGGTCGGATCCGACAGCCGCGAATAGCACAGCACCATCACGGCGGCGCCCGTCATGTAGATGAAGAAGGCGGCGCGGCGGCCGACGCGATCGGCGATCTGGCCGAACATGAAAATGCCGACCGCCATGCCGGCGATGGTCGCGACCGTCCAGCCCGCGGTCTGCGTCAGCGCCAGCCCGAAGCGGGTCGACAGATAGTTCGGCAGCCAGATCATGACGCCGTAATAGCCGAAATTCTGCACCGAGCAGAGGATCACCATGCCGAAGGACAGTTTTAGCGTCTCCGCGTCCTTCACCAGCAACTTGAATGAAGACTGCGGGCTGCGCGTCCTGGCGTCGCGCAGGAACAGCTCCGGCTCGTGCAGGGTGCGGCGGATGAACCAGGCGACGACAGCGGGGAAGATGCCGATCAGGAACATGCCGCGCCAGCCGATCAGCGGCAGCAGGAATGGAATGGCGATCGCCGCTGCGAGCACGCCGCCCTGCCAGCCGAGCCCGACATAGGACGAGACGCGGCCGCGCTCGGCGGCCGGACAAGCCTCCGCGACCAGCGCCATGCCGATGCCGAACTCGCCGCCGAGCCCGATGCCGGCGATGGTGCGGTAGGCGAGCAAATCCCAATAGCCTTGCGCCAGCGCGCACAGCCCGGTGAAGACGGCGAACAGCACGATGGTCCAGACCAGCACGCGCACCCGGCCCAACCGGTCCGACAGCCAGCCGAAACCAAAGCCGCCGAGCACGGCGCCGAACAGCGTCGCCGTCACCAGCGAGGCCGCCTGCGGTTGGGTCAATCCGAGATCGGCGGAGATCGGCCGCAGCATGAAGCCGAGGATCAGCAAGTCGAAGCCATCGGTCGCATAGCCGATCGCCGATCCCAAGATCGCGTTGCGCCGCGCGCGCTTGGCGCCGGTATCCGTCGCGACGTCGCCGATATCGGTTTCGAGCGTGGCCTGCCTGACGTTCATCGGAGCACCCCCGTGGAATTTACCGGCGCCTAGGAACCAAATTGGCCGCCATCCGGGCAACCCCTATCTCGGCGAAAGGCGCAGCTATCCACGCTAATCAGGAGGAAGGCGCTTGCGTCGCGGGGACCGCGCGCCGGGCGCGCGGCGACGCGCTGGCATACCAGACGTCATCGCGAGCGGTACGGTATTCCGCACTGACAACCAAGTTTGGACTTTCATCACCCGGCCAGCCGAACTATGCATGACCTCATCTGACTTCGATGAACAAGACCGCTTCCGGTCCACGATCAAAAAAGAGGAGGAACCCCAAGTGATGCGCAAACTCATTATGTCCGCAGCGACCGCATTGCCCCTGGTTTTCGGCGCGGCGCATGCGCAAGACACGCTCAAAATCGGCTACATCGATCCCTTGTCCGGCGGCGGCGCCAGTGTCGGCGAAGGCGGCCTCAAGACGTTCCAGTACCTCGCGGACGAATTGAACGCCAAGGGCGGCATCCTCGGCCACAAGGTCGAAATCGTCCCGATGGACAACAAGACCAATCCGCAGGAAAGCCTGGTGCAGGCTCAGAAGGCCGTCGACGCCGGCATCCACTACATCACGCAGGGCAACGGCTCGTCGGTCGGCGCGGCGCTGGAGGATTTCGTCACCAAGAACAACGGACGCAACCCCGGCAAGGAAGTGCTGTACTTCAACTACGCCGCGGTGGATCCGAGCATGACCAACGAGAAGTGCAGCTATTGGCATTTCCGCTGGGACGCCAACTCCGACATCAAGATGGAAGCGCTGACCAACTACATGAAGGGCCAGACCGCCATCAAGAAAGTCTACCTGATCAACCAGGACTACTCGTTCGGCCAGTCGGTGCGGACCACGGCGCGGAAGATGCTGGGCGAGAAGCGTCCTGACATCGAGATCGTCGGCGACGAGTTGCACCCGCTGCTCAAGGTCACGGACTTCTCGCCCTATATCGCCAAGATCAAGGCGTCGGGCGCCGACAGCGTCGTGACCGGCAATTGGGGACAGGACTTCGCGCTGCTGTTGAAGGCGGCGGCCGATGCCGGCCTCAAGGTCAACTGGTACACCTATTATGCCGGTGGCGCCGGCGGGCCGACCGCGATCAAGCAGACCGGACTGGATCATCAGGTGTTCCAGATCAGCGAAGGCATTCCGAACTCCGGCAACGAGGTCGCGATGGATTTCGAGAAGGACTTCCGCGCCAAGGTCAACCTGTCGCTGTGGTATCCGCGCGCCGTCAACGAGATGCGGATGTTCAAGGCGGCGGCCGAGAAGGCCAACTCGATCGATCCGGTGAAGGTCGCAGCTGCGCTCGAGGACATGAAATTCCCGGTGCTCGACGGCGGCGAAGGCACCATGCGCAAGGACGATCACCAGTTCTTCCAGCCGATCGTCATCTCCTCGTTCGGCGCGATCGCCGACAAGGCCAAGGAGCCGTTCGACGAGGAAAACACCGGCTGGGGCTGGCGCCCCGTGTCCAAGATCGACACCGCGCAGACCATGATCCCCACCACCTGCAGCATGAAGCGGCCCTGATCAGCCGCATGACGGCCTCCGCGACTGATGTCGCGGAGGCCGTCGTTCCCCATCGTTCGAGTCTCCGCAGAGGGCGCCGTGCTTGAGCTGATCGTCATTTCGACGCTGAACGGCGTCCTGTTCGGGATGCTGCTGTTCCTGCTGTCGAGCGGCCTGACGCTCATCTTCAGCATGATGGGCGTGCTCAATTTCGCCCATGCCAGCTTCTACATGGTCGGCGCCTTCTTCGGGTATCAGCTCAGCCGCTGGGTCGGCTTCTGGCCGGCGCTGATCGTCGCCCCGCTGCTGGTCGGCGCGCTCGGCATGGCCGTGGAGCGCTACGGCTTGCGCAACACCCACAAGCACGGACATGTCGCCGAGCTGCTGCTCACCTTCGGCCTCGCCTTCGCAATCGAGGAAATCGTCGCGATGATCTGGGGCAAGAGCCCGGTGGACTACCGGGTTCCGGCCGCGCTCGACTTTCCCGCCTTCACCATCTTCTCCACCAACTATCCCGCCTACAAGATCTTCATGCTGGTGATATCGGCGGCGGTCTTCGTCGCGCTTCTGGTCGTGCTGAAGAAAACCCGCATCGGCCTGATCGTGCAGGCGGCCCTCACCCATCCCAGCATGGTCGGCCACCTCGGTCACAATGTCGGACGCATCTTCATGCTGGTGTTCGGCGTCGGCAGCGCGCTCGCCGGGCTTGCCGGCGTCATCGCCGGCCCCTCGCTGGTGACGCAGTCGGACATGGCTGCGCTGCTCGGCCCGATCCTGTTCGTCGTCATCGTGTTCGGCGGCCTCGGCTCGCTGCCGGGGGCCTTCATCGCCTCGCTGCTGATCGGATTGATCCAGACTTTCGCCGTCGCGCTGAACGGCTCGCTTGCGAGCGCGTTCGGGCCGCTCGATCCGACCCTCGGTCCGTCGGTCCTCACCGACATCTGGAACGTCTCGATCGCGCAGATTGCCCCGATCCTGCCCTATGTGCTGCTGGTGCTGATCCTGATCGTCCGTCCCATGGGCCTGTTGGGGACGCGCGAGTCATGACCGACACCGCAACGACAGAGCCGGTCCTCAAGGAAGACTCCGGCCTGCGCTTCTACGGCATCTGGCTGATCGCGGCGATCGCGCTCGTCGTGTTGCCGCTGGTCTTCTCTTCGGGCGGCTCGCTGACCTCTTTCAGCCTGATCGGCATCGCCATCATCTTTGCGCTGTCCTACAACATCCTGCTCGGCCAAACCGGGCTGCTGTCGTTCGGACACGCCGTGCAATACGGCCTCGGCGGCTTCCTGGCCGTCCACATGATGAATGCGGTCGCCAACCACAACTGGCCGGTCCCGCTGCCCTTCATCCCGCTGATCGGCGGCATCGGCGGCCTTGGCTTCGCCCTCATCGTCGGCTGGGTGATGACAAAGCGTGCCGGCACGGCGTTCGCGATGATCACGCTCGGCATCGGCGAACTGGTGGCGTCGTCATCGCTCATCCTGCGCAGCGTGTTCGGCGGCGAAGCAGGCATCACCACCGATCGCACCGTCCTGCCGCATATGTTCGGCTGGACCTTCGGCCCGCAAATCCAGGTTTATTACCTGATCGCGTTCTGGGTGATGATTTCGGCGATTGCGATGTATGCCCTGACCCGCACGCCGCTCGGCCGCATCTGCAACGCGGTGCGCGACAATCCCGAACGCGTCCAGTTCATCGGCTACGATCCTCACGTCGTCCGCTACCTCGCCTATGGTTTCGCGGGCTTCTTCGCCGGCGTCGCGGGCGGACTCGCCGCCATCAATTTCGAGATCGCCAATTCCGCCTATCTCGGCGCCACGCAATCGGGACTCGTGCTGTTTGCCGCCTTCATCGGCGGCGCGGCCTATTTCTTCGGACCGATCCTCGGCGCCATCCTGGTCACCTACCTGCAACTCGGACTGACCAACCTCACGTCGGTCTGGCAGCTCTACTTCGGCATCATCTTCATCGGCATCGTGATGTTCGCACCGGGCGGCATCGCCGGCCTGTTGATGATGCACCGCCCGCTGGTCCGCGCCGGGACGCTTTCGACGGTGATTCCGTCCTATCTCGTCGCGCTGATCCCGACCTTGCTGCTGGCGCTCGGCGTCATCCTGACCATCGAGACGGTCGCGCGCTACACCAATGGCCAGGGCGCAGGCGATGTCATCAACCTTGTCGGCATCCCCCTCAATGCAACCGCGCCGACGACATGGCTGATCGCAGCCATTCTCGTCATCGGCGGCTTCTTCGTCGCCCGCCTGACCTGGCTGCGTGTCGCGGAGGCCTGGGACCGCGCCGGCACTGTGGCTCGCGATCGGGGATATCTCGCATGACCGCAGCCATCGATATCAGCGCCGTCGAGAAGAGTTTCGGCAATGTCAGCATCATCCGCGACCTCAATCTGAGTGTCGCACAGGGCGAGCGCCATGCGGTCATCGGCCCGAACGGCGCCGGCAAATCGACGACCTTCAACCTGATCAGCGGTCACATCACTCCGACCTCCGGCGAGATCCGTCTGAACGGCGACATCATCTCCGGCCTGCGGCCGTTCGAGATCAACCGGCGCGGATTGTCGCGTTCGTTCCAGGTCACCAACGTCTTTGCCAAAATGACGGTCTGGGAAAACGTCCGCTGCGCCGTGCTGTGGGCGACCGGCCACCGCTACGCCTTCTGGAAGAACGTCGACCGCCTGCCTGAAGTGAAGCAGCGCACCGCGCAAATCCTGGACGACATCCATCTCACCCACCGCCGCGATGTGCCTGCGGGACTTCTGACCTATGCCGAGCAACGCGAGCTGGAGATCGGCATCACCATTGCCAGCGGCGCCAAGGTCATCCTGCTGGACGAGCCGACCGCGGGCATGAGCCATGCCGAAACGGATCGGGCGGTGGCGCTGATCCGGCGCCTGACAGAAGGGCGCACGCTTGTCATCGTCGAGCACGATATGAGCGTCGTGTTCGGGCTGGCCGACCGCATCTCGGTCCTGGTCTACGGCCACATCATCGCATCGGGCACGCCGGAGGAAATCCGCGGCAATCCGAAGGTCAAGGAAGCCTATCTCGGCGAGGAGGCTCATTGATGCTGGAGGTCCGGGAGCTTCACGCCTATTACGGCAAGAGCCACATCTTGCAGGGCGTCGACCTCGACATCGCGGCCGGCGAGGTCGTCAGCCTGCTCGGACGCAACGGGGTCGGCCGTTCCACGACCGTGAAGGCGATCATGGGCGAGGTGCCGCCGCAGGGCACGATCCGCTTCAAGGGACAGGACATCGCCGGGCTGCCGAACTATGAGATCGCGCGGCGCGGGCTCGGCTATGTTCCGGAGCATCGCGACATCTTTCCGGGCCTCACCGTGCGGCAAAACCTCGTGCTCGGCGTCAAGAATATCCGCCGGCCCGGCAAGTGGCAGCTCGAGAGCATGCTCGAGATGTTTCCGAATCTCGCCGCGCGCGCGGACACGCCGGCCGGCGTGCTGTCGGGCGGCGAGAAGCAGATGCTGACCATCTGCCGCACGCTGATGGGCGATCCCGAGCTCATCATGATCGACGAGCCGACGGAGGGCCTCGCGCCGCTGATCGTGCAGCAGGTCGGCGACCTCATCGCGCGGATTGCGGCGGCCGGCGTCGCCATCCTGCTCGTCGAGCAGAAGCTCTCGATCGCCCTGCGGATCTCGCATCGCGTCTATGTCATGGGTCACGGCCGCATCGTGTTCGAAGGCACGCCAGCCGAACTGAAATCCAACGACGCCATCCGCAAGGAATGGCTGGAGGTCTAGCTTACTGCTTCGGCCCCATCGTCCCGGTTATCTTCAATCGCTCGGACCTGACCCAGCCGGAGACGTCGGCGCCGGTGCGCGGGTTGATATACATCACCGAGGTCCAGCCGCTATCGGTCCGCGCGTAAGCGACCAGAAAGTCCTTCGGAATGACGAACACGCCGCTCATCGCACACGCGAGGTTCGGCGCCGAGTAGAACTGCAGCCGCCCCGATCCCGTCACCACATTGCCGAGCGGCGGCGAGAAGATCGGCACGTCGTTCGTGCCGGTCTTCGGCTCCTTGCAGTCAGGCGTCTGCGCGAGCGCAGATGCGCTGAAGAATGCGGCCAGCACGATGCCGGCGAGCAGGCTTCTGTTGAGATTCATTTTCGTCCTGACCACTCCCGTCGTCTTTCCTGATCCTTGGTCGCTGCAATCCGGCGATGCGATCAACTTGATGAACAATATTTAACAGGACAGGCCGTTTGCCGAGGCCTAGCCTGCCGAACGATCAATGATGCTTCGTCACCCTTGCGAATCGCCGGTAGGGCAGCCATGGCCAGGCGTAACAACGAGATGACGGCGGGCCGCCGCGTCGCCGCCGCGCGAAACAGGAAGGACCCCGTTCAGGTCCTGGCCGGCATCGTGCTTTGCCTCTGCGCGTTGGCGCCGACCGAGGCGTACGCCTATCTCGATCCGGGAACGGGCACGTTCGCGCTGCAGGGATTGATCGCCGGCGTCGCAGGTGGCGTGATCGGCATTCGAAGCTATTGGAGGCGGATCGGGGCACTGTTCCGGCGGTCGAAGACATCGTCCGAGACATGGTCCGAGACTTTGTCGGGGTCCTGGCCGGAACGGTCGCCGTCCGGCGACGATGCGTAATCCGGGATCGTTTCGCGATCCATCCGCCTACGTCTTCTCGGCCGGCGCGCGTATCTTCCGC
The DNA here is from genome assembly GCA_963795365.1 of uncultured Alphaproteobacteria bacterium. GTDB lineage: Bacteria > Pseudomonadota > Alphaproteobacteria > Rhizobiales > Xanthobacteraceae > Bradyrhizobium. The sequence goes on from CAWCHW010000023.1 coordinate 27,482, forward strand.
GCCGTCAACGACGAGGCCTGGCGCAATTTCCAGCGCTTCAAATCATCCGGCGCCTACGACGATCTGCACGCCCGCCGCTGGATCATCGCGACCGATGACGACGCCACACCGGACGACGCGCATGGCGGCCGCAGGCTGTTCGAGCACCCAAGGCTTCCTTTCGTGTCCTATCCCTATGAGTGGCCGTTCGCGCTGCTCAAGCGCGCCGCGCTGCTGCATCTCGACATCCATCTTCGTGCGCTCGATTTCGGCTTCACGCTGTCGGATGCAAGCGCCTACAACGTGCAGTTCGTCGGCATCCAGCCGATCTTCATCGACACCGCCTCCTTCGTGCCGTACCGGGAGGGCGACTACTGGGCGGGCCATCGGCAGTTCGTCGAGCAGTTCGTCAACCCGCTGTTGTTGCGCGCGCTGTTCGGAATCTCCGCCAATGCCTGGTATCGCGGCATGCTGGAAGGGTTGCCGACCGGCGACGTTGCCCAGCTGATCGGTCCTGTCAGGCGATGGCTGGCGCCGAACGTGCTCATCAACATCACCCTGCCCGATCTGTTGCAGCGGCGCGCGCGGCGCAGGGGCGATCTCGAGACGGCCCCGTCACGGCCGCTGCCGAAGACGGCGCTGCGCCTGATGCTGCAGCGGTTGCGGGACTGGATTTCGGGACTGGTGCCGAAGGACGCCGAGCCGAGCGCCTGGCAGGGTTACGAAGCCGACAACTCGTACCCACCCGGGGACGAAGAGCGAAAACGCGCGTTCGTTGCGCAATTTTCGCTGGCAACCCGGCCTTCGCGAACATGCGACGTGGGATGCAACTCCGGATATTATTCCGAGGTGCTGCTGCAAAGCGGCGCCAGGTCGGTCATCGGATTCGATTCCGACATCCAGTGCACTGGAACTAGCCGTGTCCCGTGCGACGATGGCGCAGCTCAACTTCCTTCCACTGTTCTCCGACGCCGCGAATCCGAGCCCTGCACAAGGCTGGGCGGAGCGCGAGCGCCCCGGATTGCGCGAGCGCGTCAATGCCGACGCCATGCTGGCGCTGGCCATCGTTCATCATCTGGCCATCGCCAGAAACGTCCCGCTGGCCTCGGCAGTCGAATGGCTGATGAGCATCGCGCCGCGCGGCGTCATCGAATTCGTTCCGAAGTCGGACCCGATGATCCGGCGCATGTTGCGGCTGAGAGCCGATATCTTCGAAGACTACGGCAGGGAGCAGTTCGAGGCCGCGCTTTGCCGGCCACGGGCGGATCGCACGCATGCTCGAACTGTCGCCGGGCGGTCGAACGCTTTACGAATACGAACGGTCGATGAATTAGCCGCCGTAACGCGGACCTTGCCGCGCCAGCAGGACGAACGGCCCGTCTCCCGTGCCGCGGCCGCGCCCGATATAGCTGTCATCGCTCAGATAGTGCGGCGGTTCGCGCATGGCGCATCCGATCATGAAGCGCATGGTATTGACCTGCGCGATGCCGTCATAGAGCCAGTGCCGGCAATCGGCCGGCGCGCGAATGAAATTGATCGGCCAGGTCAGTTCGTCGCGCAGCGGCGCCGGCAGGCTGTCCCAGGCGACATGTCCATGCGCCTGGGTGAAGCTGCCGTGGTCGGACTGGATCACGACAAGCGCGCCGGGATCACGGCGATCGATCTCGTCGATCAGCAACATCAGCTTGCGGTTCACGCAATGAAGCGCGGCGAGGTAGTTGTCCTTCTCGACGTCGGTCCAGTTCAGGTCGACGGTGGGAGCGGCCTGCGATTGCGTGCAGTCCGCATTGTATTGCGTCGGCGGATGCGGCGCCATGTTGTGCGCCAGCACGAAGACATGCTCGTGGCCGGCGGCGAGAGCGCCGATGCTGTCCTTGAGCGGCGTGATCGCATCATAGAGCGCATCGAACGGCGCCGCGCCGGCCGCCTCCATCGTCACGACGGGCGGGAAAAAGCGGGCGGCCGGCGTCGCGTCCAGGAATGTCCCGAACGGAATCGATTGCGAAATCTGCCAGCGGTCGAGGCAGACGAACACCTTGTCCGCGCAGCGCGCGTACCAGTTGCCCAGGAACAGCGTCTCGAAGCCGATGGTCTTGAGGGCCTTGATCGCTGCCGGCGTATAACCGCCGATCAGGTGGATCGGATAGGCCTCGGTGCCGTGGATCGGGAAGTGCGAGGCTTCGGTCACGTCGTAATACGCATCCAGCACCGCGCTCATGGTCAGCATGGTCGCGAAGTAGTTGGTCCGGAAGTCGCCGGCGGAGAAGAAGCCGCGCTGCCGCAACTGCTCCGACAGCGGATTGTCGAAGCCAAACACGCGCTTGGTCGTGACCGAACCCGGATAGGAGTCCAGCAGGACATAATAGATGTTCTCATGCAGCGGCGATCGTTTGGCCTGCAACGCGTCGGGCACCGGCAGGCTGCTCGCGGCATGAAACGCATGGACGTCGACCGCAATGAGCGCGCCGTTGACAGCGAGCACGATGACCGCGGCAAGCACGGCGGCCCGTTGCGCGACCGGCTTGCGAAGCGCGAAACCGAGCGCGAGCGACACGAACGCGCAAAGCGCGGCGTAGACGGCCATCATGCCGTGATGGAAGCCCCCGGCCGCCCACAGCTTCACGATCGTGCTCTCGAACGACCTGAAGCAGAACAGCAGCGGATTGAGGCCGGCGGAGGCGAACAGCACGACGATCGCCGCGCGCCGCTTTCTCAACGACCAGAGGGCGGCCGCGAGCAGCGAGGCTGCAACAGGGACCGCGGCGGACACCAGCAAAATCCCGGTGACGCCTTCGAAGTCATAGTCGGCGATCTGATCGAAATTGCCGGCGACGAAATAGGCCGCCGGCCAGAGTGAAAGCAGCCACAGGAATGCGAGCCCGCGCGCAAGGTCCGTCTTCATCGACGTCCTTCCCCAAAAGCAGTGTGCGTCGCCCCACGCCGCGCGAATCTTACTGCAAGCGCGGCGCAAACTAACGTGTATTTCCGGTAATGTTGGAGAGGTCACCGGCTGCTGTGACCCGCGCGCTTCACGCCGGCGCCGCCTCGCGGGCAAAGTGCGGCATCACCTCATGCGCAAACAGCGTCGCCGAGCGCAGCTCCTCCTCAAACGAGAGGTTACCGAACGCGAAACGCGTCAGCACATAGTTGACGCCTGATGTCTCGATCTCCCGCCGCAAGCCCTCCGCCACCTCGTCGGCGGTGCCGACCAGGAGGAAGCCGGCTTCGCACGCGGCCGAAAAGTCCTCCGGCACCGGGTAGTGCGTCATCGGATTGCCGTGCACGCGCCAGAGATGCTGCAGGCTCGCATACCAGCGATCGAAACCGCGCTTGCCGCAGGCGAGCGCCGCCTCGCGGGTTTCGGCGACCACGATGTGACGGCCGATCGCCATGCGCGGATGCGGCTCGTGCGCGGCGCGCGCCGTGGCGGCCCAGACCTCGCGATAGCGGTCGGTGATCGGGCGGACGTTCTTCGCCGAGGTGTTGCAGACGATGTTGATGCCGTTCTCGGCCGCCCACGGCACTGCCGCGGCCGCCGACAGCCCGTACCAGATCGGCGGCGTCGGCTTCTGCAGGCATTCGAGCTCGACCGGCACGTTCTTGAAGCGATAGTGCTGGCCTTCGAAGTCGATCGCCTTCGACTGCAGGCCCTGCATCAGCACCGCATAGCCTTCCTTGTACAGCGTGGAGGATGCTTCCGCGGTGACGCCGAAATAGGCGAGCTCGTAAGGCGAGCTGCCGCGTCCGACGCCGAGCTCGAGCCGACCGCCCGACATCTGGTCGAGCATGCAGACCTCTTCCAGCAGGCGCAGCGGATTCACCAGCGGCAGGGTGTAGACCAGCGTGCCGATGCGCAATCGTTTGGTGCGCTGTGCCACCGCCGAAAGGAAGACGCCGGGCGCGCCGGCGGTGCCGAGTGGCGTCGAATGATGCTCGGCGATCAGATAGGCGTAAAAGCCCTCGCGGTCGTAGACCTCGGCGAGACGCAGCCGGTTCTCGTAGTGCTCTCTCAGCGGCAGGTCGCCGCGATCGACGTGATCGAAGACACCGAATTGCAAGGTCAAGCTCCTTTCAGAATTTTCTTGCGCATGACCTTTTCGGAAAACCGCTTCACACTTTTCCGGGTCATGCGCGGTCGAGCGGATCCACGCCGTCGATCAGCACGAAGGCGATGCGACAGACCTTGTCGGAGCGGTTGACCCAGGCGTGATTGGTGGCCTGCTGCACCAGGAAATCGCCGGCCTTCATATGCACCTCGGAATCGTCGAGCAGCATGATGATCTCGCCCTGCAGCACGATCGCGTAGTCGACGCTCCTGGTGCGATGCATGAAGGCATGGCGCGCCGGACCGCCGCCATGGCTGTGCTGGTCGGCACCCATCGATTTCAGCAAGCTTTCCTGGTCGATCGCTTCCGCCTCCTTTGTCACCGGCGGGAAATCGACCACGCGCAGGATCGATCCGTTCGGCGGCGGCGGCACGCCGATGGTGCGCGCGGCACGATCTTCTCTCAAATCGACGCGCGCCGGCGTCTCGTCGGTGACCCAGAGCAGGCTCGAGACGAAGCCGGCACCTTCGCGCACCTTTACGTGCGGACAGATGCCGTCGCTCTCGATGATCGCCTTGCCGCTGTCGTCGTGGCCGGTGACGATCCGGCGTATCTGATGAGTGGGATGCATGTTCATTCTCGTGTGATCATTCGACGGTGGCGCCCGAAGCCTTGATCGCGGGTCCCCAGCGCGCGTATTCGCTGCGCACGAACGCGGCCATTGCCTCCGGCGAGATCGGATCGGTCGGCTCCATCGCCGCCGCGTTCAACAGGTTAGCGAATTGGGGCGTCGCCTGCATGGTGCGGATTTCGTCCGCGAGCAGTTTGACGACAGGCGCAGGCATATTGGCGGGGCCGGCGACCGCGATCCAGCCGCTCCAGTCGAAACCGGGCACGGTCTCGGCGATCGGCGGGACCTCCGGCAGCAACACGCTGCGCTTGGCAATCGACAGTCCGACGGCGAACAGCTTGCCCGACTTGATGTTGGGGATCGCCAATGTGCCGTCGAGGAACGCCATATCGACCCGGCCGGTGAGCAGATCCGTCATCGCGCTGCTCGAGCCCTTGTAGGGCACATGGACGATATCGAGACCGAGCTGCGTCTTGAGCAATTCCATGAAGATGTGGTGCGGCGTGCCGTTCCCGGCCGAGGCGTAGGTGTATTTGCCGGGATGTTTCTTTATCTCGGCGATCCACTCGGCCATCGTGCGCGCCGGAAACGACGGATGCACGCTCAGAAAGAAACTGGTCGCGCCGAGACGGGCAATCGGCGTGAAGTCCGCGAGGGGATCGACGCCAGGCTTCGCCACCAGCTGCGGCGCGATGCTGAGCGTCGTCACCGTCGGAATCAGGAGCGTGTAACCGTCGGGTTGCGCCGATGCGACGGACTTGGCGCCGATCAAGGTGCTGGCGCCGGCCCTGTTGTCGACCACGACCGGTTGCTTGAGCGATGCCGACAGCGTCTCGCCGATCGCGCGGCCGAGCACGTCGACCAGCGAGCCTGCGGGATAAGGCACGATCAGCTTGATCGGCTGCGACGGGTAAGGCGTTTGCGCCGCTGCGGTCGTTGCCACGAGCGCAAGGGCGAACAGCGCCGCCCGGCAGGGCAACAGTCTCACGGCGCAGCCTCCCCATCACGCTTGTCGTTGTTGTTTAAAGGTCACACTAAGCCGATGAGAGATGGCGGGCAACAGGCTGGCCCATGCGGATATGCAACGATCCGCGTGATGCGCATCACGAGATCGCATGGCCTGCGTTAGAGCTTCAGACGTTTGTCGAGATCATCGACGCTGGAAACCCGATGCGTCGGTATGTCGCTGCCGTCTGTTTACCACAAACGATTTCTTGATTTGCCCGTCTGAACCAACCGGGTGAAACGGTCCGACATATTACTGATCATGATTTCAATCCGGGATGCGCAAATGCACCACCGCGACGACGACGATGAGTTAGGACCTGGCAGGCGCATCAAGCTCACTGCCTTGGGACGGCTTCGTTGTCCGAAACTGAAAAATGACACCGGAATCGTCATCAGCAAAAGCCCGCAGAGCAACGCATTCCGCATTTTGATCGACGGCCGGAAGATGCCGATCACGCTGCACGAAAGTTATGTCGAGGCGCAGTAGGTCGAGACGACGGCCTGGACATGGCGCGCAGCTCGGGCGCGGACACTCGTTGTTGCCACGTCAGGCGGAAAGATCGGATCCCGGATGGTTGCAAGCGACGGCTTTGCAGATGTCCTGCGCGAGCAGCTCGCGCCCCTGGGTCACGTCACGCTGCGGCGGATGTTCGGCAAGACCGGGGTGTTCTGCGATGGCTTGATGCTCGCGATGGTGCGGGACGACGTGCTTTATTTTCGGGTCGATGACGACAATCGCGCGCTCTTCAAGGAGGCGGAAGCCTTTCCGCCGCTGAACTACGAGAAGGGCGGCGGCAGCATCGACCTCGCCTTCTGGCGCGTGCCGGAGCGGCTGTTCGACGAGCCCGACGAATTTCTGATCTGGGCGCGCGCGGCGCTGGGCGCGGCGCGGCGGGTCGCCGCCAAGCGGGACCGGGTGACGCCGAAGCGGAAGGCAAAACCGAGAAGGAAGTGAATGGCGCGCTGGAGAGGAAGCCCCGTCAGCCGCGAACGTCATGCCCCGGAATGTCGTTTGCGCAACGCGCGCGGCACGCACTCGTCAAGCAACACGCGCATCGGCGATCAAATGTGCCTTGGCCTGCTCCAATGCGGCGATGGCAAGTTCTCGCGTCACGCTCGGAAAATCATCCAGGAACTCTTTGAGCGAATGGCCGCCTTCGATGTAGTCGATCAGCGCCTGCACGGGAACGCGTGCCAACGAATACAGGCGTGCCGCCCAGAATATCGGGGTCAGAGTGGACGACGGAGACTTCCCTCATGGGCATTTGCCTCAAGACGGATCAGGCTGCGGCTCGTTTCGTCCACGCCTCGCCTGCTTCGGGGGCGGGATAAGGATATCAGCTGGTACACGGAAGCGCGCGCGCAGCCGCTGTACCATCGCCATGCTCAATTCCTTCTTGCCCGCCAGCACCTCGCTGACCCGGCTCGGCGTTCCCAGAATCGGGACCATGTCCGCCCGCGTCAATCCGTGCTGATCCATGAGGTGCCGGATCATCTCCGCAGTGCTCAGCGAATCGGCGGGGCCACTTGCCCTGCTCATAGACAGCGATAAGACGCGCTTGAGCTTGCAGCCGAGCGACATCGGCGGCGTCCTCCGAGTCCCAAAGCCGATCCACGAGGGCGCGCGCGCGACCAAGCTCGGCATCACTCTCGATCAGGATCAAGGTTGCGTCCATCACACGTTCTCGAAATGGCGCGCCCGGAACGATTCGAACGTCCGACCCTCAAATTCGTAGTCTGATGCTCTATCCAGCTGAGCTACGGGCGCGTGTTTCGCCTGCCTGTGCGGGCTGTTCGCCCGCCTGCCTTCCAATAGATAAGGAAAGGCCGCGAAAGAGGGCCTTAGCTACCCGCTCCGGTCAGGATTGGCAAGGTCCGGAACGCCGGATTTGGCCGGCGAATTCGCCGCATTACGCCCGCTGCCGCTCGTTGCGGACCGAGAGCAGTTCCACCGGGCGGTCGGGGATCACGATGCGGAAGGTCGCCCCGATGGTGCCTTCGACGAGGCTGATCTCACCGCCATGGGCGCGCACCAGCTCGGCGGCGATCGCAAGTCCGAGCCCGCTGCCGCCGGGACGGCTGGAGGACTGGAACGCCTCGAACAGATGGTCGCGCGCCCGTTGCGGTACGCCCGGCCCGGTGTCGGACACTTCGAGGATCGCCACCGCGCCCTCGCGGCGGCCGGTGACGCGGATCTGCATGCTGGCCGGATCGGGATTGCCTTCCAGCGCCTGCGCCGCGTTGCGCACGAGATTGAGCAGCACGCGGAACAACTGGTCGGGATCGGCATCGACGGCAAGCGAGCGCTCGATCGCGGTGATCCAGGTGATCGAGACGTCGCTCGCGAGCCCCGCGGTCTCGCGCACCTCGGCGACCACAGGCTCGATCGCGACCATGCGGCGGTCGGGCGCAGCCTCCTGGGCGCGGCCGTAGGACAGCGTCGACTGGCAGAAGGCGATCGCCCGCTCCAGCGAGCGCATCAGTTTCGGCGCAAAGCGCTGCACCCGCGGATCGGGCACGCTCGAGAGCTGGTCGGACAACAGCTGCGACGACGCCAGCAGATTGCGCAGATCGTGGTTGATCTTCGACACCGCGAGCCCGAGCGCGGCGAGCCGGCTCTTCTGATTGAGCATCGAGACGAGGTCGCGCTGCATCGCCGACAGCTCGCGCTCGGCGACGCCGATCTCGTCGCCGCGCTGGCTCGGCACGATGATCTTCGCCACGCTTTCCGGATTTTCATGGAAACCGACCATGCTCGCGGTCAGCCGCCGCATCGGCCGCACGAACAGGTAATGCAGCGCGAGGTAGACCAGCGCCGCGGTCAGCACGGCGAGCAGGAACGAGACCAGGAACGTGTTGCGCGAGAAGCGGTACATCGCCTGGCGCAGCGGCGCCTCGTCGATCACGACCTCGATGAATTGCGCGTTGCCGGGCGCGGCACCGACCACGCGGATCGCCTGGTTGCCGGTCTCGAGCATGGTTTCGAAAGAGCCGGTGATGGCCTGCCATACCGTCTCGGTGCGCAGGTCGATGTCATGGTCGATCGTGGCCGGCAGGTCGGCAGAGGCAAGCAGCCGGCGCTGCTGGCCCATCTTGATCGCGACCGCGCGTGCGCCGATGCTGTTCAGTATCTGCCGCGCCAGCCCGTCCGGCACCATGCCGAGCGGTGCGGCATCGAGCACCAGCGCAGCCGTGTTCGCCGCCGCGATGCGATCGTTGAGCCGGTTCATGCGGAAGTTCGCGATCGCCGGCACATAGATCATCAACAGCGCGATCAGCACCAGCGGAATGGTCAACAGCAACAGCTTGCCGGACAGACCGAGTTGGGTCGGTCGCACGGCCCTCTGTTCCATCTTCAACTGGTCGTCACTTGCTGACACACGCTTTGCCTTAATTGGCACTTCATCGGCACTTCAGGGAGCATGCGGTCCGGCGCCGGAATCGGTCAAATTACGGATCGCTAATGTCGCCTATCGTCAAAGATCTGGGGTGGCACCGTTTCCGGCACCAGCCTCACCCCTAAAAACACTGCTGGAATCAATATATTCGCCGCAAATGCGTCGTTTCGAAGAAAGACCGCCAAAAGGGGCCGCAAGATTGACGAAAACCGCCCCCTCCACTATAAGCCGCGCCAACTTGTCCGCGGATGGTTCCGGCTTTGGCCGGAAGCGGCTCTTGGGGGCCGGAACGGCCTTTTTGGGACATCCCACACCGCCGGACACGATCTCAATTCAACAGGCAAATTTGCCCCCGGTCAGCGGAGAACGACCCGTGAAGCGGACTTATCAACCCTCGAAACTGGTGCGCAAGCGCCGCCACGGCTTCCGCGCCCGTCTCGCCACCGCCGGCGGCCGCAAGGTCCTCGCCGCGCGTCGCGCCCGGGGCCGCAAGCGTCTGAGCGCCTGAGCCGGGCGTTTTTCCGGAGAATCCAGCATGGAGCGTTTGAGGCAGCGGCCGGATTTCCTCGCCGTTGCCGATGGCGCGCGGGTGAACAGTCCGGCCTTTACCCTGCAGGGCCGTCGCCGCGACGATTCGGGTCCGATCCGGGTCGGTTTCACCGTCACGAAAAAGAACGGCAACGCGCCCGAGCGTAACCGCATTCGCCGCAGGCTGCGCGAGGTCGTGCGACTATCCGACAACATGGCGTTGCGGCCGCATCATGATTATGTGCTGGTCGGTCGCCGCGCGGCGTTAAGCCGCGATTTCACGGCGATGGTGGACGATTTCCAGAACTGCCTGCAACGCCTCGGCCGCGCCCCAAAGCGCGACGCCCGTAAAACCGGATCGAACGACGAGACCTGATGAGATGACCGACAACCGCAACATGATCCTCGCCGTCATCCTCTCGGGTGTGGTCCTGCTCGCCTGGCAGTATTTCTACAATGTGCCGCAGATGGAGCGGCAGCGCGCGCAACAGGCGCAGCAGGCCGAGTTGCAGAAGACCGCACCAAAGCCCGCCGAGACGACGTCGCCGTCGAGCACGCCACCGCAGCCCGGCAGCACCGCGCCGTCACCGGCCGCCCCGGCCGCTTCTTCTCCCGCGGCCGTCGTCAGCCGCGATCAGGCGCTGGCCGAATCGCAGCGCGTCAAGATCGAGACCCCGAGCCTGATCGGCAGCATCTCGCTGAAGGGCGGGCGCATCGACGATCTCTCGCTGGTCAAGTTCCGCGACACCGTCGACCCGGCCTCGCCGGCGATCGTGCTGTATTCGCCGTCCGGCACCGCCGCGCCCTATTACGCCGAATTCGGCTGGGTGCCCGCCGCCGGCTCGACCGCGCGCGTGCCCGACCGCAATACCGAGTGGCAGCAGGAAAGCAGCGGCGCGCTGACGCCGACCTCGCCGGCCGTGCTGAAATATGACAATGGCGAAGGCCTCACCTTCCGCCGCACCATCTCGGTCGACGAGCGCTATCTCTTCACCATCAAGGACGACGTCAGCAATGTCGGCAACGCGCCGGTGACGCTCTATCCTTTCGCGCTGATCTCGCGCCACGGCGCGCCGCAGGTCTCCGGCTATTACATCCTGCATGAAGGCCTGATCGGTTATCTCGGCGGCGATGGCCTGCAGGAATACAGCTACAAGAAGATCGACGATGCCAAGTCGGTCTCCTTCAACGCCACCGACGCGTGGCTCGGCATCACCGACAAATACTGGGCCTCGGCGCTGCTGCCCGACACCACCGCCAAGCTGCAGGCGCGCTACTCGTCGAACCTGGTCGGCAATTTGCGCACCTACCAGGCCGACTATCTCGCCGAGCCGCAGACCATTGCGATCGGCGGCAATGCAAGCGTCAATTCGCGGCTGTTCGCCGGCGCCAAGGAAGTCGGCGTGGTCGGCATCAACTTCCCGCTCGGTCCCGGCGGCTACAACAGGCAACTCGGTCTCAACCATTTCGATCTTCTGATCGACTGGGGCTGGTTCTACTTCATCACCAAGCCGATGTTCCTCGGGCTCGACTTCTTCTATCACGTGGTCGGCAATTTCGGCATCGCGATCCTCCTGGTCACCGTGATCGTGAAGCTCTTGTTCTTCCCGCTCGCCAACAAGTCCTACGCCTCGATGGCGAAGATGAAGTCGGTGCAGCCGCAGCTGCAGGCGCTGAAGGAGCGCTATCCCGACGACAAGGTGAAGCAGCAGCAGGAGATGATGGAGATCTACAAGAAGGAGAAGATCAACCCGATCGCGGGCTGTCTTCCCGTCGCGATCCAGATCCCGGTGTTCTTCTCGCTCTACAAGGTGCTGTTCGTCACCATCGAGATGCGGCACGCGCCGTTCTACGGCTGGATCAAGGACCTCTCGGCGCCCGATCCGACCAACCTGTTCACGCTGTTCGGGCTGTTGCACTTCGATCCGACGCAGCTGCCGGTGTTCGGCCACTACCTCGCGCTCGGCATCTGGCCGATCATCATGGGCATCACGATGTGGGTGCAGATGAAGCTGAACCCGGCGCCGCCCGATCCGACGCAGCAGATGATCTTCAGCTGGATGCCGCTGATCTTCACCTTCATGCTGGCCGGCTTCCCGGCAGGCCTCGTGATCTACTGGGCCTGGAACAATACGCTGTCGGTGCTGCAGCAGAGCTTCATCATGCGCCGCAACGGCGTGAAGGTGGAGCTATTCGACAATCTCAAGAGCACCTTCGTCTGGAAGAAGGCGGAGTCGAAGACGTAAAGCCTCCTCGTCATTGCGAGGAGCCAACGGGTCCGGCCCCGTTGGGCCGGCCCGATGACAGGCTCCGCGACGAAGCAATCCATAGTGCCGCAAGCGGACGAATGGATTGCTTCGCTTCGCTCGCAATGACGATGGAGAAAGCCTTCGCATGACCGCCGACATCGATGCGAAGCTGATCGAGCGAGGCCGCAAACTGTTTGCCGGCGACTGGCAGTTCACATGGGCCGCGCCGTCGATCGAGACCCTGCCGCCGATGGGTGCCATCGAAGTCGCCTTCGCCGGCCGCTCCAATGTCGGCAAATCCTCGCTCATCAATGCGCTGACCGGCCGCAACAATCTGGCGCGCACCTCGCACACGCCGGGCCGCACCCAGGAGCTGATCTTCTTCGAAGGGCCCGACAAGGCGCTGCGGCTGGTCGACATGCCCGGCTATGGCTATGCCGCCGCGCCCAAGACCAAGGTGCAGTCCTGGACCGAGCTGATCCATAAATTCCTGCTGGGCCGCGCCAGCCTTGCGCGGGTTTATCTGCTGATCGATGCGCGACATGGATTGAAGGATGTCGATCTCGACGTGTTGAAGACGCTCGACCGTTCGGCGGTGAGCTATCAGACCGTGCTGACCAAGGCCGATCAGGTGAAGGCCGGCGAGCTCGACAAGCGCCGCGCGGAAACAGCTGCGGCGCTTGCCAAACATCCGGCGGCTTTTCCTGACGTGCTCCTGACCTCGTCGCGCTCCGGCAACGGTATGCCGGAATTGCGCGCAGCCATGGTGCGGCTGATCGAGGAAAGAAGTTGATGACACGCGTGTACCGGATCCTGATCGCGCTTGCGGGCGTGATGGGCGCCGATGGCGTGATCCTCGCCGCGGCCTCCGCACATCAGGCCGACGCGACACGGCTCGCGGCCGCCTCCTCCATGCTGCTGTTTCATGCCACTGCGATTCTCGGCAGCGTCGCGCTTGCCGAGCGCGGCCTCATCCATGCGCGGCTCGGCCTTGCCGCCGGCTTCGGCTTTGTCGTCGCCTCCGCCCTGTTCGCGGGCGATCTCACGTTGCGGCAATATGCCGGTCACAGCCTGTTTGCGTTCGCTGCGCCGACCGGCGGCACGCTCCTGATCGTGAGCTGGCTTGTGCTCGCGCTGTCGGCGGTCTGGCCGCGGCGGTAATGACTCTCGTGTCCCGGGCGCGGCGCAGCGTGTAACGCTGCTCCGCAGACCCGGGACCCAAGTCATAATCGCTTCATGGACCCCGGATCAGCGGCGCACCACAAGAGTGCTGCGCCGCGTCCGGGGCGCGAGACGCGCTTTGCGCTCCCCCCGCCAATCGGATAGAAACCGCCCGACCCTGCCGCCCGCCGACCCGCCGCCACAGAGACTTGCCTCATGACCGAAATCAGCCCGCTCGATCAGGCCCGCATCCTGTCCGAGGCGCTGCCCCACATGCAGCAATATGACGAGGAAACCATCGTCATCAAATATGGCGGCCACGCCATGGGCGCGGAGGACACCGCGAAGGCGTTTGCGCGCGACATCGTGCTGCTGGAGCAGACCGCGATCAATCCTGTGGTGGTGCACGGCGGCGGCCCGCAGATCGCGGCCATGCTGAAACGCCTCGGCATCGTCTCGGAATTCGCGGCCGGGCTTCGCATCACCGACGCCGCCACCATCGAGATCGTCGAGATGGTGCTGGCCGGCTCGGTCAACAAGCAGATCGTCGGCTACATCAACGAAGCCGGCGGCAAGGCGGTTGGCCTGTCCGGCAAGGACGCCAACATGGTGAAGGCGACCAAGACGACGCGCACCATGGTCGATCCCGATTCCAACATCGAGAAGGCGATCGATCTCGGCTTTGTCGGAGATCCCGAGAAGGTCGACCTCACGCTGCTCAACCAGCTGATCGGCTATGAGCTGATCCCGGTGCTGGCGCCGCTGGCAACCTCGGACAACGGCCAGACGCTGAACGTCAATGCCGACACATTTGCCGGCGCCATCGCCGGCGCGCTGAAGGCCAAGCGGCTGCTCTTGCTCACCGACGTGCCCGGCGTGCTCGACAAGTCGAAGAAGCTGATCCCGGAATTGTCGATCAGGGACGCACGCAAGCTGATCGCCGACGGCACCATTTCCGGCGGCATGATCCCGAAGGTCGAAACCTGCATCTATGCGCTGGAACAGGGCGTGCAGGGCGTCGTCATCATCGACGGCAAGATGCAGCATGCGGTATTGCTTGAGTTGTTCACGAATCAGGGCACCGGCACGCTGATCCACAAGTGACGCTCGCGACCACCACCCCGCTTCCGAATGTGCCGCGCCGCTCCGCTCCACGGCTGCAACGGTATTGGAAGCGCACGCTGCTCGCTTTGCCCGCGGCCGCGATGTCGTTTCGTGACATCAGCCGAAGCCGGCGCTCGCCGGCCTGAAACTCTGCAACCGCATGAGCTACGTGGTCGAGGCCGCAATCGGCATCGACGAGAAGTCGGCGACGGCGACGCGCGGCTGGTTTCGGATCGATCCTGCGGGCTGCCGCGTGGTGCTGCAGGGCACGCTCACCGCCGATCGTCTCCTGCTGCACGCGCGGGTGCTCGGGCTCTACGGCGCCTCGCCGCATCCCGCAGAACGGCAACGATACGCTCTGCATCGCCCAGGACAATTTCGTCATCGCGGCCGCGCGGCAGTGCCGCTCCGGACAGACGCCCGCGCCGTTCACCCAGATCACGCCGCAGCAGGGCGATGACGGCAACCTCGTCGCCTATCTCGCCGAAGACTCGGAATATGACGACGAGCAGGCGCGGCTTGCCGGCATCCAGCGCCTGCTTGTCATTGCCGGCTACGATGCCGCGCCGATCGACGGTACCGACGGGCCGAAGACGCAGGGAGCGCTGAACGCTTTCCTGAAGAGTCGCGGATTGTCGTCGGATGCGGTGCAGTCGCCGAATTTCTTCACCACCATGGTCGAAGCGGTGCAGTCGCCCTCGGCGAGCGGGCTCACCTGGTGCAACGACACGCCGCACAAGATCATGGCCGCGGTCGCGACCGACGACGGCAAGGCCGTTGTCAGCCGCGGCTGGTATCGCATCGATCCCGGCAAATGCCTGCATCCGGATGTCACCGGCCAGCCCAAGCAGATCTTCAGCTTCGCCGAAGCCGTCGACAGCGACAATCGCACCATCCGGCTCAAGGACAAGCCGCTGAACTGGGGCGGCGCGACCCAGCTCTGCACCCGCGAGAACAAGTTCGAGACCAATGAACAGGGCGATTGTCCCAGCCGCGGCTTTGCCGCGACGGGCTTTGCCGCGGTCGACATGAGCGGCGGCGGCAGGACCGTTCGCTTTGCGCTGCCGTGATGAGAAACCCACCACAATCAACACTGTCGTCCCGGACAAGCGAGCAAAGCGAGCGCGATCCGGGACCCATAACCACAGGCCGTGGTTTTGCGAAAGACGTCTCCCAGCCTGCCCCATTGATAGATTCCGCGGTATGGGTCCCGGCTCTCGCTTCGCTCGGCCGGGACGACAGGTGGAGTGTGCGATGACCACGCCTAAGCGCGCCTTCACCCATATCGACAGCTGGGTGTTCGACCTCGACAACACGCTGTACCCGCACCACGTCAATCTGTGGCAGCAGGTCGACGCACGTATCAACCAGTTCGTCAGCTCCTGGCTGAACATTCCGCACGAGGAAGCGCGCGCGGTCCAGAAGGACTATTACAAGCGCTTCGGCACCACCATGCGCGGCATGATGACCCTGCACGGCGTGCGGGCCGACGATTACCTCGCTTACGTGCACGAGATCGATCACTCGCCGCTGCAGCCCAATCCCGAAATGGGCGAGGCGATCGCGCGATTGCCCGGCCGCAAGCTGATCCTGACCAACGGCTCGGTCGACCATGTCGATGCGGTGCTGGCGCGGCTCGGACTCGAGAGCCATTTCGACGGCGTGTTCGACATCATCGCCGCGGAGCTCGAGCCGAAGCCGGCGCAGCAGACCTACCAGAAATTCCTGGCGCTCCACGCCGTCGACCCGACGCGCGCGGCGATGTTCGAGGATCTCTCGCGCAATCTCGTGGTGCCGCACCAGCTCGGCATGACCACCGTACTCGTCGTGCCTGACGGCTCGAAGGAGGTGGTGCGCGAGGACTGGGAGCTGGAAGGCCGCGATGCCGCCCATGTCGATCATGTCACGGATGACCTGACCGGGTTTTTGAAGGGATTGGTCCACAAATAGAGCTCGTCATGCCCGCGCTTGACGCGGGCATCCACGTCTTTCTTCGCAAACCCAAGACGTGGATGGCCGGGACAAGCCCGGCCATGACGACCTGTGTTCTTGACTCCCCGCCCTCGAATCCCGAAAAAGCCTCTCCTGCCCATTCCGCCCAGAGAAAGAACAATGTCCGCCTCCCAGCTCGAAACCACCATCAACGGCGCGTTCGACGCGCGCGACGGCATCTCGACCTCGACCAGGGGCGAGGTCCGCGAGGCCGTGGATCACGCGCTCGACTTGATGGACAAGGGCGAGGCGCGCGTCGCCGAGCGCGGGGCGGATGGCAAATGGAAAGTGCATCAATGGCTGAAGAAGGCGGTGCTGCTCTCCTTCCGCCTCAACGACATGAGCGCGATCCCCGGCGGTCCCGGCAAGGCGACATGGTGGGACAAGGTTCCGTCGAAATTCGATGGCTGGGGCGAGAACCGTTTTCGCGACGCCGGTTTTCGCGCGGTGCCCGGCGCGATCGTGCGGCGCTCGGCCTTCATCGCCAGGAACGTGGTGCTGATGCCGTCCTTCGTCAATCTCGGCGCCTATGTCGATGAGGCGACCATGATCGATACCTGGTCGACGGTCGGCTCCTGCGCCCAGATCGGCAAGCGCGTGCATATCTCGGGCGGCGTCGGCATCGGCGGCGTGCTCGAGCCGCTGCAGGCCGAGCCCGTGATCGTCGAGGACGATTGCTTCATCGGCGCGCGCAGCGAGGTCGCCGAAGGCGTGATCGTGCGCAAGGGCGCGGTGCTCGCCATGGGCGTGTTCCTGGGCGCCTCGACCAAGATCGTCGACCGCAACACCGGCGAG
The DNA here is from genome assembly GCA_963795365.1 of uncultured Alphaproteobacteria bacterium. Taxonomy (GTDB): domain Bacteria; phylum Pseudomonadota; class Alphaproteobacteria; order Rhizobiales; family Xanthobacteraceae; genus Bradyrhizobium. The sequence continues at coordinate 44,373 of CAWCHW010000023.1, forward strand.
GTGTTTGTCGGCGAGGTGCCGGAATATTCGGTGGTGGTGCCGGGCGCGCTGCCCGGACGACCGCTGAAAAACGGCCAGCCCGGGCCGTCAACCGCCTGCGCCGTCATCATGAAGCGCGTCGACGAGCGCACGCGCTCCAAGACCAGCATCAACGAGTTGCTGCGGGATTAGTCCCTTGTATTGGTTCCCCGCCGCCGTCGATGCATGTTAAGCGGAGGGCATGAACGATGCCCTCGCGATTGCCCAAGCCCTCATCCGCTGTCCGTCCGTAACACCGCAAGATGCCGGCGCGCTCGGCGTGCTCGAAAATCTGCTCAAGCCCGCGGGCTTCGAGGTGCATCGCGTCACCTTCTCGGAAGCAGGCTTTGCCGACGTCGAAAATCTCTATGCGCGCATCGGCAACGAGGCGCCGCACATCACCTTTGCCGGACACACCGACGTGGTGCCAGTGGGCGATGAGGCGGCGTGGAAGCACGGCGCGTTCTCAGGCGAAGTGAAGGACGGCTTTCTTTACGGCCGCGGCGCCGTCGACATGAAGGGCGGCATCGCCTGCAGCGTCGCCGCGGTGCTGCAATTTCTCGCCGCGAATGGCGGCAAGCCAAAAGGATCGATCTCGTTCCTGATCACCGGCGATGAGGAAGGCGTCTCCATCAACGGCACCATCAAGCTGTTGCAATGGGTTGCCGCGCGGGGGGAGAAGTTTGACCACTGCGTGCTCGGCGAACCCTCCAATCAGCAGGAGATGGGCGACTGCATCAAGGTCGGCCGCCGCGGCTCGCAATCCGGCACGCTCTATGTCGATGGCGTGCAGGGTCATGTCGCCTATCCACAGCGCGCGTCGAACCCGGTGCCCGACATCGCGCGGCTGATCGTGGCGATCTCGGACGAGCCGCTCGACCGCGGCAGCGCCCAGTTCCAGCCCTCGAATCTCGAATTCACCTCGGTCGATGTCGGCAACGGTGCCACCAACGTGATTCCCGGCCAGGCGCGGGCAAAATTCAACATCCGCTACAACGACCTGCACTCGCAGGCCTCGTTGCGCGAACTCGTCGAGACGCGGCTGGCGACGGCCGCAGGCAACCGCATCAAGGCGCGGATCGTCTGGGAGTCGTCGAATTCCAACGTGTTTCTGACCAAGCCCGGGCCGTTCACCGACCTCGCGGTGTCCGCGATCGCGGAGGTGACCGGCCGCAAGCCGGAGCTGTCGACCACCGGCGGCACCTCGGACGCGCGGTTCATCTCCAGCTATTGCCCGGTGATCGAGTTCGGCTTGCTCGGCCAGACCATGCATCAGATCGATGAACGCGCGTCGGTGGCAGACATCGAGAAGCTGACGCGGGTCTATCGGGGGATTTTGGAGCGGTATTTCGGGTGACGGCCACGCTGTCGCTCTAAAAAAGATTTGTCGGATCGAGTCCGCCCCGAGCGTCCTTGGGACAGATCATCAATCTCACGGAGCCGTCCATGCCATCCAAACTCGTGGTCCGCTGTTTTTCGGTGTCGGCCGACGGCTACGGCGCCGGCCCCAACCAGGACGTCGACAATCCCATGGGCGTCGGCGGCATGGCGCTGCACGAATGGGTGCTGCCGACCCAGTTCTTCCAGAAAACGCTGTTCAACAAGGACGGCGGGACGACCGGCCCGGACAATGATTTCGCCGTGCGCGGCTTTGAGAACATCGGCGCATGGATCCTCGGCCGTCACATGTTCGGCCCGGTGCGCGGACCATGGCCGGACGATAGCTGGAAGGGTTGGTGGGGTGACGAGCCGCCCTATCATTGCGATGTCTTCGTGCTGACGCATCACGCCCGTCCACCACTCGAAATGAAGGGCGGCACGGTCTTCCATTTCGTGACCGATGGGATCGAGGCGGCCTTGCAGCGCGCCCGTCAATCGGCCGGAGGCAAGGATATCAGGCTCGGCGGCGGCGTAGCGACGATCCGGGAATACCTGTACGCGCGCCTTGTCGACGAGTTGCATATCGCGATCGCGCCTGTCCTGCTCGGATCGGGCGAGAGCTTGTTCGGAAACATCGATCTGCCGCGTCTCGGCTACAAGGTGACGCAGCATGTCGCGACCGCCAAGGCGACGCACCTCGTGCTGACGAGGGACGACTTAGCCAAACGCTAGTAATCCACCTTCACCAGATACAGCCCCTCGGGCGGCGCGACCGGTCCGCAGGCGGCGCGGTTGCGCGCGGCCAGTGCGGCGGCAAGATCGTCGGCGCTCCAGCGGCCCTCGCCGACCCAGACCAGCGAACCCACCATCGAGCGCACCTGGCTGTGCAGGAACGAGCGCGCCGAGGTCACGATGTGGATGGCGTCGCCGTCGCGGATGACGTCAAGCTGGTCGAGCGTCTTCTCCGGCGATTTCGCCTGGCATTCGGTGTCGCGGAACGTGGTGAAATCGTGCTTGCCGAGCAGCCGCTGCGCGGCGGCGTGCATGGCCTCTACGTCGAGCCGCCGCGGCACCCGCCAGGTTCGTCCGATATCGAGCGCGAGATTCGCCCGCGTGTTGGCGATGCGATAGAGGTAGTGCCGCTTGAGCGCGGAAAACCGCGCCTCGAAGGTTTCTGGCACGATCTCGGCCGACGAGCACCGCGACCGGCGCAGGGCGCAGATGCGCATTGACGGCGTCGCGCAGGCGGCTCGCCGTAAACGGCTTGGCGATGTCGCAATGCGCGACCTGTCCCAGCGCGTGCACGCCGGCATCGGTGCGGCCCGCGCCATGCACGCGCACCTCCTCGCCGCAGGTCGCCTTCACCGCCGCCTCCAGCGCGCCCTGCACGGTCGGATGGTCCGGCTGCAGCTGCCAGCCCGCGAACGGCGCGCCGTCATATTCGATGATGAGCTTGTAGCGGGGCATCAGGCAAGCCGCGCCGGCGGCTTCAACGGCGTGCCGCGCAGGAAGTCCACGGCTTTCATCGGCGCCTTGCCGGCGCGCTGCAATTCGACGATGCGGATCGCGCCCTCGCCGCAGGCGATGGTGAGGTGATCATCGAGCACGGTGCCCGGCACGCCCGCGCCTTCTGCGATCTCACAACGCAAAATCTTGACACGCGCGCCCTCGCCCGCGATCTCGCTCCACGCGCCAGGAAACGGCGATAGGCCATGGATATGGCGCAGCACCGCATGCGCGGGCTTGCTCCAGTCGACGCGCGACTCGGCCTTGTCGATCTTGGCGGCGTAGGTGACGCCGACCTCACTTTGTTTGGTCAATTGCAACGCGCCGCGCTCCAGTGCGGCCATCGCCCGCACCATCAGATCGGCGCCAAGCCGCGAAAGTGCATCGTGCAGGTCGGACGCCGTCATCGCGTCCGTGATCGGCAATCGCTCGGCCATGGCGACGTCGCCGGTGTCGAGACCGACGTCCATCTTCATCACCATGACGCCGGACTCGGCGTCGCCGGCCATGATGGCCCGATTGATCGGCGCAGCACCCCGCCAGCGCGGCAGCAGCGAGGCATGCAGGTTGAAGCAGCCGAGTTTCGGCGCTTCCAGGATCGGCTGCGGCAGGATCATGCCGTAGGCGACGACCACGGCGGCATCGGCGTCGTGCGCGCGAAACGCGTCGAGCGCTTCCGGCGTCTTCAGGGTTTTCGGCGTCAGCACGGCAATGCCGAGCCGCCGCGCTTCGCGTTCGATCGCCGTCGGCTGCAGCTCGAGCCCCCGGCGCCCACCAGGCTTCGGCGCGCGGGTGTAGACCGCCGCGATCTCGTGGCCATGCGCCACCAGTTCCAGCAGCGTCGGCACGGAAAACTCCGGCGTGCCCATGAAGATCAGGCGGAGGGGCATCGGCCCTACTCCTCCGCGCGCTTGGCGGCCTTGGAAAACTTCTTCTGCACGCGGTCGCGCTTCAGCTTCGACAGATAGTCGATGAACAGCACGCCGTTGAGATGATCGATCTCGTGCTGGATGCAGGTGGCGTACAGCCCCTCGGCGTTTTCCTCATGCACCTTGCCGTCGAGATCGGTGAAGCGCAGGCGCACCCGCGCCGGCCGCTCGACTTCTTCGTAGTATTCGGGGATCGACAGGCAGCCTTCCTCGTAGACCGATGTCTCCTCGGACGACGACAGGATTTCCGGATTGATGAAGACACGCGGCTCCGGCGTGCTGTCGCCCTCTTCGTTCTTCTTCGCCAGATCCATGGTGATCAGCCGCAGCGGCTGCGCGACCTGGATCGCGGCGAGCCCGATGCCCGGCGCGGCATACATGGTCTCGAACATGTCGTCGGCGAGCTTGCGGATGTCAGGCGTCACCTTCTCGATCGGCGTGGACACGAGACGCAACTGCTTGTCCGGCAGGATGATGATTTCTCTGAGGGCCATGATTTCAAATGCTCTGGCGGGCGATTTAAGGGGCTGATCCCTGTGGGTCAATCGCAACCGGCCGGCGTTAACCGCGCGCTAACCATAAAAATCGAGGTTTGGTTAACCATAAAAATTTACGCCGCGTTCACCATAAATGTTCCCTCTTCGTTCGCGCTTTCGTGCGAATCGGATAAAGATGGGGGATGAATCAGATTTTGTTCCTGATCGGCGACTGGCCGGTCCACCTCACCGATGCGCTGATCGGCTTTGCCGCGCTCACGCTGCTGTTGCTGCTCGTCATCGCCATCGTGGTGGCGCGCTCGGGCAAGCGTGACGCGCTGCTGGCGCAGGTGCAGGCGGCGCGCGCCGACGAGCTGGAAGACCGCCTCCACGACATGATGCGCGCCCAGGCCGAGGCCTCGGGGCGGGTCGACGCGATGGCGCAGGCGCTCTCGGGCCGCCAGGCCGAGATGGCGCGCGCGGTCAACGAGCGGCTCGACTCGGTGACCCATCGGGTCGGCCAGTCGATGGAGCAGACCACGCGCAACACGATGGACTCCTTGCGCAAGCTGCACGAGCGGCTCGGCATCATCGACAGCGCGCACAAGAACCTCACCGATCTGACCACGCAGGTCACGACCTTGCGCGACGTGCTCGCCAACAAGCAGTCGCGCGGCGCCTTCGGCCAGGCGCGGATGGAGGCGATCGTCCAGGACGGCATGCCGAAGGGCTCCTTCGAATTCCAGCTCACGCTCTCGACCAGCAAACGTCCGGACTGCGTGGTGTTCCTGCCCGATCAGCGCCCGCTCTGCATCGATGCCAAGTTTCCACTGGAGGCGATGACGGCGCTGCATGACGCGCGCAGCGACGAGGAGCGCAAGCTCGCGGGCAATCGGCTGCGCGCCGACGTCATGAAGCATGTCTCCGACATCGCCGAGAAATACCTGATCCCGGGCGAGACCCAGGACACCGCGCTGATGTTCGTGCCGTCGGAATCGGTCTATGCCGAAATCCATGACGGCTTCGACGACATCGTGCAAAAGGCCTATCGCGCGCGCGTGGTGCTGGTGTCGCCGTCGCTGTTGATGCTTGCGATCCAGGTGATGCAGCAAATCCTGAAGGACGCGCGGATCCGCGATGCCGCCGACCAGATCCGCAACGAGGTGATGCATCTCGGCGACGACCTCGGCCGCCTGCGCGAGCGCGTGCTGAAGCTCGGCAAGCATTTCGGCGACGTCAACGAGGACGTGCGCCAGATCCTGATCTCGTCCGAGAAGATCGAGAAGCGCGCCGGCCGCATCGAGGAACTGGATTTCTCCAAGGAGCCGCCGCTCGACGGGCCGCGGCTGGTCAGGCCGGCCGGGCGCAGGCGAATTGCTGCCGCTCCAGCGCAAGCTGCAGGCGGGGGAGTAGGGCTTCTTCTTCACCTCTCCCCGCCTGCGGGGAGAGGCATAGGCCGCCTCCGGCGGCCGTTCTTAAGAACGCCGAAGCGGAGCTTCGGCTATGTCGCGCCAGCGATCCGGGTGAGGGGGTACACCCTCATCATTTCCCCTCGCTGAGAGAAGCCCCTCACCCCAACCCTCTTCCCGTAAGAACGGGGAGAGGGAGTGGAGAGAGTGCACGCGGGGGCAGGGAGAGATCGAGTCCGCGGCGTCTTCCTTCAGTCCAATTTCGCGTCCATGCCGCGCTTGACCGCAGGGCGCGCCATCAATTGCTCGTACCAGCGCTTGACGTTGGGGAAGTCGGCGAGGTCGACCTTGTGGCGCGGATGGCGCCAGGCCCAGCCGAGGATGGCGAAATCGGCAACCGACAGCGGCCCGGCGACGAACTCGTGCTTCGCAAGCCGCTTGTTCAGCACGTCATACAGCCGCCGCGTCTCCGCCATATAGCGCTTCAACCCATAGGCGCGGTCCTGCTCGTTCTCGAGCGCGATGAAATGGTGCACCTGGCCCGGCATCGGCCCGAAGCCGCCCATCTGCCACATCAGCCACTCATAAACCGGGATCCGCTCGGCCAGCGGCCTGGGCAGGAATTTGCCGGTCTTCTCGCCGAGATAGAGCAGGATCGCGCCGGACTCGAAGATGCTGACGCGCTTGCCGTCGGGTCCGTCGGGATCGACGATCGCCGGTATCTTGTTGTTCGGGCTGATGGCGAGGAACGACGGCGCCATCTGCTCGCCCTTGCTGATGTTCACCGGGATCACCTTGTAGGGCAGCCCCATTTCCTCCAGCGCGACCGAAATCTTGCGGCCGTTCGGCGTGTTCCAGGTGTGAAGTTCGATGGTCATCCAACCCTCTTCATCTTGTGTTCAGCGGAGCGTCTGTAGCATCCCCGTATTGCTACGGCAAAACCGGCTTTGGCCGGGCCGCGCGCCGCTGTTGACGGCCGCGGATGCGCGCTGGAGTCTCGGCTGATCAGCCGATAAATTGCCGCGCCCTGACAACAGACCGGATCCGACCTTGTCCAAATCTGCCAACCGCGCCCGCCTTCACGAGATCATCCGCAAACGCTCGTTCGGCCGCGGCGAGATCACGCTGGCCTCGGGCCGCAAAAGCGACTTCTATTTCAACCTGAAGCCGACCATGCTCGATCCCGAGGGTGCCACGCTGCTCGCCGAGCTGACCTATGAGGCGCTCAAGGACGAGACCTACGACTTCATCGGCGGGCTCGAGATGGGCGCGGTGCCGTTGGCCGGCGCCATCGCGCAGCTGTCCTGGATCAAGGGTCATCCGATCGCAGCCTTCTTCGTGCGCAAGGCGCCGAAGGAGCACGGCGCGAAGCTCGCGATCGAAGGGCTCGCCAAGGGCGAGAGCCTCGCGGGAAAACGCGTGGTCGTGGTCGAGGACGTCACCACGACAGGCGGTTCGGCGATGAAGGCGGTCGACGCGCTGCGCCAGACCGGCGCCGAGGTCGCGCTGGTGCTGACCATGGTCGATCGCGAGGAAGGCGCTGACGTCACCTTCAAGGAGGCCGGCCTGCCGTTCCGCTCGCTCTACAAGGCGGCCGAGTTTTTGTGAGACGCCTTCGGCGCGACCTCGGGGAGAGGTGAAGAACAGCGCGTTTTCTTTTCCGCGAATTCCCCTGCCCACACACGGCTCGTTTACCATCCGCGCTTAAGGTGAATCCGCGGCTAAAGCGCGTCCCGCTTTGACGCAGTTGTTTGCGCGTATGTTGTGTTGCGTGGGGTGGAGTAAGCGTTGCGTAACGAGTTCTTAATTGCGCGCCGGCGGCGCCGCATGATGTTGGCCGCCGCCATGGCCATAATCCCGTTTGCGGTCACGCCGCTGCCCGCCTCGGCCGAAGGGCTGTTCGACCTCTTCTTCGGCGGCAACAAGCAGCAGCACCAGGAAGCGCCGCCGCAAGCCAGCTTCTTCGCCGATCCCACCAACGGTCCGCAGCCGCAAACGCCCGTGCCGCCGCGTCCGGTCGCAGGCGGCTCGGGTCCGGCGTTCTGCGTGCGCAGCTGCGACGGCAAGTATTTTCCATTGATGCGCGGCGCGGCGTCGCCGGTGCAGATGTGCCAGGCGTTCTGTCCGGCGAGCGCGACGAAAGTGTTCTACGGCTCCAATATCGACGGCGCCGCCAGCGTGACCGGCGAGCGCTATGCCGACAGCGAGAATGCGTTCGCCTACCGCAAGGCGCTGCGCGCCGACTGCACCTGCAATGGCCGAAACAGCGCCGGCCTCGCGCCGGTCGACCTCGCGCTCGACAATTCCTTGCGCGCCGGCGATGTCGTCGCGACGAGCGACGGCCTGGTCGCCTATTCCGGCGTGCGCGCCGACGGAGGGGCCGGCGACTTCACGCCGATCGCGTCCTATCCGGGGCTGACGGCTGCGGTGCGCTCCAGGCTCGGCGAGATGAAGGTCGCGCCAGTCACCGCGGAAGTCGCAACTGATGCGCCACCGCCTGCGACGGTCAGCGCCGTGCCGCTGCCGCCAGTGGCGAAACCGGCAGCCGCGAAGAACAAGCGCGCGGAAGCGAATTAGCAGACCCTCATCCTGAGGAGCCGCGCAGCGGCGTCTCGAAGGATGGTCGCGGCCTCATGGTTCGAGACGGCGCTTCGCGCCTCCTCACCATGAGGGACTTCTACCGCCCCACGATCACGCCGATCACATTCGGCGCGGCGAGATATTTCTCCTCGATCGCCGCGCGCGCCGCGGCGCGGTTCTCCGACGTCAGCAGCCCGCGTTTCTCGGCGAGAATCATCCAGCAAAAGCCCCACCAGTCGGTGAGCATGCCGGTGTCGTCGACGAGGTCATAGCCCTGCTCGGCCGCGAAGATGCGCGCATGCGCCTCATCGAGCGTGTCGAGGAAGGCATGGTCGTCGGACGAGAACAGGTCGTCTGAGATATCATCCGTGGTGTAGCCCCATACCGACATGCAGACCGCGTTGAATTCGCGGTCGATATGGTCGTCGTCAACGGGGCGACGCCGGGACGCCTGGTGCAGGCGGGACAGCGTCCGCGCGAAGTCGGCAATGCGGGTGAGAGCGAATTGGTCAAAGGCTGTTGTGGACATGTAGCCCTCCCGGGCTCGGACAGACCATAGATATTGTGTCGGCACTGCGCCGAATCGCTATTATATATCAAAGACTTGCTAAAGTGTTCTTAATTCGTTCCGGCACGCGCGCCTTGATCACCGGATTTCGTCCCGTGCCGCCGCAGGACGTGCGCGGAGCCGAAACCCCGGTTCAGTTCGGCCGTACATCGTACGCATGTCCGAACATCCACCACTCAGCCCAGACGAGCTGGAGCGCCGAGCGCAGCGCATCCGGGAGGCCATGAGCAGGATGTCGATCGATGAACTCTGCGATCTCCTCCACGACATCCAGAACAGGATGCGCGACGTTGCGAGAGCGCCGCAGGCCGATCAGCGTTCGTAGGTGGATATGCCGCGCCTTACTGCACCGCCGACAGCAGGTACTTGCCGCAGGCGTTGGCATAGAACTTCCCGCCGCATTGCCGTCGGATCGCGGCACAACGCTGCGCCGGCGAGGCGTTCGCAGACACGCTGACGCCGCAGCTCAAGCCGTCGGCGCCGCGGCCCATCTTGCCGGCGGCGAAGGCAGCGCTGCTCACACTGACGCAGCAGACCAGCAGGATCGCGGCGATGATTTCGATCATCAGTCTCATGACGGTTCCTCCACATTCCTTGTTGGGCATAATCCGTTCGGAAAACCGCTTCACACTTTTCCGGATCATGCCCTGTCGTGCGTTGGGGCGAATATATCAGCATTCCGCACGGCCCGAGTCTGGCCGAATCGGCCCAATCCTTGCATAAAACCTCAGCATATCCTGCAGTGGCACCGGGGGTTCCGGTGCCGCAACGCCCGGCGTATCATTCCGCCGGGACAACATTTTCAAGAGTTCGCAGTGCAAGACCATTCGCCGTACGAGCCGACGCCGAGCCAGCCTATCGACGAGCTCGCGATCGCCGAGATCAAAAGCGCCGTGCTGACCAAGCTGCGCCTTGCGATCGGCAAGGAAGCCAGCATGGCCACGCGCCAGGACTGGTACAAGGCGACCGCGCTGGCGCTGCGCGACCGCGTCGTGCATCGCTGGCTGATGGCGGAGAAGGACAGCTACGACGCCGGCCGCAAGCGGGTCTATTACCTCAGCCTCGAATTCCTGATCGGCCGCCTGTTCTTCGACGCGCTGAACAATATGGGCCTGTTGAAAATCTTCGAGACCGCGATCGGCGATCTCGGCCCCGGGCTCGGCGACCTCAGGCAATGCGAGCATGACGCCGCGCTCGGCAATGGCGGCCTCGGCCGGCTCGCCGCCTGCTTCATGGAAAGCATGGCGACTTTGGCGATTCCCGCGATCGGCTACGGCATCCGTTACGATTTCGGACTGTTCCGTCAGATCATCAATCAGGGCTGGCAGCAGGAATATCCCGACGTCTGGCTGAGCTTTGGCAACCCCTGGGAATTTCAGCGGCCGGAAGTGGCCTATCACGTCCATTTCGGCGGCTGGGTCGAGCATGTCGACCAGCAGGGTCGCGACCGCGCGATCTGGCGTCCGGCAGAGACCGTGCAGGCTGTCGCCTATGACACGCCGATCGTCGGCTGGCGCGGCAACCACGTCAATGCGCTGCGGCTGTGGTCGGCGCGCTCGCCCGATCCGCTCAAGCTCGACGTGTTCAACAGCGGCGACTATGTCGGCGCCTCGTCCGAGGAAGCGCGCGCGGAAGCGATCTGCAAATTCCTCTATCCGAACGACGAAAGTCCTGCCGGGCGCGAGCTTCGCCTGCGCCAGGAGTATTTCTTCGTCTCGGCCTCGCTGCAGGACCTGATCAAGCGCCACCTCGGGTCCGACGGGCAACTGCGCAGCCTGTCGGCCAAGGCCGCGGTTCAACTCAACGACACGCACCCGAGCCTCGCGGTCACCGAGCTGATGCGTATCCTGGTCGACCTGCATAACTTCCGCTGGGACGAAGCGTGGAAGATCACCGTCGACACGCTGTCCTACACCAACCACACGCTGTTGCCGGAAGCGCTCGAGACCTGGCCGGTCGAGCTGTTCCAGCGGCTATTGCCGCGGCATCTGGAGATCATCTACCGCATCAACGAGCGGCATCTTGCGCTCGCCGAGCATCGCGCGCCCGGCGACATGGATTTCCTTGCCTCGGTCTCGCTGATCGACGAACGCGGCGGCCGCAAGGTGCGGATGGGACAGCTCGCCTTCGTCGGCTCGCATCGCATCAACGGCGTCTCGGCGATGCATTCCGACCTGATGCGCGAGACCGTATTCCACGATCTCAACCACCTCTATCCCGGCCGCATCACCAACAAGACCAACGGCATCACCTTCCGCCGCTGGCTGATGCTGGCCAATCCCAGGCTGACCGATCTGTTGCGCGAGGTCTGCGGCGAGGCCGTGCTCGACGACCCGACCCGGCTCGAACTGCTCGAGGCGCGCGCCAGCGACAACGGCTTCCAGGAGCAATTCCGCAAGGTCAAGCTGCACAACAAGATCGCGCTGACGCGGCTGATCGGCGAGCGGCTCGGCATCAAGGTCGATCCGTCCGCGCTGTTCGACGTGCAGATCAAGCGCATCCACGAATACAAGCGCCAGCTGCTCAACATCCTCGAGACCGTCGCGCTGTACCAGGCGATGAAGGACGAGCCGCAAAAGGACTGGGTGCCGCGGATCAAAATTTTCGCCGGCAAGGCGGCGGCGAGCTACCGCTATGCCAAGCTCATCATCAAGCTGATCAACGACGTCGCCGAAATCGTCAACAACGACCCCGTGATCGCGGGCCGGCTCAGCATCGCATTCCTGCCGGACTACAATGTCAGCCTCGCCGAAGTGATCATCCCGGCCGCCGATCTCTCCGAACAGATCTCGACCGCCGGCATGGAAGCCTCCGGCACCGGCAACATGAAGCTGGCGCTGAACGGCGCGCTCACCATCGGCACGCTCGACGGCGCCAATATCGAAATCCGCGACCATGTCGGGCCGGAAAACATCGCGATCTTCGGCATGGAGGCGATGGACGTCACCGTCCGGCGCAAGCAGGGGCTGGATGCGACCGACGTGATCCGGAAATCGCCGCGGCTGGCGCGGGCCATCAACGCGATTGCGGCCGGCGAATTCTCACCGGACGAACCTGCTCGATTCGAGCAGATCGCGCATGCGCTGCGCTATCTCGACCATTACATGGTGAGCGCGGATTTCGACTCCTATTTCGATGCCCAGCGCGGCATCGATGCGCGCTGGCAGGTGATGCCGGCCTGGACGCGGGCGAGCGTGCTCAACGTGGCGCGCATGGCGTGGTTCTCCTCCGACCGCACCATCCGCGAATATGCCGAGGAAATCTGGAACGTGCCGGTGCGGCCCGGCCCGCTGGCCGACCAGGGCAAGGGCGTGCGCGGCGCGCGGGCTTGAGCCAAAATCCATTACCTCGCACATCATTGAAATTTGCCTGATGGCGATCATACAATGAGGTGTCGCCTCGTCATTGCGAGGAGCGGAGCGACGAAGCAATCCATCTCGCCACAAACGAAGAGATGGATTGCTTCGCTTCGCTCGCAATGACGAAAATAGATAGAGAATTCATGCTCACCAAACTTCCGCACCTGTTCGACGAAGCCACTCGCGTCACCGCCGGCGACAGCCGATGGCAGGGGCGCACCAGCCCGGATTACTTCGCTTTCGTCGGACCGTTCGGCGGTTTCACCGCCGCAGTCATCCTGCGCGCGCTGATGGAACATCCTCAGCGCGCCGGCGATCCGCTGGCCATCACCGTAAATTACTGCGCGCCGATCGCCGAAGGCGCGTTCGATCTCGATGTTCGCCTGGTCAAGGCCAACCGCTCCTCGCAGCATTGGTGCGTGGAGCTGAGCCAGGGCGGCGGCGATGTCGCGACGCTGGCAACCGCCGTGTTCGCCGAGCGGCGGCCGTCATGGTCGCATCAACAGGCGCAGATGCCGGAGGCGACACCGTTCGACAAGACCATGCCCTACGCCAAGATCGCCGCGCCCTGGGTCAAGCAATACGATTTCCGGTTCGTCGAGGGCGATCCGGATTTCGGCACCGGCAAGACCATGCCGGCCAGCGCCTATTCGAGGCTGTGGATCGGCGATCGCGCGCCGCGCAAGATCGACATGCTGTCGCTGGTCTCGATGTCGGACGCGTTTTTCGCGCGCATATTCCATGCGCGGCGCGAGCTGGTGCCGTTCGGCACGGTGACGCTGACGACCTATTTCCACGCCGGCGTCGACGATCTCGCGAAGGAGGATATCACGCACGTGCTCGCCTGCGCCGACGCAAACATCTTCAACCGCAGCTATCACGATCAGATCGGCGAGTTGTGGTCGCCGTCCGGCAAGCTGATCGCGACCACGACGCAGATGGGATATTTCAAGGCGTTAGCTCAACTCGTCATTCCGGGGTGCGCCCGTAAGGCGCAGGCCCGGAATCCATTCATCCACCATTACTATGGCGCAATGGATTCCGGGTTCGCGCTTACGCGCGCCCGGGAATGACGAAGATAGAGGCGGCGCGGACCTACTTATCCAGCGTCGCCGTGGCCTGCACCAGGCTGGTGTCGCCGGTGACGGGATCGGTGACGGCGTTGGCGATGTTCGCCTGCCCCGTGCCCGTCAGCATGAACTTGGTGTTGCCGACGCGGAACGACGAATTGCCGATCAACACCTGCTGATACTGCACGGTGGTGCCGCTCTGATATTTGACCTGGGCGCGGAAGCCGTTGACCCCGGAGATCGTGAATTCGAATTTCTGGTTGTTGGTGCCGTAAGTCCCTGTCCACGTGCCTTGCCACGCCTTGGGATCGACGGGCGTGTACTTGGTCGCAGTCGTTGTCAGCGGCGTGGTCGCATAGGCGTTTTGCAGAACGCTGAAAATGTCCGACATGCCGATTCCTTCGCGGGCTGAGACAATCCGCCGCACTACAGGGCCGCCATGGTTAACGCGCGGTTAAACATTTGCTGTTCGCGCAAAACAAAGGGCGGCCTCGCGGGCCGCCCTTTTTTGATTCCAGCGTGGGCGTTCGCCTCACTCCGCCGCGAGCTTGATCTCCGGCGCGGCGGCGCGGACATCGGCGTCGACCGACTTCTCGAACTTGGCGAAGTTCTCCGCGAACATGCCGACGAGCGCCCGCGCAGTCTTGTCGAACTCGGCCTTGTCGGCCCAGGTCTTGATGGGATCGAGGATGTGCGGCTCGACACCCGGCAGCGAGGTCGGCACCGCAAAGCCAAAATACTTGTCGGTACGGAAGTCGGCGTTGCGCAAGGAGCCGTTCAGCGCGGCGGTGAGCAGCGCGCGCGTCACCTTGATCGGCATGCGCCGGCCAGTGCCGAACTTGCCGCCGGTCCAGCCGGTGTTGACCAGCCAGCAGTCGACATCGTGCCTGGCGATCAGTTCGCGCATCAGGTTGCCATAGACGCTGGGGTCGCGCGGCAGGAACGGCGAGCCGAAGCAGGTCGAGAATTCCGGCTGCGGCTCGGAGCCCAAGCCGCGCTCGGTGCCGGCGACCTTGGCGGTGTAGCCGGACAGGAAATGATACATCGCCTGCGCCGGCGTCAGCTTGGCGATCGGCGGCAACACGCCGAAAGCGTCGGCGGCCAGCATCACCAGATTCTTCGGATGCGGCGCGCGGCCGGAGCGCGAGGCGTTGGGAATGAACTCAAGCGGATAGGCCGAGCGGGTGTTCTCGGTCTTGGAGCCGTCGTCGAAATCGGGCTCGCGCGAGCGCTCGTCGAGCACGACGTTCTCCAGCACCGCGCCGAAGCGCTTGCTGGCCGCGTAAATCTCGGGCTCGGCCTCCTGCGACAGCTTGATGCACTTGGCGTAGCAACCGCCCTCGAAATTGAAGATGCCGTCGGCACCCCAGCCATGCTCGTCGTCGCCGATCAGCGTACGCTCGGGATCGGCCGACAGCGTGGTCTTGCCGGTGCCGGACAGGCCGAAGAAGATCGCGGTGTCGCCGTCGGGCCCGACATTGGCCGAGCAGTGCATCGGCATCACGCCCTTTTCGGGCAGATAGAAGTTCAGCGTGGTGAACACGCTCTTCTTCATCTCGCCGGCATAATAAGACCCGCCGATCAGGACGATCTTGCGGGCGAAATCGATGGCGACGACGTTCTCCGAGCGCACGCCGTGACGTTTGGGATCGGCGCGGAAGCTCGGCAGGTCGACGATGGTCAGTTCAGGCACGAAGCTCGCGAGGTCAGACGCCTCGGGACGGATCAGCAGCGTGCGGATGAACAGCGAATGCCAGGCGAGCTCGGTGAAGACGCGGGTCTTGATGCGGAAGCTCGGGTCGGCGCCGCCATAGAGATCCTGCGCGAACAGTGTCATGCCTTCGGCGTGCTTCAGGAAATCCTGATACAGCGCCTCGAACTGCTCCGCTGATATCGACTGGTTGCCGTCCCACCACATCGACTTGTCGGTGAGCGAATCACGGACGGTGAACTTGTCCTTTGGGCTGCGGCCGGTGAACTCGCCGGTGTCCGCGCAGAGTGCACCATCGGCCGAGACCACGGCTTCGCCATTGCGCAGCGAATGCTCGTAGAGCTGGGGCGCACCGAAATTCCAGTTCACGCCCTGCAGTTTTTTGAAGCCGAATTTGTCGGCGCCGAATGCACCGTTATGCACGCCCGTCTCTTGCACGAAGACTCTCCCTCGAACCCACGATGTCATGGCGCGAATGCCGCCGAACGCGCCGCTCTCGCAGTGACCGCACTATAGCCCTACCAGCTTCGGTCGGGCGACCTATTACTGTTGAACGCTCATTTTGCCAAGCCGATCCCGCACGTTTTGGTTTATTGCCTTTGGAAGCGGCCGGATCGAGCCGATCCTGCGCTGTTGCGCCGCACAATCGGGGAATTTTATCGCGCGGCGCCCTCGCCGATCAGGGCAAACGGCCCCCAGAAGGCCGGATAGGCGTTTTGCGGCGAGGAGGCGTCGTTGAGGTAGCCGAGCATCGCCTGGCGCAGCGCCTCGGCGCGGCCGATCTTCGGGTCGGCTTTGAGTCGATCGAAAGTCGAAATCGTGAGCCGCGTGGCGGCTTCGGATGCGACGGCCCAATGGGTAACCAGAAGCGCTCGCGCGCCGGCATAGAAGAATGAGCGCGCCAGACCCGAGAGCGCCTCCGCGCCCGGCCGGTCGCCGGCGATGGTATTGCAGGCGGACAGCACCACGAAATCGGCGTTGAGCTTGAGTTGCGCGACCTCGCTGGCCGTGAGCAGCCCGTCATCGAGCGCAGACGGCTCTTTTGGAATGCTCAGCGCCAGCGACGGCTCGGCGATGCCCTTCACGTCGCCCGCGACCAGGCCGTGGGTTGCGAAGTAGACCACGCGATAGTCGGCAAGCGGCGTGCGCTTCACGGTGGTCTCGCTGGCATCCGCTCCCAGATGGATATCGGATTTGGACACGCCGAGGTCTTTCGCGACCGCATTCAACTCGTCGGCGGTGTCGGGAAGCTGCGACAGGGCGGCGGCGAGCATCTTGCGATCGACGCCGGCCCCGCGCCAGAAATCACTGTAGGCGACGCTGGTCAGGCTGCGCGAGGCCGTGCGCTTGTCGCCGCCGCCCTCGGCGGGATTGAACAAGGGATCGCCGAAGCCCGTCATCGGCTTGACCGCCTGGTCGCGGCGCGCAAAGCCGCGCAGCGCCTTGAGGCTTGCAACCGACGGCAGCACCGAGATCGCCTGCCGCTTCAACAGCCACGCCGCCTCGCGATAGCCTTCGAGCTTCTCGGGGATTGCAGCGGCCGGTTTCTCCGTCACCAGCAGATGGAACGGCAGCGCCGTCAGCGCGCCCGAGGGCGCAACCAGCAGGCTTCGCTTATCCTTGACGATGGCCTCGACCTGGCCGAACAGCGCCACATAGAGATCGTTGGCGAGCGCGAGATCGAACAATTTCGATTTACCGGAGGCGTCGCTGGCCTGGCTGATGTCGAGTCCTCCGCGAAAGGCGGATACCTTTTGCGACATGGCGTCCGCGCCGAGTGGAATCCGCTTCCAGTCGAAGCCGTCGCGCGTCAGCGCGAGCGCATAACTCTCGTTCTCCGCGAGCGCGAACAGCACCATCGCTTCGTCGCCGGCGAGCAATGACTGAATTTCCCTGGCCTTCAGCGGCAACGGATTCGACAGCGCCGAATAGTCCGGAAATTCGGCGGCGAAGGTCTTTTGCAAACTCGCACGCTCGGCCGCGATGGCCGCGAGCCGCTCGCGGCCGCGCTGCGCGGCGGCGCCATCGCGCTGGCCCTGTTTCGAGAGAGCGGCCACGACGGCCTTGTCGAGCGTCTCGGCTTCGCTGGCGAGATCCTGGTCGCGCCGCACCAGTTCGGCGAGCCGGTCATTGCCGGCAGCGATGCGCACCGCAAGCTTGTTGACGGCGGAAGCTGCCGAGGACTGCGTGCCGCGCTGGATCACGTCGAGTGCCTCGTCCAGCGCCTGCTCGGTCGGCATGATCTGCTGCCGCTGCGCATCGAACAACACGGCAAGCGCGATGCCCAATTGCGCGCGTCCGCGCGCGATCATTCGTTCGATCAACGGAAGCGCATCGGCCGTGCGGCCTTCGGCCTGATAAAGCGAGGCGAGATTGTTCACGGACGCCGCGGTGTCGGGATGATCCGATCCGACCGCCTGCTCGCGAATCGCAAGCGCGCGCTTCAACAACGGCTCGGCTTCGCCAAAGCGCGACTGGCGCTGGTAGAGGTCGCCGAGATTGTTCAGCGAGCGCGCGACATCGGGATGATCGCGGCCCAACACTTTCTCGCGGATTGCCAGCGAGCGCTTGATCAGCGGCTCGGCATCGGCCGCGCGACCCCAAACCTTGTAGACCTGGCCGAGATTGTTGAGCAGCGTTGCGACCGGCGGGCTCTCGGCACCGGCGACCTTCTCGTAGATCGCAAGGGCCTTTTTGAACAGCGGCTCGGACTCGCTGTGGCGGTCCTGCCGCTCATAGAGCGTCGCGAGATTGTTGAGGGATTGCCCGATATCCGGATGACCAGCGGGCAGCGATTTCTCACGGATCGCCAGCGCGCGCTTGAACAGCGGTTCGGCCTCGACATAGCGGAGCTGGCGCTGATAGAGCGCGGCGAGATTGTTCAGCTCCGGCGCGATGTCGACGGAGTCGAGTCCGACCGTTTTCTCCATGATGGCAAGTGCGCGCTTGTAGAGCGGCTCGGCCTCCACATCGCGGCCGACGTCGCCATAGAGCTGCGCCAGATTGTTCAGGGCTGCACCGAGGTCGCGGCTCGGCTGCCCCTTGTCGAGGTTCGCAACCATCGCCTGCGCCAGCGGGATCGCCTCGTTGTATTTGCCGGCACGGCTCAACTCGGCGATCTTTCCGCTCTGCGCGGCGAGCCCTTGCGCAAATGACGGCACGACAAGGCCGGCGCTCGAGGCCAACGCCAGGCACACCATCAGCGCCAATCGGTGACTGCTTTCCCGGATCATGCGCTTAGGTCGCCGCGAGACCCCGACGCGTTCAAACGGCGGAGCGACGCCTCACGCCTTCGCCCGCGCCTCATTCGCCAGTTGAACCAGCATCTTGCGCAGCTCGCCCGGCCCGGTGACGCGCGTCGGAAAATCGAGCCGCAAGGTCGCGCGTTCGGCCTGCATGTCCAGGCCCTCGGGGTCGCAGCCCGTGCAGCGCCAGTCGGCGCTCTCGGCGCCGAGCAATCGCGTTGCATAGAGGTTCATCGCCTCGCGATGATCCTCGTTCATGTGCTCGATGGCGCCCTGTTCGGCCTCGATCAGCGCGGCCGCATCGCCGACGTCGGTGAGGAACTGCTCCGGCTTCAGGTCCAGGATGCGGCCGAAGCCGGCAACCAGATGGGTGCCGGTGGGCCTGACCCGGAAAAAGGCGAAATCGCCGAAATCGGCATAGGCCGCGGCCGACGGATGGGCGTTCAGGTAGCGCCGCCGCGCGAGTTCCCGCTGCGCGCCATCCGCTTGCTCAGCCCGGCCCGACAGCATGATTCGCGCGCCCTCGAGCGGATCGCCAGCGGCACGCTCGTCCAGCATCAGTGAAACCCGGCTATCAGCCAGAATGTTTTTGGTGTGAACGGCGAGCCGGGAAATCAGCAGAATCGGGGAACCGTCAGGATGGCTCGCGACATTGACCAGCGAACAATAGGGATCGGCTGATTCTGTCATCAGAGTCGCCAGCGCCCCCTGCCGACTCCTGCGAAGCAGGGATTTGGCCAGCCTGGAAGGGTTAAAATCGGCGGTTTCCTGCATCGATATTCTCTCGGCATCCTGTTGCATTACGGCCCTTTTTCCGGCTAAACCGGCTCCCGGAAGGGTCGGTGCCGCGAGCGAAATGCGGCATTCTTTCGGAACTCGGTCACACTTCAGCCCAGCTTGCATTGCTCGGTGACCACATCCGAAGCCCAATTATGCGGCGCATCACCGGAATGCCCGTTTCAGCTGAACCACATACTGAAAGCAGGCTCATGCCCACAATCGCCCTGGTCGATGACGACCGCAACATTCTCACCTCGGTCTCGATTGCGCTGGAAGCCGAAGGCTATCGCATCATGACCTACACCGATGGCGCCTCCGCGCTCGACGGCTTCCGCACGAGCCAACCCGATCTCGCCATCCTCGACATCAAGATGCCGCGCATGGACGGCATGGAGACGTTGCGGCGGTTGCGGCAGAAGTCCGACCTGCCGGTGATCTTCCTGACCTCGAAGGACGAAGAGATCGACGAACTGTTCGGCCTGAAAATGGGCGCCGACGATTTCATCCGCAAGCCGTTCTCGCAGCGCCTCTTGGTCGAGCGCGTCAAGGCCGTGTTGCGCCGCTCGGCTCCGAAAGACCCGACCGCAGCGCCAAAAGAGAACGACGCCAAGGCGCTCGATCGCGGTCTGCTGCGAATGGATCCGGAGCGGCACACCTGCACCTGGAAGAATGAAGCGGTGACGCTGACGGTGACGGAATTCCTGATCCTGCAGGCTCTGGCGACCCGGCCCGGCGTGGTGAAGAGCCGCAACGCACTGATGGACGCGGCCTATGACGACCAGGTCTATGTCGACGACCGCACCATCGACAGCCACATCAAGCGGCTGCGCAAGAAGTTCAAGGTGGTCGACGACGATTTCGAGATGATCGAGACGCTGTACGGCGTGGGATACCGTTTCAAGGAAGCTTAAGTGGGGCTGAGGAGCGCGTAAGGGATGCGCGCTGACGCCGAACTCCTTATGGGGTAGGATGTATCGGTGGTTTTGCGGGTGGATGGCGATTGCTTGACCGAACGCAGCCGGATTCGGGTGTGAGTGCCGAGAACGCAATGTCGTCCTTGGCCATGGACGATATTGCCGCCGAGAAGCCGGCGCTGAAAGGCTGGCAGCGGCCGCTGAGCTGGCTCAAGCGCGCCGGCCAGTTCCTGTTCACGCTCTCCTTCTCGAGCCTCACCCGCCGCATCGTCTCGCTCAACATCGCCGGCCTGCTCGCGCTGGTCGCCAGCATTCTCTATCTGTCGCAGTTCCGCGCCGGCCTGATCGATGCCCGCGCGCAGAGCTTGCTGGTGCAGGCCGAGATCATCGCGGGCGCAATCGCGGCCTCCGCCACGGTGCAGACCAACAGCCTCACCATCGATCCGGAGAGGCTCGCCGACCTCAAGGCCGGCGACACCCTGAAGGGACCGGACGAGGATTCGCCGCTGGACTTCCCGATCAATCCGGAGCGCGTCGCCCCGGTGCTGCGCACGCTGATCTCGCCGACCAAGACCCGCGCCCGCATCTACGATCCCAGTGGCGGGCTGATGCTCGACAGCCGGACGCTGGAGAATGTGATCCGCTTCGAGCTGCCGCCGCCGGCCACGACCCCCAATATCTACGAGCGCTCGGTGATCGCGGTTCGCACCTGGCTCAATCGCGGCGACCTGCCGCTCTATCGCGAGCTCGGCGACTCCGGCCTCGGTTATCCGGAGGTCGCGGATGCGCTGAAGAACCACAAGCGCAGCATGGTGCGGGTCAATGCCCGCGGCGAGGTGATCGTTTCGGTCGCCGTTCCCGTGCTTCGCTCGCGCACCATCCACGGCGTGCTGATGCTGTCGACGCAAGGCGACGACATCGACCAGATGGTGACCGCCGAGCGGCTGGCGATCCTGAAGGTCGGCGGCGTCGCCACGGCCGTCATGATCGTGCTGTCGCTGCTGCTCGCCAGCACCATCGCAGGTCCGGTGCGACGTCTCGCCAACTCCGCCGAGCGCGTCCGCCGCCGCATCAAGACCCGCGTCGAGATTCCCGATTTCACGCTTCGCCGCGACGAGATCGGCCATCTCTCCGGCGCGCTGCGCGACATGACGGATGCGCTCTATAACCGCATCGAGGCGATCGAAACGTTCGCTGCCGATGTGTCGCATGAGCTGAAGAATCCGCTGACCTCGCTGCGTTCGGCGGTGGAGACCATGCCGCTGGCGCGCAACGAGACCAGTCGCGCGCGGCTGCTTGCCGTCATCGAACACGATGTGAAGCGGCTCGACCGCCTGATCTCCGACATATCCGATGCGAGCCGGCTCGATGCCGAGCTGCAGCGCCAGGATATGGCGCCGGTCGATCTGCGCCGGCTGCTCAACACGCTCACCTCCGTCGCCAACGAAACCCGGATCGGCCATGACGTCGGCGTCGAAGTCCGCTTCGAAGGCCGCGGCGTCACGGACGCCTTTTGGGCACCTGGTCACGATTCCCGGCTCGGCCAGGTGATTTCCAACCTGTTGTCCAATGCACAGTCCTTCTCCGATGCCGGCGGCAAGGTGCGCATCCTCTGCCGCCGCATGCGCTCGGAGATCGAGATCGTGGTCGACGACGACGGCCCGGGGATTCGCCCCGACGCGCTGGAGCGCGTGTTCGAGCGCTTCTACACCGACCGTCCGCATCAAGGTTTTGGCCAGAACTCCGGCCTTGGCCTGTCGATCTCCAAGCAGATCATCGAGGCGCATGGCGGGCGCATCTGGGCCGAGAACCGTCCCGGTCCGAAGGATGCCGACGGCGAGCCGACGGTCACCGGCGCGCGCTTCGTCGTGAGGCTGCCCGAGCTATGAGCGCTAGTGGTCCGATTCGAACATTCGCATCCCATCGCAGCGGGCACTTTTGCGAATGTTGGAATCAGAGGACCACTAGCAAAATATTGATTCTAGTGGAGCTTTGGATTTGACGTTCGCTTCACGAGTTCCCGGCCAGCAGGATAGCGAACGTCAAATCCGCTCCACTAGCACAACCGTGCATGCGTCGGCGGTGAAGGTCGGCGATTGCGCGGTGCTGATCCGCGGGCCGTCCGGCGCCGGCAAGTCCCGCCTCGCGTTCGATCTCGTCCTCGCCGGTCGCACCGGACAGCTTCCTCCCGCAATTCTGGTCGGCGATGACCGTGTCCATCTGGATACAGACGGCGAAAAATTGTGGGTGCGTCCGGCGCGCGAACTGGCCGGGCTGATCGAGATTCGCGGGCTCGGCATCCGCCGTTGCGAATACGTTGCCGAGGCAACAGTCGCCCTGGTGGTCGATCTCGCGGCATCGGATGCGGAACGGCTGCCGGCGCCTGAGGCCCTCGAAATCGCTCTTTGTGGTGTCAAAATACCTCGAATCCCCGTCGATCCCGCTTTCAACCCCCTGCCGCTAGTTGTCGCAGCCCTGACCACAACTGCGAGTTCATTGTCCGGTAACCATTCGGGCCATTGCCGGAAGGGGATTGGTAACCATATCTCGGCAACACTCGCGACCGATTAGACCGGCCGAGGCCCATTTTTCCGCCGCCAGATTCCGGGCGAATCCCAAACATCCCCTCTTGCGTAGGGGCTCTGGATGGTCAAAGTGGCGCGTTCGTGCGGTGCACCAAATGGCACCCGCGGGAGTTTCCGATGATTGGTCTAGTACTGGTGACCCACGGGCGCCTTGCCGACGAATTCAGGGCGGCGCTTGAGCACGTGATGGGTCCCCAAAAACAAATCGAAGCGGTGACGATCGGCGCCGAAGATGATTCCGATCTCTGTCGCAGCGACATCATCGAGGCCGTCAATCGCGTCGACAGTGGTGACGGTGTGGCCATCCTGACCGACATGTTCGGCGGCACGCCCTCCAACCTCGCGATCTCCTGCATGAGCCGGCCCAAGGTCGAAGTGCTCGCAGGCATCAATCTTCCGATGCTGGTCAAGCTTGCCAAGGTCCGCGAAGAGCGTTCGCTGCCCGATGCGATCGCGCTGGCCCAGGAGGCCGGCCGCAAATACGTCACCATCGCCAGCCGGGTGCTCGCCGGCAAATGAGCGACGACGACGACGATCCGTCGCCGGAAAACATTCCCGGGCCGAGCGTGCCCGAGGGCGCGCTCTCGAAAGAACTCCTGATCACCAACAAGCGGGGCTTGCATGCGCGCGCCTCGGCGAAGTTCGTCCAGACGGTGGAGCGCTTTCCCGGCGCCGAGATCTGGGTGACGCGCGGCAGCGAAACCGTCGGCGGCCGTTCGATCATGGGACTGATGATGCTCTCGGCCGCGCCCGGCACCACGATCCGCGTGTCGGCGACGGGCGCGGAGGCGGACGCCGCGCTCGCGGCGATCACGCAGCTCGTGGAAGACAAGTTCCACGAGGAAGGGACGTAGGTTCTCGCTCGCGCCGCGATGACGGTACGCTCCCTCGCCCCGCTCTCTGCGGGGAGAGGGCTGGGGTGAGGGGCCGCCTCCAGGAGAAAAGTCCGCAGAGAGTCCCCCTCACCCGGATCGCATCTGACCTCTCCCCGCACGCAGGAAGAGGTGAAGAGACATCAAAACGGATTGGTGACGATGCCGCCGTCGGCGCGCAGCGCCGCGCCGTTGGTGGCGCTCGATGCCTTCGAGCAGAGATAGCAGATCAAATTCGCGACCTCTTCGGGCTTGGCATAGCGCTGCAGCAGCGAGGCCGGCCGCCGCTCGGTGAAAGTGCGCGCAGCGAGATCGTCGACGGTGGTGCCCATGGTCTTGGCCCGCGCGGCAAGACGCACCGGTGCCATCTCGACCCAGGTCGGACCCGGCAGCACCGAGTTCACCGTGACGTTGGTGCCCTTGGTCTGCTCGGCCGCGCCACGCGCAATCACGAGCTGCGCGCCCTTGGAGAAGCCGTAGTGCACCATCTCCTTCGGCACGTAGATGCCGGATTCAGAGGAGACGAACACCACGCGGCCCCAATCGTTGCGGTCGAGCATGCCTTTCAGATAGTGCCGGGTCAGCCGCACGCCGCTCATCACGTTGACCTCGAACATTTTCGTCCAGTCGGCATCCTCGATCTCGAAGAACGCCTTGGGCTCGTAGATGCCGAGATTGTTGACGAGGATATCGGATTGCGGAAACGCCGCGATCAGCGCGTCGCAGCCTGGCGCGTTGCCGAGATCGAAGGCGGCGGCGTGAAGTTTTGCGTTCGGCGTCGCCTGCCTGATCTTCGCGATGGCCTCAGAGACGGCCGCGCTATCGCGCCCGTTGACGATGACCTCCGCGCCCATGCCGGCAAGGCCCGCCGCGGTGGCAAATCCGATGCCGCGTGTCGAGCCGGTCACCAGCGCGCGTTTTCCCGTGAGATCGAGATCCATCTGTTATCCTCAAATTTCTACCGTCATTCCGGGGCAGCCCGACAGGGCTGAGCCCGGAATCCATAACCACAGCAGCGTATGATTGGAAAGATTGTCGGCCAATTGTGCCGAACATGACGGCCTGTGGCTATGGATTCCGGGCCTGCGCCTGACGGCGCATCCCGGAATGACGAATATGGCGCCTATTTCCCCGGCGGCTCGATATAGACTTTCCACGCGATCGACGGCCCGGCATGCCCCTGGAAGAAGCGCTGCGTGGTCATGACCACCTGCTCGGCGTCCGGCGCATTTTCTTTCATCCATTTCTCGCACATCGGCAGGCGTCCGTCCGTGGTGTCGCAGATGCCGATGAAGCCGAGCTTCCTCGCTTCCGCCAACGAGGTCAGGCCCGACGACCAGACTTCGCCGGGCGTGAACGGCGCAGGATGATCGGAGCTGTAGAACGTCATGGGCTCGCCGATTTCGGTGGTGCCGGCGACGACCGCCCAGCGCGAGCCGAAACGGCTGTGCCAGGCCTCCGTCAGCTCGCGCGCCAGCTGCGAGCGCGCGCCATAAGAGTTGGCGCCGTTGGGATTACGCTGCATCTCATAGACGGCGATGCGCGGCGCAGCCGCGAGCGTCGCCAGCGACACCGCCAGATAGATCGTCGTGATCCACGCCACCGCGACCGCGCGCATGCGCAATTTGGGAATCGCGATCAGTGCCAGCGGCACCAGGAAGAACAGCGAGATGCCCCAGTCGGTCTTCATGTAGACCGTGAAGAGCAGGCCGCCGAGCGGCGGGCCGATCGCGACGATGGCCTGGATAATCCAGACGTTGAGCGCCTGTGACGTGTTGACCTCGGACGGCCCGCGACCCCATGCGCGCGCGATCCAGCGCGGCGGCAGCACCAGCACCAGCGCCGCGATCACCACCGGCAGCGCCAGCAGCGCGAGATTGTGGCCGACATAGCCGAGCACGAGCCATGCACTCTGCGTGCGATCATCGAGACCATAGACATCGCCGGCATAGGTCAGCGGCGCGAAGTCGACCTCCTTCAGCCAGATCAGATGCGGGATCATCGCGATCGACGACCGTTACGATCGCAACCCACGGCGCCGGCGAACGCAGGAATCTCATGCGCTCGGGATGGATCAGCGCGGCGAGCCCGACGGCGCCGATCATGGTCAGCACCCAGTATTTGGTCATCAGCGCCGATGCGCCGGCGAGCCCGAGCAGGATGCCGCTCAGCCAGGTGCGCCGCTCGAACGCGTTGAGGTAGGCCAGCACGACCAGCGGCAGGGTGACGAGCTGCAACAGGTCGGGATTGTATTTGAAACCCTTGAAATTGAAGATCGGGTAGAGCGCGAGCATGACAACGACAAAGAAGGCGCGGCGGCGGTCGACCACGCGGCGCGCGACGAACCAGCAGATCACGAGACCGATACCGAGCGTGGTCATCGCGAGCAGATAGGTCGCCCAATCCGCCACCGGGAAGAGCTGGAACCAGAGGCCGGCAATCCAGCCGGTCAGCGGCGGATGCTTGCCGTAGCCGAACTGGAATTTCTGGCCCCAGGCGAACGCCTCGGCGACGTCCATATGGATGTCCTGCGCCGCCTTCAGATCGATCAGGATCCGCGTCCACAACAGCGCATGCACCACCGCGAAGGTGATGACGAGCCAGAGATCGGTCCTGGGGCTGGTCGCACGCGAGATGAGCCACGCCGCCAGCTTGCGGAAGCTCAATCTGCGGCGGCGGCGCACGACGGGTGAAATGGAGGTATTCGACATACGCTCACGCCTAGCGCGTTTTCACCACGAGTGAAATCAGCTTGGCGTGAAGAAACCCCCTTGAAATCAAGCAATATGGTTGCCGCATGGAGTCGCGAATGCTATCCCCCGCGCCATGACGACCGCCCCCATTTCCAACATCCGCAACTTCTCCATCGTCGCCCATATCGACCATGGCAAATCGACCTTGGCCGACCGCCTGATCCAGATGACGGGCGGGCTGACCGATCGCGAGATGGCGGGCAAGGAGCAGGTGCTCGATTCCATGGACATCGAGCGTGAGCGCGGCATCACCATCAAGGCGCAGACGGTGCGGCTGCAGTACCACGCCAAAGACGGCAAGGACTACGTCTTCAATCTGATGGACACGCCCGGCCATGTCGACTTCGCCTACGAAGTCTCGCGGTCTCTTGCCGCCTGCGAAGGCGCGCTGCTGGTGGTCGACGCGAGCCAGGGCGTGGAAGCGCAGACGCTCGCCAATGTCTATCAGGCGATCGACAACAATCTCGAGATCGTGCCGGTCCTCAACAAGGTCGACCTGCCCGCGGCCGAGCCCGAGAAAGTCAAGCAGCAGATCGAGGACGTGATCGGCATCGACGCATCGAACGCGATCCCGATCTCGGCCAAAACAGGCGAAGGCGTATCGGACGTTCTGGAGGCGATCGTCACGCGGCTGCCGCCGCCGAAGGGCGACCGCGATGCGACCTTGAAGGCGCTCTTGGTCGACAGCTGGTACGACGTCTATCTCGGCGTGGTGGTGCTGATCCGCGTGGTCGACGGCGTCATGAAGAGGGGCGCGCGCATCCGCATGATGGGCACCAATGCGGCCTATGACGTCGAGCGCGTCGGCTTCTTCACGCCGAAGATGGAGCAGGTCGAGGAGCTCGGCCCCGGCGAGATCGGCTTCATCACCGCCGCGATCAAGGAAGTCGCCGACACCCGCGTCGGCGACACCATCACCGACGACAGGAAGCCGGTCAGCAAGATGCTGCCGGGCTTCAAGCCGGCGATTCCGGTGGTGTTCTGCGGCCTGTTTCCGGCCGACGCCAACGATTTCGAAACGCTGCGCGCGGCGATGGGCAAGCTCAGGCTCAACGACGCCAGCTTCTCCTATGAGATGGAGACCTCGGCCGCGCTCGGCTTCGGCTTCCGCTGCGGTTTCCTCGGGCTGTTGCATCTGGAAATCATCCAGGAGCGGCTGTCGCGCGAGTTCGATCTCAATCTGATCGCGACCGCGCCGAGCGTGATCTACAAGATGAAGCTGACCGACGGCAGCGAGATCTCGATCCATAATCCGGTCGACATGCCCGACGTGGTCAAGATCGCGGAGATGGAGGAGCCCTGGATCGAGGCGACGATCCTCACCCCCGACGAATATCTCGGCAGCGTGCTGAAACTGTGCCAGGACCGCCGCGGCGCGCAGAAGGAGCTGACTTACGTCGGGTCCCGCGCGATGGTGAAATATGATTTGCCGCTGAACGAGGTGGTGTTCGATTTCTACGATCGCCTGAAGTCGGTCTCCAAGGGCTACGCCTCGTTCGACTACCACCTCACCGATTACAAGCCGGCCGATCTCGTCAAGATGCAGATCCTGGTCAATGGCGAGCCGGTCGATGCGCTGTCGATGCTGGTGCATCGCACCCGCGCGGAAGGCCGCGGCCGCGCCATGGTCGAGAAGATGAAGGAGCTGATCCCGCCGCACATGTTCCAGATCCCGATCCAGGCGGCGATCGGCGGCAAGGTGATCGCGCGCGAGACCGTGCGCGCGCTGCGCAAGGACGTCACCGCGAAGTGCTACGGCGGCGACGTCACCCGTAAACGAAAACTTCTGGAGAAGCAGAAGGAAGGCAAGAAGAAGATGCGGCAGTTCGGCAAGGTCGACATCCCGCAGGAAGCTTTCATCGCCGCGCTGAAGGTGGATAGTTGAGGCTGCGCCGGGCTGCTCGCAGAACACCTTGATTTGTATCGCGCTTGGACCATGAGCGGACTAGGCTGAACGCATGTCGCGCATCCTATCCCTATCGATCGTCATTCTCCTGTCGCTGCTGCCAGTCGTGACGTCAGGCGCGCCCGCTCAGAAACGACACGCCTATCACTGGCACGGCTACGGCTTCCTGCCCGGCTATCATCAGCCGCCGAACAATGCCGTCCCCATCTATAGCCGGAAGGGCACCGGCACGGGCCAGCCGGATTATTCCCCCCAATATTTCGGCTATGACGGCGAGTTGCACTATTTCGGCCGGCCCGGGTTTGTCCGTGGCCGCTACAATGGCGGCAGTTTCGGCCCGTGCTGGAGCTGGACGCCGATCGGACCAGCGTGGAAGTGCGGGAGATAGCGATCGCGCTGAAGGTGGATAGTTGAGACCTCGGTCCACTTCCCGGGCGCTGCTTCCCGATACTCTTGACGATTGGTTTCACGCGGGCTGGGTTCATCACGAGACCAGCTTGAGTCCAATCACGCCCGTCAAAATGAGACCGATGCAGAGCATCCTCATCGGCGCAGCGGAGTCGCCCAGCAACATTATTCCGAGAATCGCGGTGCCCGCCGCGCCGATCCCCGTCCAGATCGCATAACCCGTCCCGACCGGCAGTGTGCGCAGCGAAAGTGAAAGAAGAAAGACACTCGACAAGCCCGTCGCGAGCGTAAGCAGTGCAGGTATCAAGCGGGTGAAGCCTTCAGACCACTTCATGCTGAACGCAAACGCGATTTCGAGAATGCCCGCGATGCCGAGTAGTGCCCATGCCATGGACGGCTCCGTTCGTTGGTTGGCCTGCTCTATTGAGAAGCAGGAAGCGTGTTCGGCTCGATCCGATGAGCCAAGTTCGGGCCGGAAGAAGCTCCGACGCCTGCCGCACGCCAAAGAAGCGAGCACTGGACGAACAGATATTACTGCCCGCCCAGCACTCGCCGCGTGGGTCATTTCAAGCTTTGGCTGCGGCAGCAGGTGTCGAGCGGAACGCAACGCCAAATCGATTGAAGGCGTTCATCAAGCCGATTGCGTAGGTGAGATCAGAGAACTCTTTTTCGCTGAACTCGACGGCCGCGGCTTCATAGGCAGCATCGGGAACGCCGGTCTCGGCGACGCGTGTTACGGTTTCCGCCCAGGCGAGCGCGATACG
Source organism: uncultured Alphaproteobacteria bacterium (assembly GCA_963795365.1). Lineage (GTDB taxonomy): Bacteria > Pseudomonadota > Alphaproteobacteria > Rhizobiales > Xanthobacteraceae > Bradyrhizobium. Next base: position 73,606 of record CAWCHW010000023.1, read on the forward strand.
CTCGCGGGTACTGAACACTTCACCCGCTTCGCGCCACACCGGGACGAGTACGAGCTTGTCCACGGACACGCCGAGTTTCAGCAGATCGCGGGAATGCATATCGATGCAATATGCGCAGCCATTTATCTGCGAAACCCGCAGATACACGAGATAGATCAGTTCTTTTGGAAGGCCACAGTTCTGAAGGTAGACATACACACCCCCAAAAGTCTTGAAACCTGCGGGCGATGCCTTGGCGTAGTCGATGCGGTTGCTCATGATGAATCCTCACATGTTGATGGATTCGATCGTGCTGCATCTTGGCCTACCACGGAAGGTCCATGATTGGTCTCTAGTACTGGGCCATGATCTTCCCGTCAGATCAGCTTCAGGATCCGCTTGCCGAGATTTTCTGCGGTTCTCTGAGAGTCGACATTCGTGAAATTGAGAAGCAGCGCCGAGGCTCCATCATTACCGGCCATCCAATCCGTCAACGCTTCGCCGTACAGGCCTTCTTCTCGCATGCGCGCTACAAGCCGACGATCCGAGCGCCGGCCCTGAAGCCGCAAGATCAAGTGCATTCCTCCCGGTTGCGCATCAATTCGCATATGCTTCCCCAGCACGCTTTCCAGGCCAGCTGCTGTCGCTTCTCGACGCCCGGCATAAAGCTTCCGCATCCGCTGGATATGGCGCGCGAAGTGCCCTTCCCTAATGAAGGCAGTGACGATGACTTGCGTAAGCTCTGGACTGCCCGCTGCAAGGGCTTGAGTGATCTGCTCAAAGCGCTCGACCTGCGATTCCGGCACGAGAAGATATCCAAGCCGAAGGCCGGGAAACAGCACTTTGCTGAATGTTCCGGCATAGAGCACTCGCCCGTCACGATCCAAACTCTTCAACGCCGGCAGCGGGCGGCTGACATACCGGTACTCGCCGTCGTAATCGTCCTCGATGATCCAGGCGCTGTTTCGCGCAGCCCAGTCCAGCAGCGCCAGACGGCGCGGCAAAGACAACGATACACACAACGGACTCTGATGCGCAGGCGTGACCACGGCTGCGCGCGCCCGCGGCGCCAGCTTCACTCCATCGGCAACGACCATCCCCTCGCTATCGACCGGTACTGAGACCGCCGCAACATTCATATGCCCCAACAGTTCTCGCGTTGGCGGGTATCCGGGGTTTTCGAGCCAAACGCGATCTCCCGCTTTCAACAAGGCATGACCAATCAACTCGATCGTGTGGCGGTATCCCGACGTCACGAATATCTGGGATGGAGAGCAATTGATGCCGCGCGAAACCTGGAGATATGCCGCGATCTCGGCGCGAAGTCCCGGCGAGCCGTAGACTGAGGGATGAACCATGTCAGATGGCTGCATGGCACGCACACAGCGCGCACCCAGGCGTGCCCAGATCTTCCGGGGAAACATGTCCAGGGCGGGCAGGCCCATCTGGAACGGCAAAATCGAGTCGGGACGAAAACTGGGCTTGGCAATGCCGCTGTCAGGTCGGGGCATCGGGGATACAACAGGGATTCGCGGCTTGAGCCCCGGCGTCACGATCGTCCCCGCCTGGCCGCGGGCTTGAATGTACCCCTCAGCGGCCAACAAGGAATAAGCCGCTTCAATGGTACCTCTCGCCAAACCCAATTCCTTGGTCAGCGCGCGCGCCGAAGGAACGCGGTCACCCGGCTTCAACAGTCCACTGGCGATGGCGCTGCGAAACCGATGGTAGATCTGGCGATAGAAAGGTTCCTCCGCCGTCGGATCCAACGGTGAAATCTTGCTGACCTTGGCGACAGTCATGGACTAGCCGACTCTGCTGGGGGTTCATCTGCTTGTGCGGACGCGCAACGAGCAAGCCACCACAACTATCATGGACCAGTTGCAATTACCATTCATGGACCTTGGGTGCAGGTCATGACGCTGCTAGATGATGCTCCCGTGACGTTCAGGGTTCGGCGTCAGGAACGACATTTAGGAGGTACCCGCAAATGAGTCGGATGACAAAAGTCCTTCACGTGGCCTGCAGCCCTCGCGGGGAAGCCTCCGAGAGTTACAGGATATCCCAAAAGATCATCGGCTTTTTACTTCAGAGCGAGCCGGCGGCAATATTGGTAAACCGCACGATTGGCGGCGGCGCCATGTCGCATATCGATGGAAGCTACGCGACGGCCCTCGGTGCGACACAACAATCTTTCGCGGAAATGTTTCCGGAAGGCTCCATGTCCCAATCCGAGGAGCTTATTCAGGAGCTGGAGAGTGCGGATTACGTGGTCATTAGCACTCCCATGCATAACTTCACCGTGCCCTCCGCGCTGAAGGCGTGGATAGATCATGTCGTTCGAGTCCGACGGACGTTCAACGTGATCACGGAAGGAAAGGCAGGCGCATTGCGCGACCGTCCGGTTTTTGTCGCCGTGTCGTCGGGCGGAAGATATTCCGGGGAGCATGCGCGTCAGCCGGATTTCCTCACTCCGTATCTGAAGGCCGTCCTGGGCACCATCGGACTGCACGATCTGACGTTCTTTTCCGTTGAAGGATCAGCCCTTGGTCCGGACGCATTGGCTGCAGCCAGGACCAAAACAGATCGAGCGCTGCAAGAATATTTTTCTGCGTTTTTCCCTCACACCAGGCATCATCCCGTTGCTGCCCACGAGGGTGAAGCCGTCCGGAGAGCGGCTTCATGATTCGTCACCGCATCACGAACGGATTCGCCGGCACATCAGTCGCGGTCGAAATCCACACGCTCTTGGTTTCCAGATATTCGCGGACTGCGTCGATGCCGCTCTCGCGCCCGACGCCGGAATGCTTCATGCCGCCGAACGGCATCATGTAGCTGATGGCGCGGTAGGTATTCACCCACACCGTGCCGGCGCGCAGCAATTTCGGGACGCGAATGGCGCGCGCGAGATCGCGGGTCCAGATCCCCGCGGCAAGGCCGTAGATCGTGTCGTTGGCGATGCGGATCGCGTCGTCCTCGCTGTCGAAGCCGATGATCGAGAGCACCGGCCCGAACACTTCCTCGCGCGCGATCCGCATCGAGTTGTCGACGTCGGTGAAGATGGTCGGCTCGACGAATTGGCCGCCGACGATGCCGGCGCCCGAGGCCGGCTTGCCGCCGAGCAGGCAGCGCGCGCCCTCTCCCTTTGCGATATCGATATAGTCCAGGATCTTCTTGTACTGCGCCGGCGTGGTGACGGGACCGATATTGGTATCGGACTTCATGGGATCGCCGATCTTCGCCGAGCGCGCCAGCTCCAGCAGGCGCTCGACGAACTTGTCCTTGATCGAGTTCTGCACCAGCAGCCGCGAGCCGGCGATGCAGGTCTGCCCCGTCGCCGCGAAAATGCCGGAGACCGCACCGGCCGCGGCCGCCGACAGATCGGCGTCCTCGAACACGATGTTCGGCGACTTGCCGCCGAGCTCGAGCGAAACGCGTTTCAGGCTCTTCGCCGCGGTCTCATAGACCTTCGCGCCCGTGGCGTCCGAACCGGTGAAGGTGATCTTGGCGATACCGGGATGGCTGATCAACTCGGTGCCGATCTCGGGCCCGAAGCCGGTGACCACGTTGAAGATGCCGTCGGGAATGCCGGCCTCCTTGGTCAGCGCAGCGAATTCCAGCGTGGAGGCCGAGGTGAACTCCGACGGCTTGACGATGACGGCACAGCCGGCGGCAAGGGCGGCAGCGCATTTCCAGGCCACGAACAGCAGCGGCGAATTCCAGGCGGTCAGCGCCGCGACGACGCCGACCGGCTCGTGCGTCGTGTAGGCGAAGGTGTCAGGCTTGTCGATCGGCACCAGCCCGCCTTCAAGCTTGTCGACGAGGCCGCCGAAATACCACCACCACTCGGGATGATAGCGCAGCTGGCCCAGCATCTCCGCCATCAGCTTGCCGTTGTCGCGCACCTCGATCTCGGCGAGACGCTCCGCATTCGCAGCGACGAGATCGCCGAGTTTCCGCATTGCTTTGCCCCGCGCGGAAGCCGTCATCTTCGACCACGGGCCGCGCCACATCGCCTCATTGGCGGCTTTCACCGCCTTGTCGGCGTCGGCCTTTGAGCCGCGCGGAATCTTCGCCCAGGCTTCACCGCGATAGGGATCGATCGACTCGAACCATTCGCCATTGGCGGGATCGACATATTGGCCATTGATGAAAAGCTGGTAGGTCTTCATTTGTACCCTCCAATCGATGCCATGGGCGTTGTTTGCGCGACGATATACTCCATCCATGGCGGGCGCTGTTTCAAATTCGCACGCCCGGCATGACAAAGGCAGCCTTGTCCTTATCGGTCCAAATAAACGACCATCGACGCCGCTACCAATAAGACCAGAGACGGCAGGGAAACGCATGAAGGCCTCTTCCTTCAACTATGGCTGGGTCGTCGTCGGCGCCGGTGCGCTGATGACCTGCGTCGGCTTCGGCACGATGCTGTCGCTTGCGGTATTCCTGGCGCCGATCACGGAACAGATGGGCTGGTCGCGCGCCGGCGTGTCCGCCGCGGCGACACTCGATTTCCTGTTCATGGGATTTGCCGCCTTTGCATGGGGCGCGCTGTCCGACCGCTTCGGCACCCGCATCGTGGTGCTCTCCGGCAGTCTGCTGCTCGGGCTTGGGCTCGTCACCGCGAGCCAGGCGCAAAGCCTCTGGCAATTCCAGCTGTTGTTCGGCGGCTTGATCGGCATTGCCGCCGGCAGCTTCTACGCGCCGATGATGGCGGTCGCGAGCGCCTGGATCTCACAGCATCGCAGTCTCGCGGTGGCGCTGGTGTCGGCCGGCATGGGCGTCGCACCGGTGACGATCGCGCCGTCGGCCAGCGCGCTGATCACGGCCTATGACTGGCGCACCGCGATGCTCGTGATCGGCATCGCCGCCTGGGCGCTGCTGATCCCCGCGAGCTTCCTGGTGCGCCCGGCGCCGAAGAGCGCGGATGAGACGACCGCAGCGACCGGCGATACGCCTGCGACCGAATGGACCGCGGCGCAGGCTTTTCGTACGCCGCAATTCGTAGCCCTTGCGGGTGCGCACTTCGCCTGCTGCGCCGCGCATTCCGGGCCGATCTTCCACATGGTGTCCTACGCCATGGTCTGCGGTATCGCGCCGTTGACCGCCGTCACCGTCTACAGCCTCGCCGGTTTCTCCGGGCTCGGCGGCCGCCTGCTGCTCGGCACGCTCGCCGACCGGCTCGGCGCCAAGCCGGTGCTGGTCGGCGGCCTGTTCGTGCAGGCGCTCTGCATCGCAACTTATCTCGCGGTCGCCCATCTCGGCGAATTCTACGCGCTGTCGGTCGTGTTCGGCCTCGCCTATGGCGGGGTGATGCCGCTCTATGCGGTGCTGGTGCGCGAGTACTTCGGCGCGCGCATCATGGGCACGGTGTTCGGCGCGGTCTCGGCTTTCGCAAGCCTTGGCATGGCGCTCGGGCCATGGGCCGGCGGCTACATCTACGACACCACCCATGGCTACACCTGGCTCCATGCCGGCTCCTTCGCCATTGGCCTCGCCGCAGTCGCGGTCGCCCTGAGCTTCCCGGCAAAGCACCGGCAAGCGCTCGGGCTCGGCACTGCAACTGCATGAGACCGGTCGCCCCATAAAACCGCGCTCTTGCTCTCTCGCGCCGGATGGATCACTGTCTGTCGCAATTGATCACTCGATAAAGAGGGCGAGGAAACCCCATGAACAAGTCGGACGGCCTCGTCGAGCGCGCCCGTGCGCTGCAGCCATTGATCGCGCGTGAGGCCGACGAGATCGAGCGGACGCGGCGGCTGACGCCGGCAGTGACGGCTGCGTTGATCGAGAACGAATTGTACCGCGCACTGTTGCCGCGCAGCGTCGGCGGCCACGAAGTCCCGCTCGAAACCTTCATGCGGATGCAGGAGGAGATCGCCAAGGCCGACGCCTCGACCGCATGGTGCCTCGGCCAATGCGCGGTCTGCGCCATGACCGCGGCCTATCTGGAGCCGGATGCGGCCAACGAAATCTTCAATACACCGCCCGGCATCCTCGCCTGGGGCGCGATCAATCACGAGGTGAAGGTCGTGCCCGGCGGCTACGTGGCGAATGCGCGCTGGGAGTTTGCCTCCGGCTCGCGGCAGGCCAGCTGGCTCGGCGCGCATGTGAAGATCGTCGAGGCCGACGGGACGCTGCGCAAGAAAGAAAACGGCGCGCCTGATATCCGCACCGTGCTGTTTCCGATCGCTAGCGCCACCATGTACGACGTCTGGGACACGATCGGGCTCAGGGGCACCGCTACCGATTCCTATTCGGTCGAGAACCTGTTCATATCAGAGAAATTCGCGGCACAGCGCGACGATATGAATGCGGTCCGCGAAAAGGGTCCGCTCTACAAGCTCACCACCAATGCGGTGTTCAGCATGGGCTTTGCCGCGACCTCGGTCGGCGTCGCACGCGCCACACTCGATGCCGCCATCGATCTGGCGCGCTCCAAGATTCCGCAAGGCCTTGGCGCGATGCGCGACAACAGCGCGGTGCAAGGCGTGATCGGCCGCGCCGAGGCAACGCTGCGCGCGGCGCGCGCCTATCTCTATGCGACAGCGGGCGAGATCTGGCGCGACCTCGAGCGCGGCGAGCGGATCACCGAGGAGCGCCGCATCGCGATCCGCATCGCCGCGACCTGGACCATCCATCAAGCGGCTTCCGTGGTCGACACCGCCTATCACATGTCGGGCGCGACGGCGGTGTTTGCCAAGAATCCGTTCGAGCGGCGCTTCCGCGACATGCACGCGATCGCGCAGCAGATCCAGGCCCGCGACACCCATTACGAGGACGCCGGCAAGGCGATCCTGTCGGCCAATCTCGCCAAGCCGCCGACGTCGCGATGACAAAGCCGGCCGGCAAAGCCGCTTCCAGATCACGCCGGCCGACACCAGGCGCTGCGGCGATATTTGACAGCTATCCCCCGCCGGTCCGCTCAAAACTTCTGACGCTGCGCAAGCTCATTCTCGACACCGCGAAGACAACCCAGGGCGTCGGCGCGATCGAGGAAGCGCTGAAATGGGGCCAGCCGAGCTATCTGACCTCGGAAAGCAAGAGCGGCAGCACCATCCGGATCGATCAGGTCAAGGCCGTGCCGGGTCAATACGCGGTGTACTTCCACTGCCAGACCAATCTGGTCGAAACGTTCCGCGAACTCTATCCGAAGCTCAAATACAGCGGCAATCGCGCGATCCTGCTCGATGCCAAAGACAAGCTGCCCGAGGCGGAGCTGCGCCACTGCGTCGGGTTGGCGCTGACCTATCATTTGGGCAAGCGGAAGAAGTAACTTTCGGTCGTCATTGCGAGCGGAGCGAAGCAATCCAGAATGTATCCGCGTAAATAGTCTGGATTGCTTCGTCGCGGAGCCTGTCATCGGGCCGGCCCAAACGGGCCGGACCCGTTGGCTCCTCGCAATGACGAGGAGACTCACGCCACCATCAGCGCCTGCAGATCGGCGTCGGCTTCGGTGTCCGCATCGCACTGCGCCTTCAACAGCGCGACGATCTCGTCATGCGGGCGCGCCTTGCTGAACAGGAAACCCTGCGCCTCATGGCAGCCTTCGGCGCGCAGACAGCTCAACTCGGCCTCGGTCTCGACGCCCTCGGCGGTGATGGTGACGCCGAGCCCCTGGCCGAGGCTGACGATGGAGCGAATGATCGCCTGGGCGTCGCGGTTGGCGGCAAGATCGCGCACGAAGATCTGGTCGATCTTGATCTTGTCGAACGGAAAGCTGCGCAGATAGCTCAAGCTCGAGAAGCCGGTGCCGAAATCGTCCATCGAGATGCGCAGGCCCAGCGAGCGCAGCGCGTGCAGCGTGGCAAGGACGGTGTCGCTCTTCTCCAGCAGCACGGTCTCGGTGATCTCCACCTCCAACCGTTCCGGCGGCAGCCCGGACTGTTTCAGCGCATCCATCACCACGGCCATGAGATTGCCGACGCGGAACTGCACCGGCGACAGGTTGACCGCGACGCGGACGTCGTCGGGCCACAGTGCGGCATCCATGCAGGCGCGGCGCAGCATCAAGCCGCCGACGCCGTTGACCAGGCCGGTTTCCTCGGCCACCGGAATGAAGTCGCCCGGCGAGATCATGCCGCGCTCGGGATGCGGCCAGCGCACCAGCGCCTCGAAGCCGGTGATGCGGCCGGTGGAGAGGTCGATCAACGGCTGATAATACGGCCGCAGGACCTCGTTCTGGATCGCGTCGCGCAGCTCGAGCTCGATCTTGCGGCGTTTTTGCGCGCGGGCATCCATGTCGGATTCGAAGAAGGAGAAGGTGCCGCGCAATTCGGTCTTGGCCCGCGACAGCGCCATGTCGGCATTCTTCAGGAGCTTCTCGGAATCCTCGCCATCGCCGGGCGCCATCGCAATGCCGATGGTGGCGCCGATCACCACGGAGTGGCCGTCGAGCAGATAGGGATCGCAGATCGCGTCCAGCAGCCGCCGCGACAGCAGCGCGGCGTCCTCCGGCCGCGTCATGCCGGTCTGGATGATCGCAAACTCGTCGGAGTTCAGCCGCGCCAGCGTGTCCTCCTCGCGCAACGAGGAGCGCAGGCGCTTGGCGACGCCGCGCAGCAGCTTGTCGCCGATGCCGTGGCCGAGCGTGTCGTTGACCGACTTGAAATTGTCGAGGCCGAGCACGAGCACGGCGACCTTCTCGGCGCTGCGCCGCGTATGCAGCAGGATCTCGTCCATCTGCTGGCGCAGCAGATTGCGGTTCGGCAGGCCGGTCAGTCCGTCATGCTGGGCAAGAAATGCAAGCCGCGCCTCGGCGCGCTTGCGCTCGGTGATGTCCATCAGCGCCAGCAGCACCGACGGCTGCTCGTTATGCATCAGCTCGCGCGAATAGATCGCAAGGTCGATCAGCGAGCCGTCCGCCTTGACGTGCTTCCAGGTCCGCGCCGCCTGCTCGTCGTTCGAGTGATCGCCGACCCAGGGCGGCTCGCCCTCGAACGCCTGCAGGCTGTGGATGGTGAGCTTCTCGAACTCGGCGCGGCTATAGCCGTAATGCTCGATCGCGGCCTCGTTGACCGAGAGGATGCATCCGCCGTCCGGCGCGCAGACGATCATCGGCACCGGATTGCTGTCGAACAGCAGGCGGAACGACGCCTCGCGCTGCTTCAGCTCGGTGATGTCGACGCGCAAGCCGATGACGCCGCCGTCCCCGGTCTTGCGTTCCTCGATCAGGACGACGCGGCCGTCGGCGAGCGTCTGCTCATGCCGCCCGATCGGCTGGTCCAGCCTCGCGAGCCGCTCGGCGATCCATTCTTCCTCGCGGCCGACAGCGTCGGGATAATCGCCGCGCGCGACGCCGACGCGGATGGTATCGGCGAGCCGCGCACCCGGCTTGAACATGTCGGAGCTGGCGCTGTAGATCTCGGCGTACTTCTTGTTCCAGAGGATGTAGCGCCCCTCGTCGTCGAGAAAGACGATGCCCTGCGGCAGGATGTCGATCGCCTCGCGCAGCCGCTCATGCGATTTGCGCGCCGCAGTGATCGCGGCTTCGGTCTGCGCGCGCGTCTGCGCGATCTCGTTGCGATCAATCGAAGCATGCGAGGCGAAATGCCCGGCAAGCTTTGGACGAGGCCGCGTCGGCCGCACCGGGAGAAGGGTGATCGGCGCGCGCTTTCGCTTCTTTGGTTTTGTTGGCCGGCGTGTCGGCATCAACCGCCCCGTTTGCATTCTGCACCTTGGGTTGTCGGCTGACTCTCTGAAAAAACGGTATCTTTGTGCAGATGCAACCCGTTAACGAGATCGCGCCGGCTGCCTGTTTTGCGGGCGCGGCAACGAGGGAAATGTAACCTGCAGTTGTACGATACCGGCTTTCGCCATGCCTGGGTGTCAGGAAAGGCGCGAAATCGTTGCCAAAGCAACGACAATTCCGTGACATGCAGGGGGAACGCGCGAAATTCGCGCTTGCCGCATCAACTTTCGTCAACACGCAACAGGGTTATCGGCGCGTTAAGAAGATGGCGGCTGCGGCCTGTAGAGCAGGCGCATTGCGCGTCAGTTTGAAATCTCGATGGTGGTGTTTTGCGCCCCGCTGCGCTGGACCAGCGAAAACAAGGTCGCGGCGTTGGCAGGATGCAACCGGACACAGCCATGCGAAGCCGGGCCGCCGAGCCGGGAAATGTCGTTGGTGCCGTGGATCGCAAATCCGTAATAGAAGAAGATCGCGTGCGGCATCGGCGCATTGTAGTACTTCTTCGAGAAGTAGGAGCGCATCATCGCCTGCGGATGATAAGTGCCGCTCGGCGTGCCGTAACCGTCGCGGCCGGTCGAGATGGCCCAGTTGTAACGCGTCGCACCGTCGACGCTGACCGACATGCGCTGCGACGACTTGTCGATATGCACCACCACGTCGGCCTGCGCCGCCGACGTCCACAGCATGGCCGCCAGCACAGATGCCGCGAGCCATCCGCCGCGCGAAGTTGTCATGTTCGCCCCACTGCCCTTATTTTGCTGGGGTCATGATGTTGCGCCGGGGCGTGCCTTGTAAAGAGCTGACGGCGCAGAGTTGCCCGTCAACATTAATACGGGGACCATCAACCAAATGCGATGCCCTTGCCTCTTCCATGGGACCGCAATGGCCGCATAGACTAAGCGCAATGAAAGCCCCTCCGATTCTCCTTATCGCTTCTGATCGTTCTCGCCAGTGCCAACCCTGCGCCGGCGCAGGACAAGGGCAGCGTCGATGCAAAACCGCTGCCGCCGCTGGACAATCCCAAGGATCCCAAGATCGGCGCCAGGCAGTTCTTCGCGCGCAAGCTTTTGCCGTCCTCGCAGACGCCGAAGGTGATCGGCTCCTACACCAATGGCTGCCTCGCCGGCGGCGAGCAGATGCCGATCACCGGCGACACCTGGCAGGTGATGCGGCTGTCGCGCAACCGTTACTGGGGCTATCCCGACATGATCGCGCTCATCAAGCGCCTGTCGGAGAAGGCGCACAAGGACGCCGGCTGGAACGGCATCCTGGTCGGCGATATCGGCCAGCCGCGCGGCGGGCCGGCGCTGTCGGGCCATGCCAGCCATCAGATGGGGATCGATGCCGACATCTGGCTGACGCCGATGCCGGATCATCTGCTGTCGCGGCAGGAGCGCGAAGAGATGTCGGCGACCATGATGGTGCGTGACGACCGGCTCGATACCGACCCAAAGGCATGGACCCCGACGCACTGGATGGTGATCCGCGACGCCGCGCAGGAGCCGGCGGTGCAGCGCATCTTCGTCAACGCCGCGATCAAGAAGGCGCTGTGCCGCGAGGCCAAGGGCGACCGCAGCTGGCTCTCCAAGGTGCGGCCATGGTGGGGCCATGACTATCACTTCCACATCCGCATGCGCTGCCCGGACGGCGACAAGGAGTGCAAGGGACAGGCGGATCAGGGCGGTGACGACGGCTGCAAGCCTGCGGAGATGGCGTACTGGTTCAAGGACTCGATCATCCATCCCAAGCCCGAGCCGCCGAAGCCGCCGCCGAAGCTGACCGACGGGATCAAGCTCTCGGCGATGCCGGCAGCCTGCAAGGCGGTGCTGACCGCGCCGGATTCCAAGCAAAACGCCAAGCAATAGCGTGATCGTGGTGGTCGGCCGTGCCGGAATGCTGGTAATATCCGTGTGGTCCGCGCGCCGTAAGCGCCCGGCGGTCCGGGACGATGGTCCCCTTCCCATTTCCGTCAAACAGCCGCTCGCTCGCGCGGACTCTCCGTGCATGGCTCAACATTGAGAGAACGATATGCGCATCAGTGCACGCAACCAGCTCAAGGGCACCGTCACCGAGGTGACCAAGGGCGCCACCACCTCGCATGTCCGCGTCGATATCGGCGGCGGCAAGATCGTGACGGCGTCGATCACCAACGAAGCGGTCGATGAGCTCGGCATCAAGGCCAAAGGTAACGTCACGGTCGTCATCAAGGCCTCGGACGTCATGATCGCGGTGGATTGAGATGCGCAAATTTCTACTTGTTGCGTTGCTGATCGGTACCGCCGCCCCCGTGTGGGCGGCGGAGGAGCCGAGCGGCTGCGACAAATTCAAGTGGCCGATCGATCACGAGCGCGCGGCACTGACCGCGCCGGATCGGGTCAAGCTCAATTCGGGCAGCGACGTGGCCGCGATGCCGTCGACCGGCATCACGCTTTCGCTGGTGGCACCTGGCGACGCCAAATTGCCGTCGCCGCCGGAGCGCGCGCCCAAGGACGGCACGATGGCAGGGTTTGCCAATTTCAAGGGCGCCCCGAAGGCCGGCCTCTACACCATCAGCCTCTCGAACGGCGCCTGGGTCGACGTCGTGCAGGACGGCCATTTCCTGAAACCGAAGGCGTTCAGCGGCGCGACCGACTGCGACGGTATCCGCAAGACCATGAAATACGAGCTCGCCGCGCAGCCCTTCGTGCTGCAAGTGTCGGGAGCCAAGGAAAACGCGATCTCGATCGCGATCCTGCCCTCGGAATAGGCGGAAAGTAGACAAAGCGTCGCCTTTGAAGGCGTTGGCTGGCCTGTTATGGTCGCCCCCGGCGATATCCTCGGGACCGTAAGTCCCTGCGGAATCAACGGAACAGCGCTTCCGTCTGTCGCACTCATGGTCAACCAACGCCGACTTTGCGCGCGGGACACGCCGCGCCTGCAAACCCGCATGGAGCGCTGTCATATGTATCGTCTTGCCGGATTGTTCGCCGCCTTCGTGATCCTGTCGGGATCGGCCGTCTCGCCTGCCGCCGCGCAGGACAAGACACTGACCGTGTTCGCCGCCGCCTCGATGAAGAACGCGCTCGATGACATCGACACGGCCTTCACCGCCAAGACCGGCGTCAAGGTCAACGCCAGCTATGCCGCAAGCTCGCAGCTCGCCAAGCAGATCGAACAGGGCGCGCCGGCCGACATCTTCGTGTCCGCCGACACCGACTGGATGGACTACGCCACCTCGAAGAAGACCATCAACGAGCCGACGCGCGTCAATCTGCTTGGCAACAGCATCGTGCTGATCGCGCCGAAGGATTCGAAGATCGACAACGTCACGATCGCGCAAGGCTTCGATCTCGCCAAGCTCGCCGGCGACGGCAGGATCGCGACCGGCGACGTCAAGGCGGTGCCGGTCGGCAAATACGCCAAGGCCGCGCTGGAGAAGCTCGGCGCCTGGGCCGCCGCCGAGCCGAAATTCGCGATGGCGGAGAGCGTGCGCGCCGCGCTGACGCTGGTGGCGCGCGGCGAGGCCGTGCTCGGCATCGTCTATTCGACCGACGCCAAGGTCGAGCCCGGCGTCAAGATCGTCGGCACCTTCCCGGCCGATTCGCATCCGCCGATCATCTATCCGGTGGCGGCGACAACAACGGCCAAGCCGGAGGCGAAGGCCTATCTCGATTATCTGCAGTCGTCGGCGGCGAAGGCCGTGCTGGAGAAATACGGCTTCAATTATCTGATCAAGCCGACGTCGTGACGTGATTGGACCGTCTGAAATCCTCATGGTGAGGAGCGCGTCTTCGCGCGTCTCGAACCATGAGGCCCGAGGCCCCAAAGTTGGGCCTCATCCTTCGAGACGCGGCCAAGGGGCCGCTCCTCAGGATGAGGGATAAAGAGACGTGTTCGATCTCTCGCCCACGGAATGGACGGCGATCCTGCTCTCGCTCAGGGTTGCCGTGATCGCAACCCTGGTCGCGACGCCATTCGGCATCGCGCTGGCGTGGCTCTTGGCGCGGCGCGATTTCTGGGGCAAGTCGGTCGTGGACGCCGTGGTGCACCTGCCGCTGGTGCTGCCGCCTGTGGTCACCGGCTATCTGCTGCTGCTGACTTTCGGCCGGCGCGGACTGGTCGGCGCCTGGCTCGCCGATCATCTCGGCATCGTGTTCGCGTTCCGCTGGACTGGCGCGGCACTGGCGTGCGGCGTGATGTCGTTTCCGCTGCTGGTGCGCCCGATCCGGCTTTCCATCGAAGCCGTCGATCGCCGGCTCGAACAGGCCGCCGAAACGCTCGGCGCGGCGCCATGGCGCGTGTTCGCGACCGTCACCCTGCCGCTGGCGCTGCCCGGCATCCTCGCCGGCATGGTGCTCGGCTTTGCCAAGGCGATCGGCGAGTTCGGCGCCACCATCACCTTCGTCTCCAACATTCCCGGCGAGACGCAGGTCATCTCGTCGGCGATCTATTCGCTGATCTCGACGCCCGACGGCGACGCGGCCGCAGGCCGGCTGGTGCTGGTCTCGATTGCGATCGCGGTCGCGGCGCTGATCGGCGCGGAATGGTTCGCGCGGCGCGCGACGGCGCGCCTGCACGGGAATTGAGCCATGCTGCGCCTCGATGTCCGCAAACAGCTCGGCGAGTTCTCGCTCGAAGCCGCCTTCCAGAGCGAAGGCCGCGTCACCGGCCTGTTCGGCGCGTCCGGCGCGGGAAAAACGTCGCTGGTCAACATGATCGCGGGCCTCTTGAGGCCCGATCGTGGCACCATCGCGCTCGACGGCGAGGTGCTCGACGACACCTCCGCGCGCATCCACGTGCCGCCGCATCGCCGCCGCATCGGCTACGTCTTTCAGGATGCGCGGCTGTTTCCGCATCTCGATGTCAGGCACAATCTCGACTACGGCCGGCGCATGAACGGCCTCGCCGCCGATTCTGCGCAGCACACCCGTGTCATTGATCTGCTCGATATCGGGCCCCTGCTCGATCGCCGGCCGGGCAAATTGTCGGGCGGCGAGCGCCAGCGCGTCGCACTCGGCCGCGCGCTGCTGTCGAAGCCGCGGCTTCTGCTGATGGACGAGCCGCTGGGCTCGCTCGATCAGGATCGCAAGGTGGAAATCCTGCCCTACCTGATCCGGCTGCGCGACGAGGGCATCCCGATGGTCTATGTCAGCCACGATGCCGCCGAGTTGCGCCAACTCGCGACGCAGATCGTCATGCTCAGGGGCGGCCGCGTCACATCGTTCGGCGGCGTGAAGGTGTTGACGTAGTTTCGTCATTGCGAGCGAAGCGAAGCAATCCACCTTTCCGCTTGCGGCGCGATGGATTGCTTCGTCGCTCCGCTCCTCGCAATGACGACGAGGCTAAACAATCTCCCGCGCATGCAAATCCGCGATCGCCTTGGCATCATAACCGATCGACGCCAGCACCTCATCGGTGTGCGCGCCGGGCTGCGGCGCCATGGTATCGAGCCGGCCGCCGCCATGCGCCAGCCGGAAACCGCTGCCGGCAAAGCGCAGCCGGCCATAGGGCGTGTCGAGCTCCTGCAGCGCGCCGCGCGCTGATATCTGCGGATGGTCGATCACCTCCTCGACCTTCCAGATGCTGGCGCAGGGCGCGCCCGCCGCATCGAGGATCTTTTCCCATTCGCGCGGGCTCTTCTCCGCCAGCGCCTGCTCGATGATCGCGCGCAATGCGGGCTCGTTCTCCTGCCGCGCGAACCAGTCGGCAAAGCGCGGATCGCTGAACGTGTCCTCGCGGCCGAGCGCTTTCATCAACGCCTGATACTGCTTCTCGTTGTTGACGGCGAGCAGCAGATGGCCGTCGCCTGCCTTGAACAGATTGGCGGTCGGCTTGCGACTGACCGCCTGATTGCCGGACAATTGCTGGCGGTGGCCGGCGACGGAATAGTCCGCGACCTGGCCCGAGAGAAATGCCAGCGACGCCTCCAGCATGGAGACGTCGATCAACTGGCCCTTGCCGGTGTGGCTGCGCTGGAACAACGCGCTGGAGACGCCGAAGGCGGCGGTCGCGCCCGACAACACGTCGCACACCGCAAAGCCCGCGCGTGTCGGCCCGCTCTCCTCATGGCCGGTGATCGCCATGATGCCAGCTCATCGCCTGCATCTTGCCGTCATAGCCGGCGCCGTCGCGCGCTGGACCGGTCTGGCCGAAGCCGGACACGGCGCAATAGATCAGCCGCGGATTGATCGCCGACAGCGCCTCATAGCCGATGCCGAGCTTGTCCATCACGCCGGGACGGAAATTCTCCATCACCACGTCGGCCTGCGCGGCGAGTTTCTTGACGATGGCGAGCGCTTCCGGCTTCGACAGATCGAGCGTCAGGCTCTTCTTGTTGCCGTTGACGGCCTGAAAGGCCGGCGCGAGGTTGCGGTCGGCCCATTCGCGGGAAAGCGGCGTGCGCCGCATGTCCTCGCCGCCGCGCCGTTCGATCTTGATGACGTCGGCGCCGAGCAGCGCGAGCTGGTAGCTCGCATAGGGGCCGGCCAGCACCTGCGTGAAGTCGAGGATCTTCACGCCTTCGAACGGTCGGGTCACTTATTTCCTCCCGGAAGATATCAATAGCCTCGTCATTGCGAGCGAAGCGAAGCAATCCACCTATCCGCTTGCGGCGCTATGGATTGCTTCGTCGCTGCGCTCCTCGCAATGACGAATGTCGAATTCACGCCGCGCGGTTGCCGCGCGCGATCTCCTTCTGGCGGTCGAACTCGGCGCGACGGCGCGCCAGCTCTTCCGGGCTCATCTGCGCGACGTTGTTGTAGTCGAGCTTCCAGGAGGCGTCCGCGCTCCAGCGCAGCGGCGACTGCATGGTGGTGCGCGCGCCTCCCGCGCTCTCGAGCAGGCCGAGCGCCAGCTCCAGGGTCAGCGCCTGCGAGTCGACGTCATTCGGCTTGCCGGCGGAATTGCCGAGCGGGAAATCGGAGAACAGGAAACGCGGCACCGCGGCGTGCTCGATGATATCCTTGGCGCATCCCATCACCACGGTCGGGATGCCGTTGGCCTCCAGATGCCGCGCGACCAGCGCGGTGGTCTGGTGGCACACCGGACAGTTCGGCACCAGCACGGCGACGTCGACCTTGTCGTCGCGGCAGCGCGCCAGAATCTCGGGCGCATCGGTGTCGATGGTGACGCGGTGGCTGCGATTGGTCGGCGCGCCGAAGAAGCGCGGCGCGACCTCGCCGATGCGCCCGCGTCGCCTGCGCCTTGATCAGCTGCGGCAGCGGCCACCAGGTGCCGTTGTCGGTCGCCGACGTGTGCTTGCGGTCGTAGCCGATATGCGAGATGCGCAGATCGTGCTGCTTCGCCGTGTCGCCGTCATAAACCTTGTAGAACTTGGCGCCGCCATTATAGGCCGCGCCCGGCCCCTGATCGCCCTTGGCGGGATCGTAAGGCGCGGCGGTGGTGATGATCGTCACGCGGGATTGCGCCAGCGGCTTGGTCAGCTTCTGGAACGGCGCGTCGACATAATGCGCCCAGCGATACGGCGTGGTGTAGCCGATCGCGGTGTAGTAATCGCGCGTCCGCTGCATATAGGGGACCGGCGTGTCGTAATCGGGCGCGAAGCCGAATTGCTCGTCCTCAGGTGCGGTCATGCGGTTTCTCTCCCGTATATCCAGATTTGCGTCCAGACTAGAGATAGTGAGCCTTTTGCTCAACAGCAGAGCTGGCATGCCCCCTCCAACTATCTAGCTCAACCGGCCGACCGGCTGTCAGCCGCCGGTTGAATGAGCGTTTGCAGCATAGAGCGGGTTGGAACGAAGAACGTCGTGCCGGTGTGCGGCGTCGAGAAGTCGAGCAGGCGATCATAGGCTCCCGGTGGATCACCGATATACATTCGTTGCAGCATCTTCTCGACCACCCAAAGATACCGGGAATAGCCGATGAAATATGTTCCGAATTCCTGTTGCCCGGGACGGCCAAAGGGCATGTTGTCGCGCAGGATGTCATGTTCGGTGCCATCGGCGTCGACGATCGTGGCCAGCGACTTATGCGATTTGCGAGGAGCGTTGTCGTCGTCGATTTCGATATTGTCGATCTTCGTTCGACCGATAATCTCCTCCTGGAGGGGCGTGGGAACTCGCTTCCACGCGCTTAGATCGTGCAGATATTTTTGAACGACGACATAGCTGCCGCCGGCAAAATCGGCATCTTCATTTCCGACAAGCACCGATGAATGAAGATCGAAGTTAGTGGGGTTCGCCGTCCCATCGACGAAGCCGAGAAGGTCACGCGAGTCGAAATACCTGAAACCCGACACTTCGTCGACGACAGTTACGGCGGAGCCGAGACTATCGAGCAGAAGGCGTTCAAACTCGAAACACAAATCGGGACGTTCGGATCGGATATGGAAAAGAAGGTCGCCGGGTGTCGACGGCGCGGTATGGGCGGCTCCCTTGATCGGCGCAAACCGTCTGAGCTCCTTCGGTCGCCGGTCCAGCTGGAGACGATCCCAGAGATCGCAGCCGATCCCGGCAACGCATGACAGGCGGGCGGGAAGATCACGAAATCCGACAGTCTTGACGAGATCGTCGAGCTCGCCGAGCACGGAGAACGCCTGCGCGAGAGCGGCCTGTTCGCCGGCGACCGTGACAACCAGAAAGACCGCCGCCACCGACAGCGGAGCGTCGACGCTCTGGGCATCGATCGGAACTCTGTCCCAACTCTTGCCTGACATTCCCCGTCCTTCGTCCTTTTCGGAATTTTTTCGGATGACCACAAACCGGCGCTGGCGAATTCAAGGCAGGATATCGCCATCGGAAACGGGCATGCAACAGCGTCAGGCCCGCTTTGTTGGGCCATCTGGTCGCGTAGCAAAATGCCGGAATGGCCACACGCCTCGTGGCGAGCGACCGCATTCCCGCGGCATGATTTGAGAGAGTCCGCTTGGTCCTCAACAGCGAACATGACGTCGTGCCCCTGCGGAATGCAGGGACAGTTACGATACTTCACGCTGGCGATCATGCGGGCCGCCGGCCGCCTCGCCGGAAGCCCTTTCGTTACGCAACGCCAGAAAGCTGTCGATCTGTCCTGGCGGCATGGGCCGGCTGATCAAATAGCCCTGCACGTCGGTGCAGCCGTCGGACGTGATGCGGGCCATTTGCTCCTCGGTTTCGACACCTTCGGCGACCGTCGCCATCCCGAGACTTTGACCGAGCGAGGCGACGACGCGGACAATGGCGCGGCCGACCGCATCGTCGGCAGCACCGCGAACGAACGACTGATCGATCTTGATCCTGTCGAACCGAAAGTCACGCAGGTAGCCCAGAGACGAGTACCCAATTCCAAAATCATCGAGCGCCAGTCGAACACCGATTTCGCGGAGATTCTGCAGCACGGTGCGCGCCGTCCCTCCCGCATCGAGCATCACGCTTTCGGTGACCTCGAGCTCCAGCCGCCGCGGATCGAGACCGCTTTCCGCCAACGCCGATATGATCGTCGCGGCGAGATTTGGGCTCTTGAACTGGATCGCCGAAACATTGACGGACACATTCTGCCCGCCGGCCCAACTTGCTGCCTCCAGGCAGGCAGTCCGGAGCACCCACTCGCCGATCGAGGTAATGATTCCGGTCTCTTCCGCGACCGGGATGAATTCGAGCGGCGAAACTGCGCCCCGCGCCGGGCTTTGCCAACGAAGCAGTGCTTCAAAGCCGGTGACCCTGTTCAGCCGCAGATTGAACTGGGGCTGGTAAGCCAGCGAGAGCTCTCCAAGCGACAGCGCGCGCCGAAGGTCGATCTCGAGATTCCGGCGGGACTGCATCATGTCATCCATCGCCCTTTCGAAGAAGCGATAGGGTCCGTGGCCGTCGCTCTTGGCACGGTGCAGGGCGAGGTCCGCATTCTTCAGCAGTTGTTCGCAAGAGACCGCCGCAGTTGGGAGCAAGGCGATACCCACGTTGGCCGTGATGTCGATCAGATGGCCTTCCACCACGTAGGAGCGGCCGATCACATCGGCCAGCCGGCTCGCCAGCGCCGCCGCCGATTGCGGCTGCAATTGACCGGCCTGGATAATGCCGAACTTGTCACCCCCGAGCCGGGCCGCGATATCGCCGGCTCCAAGCACGGAGCGAATGCGGTCGGCGACGGAGGCCAGAAGCCCGCCGCCAATGTTGCGCCCGAGCGACTCGTTGATCGCCTTGAAGCGATTGAGATCAAGGACCAGAACCGCTGCCGCGCCTTCGGCTGCCCGGTCCGGATTCGTCAGCATTTCGGTGAGCCGTTCGTGGAACATCAAACGGTTGCCGAGCCTGGTGAGGGTATCGGTACGCTCCTTGGCCGATCGCTCGCTCATGTCATAGGCGCTGACCAGCCAGCCGCCGTCCATCGGTATGGTCTCGACCCAGAACGCGCGGCCATCGGAAAGGGTGATCTGGCAATCGCTCTTGCCATTGTTGGCCCCGGCGTCGCGGTTGATGCGATCGAGCAGTTCCGAGTCGCCGAACAATCTTTCGAAAACCAGATTGGGCTGCAGCAGCTTGCCGTCGGGCCCGACAATCGCGACGGCCCGGTCCATGCTCATGAAGGCCTTGAACGCCAATTTCGCCGCGCGTTCGGATCGCTCGGCCGAATCGTCGCCGTACCGGCTTTTCGAAGCCTCGAGCAGGACCGATTTCAGGGGACGGGCGCAGACCTGAGCATGGTGCCGCCAGCAAACACATCTTGCGTTGCGAATCCGTGAAACATTCCCGGCGGCGGCGGCCATGTGAACCGGCTGTTAACCATCGATGCTCGTCGCCCTGACGTTGGCGTGACGGCAGAGAAGACGTGAAGCCGCATTCCCGCGGCGCGATTTGCGTCCGGGTGATGCGTTAGTCGGTGTCCCTCTGAAATCAGAGGGCGCAGGGAATGCCGGGCGCTGGCCGCACCCGCAAGCCTCGTGGGCTGAAAAGAAAGGATGCCCACAAGTCGTCAGGTAAGGCCGAAACGATCCGGCACTCCCTGCGCAATGGTTTACGGCTTATAGCGCGCTCTCCCCGGAGTACCGGGCTTGTTAGCCTCCGTCGCCCGCGGGTTCATCACCCACAGACTTGATCCCAGCGTCGGGGGATCAGGACCACACGCCTTCACCGTCCGCATCGGACACGCATCGCCTGCGCACCTCCGCGTCCATCGCAGCCCGCACCACGAATCGTGACGATCGCGAAACGCCCCTCAAGCGGGCGGGATGACGACGTGAATACGCCTGTTTCTTGTTTTCGGAAACAAGAATATTTTTGCGGCCGGGACTGGACACTTTGGCATATTTCGGGAAGGCCGAAGTGTTTTGCCCGTCGTGTCGCAACAGCAACACTCCTACGCCACTTCCGGTCGACCGATCCTCACGAAGCGAACCAATGTCCCTTGTGAATATCGAACTTCACCACGCCATCGTCACGCATCTTCAATAGGAGCGATTGGCAGTCGTCTTGATGCTTTATGTTCACGCGCCTCATGATTTTCGAAAGCCTTCAAAGGCTTTTCGCGAAGGGCGATGAGAATCTTTTCTCGATCAGTCACGAGAGTTCCTTGCGCCGGCATCCGGGACGGTATGCGTTGTGCAGATCGTCGGCAACGGGTGGGTTCGCTTGACGACGTTCGTTCGCGATCAGAAGCGGACTTGGACCAATGCAGCCTGAAGTCCACCCAGGGCGTCGCCCATGTCGGCTTTGGCCAACAAGCAGACGCGTGGGCTGTGCAGTCCACTCCGAGACTCGTCAGCAGAAAGCCGGTCTCGTTCCAACGCTGCATGCACGGAGCGGTTCCAGCGTCCGGTAGCCGACACAAGAGTGGTCGATCCTTTCAGCACGTCGAAAGGAACCAGCCGCCACTGGAAGCTTTGACTGATAATCAGAGATCGTGACGCCCATGCTTTCCGCGGCCTCAGTCATCGCACTCGCCTTTGCGCTCAGCCTGCTGGTGGCTGTGACCACTTTCGGTATTGCGCAGATCGAGGCTGCGCATCCGCCAGCCGGTCGGTTTATAGAGATAGAAGACGTCAGGCTGCACGTCGCCGAGCTCGGTCTTGCGCGCGGAAGCCCGGGCGCTGAGCCCGCCGTCATTTTGATCCACGGCGCAAGCGGGAATATGGAGGACATGCGGCTCGCGCTCGGCGCGAAGCTCGCGAATTCGCATCGCGTCATACTGATCGATCGCCCGGGCCACGGTTGGAGCTCGCGGCCGGTGGGTGACACTTATGCTTCGCCCGCGCATCAGGCGAGGTTGATCGCGGAAGCTCTTCGGCAACTGGAGGTCAGGCGCGCAATCCTGGTGGGCCACTCCTGGGGTGGTGCGCTGGCGACCGCCTACGCCATTGCGTTCCCCGACCGCACGGCCGGTCTCGTGCTGCTGTCCGCGGTGACCCACCCCTGGGCCGCCGATCCCGGGTGGTACAACAACCTTGCCTCGTTGCGCGGCATTGGCCCGGTCTTTCTGCAGACGCTGGTTTATCCGTTGGGGTTGCTGCTCATTGGCGGCGTGTCGCGCAGCGTGTTCGAACCCCAGATCGAGCCCCCTGACTACGTGCGGCGGGCCGCCATTCGGCTCGTGCTGCGTCCGAAGACATTCTTTGCCAACGCGCGCGACCTTGCCCTGCTCACCGATTTCATCACCGCCCAGGTGCCGAGCTACGTCAAGTTGCGCTCGCCGACCATCATCATCACCGGCGACTGCGATCCCCTGGTGTCGCCAAAAATAAATGCATGCGCACTTGCTGCAACATTACCGAGCGCCAAGCTGGTCATTCTCAAAGGCATTGGCCACATGCCGCACCATGCCGCTCCTGAAACCGTGGTCGCAGCCATAGATGAACTCGCGCCGGGCATAGCGCCCCATGTCTGATCCGGGTCAAAGGCGACTCGAGGCGGCTTCGCTAATCACAACTTCTGGGTTTCGGCGGGAGATGGCTTTTTGCGGCGCCCACTTGAACCTTTGTCAGGTGTCTTGCCCGTCGCAGAGAGAAGCATCGTCAGCCGATAGTCGGGCCAGCCCGCGAGAGACAGCGACACCTGCTGATAGTGCAGCAGTCCCATGGTCGGATGATTGAACGCGCGTTCGCCGCCTTCGCGCGCCAAAACCCCTTGCGTCTCCCAGCAGCGCTCGAAGTCGGAGCTTCCAATTCTCAGCTCGTCCACGAGCCGGCGAATATCCGGATCGTCGGAGTAGCCTGTCACCGCGGCGCGGAACTCTGCGACGACGCGATGCGCACGGGAGGTCCAGTCGAGGATGAGCGTTCGCGCCTCCGGCCTGAGGAAGATGTAGCGCAGCAGGTTTTTTTCGCCGTCGGCATCGAGCCATCCCGCAAACAGTCGGGAGGCTTTCGCGTTCCAGCGACGCGCGCCCCATGTGCGATCGAGAATGTAGGCGGGACCATCGATCGCATCGACGCAGGCCAGCACCCCCTCGGGCGGATCATCCCTGTTGCCCGGCCGCTCGGGATCGCGCTTGCCCGCAACCTCAAACAGAAAGCTGCGTTCGGCCCGTGACAGGCGCAAGCCGCGTGCGAGGCGCGCAAGTGCCGAAGCGGAGACGGACACGTCGCGCCCCTGCTCGATCCACGTGTACCAGGTGACGCTCAATCCGCAGAGCTGAGCGACCTCCTCGCGCCGCAGCCCGGGCGTGCGCCGTCGCGGTCCGGCGGCGAGACCGAATTCTGCCGGAGACTGGCGCTCCCGGAGCGCCCGCAGGAACGCGCTGAGCGAGAGAGCCGGAGCGATCGGGTCTGGTCCTATCATGGTGGTCTTTATACCAGTATAAAATGCATACTTAAACCGGTACGTTCGGTATGTTATTTTTTGCCTCCAGAGGACGACGTCTTGAGCAGAAACGCCTATCGCATCGGCATCGACGTCGGAGGGACCTTCACCAAGGCCGCCCTGATCGACCATATCGACGGCAGCGTGGTCGGGCGTTCGTCGGTTCACACCACCCATGACCACCCGGACGGCGTCGCCGCCGGCGTCATCCAGGTGTTCGAGCAGGTGCTGGGCGATGCCAACGTCGATGCCGGCGACGTCGTGCTGCTCGCGCACAGCACGACGCAAGCCACCAACGCGCTCCTGGAAGGCGATGTGGCCCGGGTCGGAATCCTGGGGCTGGCGGCCGCCAAGGCAGCGAAACTCGCCGAGGCGCAGGTGCGCATCGATCCGATCGAACTCGCGCCGGGTCGCGTGCTGCAGACCTGCAACCGGTTTCTGCTGAGCGACGCCCTGGACCGGAAGGCGGTCGAGGATGCCGTGCGCGCGCTGCGCTCGGAGGGGGCCCAGGTGCTGGTGGCCTCGGCCGCGTTCGGCGTCGACAACACGTCGACCGAAGAACTCGTTCGTGTGGTCGGCGACGAGTTCGGTCTTCCGACGACGTGCGGGCACGAGGTCACGAGGCTGTACGGACTGACGACCCGGACCCGCACCGCTGTGATCAATGCGTCGATCCTGCCGCGGATGATCGCGACCGCCAATTTGACCGAGACGAGCATGAAGAACGCCGGCATCGACGCGCCGCTGATGATCATGCGCGGCGACGGCGGCGTCATGGACATCAGCGAAATGCGGCATCGGCCGGCGATGACGATGCTGTCCGGGCCCGCGGCAAGCGTGGCGGGTTCGTTGATGCATGTCGGTATGTCCGACGGCATCTACTTCGAAGTCGGCGGCACGTCGACCAACCTCGGCGTCGTCAAGTCCGGGCGTCCGGTGGTGACCTACGCGAACGTCGGCGGCCACGATACGTTCGTCAATTCGCTCGACGTGCGCGTGCTGGGCGTCGCCGGGGGCAGCCTGATCAGGATCGCCGACGGCGCGGTGCGCGAGGTCGGACCGCGAAGCGCCCACATCGCCGGACTCCGATACGCCTGCTTCGCGCCTGTCGAGGTGTTCGAGAACGCCCGGCTGATCTTCTTCGAACCGAAGCCAGGGGACGGCGACGACTTCGTCGCGATCGAGACCGAACGGCACGGTCGCTTTGCCTTGACCACCACCTGCGCCGCCAATGCCGCCGGGCTGACGCATCCCGCGATGCATTGCTACGCGCCGGCGGACGCTGCGCGTGCGGCCTTCGCTCCGCTCGCGGCAATGCTGGGCAAGGATGTCGTTGCGCTGGCCAAGGACGTGCTCGCCTCGGCGGCGGGCAAGGTGATGCCGACCATTCGAACGCTGATCAGCGAGTATCACCTCGACGAGGACCAGCAGGTGCTGATCGGAACGGGCGGCGGCATCGGCGCATTGTTGCCGACCGTCGCAGAACAGCTGGGTCTGCGGTTCGAGATCGCAAAGGATGCGGAGATCATCTCCTCGATCGGAGCGGCGCTGGCGATGGTTCGCGAGGTCGTCGAAAGGGTCAACCCCGATCCATCGTCCGACGACATCGCGCATCTTCGCAGCGAGACGCTGGAAGCGATCGGCCGGCTCGGAGCCGACCCGAAGACCGTCGACATTTCGGTGGAGATCGACCGCCAGACCGGCAGGATCCGGGCGATCGCCACCGGCGCGGCGGCGCTGCGCAGCGCCGGTGAAACGGAGACCGTCTCGCAGCGGCAGGCCCGCCGGATCGCCGCAAGATCGCTCGGTCAACCGGAGGATGACATCGATCTCGCCGCCGAAACCCCGGGCGCGTTCGTCTACGTTCCGAAAATGGGTTCGCGGCATTCGCTCCGGATCGTCGACCGGCGCGGAAAGGTGCGTCTGCAGCGCAGCCATGCGGTCGTGGCCCGAACCACCGTCGAAAGCTGGCAGGATTCCCTTGAATCAATGTTCGCGCCTGAGGATCCGACCGGCGCCTTTTTCGGAGCGGTGTTGCTGTATGATCATCACCTGCTCGACGTAACCGGCGAAAGCCTCTATTCCAATGCCGTCAAGATCGTCGACAGCGAACTTTCGGGCGTGTCGCCCAAAACGCCACTGGTTTTGATCGGCCTGGAACGACCGAATTTGACCAGCAAGACGCAAGAGGAGAAAAGCAATGGAGAAGTTTGAAAAGCTGAAGGCGGTGGCGGCCCCGATGGGAATTCCCAATGTCGATACCGACGCGATCATTCCCAAGCAATTCCTCAAGACGATCAAGCGGGCCGGGCTCGGCAAGGCGCTGTTTTCCGAACGACGCTACAACGACAACGGCGAAGAGCGGCCGGACTTCGTCCTGAACCAGGGACCTTTCCGCAAGGCCAAAATCCTGGTGGCCGGCGAGAATTTCGGCTGCGGATCGAGCCGCGAGCACGCGCCCTGGGCGCTGCTGGATTTCGGCATCCGCTGCGTCATCGCGCCCTCGTTCGCCGATATCTTCTACAACAACATGTTCAAGAACGGCATGTTGCCGGTCCGGCTGAGCGCCAAGCGGGTGCACGAACTGATCCAGTTCCTGACCGAGCTCCCCGGCGCCGAAATCACCGTCGATCTGCGCGAGCAGACCGTGACCGGACCGGACGAGCAGGTCGACCATTTCGACGTCGCGGCGTTCTCGCGCGAGAATCTCCTGAACGGTTACGACGAGATCGAGCTCTCGCTGTTGCGGAAGGACAAGATCGAAGCCTACGAGAAGCGAAAGAGCGCCGAGCATCCCTGGCTGTAAACGCTTCGACGCTGGAAGAGAAACTGCAAAGGCGGGATGAGCTGACGCTAATTCCGCCTTGCTGGTTTAGCCTGTCGCTTCCAGGCGGTGCGCGGCGGCGTGGCTACAACGACATCGGATTGCGCGCGCGGAGATCAGCCGGCCGTTCCACAGGCAGTCGATCATCGCGAGCCCTTCGGCGAGCCGCAGCGGCTTGTGCAGCGGCAATGGCGCGTGGAGCGGAATATGACGGGTGCGGAGGCAACCCTGCGAACGTGGCCGCGCCGGCTGCCCATGGAGCGCCGCTTCGTTCGATTAGTATCGGCGCGGGGCGATGGCGAAACGTGCTGAACTGGAAAGATTGATGCGAGCCCCAGGGTGTCGCATGTGCATGCCGCTCGGCTATGGATAAGCTCGAATGCGGGACCCAGGGGTTTGCCCCAGGCTTTCCCGGGATCGTACCGCGCGACGGGCAAGTCGCTGCAGCGTTCCGGATCCCATGCGAGCGCGAAGGTGGCAATGATGGCGTGCCCTCCGATCGCCAGGGCCTCGCTCAAGGCGTGCGACATAGGCGGCGCGGTCACTGGTCCTCGGTGAGAAAGTGGAACGCCGCCCGATCATGCCAGATGTCGTATGCGTGTTGCGGCTCCCAGATTGTGGCGTCCGCGACGATCCAGTGAACCTGCGCAGCGATTTTGCCGAGGCGCGCCTTGGCAGCCTCCAGTGCAGCCTCGGATAGATCGAGAACCGTGACATCCTGAAAACCGCGATCAATGAGATGATCGACCAGACGCGAGGCCCCGCCGCCGATGTCAAGGATGGCTGAAGCGGGGGCTTGCACCGGCCTGCGCTATCAATTCAAGCGAAGGTGCCGGGCTTTCCTGAAACCAGCTGACTTCGTTCTCGCCCTTCCTGCGGGTAGACGTTCTGCCAATGACCTTGACGGCTCTCGCTCTGCATGGCCTTTCTCCTCCACACGGCTCAAACGAAAGCCCGTCAACACTCGGCGGCTGGTCCTGCGGAGCAGGTGTTACGAAGCATAGCCTCTCTTGAGAAGCATGTTTGCAGCGCGGTCGAATTCGCCGGGCGTCGGCATCGCAAAGTCGAGTGCGTCCGCATACCGCGTGACGATGTTGAACAAGGCTCCGACCGCGATGACGTCGGTCAGAGCCTGGCGGCTTAAGCCCGCGATCGAGCGCGGCCCTCGCATGTTCTGCCTTCAGATCCTTGGGGCGCAGCGTCATGACTTCGAGAAACGCCAACGCCGACTTGAGACGTCCCGAGATCGGCGCCGCGCGAAAATCGGAGACCGCTTCATCGACCGCGGACCTTTGCATTTCTTTTGCCGCGACCGCGCCGTGGGCGCCCACGCAGAAGGCGCACGCGTTCCATTTCGCGACCATGCACGCCATCAATTCACGCTCCGCGACGCTCCATGGGCTCGGCCCTCGCATGGCCGCCTGCGTCCAGGCGCCCATCGGGCTGCCGAAAAAGTCCTTGTGGTAAAAGGCCACGCGGGCGGCATCGGGCAGCCGCATTCCTGAAACCACCGAGATGAAGCTTATGAGCAGGCGGTTGGCGAATCCGTCGCCACGCTCGACTTCAGTCAGACGCATCGGCCACCTCATCCAGCACTTTCATCGCCTGCTCCCAGCGCAACAGGCCGGCTCCCAATGCGGCCGCCGCGATGATCTCGAAGGTGGCCCTCTCGCTTCCCGCCGCCGCCAGCGACGCTCGATACCTGCGCGTCCGTGACACGATGAGCGGCCTCGCCGATCTGGCGGGCCAGGTCGTCAAAAGGAGCCTCCCGGCTGGTCCTCCGGCAGCCCGCTCGGCCGAGGCCAGACGAAGTGCCGGACGTGTTTCGCCCGGTCCTTCGAGAACGCGCCGGCGAAGCGCTTCAGCCAGCGCGCGATGATCAGGTCTGATCGGCGTCATCATCCCGGCCTATGATCGCAAGCGCGTCCCCTTGCGGGGAACAAGGGAGTGCGAAT
>CAWCHW010000024.1:0-284907 GCA_963795365.1 uncultured Alphaproteobacteria bacterium
TCCGCCAATCTTCGTCATCTTTCGTGCGTCCGCGCGCGGCTCTCGGCTACGAATTGAAGCGTAGCGGTTAACCGCGATCAACGCAGCCGCGCGCGGTGCCCGCTCAGTTCGACTTTTGCTTCACATAGCGGCCGGGCGCGGCTTCGATCGCGGGATAGTTGGCATTGCCCGGCTGCGTCGGAGCAGGAATGGTGCCGCTGGAGCGACTTTTCATCCAGCCGTCCCAATCGGGCCACCAGCTTCCCGCTTTCTCCTCGGTCTTCTCGAGCCAATCGGCCGCCTCGCCCGAGAGATCGTCATGGGTCCAGTAGCTGCGCTTGTTGCGCGCCGGCGGATTGATGACGCCGGCGACGTGACCGCTTGCCGCCAGCACGAAGCGCGGATCCTTGCCGATCAGCGCCTTCGAACGATAGGCGCTCTGCCAGGGCACGATGTGGTCCTCGCGCGAGGCCAGGATATAGAGCGGAACACTGGCCTTGGAGAGGTCGATCGGCAGGCCACATTGCACGGTGGCGCCGGGCTCCTTGATCTTGTTCTCGAGGTAGGTATTGCGGGTGTACCAGCAATACATCGGGCCCGGCAGGCTGACGCTGTCGGAATCCCAATAGAGCAAGTCGAAGGCGTCCGGAGGCGCGCCCTTCATGTAGCTGTCGACGACATAGCGCCAGATCAGATCGTTGGCCCGCAAGGTGCCGAAGGTGAAAGCGAGTTCCTTGCCGGGCAGGATGCCGCCGCTGCCGATCGTCGCTTCGCGCAGCGCCACCGACGGCGCGTCGATGAGCAAGCCGATGTCGCCGGTGTCCTCGAAATCGATCATCGTGGTCAGCAGCGTCAGCGTCACGAGCTTGTCTTCGCCCCGCGCGGCCAACACGCCTGCGGCGCAGCTCATGATCGTGCCGCCGACACAAAATCCCAGCGAATGGATGCGCTCGACCCCGGCGATGTCGCGCGCGACGTCGATTGCCTTCAGCGGCCCGAGATTCAGATAGTCGTCCCAGGTCAGGTATTGCGTCTCTGTGACCGCGCTGCGCCACGAGATCAGGAACACCTGGTGGCCCTGCGCGACGGCATATTCCACGAACGAGTTGCCGGCGCCGAGATCGAGCAGATAGTACTTGTTGATGCAGGGCGGCACGATCAAAAGCGGCGTCTTCTCGACCTCCGGCGTCTGTGGCGTGTACTGAATGAGCTGGATCAGTTCGTTCTCGAACACGACCGTCCCCGGGGTCGAAGCCAGATTGCGCCCGATCTCGAACGCAAACTCGTCCACGCGGGTGATGCGACCCTTCTGCAAATCCTCGATCAGGTTTTGCATGCCGTCGGCGAGACTCTTCGAGCGCGTCTGGATGGCGCTGCGGATCACTTCCGGATTTGTCGCGGGGAAGTTCGACGGGCTCATCGCGTCGATGAATTGCCGCGCGTAGAACCGAAGCTGAAGTTTCGCCTTGTCGTCGACCTGCGCCTGATCGACCAGTTCGGTCAGTTGCTTCGAGCCCAATAGATAGGATTGCTTGAGCAGGTCGTAGAACGGCGAATGGCTCCAGGCCTCGTCCTTGAAGCGCCGGTCGCCCCGCGGCGCCTTTGCCGACGAGGTTGCGCCTTCCGTGGGTTTGCCGGTGAAAAAGCCGCGCCAGAAATCGATCGCCGGCCACCAGAATTGCCGGTGCAGGTTTGCCGCCACGGCAATCGGCGACATGTTCTCGCCCTTGGCAGGCTTGCCCTCGACGCCCATCGCGGCGGCCAGCGCATCATCGAACTGCTTGGTCGCCTGCTGGCCGGCCTGCATCAGGCTTTCGAGATAGGCGGAGGGACCGCCTGACGAGGACGGGCTATCCATTCTGCTACTCCACGATCGGCCTAACGAACTAGTGCGGCGACTTTGAAGTTCCGATCAAGGCCGATCTTACGTCCGGTTCCGGTTTGTCATAGCTGGTTTTTTTGACCGACCAATTTGCTGCAGTGCAGACGACCGCACAGACCGCGACTCAAGGCCGCTCAGGCTTTCTCGGCCGGTATCGTGGTGGCGTCATCGACACCGATCCACGCCATCATCACTTCCCAGGCGACCGCCAGAATGATCGGTCCGATGAACAGTCCGACGATGCCATGCGCCAGCGTTCCGCCAATGACACCGATGAAGATGACCATGACCGGTGTCGACAGACCACGCCCCATGAACAGCGGCTTGAGCGCATTGTCGGAGATACCGACAATGGCGAGAAAGACGGTGATCAGCACGGCCACGCCGACGTCCTTGACCAGCCAGACCCAGATCATGACGGGCAGCAGGATCGGCAGCGATCCGATCTGGATGATGCCGAGCACCAGGATCGTAAAGGCCAGCACGCTTGCGTTGGGGACGCCGGCAATCTTCAGCACGATTCCCGCGAGCAAAGCCTGGATCGCCGCAACGCCGATCACGCCCTGCAACACCGTGCGGATGGTGGCGCCCGCGAGGGCCAAAAAACTTTCGCTTTTGTCGGCGACAATGCGCGTCAGCGCGCGCTGACTGGCGGCTGCCAGCGGCGGCCCATAGGGAAACAGGAAACCCGAGATCACGACGGCGGCGAGAAACATCAGCGTCCCGGTGCCGGCACTGCCGGCGATCACGAGCACGGGACCCGCCAGCGGTTTCAGATAGGGCGCGACTTCACGGAAGGCGGACGCCAGATTGACCGACGCCATTTGCCAGTATTCGTACAACGTCGCACCGATGACCGGCCAGTTCTTGACGCTGTCGGGCGGTGTCGGGATCGTGAGGTTTCCCGATGTCAATTGATCGCTGATATTGCGCAAGCCCTCGACCAGGCCGATCCCCAGCCATGCCGCCGGCCCGAGAAACACCGCAAGCACGGCAAGGGTGACGAGGATCGCGGCGATGCGCGGGCGATTTCCCAGATGGATCGAAAGCCAGTCCCAGACGGGATAGAGCGCGACAGCCAGCACCCCGCTCCAGAGCAGGATCGGGATGAACGGGCTCAGCAGCACGAACGACCAGTAGATCAGGCCCACCAGCAGCGCGAGCCGAATGGCGATCTGGATCACCTCTTCGCTTGTTCGGGCTTGCCGGGCTTGCCGATTTGCCGTGGGCATTTCACCGACGTCCATGAGTTCTCCCGCCGATGCGTCTCGCATCTTCCCCATACCGGCGCAGTATGGACGGGCAGCTTGATCCAGATCAACCGGGAGGTGGGCGTAAAGACGGACTAGTGCCGCCGATCTGAAGTCCCTGACGCACTCGCTGCAAAATCGGGTTCAGGGACTT
The DNA here is from genome assembly GCA_963795365.1 of uncultured Alphaproteobacteria bacterium. GTDB lineage: Bacteria > Pseudomonadota > Alphaproteobacteria > Rhizobiales > Xanthobacteraceae > Bradyrhizobium. The sequence continues at coordinate 3,266 of CAWCHW010000024.1, forward strand.
CAGATCGAAAGTGGGCACTAGCGCGAGCCGATCAGCGCGCCGCGATAGAAGCTGCTGCGCGCTTCCTCGCGGCAGACATAGCTGCCGTTCAGGCCGCGGCCGTAGAGCTTCTGGCCTTTCGAGTAGTATTTGCCCTTGCTGAAGTCGAGCCAGACCACGGAATCGCCGGGACAGTGCCGCTGCGCCTGATCCTGGGCGCGAAAGGGCGTGAGCGGAAGCGCGAAGGCGCCCGCCGCACTGGCAAGGATGGCCGCAAGGCTTGCGGCATATGGCAGCAGATCGGCTTTTCGCATCGGCACCGCCTCCCCGTTCCTCGCCACTTCGCGGGCAGCAGGATAGCGCCGGCTTGACCTGGATCAAACCTTCGAGCCCCTGACCGTGTCGCGAAAGCTGGTGCGCTACCGCACGACGCGGATTCCGGAAGCGGATTTCCTGGCGATGCATTCCGCCTACGCGCTGATCGAACGCAGCGAGGGCAACTTCCGCTTCGTCAGGCGGTGAAGGAGCCGCGACTTCGGGGTCGGCGACTTGATCGGGCCTGCTCCAGCTAAAACGGGCAATCCGGCGCAAAGCCCTTGAAGCTCGAGGTGTCCGTCTTTGCCCGTGTGATGCATGTGCTGGCGGCCGGCGTTCCCGTCGGTCCCGCCTCCAGTTCCAACAACAGCCCATAGACACTGCCGTTCGATGCGTAGCGGTATTTCTTGCCGTTTGCGTCCTGGGGATCGCTGGGGATTTCGGTCAGGTAACCGCCGCCGACGAGGTCGCGCTGCAGATTGCCGACCTCGATGAAATCAGCGGACATCGGATAGGTCTTGTGGGCGGTGCGGTAGTTCTCAAGCGCGGCCTTGAGCTGGCGCGCGTGCCCGGCGCGGGTCGCGTTCCTCGTCTCGGCGGGCGTCCGCTGCCCTTCCCTATAATTCAGGAGCAGCAACGTGGCCAAAAATGCCGCGACCACGATGGCCAGAGCTCCAAGGACTAACAGAAAGCGCCTCACAGCGTTTTTCTCCAAATGGTCCCGAATCGCCCCTCAACCTTGGAGCGCGAAATATTACGATCGGGTTTGCGCGGCGACCGCCGGGCAGCTTGTTCCAGCCCGGGCCGGCCGACATGACCGGCTTCGGCATAGCGGCCGCGCCGGCGGCGTCAACCGCCGATTGTCGGCGACGATTGCAACCCTGGAAACCTCGCACCTGAGCGCCGGCGCCGGGCATCCCCGCGCGCGAGCCCGCTCATCCTTCATTAACGGCGCGGGCTTAGCGTCCGTCGCAATGGATGACACCGTTCAGGTCAAATGCACCAGGTGCAAGTCCGCGTTCCGTGAGCGTGCGCGACGCTTGCAGAATGGCTATTCGCGCCAGTGTCCGACGTGCGAAGTCGTGCTGTTCTTCGATGAGGACGCCGCCGACGTGAACATCAAGCACGCCATGCGGATGGGGCGCCGCGTCCGCAAAAAGTTGCGGGAAGCCGAGTCCGAAGTTCGTCCGAGGATGTTGTCCCGCCGGGGCGCGGCCCGGCAGTCGACGGAATCGTCCGACGACGAGAGCGTGGCCTGAGCCTCCCGGGCTACAGGTCGCTCCGACTTCTTCGAATCCGTTGAACAAGTCTGATGCCCCGTAAGCGTAGTGTAAGCCGGCCCGCCTAGGATGCCCTCGCCCGGCCATCTTGGAACTGACTGTGGCCGCGGTTGCATGACTTGCCCGCTCCGAGCAGAACCCGGAGCGGGCCCTTCGTGCAGCATCCTGCGCGTTGGGGGACGCGATGAAGGACATGCAGACGCATCTTAAGAAGCTGCGCACGGATGCGGCCGAGTGCGAGACGGCCAGCCAGCACTCAACCGACCGGACAGAACGGGAGTTGTTCGCCAAGCTGGCGGCGCACCTCACTGTACTGGCCAATGAGGTGGAGCGCGTGCTGACGGCGACGAGACACTGACGACAGGCCCGAGTGAACTGCGCTCACGGTGTGCTTTGTTGCCAACGGGACGCGGTTGAGGCGCTTCCTACGACCGCTCCCATCGGGACAAGCGGTCAGGCCTTCACCGGGACGGATCAAGGTTTTGCAGGTAGGCTTGAACGAGCCGCATCTCGCAGCCCATGTCTGCGGTCCCGGCAAAGTCATGTCCGGCGCCGGGGAAATAATAGGCCGTCGGAGATTTCCCGGATTTTTTCAGCGACTCCTCGATGTCCCGGGTTTGACCTCGGCCATGCCAGGCCGTGTCCTCTTCACCTTGAATGAGCAATATGGGGCCGCCGAATTTTTCGATCGGAATTCGCGTTCCCGACGGCACGCTCATGCCGTGGATGAGCCAACCGCTCCTTGCATAATCGAGCGTTGCGGGCGTGTCGCGACCGCATTGCGGATGCCACGTGAAGTTCGGATCGGGAGCTCGGGGCGCTTTCGTCTTGCACTGGCCGGTGCATGTCCAGCAGCTCGGCTTCACCCAATTCGGATTGAACGGCGGATCGAAGAACTCACCTGGAGAGTGGGCAATCAGCGCATCCGGCAGGCGATGACCTTCCAGAGTGCCAACGATCAATGCCAGCTCCGCGCCCATGGAGAAGCCGAACAGCGCAACCCTGCCGTCGCTGAAGGATTGCTGTCTCAACCAGTCGACGGCATCCAGGACCCCGGATGTCTCGACATTTTTCAGGCTGGCGGGAAGCGCGTTGGGCTCGCGACTGCAATCGAAATAGCAATAGGCCAGCACGGCGTAACCGAGATGTGCCCAGAGGCGCGCGTACCAGGCAAATTCGGGATCAGAACCGCCTTGGCTTCCATGCAAGAGAATCAGCGAGAGATGGCGGCGGCCGTCATTGAGCCGGAACAGCGTGGAGCCCGCGAAAGGCGTGGACTCCGTGACGGGCGAAACATCTCCGATGTAGGGCGGCGGCCGATTGCAAAGCGCCGTTCCCCTGGGCGGGCTGGCGACGGCAGCGGCGCAAAAGCCAGCGGCAATCTGGACTGCAACAAGTGTCCATGTCGCATACCGCTTGAAGCATATGCGCATGTCCATTCCTGCTTTGGCTTCGCCCGCTGGTCGACGCTTCTTCGCGCGTCGTCACGACAACGAGGACGTGGGCGCTATTGTTCCGGCGACTGAAACATGAATACGCCCGTCACGGCGGAAAGCGAGCGTGAAAATTGTCGCACGTGAACAAGCTGATCACCTGGGCGGCTGAAGCCCGGGCGAATTGACCCACTCTTCGATATGGGCCGCCGTATCGGCCTGGCCTGCTGTCCTGAGCGGTGTGTCCCGTTCGGGACCCGGTCTGAGCCTGGCGGCCTCGCGCACGCTTTCGACCCATTCGGTCAATCGCCGTCTCAGCGAAGCGACCTGTCGCACGCTATGACGTGTTTTCATGGCAAAAACTCCGTCCCCGCGCTGCCATCCTGCGCTCCGGAGCAATGCAGTCAATAAACTTTGTTGGGTTGTCTCGTTAAACTTTGGATGGCGAAGCCTCAACTTACTCAAACCGCAGCAACGACGATTTCGGCTTTTCGGGCAGCGAAAGCCATCGGGCTGATGACGGAGCTGAGGGCATCTGCGCGCCGAGCGCGGACTCGGGCGTCTGCCGCCTCACGCCGCCATCCGGAGATGGCGGCGCTCAGAGGCTTCGATCGAGGGGATGCTATTTCATCCCGGAGTCGTGCATGTTCTTCTTGTACATGGCCTTGTCGGCGGCAGTCACACCGCCCATCATCGGACCTGAGCTTGCGGCGGGCGCATCGGCTTTCGGCTTCATCGCGTGGTGTTTTGCGGCGAAAGCGGCCGGAGCGGAGAGAGCGAGGATGGCAAGAGCGATAAGGATATTCTTCTTCACAATCAGTTCTCCCTGGACTTGGAAAGACACACGTAGTGCGACCTGAGGCTATCTCAGAGAAATTTCGTTTCCAACAGGCAAAAAGCAAGATTTTCCGGCTGGACTTGCGGGCGGAGACGCGCGGGCAGATCCGCGGTCATCGTCTCCCGGCTTGGCTAATCCCGACGCCGCAACGCAACTTGCAGCGCGTGCCGGAGGCGCCCCATCCGTCGATGGGAGAGCCATTGTCCTCCCCCTGCGAAGCCGTGCGTCCCGGTTAAGAGCTTGCCGCCTTTCCGCGAGGCGCACATACTGGTCGCGAACGAGGAGCCGTGAGATGCTTCGCAAAACCGTTTCCATCGCGCTCGTCGCCTTTGCCGCATGGACTGGCGCCGCGCGGGCCTATGACGGCTATCCCGCGATCCCGCCCGAGCTCGGCATCCGCTCGCCTGCCGGCTATGGCTGGGTGCCCTATCGTTGCGCCGATTGGCCGGTCGCCAATTTCTATCACAACGCCTGGTACGCGCATCAGGCGCCCGCGGCCTATGGCAATTACGTCTATCGTCCGTTCTATCGCTACACCGCCTGGCGTGTGCTGCCGCGCACCTACGCCTGCGCGCCGTAGGCCGCACCCGATCGAAAAACGCCGACCCTCTCCGCTTAAATTCGGCATCGATTTTTCGTCTCCAAAGCGCATAATCCGACAGCACTCAAAGGACACGCCGGGCGAGACCAATGGACGCCAAGACTGCTGCGCCGGACGCGCGCACTGCTGAGACCGGACAGTTCGATGCCGTCGTGGTCGGCGCCGGCTTTGCCGGCATGTACATGCTGCATCGGCTGCGCGGGCTGGGATTGTCGGCACGGGTTTATGAGGCCGGCGGCGGTGTCGGCGGCACCTGGTACTGGAACCGCTATCCCGGCGCGCGCTGCGACGTCGAGAGCATGCAGTACTCGTTCTCCTTCTCGGACGAGCTCGATCAGGAATGGACCTGGTCGGAGAAATATTCGCCGCAGCCTGAAATCCTCGCCTACGCCAATCACATCGTCGACCGCTTCGACCTGCGCCGCGACATCGTGTTCGACACCCGCGTGACAGCAGCAACCTGGGACGAGCGCGCAAAGCGCTGGCAGATCGAGACCGACCGCGGCGACAAGGTCAGCGCCAAGTTCGCCATTATGGCAGTCGGCTGCCTGTCGGCACCGAACCGGCCGAAATTTCCCGGCATCGAGGATTTCGAGGGCCCGGTCTACCATACCGGCGAGTGGCCGCATGACGGCGTCGACTTCACGGGCTTGCGCGTCGGCGTGATCGGCACGGGATCGTCGGCGATCCAGTCGATCCCGATCATTGCCGAGCAGGCCTCGCAACTGACCGTGTTCCAGCGCACGGCGACGTGGTCGGTGCCGGCGTGGAACGAGGCTCTGACGCCTGACTATGTGAAGGCGGCGAAGGCCGACTATCCGGCGCTGCGGGCAAAGGCCCGCGCCCGGCCGACCGGCTTCTATTTTCCCTTCAATATGAAGCCCGCACTGGAGGCGAGCGAGGACGAACGCGCGCGCCTCTATGAGGAAGCGTGGGAACGCGGCGGCCTGCCCTTCCTCGGCGCCTTCGGCGACCTCTTGTTCGAGAAGGCCGCCAACGACACCATCGCCGACTTCGCGCGCGACAAGATCCGCGGCATCGTCAACGATCCCGCGACCGCCGAGCTGTTGTGTCCTGACAATGTGTTCGGCTGCAAGCGGCTCTGCGTCGATACCGGCTATTACGCCACCTATAATCTGCCGCATGTGAAGCTGGTCGATGTCTCAGAGAAACCGATCGAGCGCATCACCGCCGGCGGCATCGTGGTCGATGGCGCCGAATATCCCGTCGATGCGATCGTGTCGGCCACCGGCTTTGCCGCGATGACGGGATCGTTCGACAAGATCGCGATCACCGGCCGCGACGGCCTGACGCTGAAGGAGAAGTGGCGCGCAGGTCCCCGCGCCTATCTCGGGCTTGCCTCGGCCGGCTTTCCGAACTTCTTCATGATCACCGGACCCGGCAGTCCCTCGGTGCTGGCCAGCATGATCCAGGCGATCGAGCAGCATGTCGACTGGCTCGCCGACTTGATGGGCCACATGCGCGACATCGGCGCCGGCGCGATCGAGCCGACGGTTGCGGACGAGGACGCCTGGGTCGAGCACGTCAACGAAGTCTCGAAAGTATCGCTGCGCTCGACCTGCAGCTCCTGGTATGTCGGCGCCAACATTCCGGGTCGGCCGATCGTGTTCATGCCCTATATCGGCGGCTTCCCGGTCTATGTGCAGAAGTGCAACGAGGTCATGAGCAACGGGTTTGAGGGCTTTGTGCTCGAGGGCGCCGGGGCGAGCAATGCGCCGCCGCGCGTGCGACTCACCGAACGCTGGCGCGTGCCGCTCGATATCGAGGTGATCTCGCCGGCGGCGGTCGCAGCGCGCCGCGTCCCCGTGGTGTGAGTGGTCCACGATTGCATCGCGACTCGCGCGCGGCTCGGCTGTCCCGTAGTCGTACGGTCTAGGACTCGCCCCGCGCTTTGGTTAGAAACTTCGCACCATCACCCCGGGGGGAGGGGTTAAGTTCACGAGGCCCGGACTCCTAGGCACTCCGGGCCTCGTGCACTTTCGGTCAGCTCACATCGGAATCTGCGACGTCCGGCGCACCTCGTGCGACCGGCGTTTTCGCGCATGCTGACTCATAAAATAGTTCCGCTCCTCATGGCTTCGCCCTCGAAATATCGCGGGGAACTGGAACCAGTTCCCGAAGCTTATTGGTTGGGCGCAGGGCACCGATGGTGCCATCTTGTATCGTACGTTTCTCACCTCGCTCGCTCTCATTTCACTCGTGTCCTGCGCAAAAGCGGAAAGCGGCCTCGCCTCTTTCTACGAAGGCATCGGCCATTCCGGCGAGATGACGTGCGCGCACCGGACCCGACCTTTCGGGAGCATGATTGCCGTCTCCTACAATGGCCGCACCATTCGTTGTCGCGTCAACGACCGAGGACCCTTCAAGAAGGGCCGCGTGATCGACGTGTCGACGAGCGCGGCGCGCGCACTCGGCATGATCGACGCCGGCGTGGTGCTCGTCTCGCTGGAATAGCAGAGGAGAAGCCGCGCAGCTTCAGGTCGCCAAAAGCCGTTTGCACGAAGCTTGCAAGGAAGATTCCCAACTGTGAACCGCGTCACAGCAGCGAGGCCGCGCCGGGCCTATACGAGGGACGGCAGGGGCTTCAGGGATTGTGGGAGCTATGAGCAAACGAATAGACCTCCTCACAGCCACGACCGGGTTCGGCGTCGCTGCCTATGTCGCGATCATCATGGATTGCGTGGCCTGCGGGCAATTGGGCTGGTCGGATGGAGAGATCCGTTCGGTCGCGTTGCTGGTTGCGGCGGGCGTCGCACTTGGCCTGGCGCTGGATTTTCTGGGGCGGCGGTGGCGCAAGGCGGAATGAATGCGGCGGAGCTTTCCGGGCCCGGCCGCCGATGTTAACCGGCGCGCGGCAAAAACCTCGCCAAGGGGTACGGAATTTGCAAAGCCGGTGGACAATCGTTTTCGCCGGCCTGGGAAGCCGGCAGGCTGCACCGCGTATTTGATGCATTCATTTTGAGGAGGCGATTTTGAAATCTTTCATCGGCATCTCGCTCATCTCGTTGGCGCTTGCCGGTCCCGCCCTCGCGCAGGGCCTCGTTGATCCTTCGAAGGTTGCCCCGGAGTATCGCGAGGCCGCCGAGAAGCGGCGAGCCGAGCAGATCAGGCAGCGCGATTGCGCCAAGAAGGCCGAGGCGGAAAAGGTCATACCGCGCGACCGCACGGCCTTCCTGCTGCATTGCCTCGATGAGAAGGCCGCTGCAGCCAGCGCGGCTGCTGCCGCGGTCGTTGCGCCCGCTTCGTCTGCCGCCGATACGGCGACGACGCACTAGCCGAGCGGCCGGCGCGCATAAAAGCCACAGCCGCACGAAATCGTTGATCGGCAACCGGGCACGCTTGCGTGCGCGCACCTGTTGCGGAAGATGTCGCCGGTGGCAGTTGCGTGCACGGGGGCGTCGCATGCGTAAAGTGGATGTCGGCTTCGATTATCATCGCTATCGGCAATTGCTGGCCGAGGCGGTCGACGAGAACAAGCGTCTGGAATTGATCAACATCCTGATCGAGGAGCGCGCGCGGGATCGGCTCGCGGCCGAGCGTGCGTCCGACCGCGCCGCCATGACGGCCGCGACGGTTTCGAACGTGCTCGGCAACCATCGCAGCTGATTGTCGAGCCTCGTCATGGCGTTACAGCGCAGACTTCAGGGACCGCCGGGCAGGCTTTCCGGCTGCCCGGGGGCAATCGATTAACAATGTCAGGCAAGCGGCCGTAAAGTTTTTTGCCTTATGTGTCTGCCCCTCAATGCCCGTTTGCGGGCCAAAAAGGGGGGTACCATGAAGACGATTTCGATGATGGCTTCCGATCGCGCGTTCAAGGCGATCTCGGCTGTGTCCTGCGGCGGTCTGGCCCTGTCGTTCTGCCTGATGGCGTTCGGCATGGACCTGAGCGTAGTCGCGATCTAATCTCCGGCTTCGGAACTTGCGGCGCGCGCGGACCGCGCGTTGTGCGGGTCCGGAACCGAAGGATTCTCAAGTTGTCGCTTGTCCGACGCGCGAGCCTCGCCGCGCTTGCCTTCGCCGCGCTCGAGGCGTTCGGCATATTTTCCCTGCCCTCGCCCGCGCTGGCCGACAGCGCCACCGCAGCGCTGTTGGCAAAGCCGGTGGCGCTGCCCGATATGGCGCTCGGCTCCGCCAAGGCCCCGGTCACCATCGTCGAATATTCCTCGATGACGTGTCCGCACTGCGCCGATTTCGCGGAAAACGTCTTCCCCATGCTGCGGTCCAAATATATCGACACCGGCAAGGTCCGCTTCGTCTCGCGTGAGTTCCCGCTCGAGATCAAGGCGGCCGGCGCCTCGATGCTGGCGCGTTGCGCCGCCAACGGCGAAGCGCAGAAATATTTCGATGCGACCGCGATGTTGTTCCAGCAGCAGCAGGTGCTGCTCGAGCACACCACCGACACCCTGAAGGCGATCGGCGGAAAGTTCGGCATGAGCGAGGACGCGGTTGAGGCCTGCGAGAAGGACAACGCCCTCCTCGACAAGCTCAGGGCCGACTATGACTTCGCCTTTGACAAACTGAAGGTCGACGCGACGCCGACCTTCTTCATCAATGGCGAACGGATCAAAGGCTCGATGTCCTTCGAGGAATTCGAGAAGAAGCTGGCACCGCTATTGAAGCGGTGACAGCTTGCATCGCATCTTCCTGCCCTCAGTAGCGTGCCGTGACCGGAGCATCCCATCCGAAGCGGTAGTTGACGCCGACCTTCACGGTGTTGACGTCGAAGGTGCCGCTGTCGAAGCCCGGAGGAAACAGGCTCGCGAAGTAGGTCTGGCTCTCGTAGTGGGTCCAGAGATACTCGCCCTTGACCGACCAGTTCGGCGCGAAGCCCCACTCGACGCCGCCGCCAACGGTGTAGCCGAAATGGGTTTGCGTATCGCTGGTGCCCGCACCCAACACGGTCAAGGCGATCTTGTTGCTCGCAACCGCGCCGCCGCCCTTGCCGTAGATCAGCACGTTGTCGAAAGCGACGCCGGCGCGGGCCGTCAATGAACCGAACGCCTGGATGCGATCGGTTGCCGTCACCAGTCCGAAGAACGCCGAAGCGGATTGGTTGATGTCGGACCAGGCGCCCTCGGCTTCGATACCGACGACGAAATTGCCGAACTGCGCGTTGCCGCCGATCGTGCCGCCGCCAAAGCCGCCCTTCAGGTCGTTTCCATTGTCGTTGGACCAGCCGTAGCCGCCCATGGCGCCGATATAGAAGCCGGTCCAGTTGTAGACAGCCGCACGTGGCGGCACATAAACCGGCGCGGTGGCCGGCGCCGGCGCCGGGATATCGGCCGCATTGGCCGCCCCGACAAACGACATCAAGCTCAGGAAAACTAACGCATATCTGACTTTCATAGCCTCATCCCCATGACCCAAGTGGGGCAATCCTGAGCACAAGTTTTATGCACACTCAAGAGTTGAGACACATTTCAGCCGTCTTTTCTCGTGGACGCGGAACTCGTGTCATTCCGCGGCCCGCGTAGTTCCCCGAGGGAACCAGGACGGCGTCGTCGCGATCAGCGATCTGCGAGCGGTCCGGCAACGAAGGTCAGGCCGATCCGGTTTTTCTGGATCCAGGCGACATTGCAATCGTGAACAGTGGCGCCGTTGGCCATCACCAGACGAAAGCGCGCGGGCACGAAGGCGGGGTTGTCGACTTCGATGGCGGCGCCCTCAGGTGAGATGTTTCGCACGACACAACTCATGACCGAGCCGCCCGCCGAAACATAGGCAGGTTCGTCGATTTCAATCCGCGGATGCTTGCGTCGTTCGTCCATGTCGCCCGGCCCTGAGATCGCGTTCATCGCAGGCGATCAGGCTAACCCAAAACCCTAACGAATCCGTTGGCTGGCTTTCCGCCTGCCCGCGCCTGACCGATCAACAGCAATCCGTCAGCGACGAGCGGCTGTGCAAGGGATGCACTTGCCGTTGCCGACAGTCGCGGGTTAGCCTCCCCTTGCAGGCGGTGCACAGGCGCGGCGCCCGTCTTGCCAAAAGAAGAACATGCGCCAGGGGAAGAGATGCCATGTTCAATGAACTCGACAAGCGCACGAGTTTGACCGGCAACCAGCTCAAGATCCTCGCCGCCGCCATCATCGGCGACGCGCTCGAATTCTTCGACTACTTCCTGATCGGCTTTGTGCTCGCCTTCCTGATCGGGCCGTGGAAGCTCACTTTCGGCCAGTCGGCGACCGTGCTGATGAGCTCCGGCATCGGCGCCATCCTCGGCGCCTATGCGTGGGGCTGGCTTGCCGATCGCATCGGCCGCCGCATCGTCTTCATCGGCACGGTGCTGAATTTCTCGATCGCCACCGGCCTGCTCTACTTCACGCCCGACAATGGCTGGGTCTACCTCACCATCATGCGCTTCTTTGTCGGTACCGGCGTGGGCGGGCTCTATTGCGTCGACCTGCCTCTGGTGCAGGAGTTCATGCCCTCCTCCAGGCGCGGCTGGGTTGGCGGCCTCGTCACCTGCGTGATTCCGCTCGGTGTTGGCCTTGGCGCGGTGCTCGGCGCCTTCACGGGTAACGACCAGTGGCGCCTGTTGTTTGCTCTCGGTGTCCTTCCGGCGTTTCTTGTTCTTCTTGTTCGCCTCTGGGTGCCGGAGAGCCCGCGCTGGCTCTGCCGCCAGGGCCGCTACGAAGAAGCCCGCAGGTCGCTGGCCTGGGCGCTGCAAGTCGAACCGTCGTCGCTGCCGCTGCCGACCGCCGCTGACGCCGGTCCGATCATCACCTCGAGGTGGCTCGATCTGTTCAAATATCCGCGCAGTCTGATCGTGTCCTGGCTCGGCAATGCCGGCGCGCAAACCGGCGTCTATGGCGTGACGCTGTGGGCGCCGTCGCTATTCGTGCTGCTGTTGAAGGTCACGCCGCAACAGGCCGCCAAGATGATGATCCTGCTCACCGTCTGCGGGTTCATCGGCCGCGTTGCGTTCTCTTATTTCTCGGAGCTGATGGGACGGCCCAAGGCCGGTGGTCTGCTCGGTTTTGGCGCCGGCGTTCTGATCATCGTCGCCGGCTACAATTACAATGTGATGTGGGGCGACTGGTCGGCGTTCTGGCTGATCCTCGCCGCCGCCTTCTTCTTTGCCGATGGCGGCTTTGCCATCGTCGGGCCCTATGCCGCGGAAATCTGGCCGTCGCACCTGCGCACGACCGGCATGGGATCCGCCTATGGCTTCGGCGGAATCGGCAAGATCATCGGTCCGGTGGGGCTGGCGTTGATCGTCGGCTCCAACAATTACCTCAAGCCGGACGTCCCGTTGCCTGAAATCCCGCTGGCGTTCGTGTATCTCGGCTGCTGGTTCCTGATGGCGGGCGCCGTCTACTATTTCCTCGGCATCGAAACCCGCGGCAAGTCGATCGAGGAGATCGACCGCGAGCTGAACAGCGGGGTTGCGGTGACGACGGCCGCCCGGGTGCGGCAGGCCTGAGCCCGACATGCTGGTCGCAACGCCTTCCGATCTGTCCGGCGACCGCAGCGTGGTTGCACGCGCCGAAGCGGTCGCACCCGCTGTTGCGGCGGCATCCGATGAGATCGAGCGGGACCGCCGGCTCCCGGAGGCCCTGCTCGACAAACTTCACGAGGCACAGCTGTTCCGTCTGCTGTTGCCGCGCTCCCAAGACGGGATCGAGACCGATCCCGTAACCTTCTTCCATGCGATCGAGACCATCGCACGGGAAGATGCATCGACCGCCTGGTGCCTGAGCCAGGCCGGCGGCTGCGCGATGTCGGCGGCCTATCTCGATCTGCCGGTCGCACGCGCGATCTTCGGCGACGACCCTCGCGCGGTGCTGGCCTGGGGTCCCGGTCCCCGGGTGAAGGCGGTCGAATGTGAAGGCGGCTATCGCGTCACGGGCAGCTGGGCGTTCGCCTCCGGCGGCCGCCACGCCACGTGGCTCGGCGCGCATTGCCCGATCTTCAAGACAGATGGCTCGCCGCGGCTCGAGGCAGACGGCGTGCAGGCCGAACGCACCATGCTGGTGCGTTCCGAGGACGTTGCGTGGACCGATATCTGGAGCACGGTCGGCCTGCGCGGCACCGCGAGCGACCAGTTCGCTCTCAAGGATTTCTTCGTGCGTGCAGATCACTCGATTACCCGCGAGTTCGAGCGCGAGTGCCGCGAGAACGGACCGCTTTATCGGATGGGCAACGGCACCTGCTATCAGGTCGGCTTTGCCGGTGTGGCCTGCGGCATCGCGCGCGGCGCGCTCGACTGCTTCCTTGATCTCGCTCGGAACAAGGTGCCGCGCGGCAACAAGAGCGCGATCAGGGACAATGCCGTGGTGCAGGCAGGCTTCGCGCAGGCCGAGGTCAATCTCCGCTCGGCGCGTGCCTATCTGCTGCAATCGATGGCGGAAATCTGGAAACATCTCTGCGCCGGCGCGACGATCACGGTCGAGCAGCGCATGACCATCCGCATGGCCTCGACGCATGCGATCCACAGGGGGCGCGAGGCCGTCGACTTCGCCTACAACGCCGCCGGTGCGACCGCGATCTTCGACACTCATCCGCTGGAACGCCGCTTCCGCGACGTCCACACCGTGACCCAGCAATTGCAGGGCCGCGCCAGTCATTTCGAAACGGTCGGCGCCTGGATGCTGGGCGCTGACGCCGACCTCACGTGGGTCTAGGAAGATTTGGGTTTAGGAAAATCCGGGTCAGGTCAACAAGGAGAACAACCATGGCGATTGGCGGGCTGCAGCACTTCACCATCGAACCGCAGGACCTCGAGAGAACCAGGGAGTTCTATGTCGACGTGCTCGGGCTCGAGAACGGCGAACGTCCGCCGCTCGGCTTTCCCGGCTACTGGCTCTATTCCGGCGGGCAGGCCACCGTGCATCTGATGGGTCCGCGGACGCCGCGCGAGGGCATTGTCGTGCGCGGGACCGAGAAGAAATACGAGGACACCGGCCGCCTCGACCACATTGCCTTCGCCGCCAGCGACGTCGAAGGCGTGCGCAAACGGTTGAACGCAAAGAACGTCAAATTCCGCGAGCAGATCGTGCCGCGTACCGGCGACACGCAGATATTCCTCTACGATCCCGACGGCGTCGGCGTGGAGCTGAACTTCCCGAAAGCCTGACGCGCTATACCCACAGATGACTCTTCGGCCGGCTAGCGGCAGCCCATGGGCTGATCCGCGGCCGGTCGATGGCGTTTGTGAGGTCGAACAAGTCGCTTCGCGACAAGGTCACTGCCAAGCCATCACTCCGGCCACAATCGGTCCGCTTTTCTTCATCATTGGATGTCGAGTTGAGACGCCGCGCCGCTGCGGCAGGATAGCCGGGTGCCGCGCCTTTAACCTACCCCAGGGCACGTGTGCCCGGCTATTCGGCCGGCGCAAGCTTGCGCAAGCACGCGGCTAATCCAGCCCGCGCTCGTGGCTCAGCCTCACCATCTCGTCGATGAAGATCTGCTTTTGCTTGTCGTCGAGGGTGATAAAAAGCGGCTCTGCCGCATCGGCGACGTTGCGCTGGTCCTGCGAGCGATCGTTCAGGAACTGCGCCTCATTGCGCATCTGTTCGACGATGTCGTCGGGTGGATCGCGCTGGGCGCGCGCAATCCGCAGGTTCAGCCGGTCGGCGCCGTTGTGTCCGAGATAGTGCATGGCGCTGGAGAAGCCGGGCCAGTTCTTCTCCTGCTCGGGTGTGAGGCTCAGCTCCTTCTTGATCCGCTCGATATTGGCGTCGCTGTTGGCGACGATCTGCTCGGCGGTCAGTTGCGGCGCGCCAGCTTGCGTGAGCACCTGACTCGGTTGTTTGGCGCCCTTGACCGGGGGTGCCGCACCCTTGGCCGTCTTCGCTGCGCCCTTCTTGTCGTTCTTGTCCTTTTCGTTCTGTTGCGCCGGCTGATCGCCCTTGCCTGTCAGCGCGCCAGCCACACCAGTGACCACGCCGACCACGCCACCGATGGCCCCGCCGAGGACGCCACCGACCGGACCGGCGGCCTTGTTGCCTTCGCGTGCGCCCTTCTCGACGCCCTTGACCAGACCCTGTGCATCAACGATGCGCGGCGTGCCCGCGACAAGCACGGCGGCCGTCCCCAGTGCTGCGCACAGCATGATCCGCGCGCGCATGCTTTTCGTCGGGCTGGTCATTGGTTCGGTCTCCATGTCGAAGATTAGCCTGGCGTATTGGGGGACGGCAGAAATGCCATCTGCAGCTTTTAACTTGCTCCGGTCGAAACCGTCCAGCACCGTGCCGCGTCGTCCACGATCAAGAAAGGCTTGCGCGGCGAGCCTGTTAAGCTTGACTGCGGCACATTTGCGTCAGCCCGTTGCTTAATCCCTTTGTCGCAGTGTGCGGCGCAATATCCGCTTTGCCGCGTCGCTGGGACGCAGCTCATGAGTCCGCTGCACGCTTTGCGAGCACAACGTTAGTTCTAGAGTCTGAAGTACCTGATTTCTCGACAGTCGCCTGCAATTCTGATCTGATCGCAAACAACGAAATCTCGCCCCGGCCGATGGCTGGAGGAAGAAAAACAAAAACGAGAAGAAAAACAGCGGACGAGGTTTCCTGACATTTCCGATTAGCCCACCAGGGAGAGGCACGCCATGTCACGGAACAAGCTTACTCGCCGACAATTCGTAGCTGCTACCGCGCTGTCATCGGCTGCGATGATCAGTGCGCCTTTCGTTCGTTCCGCCAACGCGGCGGGAAGCCTGTCGATCGGCCTCTGGGACCATTGGGTTCCAAACGCCAACAAGGCCTCGACCGATCTCATCAATGAATGGGCCGAGAAGGAGAAGGTCGCCGTCCAGATCGACTACATCACCAGCAACGGCCGTAAGGACGAGATCACGATCGCGGCTGAAGCCCAGGCCAAGTCGGGCCACGACCTCCTGCGGATGGCGACCTGGTGGCCACACGCCCAGACCGATCTGCTGGAGCCGATGGACGACGTGATGAAGCAGCTCATCCCGCAGAACGGCGCCGTCAACGGCACCGTCGAATATCTCGGCAAGCTCAACGATCATTGGCACGCGGTTCCCCTGTGCATCGGCAGCCAGATCAAGGGACCCTGCTCCCGCATCGACTACATGAAGAAGCACGCCGGGATCGACGTGCAGGCGATGTATCCGGCGGGCAGCCCTCCCAAGGCCGATGACTGGACTTTCGACACATTCCTCAAAGCGGCCGAAGCATGCTTCAAGGGCGGCAATCCCTTCGGCATCGGTCTCGGCGAGACGTCCGACTCCGTCGACACAGCCGGCGCGATCTTCCAGTCGTTTGGCGCACAGCTCGTGGACGCCAAGGGCAATCTCACGGTCAAGACCGACGAGGTGCGGCAGGCGCTCGAATATTACAAGAAGCTTATCCAGTGGCTGCCTCCTGAAGTCGCCTCCTGGGACGATGCCGGCAACAACAAGTACCTGGTGTCGGGCAAGGCCTCGATGATCATGAACCCACCCAGCGCATGGGCGGTCGCCAAGAACGTCGCGCCGCAGGTTGCGGAGCAGTGCTGGACCCATGGCTTCCCATCAGGACCAAAGGGCCGCTTCGCGCCTTACCTGCCCAACTTCCTGACGGTGTGGAAGTTCTCCAAGAACAAGGAGGCGGCAAAGAGCCTGATCATGCATCTGTCGTCGCCGGATGCGATCACCAGGCTCGTCGCGGCCAGCGGCGGCTATGACCTGCCGGCCTTTGAGAAGCTGACGACGCTGAAGACATGGGCCGAGGAAGGGCCGCCGAAGGGCACGCTCTATCACTACCCGAACCCATACAACCATCAGAAGCTGTCGATCGCAGCGTCTCCCGCCCCGCCGAAGGTGGCGCAGCAGATCTACGTGCAGGCCACGCTGACCAAGATGTGTCTGCGCGTCAGCAGGGGCGACAAGATCGAAGACACGCTCGCCTGGGCCGAGGGCGAGTGCGAAGGCTTCATGCGGAGCTGAAACTGAAAGTTGCCATCACGGTCCGCCCTTGGGCGGACCGTGACACGTTGGTTCTCACGTTGATCCGATCGGACGCCTGACCGGAAGCGGTCAAGGGGCCTTCGATCCCCCAAAGGGAACAAGCACCATGGTTGACGTCGCATTTCAATCGACAGGCGTAGCCGTCCGGCCCGCGCGACGGAGGTCGAGCCTGCGCGCTGCGATGAAGCACAAGTCCACCATGGCGTTCCTGATGACGCTGCCACTGATCCTGCTTATCTCGATCATGGTGATCTATCCCGCGTTCTATTCGATTCATCTGGCCACGCTGAACAAGGCGATGACCAAATTCGTCGGCTTCGGCAATTTCCTGTTCCTGTTCAAGCGCCCGACCTTCTGGATGGTGGTGGAGCAGTCCTGCCTCTTCGCCATCACCGCCGTCATCTTCAAGGCGCTGATCGGTTTCATCGTGGCGCATTTCGCGCACAACATTCCCTCCAAGAAGCAACGCAAATGGCGCGGCATGCTGCTGGTGCCGTGGGTGATTCCACCGGCGATGAGCACGCTGGCATGGCTGTGGTTGTTCGACCCCTCTTACAGCGCCTTCAATTACACGCTCGGCGCGTTGGGAATTGGGCCGGTTTCCTGGCTTGGCGAAACGGGATGGGCGCGCTTCTCGGTCATCCTGGTCAATGTCTGGTTCGGCGCGCCGTTCTTCATGATCATGTATCTGGCGTCGCTGAAATCGGTACCCGAGCAGCTCTATGAGGCCGCGGCCATCGACGGCGCCAACTGGTGGCAGCGTATCTGGTACGTGACGCTGCCGATGATGCGCAACATCATCGCCAT
The DNA here is from genome assembly GCA_963795365.1 of uncultured Alphaproteobacteria bacterium. Taxonomy (GTDB): domain Bacteria; phylum Pseudomonadota; class Alphaproteobacteria; order Rhizobiales; family Xanthobacteraceae; genus Bradyrhizobium. The sequence goes on from CAWCHW010000024.1 coordinate 20,448, forward strand.
CACCACGCTATTCTCGTTGATCGTCACCTTCGCGAACTTCGATATCACGCGCATCCTGACCGCGGGCGGTCCGCTCGACAGTACCCATCTCTTTGCCACCTGGGCGTTCCGGCTGGGCATCGAAGGCGGCGACATCCCGCTCGGCGCCAGCGTGTCGCTGTTCATGGCGCCGATTCTGGCCGTCGCAGCGGTGTTCATCCTGCGTGACGTCAACAAGCGCGGGAATGAAGCATGAGCTCGCTTGCGATCGACAAGGCCGGACCCACCCGCAAGGTGCAATACGGCAGCATGAGCCGCGACCGCACGTGGGCGCTGCGCTGGTCCTATTTCTTCCTGACTCTGTTTGCCATCTTCTCGCTGGTCCCGCCAATCTACATGGTGATCACCTCGCTGAAGAGCGGCGCGGAGATTGCGGCCGCCACGAACCCGTGGTGGGTGTTCCACCCGACGCTGGCGAACTACAAGGAGCTTCTGGGCTCGAACCAGTTCCTTCGCTTCTTCTGGAATTCGGCGATGGTGTCGATCTTCGTGGTGACGCTGACCATGCTGATCAGCGTACCGGCGGCGTTCGCGCTGTCGCGGATGAAGTTCTGGGGCTCGGCCACGCTCGCGACCGGCGTGTTCCTGACCTACCTGATCCCGGACTCGCTGCTATTCCTGCCGCTGTTCAAGATGTTCGCAGTGCTCGGTGAGTACACCGGGATTCAGCTCATCAACAAGTGGTACGTGCTGTTATTCCTCTATCCGACGCTGACGGTGCCATTCGCCACCTGGATCATGATCGGGTATTTCGCCTCGATCCCGAAGGAGCTGGACGAGGCCGCGATCATCGACGGCGCTTCGTGGTTTCAAACCCTGACCCGGATCTTCATTCCGGTCGCCCTTCCCGGCATTATCGCCGCGACCATCTTCGCTTTCACCGTGTCGTGGGCGCAATTCCTCTATCCGCTGGTGTTCACGACCTCGACGGATCAACTGGTGATGCCGGTCGGCATCATCACCACGCTGATCAAGGGTGACGTCTTCAACTGGGGTCAGATCATGACCGGCGCGCTGCTCGGCGCCGCGCCGCCGCTGATCATCTACGCGTTCCTGATGGACTATTACATTGCCGGCCTGACCGCCGGCGCGACGAAGGGTTGAAATCGATGGCCGAGGTAAGTCTGCGTAAGGTGGTGAAGCGCTACGACGACGTCGAGGCCGTGCGCGGCATCGATCTCGACATCGCCGACCAGGAGTTCGTGGTGCTGGTCGGCCCGTCCGGCTGCGGCAAGTCGACGACGCTGCGGATGATTGCGGGGCTCGAGGACATCACCGACGGCGACATCACGATCGGCGGCGACGTCGTCAACGACGTGCCCCCGAAGGACCGCGACATCGCGATGGTGTTCCAGAACTACGCGCTGTACCCGCACATGACGGTCGCGGAGAACATGTCGTTCGGGCTGCGCCTGAAGAAGTATCCCAAGGCGGAGATCAAGAGCCGGGTCACGGAAGCCGCCCGCATGCTCGACATCACCGACCTGATCGACCGCAAACCGAAACAGCTGTCCGGCGGCCAGCGCCAGCGCGTCGCGATGGGCCGCGCCATCGTGCGCAATCCCAAGGTGTTCCTGTTCGACGAGCCCCTCTCCAACCTCGATGCGAAGCTGCGCGTGCAGATGCGGATCGAGATCAAGAAGGTGCATCAGAAGGTGCGCACGACGACGGTTTACGTCACCCACGACCAGGTCGAGGCAATGACGCTCGCCGACCGCGTCGTGGTCATGAACAAGGGCAAGATCGAACAGATCGGCACGCCCAATGACCTCTACCACAACCCCGCGACGCGCTTTGTCGCGGGCTTCATCGGCTCGCCCGCGATGAACTTCGTGCCCTGCCGGCTGGAAGAGGCCGCCGGCAAGCTGAGTGTCCGCGTCAGCGATCGCCTCGGCTTCCCGCTGCCGCCGGCCCGCGCCGCGCGCTATCAGAATGTGTCGCGCAGCGAGCGGTTGCTGCTGGGTATTCGCCCTGAACATCTGACCGAGGCCACCGGCCATGACGGGCCCGGCGTCGAGGCCTTTGACACCGTGCTCGACGTCACCGAGCCGATGGGAATGGAGACGCTGGTTTATTTCACGCTGGAGGGCGCGCAGTTCTGCGGCCGGGTCGATCCCGATGCCGGCGCGCACGACGGCGCCCCGTTCCGAATGGCTGTGGACCTCAACAATATGCACCTGCTAAACGAGGCAACCGGCGCCGTCCTTTGACGGCGAAAGGAAACCTCAAGGGCGGGAAATGGCTGTCACCACCAACAAGAAGAAAATCTTCGTCACTCAAACGTTGTCGTCCGGGGCGCGGGCCCTTCTGACCGAACGGGACGACATCGAACTCGTCGAATTCGCGAACCTGATCTCGTCGAACGATTTCCAGGCGATGCTGAAGCAGCATGCGCCGGTGCATGGCGTCGCGCTCGGCGCCACCCGCTTCGGCGAGCCCGAACTCGAGGCGGCAGGCGACATGAAAGTGGTGACGCGGATCGGCGTCGGTTTCGACGCGGTCGACGTGCCAGCCCTGAGCAAGCGCAAGGTGCCGTTGATGGTCGCGGGCAGCGCGAACTCGCCGTCGGTCGCCGAGCAGGCGATGTTCATGATGCTGACGCTCGCCAAGCGAGCACAGGAAATGCATTCCATGGTCAAGAACGGCACCTGGGCGAGCCGGCTTGGCCAGTTGCCGTTCGATCTCTATGGCAAGACCGTGCTGATCATAGGCTTCGGCCGCATCGGCACGCGCATCGCCAAGCGCTGCCAGGCGATGGAGATGCAGGTCCTGATCTATGATCCCTACAAGCCTGCCGCCGAGATCAAGGCCGCCGGCTGCGAGCCGGTCAGTGATCTCGACGTAGCGTTGCCGCGCGCCGATTTCGTCAGCATCCACTGCCCGAAGACGCCGGAGACGATCGGCCTGTTCAACGCTGCGCGTTTCAAGCTGATGAAGAAGACCGCCTATCTCATCAACACCGCGCGCGGCGGCATCGTCGACGAGAAGGCGCTGCATGAGGCGCTGGTGGCGGGCCAGCTTGCCGGCGCAGGTCTCGACGTTTTCGAAGTGGAGCCGCCGCCGGTCGGCCAGCCGCTTCATTCGTTGCCGAACGTCGTCATGGCACCGCATGTCGCGGGTGTGACGGTCGAGGCCGTCGTCCGCATGAGCGAGCAGACGGCGCGCAACATCCTGAGCGCGCTCGACGGCGAGCCGATCCGCCAGAACGTCATCAATCAGGACGTGCTCTGAGCAACAGACGACCCACCACGGATCGCCAAGAGGCGGTCCATTCATTCCTGACATCAATGGGTTGACCGATGGCCTTCAAGGACTATGGCAGCTACGATGGCGTCGGCCTCGCCGACCTCGTGCGCAAGAAAGAGGTCACGCCGAAGGAGCTCCTCGACGAGGCGGTTGCGCGCACCGCCAGGGTCGATCCGCAATTGAACGCCGTCGTGGTCAAGCACTACGATTATGCGGAGAAGCAGATCGAGCAAGGCCTACCCGACGGTCCCTTCACCGGCGTGCCTTTCCTGCTGAAGGACCTCGAATATCTCGGCGGCACGCGGACGACGTTCGGCGCCACCATTTTCAAGGACCTCGTCGCCGATCATAACGGCACCTTCGCGCAACGCTGTCTCGATGCGGGGCTCACTATTTTCGGCAAGAGCGCGAGTCCGGAAATGGGATTGTTGCCCACCACCGAGCCGCGCCTGCACGGCCCCACCCGCAATCCCTGGAATCTCGCGCATTCCTCCGGCGGTTCGTCGGGCGGCGCATCCGCGGCTGTCGCTGCGCGTGTCCTTCCCGTCGCGCATGCCAGCGACGGCGGGGGCTCGATCCGGATACCTGCCTCGGCCTGCGGCGTGTTCGGCATGAAGCCGACGCGCGCCCGCATGCCGCTCGGTCCCGACCGCGGCGAAGGCTGGGGCGGCTTCTCCTGCAACCACGTGGTCAGCGTCAGCGTGCGCGACAGCGCCGTCATGATGGACGCGCTCGGCGGACCCGAGCCGACCAGCATTTATCACGCGCCCGCGCCGGAGCGGCCCTATGCCGACGAGGTCAGGCGCGCGCCCGGGCGGCTGCGGATCGCTTTCACCGACAAGCACACCTATGAAGATGGGGCGCTCGATCCCGAGGTCGCGCAGGCCGTTCGCGATGCGGCTTCGATGCTGGAAAAGCTCGGACATCATGTCGAGGAACGTGCCCCGAAGATCCCCAGCAATGGTCCGGACGCCATGGCGCTGATCGTCGGGGCCAATGTCGCGCAGCCGGTCCGAATGGTCGAGCAGCGGCTTGGTCGCCCTGTGAGCGATGCGGAGTTCGAAGGGTTGACCATTGCGATGGCGCACAATGCGCAGAAGAGCACGTCAGTCGACTACGTCGCCGCGCAGACCGCGGCGTTCCAGATTTCGCGCGTGCTGTACGAATTTCTCGACAGCTGCGACGTTTTCCTGTCGCCGACGCTTTGCAGGCTGCCGCTCCGCCTCGGCGAGCTCAATTCGATGTCGAGCGACTTCTCGGTGATTCCGGATATCCTGCGCAGCTACATCCCGGGCACGGCGATGTTCAACATGTCCGGCCAGCCCGCGATGTCGGTGCCGCTGGCCTGGAGCAAGGGCGGCCTGCCGATCGGCATGATGTTCGCCGCACGCTTCGGCGACGAGGCAACGCTGTTTCGCCTGGCGGCACAGCTCGAGCAGGAACGCCCATGGAAGGCCAAACTGCCGCCGGTTTGCGCTGAAAATTAGCCTAAACTCAGCCTCATTCCACCGACACAAAGAAGGCGCAACGCACCGGCGTGGGACAATTTTTGCCGGCCAGCGATTCGCGTGGAGGATGGACCCTTGAGCGACCCGACCGATCATGCGCTCGCGACAATCGCGAGCATTCTCGATCAACCGGAAGCCCCTCGTGTTGTCGATACCCCTCGCCCGGTGGAAAAGCCGGACGTCGAGGACGAGGCGCCGACGATCGTGCCGTCCGATGGCGACGGTTACTTCAAGGTCGGCCCCGGGCCGATGGAAGCCATCCGCTTCAAGTGGACGGTCCGCCGCACGGATGACGGCGACTACTTTGTCGACGAGACCATCGGCGACAGCTCGGCCGCTCACGTCACCGGCCCGATGTGGAAGGACGAAGCGGTCAAGTTCGTCGACGATCGCGAGCGCGAGGCGCGCCAGCGTTATGAACAGCTTCGGGCCGAAATGAGCGGGCGCGCCGTCGCCGCAGACATCATCCGCGGCGGCGAGGCTTAGCCACGACGCAGCGCGATTTTCGCGGCGGCATCTCGTCAAATTGACCCTGTGCAGGTGCGCGCTCTAGATTGAGCTTGAACCAAAGTCGGCAGGCCAAGACTTATGTCATGAACGTGATGTAGGTCACGCAGACCGAAGCTCCGCCGCGTGGACTCGCGCCGGACCTGCTCAGGAGGTCAAAAATGAAGAAGACGTTGGCGGCTGCCGCATTTTTGCTGCTGGCAAGCACCGCTGCGCAGGCGCAGTACCAGTTCGAGTATGGCGGCCGCACCATCCGGATCGATCCGGATCGCGGTACCGTCTCCATTCCCGGCGTCTACGACAATACCGGCAAGAAATCGAAGTCGAAGAGGCCGGCCGAGGCCAAGAGCGATCCGACCCCGCCGCCTGCGGCTGCGCCAGCGCCGGCAACCGCGCCCGAGACCGCTGCCGCTCCGGCTGCCCCGGCTCCTGCCGCCGCGCCGCCACCCGCCGCACCGCCGCCTGCGCCGACGACCGCTGCTATTGCGCCGGCGGATACCGGGGCTGCGCCGCTGCCGCCTCCGGTCTTGCATGACCCGGCGCCGCCACCTCCGCCACCGCCTGCGGAGGCCGCTGTCCCACCGCCTGCGCCTGTTCCGGCAGCGCCCCCTCCGCCGCCAGCAGCGGCGGTCGCGGCCGCGCCAGCTGCTCCCGCCCCCGTCGCGGCGCCGCGTGATCCCAACTCGCCCGTTGGGGTCTGGCTGACCGAGGAGAAGGAAGGCAAGGTCCGCATCGAGCAATGCGGCGCCAATCTCTGCGGCTATTCGGTCGATGCGAAATCGAACGCCAATGGCGAGCAGGTGCTGATCAACATGCGGCCGGGCGCCGAGCGCAAATGGAGCGGCCGGATCCACGATCCGAACACCGGCAGCACCTATGATTCGACGATCGCGATGAAGGGCACGACGCAGCTGCGCGTCCAGGGCTGCGCCTTTGGCGGCATGTTCTGCGGCGGCCAGACCTGGACTCGCGTGAACTGACGCGGCCAGGAGCCCGGAAATCAAAAGCCCCGCTTTTCCGGCGGGGCTTTTTTTGTGCGTGAGATCTGCGTGACGTCAGTCACATCGAACCCTCAGGCGATATGCGACGACTGGCGGCACCAAACAACAGGGGCACGCCATGACCAATTTCCGCAAAGTCGTTATCGCCACTCGCATCGCGCTTCTCTGCGTCCTGCCGTTTGCGACGCCGGCCGCGGCCGCGTCGTTCGACGGCTCCTGGAACGTTCGCATCGCCTCATCGAACTCGGAATGCGGCAACGGCGCCACCGTCTCGATCGGCATCGCCAACGGCAAGGTCTCCGGCGACGGGATGGTGAGTGCGTCGGGCCGCGTCGCCGACGCCGGCAGCATCACTGTCACCTTGGTGAGCGGCATCAAGCGCGCGACCGGCTTCGGTCACCTCTCGGGCACGTCGGGTTCGGGCACCTGGCGCGGCGCGTTGTGCTCGGGCACCTGGACCGCGACGCGGACCTGATACCAGCTAACCCACCTTTGCGTTGTAGTCGGCGTCGCTGACGTGCTCCATCCAGGTGGCGGTCTTGCCGTCCTGCGCTTCCTGCGTCGCGATGTGGACCATGCCGGTCGTCGGCGCACCGCCATGCCAATGCTTCTCGCCCGGCGGAATCCAGATCACATCGCCGGCCTTGATTTCTTTGACGGGCTGGCCCTGGGTCTGGAAGCGGCCGACGCCTGAAATCACGTAGAGCGTCTGTCCAAACGGATGCGTGTGCCACGCGGTTCGCGCGCCCGGCTCGAAGCCGACGCGGTTGATGACCACCCGCGCCGGCGCTGGCGCCGTGATGATCGGGTCCTGCCAGACCGTGCCGGTGAAGTTTTCGGCAGGCGCGCGGCGCGTCGGTCGCGAACCTGCGGGATAGATGTCCATGGTGGTTCTCCCTCGTTGCGCCGGTTTGCCCGGCTACTTCTTTGACTTCTCGTAGCGTCCTTTGGTCTCGGCATTCATCGGGTAGAGGCCCGGCAGCTGCGCGCCATTTTTCACCTCATCGACGATCCAGGCTTCCATCCGCTCCTGCTCCTCGCCTTCAGCGAGCACGTGGTCGAGCATCTTCTGCGGGATCAGCACCGCGCCATCCTGGTCGGCGACCACGATGTCATTGGGGAACACGGCGACGCCACCGCAGCCGATCGGCTCGCCCCAGCCGACGAAGGTCAAGCCTGCCACCGACGGCGGCGCGGCATAGCCGTCACACCACACCGGCATTCCCGTGCCGAGCACGCCTTCGACGTCGCGCACCACGCCGTCCGTGATCAATGCGGTGACGCCGCGCTTGACCATGCGAGCGCAGAGAATGTCGCCGAAGATGCCGGCATCGGTGATGCCCATGGCATCGACCACGGCGATGCAACCGGCCGGCATGGCCTCGATCGCGGTGCGGGTGGAGATCGGCGACGACCAGGATTCCGGCGTGGCGAGATCCTCGCGCGCGGGAACGAAGCGCAGGGTGAAAGCAGGGCCGACCAGCCGCGGCAGGCCGGGCTTCAATGGACGCGCGCCGCGCATCCAGACGTTCCGCAGGCCCTTCTTCAGGAGCACGGTGGTGATGGTGGCGGTCGTGATCCTGGACAGGATCTTGATGGCGTCGGGGGTCATGGACATCGAAAAAGCGCGCTCCGGTCGGGGAAATTGGCGGAGCGCATCTTGCGGGGCCAAGCTTCCGCGTCAAGGGCGTGACAAGCACGACGAGTTGAGCGAAAAGCATGGAATACGACTGCATCCGAGCCATGGCCGCGTCCTTGTCCCCGCCCCGCCTGTTGCCGAGTGGCGACCGCGCCATCGCGGTGGAATTCGCCAAAAATATCGATGATGCCGCCAACCAGCGCGTGCTGACGCTCGATCGCGCGCTCGCGGCGGCAAAGGTCGACGGTGTGACCGAGACGGTGCCGACCTATCGCTCGCTTTTGGTGCACTACGATCCCGTACAGATCGATTTCGACGCGCTTGGCGAGAAACTGCTGGCGCTGGCCGAGAAGCCTGCGCCGGCTGCGGCAAAGTCGCGGCGCTGGCGCGTCCCCGTCGCCTATGGCGGCGAGAACGGCATCGACCTCGAGGACGTCGCCAGGAACCTGAACTTGACGCCCGACGAGGTCGTGGCACGGCATTCCGGCGGCGATTACCGCGTTGCGATGATCGGCTTCACCCCGGGCTGGTCGTATCTGTCGGGGCTCGACAAGTCGCTGCATATGCCGAGACGGCTCAGTCCGCGGGTGTTCACTCCGGCCGGAACGATCTCGATCGGCGGCGTGCAGGCCGGCATCCAATGCCTGGCCGCGCCGAGCGGCTGGCATCTGCTCGGACGAACGGCGGTGCGGACGTTTCGGCTGCATCGCGATCCCGTGTTCCTGACCGAACCCGGCGATCGCGTGACCTTTGTTCCTGTCGACGCAAAGACCTTTGCCGAGCAGGAACGCGCCGCGGAGGCCGGCGAGATCATCGCCGAGATGGTTCCCGCATGAGCAAGCTCGTGGTGTCAGCGATTGGACCTGCGTGCTCCGTGCAGGATCACGGCCGTGGCGGCTATCAGCGCTATGGCCTGGTGGCGAGCGGCGCGATGGATCGCCTCGCGCTCGCCGCCGCCAACACGCTTCTCGGCAATGAGCCGTTCGCGGCAGCGGTTGAAGTTGGTCCGTTCACGGCGTCGTTCACCGCGCGCGACGGCGCCGTACGCGTCGCGCTGTGTGGCGCGCCGCGCAGTGTCGATATCGCCGGCCGCGCTGTGCCGATCGACGCATCGATCACCATTACCGAAGGCGAGACGCTCAACATCGGCTTCGCCAAAGGGGGCGCCTTCAGCTATCTCGCGATTGAAGGCGGCATCGAGGGCGAGCCGACCTTCGGCAGCCTCGCGGTCAATCCGCGCGCGGGATTGGGCAGTCCTTTTGCCAGGCCGCTGCAGCAAGGCGACGAACTCGCAACGAAGCCCGCAAGCGGTGCGCCCGAACAGCGCATCGAGCTCCCCGCCCCGAGCGGACCGATCCGCGTGGTGCTCGGCCCGCAGGACGACGAATTTTCCGACGACGCCAAGGCGCTGTTTCTCGACAGCGACTGGAAGATTTCGGCAACCAGCGACCGTATGGGCTACCGGCTCGAAGGACCCGTCATCAAGCATTTGCACGGCCACAACATCGTCTCCGACGGCACCGTCGACGGCAGCATCCAGGTGCCCGGCAATGGCGCGCCGATCGTGCTGATGATGGATCGCAACACCACCGGCGGCTATCCCAAGATCGCCACGGTGATTTCGGCAGACCTCGGGCGGCTGGCGCAGACGCCTGCGGGCACCGCGTTCCGCTTCAAGGCCGTCAGCATGGCGGAGGCGCAGGCGGAGGCGCGAAAGTTCGCGGACTTGCTGCGCTCCCTGCCCGGCCATTTGCGCGGCCTCGAAAGCAGCGAGCTCAACATCGATGCGCTGCGCGGTGCTAATGTCGCGGGCAGCGCGGTCAACGCGGTCGATGCCGGCACCTGGCAGGCGGAAACATTGGGCTAACAGGGAACGCAAACATGAAAACAGTCGATCTCAACAGCGATCTCGGCGAGAGCTTTGGTCCCTGGGTAATGGGCACACGATGCCGAGATGATCGAGCTCGCGACATCAGTGAACATCGCATGCGGATATCACGCCGGCGATGCCGATGTCATGCGCAAGACGGTTGAGCTGGCGAAGGCGCGCGGCGTTTCGATCGGCGCCCATCCCGGCTATCGCGACCTGCACGGTTTCGGCCGCAGGCCGATGCCCGGCTTGAGTTCGTCAGAGATCGAAAATCTAATCGCCTACCAGATCGGCGCCTTGCAGGCGATCGCAACCGCGGCCGGCCACAAGGTGACGCATGTCAAGGCGCATGGTGCGATTTCCAACGTCGCCTGCGAGGACGACATGACGGCGCAGGCGATCGCCAATGGGATCAAGGCGGTCGATCCCAATCTGATTTTCGTGGTGCTGGCCAATTCGAAGCTGGTGAAGGCCGGCGAGCGCGCCAATTTGCCGATGGCGCATGAAGCGTTTGCCGACCGCGCCTATGAGGACGACGGCAATCTGGTGTCACGCCGCAAGCCGGGGCCGTCCTGCACGATCCAGGGCTGGTTGCCGAGCGGGTGGTGCGCATGGTGCAGGACAGCGCCATCGTTTCCGTGACCGGCAAGGTCATCAAGACGCGCATCGGACACGATTTGCATCCACGGCGACAATCCCGAGGCGGTCGGGATCGCGCGCGGCGTGCGGCAGGCCCTGAAGGATGCGGGGATCGAGGTCGCGCCGTTCAAGCGCGCGGCTTGAATCCATGTTTTGCGCATGATCTCCGCGCAAACGCTACGCGTTTGTCGCGAGGGAAAACCGGTGCCCATTTTTCCGGATCATGCGCTTCAGAACGGATGTATCGACAGCGTGCCGAACACGACGGCGGCGATGACGGCGAATGCGCTGTACACCGCCGCGAGGTGAACGCTGGCACCGTTGCGCCGCAGCGAGCGCGCAAGCAGATGCAAACGGGCTTCCGCCTTTAGTTCGCGCATGGTGGATCTCCATCGCCTCATGCGCGCTAATCAAAGGCCGGCATTACGTTTTGGCAAGGTTGCGCCGCAAATAGTGATGCCGCTGCTGCCGCAAATCACAATCGCGCTTGAATATTCTCCGGTGCGGGCGCCGCGGAGAAAGACATTCGGCCGCTTTTGAGTTGGATTGGCGGGTTCCGGCGCCAACCCTTTTTGGGCGATGATTTTGAAAAGGTCTGCCAGGCAGACAAACTGGGCGCGGCTCGTTCTCGATCGCGTTGAATTTGCTTTGACGGCCTGCTCACCCCTCAGCCGATGATTTCAAAGAGGTCTCACCTTGACTATCACCATTACCGCCTTTGAACGGTCACCCGATGGAGGCAAGGGGTTGGCGCGTGATACGCGCGTTCGCTGGGCGCTTGAAGAAGTGGGCCAGCCTTACGAGGTTCGTCTTGTTTCGTTCGGTGCGATGAAGGAGCCCGAGCATCTGGCACTTCATCCTTTCGGCCAGATTCCGACCTATGAGGAAGGCGAGCTGGCGCTGTTTGAGACAGGAGCTATCGTATTCCATATCGCGGAGCGCTATGCGGGCCTGCTGCCGGACGAGGCCAATGCCCGGGCGCGTGCGATCACGTGGATGTTTGCCGCACTCAATACGGTGGAGCCGCCGATCCTCGAACTCGTCACCGCAAGGCTGCTGGAGGGCGACAGGTCCTGGAGCAAGGAACGTATGCCTCTGGTCGAGGATCGCATCCGCAACCGGCTGAAACAACTCTCCGCTCGTCTCGGCAATGCCGACTGGCTCGATGGTGCGTTCAGCGCGGGCGACCTGATATTGGTATCGGTGCTGCTCAGGTTGAAATCTTCGGGCATGCTGGACGAATATCCGAACCTGGCCGCCTATGTCGCTCGCGGCGAGGCGCGGCCCGCCTACAAGCGGGCTTTCGACGCTCAATTGGCACTTTACGCCGGCAAGCCATCCACCGGCTGATTGAAGTCCGTCTGGGCTCGAAGCCATCGTCCGTTTTCAATAGTTTCCGGGTTCTGACCCCTAATACACGTCCTGCTGGAATCGGCCCTTCTTCTTGAGATCGCCGACAAAGGCGATCGCCTCATCGGTCGAGCGCGCGCCGAATTGCGCGACGATGTCGACCAGCGCGCGCTCCACGTCTTTCGCCATGCGCTTGGCATCGCCGCAGATGTAGACATTGGCGCCTTCGGCGAGCCAGGTCCACATTTCACGACCGACCTCGCGCATGCGGTCCTGCACATAGAATTTCTTCTCGCCGTCGCGCGACCACGCCAGCGACAACCGCGTCAGCAAGCCCGACGTCTTCATCGCGTTGAGCTCGTCGCGGTAGAAGAAATCGCAATCGCTGCGTTGATGGCCGAAGAACAGCCAGTTCTTGCCGGTGGCGCCGGTCGCCTTGCGGTCGAGCAGGAAGGCGCGGAACGGCGCCACGCCGGTGCCGGGCCCGATCATGATGATCGGCGTCTTCGCATCCTGCGGCAGGCCGAAGGCATGCGCCTTCTGCACATAGACTTTCAGCTCGTCGCCCGGATTGATGCGCTCGGCAAGGAAGATCGAGGCGAGCCCCAGCCGCTTGCGCTTGCCGACGACGTAACGCACGCAATCAACCGTCAGCGACAGCTTTCCGGGCGTCGCATTGTGCGAGGACGAGATCGAATAGAGCCGCGGCTGCAGCGGTTCCAGCGCCTCGACGAAGGCTTCCGGATGCGGGCGCACCTTCGGGAATTTCTGCAGGACTGCCATCACGTCGAGCGTCGCGGCATCACCATCGGGATCCTCGCCCTGCGCCATGGCCCGTGCCTTCTCGCGCTCCTTGCCGCCGGTGAGATAGGAAAGCAACTCGAACAGGCTGTCCGGCGCGGGCGACAGCGAGACGTCCTCGATCAGGACGTCGCGCAGGGTCTTGCCGCGCACTTGCACGGTGTGGGAAGCGCCGAGCAGCGCGATGATCTGATCGACGAGACCAAGGTCATTTTTGGCGAAGATGCCGAAGGAGTCGCCGACGACATAGTCGAGACCAGCGCCCGACAGGTCGAAGTCGATGTGCCAGGTCTCCTTCTCCGAACCTTTCTTGTTGAGCAAGGTGCGCGACACGAAGGTCGCCGCAACGGGATTGTCGCGGGAGCGGCCGGGCTCGCTGATGGTGGTGGTGACCGCAACCGCGGGTGTCACGGCCGCTGAAGCCGCCGCAGCCGGTGCCTTGTCCAACTCCTCGTAGAGGGATTTCAGCATCCGCGCGGTTTCCTTGCCGCCGGGGACGCAAAGATTGAGCCGCGCTTCGCTCTTGCCCGCGATCGCATCCGAATAGTCGCTGCAATTGTAGCCGCACTGGCCGCAATCCTGCTGCGCCATCGCCGCCATCATCCGACGCCGCAGCGGCCGGCCTTCGGCCATTTTCATGCGGTCGCCAATCGGCAAGGTCTGGTCATGCCAGGGCGCCTCGCCGTCATCGCCGCCTGCGCCCGGCATGAGCGCGGCGCCCTGCTCGGCCGGCAGCGGTACGGCGCCGTCGGTCGTCAGCAACCCGGCAAAGAAGCCGTTGAGCCAGGAGCGTTGCGCCTCCGAGAACGGCGCGCTTGATGGAATGATCTCGAGCTTCGCGGTCGGCGTGATCTGGTTCATGGGGACACCTCGGCATCCGCGAGTTTTCTCAAAGCTTCGCCGTCATGGCGGCGCGCGAAGGTCAGGAAATGTTCCTCGGGCGAGGCGCGATGCCTGAGATAGGCCTTCAGCAGCCGCTCCACGGTCTGCGGCGCGTCTTCCGCCTTGAGGTCGCGGTAGACTTCCTGCCCGATCTCGGCTTGCGGGCCGAAGCCGCCGCCGGCGACGAGATGATAGCCTTCCACCGTCTCGTCGCCATCGCCATCGGGCACTTTCGCCGCGATCAGGCCGATATCGCTGATGTAGTGCTGGGCGCAGGAGTGATGACAGCCGGTGAGATGGATGTTGAGCGGGGTGTCGACCTCGACGCGAGATTCGCACCAGTCGGCGATGTCGGCGGCATGAAGCTTGGTGTTGGAGGCCGCGAACTTGCAGCCGGTATTGCCGGTGCAGGCGACGAGGCCGGCGCGGATTTGCGAGGCCTTGATCGACAGGCCGAGCTTTTCAATCGCGGCGGTCGCCAGCGCAACATTCTCGTCGCGCACGCCCGAGAGCAGCAGGTTTTGCCAGACCGTCAGGCGGATGTCGCCGTCGCCGAGGTCCTGGGCGATCTTTGCGAGGCCACGCATCTGATCGGCCGTGAGCTTGCCGACCGGCAGCACCACGCCGATCCAGTTCAAGCCGTCCTGCTTCTGCCTGTGCGCGCCGATATGGGCCATCCGGTCGAAGGCCGGCCGCGTCGCGATCGCGTCAGCCGGAGCGCGCGTCAGCTTGCGGCCGAGTCGTTGCTCCACGGCCTCCATGAACTTGTCGACGCCCATGGAGTCGAGCACGTATTTCAGCCGCGCCTTCAGCCGATTGGTACGGTCGCCGGTGTCGATGAAGACGCGTACGATCGCATCCGCCACTTTGGTGGCATCCTCCGGCTTGACGAGGATGCCGGTTGCCTTGGCGAAATCCTTGTGACCGGTGATGCCGCCGATGCCGAGCCGGAACCAGATGCCGGGCTCGATGCCGTGACCGTCCTTCACTTCGACCGCTGAGAACGCGATGTCGTTGGTGTCTTCCAGCACCGCGATCTTGCCGGCGCCGTCGAAGCCGACATTGAACTTGCGCGGCAGGCCGTAAAGCGAGCGGTCGTTGAGGATGTGGAAGTGCCACTCGCGGGCATAGGGTCGCGTGTCCAAGAGTTCCTGCGGATCGATGCCGGCGGTCGGCGTGCCCGTGACGTTGCGGATGTTGTCGGCGCCCGAGCCGCGCGAGCACAGGCCAAGGTCCTGGATGCCCTCGATCAGCCTCACCGCATCCTTTGGCAGGATGTCGCGGATCTGCAGATTGGCGCGGGTGGTGACGTGGCTGTATCCGCCGCCGCAGCTTTCCGCGAGATCGGCGAGTCCGGCGAGCTGCCAGTGCTTGAGAATGCCGTTCGGCATCCGCAGCCGGCACATGTAGGAGTCCTGGGCCGGCGCGACATAGAACAGGCCGAAATAGCGCCAGCGGAAATTGTCGGCCGGCACCGGCGGCGCATTGTCGAGCGCCTGCTGCTTCAGCCGCGGATAGGCGTCGAACGGATGTTCCTCGCGCTTGAACTTCTCCTGGTCGGCGAGCTTCTTGCCGGAAGCAACAACCTTGTCCTGCGCCTTGATGTGCGCCGCATCGGGTCCAATCGGCTCGGCGTCGGACTTGGCCGCAGTCGCGCCGCCCGCGAGCCCGCGACCGCCGCGCATGATCTGCACGCCAGCCGCAAAGCCCTCGAGGTAGCGCTTCTGCTCGTCGGTGAAGTCGACCGTGATATTTTCGAGTCTCATGGGGCGCGACGAAGCTCCTGCAAGCCGCCTTGGGCGGCCCAACGTGAAACGGATTGACCGCGGTCAAACTCGACCGGGTCCGATCAGCGTCGTTGCTGCGGAAATCCATCGTGGAATGGCCGACTGGCATCTGCGACAGCCGACACCAGCTATTATTCAAGACGTGTGCCAGCGCAGCGTGAAGCTGAAATCTACGTTAAATCAATTAGTTGTATATTTTGCGATGCATTAACTGGATTGAAATTCATGCCTTTTCCCAAGGCAGCGGGCCTAAGGAATAAGCTTCGAATCGACAGTGCCTATTTGCTCGATCAGGCGCGTTTGGCGAGGTCGAACGAAGCCAGATAGCCCGGGATATCCTCGGGGTCGAAGGCGGGTCCGGCGAAAGCCGCGAAGGACGTGGGCGTCTGGCGGCGCTGGCATCGCGGCCTTGCCGAGCGCGGCGTCGTAGAGATCGGGCCGGAAGGTCGCCATGGCGGCGCGAAGCGCGTCCTTGCTGAGCGAGGTCTGGCCCCAGCGCGCCATTTGCGCGTAGAGCCAGGCCGCCTGCACCGGATCCGGCCTCGCCGCATCCTCGCGGCCGACGAGCAGATAGCGGCCGCTCTGGCGCATGGTACCGTCAGGGGAAACCTTCAAGTGTCCGTCGAGGGTGCGCCTGATGATATCAGGCTCGACGCCGACGCGATCGGGCCGCGCCAGGATGCGCGCGGTCTCCTCGCGGTTCTCTTCGACGAAGGCCGAGGCGCGCGCTGTCGCGCGCACGAGTGCTGCAACGACATCCGGATTTCGCTCCGACCAGTTCTGGCGCACCGCCAGCACTTTCTCCGCCGCGCGCACCAGAATGTCGGAGACGAAATGCAGGATGTGGCCGACGCCGCGGTCGACCGCGATGGAATTCCAGGGCGCACCGACGCAGAAGCCATCGACCTGCCCGCTTGCGAGACTGTCGGCCATGAACGGCGGCGGCAGCACCACCATGCGCACATCCTCGCCGGGATCGACACCGCCAACCGCCATCCAGAACCGCAGTTGATAATTGTGGGTCGAGAACGGGAAGGTCATCGCAAAGGTCAGCGGCTCGGCGCCGCGCTTGCGCCGTGCCGCGACCACCCGTGCCAGTGCGCGTGCGGTCGCCATCGGATCGTACCGGTCGCCGTCGATCTCGGCCATGATCGCCGCATGCAGCGGCGGCGACACGGTGATGGCGTTGCCGTTGATGCCGAGATTGAAGGGTGCTGCGATCGGCACCTTGACGTGGCCGATGCCAAGGCTCGAGGCGATCGCCACGGGCGCCAGGAGATGCGCGGCATCGAACAGTCCGATATTGAGCTTGTCGCGGACGTTCGACCACGACACTTCCCGCACGAGATTGACTTCGAGCCCCTCCTCGGCGGCAAATCCCTTGTCGACGGCGACGATCAGGGCGGCAGCATCGACCAGCGGGATGAAACCGATTTCGAGCGGTCCGCTCATTTCAGGAGCTCCGACGCCGTCAGGATCGATTGCGCGATCTCGCCGATCTTCTTTTTCTCGCGCATCGCGGTCGAGCGCATCAGCACATAGGCCTCTTCCTCGGTGAGGCCCTTCAGCTTCATCAGGATGCCCTTGGCGCGGTCGATCACCTTGCGCTCTTCCAGCGCGTTCTTGGTGCGATCGAGTTCGTCCTGCAATTTCGAAAAGGCGTTGAAGCGGGACACGCAGAGATCGAGGATCGGCTTGATGCGCTCCTTCTTCAGTCCGTCGACGATGTAGGCGGACACGCCGGCATCGACGGAGGCCTGGATCATGGAGGAGTCGCTCTGGTCGACGAACATCGCGATCGGCCGGCGCACGGCGCGGCTCACCTGGAACATCTGCTCCAGGCTGTCGCGGCTCGGATTTTCCAGATCGATGACGATGATATCCGGATCGAGCGCGGAGATGCGCGCCAGCAGGCTCTGCATCTCATTGACCTGCACGACCTCGGTATAGCCGGCTTCCCGCAAGCCCTCTTCGAGGATCGCAGCGCGGATCGGGCTTTCGTCGATGATGACGATTTTCGGAGACTGCTCAGCGCCCATCGATCACTCGTAATCCGGCAAGTCTATCCATAGCACGGGGAACAGCGGCTCAAAGCCTTGTATTTCTGCGCATAAAGGACTAGCTCAGCGCCTTCAATCACACAGTTTAAGCATGTCGACGGCTATCGCGCCAAAAATCAGCTTTGTCTCGCTCGGATGCCCCAAGGCTTTGGTGGATTCCGAGCGCATCATCACGCGCCTGCGCGCCGAAGGCTATGAGCTCGCGCGCAAGCATGACGGCGCCGACCTCGTCATCGTCAACACCTGCGGCTTCCTCGACAGCGCGAAAGCGGAATCGTTGTCGGCGATCGGCGACGCCATGGCCGAGAACGGCAAGGTCATCGTCACCGGCTGCATGGGCGCGGAGCCCGAAGCGATCGAGAAGGCCTATCCCGGCGTGCTCTCGATCACGGGGCCGCAGCAATATGAGAGCGTGCTGGAGGCCGTGCATCGCGCGGCGCCGCCCGCGCACAATCCGCATATCGACCTGGTGCCGCCGCAGGGCATCAAGCTGACGCCGCGGCACTACGCCTATTTGAAGATTTCAGAGGGCTGCAACAACCGCTGCAGCTTCTGCATCATCCCGAAGCTGCGCGGCGATCTGGTGTCGCGCCCGGCCAATGACGTCCTGCGCGAGGCCGAGCGGCTGGTGAAGGCCGGCGTCAAGGAGCTGCTGGTGATCTCGCAGGATACGTCCGCCTATGGCGTCGATATCAAATACGCCGAGAGCCCGTGGCGGGATCGTCAGGTGCGTGCAAAATTCTTCGATCTCGCAAAGGAGCTCGGCGAGCTCGGCGCCTGGGTGCGCCTGCAATACGTCTACCCCTATCCCCATGTCGACGAGGTCATCGGGCTGATGACCGAGGGCAAGGTGCTGCCCTATCTCGACATCCCCTTCCAGCATGCGAGCCCGGATGTGCTGAAGGCGATGAAGCGCCCGGCCGCGCAGGAGAAGACGCTGGCGCGGATCAAGGCGTGGCGCGCGCAATGCCCGGAGCTGGCGCTGCGCTCGACTTTCATCGTCGGCTTCCCCGGCGAGACCGACGCTGACTTCGCCTGTTTGCTCGACTGGCTCGAGGAAGCCGAGATCGACCGCCTCGGCTGCTTCAAGTATGAACCGGTCGCCGGCGCCGCATCGAATGCGATTGCCAATGTCGTGCCCGACGAGGTCAAGCAGGAGCGCTATAACGCGCTGATGGCGCGGCAGCAGAAGATTTCCGCCCGCCGGTTGAAGCGCAAGGTCGGCACGCGCCAGCAGGTGATCATCGATGAGGTCGGTCCGACCGTCGCGAGGGGCCGCTCCAAGGCCGACGCGCCCGACATCGACGGCGCGGTCTATCTCTCAAGCCGCCGGCCGTTGAAGGTCGGCGAGATCGTGACCGCGAAGATCGATCGCGCGGACGCATACGATCTGCATGGAAGTGTCAGCGGCTTTTAGTGCGCGCGCGGCGAAGGCGCGACCGCGCGAACGCTCCAGAGTTTTAGCAGCCGCTGCGCATTCTCGCTCGTCAACTCCGCATACTGCGCCTTGAGCTTGACGAGTTCGCTCTCGGCCGTGACGCCGGTCGAGAAGCGGCAATCCAGGATCGCGCCGACCGTCTCCCATCTGAGGCTTGCGACCTTGCAAGGCACGAGGATGCCGTCGCTGTTGAGGCTCTGCATCAGCGGGCGAACGATCTCGATGCCGGTCTGCGCCAGCGCCGCCAGTGCCGCAACGGTCTCCTCGTAGCGCTTTTGCCTGGCGAATCCGAGCAACATGGCTTCCGTCAGGGCATCGTCCTTCCGGAGCTGTGCAATGAGCTGCCTCGCCGCGCCAAAGTCCCGTTCCCGCGACATCTCCCGTTCGGTCCCGCCTGACGCCGCCGCAACGGCAGCCCGCATCTCCTCGAACAGATAAGGCGGCGCGCGCGACAGCAGCCGCGTTCGCACCGCATCGGTCGCGCTGCGCAGCAACTCCGTTCGCAATTGCTTCGGCAGGTCCGCGCGGATGCCCGTCGCGACCGCAAGCTCGGGATCGCCGACTGCCTGCGCGACGATCACGGCAAACCCCGCCGGCGACATCTTCGCGCCGGGATTGTCGACCAGGCGACGGCTCACGCTCGGGAAACGGCGCGCCAGCATCGCGTCGGTGACGATCTCCTGCAGCCACCAGCGCCCGGCAATCGCGATGAGATGCTTCTCGCCACAGCAGCGCGCGATCTCGACGAGATCGTCGTTGCTCAGTTTCGGCGACTCCGTCAGCACCGGCCGGGCGATATCGATCTCCTGATGCCGCGCCAGTCGGCCAATGACCGAGCCGGGTGCCTGCGGCAACGGAGCAAGCTGCGCGCTGAGTTCGGCCAGCGCAATGCGCGCGCCGATGTCGGCAAGCGCGCGAAGTTCGATGGTGTTGATCAAGCGCTCGAAGACGTCGCCGAACAGCGCGATCTGCTCGTCGTTGTAACGCTCGGCGGAGACCAGAAACAGCGCAGTGACACGCCCGACCGTCTCGGAGCATTTCTGGGGGCTGCCCGTCCTGACCGCGGACTCGACTTCGTCGGCGATCGAGGGCCTTGCGTCTATTTCGCTCATCCTGAGCGCTAACCGGCTGTTCTAAGCTGAGGCGTTCAGGATACCGGCGATGCCCTAAGGTTTGGTAAAGCTGGGAACCGTCTTGACACCATCCGCCATCAGGCTGTATGAGCCCGCCCCATGATTTGTGACCGGACCAACCGCCGCGCCGCTTTCCGCCGTCGCTCCCGCGACGACGATGGGCTGCGCCATGTCCGACGACCACGCTGACTGAATAGATCAGCATAGTTTTCGAGAAGGCCGCGCCCTCAAAAGCGCGGCCTTTTTGCGTTTCGGCCCCTCTCCTCCAGCACCAAAAGGAATCCTGCCATGCTCAACGCCACCCATCCGTTCGATGCGCTGATGGACATCACCGCGCGCCCGCAAACCGTGTTCGTCCGGGGCGAAGGCGCCTATCTCTGGGACGACAGCGGCAAGCGCTATCTCGATTTCATCCAGGGCTGGGCGGTGAACTGCCTCGGCCATTCGCCGCCTTGCATTGCGGAAGCAATCGCGGCGCAGGCCAACCGGCTGATCTCGCCGAGCCCGGCCTATTACAATGATGCCAGCCTGAAGCTTGCGAAGGCGCTGGTCGACCTCTGCTGCTTCGACCAGGTGTTCTTCGCCAATTCCGGCGCGGAAGCCAATGAGGGCGCGATCAAGCTCGCGCGCAAATACGGCTCGCTGCACAAGGGCGGCGCCTACGAGATCATCACCTTCGAAGGCGGCTTCCACGGCCGGACGCTTGCGACCATGTCGGCCTCGGGCAAGAAGGCGTTCGAACCGCTGTTCGAGCCGAAGGTGCCGGGTTTCCGCAAAGCGAAGCTGAACGATCTCGCTTCGGTCAAAGCGCTGATCAACGCCAACACGGTCGCGGTCATGATCGAGCCGATCCAGGGCGAAGCCGGCGTCTGGCCTGCGACCGACGAATTCCTCAGGGAATTGCGCGCGCTGACACACGAGCACGGCTTGCTTTTGATCTTCGACGAGATCCAGACCGGCATGGGCCGCACCGGCAAGCTGTTCCACTATGAGCACGTGGGGATCGAGCCCGACATCATGACGCTCGGCAAAGGCATCGGCGGCGGCGTGCCGCTGGCGGCGCTGCTTGCAACCGAGAAGGCATCTTGCTTCGTGCATGGCGACCAAGGCGGCACGTTCTGCGGCAATCCCTTGATGTGCGCGGCGGGCCTTGCGGTCCTCGACGAGGTCAGCAAGCCCTCATTCCTGAAAGCGGCGACGGAAGCCGGCTTGCTGCTGGAAAGCGAGCTGCAAAAGCTCTCCGCGCGGCACGGGCTCGGCAATGTCCGCGGCCGCGGCCTGTTGCTCGCGCTCGACCTGAAGCTGCCGATCGGAGCGGCGATCGTGGCGCAGGCGCTGGAAGCTGGCCTCTTGATCAATTCGCCGCAGCCGGACGCACTGCGCTTCATGCCGGCGCTCAACGTCAGCCGCGCCGAGATTGCCGAGATGATCGACGGTCTCGATGCGATCCTGACCAAGGCGGGTACGGCGCGGATGGTGGCGTAGCGACGTCTACCCTATCGGGAGCTTGCCGCGTGACAAGAATGCTGTTCCTGCCGGGTGCCGGGGCGAGTGCTTCGTTCTGGCGTCCCGTGGCCGACCGGCTCGATCCCGATCGGCCGCGGCATTTTTTCGCGTGGCCGGGGCTCGGGAACGAGCCCCATGATCCGAAGGTTCAGGGCCTCGACGATCTCGTATCGATGGTTCTCGCTGAACTCGACGGACCTTCGGATCTGATCGCTCAATCCCTGGGCGGGCTCGTCGCGTTGCGCGTGGCGCTTTCGGCTCCCGACAGGGTCCGCCGGCTTGTCCTGACCGTGACTTCCGGCGGCGTGCCGGTGCATGATTTGGGCGGGTCGGATTGGCGCGCAGATTATCGGCGTGAATTTCCCGAGGCTGCCCCGTGGATCACCGAAGCGAACCAGACCCGCGAGGATTTGTCGGTCAAACTGGCCTCGATCGATGTCCCTAGTCTGCTGATCTGGGGCGATGCGGACCCGATCAGCCCGCTTTCCGTCGGCGAGAGACTGCATCAATCGCTGCCCCGCTCCGATCTTCGCATCGTTCGCGGCGGCGGTCACGACCTGGCGCGAACGCACGCCGGGGAAGTCGCGGCTTTGGTGACTGCGCATCTCCACGGCGACGACCAGCGCACGCGCAGACAATAACGCTCAACTCGCGGGACGCCGCGCGAATGCTAGCGACAGGCCGAGCCCTGCGATGAAAATCCCCGAACCTTGTCGCAGGCGTTGAAGCAGACGCGGACGCTGCGCCAAACCGGCGCTTGCGCTCGAGGCCATCATCACCACGACGATATCGGCTGATGTATTGAGCGTCACCGAGACGACGCCGAGCGCGATGAAGTGCAGCGCCGGATGACCTGCCGCTGGATCGATGAACTGCGGAATGAAGGCCAGGAAGAACGCCGCGGTTTTCGGATTCAGGGCCTCGACGAGGACGCCGTCCCGGAAAGCCTGCTCGGGCGTCGGCGTGGCGGGTCGGTCAGGCGTTCGCCGACCTGCGTCACGAAACGTGCGGAAGCCGAGCCAGACCAGATAAAACGCGCCGATCAGCTTGAGCGCTGCGAACAGTTCGGCACTGGCCAGAATGATCGCGGAGACGCCGACCGCGCCCGCCATGACGTGGACGAGCCCGCCCAGTCCCGTTCCGATGGTCGAGGCGAACCCAGCCCGTCTGCCGCCCGACAAGGTCCTGGCCGCCACGTAGAAGATGCCGGGCCCAGGCACCACGGCGATCATCAGCGCCGCAAACAGGAACAGTGAGAGGCTGGTGGTATTCACGGCTTCAGGATCGACGCGCCGGTGGTGTGGCGGCTTTCGAGATCGATATGCGCCTTGGCCGCATCTTTCAGTGCATAGGCATGATTGATCGGCACATGAAGCTTGCCGTTGATCACGGCGGCAAACAGCGTATCGGCGCCCTCCAGCAGCTCCTTGCGGGTGCCGATATAGTCGTTGAGCTTCGGCCTTGTCGCAAACAGCGAGCCGTGATTGTTGAGTTCCGATATCGCAAACGGCGGCACGGGGCCCGAAGCGTTGCCGAAGCTGACGAACATGCCGCGCGGCTTGAGGCAGGACAGCGAGCCCGGAAACGTCGACTTGCCGACGCCGTCATAGACGACGTCGCAGAGCTCGTTGCGGCTGATCTGCTTGACGCGGTCGACGAAGTTTTCCTCGCTGTAATTGATCACGTGGTCGCAGCCATTGGCGAGCGCGAGCTCGGCCTTTTGCTTCGAGCCGACCGTGCCGATGACGTGGGCGCCGAGCGCCCTCGCCCATTGGCATGCGAGCAGCCCGATGCCGCCGGCCGCGGCATGGATCAGGACGCGATGATGCGGCTCGATCTTGAAGGTCTTGTGCAGGAGATACCAGACCGTCAGCCCCTTGAGCATCAGCACCGCGCCCTGCTCATAGGTGATGTGGTCGGGCAGCTTGACCAGCTTCTCCCAGGGAATATTGCGCTCGGTCGCGTAGGCGCCGAGGTTGTGGTAGTAGGCGACGCGGTCGCCCGGATGGAAATTGGTCACGCCGGGACCGACGGCGATGACTTCGCCGGAGGCCTCGTTGCCGGCGATGAACGGCAGCCCCGGCGCCTTGTACAGACCGGTGCGATAATAAACGTCGATGAAATTCAGGCCGACCGCATGCTGGCGGATGCGCACCTCTCCCGCTGCAGGCGCAGCAAGGTCGACGGCCTCGTAAACGAGCGCTTCCGGCCCTCCCACCTTGTGCACGCGCACGGCTTTGGTCATTTTCGAACTCCTCGCGGCGATTTAGCGCATGACAAGGCCATCGAGGCCGTGTTGTCAACTTGACCTGTTGTAGCGGGCTAATGAAACGGCGTTTTGCGGTTGCGCTTGGCGAGCACATTGAAGAATTCGACGGCCGCTGAGAATGCGATGGCGAAGTAGATGTAGCCGCGCGGAATATGGAACTCGAAACCGTCGGCGACCAGCGCAACGCCGATCAGCACCAGAAACGCCAGCGCCAGCATCTTGGTGGTCGGATGTTCGGCGACGAAGCGCGCTACCGGCCCCGATGACGCATACATGACAATGCAGGCGATCACGACCGCCGCGATCATGATGGCGAGTTCGCTCGACATGCCGATCGCCGTGATGATGGAGTCGAGCGAGAACACGAGATCGATGACGACGATCTGGGCGATGACCCAGAAGAACGCGCTGCGGCCACTGGACTGGCCGCCCTCCTCGTCGCTGCCCTCAACCTCCGAATGGATCTCGTGGGTTGCCTTCGCGATCAGGAACAATCCGCCGCCGATCAGGATCAGGTCGCGCCACGAGAACGACATGCCGCTGACGACGAAGACGTCCCGTGTCAGCCCGATCAGCCACACCAGGAAGGTCAGCAGCAGGATGCGGAACACCAGCGCCAGCGCAAGGCCGATCCGGCGGGCGTGACTGGCCTGCGGCTCGGGAATCCGCGCCACGATCACGGACAGGAAAATGACGTTGTCGATGCCGAGGACGATTTCGAGCGCGGTGAGCGTCAGCAACGCCGCCCAGGCTTCCGGACTGGTGAGCAGATGGATCATGCCTTGAGCGATCGCAGGAATCGGATGGCGCCGTCGCTCGCCACGACATAGACCGCGATCAGGCAGAGTGCGGCAGTGACGGGCGCCTCGACGTTGAAATCCTTGATCAGCACGTAGGGTCCAAGCACGGCCCACGCCGCCATCAGGATCAGCGTCAGCCAGCGCAGCCGCACGACGCGGACCGGATGAATGACATGAAACGGCAGAAAGGTCGCCACGATCAATAATGCCACCACGAGGCTCGACAGCGCCGGCGGCCAGTGCAGCAGGAACAGATAGAAGGCGGCGATATTCCACAAACCCGGAAAGCCGCGGAAGTGGTTGTCGGCGCTCTTCATGCGGCGGTCGGCAAAATAGAGCGCACCGCTGACGGTGATGCCGATGCCGAGCAGCGGCGCCGCAAGCGGCAGCAGCAATCCGCCCGCCGCGATCGCGTAAGCCGGCACGAAAACATAGGTGACGAAATCGACCACGAGATCGAGCACTTCGCCGGACCAGTCCGGCTGCAGCCGCACCACGTCGAGCCGCCGCGCCAGCGGTCCATCGGCGGCATCGATAATCAGCGCGACGCCGAGCCACGCAAACATCGCGGCCCAATGTTCGCGCACGGCTTCCAGCAGCGCCAGCAAGGCAAGGCCTGCGCCAAGCGCGGTGAACACATGCACGGAGAAAGCGGCGGCGCGCCTCCGCGGTGTGGCGCTTAGGGAAACCGGTGGGTCGATCTGGTCCATGGGTGGCGCAGTGCTATCAGGATTCCGCTTTGTTTGTACATGCGATGTTGCGGCGATCCGTCGCGCGAACATTGTGAGCTGATGCAGGGCTTGAAAAGCCTGCGGGACACGTCAATTGTGAGGACATGCAGGACGTATCTGTTCCCCACGACGTTGCCGTGGTTGGCGGCGGTCCAGCCGGGCTCTCGGCTGCGATCGCGCTGGCAGAGGCTGGCGCACAGACGGTTCTGATCGCGCGCCGCACCGCCTATTCCGACAACCGCACCACCGCACTGCTCGGTGCTTCCGTCGACTTTCTGCGCGAATTGGATGTCTGGCGGCGCTGCGAGGACAAGGCCGTAGCGCTCAAGACCATGCGGCTGGTCGACGACACCGGCAGACTGATCCGCGCGCCGGAGGTGCGCTTTGCCGCCGACGAAATCGGCCTCGAGGCCTTTGGTTTCAACATTGAAAATCGCGTCTTGATGGCGGCGCTGGAAGCGCGCGTCGCCGAACTTCCCGGCCTGGTCCGGATCGACGATGAAGCCGCGAGCGCTACGCCTGCCGAAGATGCCGTCGTCATCCGCACCGCAGCCGGAGAGTCGTTGTCTGCGCGTCTTGTCGTGGGGGCCGACGGACGGCATTCGCTGTGCCGCGAGGCGGCCGGCATTGCCGTCACCAGCCGTGACCTCCAGCAGGCCGCACTCACCTTCAATGTCGGCCACACGCGGCCGCATCGAAATATCTCGACGGAATTCCACACTCCGCAGGGACCTTGCGTGTTCGTGCCGTTGCCGGGCGATCGCTGCAGCGTGGTCTGGGTCGCGAACCCAAAGGAAGCGGAGCGGCTGCGCGGTCTCGGCGACGAGGAATTGTCTGCCGCCATCGAGAAGCAGTCGCATTCGATCCTGGGACGCATGACTGTCGAAGGCGGCCGCCACGTGTTTCCGCTCACCATCGAGCGGCCCCGGCAATTCGCGCAAGCGCGCGTCGCGCTGGTCGGCGAAGCCGCGCATGTGATCCCGCCGATCGGCGCGCAAGGCCTCAACATGGGATTGCGCGATGCCGCCGACATCGCTGCGATCGTGCGCGACGCCGTTGCGTCGGGTGATGACCCCGGCGCGCCGGACGTGCTCCGGCGCTATGACGCGGCGCGGCGCGCCGATGTCTTGAGCCGGACCTTCGCCATCGATGTCGCCAACCGCTCGCTTCTCAGCGACCTTCTTCCGGTGCAGTCCATGCGTGCCGCCGGTCTGCATCTGATCGGTTCGATCGGTCCGTTGCGGCGGCTCGCCATGCGCGAAGGGCTGGCGCCGTCCTGGCGCACGCATCGTCGTGCACCGTAAAATTTAAATTCAGTCAAATCGCAGTGACCCCAAGGGGTAACGCCGCAGTTTTGCGATAATGGATCAAGAGGGTTGGAAACGGGTACTAGCGCTGTCCCCGATCATGGTCTATTCGATGGCCATGATCAAAGCGCGAACCGCCAAGTTCCAGATCGGGCAGATCGTGCGCCACCGGGTGTTTTCGTTCCGGGGCGTGATCTTCGATATCGATCCGGAGTTCAACAACACCGAGGAATGGTGGCTGTCGATCCCCGAGGACGTTCGCCCTCACAAGGATCAGCCGTTCTACCATCTGCTCGCTGAGAACTCGGACTCCGAGTACGTCGCCTATGTGTCGGAGCAGAACCTGTTGCCCGATAATTCCGGCGAGCCGATCCGGCACTCGCAGGTGTCGGAGATCTTCATCAAGGACAAAGCGGGTGGCTACCGTCCGCGCAACCCGTCATTGAACTGAGACGAACCGGCAGCCGGATTGAAAAAGGGCGCTTCCTTGGGAAGCGCCCTTTTTGTTTGGACTTGTTCAGACCTTACTTCGCGGCCGGTGCCGGAGCAGCCGCCGGCGCGCCAGCCGGCGGGTTTGCCTCGAGCCGCTTGCGCGCTTCATCGGCCCGCTTCTGCAGCTCTTCCTGCAGCTTCTTCTGGTTTTCCTCGAAGACCTTCGGATCGGTCGGCGGGCCGTCATAGGCCTTGCCGAATTCGGCCAGCGGCAGCGGCAGCGTCAGCGGCGCGCCGTTGGCATTGATGGCCTGCACCACGAGGTTTTGGCCCTTCTTCATGTTGGCCAGCAACTCCGGGGTCGCCTCATAGTCCGACATGCAGCCGTTGGCGAAACAGATCACGTAAGGCGACTGCTGCGGCGCGTTGTTGTCGACGATGATCCGCGTTCCGTGCACCAGCTGCATGCCGAGCGGCAGCGTGACGCGCAGGATCTTCTTCGGCTCGCCTTCGGGCTCGATGATGACGGCGGCGACCACCGGCTGGCCGGATTCGATGCGGCCGTCCTTGCCGGTGAAGCAGACCTGCTTGGCATTGGCGTCCTGTCCCTTGAGGCAGAACTTGGTCCAGGGCGCATAGATCAGCTGAACCTGGTCCTGTTGCGGCTGGCCATTCTGTGCCGGCGCCTGCGCCTGGCCTTGCTGAGCGGGCGGGGCCTGTTGGCCGGAGCCGGAGCGGGAGCTTGCGCGGTCGGCGCCGGGGCGGCCGGGGCTTTCGGGGCGGCCTTCTTCTTGGCGGGCGCGGGAGCAGGCGCCGGTGCCTGGGCTTGCGCCGTCACGACAAAGGGAACCGCCAGCGCGGTCGCCGCCAAAAAGGCGAGAAGCCGACCACGCGGCCCGACCGACGCGCCCAAGATACGGAAATTCATTGCGGAAAACCCTTTCTGAACGGGAGCGCCCGAAACCGTCTAAGGCGCCGTATCGCGCCGTTTTGCGGCGGCTGTCTCCTAGTCAATTGAGGCGGATACGTGACAGGTGATGCCGCCGGCCCCAATCGCCCGCCTTCATACCGTGGCGGGCGGAAAGATCAATGCCAGCAAGCGGCTTTGGTCTCGGCAATCCGACTATTCCGGGGGGCTATGCTAAGACTCGTGCGTAAGCCGGTCCGAATCAAATCCATGCGTATCCATGTCAGCTTTTAGGCGGATTCCCGTTGGCGAAGCGGCCCGGATTGCGCTTGTGCTGATGGCGGCGTTCGCTCTTGGCGCCCCCTGCTCCGCCGCCGAAAGCTACGCGATCGCCATGCATGGCAAGCCGGCGCTGCCCGCCAACTTCGACCATCTGCCCTGGTTCAATCCCGATGCCCCCAAGGGCGGCCGTCTGGTGTGGGGCAATCTCGGCACCTTCGACAGCCTCAATCCGCTGATCGTCAGAGGTATCACGATCCCCCAGGTACGCAGCTTCAACTTCGAGCGCGGCTACGTCCTCGAGAGCCTGATGGCGCGCGGCGAGGACGAGCCCTTCACGCTCTATGGCCTCCTTGCCAAGACCGTCGACACTGACGACGCCAGGGACTTCGTGATCTTCCATCTCGACGAGCGCGCGCACTTCTCGGACGGCAAGCCGGTCACCGCGGACGACGTGTTGTTCTCCTGGGAGCTGTTGCGCGATCACGGCCGACCCAACCATCGCCAGTATTATTCCAAGGTCGCCAAAGCCGAAGCGCTCGATCGCCTCAGCGTGCGTTTCGACCTGACAGGCGCCAACGACCGCGAACTGCCGCTGATCCTCGGCCTGATGCCGGTGTTGCCGAAGCACGCCGTCGACCCCGCCACCTTCGAGGAGACGTCGCTGACGCCACCGATCGGTTCCGGGCCCTACCGGATTACGGCGGTGAAGCCCGGCGCCAGCGTCACCTTCACGCGCGATCCCAACTATTGGGGTCGCGATCTCCCGATCAATCGCGGCCTGTTCAATTTCGACGAAGTCAGGTTCGACTATTTCCGGGAGTCCAACAGCCAGTTCGAGGCGTTCAAGCGCGGCCTGTCGGATTTCCGCGCCGAGGGCGAGCCGTTGCGTTGGCACGACGGTTACGATTTTGCCGCGGCGAAAAATGGCGAGGTGATCCGCGACACCATCAAGAGCGGCTTGCCGCAGCCGACGGAATATCTGGTCTTCAACACCCGCCGTCCGGCATTTGCCGACATCCGCGTCCGGCGCGCGCTGACCCTGTTGTTCGATTTCGAATGGATCAATAAAAATTATTTCTTCGGCCTCTATAGCCGCAGCGGCGGCTATTTTCCGGGCTCGGAACTCTCGGCCTATGCGCGCCCCGCGGATGACCGCGAGCGCGAATTGCTCAAGCCGTACACGTCCGACATCGCGCCCGACATTCTCGACGGCAGTTACCGCCTTCCCGTCGCCGACGGTTCGGGACGCGATCGCACGACGCTGCGCGATGCGCTGAAGCTGCTCTCCGAAGCGGGCTACGACCTCGATGGCACGGTATTGCACCAGCGCGCGACCAAGTCGCCGTTCACCTTCGAAATCCTGGTGACGACGCGCGATCAGGAGCGGATCGCGCTGGCCTATGCCGGCAATCTCAAGCGCGCCGGTATCGAGGCCAAGGTGCGTGCGGTCGATCCCGTGCAATTCGACCAGCGCCGTTTGGCTTATGAATTCGACATGATCCAGAACCGCTGGGACCAGTCGCTCTCGCCCGGCAATGAACAGTCGTTCTATTGGGGCAGCCAGGCCGCCGACACGCAAGGTACGCGCAACTATATGGGCGCAAAGGATCCCGCGATCGACGCCATGATTGCGGCATTGCTGGAAGCACGTGATCATACGGGGTTCGCGTCGGCGGTCCGCGCACTCGATCGCGCACTGATGTCGGGTTTCTACGCAATTCCCGTGCTTAACGCCGGCGACCAATGGATTGCCCGATGGAATCGGATAGAACGGCCCAAAGCCACGCCGCTGGTCGGGTATCTGCCGGAAGGCTGGTGGCAACGGCAGGACGCGCCGGGGAAATAGAGGCGGGCGGCAAGTGAACGGGATCGCGACATCGCCGACGCTCGACACGCTGTTTGGGCGCATCCTTGCGCGCAAGCCGCGCGAGCTGGCGCTGGTCGATCCCGGCAACAAGCTGCGCATCACCGGTCAAGTGCCGAAGCGCCTCACCTATGAGGAGGCGGACCACGCGATCTCGGCGCTCGCGGCCCACTTCATCGACGCCGGCTTGCCGGCGCATTCGGTCATTGCCGTGCAGCTGCCGAATACGGTGGAGCTTCCGCTGACTGTGCTCGCCGCGCACCGCGCCGGCCTCGTGGTCGCGCTGTTTCCGCTGTTGTGGCGGCAGGCCGAGCTCGTCGCCGCGCTCAACCGCACCAGCGCCCGGGCGATCGTGACTTCGGCCAGGGTCGATGGCGTCGCTCATTCCGACCTCGCCATGAATGCCGCGGCGGAGGCTTTCTCCATCCGTCATGTCTGCGGTTTCGGCAGCGATCTGCCGGAGGGCATGGCTTCCCTCGACCAGGCGCTGGCGCAGCCATCGGGCACGTCACGTCACGTGATCCAGGACGGCCGCAAGGCCGCGATGATCTCGTTCGATGTGACGTCGGAGGGATTTCGCGCCGTGCCGCGCACGCATCTCAGCCTGATCGCGGGGGGACTGGCGTTGTCCCTCGAAAGCGACGTACCGCAGGGCGCAACATTGATGTCGGCCTTCGCGCCGACCTCGTTTGCAGGCCTCGCCTCGTCTGTCGTGACCTGGCTGCTGTCGGGCGGCACGCTCGCCATGCATCATCCCTTCGAGGCCGATGTGCTCGAGCAGGACCTCAGGGAGCATCGCTGCGATACGTTGATCGCGCCCGCGCAGCTCGCATTCCGCCTCGACGAGTTCGATCTCGACACCCGTCTACCGCGCTTGCGCAATGTCATCGGCATGTGGCGCGCGCCCGAACAGGTGGCATCCAGCCCGCAATGGACAGCAAAGCGCGCCTCGCTGACCGACGCCTATCTGTTCGGTGAGGCCGGATTGTTTGGCGCAAGACGGGCGGCCGCAGACGGCTCACCGGTGCTGGTGAAGCCCGGCCTGCACGGTGCGCGGCGCGAATTGCCGGGCTCATCGATTGCGGGCGAGATCCTGCTGACGCCGAGGGGCACCCTCGGCCTGCGCGGCCCCATGGTCGCGGTCGCCGCCTATGCGCCGCCGGCGCCACCCAGCGACTCCCTGATCCCGCAGGCGCCGCGCGACTTCGTCGACACCGAATATGCGGCGCGGCTCGACCGCGCGACCGGGGCGATTGCGATCACCGCGCCACCGTCGGGCGTCATGGCGGTCGGCGGCTATCGTTTCCTCGCCCAGGACCTGCAGGAGTGGGGCAAGCGCCTCGGTCAGGGCGCGCTGCTCACAGCCCTGCCCGACCGGCTCAGCGGGCACCGGCTCGCCGGTCGCGCCCAGGACAATGCCCGCGCCCGAGCCGCGCTCGCAGAACTCGGCCTCAACCCGTTGATGGTGGAAGCCTTTCGGGACCGCTCCAACGCCACCTGATGGTGTGAACTCGCGTTGACGGCGCATTAAGGCGGCCGATCTACGGTTGGCCTCATCTCTCCTGCCCCCGGGTTTGTTTGATGTCCCAACAAGGGCCGATCCTCATCATCGGACACAGCGGACGGCCGTCTTTTGCGGGCGCGCTCGACGAGGCCGGACTGTTTCCGATCATTGACGCCGACTGGAGCAACGCCGTGCGCGCGGTGTCGGACATGCAACCGGCAGCCGTCGTGGTCGATTCGGTTGGCGTCGATCCGGCGCGCTTTGCAGCACTCGCGCAGCAGATTGGACGACGCAAGCCATACCTCCCGCTGATCGCAGTCGAGCCCGACGGCGCGCTTCCCGAGAATGCCCTGCCGCTTGCGCTGAGCGGCGGCAATTACGACCGCCTGATCCCACGGCTGCGCGCGGCGTTGCGGGTCCGTGCGTTGAACGTGGCCGTGTTGCGTCGCCTGGCAGACGAGCTGCCCGGCACGACCAGGCTGATCGAGAACGATCCCGCGCTGCATGTGACCGTGCTTCTGGTCGGACGTGGCGGCGCCTTCCCGGCGCTGTCGGTCTCGCTCGGCGAACGCGCAGGCGTGGTCGGTGCCTTCAGCATCGAGGCCGCGGCCAATCACCTTGCCAATCGCGACATCGACGGCATCGTGATCTCGGAAGGTTTCACTGCTCGCGTGGTCGATGCGTTTCTGACCGTCCTGTCGGAGGATGCGCGCTTCCGCAGCCTGCCCGTCGTGCTGACGTCAGGTGAACTCGCACCGGATTACGAGCTCCCCAACCTCGAAATCATCACAGGCGAGCCCGCGCACATCGCCGCCAACGCGATGCCGCTGGTCCGCCAGCACGCGCTGGAAGCGCAATTGAGCCGCAGCTTGCGCGCGATCGACGCCAAGGGACTCCTTGATCCCCAGACGGGCCTGCTGACCCCGGCCGCCTTCGAGCGCGATTTTGCCAGCGCGGTCGGCCAGACGCTGGCGGAGGGCGGAGGCCTCGCGATCGCCCGCTTCGCCTTCGATCCCGAACAGCCGCGCGCGCAATTCGACGGCGCGCGCATCATCAGCCGCCTGATGCGCAAGATGGACTTCGGCGCCGCCCGGCCGGACGGCTCCGTGATCGTGGTGTTCTCCGATACCGATCTGCGCAATGCGCACGCCATCGCACGGCGGCTGTCGGCCGTGATGCGCCACACGTCGAGCGGCCGGCGCGGCGAGCGCAACGAGCCCGTCGTGACGGTCGCGGCCCTGGGTCCAAAGGATTCCGCCAAATCGCTGCTTGGGCTGCTCTACAACGAAACGCAGCGCGCAGCATCCTGACTCGATTTCAATTTCGTTCGGGAACAATCGTTCCATCCTCGCATTGAGAAGCAACACAATCGCTTCACTGGAGGACAGAATGAAGAAATTTGCACTGATCGCCGCATCGCTTGCGGTGCTTGCCGCGCCCGCTTTCGCCGCCGACGAGCACAAGACCACCGGCACCGCGCCCGCCGAGGCCAAGTTCTCGACGGTCGCCAAGGACGAGATGTTCTCGTCCAAACTGAAGGGCCTCTCGGTCACCAATCAGAAGAACGAGACCGTCGGCGAAATCACCGATATCGCGATGAAGAACACGGCAGTGGACGCGCTGATCCTGTCGGTCGGCGGCTTCCTCGGCATGGGTGAGCACTACGTTGCGGTCTCGCCGTCGTCAGTCAAGGTCAGCTACGACCAGAAGAACGACAAATGGCTGGCCTCGATGAACACCACCAAGGACGCGCTCAAGGCCGCGCCCGAGTTCAAGTATCCGAAGTAAACGACGCGAGTAGCGGCCGTCGGCAGCAATGCCGGCGGCCGCTTTGTCATGCCGCCTTCTTGCTTTCCGCGAGATGCGCGAGTTGGCGCAGGATATCGGTCGTGCCGGTCAGCCGATCCTCCGGCGTCTCCCAATCCTGGAAGAACACCACCTTCATGTCCGGTCGCACCCGCGCCGCCTGGCCGTGCTGGCGGATGAAGGCGACCAGCCGATCCGGCTGCGCAAAGCTGTTGTCGCGGAAGGCGATCACCGCGCCCTTCGGCCCGGCATCGACCTTCTCGACATTGGCGCGGCGGCAATAGGCCTTGATCGCGGCGACCTTGAAGAGATAGCGCACCTCGTCCGGCAACACGCCGAAGCGGTCGCGCAGCTCTGCAGCGAAATTGTCGATCGCATCGTCGGTCTCGAGATCGGCAAGCCGCCGGTACAGCGACAGCCGCACCGGCAAGTCCGAGACGTAATCCTCGGGAATCAGCACGGGCATGCCGATGGTGATCTGCGGCGACCAGCGGTCGGCGGCGGGTTCGGCGACGCCGGCCTTCAGGTTGATGATCGCTTCTTCCAGCATCGACTGATAGAGCTCGAAGCCGACTTCCTTGATGTGCCCGGACTGCTCCTCGCCGAGCAGATTGCCGGCGCCGCGGATGTCGAGATCGTGCGAGGCGAGCTGGAAGCCCGCACCCAGCGTCTCCAGCGATTGCAGCACGGTCAGCCGCTTCTCGGCCTGCGCGGTGATCTTCTGCTGCGCCGGCAGCGTGAACAGCGCGTACGCGCGCAGTTTGGACCGGCCGACCCGGCCGCGCAGCTGATAAAGCTGCGCCAGCCCGAACATGTCGGCGCGATGCACGATCAGCGTGTTGGCGTTGGGAATGTCGAGGCCGGACTCGATGATCGTGGTCGAGAGCAGGATGTCGTATTTGCCGTCATAGAATGCCCCGATGAGGTCCTCGATCACGGTTGGCGGCATCTGGCCGTGCGCGACCGCGACCTTCATCTCCGGCACGTTCTTGTCGAGAAAGTCCTTTACGCCTGCGAGGTCCTCGATGCGCGGCACGACGTAGAACGCCTGGCCGCCGCGATAGCGCTCGCGCAGCAGCGCTTCGCGAATCATCAGCGGATCATGCGGCGCCACGAAGGTGCGCACCGCCAGTCGATCGACCGGCGGCGAAGCGATGATCGAAAGCTCGCGCACGCCGGTCAGCGCCAGCTGCAGCGTGCGCGGGATCGGCGTGGCGCTCAGCGTCAGCACATGCACCTCGGCACGGAGTTGCTTCAGCCGCTCCTTGTGGCTGACGCCGAAATGCTGCTCTTCGTCGACGATGAGCAGGCCGAGGTCGCGGAACTTGATGGCCTTGCCAAGCAGCGCATGCGTCCCGACGACGATGTCGATCGAGCCGTCGGTAAGCTCCTTCTTGACCTGCGTCAGCTCCTTTGCCGGGATCAGGCGCGAAGCCTGCGCGACCTTGACCGGGAAACCCTTGAAGCGGTCGCTGAACGTTTTGGTGTGCTGGCGCGCGAGCAGCGTCGTCGGCACGACCACGGCGACCTGTTTGCCCTCCAGCGCAACGGCGAACGCCGCCCGCAGCGCCACCTCGGTCTTGCCGAAGCCGACGTCACCGCAGATCAGCCGGTCCATCGGGCGGCCGACCTCGAGATCCTTCAGCGTGGACTGAATCGCGCCGAGTTGGTCCTCGGTCTCGTCATAAGGGAAGCGCGCGCAGAACTCGTCATAGAGTCCGGCCTGCACCGGCAGCTTCGGCGCTTCGTGCAACATGCGTTCGGCCGCGATCTTGATCAGCTCGCCCGCGATCTCGCGGATGCGGTTCTTCAGCTTGGCTTTGCGCGTCTGCCAGCCGGTGCCGCCGAGCCGGTCGAGCTCGACATTGGTCTGGTCGGAGCCATAGCGCGACAACAGCTCGATGTTCTCGACCGGCAGGAACAGCTTGGTGTCGGCGGCATAATGCAATTCGAGGCAGTCATGCGGCGCGCCGGCGACATCGAGCGTCTGCAGCCCGACGAAGCGGCCGATGCCGTGCTCGACATGCACGACGATGTCGCCGGTGGCGAGACTCGTCACCTCCGAGATGAAATTGTCGAGCTTGCGGGTCGCCTTGCGCGGCCGCACCAGACGGTCGCCCAGAATGTCCTGCTCGCTGATGACGGCAACATCAGCGGTCTCGAAACCGCTCTCCATGCCGAGCACGGCAAGCATCGCCTCATTGCGCGGCGTCGCCTGCACCGTGCGCCAGGCATTGACCGAGGTGACGTTGGACAGCTTGTGGTCGCGCAGCATGCTCGCCATGCGGTCGCGCGAGCCCTCGCTCCAGAGCGTGATCACCACCTTCTTGCGCTGGCTTTGCAGCGCGTGGACATGCGCGACCAACGCTTCGAACACGTTGACCTTCGCGTCGTTGCGTTCCGGCGCAAAATCGCGACCGCGCCGTGCGTCTGCGTCGAATACGCCTTCGGCCTCCGGCACAGCGAAAGGCGTGAAGCGCGTCAGCGCGCCCTCGCCGAGACACTTGTGCCATTCCTCTTCGGTGAGATAGAGCCGGTCAGGCGGCAGCGGTTTATAGACAGCGCCACCGCCGGGATGCTCGAGCGCGTCGCGTCGCGCGTCGTAATAATCGGCAATCTGCTTGAAGCGCTCGCGTGCCGCGTCCTCTCCCTGCGGCTCGATTGCGATCGGCGCGTCGCCGAGATAGTCGAACAGCGTATCCATCCGCTCCTGAAACAGCGGCAGCCAGTGCTCCATGCCGGGATAGCGGCGGCCTTCGCTGACCGCCTGATAGAGCGCATCGTCTGGTCCCGGCGCGCCGAACTGCGCGGTATAGGCCATGCGGAAACGGCGGATGGTTTCGGTGACCAGCTGAAATTCCGAGATCGGCACCAGATCGAGCGAACGCATGTCGAGCAGCGTGCGCTGGGTCTCGGCATCGAAGGAGCGGATCGATTCCAGGGAGTCGCCGAAGAAGTCGAAGCGCACGGGCTGGTCGAGGCCCGGCCGGGAAGAGATCGAGGATGCCGCCGCGCACCGCATATTCGCCGGGCTCGCGCACGGTTGAGGAGCGGTTGTAACCGTTGTGCTCCAGCCAGCCGATGATGGAGTCCATCGGCACGATATGGCCGGGCGCGACCGACAGCGCCTGGGCCGCGACCGCATCGCGGGCCGGCACGCGCTGCACGGCGGCGTTCACGGTGGTCAGCACGATCAGCGGCTTCTCGCTGCCGGTCAGCCGCGCGAGGCGCGCCAGCGTGGTCAGGCGCTGCGCCAGGATGCGCGCCATGCGGCGAGACGCGGTCGTAGGGTTGGCAGTCCCACGCCGGGAACTGCATGACTCGCAAGATCCGGCGCAAAGAATTCAAGGGCGCGGGCAAGCTGCTGCATCCGCGGCCCGTCGCGGCAGATCACAGCGAGGCTGATCGCGAGTTTCTTCGGTCTGGCCGCAATGGCGCGCGCGAGATCGGAGACGACGAGGCCTTCTGCGCCTTCCGCGACATTGGCAAGCGTCAGCACCCGGCCCGGTGCGAGCAGCTCCGCGGGTGATTTAACTCGTGGTTTCATGCGCCGTGGTCCACCGCGCGAAAACGTTTGAGGCGATCGAACAGCGGACCGGCGTGTTCCGGCGCGATCGGCGTGTCGCCGGTCAGCGCGGCATAGAGATCGGGATCGGGCAGGTCGATCAGGCGTTCCAGCGCGTCGAGCTCGCTGTCGGAAAGGGTTTCGAGCTCGGCGTCGGCAAAGCGGCCAAGGATCAGATCCATCTCGCGCGTGCCGCGGTGCCAGCAGCGGAACAACAGCCGCTTCCGCCTGACATCGAGCCCGTCGCTCGATCGTGTCGATCCCGTCATCTCGGTTCAATCCAGTCCAACGCCAAAAGCCCGGACGTGCCGGGCGGGGGTGATATAGCGACGCTTCGCGCCGATGTCAGCGCCTCGCGTCGAAAAAACACGTGGATGGACCGCGCGCAGCCGGGCATGGCGCGTGGGAATGGCCATATTCGCTCCATGCGCCCTGCTCTCCTCAATCCCCTGTTTGCCCTGGTCACGAGCCTTCCCGGCGTCGGTCCGAAGCAGGACAAGCTGCTGCGTTACCTGCTTGGCCGCGAGGAGACCCCGCGGCTGGTCGATCTGCTCATGCATCTGCCCTCGCAGGTGATCGACCGCCGGGCGCGGCCGAAAATCCGCGATGCGTCGCCGGGCACGATGGTGACGCTGGAAGTGACGGTCGACCGCCATCGCCCGCCGCCGCCGCGCAATCGCCGAGCGCCCTATCTGGTCTATGCCAGCGATGACACCGGCGACGTCGTGCTGACGTACTTCCGCGCGCAGCCCGATTATGTCGCGAAACTGCTGCCGGTCGGCGCCAAGCGCTTCGTCTCCGGCACCTTGCAGATCTATGACGGCATCCCGCAGATCGTGCATCCCGACCGCGTGGTGGACGAGAAGGCGTTCGCGGCGCTCTCCGGCATCGACCCCGTCTACCCCCTGACCGAAGGGCTCGCGCTGGGCTCGCTGCGCCGTGCGATCGCCCAGGCGCTCGCGAGGTTGCCGCAACTCCCGGAGTGGATCAGCCCGGAGGTGATCCGTCGCTGTCATTTCCCGCCGATTGCGGAAGCGCTGAGCCGCGTGCATCAGCCGGTCGAACTGACGGATATCCTGCCCGACGGCCCGTTCTGGTCGCGCCTCGCCTTCGACGAACTGCTGGCAGGTCAACTGGCGCTCGCGCTGGTGCGCGCGCAATTGCGCCGGCCCGCGGGGAACCGCCATGCCGGCGATGGTCATTTGCGCAACAAGGTCATCGACGCCCTGCCCTACGCGTTGACGGCTTCGCAGCGCCAGGCCGCGGCCGCGATCGCCGACGATCTGAAACAGCCGGTGCGGATGCTGCGGCTGCTGCAAGGCGACGTCGGTTCCGGCAAGACCGTGGTGGCGCTGCTCGCGGCTGCGGCCGTCGTCGAAGCCGGCAAGCAGGCGGCGCTGATGGCGCCGACCGAAATTCTGGCGCGCCAGCATATCAAGACGATTGCACCGCTGGCGGAGCGCGCAGGTCTGCGGGCGGCAATCCTCACCGGCCGCGAGAAGGGCAAGGAGCGGCGCGAACTGCTTGCGCGCCTCGAAGCAGGCGAGATCGATCTGCTGGTCGGAACCCACGCGCTGATTCAGGACGACGTCGTTTTCAAATCGCTGGCGCTGGCCATCGTCGACGAGCAGCACCGTTTTGGCGTGCGCGAGCGGCTTGCGCTCACCTCGAAGGGCGAAGCCGTCGACGTGCTGGTGTTGAGCGCAACCCCGATCCCGCGCACGCTGGTGCTGACCTATTTCGGCGACATGGATATCTCGGAATTGCGGGAGAAACCGGCCGGCCGCCAGCCGATCGATACCCGCGCGGTGCCCGACAGCCGCATCGAGGACGTGATCGATGCGGTCGGCCGCGCCTTGTCGGCGGGCAAGCTGGTGTACTGGATCTGTCCGCTGGTCGAGGAGTCCGAAGCCGAGGGCACCGATCATCTCACCAATGCGACACAGCGTTTCGAGAGCCTGCAAAAGCGCTTCGGCGACAAGGTCGGGCTCGTCCACGGGCAGATGAAGGGTAGCGAAAAGGACGCCGTGATGGCGCAATTCGCTTCCCAAGAAATCGGCCTGCTGGTGGCGACCACCGTGGTCGAGGTCGGCGTCGACGTGCCAGCCGCCAGCATCATGGTGATCGAGAACGCCGAGCGCTTCGGGCTAGCCCAGCTGCACCAGTTGCGCGGCCGGATCGGTCGTGGCGCGGAAGCCTCGACATGCCTGCTGCTCTATCGCGAGCCGCTCAACGAGATGTCGAAGGCGCGGCTCAAGGTGATCCGCGAAACCACCGATGGTTTCCGGATCGCGGAGGAGGATCTGCGGCTGCGCGGCGAAGGCGACGTGCTCGGCGTCAGGCAAAGCGGCCTGCCCGGTTATCGCATCGCGCGCTCCGACGTGCATGGGCAATTGATTGCACAGGCTCGGGACGAAGCATTGCGCATCATGAAGGACAATCCGAAACTGCAGGGCGCGCGCGGCGAGGCGCTGCGCTGCTTGCTCTATCTGTTCGAGCGCGACGAGGCGATTCCATTGATCGGCGCGGGGTGATCAAACCGGAGGAATTATCGCCCCCAGTTGCTTGGGCGACGACGCGATGTATGGCGGATATGGGTAATCTGCAACTCATCCTCCGCAATCGTATAGAAAATCAGATAGCGCAAACGCGGGGCGACGATCACCCGCGCGCCGGGGTCGTCTGTCGCTCGCCCCGCCATCGGGTGATCGCCGATCTCTCGGGCGCGCTCGATGAGACGCGCAACGAAACGCGACGCGATCGTTGGATTGTCCTGGCTGATATAATCATAAATTTCGGCAAGGTCGCGCTGCGCCCTGTGCGTAAATCGAACTCTCATGCACCGCGATGCAGTTGATAGAACGCCTCGATCTCCTCATCTGTCGCAAATTTGCCCTGGCGCGCATCCTCCATGCCCTCTCGGATGGCAACCCGCTCGTCCTCCGACAGGCGATAAATTCCTGTGCGGCGCGACTCGATCTCCCGAATGAAGTCTGCAAGTTCTTCCTGATATTCGGTCGGCCAGGACTCGACCTGCTCCAACAATTCCTTGGTTCTGGCATTCATCGTCTCACTCCACCTTCGCCGGCTCAGGCTGCAAGGTCGAGGCGTTGGCGATCCGCGCCGCGTTCGCCATGCCCGCAAGTGCCGCCACTTTCTTCTGCTGATCGGTGCCCGGCTGCACCACGCCGCACGACATGATCAAGGTCGCCGCGTCCTCGGCGCTCATGTCGACTTCGATGATCTTGCTCTTCTGCACATAAAAGAAGAAACCCGTGGTCGGGTTCGGCGCGCAGGGCAGGAACACCGAGATGTGGTCCTCCTGTCCCGGCAGGCTCTGCGCGAGGTCGGCGCTCGGCGGTTGCGAGATCAGCACGATCGACCACATGCCGGGCGACGGAAACTCCACCAGGCCGACGCGGCGGAAGCTCGAGCCTCCCGAGAACAAGGTCTCGAAGACCTGCTTCATGGCGCGATAGATCGCGCGGACCGCCGGAATGCGCCCCAGGAATCGCTCGCCGAGATCGACCAGCGAACGCCCGATCAAATTGGCGGTGAGGAAGCCGAGCAAGGTCAGCGCGACCACTGCGACAATCAGTCCCGAACCCGGCAGGCCGAACGGCAGATAGGTCTCCGGCCGGTAGGCGATCGGCACGAACGGCCGTACCAGCCCGTCGACCCAGGTCACGAACCACCAGGTCAGCCAAAGCGTAATCGCAACCGGGCCCGCGACGACGAGGCCGGTGAGGAAGTAGTTCCGCAATCTCCCCATCACGCCGGTCTGCGTCTCCGCCGGCGGCGAAGCCGGCTCGGGCGGGGTTGGCTTGGTGTCGGCGGTCATTCGGGTTCCTGGCCGGGATAGGACAATCAGCTAGTTGTTCTAGCAGATTTTTGAAGGGCGCGAGCGGCCCCCCAAGCCTTCCGAGCTACTCGACCGTCACCGACTTCGCGAGATTTCGCGGCTGGTCGACGTCAGTGCCCATGATGACGGCGGTATGATAGGCCAGAAGTTGCACAGGAATGGCGTAGACCATGGGAGCGAACATCGCACCCATGTCCGGCAGGATGATCGTCTCCAGCGAGTCCACGGTCGCCTCAGCCGCGCCCTTGGCGTCCGTCATCAGGATGATCTTGCCGCCGCGTGCGGCGACCTCCTGCATGTTGGAGACGGTTTTCTCGAACACCTTGTCGTAGGGCGCGATCACCACCACCGGCATGTTCTCGTCGATCAACGCGATCGGACCGTGCTTTAATTCGCCGGCGGCGTAGCCTTCCGCGTGGATATAGGAAATCTCCTTCAGCTTGAGCGCGCCTTCCAGCGCCAGCGGATAGGAGGTGCCGCGGCCGAGATAGAGCACGTCGCGGGATTTGGCGATGTCGCGCGCCAGCTTCTCGATCTGCGCTTCGGTCGCAAGCGCGGCCGCCATCAGGCGCGGAATCTCGATCAGCCCGTGCACCAGCCTGGTCTCGTCCTCGTCGGACAATTCACCGCGCGCCTTGCCGGCCGCGACCGCAATCGCCGCCAGCACCATGAGCTGGCAGGTGAAGGCCTTGGTCGAGGCCACGCCGATCTCGGGACCGGCCAGGGTCGGCAGCACGGTTTCGCTTTCGCGCGCGATCGTCGAGGTCGGTACATTGACCACGGACAGCGTATGCGCGCCTTGCGCCTTGGCGTAACGAAGTGCTGCGAGCGTGTCGGCGGTCTCGCCGGATTGCGAGATGAAGATCGCCAGATCACCCTTGCGCAAGGGAGCCTCGCGGTAGCGGAATTCCGAGGCGACATCGAGCTCGACCGGAATCCGCGACAACCGCTCGATCCAGTATTTGGCGACGAAGCCGGCATAGCTGGCGGTGCCGCATGCGGTGATCGAGATGCGCTGAACATCCTTGAAGTCGAACGGCAGCTTTGCCGGCAGCTCAACGCGCTCGCTCGCCATGTCGACATAGCGCGCCAGCGTGTGGCCGACCACTTCCGGCTGCTCGTGGATCTCCTTGGCCATGAAGTGGCGATAGTTGGCCTTGTCGACCAGCGAGGACGAGCCGACATGCTTGATGGCGTCGCGGCGGACGATCGCGTTGGTCTTGTCGTAGATGGTTGCGCCCTTGCGGGTCAGCACGACCCAGTCGCCGTCCTCGAGATAGGCGACGGTATCGGTGAACGGCGACAACGCGATCGCGTCCGAACCGAGATACATCTCGCCGTCGCCGTAACCGATCGCGAGCGGCGGACCGTTGCGCGCGCCGATCATCAGATCGTCTTCGCCGGTGAAGATGAAGCCGAGCGCAAACGCGCCGCGCAGCTCCGACAGGGCCGCCCTCACCGCCTCGACCGGCTTGAGGCCCTTCCGCAGCATGTTGTCGACCAGATGCAGCACGATCTCGGTGTCGGTCTGGGTCTTGAAGACGGCGCCTTGCTTCTCGAGTCGTTCGCGAAGCTCGCGGAAATTCTCGATGATGCCGTTATGCACCACGGCGACGCGTTCGGTCGCATGCGGATGAGCGTTGTTCTCGGTCGGCTTGCCGTGGGTGGCCCAGCGGGTGTGACCGATGCCGGTGTGGCCGTTGAGCGGAGCGTCGTGCAACCGCTTCTCGAGATTCTTCAACTTGCCTTCGGCACGACGCCGCTCGAGCGTCTTGCCCTCCAGCGTCGCGACACCGGCGGAATCGTAGCCGCGATATTCGAGCCGCTTGAGAGAATCGACCAGTTGCTCCGCAACAGGTGCGCGCCCCAGAATGCCGACAATGCCGCACATACGGATGACTTCCCCAGTTCGAACCGATGCTTTCGAACGCCCATGCGTTCCCTAGCGGATAAGTTAAAGCAAAAGGTACTCAAGAATTATTGCGGATTACGACAGTGGTTAAGCCTCAAGCTTAACGATTTGCGCGACTCGCCGGACGTGACTGTATTTCACGATCCCACTGGCGCATGGGCCTTTCCTGATTCTTTCCGCATCACCGCGGCCTCCTCAAAGATGAAGGCGCCAACCTGCTTGCGTGATCGATCGCAGCGCAGGTGTTCCCGATTCAACAAAGCACCCCACTCGGGACATCGCGACGCCTGATTGTGCACCTCGTGTCCGCGCGGGGCTGCAATCGAGAGTAATGCATGAACCGAGCCCCCCTGCTTGTCGCCCTTCCCCTCCTCTGCTTCTCCCTTCTCTCCCCGCCCACCGCTCACGCCCAGTCTGGTCTCGCCTCCTATTACGGCGGCCGTGGTCACGGCATGACTTGCGCCCACCGCACAAAGCCGATGGGCAGCATCGTCACTGTGAGGACCAATACCGGACGTTCGATCCAGTGCGTCGTCAACGATCGCGGGCCGTTCGTGCGCGGCCGCATCATCGACGTCAACATGAGTGCCGCGCGGGCGCTCGGAATGATGGGCGCCGGCGTGATCGCCGTCTCCGTCGACTAACCCCTCACAGGCAATACCGTACATTCTCGCCACGCGTTCGGATTCTCTGAGCGTCGGCAGCAATCGGACCTTGCGACGCAGTCACGCGACCGGCAATTGTGGCCGAATTGTGTGAATTGGTATCGCAGGTCCGCCTTATTTCACTCGCCGATTGCACAGGTTGGCTGCGATGGCGCGTTGCGTTCGGCACGCAAGCGCTTTAGAAATTCGAACACTTGGGTGATTGGGGACGGTGAACATGAACCCGCGTTGGGCAGCGATCGCGCCATGGTGCCGTGAGATTGCGTTGCCGGCTTCCGTTCTTGCTGTGCT
The DNA here is from genome assembly GCA_963795365.1 of uncultured Alphaproteobacteria bacterium. Lineage (GTDB taxonomy): Bacteria > Pseudomonadota > Alphaproteobacteria > Rhizobiales > Xanthobacteraceae > Bradyrhizobium. The sequence continues at coordinate 64,051 of CAWCHW010000024.1, forward strand.
CGTTGCCTTGGGGTCTGCGAGCAGCGGCACCAACAAAGTCGCGCCGTTCGTCAACCGCGTCGCGCCCTCGCTGACCGCCGACGTCAAATTCGCTGACAGACCAGCCCACGTCGCTGCCGACAGCTCGCAGCTCGCCGCGGCCGACGACCTCGCATTCGTGAAGGCGGCCAACGCGCTGGTTGCGATCGGAGCCGCCAACTCCAGGCCGGTCTCGCCCGAACCGCAGCCGAGTATCGCAGCGACGGAAGCGGACTCATCGGAACCGGCCGCACCAACCAAGCCGTTCGTGGTCGCGAGCGCCGATCCCACCGCCTCGATCGCGCCGGTCATGGAAGCCGCCGCCGAGCCGGTGCCATCCGTGCATGAGGCCGAACCTCAGCCGAAACCGATCGTCACCGCCTCTTTGGGCGATCCGTCGGAAACGATTTCGCCTGCAACGACACCCGAGCAGGCCGCTGAGGCGAGCACCGGCGACGCCGCCAACACGGCTAAGCAAATCGTCGGCACCGCCGAGATCCTCGACGAATGCTACGTCATCGATGCCTGTGCCGACCGCTATTTGTGGGCGCTCTACCAGCGCACGCGCAAGGAAGACACGGTCAAGGAGAAGACCCAGCGCGAGGTGACGGTCAAGCGGAAGGGCAAGATGGTGACGGTCACCCGGACCCTGACGCAGGTGGTCGATGAGGACTTTGGCTGGAAGGACCCCAAGGCCGCCGAACATGCCGGAATGACCATCACCGACTACGTGATCGGCGGCATGGATCACGATTTCAAGCTGCGGCTGTTCCGCCTGCTGCTTGCGGCCGAACAGGCCGGCCTGTCGCCAGGCATCACCAGCGCATTCCGTGACAACTATCGCCAGTCGATCGCGAGCGGGCTGAAGGCCGCCGACGACCGCTCCTTCCACGGCGGCAGCTTGCGCGGCGGCTACGGCCACGGGCTGGCAGCCGATATCGTCAGCGTCAGCGGCGCCACGCGCGCGCTACGACAGGCCTCGAGCGACACGCTGTGGAACTGGGTCGACAAGCACGGCAAGGACTACGGGATCGGGCGGCCCTATCACGATCAGGGATCCGCCGCATGTGGGTCCCATCGACGGCTCCGAATATGTCAGCCGTCACGCCGGCGGACGCAGCCGGCACGCGGCTGCCGCGAGGCCGCGAGGCGGGGCCGTGGCACGCGCCGAACAGAGCGCGGCGCAACGCCTCAGAACCGCGAATGCGTCGGCGCGCTAGCTCAGCGCCACCCCATGGCGGGCGCGACATGGGTGAGAATCGCCTCGATCACGTGCGCGTTGTAGTCGACGCCGAGTTGATTGGGGACGGTCAGTAGCAGTGTGTCGGCCTCCGCGATCGCCTCGTCGGTCCTGAGCTGCTCGATCAGCGCGTCGGGTTCCGCTGCGTAGCTGCGGCCGAAGATTGCTCGTGTCCTCTCGTCGATGAATCCTATCTGATCTTCGCCTTCCCGTTCGTGCCCGAAATAAGCGCGGTCGAGATCGTCGACCAGCGCGAAGATACTGCGGCTGACCGAAACACGCGGCTGTCGCGCGTGACCGGCCTCTTTCCATGCCGCACGAAAGGCCCGGATCTGGGCGGCCTGCTGCACGTGGAAGGGTTCTCCCGTCTCGTCGTTCTTGAGCGTAGAACTTTGCAGATTCATGCCGGCGTTGGCAGCCCAGACGGCCGTCGCATTCGAGCCGGCGCCCCACCAGATGCGCTCGCGCAAGCGCTCGGAGAGAGGTTCGAGACGAAGCAGGCCCGGAGGATTTGGAAACATCGGTCGCGGATTTGGCTGTGCGAAGCCCTGGCCGCGCAAGAGATCGAGGAAGACTTCCGCGTGATGCCGCCCCATGTCAGCGTCGCTTTGCCCTTCCGCCGGCCGATAGCCGAAGTGGCGCCAGCCATCGATCACCTGTTCCGGTGAACCCCTGCTGATGCCAAGCTGGAGCCGCCCGCCCGCGATCAGATCGGCCGCGCTCGCATCCTCGATCATGTAGAGCGGGTTCTCGTAACGCATGTCGATGACGGCGGTGCCGATCTCGATACGGCTGGTTTTCGCGCCCACCGCCGCAAGCAGCGGAAACGGCGAGGCGAGTTGGCGGGCGAAGTGATGCACCCGGAAATAGGCGCCGTCCGCGCCCAGTTGCTCTGCCGCCACCGCCAGTTCGATCGATTGCAGGAGAGTGTCGGCGGCCGATCGCGTCTGCGATTGTGGCGAGGCTGTCCAATGACCGAAAGACAGGAATCCGATTTTCTTCATCAGGAGAGTGTCCGCCGTCAGGGATTGGCGATCAGTCTTTCGGCTTCTTGCCCTTGGTCTTGATCTCGCGATAGCGCGTTGCTCCACCCTCGCGCACGCTTTGCGGCGAGCGCTCGACCGCCATCGCGTCGTCAGGCACATCGCGCGTGATCACCGAGCCCGAGCCGATATAGGCGCCGGCGCCGATCTTGACCGGCGCGACCAGCGAGGAATTGGTGCCGATAAAGGCGCCCTTGCCGATCGTGGTCTTGTGCTTGGAGAAGCCGTCGTAATTGCAGGTGATGGTGCCGGCGCCGATGTTGGAGTTGGCGCCGATCTCGGCGTCGCCGATGTAGGAGAGATGGTTGACCTTGACGCCGGCTTCCAGGATCGCCGCCTTGGTCTCCACGAAATTGCCGATGCGCGCGCCGTCGCCGAGCGAGGTGCCCGGACGGAGCCGCGCATAGGGACCGACCGAGGCCTTCTTGCCGATCGTCGCCTGCACGATATGCGAGAACGAATGGATCACCGCGCCATCCGCGATCGAGACGCCTGGGCCGATCACCACGAAGGGCTCGATGGTGACGTCCTTGCCGAAGCTGGTGTCCGCAGCGAGATAGACGGTGTCCGGCGCGATCAGCGTCACGCCGGCATCCATCGCTTGCTTGCGCAGCCGCGCCTGCATCACGCCTTCGGCTTCGGCGAGCTGTGCCTTGGTGTTGATGCCGCGCACTTCGTCCTCGCTTGTTTCGATCACGACGGCCTCCAGTCCCATATCCCTGACAATGGCAACGGCGTCGACCAGATAGTATTCGCCCTTGCTGTTGGCGTTACCGATCCGGTCGAGAATTTTCAGCGCGGTGCGCCCATCGAACGCCATCACGCCGGCATTGCACAGCGTGATCTTGCGCTCCTCGGCGCTGGCATCGGCGTGCTCGCGGATCGCCACCAGGCGCTTGCCGTCCATCAGGAGACGGCCATAGCCGGTGGGATCGGCGGCCTGGAAGCCGAGCACGGCGAGGGCTGCGCCTTTTGCGAGCGGTGTCCGCATCCGCGCAAAAGTCGCAGCCGAGATCAGCGGCGTATCGCCGAAAGCGACCAGCAGATCGTCGGCGCCACGGGCGATCGCCGCGCGCGCCGCCAGCACCGCATGCGCCGTGCCAAGCCGCTCACGCTGGATGAAAGTCTCGGCGTCGGGGCGAATGCGGCGCACCTCGTCGGCCACCGCCTTGTGGTCGGGGCCAACAACCACGGCGAGCCGCGCGTCGGCGCCTGAGGGTGCGGCGTGCAGCACATGCGCGAGCAGCGGCTCTCCTGCCACGGGGTGCAGCACCTTGGGCAGGCTGGAGCGCATCCGCGTGCCCTCACCTGCCGCGAGCACGACTGTCAGGCTCGATCGTGCGGTCATTCGATTCTCAAAATTGCACCCGGACCTTTGGTGCCCTCTTAGAGCGTTTTCCCGCCCCCGGAAACGCCCGGATGCGGGGTGCTGCCCCAATTCCTGATAATGTTCCCGTGTGATTCGTTGAGCTTACCGGGACTCTCACCAGACGTGGCAAAGAAATCCGACCAATCGGCCGGCGCCCTGGACGCTGACAATACCGAAGGCCTGCTGGCCGGGTTGTTTGCCGACGAGAACGAATTCGACCGCCGCGCATTATGGCGGATCGGATCGTGGGGCGTGGTGACGGTCGGCGCCGTCGTGGTTGCGGTCTATGCCAACCAGAGCGCGCTCGGCTGGCGGCACGACCAGATCGCCGCCGACGATTTCGCCCGCCAGGCCCAGCAGATCCGGCAGCTGGCGCGCGAGGGCCAGGTCGAGACGCGCAAGCTCGCCTCCGCGGTCGACACGCTCAATGGCGACCGCGACCGGCTCTATTCGCGGGTCACGGTCCTCGAGCAAGGGCTCGATTCCGTCACCGGCGCGATTGCGAGGCAGGCAGCCGCCGCGGCAAAGCCCGTTGTGACCTGGCCTGATGCACAACCTGCCGCAACAGCCCAGCCTGCGCCTGTCGTGGGCCCGGTCGCGACTGCGCCCGTGGCGAGCCCGCCTGCAGCCGCGCCATCGGAAAAGCCGCGCGTGGAAGCCACAAAGCCCGAGCCACAGGTGACGGTGACGTCGACGGTTCCTGCGCCTGCTGCGTCTGCAGCGCCAGCCCCGACGCAACCGGCGGCGGCGCCAGCGCCAGCGCTGACGAAATCAATGATGGGGCCGCCCGATCCAGCCGCGCCGAAGTTGATCGAACCGCCCAAGCCGGCCGTTGTGGCCGCTCCTGCCGCTGCTCCCCCACCTGTCGCCTCGCCCAAGCCGGAAACCATCGCCTCGATTCCGGTTGAGGAGCCGAAGGACGATGCGGCCGAGGAACCCAGGACGGCGATACAGCGCACGGAGTTCGCCGTCGATCTCGGCAGCGCCAATTCGGTGGGCGGCTTGCGCGCGCTGTGGCGTGGCGTCGTGGCCTCGAATGCCGCGCTGAAAGCGCTGACACCGATCATCACCGTGCGCGAGAACAAGACCGGCGTCGGCATGCAGCTACGGCTTGCCGCGGGTCCGCTGCAGGATGCTACCACGGCGGCAAAGATCTGCGCCGCGCTTGCCGAGGCCAAGCGTGGTTGCGAGACGACGGTGTACGACGGCCAGCGGCTGGCGATGGCGGCCGGAGAGACCCAGCCATTGCCGGGCGTCAAGGCGCAGGAAGCGGCTGCCAAGTCGGCCCCGGTCAAGCGGGGCTGGACGCGGCACGCCAAGGAGGAGCCGCCGGCGAAGCCGGAAGCATCGGGCATCTCCTCCTGGTTCAGCAAGAAACCTTAGTCGCTCGAGAGGCATCGGAACCGGCTGCTCGAGTCGTTTGACCGCTCCGGGCCGCGCTTGTCCCGTCCACTAGCGGCAGGCATAGTCCGCGCATGAAAAAGACCCCGTTCCGGCTGACCCCCTACCAGGTGCAATTTCTGCTCGTCGTCGGTTTCGTCACGACAGGCTACGCGCTCTATTTGCGCTATCTCGGGATCGAATTTTCCACGGTGGCGCTGGCCTGCGACGCCGGCCAGCAGGTGCTGGTCTGCAAGGCGCGCTCGCTGGCGACCGCGCTGTTCAAGAATTCCGTATTCGGCATCACGGCGCTGGTCATCGCCGCGCTGCACTTCATCCGCCCGTCGATCGTGCTGCTGACGGGCGGACTGATCGCCGCCTGTCTCGGCATCGTGCTCTACAACGTCGCGCTGTCGGGGATTGCGCTCGGGCTGCTCATTCTGGGCTTTGCGCGGCCCGCGCCCGCCACAGCGTGACCGCGAACGCGAGATAGGCGACGCAAGTCCAGATCGCCTGCCAATTATCCCTGCCCTCGTTGTAACTGACATAGGCGGCTGCGATCGCCAGCAGGCCTGCGAAGACCGACTCCGCAATCGGCCGACGTCCGGTTTGCGGCCGGTTCAACATCAGGCCCGCGAACGGCACCACCGCCATGGTCAGGCTGGCATAGGGAAAATCCTTGTAGCGCGGGTCGAACACCAGGCCGAGTGCGGTCTCGCTTGCGATCAGCGCGGTTGCGACCAGCGAAAGCCCGAGCACGCGCATCGATGCCGCCAGCCGTTCGCCCTCGCCGCGCGGCCCGAACAAATCGAGGAAGGTCGGCAGTGTGCGCCCCGAGATGATCGCATTGGCGCCGAAGATCGACGCCACGATGCCGGCGGCGAGCAGCGCGCCCCATTGCAACCAGCCGCCGATGCCGTAGCTCTCGAAGAACATCTTGTCGGCGGCGATGCCGACGAGGCAGCCGGCACTGGTCGCGGTCACGCCGACCGCGATCCATGACACGAGGCGCGGCTTCCACGGCCTGCGCCGCGTCGTCGCCCAGGCCGAGACGAACACGATCAGGCTGAGCAGGAAGCCTGCAGCCATCTGCCATTTCCAGAGCGGGAAATTGCTGATGGATTCACCGGGCGGATATTTCAGTTCGCGCCGCTCGGAATTGAACAGGCCCCAATAGCCGCCGACCGTGCCCTCGAGCTGCCGCTTCCATGGCTGGTCATAGGCCTCGATCAGATTGACGCGGAAATTCTCCAGCTTGGCCATTTGCAGGATTTCCGAAACCACCCGCGCCTGATTGGTCCGCGACGGCAGCGCGCCTTCGCGCATCCGGCCCTGGCTCGGCCAACCGGTCTCGCCGATCAGGATTTCCTTGCCGGCAAACACCATCGCCATGTCGTGGCGGATCCGATTGACATGCGTCGCCGCGAATTTGGCGCGGACGGGAACATCCTCCCAATACGGCAGGATGTGGATGGTGATGAAGTCGACGACTTCGTAAATCTCGCGATAGCGCAGCCAGTATTCCCAGACGTCGGCATAGGTGACGGGAACGGTGACCTGCGCCTTCACCGAGCGGATGAGATTGGCGAGATCGGTGGTCGTCATCTCGCCGCGCAGCAGCACCTCGTTGCCGACCACCAGCGAGGTGATCACGCCGGGGTATTCCTTCGCGAGCCGCACCGCGGTTGCGATCTGAATTGCGTTCTTCAGCCGGTCGCTGCCGAGCCAGATGCCCTGCATCACCTTGAGCCCGGCCTTGGCGGCGAGCGCCGGTACCTGGTCGAGGCCGTTCTCGATCGAATAGGTGCGCACGCAGTCGGAGATTTTGGCGAGCTGCGCCAGGTCCTGCACGATCTGTTCGGGCGGGATGTATGTCTTTGAATCAAGCGGCGTCTGGGCGCCACGGAACGGCGCATAGGAGACGCAGAGCAACTTCGCATCGGGGTCGATCGGCGCACGCGCCAGGGTGATCGGCGTCGCCAGCCACCACCACACGGCCGCAATTGCACCAAGCGAAATGAGCAGAAGCGCCAGTGGCGTACGCGAGGAAATCGGTTCCACCCTCCAGGACGGGACCGTCGCTTAGCCTCTCGGACGGTATCTGCCAAGTGCGGTACGCCGGCGTGACGATCGCCGCGGTGCCAATTCCGATTTTACCACGACGCGATAAAGTTGTGACTTTGCTGGACAAAATCCGAAATAACCGTCATCAAATCGAGCTAACCGTCTTCGCCGCATTGGGGACCTAATTGGCCGCCATCAAGCGGTTCAGGGGCGGCAGGATGCCGGGTGCGGCAGGACTATCGGGGAATTTATGCGTCGGCGGGTGCTTCAGTCCAAGTTCAGGTTTTTGCGGCATCTCGCTGTTCCCATTGCTGTCCTGCTGCTTGCGTGCGGCGGTGCCTTCGCCCAGAGCGGGGAAAACCATACCAACGACCAGGCCAAGCCACCCTCCGCCGCGGAGGCCGCCAAGGATACCCAGCGCAAGACCGACGAATTCACCGAGGCGGCCCAAGCCATCAACGGCCCGGCCGGCAACCCCGAATGCGTCTGGCTCGGCCGCCGCGCCGTGATTCTGATTTCGCATGACGACCTCGATACCGCCTTCCGCCACCTCGACCTCTACGATCGGTTCGGGTGCCCCGGCGGGCATATCCAGGCCGCGTTCCGTTGCCTGTCCCGCTTTGGACTGGTCGGCGTCGTCGATGCCAAGGTGTCCGGCGACGTGAACGCCCGCGTCCATGCCTGCTGGATCAATCCGGGCGCCCAGCCGCAAGCCGCGGCGGCTGCCGCCCCTGCGGCACCGGTCCAGACCTCCGGCGCGGCCCCGGCGCAGCCCGCGTCACCGCAGCCGTCGGCCTCGCCCTCGCCTGCGGCAAAATAGACCAGCTCCCGCTCGGAATTGCATGGTTCGTTCAGGCGCCAGCAAGGTTGGCACCCTTAAAAACGCCATCGCGTCATACCAGTTGTGAAATGACGTGGCAGGCTTATCCTTGAGCTTGCCGCCGTGTCGGTCGAACCTAGGGGACAGGTTCGCTTTCGCCAATCACGCCCCGCCAGGTTCAGTTCGCGATGCGCGCCATCGTCGCCGTTCTCTTGTTTGTCAGTGCTGCCCACGCAGCCCTCTGGGGCGTGTTCCAACACCAGCAACAGGCCCCCGATTTCAAGGGAGTGCTTCCCAGCGTTTCCTATGCCCCGTTCGAGCCGGGGCATGTCGTCGACAATAGCGTCGACCCCGACAAGGTCCGCGCCGACCTGAAAAAGCTCGCCACCGTCACGCGGGCCGTTCGTCTCTACGCTTCGAGCGAAGGCAATGAGCTCGTGCCGTCGATCGCAGCCGAGTTCGGAATGAAGGTGATGGTTGGTGCGTGGATCACCAAGGAAAAGGAGGCCAATGCGCGCCAGATCGCCGGCGCGATCGATTTGGCCAAGCGCAACAGCAACGTCATCGGCGTCGTCGTCGGCAACGAAACCATCTACCGCGGCGACCAGAAGGTCGAGGACCTGATCGAACTGATCAAGCAGGTCAAACGATCCGTCAACGTGCCGGTGACCACCGGCGAGATCTGGAACCTCTGGCGCGACAATCCCGAGCTCGCCTATTCGGTGGATTTCATCGCAGCCCACGTGCTGCCCTACTGGGAGCGGTACTCCTCGAGGCAGGCGGTCGACCAGGCGGTCTATCTCTACGGCGTCCTGCGTGACACCTTTCCCGGCAAGCGCATCGTGATCGCCGAATTCGGCTGGCCGAGCGCGGGCTACAATCTGCGCGACGCCGATCCCGGCATGTTCGAACAGGCCGGCGTGCTGCGTGACTTCGTCGCGCGGGCCACCGCCATCGGCATGGAATACAACATCGTCGAGGGACTCGACCGGCCCTGGAAATATTTCGAGGGCGGCGTCGGTCCCTACTGGGGTATCCTCAAGGCTGACGGCGAGGCGAAGTTCTCCTGGACCGGTCCGATCGTCGATCCCGACTACTGGAAGCTCGCCACGGTCGCCCTCCTGGTCGGAATCCTGATGTCGCTGCCGATCCTGCGGCTGGCCGAGCCGACCGTGTTGCAGGCGTTGCTGTTGTCGACCGCCGCCAACGGCGTCGGCGCATGGGTCGCGACCGTGTTCGCCTATTGGAACGGACATTATTTCGTCTTCGGCTCGTCCTTCGCATTGACGCTGGGCCTGATCCTCCTTGTTCCCCTCGTCCTGATTGCGATGGCGCGAATCGAGGAGATCGCCGCGGTCGCGTTCGGCCGCGGTCCGCACCGGCTCATCAAAAAGCCTGCGATGGTCGCGCCCGCCACCATGGGCGAGGACCTCTCCTTCCCGAAAGTCTCGATCCACATCCCCGCCTATTTCGAGCCGCCGGAGATGTTGAAGCAGACGCTCGATGCGATCTCCCGGCTCGATTATCCGAATTTCGAATGCGTGGTCATCATCAACAACACGCCGGATCCGGCGTTCTGGCAGCCGATCCAGGATCACTGCCGCGCACTTGGCGAACGCTTCGTTTTCATCAACGCCGAAAACGTGAAGGGCTTCAAGGCCGGTGCGCTGCGCATCGCCATGGAGCGCACCGCTGCTGATGCCGAGATCATCGGCATCATCGACGCCGACTATTGCGTCGACCCGGACTGGCTGAAGGACCTCGTGCCTGTTTTCGCCGATCCCAGGGTCGGCCTGGTGCAGGCGCCGCAGGATCATCGCGACGAGAACCGCTCGCTGATGCACTACATGATGAACGGCGAATATGCCGGGTTCTTCGACATCGGCATGGTCCAGCGCAACGAGGAGAACGCCATCATCGTGCATGGCACGATGTGCCTGATCCGCCGCGCGGCGATGGACATGGCGGGCGGCTGGGCCGGCGACACCATCTGCGAGGATACCGACCTCGGCCTTGCCATCATCGAGCACGGCTGGCTCACGCATTACACCAACCATCGCTACGGCCGCGGCCTGCTGCCCGACACCTACGAGGCGTTCAAGAAGCAGCGGCATCGCTGGGCCTATGGCGGCTTCCAGATCGTGAAGAAGCACTGGCGGCGTTTCCTGCCCGGCGCGAGCCGGCTGACGCGCGTCCAGAAGCGCGAGTTCTCGCTGGGCTGGCTGAACTGGCTCGGTGCCGAAAGCCTCGGCGTGCTGGTCGCCATCCTCAATCTGATCTGGGTGCCGATCGTCGCCTTCGCCGACATCGCCATCCCCGACAAGATCCTGACGCTGCCGATCATCGCCGCCTTCCTCGTCTCGCTGATCCATTTCCTGGCGATGTACCGGCTGCGGGTTGCGGTGAACTGGGTCCAGATGCTGACCGCCATGGTCGCCGCGATGAGCGTGCAATGGACGGTGTCGCGTGCAGTCGCGCAGGGCCTCATCACCGAGCATTTGCCGTTCGCGCGCACCTCCAAGGGCGGCCTGTCGCGGATGTCGATCGAATTCCAGGCGTTCTGGGAAGCCGTGATCGGCGTGCTGCTCTTGGTCGGCGCCGCCGTGCTCGTCGTCACCAACGGCTCCAAGCAGATCCGCGAGATCTACATCTTCGCCTTCGTGCTGGTGCTGGAAAGCCTGCCGTTCCTGTCGGCGGTCGCGATCGCCGTCCTGGAGCAGTCGCGGATCAATTCGTTCGAGTTCTGGCGCGCGGCCGCGATACGAACAGCCGAGTTGATCGGCCTTCGCCCGGTGACACTGCCGAATGTGGCGCGTCCGCCGCAGCCGGTGCCGTCCGAGGTGCACCGCGAGGCCGGTTAGGCCTTGGGGATAGGCTTCTCTCGGGCGGGCAGACAACGGTTGACCCGACGGGGCCCGCCCCCTACACAGCGGCCCGAGCATGGTTCCGGCGATCATGCCCATTTGGAACGAGCGCGTAGCTCAGCCGGTAGAGCACGTGACTTTTAATCACGGGGTCGTGGGTTCGAGCCCCACCGCGCTCACCAGAAAAGCCCTATCTCGCAACGGTTTCTTGAATTAATGGCCCTAATCGTTAGGGCCATTTTCCGTTTTAGGACCACTATAGGGCCACCGCCAAAATAAATGTCAGGAGTGCCGGCGAGACGCCTGATGTTGAGAGGCAGGCGAGGCGATGGGACAAGTCAGTATCGCCGGGGCTATCTTCAACCTCGATTTTCGCGGCAACCTGGAACGCGCGGGCGAACATGTCGGGCGGCCGTCGCGGCCGTGATCACTCTTACCGCCAGGTCGTGACGCGGCAAGTCTCGCGCCCGACATGGCGCTTTCAGAATTCCGACGTTCCCAACGGCCCGGTTAAAGGTGACGCACTCGATTGCGACCTGACAGAGCCGCCGAAATCAGCCGCGATGCCTCAACCGACTCTCAGATTTTCTGCGGACATTTTGCCCCGGTTTTCCTTCTCTTCGTAACTCACCTTGGCACCCTCGTTGAGGGTGCTCAGGCCAGCCCTCTCAACAGCGGAGATGTGCACAAACACATCCTTGCCGCCGTTATCTGGCTGGATAAATCCAAAGCCCTTCGCCGGATTGAACCACTTCACTGTCCCTGTAGCCACGTCTACTCTCCCTTTGAGGCAAGGCGGCACCCTAAGTCGACAATGCCATCGACCGCAAGTAAAACCACCGGGCGTACCGATCGACACCCATTAATTGGGGGTTGGAAGCTGTGGAGCAGACAGGCACGGGGCCGTTCAGGGCTCATGCCTGAGCCAAAATTGACGGCGCTGGACCTTTTGGGCCCCGGACCGAATGGTCCCGCGCTCATCAGCGCGCTCCCACCGAATTCCCGATCAAGGAGACGGCCGCCTCCCGGTTCCCCGCGAAACAGGCACGAAGCCATTTCCGCGACGCGAGGAAAACCGCCCGCAACAATTCACCTCCATGGTGTCCGTGGGGCTCGATATTGGAGACCGCAAATGACGGCATTGGTCCAGGCTTTTTCCCGGCTTTCCGCCACCACGAATATTGAAACCGAAACATTGAAATTGCTCGCCGTGTTCTGCTGCGCGGGGCTCGTGGTCTCGCTGCTCTGCGCGACCTATGGCCTCGATCTCAGTCCGGGCTTTTTCTGATCAATTTGAACCGCAACGGCAGCGCGCTGCGCCTCTCCTGACGAGAGCGCGGCCGCTGCCTGGGGACGGGCGCCGCCTCGATCTCGTCATCAGCGCTGCTGTCCCGCCGTCAGAAATCGGCGAAACACATCTTCGCTGCGGCCGATCATGTACTGCGACCCGGCCTTGTTGAGATGGTCGCGGTTGGAATAGAGCCACAGATCGTCTTTGATGATCGGGCAGTCGCTGTCGCAAAAATAATCGATGACGCGAATAAGCGAGACCTTTTCCGGCCATTTGGCCGCAACATTTGCGAGGGTCGCATCGATGGGTCCGAAAGTTTGCTCGGCGACCTGCCTCGGCACAACGCGACGCGGCTCCGCAGCTCGTGGCAACGGCCCCGGCAGGATACGGGGGAGATTGATCGGGCCGGGATCGAACTGGGCGCCGACCAGCAGGACACGATTGCCGCGTGCGACGATCCTGCCGATCGTCAGTTCCAACGCGGCCTGCAATTTGGTGAACGAGCCTTTTTCGCGCGACCGGTTCGCAGCACTATCAAGCTCGATTGCCGAATCATCGTATTGACGCCAGTTCTGGGTGTAGATGATCGGCTGGTTCTGACCCTCGAGCCACGCCAGCGCTTCGTCGCGAGCGTGCAGGCACTCCTCGCGCCGCAATGGCCTCGAAAGCGTCACCCCATAAAGGATCAGGCATCCCGCGCCGCCCTTCGCCTTGTAGCTGACATTGAGCTGTCGCATCAGCGGCGCAAGAGCAAAGAGGTATTCGGCGGTAATGGAGTCGCCGAGGAAGGCAACGCCGACCGGACCGGAGAGCGCCGGCAGGTCCTCGCTGGCCGGAAAGTCTTGCAGCGAGGCGCGTTCGGATTGCGCTTGTGGCAACCTCCAGGCAAAGCCCTTCGAGACAAACGTGACGTGCGTGATTGCGGCAAGCAGGAATATCGCGGACCAGAAGCCGGCCGCACTCTTGAGAAAGCTCTGGGATCGCGCGTCGTGCGGCTGGATGAACCTGCGCTCGACGAAATAATACATGCCGCTCGCGAGCAGGACCATCGCGACGACCTGGCCAAGAAGGCCTGCCACGGTGTCTGCGCCGTCCACGAAGATGAAGCGGGCAAAGAAGATGATCGGCCAGTGGCAGAGGTAGAGCGAATAGGAGATCGCGCCCAGGCCCAGCATCGCCGGATTGGTGATCAGCCGGGCAGCGGCGGTCCGCCCCCCCGTCCAGATCACCGCCGCCGCGCCAAGGCAGGGGAGCAGTGCGGCGACATCCATATGCGCCATCGCGGGGCTGAATGTCATGGCGCTCACGACAATGGAAACGACGCCAATCCCGGACAGCGTTTCCGCGGCGAGTCCGCTCACGGCCAGCCGCTTCTCCAGCAAAAGCACCAGCGTGCCGCACCCGAACTCGTAGATACGAAACGGTGTGAGAAAGAACGTTGCCGAAGGATCGGTCCTGGTCACGATCACCGATGACAGGAAGGACGCCAGGGCGGCTATTGCGATCGCTTCGAAGGTCCGCCCGTATCGATGCGCCGCCACGATGAACAGCGGCCAGATCAGGTAGAACTGCTCCTCGAGCGACAGCGACCAGCAATGCAGCAAGGCCAGGTCGTCGAAATCGTGGGCAAAATACTGGTGGGCCTCCCGCCAGTATTGAAGGTTGGAAATCCAGAGCAGCGCATGGGTGCCTTCCTTCGCGACGTCGAGGAACATCAGGGGCGAGCACCAGAGGGCTGCCGCGACATAGGTCAGGATGACCGTGAAGATCAGCGCGGGAAAAATCCGCCGCATCCGGCGGATGTAGAATTGTCCGAACGAGAACCGCTGCCTGTCGAGGTCAAGAAGGATGTTGCGGGTGATCAGATATCCGGAAATGACGAAAAAGACGTCGACGCCGATGAACCCGCCCTGAAACGCGGTCATCTTCAGGTGAAACAGCACGACGCTGACGACGGCGATCGCGCGCAGGCCGGCAATTTCGGGGCGAAAGCCGCTGTTCATGCAGTGAGTTCAAACAACCGTCATTCGGTGTCAAGCCGCCGCAAGCGGCGGAGAAACCAACATGCCGGATGTCGACGATGCGGTTCTTCGGCGGCGCAAGTGCCGCATCGGCAACAAGCGGCGCGACGTCGTCGGCCGTGATCGGCTGGAACGCGCCGGGCGAAACCTTGATGACGTTGCCATCCACACTCGCCCTGTCCGTATGACACAACAGCGGGCGTCGCTTACGCCGCCTTGGTCTTCGCGCCGCAAAGCAGCGCGTCGCGGCTCTCTTGCAACAAATGCCCGCACGCCTGACGCAGCGTCTCGACCTCCCACAGCCCGATCTGCCTGCGGGTGTATGGCGGCATCCAGTCGACGAGCACCCTGACCGGCGGCGGCAAGTTGTAGGGCGGTGCGCACAAGTTCAGGGAAAACCAGTCTCCGTTGCGAATTGAGCGGTTCTCTCCCTCGGGATAGGTGGTGGTCAAAAGATACTTGACGTTGGAACGAAGAATGTTGGCGAGCGCCAGCAAGTTCATTTCCTCGGAAAGATGGATGAGACAGTCCCGGCACAGCAGGAGGTCGGCATCCGGTAGCGGGTCGTTGCAGAGATCGACAATCCGGAATTCCCGATGGGAACCGCCGTATTTGCTCCGAGCTAGATCGACCAATTCGGGCACGATATCGCAGCCGATGTAGCGCTCGATCGGAAGGTCGATCCTGGACATCCAATGCAGGTCGCCGCAAGGCAGATCGAGCAGCGTATGGACGCCGAGGTCGGCCAGCAGGCCGGGAAGGCTCTGCCTGAGCCTTTCAGTGTATTTCAGGGTCGAGCCGGCGCCCGAAACGGTTTCCTGATAACCCCAGATGTTGCGGCGGTGGATTTCCGAAAACACCTCGCCCGGCGTTCCCGTGAGATTGCGCACCATTCGCGAGCGCAGCCAGACCAGAATCGGAGTCGGCAATACCCGGTGCGCAGCATCGATGCTGGCGGCAAACAGCGTCGTGCGGCGCAAGCCGTCCAGCATTTTTTCAATCACGCTACCCACCCCAAAGCTTGACAAAAATGGAGCGATTGAGGTTCAACCCGGCGTGCGTGCGGTGTCAAGCCGCCGCGGGGAGATGGCTCAGCGCGTTACCGAATGACGGCAGAGATCAGGCCGCCGCCCTGGAGCGGCGGATCCATTCCTCGAGCGTGATGCGCCCCAGCCGCGCGTCTCCGAGTGGCACCAGCGAGCGGTCGTCGACGAGCCCGCCCCAGTAGCGCGCCTGGGGATCGCGCACGACCTGCCTGGTATCGCCGACCGCCTTCAGGTAACGGGCGATGATCTCGTTGAACGGCGCGCGTTCGGGGCCGGCGATATCGACGATGCCGTTCTTCGGCGGCGCAAGCGCCGCATCGGCAACGAGGGGCGCAACGTCGTCGGCTGCGATCGGCTGGAACGCGCCGGGGGAGACCTTGACGACGTTTCCATCCACGCTCGACTCGGCAATGGCGCCGAGGAATTCGAGAAACTGGGTCGCCCGCACGATGGTGTAGGGAATGCCGGAGGCCTCGATCAGCTTCTCCTGCGCGACCTTGGCGCGGAAGTAACCGTTGTCGGGCGTGAGGTCGGTTCCGACGATCGACAGCGCGACATGATGCTTGACGCCGGCAGCAGCCTCCGCCGCCAGAAGATTGCGCCCGGAGGTCTCGAAGAACTCCAGCACCGTCTTGTTTTCGAAGGACGGCGAATTGGCGAGGTCGATCACGACATCAGCGCCGGCCATCGCATCCTTGAGCCCTTCGCCTGTGATGCTGTTGATACCGTTCTTCGGCGAGGCCGCCAGCACCTCGTGGCCGGCCTGGCGCAGAATGGAAACGGTCTTCGAGCCGATCAGCCCGGTGCCGCCGATGACGACGATTTTCATATTGGACCTCCCTTGTGTTGAGCGGAGCCCCTCATAGGGTTTCACAGCGTTCGCGGCTTGCCGGAACGAACCCCTTTGTCGGGATCAAACGAAGCGACGATGCGCGCGTCAACGCGACACGTCATCGCGTCACTGCTTCAGGCCCGCGAGCCGCAGCCCTTCCAGCACCCGTTCCATCTTGCCGTTGAACGCGGCCGTGCCGACCATTGGCCCGAAATTGCTCAAGGATGTCTGCGGCCACAGCTTGAGGTAATGGTCCAGCGAGTCGCGTGCGTCCTGCTCCCGGCCAGCCAGGGCATAAGCCGAAGCCAGATAGGCCACGGGATGTCCCGCATCGGGCGCCTCGAGCGCCGCGCGCGACAACAGCTCGATGGCTTTCTGGTCCTGCCCCTGCATGAGATAGATCAGGCCGATACCCTGATTCCAGGTCCAGCGCATCCGCGACTCCGGAGCGATGCGATCGGCCTCGCGGAATTCGGCAAGAGCCTCATCGAGCTGTCCCAGCATGAGCCTGTTGTATCCAATTTCCTTGTGAAGAAATGGATACTCCGGAAAGCGCCGTGCGGCTTCGCCGCAAACCTTCATGGCCGCCTCGAACTGGCGCATTGCCCGAAGGATGTGACACTGCGCGCCGTGCACGATCATGCTGTTCGGCGCGACACGTACGGCGTCCTGCAGCGTCAGATCGGCATTATGAAGGTCGGCGATGACATCGCCGGACCAATGATTGAGGACGCCGGTTACAATCGCGAACGTCAAACGCGCCAGAGCGGTACCGTTATTGGGGTCGAGATCGACCGCCCATTGATCGAGGGCGCGTGCGGCTTCGTAATTCTCGCGTGAGGTCATGTTGATGGATGCGCCGAGATGCGCCAGCTTTGACGACATCTCGATATTCGCTTTGGTCCGTTCGGATTGGGCCGATCGCGCGAGATAGCTCCAGGTCAAAACCGCGAAACAGGCAACGCCGATAGCCGCGATACCGCGGGCGCCAAAACGCGGAATGAAACGGCGGCGCGAGGCCGGCGCAGGTGACACCGTCGACAGTGCACCGACATGGCTTTCGACGGCGACAGGCAATCCGCGATCAGTCTGGCTGACTGCCATGGCTTCGCCGTTATCCGAAGTCGCCGCCCGCACCTCATGCGGCGTCTTTGCGTCCTCCCTCGCCTCGCCGACGAAGCGGACGCCCCTGCGCGGCAGGGTCTTGATCAAGCGTTGCTGGTTCCCACTATCGCCGACGGCATTTCGAACCGCATTGATGCGGGTGCTGAGTGCGGATTCGGACACGAGGCGGCCACCCCAAATCGACTCGATCAACTCGTCGCGGCTGACGACGCGATCGCGGTGACGGATCAAATATTCGAGAAGATCGAAGACCTGCGGTTCGACGTCGATCGAACCGGACCCGGCGCACAGTTCGCGCCTGTCCGTGTCCATGACGAAATCGTCGAATAGATAAAGCAAATCAGGCCTCCCGGACGGCCAAGAGTGATGCCTTCAAATATGTCGCCGAACGAAAAAGAAGGTTTCGGTAAGCACAAAATAAGGTGGCCTGAAGGCGCAGTGTTGTGACTTCGGGCACGTTTGGGTGGTGCGGAATCAATCGCGGTGGCGTGTGTCTTTTGTGCACGCCGTGGCGGGTTCCATCAGAAGCCGTTCGTCAAAATTGAAGGGGGTCGTCATGACCGCAATCGTTCAGAACCTGGCCCGCGCCCTCATCCGGGACGTCGACATCCTGAAGCAGATCGCGTTGTTCTGCCTCGCCGGCCTTCTCGTTTCGCTGCTGGCGCTGACTTACGGCCTCGACCTCAGTCCCGGATTCTTCTGATCCTGCAGGTACCACCATGAAGACTCTCGTCTTGTGCACAACGGTGCTTGCCCTCTGCGTTGCCACGGCCCAAGCGGGCACGCGTGAGGACTGCGTGGCATCGACCGGCGCAAAAGGCGGCGCCGCTTTCAATGCCTGCATGAACGCAGGGAAGACTGCCAACAGCAACCAGCCGAAACAGCCGCTTTACAAGGATCCGGGAAGCCGCGCCCGCTGCCGCATGGGCAATTGCTGACCGCGATTGCGCGGCGACCGCCATTGTGTGTTCGCCGCCCTACCCGCATCCCTCGCAGGAGGTGGCGTTATCGAGCCATTGCCGGGTCTGTTCGTCGGTCCAGCCCGGGACGGCGACGCGCGCACGCGGGGCAGCGGCGGGATCGGGACCAACGATGATATGTTGGCGCGCGCGTGGATGAGCGACCGGCGCCTTGGCGTGCTTGCCCGTCTGTGCGCCGGCGGGTGCGCAAAGCGCGATCAACAGTCCTGCCGTCAGCAAAGAACGCATCGCGTTGCTCCAGCCTTGGTCTCACGAAGCATGTGCGGCGCGGACCGCGCCCGCGCAATGCGCGGCGCCCTCACGATCGATCACACGAACGGGACCTTCGGCATGCGGCCGTGCAAACTGGAAAATTCCGCTTCGAAGCTGAAATGGTTCACCGCCACCGCAAAGCCACATCGCGCAAAAAGCGGCGGTTGCAGCGCCTCACCCGGCATTGACTCGGGCAGTCGTCCATAGGCCTATCGACCCGCGGCGCCTGCCGCGTGGCAAATAGCCGAGCACACGTGCCCTGGGGTAGGTTGACAGGCCCGGCGCCCGGCTATTCGGCCGCGCGGCGGTGCGGCCTTTCCTTATAGTCCTCATACATTTAAAGAACCGTCTTCAACCGGCGTGGAAGCACGCAAGCGGACGGTATCGGCATGCAGTTAGAGGTCGCGCCGCCTGTGGAAAACGACCGCGGCCTTGCCAGTGCCCGTTTTCATTGGAATTTCGCCACAAAAGACCAACAAGCTTTCGGTGTTGCTTTTCAGAAAGACTTAAAATGCCTTCGGCATATTGGTCTTGAAGGGGTCGGCGCGGCGGCAGCCTGATCCCTTCGTTGCGGTCGACCAAGGGGACTCATTGGGCGGCTGCATCGTTCCGGCGCCGCTCCTTTTGCCCACAGCAGATCGAACGGTGTCCGTCTCGTCCGAAAGGGCGGGCAAGCGGATGCTTAGGCTGCCGTCTTTCCCACCCGACCAGCGCGACCAACCCGGGCCTCTTGCGAGGCTCAGAAGTGATTTGGGGCGCTTGGAAATGAAACAGAGGGACTTGCGGACGCACATCATCCGCGAATGGGACGCGTGGCTGCAGAGCCAGGCAATTCAGCCGGGCACGGCGACGGGGCGTGATTCACTTAAATTCTACTTCGAGCTTCAGGACAAACGGTCGACGCTGCTGAATTTCCAGTCGCGCGGCCGCGACAAGTGGCAGATCGTGCATTCCTGGCTGCTCAGCGAGCATCGCGTCAACGACTAGCTACGCTACGGTGAAGCATCACTCGATGAACTGGTCGGCGCGGGCGAGCGCGGCTGGCGCGATGTCGAGGCCGAGTTGCTTCGCCGTCTTCAGGTTGATCGCCAGCCAGAATTTCTGCGGCAACTCCACCGGCAGGTTCGCCGGCCTGGTGCCCTTGAGGACCTCGGCGATCATGGCGGCGCAGCGGCGCGGCACGGCGCCGTAATCGGCGGAATAGGAGATCAGTCCGCCGACATTGACGAAGGCGGGATTGGGCGAGACAGCGGGCAGACGATAGAGCAGCGCCAGTTCGGCGATATCGGTGTTGGCGATGCTGGGCTGCACCAGCAGCGCATCCGGAGTCCATTTTTCCAGCACGTCCGTGACCTCGGCATCGATCTTCGACGAGCGCAACGTCACGAAGTTGAGTTCGAGGTCGAGCAGCCGGCCTGCCGCTTCGACGTCGGCACGGAAGATCCGGGCAGACGGATCGTCCTCGTTGCCGAGCACCACGATGCGCTTGAAGGTCGGAAACAGCTCCTTGATCAGCTCGAGATTCTTCGGGCCCAACTCCGAGACGGCGGCGCTGACGCCGGTCAGGTTGCCGCCGGGATGGGCGATGCTCTCCACGAGGCCGCTTGCCACGGGATCGGCAGCAAGGAAGACGATCGGGATGTCCGACATCGCCTGCCTGGCCGCAACAGCGGCGGCGGTCTGGAAGGCAAACAGCACATCGATCCTGAGCAGCGCCAGCTCCGCTGCCTTCGCCAGCAATTCGGCCGGCCCGCTGCCCGAACGCACCTCGATTTGCAATTCGCCGTAGCCGAGCTCCCGCAGGGCGTCCGTCAGTCCGGCCAGAAAGTATTTCGTGTCGGAATTGTCCTGGGTCAGGAAGCCGAGCTTCCGCTTGCCCTTCTGCTGGGCGAGCACGGGCGGCGGCCTGAGCGCGAGCGCGCCAGCGAGGCCGATGAAGGTTCGTCGCCCGATCTGCCGCGCGGAGAAGGCCATGGAAGAACCATAGCAGCTTTGATCGGGACGCCGGCGGTTGTTGATAACCTCCAGCACCCTCGCCGGCCGCGGGGTGACAGCTGCCATCGGCATGCTATCGACGCGCACCTGAAAGGATATGGCCATGCGGATCACCCTTGTCGGCTCCCGCCATTTCGGCGTGACGACCCTGAACATGCTCAGGGACCACAAGGTCGACATCGTCAGGGTCGTGGTGCATGACGCCGAGGACCGGCTCGCCGCCGCCGCCAGGGCTGCCGGCATCGAGGTCGTGGTGCAGGCCAATCCGAAGCTGGTCGTGGCTGGCGAGATCGCGCCGAACACCGACCTGATCCTCACCGCGCACAGCCATGCCAGGATCAGCAACGAGGCACTGGCTGCGGCCAGACTCGGCGGCATCGGCTACCACCCATCGCTGCTGCCGCGCCACCGCGGCCAGGCAGCGATCGAGTGGACCATCAAGGAAGGCGATCCGATCGCGGGCGGCACGGTCTATCACTTGGCCGAACGCATGGACGCCGGCGCCATCGCCGCCCAGGAATGGTGCTTTGTGAAGAAGGGCGAGACCGCGCGTGAACTCTGGGAACGGTCGCTGGCGCCGCTCGGCCAGAAGCTGCTCGCGCAGGTGATCGATTACGCCGTGAAGCATAACGCGTTACCGGCGACACCGCAGGACGAGCAGTTCGCGACCCAGGCTCCGACGCTCGCGACGCACTGAAGCCCGAAGGTCCAGCTTCGCGTCTTCCCGTCAGAGACCGGCCGGACCGGGGCACCTTTTTCTGTTCCGACAACGGAACCAGAGTCACTCCTATGTGTTTGGAACCGCAGGAACAATCTTGGATGCTGCGACGCACCAAATTTTGACCACATTTGGGTTCCATAAGCCGCCTCATCACACAAATCGAGGATCTGACTCATGCGTCTCAACCGCATTGCGATGGCTTTTTCTGTTGTTCTTCTCGCCGGCTCCCTTTCGGCCCCCGCTTTCGCCCAACAGCCCTACGACGGCACCTGGAATGTCACCATTGTGACCAAGAGCGGCAGCTGCGAACCGACCGCTAGCTCGACGCTGACGGTCACCGAAGGTAAGATTTCGGGCGGCGGCGCCAACGTGTCCGGCAGCATCGGACATGAGGGCCTTGTGCGGGTCTCGATCAATGGTGCATATGCGAACGGTCAACTCAGCGGCAACGCCGGATCGGGAAAGTGGAATGGGGCATCAGGTGGCATACCTTGCAGTGGTCGGTGGCAAGCATCGCGGCAATAAGGGTAATTTCGGACTGACGTCCCTCGCCAACACCCGGCGGCTGCTGACTGCGGCCGCCGTTTTGTTTGGGGCATCGGTTGCCACCTCCCCTGTGCACGCCCAGGCCGGCGGCCCGTTTGCGGGCATGGCCGGCAACTGGTCCGGCGGCGGCACGGTCACGCTCGACGACGGCTCGCGCGAGCGGCTGCGCTGCCGTGCCAGCTATGGGGTTGCGGGCGCGCAAATGACCATGACGCTGACCTGCGCCAGCGACGCCTACAAATTCCAGCTGTCGGCCAATGTCGTCGACCAGGGTGGCGCGGTGTCTGGCAACTGGACCGAGACCAGCCGCAATATCAGCGGCGCGCTGCAAGGCCGCGGCGGTGCCGGCAGCTTCGACGTGGTCGCGAGCACCGCCGGCTTCAACGCCAACATCTCGCTGCGCACCACCGGCAACAAGCAGTCGATCAATATGCGCGCCGACAGCCAGTTCCGGGCTGCCGCGATTTCGCTGTCGCGCTGACGACGACGAAGAACTGGCCTAACTCGTCTTGGGCTGGGCCAGTCTGTCGGCCGTTTCCTTCATGGTTTTTGCCACCAGCAGCGCCTGCTCCTTGGTGAAGGCGAAGTCCTGCACGCCCTTGTGCGTGGTCAGCGACAGCACCAGAACGTGTGGCTCCTTTTCGGGCCAGCCGGTGGCGAAAGCGGTGACGAAGTCGGCAGCGGCGGATCGTTTGTCGGTCATGTCTGTCTCACTTCAACCCGGCACGAAGGCCGTGACTTCGATCTCGACCTTGGCGCGGGTGTCGACCAGGCCGTCGATATAAAGCAGCGTCGAGGGCGGGAAGTTGCGCCCGAGCGTCTCCTTCCAGGCAGCTCCAATACCGGCGCCTGCCGCCTCATATTCGCTGCGGCTGGTGAGATACCAGGTCAGACGCACGATGTGCTCGGGGCCGGCGCCTGCTTCGTGCAAAAGCTTGATGATCCGCTTCAGTGCGGCACCGACCTGAGCTCCGAGCTCGGGCGCATAATCGCCCTTCTCGTCGCCGCCGGTCTGGCCCGCCAGCACCACCCATCGGCCGGGCCCGTCGACCGCGACACCGTGCGAGAAACCCCGCGGTTTCGACCATTCGGCCGGTTGCAGAACGCGCATTTCCGTTTCCTCCCTGGCGCACGATCCGGAAAAGTGTGAAGCGGTTTTCCGTACAGATCATGCGCAAACAATAGTTCGCTCCCTCCTAGCCCAATCGGGCGCGCGCTCCCACAGCGAATTTCATGGCCGCTCGCGCTGCGTCGGCAGTTTCCGGTTGCAACGCGGCGGGCATCGAGGCCATACCGGCGTCCCCGCAAGGAATGCCCTCGCCCGCCGATGCAAAGAGAACAATCGAAATCGACGGCCGCGCTGTGGATGTCGGGCTGGCTCGCGCTGATGCTGGTGATGGTGGTCGCGGGCCGCGAGGTGATGCGTGAACTCAGCGCGTTCCAGCTGATGGAGCTGCGCTCGAGCCTCGGCTTCTGCTTCCTGTTGCCCGTCATCCTGCTCAACGGCGGGCTGTCGATCGTGAAGACCAGGCGGCTGCCGTGGCATGCCGGGCGCAACCTGATCCACTATTGCTCGCAGCTCGGCTGGTTCTATGCGCTGACCTTGATCCCGATCGGCCAGGTCGTGACGATCGAGTTCACCATGGTGATCTGGGCTGCGATCCTCGCCGCGATCTTCCTCGGCGAACAGATGACCGCGCGCAAGGTCGTCGCGATCGTGCTCGGGCTGATCGGCGTCGTCACGATCGTCAGGCCCGCCGCCGGCGAGATCAATCCGGGACAGATGATCGCGCTGGTCGCCGCGGTCGGCTTCGGCATCTCGATTGCGCTGGTGAAATCGCTGACGCGCACCGAGAACACGCTCGCCATCATCTTCTGGATGCTGGTGGTGCAGTCGGTCGCCGGCCTCGTTCCGACCCTGATGTACTGGGTACCGCCCTCGCCCGCGGTCTGGGCCTGGTGCGTCGTCATCGCCTTCTGCGGCACTTTTTCGCACTTCTGCATGGCGCGTGCGATGCTCTACGCCGACGCGACCGTGGTCGTGCCGATGGACTTCCTCCGGGTTCCCTTGACCGCCACCGCCGGCTGGCTGATCTACGGCGAGCGGCTCGACGCCTTCACGGTGCTGGGTGCCGTGCTGATCCTGGCCGGGAATTTCGTGAACCTGCGCGCGTCCGCGCCGGTTCCCGCACGCGCCGGTACGTAAGCGCGCACCGCGAAGGGGCCCGATCCTCCTTTTTCCGGGCGCGGCGGTCCAGATTTAGTGATGTAAATCACGCAAAGCCGCCGTCGCGATGGATATCGTGGGTTTCACGGATATGCCGTTGGTTGGCCTTCAAATTCGCTTAACGGCGTATTTTTTGTGGCGCAGCGCAAAGAGTTTTCGTGTATGGTGCGCCTCAATCGTTTCGGCTCCAGTTTTTTCGATTTTGCATTCTGCAGGGGATTTCAAATGCGCTACCTCTCCATCCTTCTGACTCTGATCGTGATGATGTTCTCGGCGCAATCGGCCATGGCCGAAAAACGCGTGGCGTTCGTGGTCGGTAACGGCGCCTACAAGAACGTCGCGCAATTGCCGAACCCGCCGATTGACGCCAAGGCGATGGCCACCACGCTTCGCAGCGTCGGCTTCGAGGTCATCGAGGGCACCAACCTCACCCGCGACAAGATGACCGAAAAGCTGCTCGACTTCGGCAAGCGCGCCCAGGGCGCCGACGTCGCAGTGTTCTTCTATGCCGGCCACGGCATCGCCGTCGGCGGCACCAACTACCTGTTGCCGGTCGACGCCGACATCAAGTCTGAAATGGACGTCAAGCTCGGCGCCGCCATCAATATCGATCTCACGCTCGACCAGACCATGAGCGATGCCAAGGTCAAGCTGGTGTTCCTCGATGCCTGCCGCGACAATCCGTTCGCCGCCAAGATCAAATCCACGGCGACGCGCAGTGTCTCCGTCGGCTCCGGCCTTGCCGAGATGAAGTCCGGCGAAGGCACGCTGATCGCGTTCGCGACCGGCCCGGGCCAGACCGCACTCGACGGCACCGACGGGCAGAACTCGCCGTTCACCCGCGCGCTGATCAGCCACATCACCCAGCCCGGCATCGAAATCCAGCAGGCGATGACCGAGGTCCGCGCCCAGGTCAATGAAGAGACCAGCAAGGGTCAGCTGCCCTGGGGTCACACCAACCTGATCGGCACGGTGTATCTCAACCCCGCCAAGCCCGCTCCGGCCGCACCGGCGACGGCCTCTGCTCCGGCGTCGGGTTCCGCGCCGGCTGCCGTTGCGTCCGCCGCGCCCGGCACTGACGTCGAACTGGAATACTGGCGCTCGGTGAAGGACTCCAAGAAGCCGGAGGAGCTCAACTCCTACGTCAGCCAGTACCCGAACGGCCAGTTCAAGGCGCTGGCGCTGTCGCGCATGGCTGCACTGGAGAACGGCACGCTGCCTGACAAGGAAAAGAGCGACGTTACCCGCAACCTGACGGCGGCCGTCGATCCCGCGACCTTCACCGACGACTCCAGCCAGCTCACCGAGGACCAGATCGGCCTCGACAAGGGCCAGCGCCGCGACGTGCAGCGCCGCCTCAACGGGCTCGGCTTCGACACCAAGGTAACCGGCGTGTTCAACGACGATACGCGCACCGTGCTCAAGCGCTGGCAGGCCGCCCGCGGCTATCCCGTGACCGGCTTTCTCAACAGGCTGCAGCACAAGGCGTTGCAGGGCGAGATCGTGTCGGCCTCCGCCGGGCATGATGACGACTCCAGCGGCAGTGGCAGTGGCGGCGGAGAGAGCCGCCGTCACAGCAGCGGTGGCGGAGGCGGTGGTGGCGGCGGCGGTCGTCGCTACCACGGTGGCGGCGGCGGCCCGCCCAACATCATCGGTGGCATGATCGGCGGCATGTTCCGCTAAACCCTGAAGCTTCACCAACAGAAAGCCCGGCTCACGCCGGGCTTTTTGATTCGCGAAGCGGTCTCCCTGGCGCCGGCTCCTACTTGCCGGCCGCCTTGCGCAGGGCTTCGTTGATGCGGTCCTGCCAGCCCGGACCGCCTGACTGGAAATGCTCCAGCACGTCCTGGTCGATCCGCAGCGTCACCTGCTCGCGCACGCCGGGCGCCGCGACCTGTTTCGGGGGCGCCTCCACGACCTTCGCGGTGACCTTCTTGAACACCGCCTCGGCCTCGGTGCGGGCATCGTTTAACGTGCGTGGACGTCTCGGCGTCTCGGCCATGTCAGATTCCTTCAACCTATGTCGTTAAGGCATAACGCTCGGCGAACGACGACACAATCGCCGGAGCAGCATTGGATCCGCTTCAACAACGGCGTCGAGCAGGAGATTGCGTTCGAGACATTGCGCCGCACTCGCGCAAGACACTACACGACAAATCACAACTCGCTGCGTTGCAAAATCTTAATTGAATCAAATGACGCAGAACCAACGCATTTGTGTTGCGCTCTCGTCAAGGTGTCAGGTGTATGGTACGGTCATGAGTGGGACGTTGGAACGCAGGGAGGTGACGATGTCAGCAGTAGCTGAAGTTCTGTCGACCGCCGCGACGCATCCCGATCCGCGCGGGAGCGATCTGCCGACTTGTCCGGTTTGTGCCGACTCGATGGTGGCGGCCGAAGCCTCCGCCTATCTGCACGACAATTTCATCAGCTATCTCTGGACTTGCGACACCTGCGGTTACGGTTTTGTGACCAAGCACTGCCTGCGGCGCTTCGCCTGCAACTAGGTTAGCGCGGCGGAATGTCGCCGCGTGCCCAACCAGCCCTGGTCTGTTCATAGAACGCGTCGAAACGCTGCGTGGCGATCGCGTCCCTGATGCCTGACATCAGCGACTGGTAATAGGCGATATTGATCTCCGACAGCAGCATCGCGCCCAGCGTCTCCCCGGCGCGCACGAGATGGTTGAGATAGGCGCGGGAGTAAGTGCGCGCGGGCGGCCAGCTGCTCTCCTCGTCGAGCGGACGTGGGTCGTCAATATGCCTGCTGTTGCGGATGTTGATGGGGCCGAAGCGGGTGAAGGCGACGCCGTGGCGGCCGTTGCGGGTCGGCATCACGCAGTCGAACATGTCGATGCCGCGCCTGACCGCTTCCAGAATGTCCTCGGGCGTGCCGACACCCATCAGGTAGCGCGGCCGGTCGGTGGGCAGGAGCGGCGCGACCTCCTCGATCATCGCCAGCATCACCGCCTGCGGCTCGCCGACGGCGAGCCCGCCGATGGCGTAGCCATGAAAGCCGGTGTCGACGATGCCGCGCGCGCTTTGCTGGCGCAGCTCCGGCACGTCGCCGCCCTGCGCGATGCCGAACAGCATGTGGCCGGGCTGCGCCGCCTCGAAGGCGCGGCGGCTGCGCTCACCCCAGCGCAGCGACAGGGCCATCGCCCGCTCGACATCGGCGCGCTCGGCCGGCAGCCGTACGCACTCGTCCATCTGCATGGCGATATCGGCGCCGAGCAGCAGCTGCACCTCGATCGAGCGCTCCGGCGACAGCTCCACCTTGTTGCCGTCGATATGCGAGCGAAAAGTGACGGCATTCTCGTTGACCTTGCGCAGATCCGACAGCGACATCACCTGGAAGCCGCCGGAATCCGTCAGCATCGGGCCATTCCATCCCGTGAAACGCTGCAGGCCGCCGAGCGCGGCGATGCGCTCGGCCCCCGGCCGCAGCATCAAATGATAGGTGTTGCCGAGCACGATATCGGCGCCGGCCTCCCGCACGTCGCGCCAGTGCACGCCCTTGATCGAGCCGGCGGTGGCGCACGGCATGAAGGCGGGCGTCCGCACCACGCCATGCGGCGTCGTCAGCTTTCCGGTGCGGGCGTTGCCGTCGGTGGCCAGCAGTTCGAAATGGTTGGGAAGGCTCATGGAGGGGCTTATGGGTGACAGTCATGCCGGATTCAACCGATTTCGCAGGCGACCCGTTGACGGCGGCCAATCTCTCCCGCATAAGTCCGCGCCATGATCTCGACCGCGAAAACCACCACGAAAACCACGAAGCCCCCGCGGGCTTTGGGAGACGTGCGCGCGTAGTCGAACTTTTCGCACTGTTGAACCGAAGCCCCGCCTGAAAAGGACCGGGGCTTTTTTATTGTCCGTCGTTTTGTCCGAAGGAGACCAGATCGTGAACAGCGAACCCGTCATTGCCATTGCCGGCGTCACCGGCGCGGTCGGCGCCGAATTCATCGCAACCATGGACCGCCGCGAGTTTCCGGTCCGCAAGCTGAAGGCGCTGGCAAGCGCCCGTTCGGCCGGCAAGACGCTGGATTTCCGCGGGACCAGGGTTGTCATCGAGGAGCTCAACGAGCGTTCCTTCGACGGCGTCGACATCGCGCTGTTTTCGGCTGGCGGGAGTATCTCGCGCAAGTTTGCGCCGATCGCGGTCAGGGCCGGCGCCGTCGTCATCGACAATTCCTCGGCCTTCCGGATGGATCCGAACGTGCCGCTGGTGATCCCGGAAATCAACGGGCGGCGCATCCGGGAGCACAAGGGCATCATCGCCGTTCCCAATTGCGCGGCGATCACCGCACTGGTGCCGCTCTGGCCCATCCATCAGGCGAACCGCATCAAGCGCGTCATCATCGCGACCTATCAGGCCGCAAGTGGCGCGGGAGCTGCCGCGATGGATGAACTCGTGGAGTCGACCCGCGCCAACCTCGCAGGCGAGGCGTTCGAGCCCAAGGTGATGCCGCATCCCTTTGCCTTCAACCTGTTCAGCCACAACACGCCCGTCGATCCCGAGACCGGCTACAATGACGAGGAGACCAAGGTCATCCGCGAGACCCGCAAGATCTTCGAGGACGAGCAAATCGCGGTCGGCGTCACCTGCGTGCGGGTGCCGGTGCTGCGCGCGCATTGCGAAGCCATCACCTTCGAATGCGAGCGTCCGATCTCCGAGGCCGAAGTTCGCGAGATTCTGTCGGGCGCGCCGGGCGTGCGCATCGTCGACGACCGCGCGAAGAACTATTTCCCGATGCCGGTCGACGCCTCCGGCCAGGACGATGTGCTGGTCGGCCGCATCCGTCGCGACCTCAGCGATCCCAGCGGCCATTCGATCGCGATGTTCGTCGCCGCCGATCAGCTGCTCAAGGGTGCTGCGCTGAACGCCATCCAGATCGCGGAGCTGTTGCCGGAGCGGGCGATGGCCTAGAGTGGACCGATCAACAACGGGAAACCTGTACCATGGCCTTTTCGCTCTACGATGCGACCGTCGCAAACTACCTGCAGATCCTCGGCTCCGTCGGCAGCTATCTGGACAAGAGCCTGAAGCACTTCCAGGAGAAGGGTGTCGATCCTGCCAAAATGGTCGAGGCAAAGCTCGCATCGGACATGCTGCCGCTGCGTTTCCAGATCGTCTCGGTCGCGCATCATTCACGCGGTGCGATGGACGCCGCAAAGAACGGTGTGTTCTCCCCGCCGTCGGCCAAGCCGGACCTCGATTACGCCGCGCTTCAGGCTCTGGTGACGGAGGCGCGCGATGAGCTTTCAGCCCTGAAACCGGATGCCGTCAATGCGCTCGTCGGCCGTGACGTCACCTTCAAGGTCGGCGACCGCGCGCTGCCGTTCACGGCTGAAGGCTTCCTGATGTCGTTCTCGCTGCCGAATTTCTTTTTCCACGCAGCCACCGCCTACGACATTCTCCGCCACAACGGCGCGCCGCTGGGCAAACGCGACTTCATCGGCAAGCTGAACCTGAAGGGATAAGCGCCGCCCTCAGAAGCGTCACTCGCTGCGAAACAGCAGGCACGCATCGCCATACGAATAGAACCGGTACCCGCTCGCTATCGCATGCGCGTAGGCGCGTTTCATGGTGTCGAGGCCGGCAAAGGCCGAGACCAGCATGAACAGCGTCGAGCGCGGCAGATGGAAGTTGGTCATGAGCACATCGACCGCGCGGAAACGGTAGCCGGGCGTGATGAAGATCGCGGTCTCGCCCTCGAACGGCGCGATCGTTCCGTCCTCGCGCGCCGCACTCTCGAGCAGCCGCAGCGAAGTCGTGCCGACAGCGACGATGCGGCCGCCGCTTGCGCGCGCGTCGTTCAGCGCCCGCGCGGTCGCTTCTGACATGACGCCCCATTCGGAGTGCATCTTGTGGCCCGCCGTGTCCTCCGCCTTGACCGGCAGGAAGGTGCCCGCTCCCACATGCAGCGTCAGGCGCTGCAGCCCGACGCCACGCGCGCGCAACGCCGCCTCCAGCGCCGGCGTGAAGTGCAGGCCCGCGGTCGGCGCCGCGACCGCGCCTTCCTGCACGGCGAACATGGTCTGGTAGTCGTCGGCGTCGCGGTCATCGGGATCGCGCTTCGAGGCGATGTAGGGCGGCAGCGGCGGGCTGCCGACATCCGCGATGGCCTGGTCGAGGATCGGGCCATGGAACGAGAACGACAGCGTGACCTCGCCCTCCTCGCCCTTGGCTTCGACGGTAGCATCGAGATTGCCGAGCAGGCACACCCTGCCCTCATTGCCGAAACGGAGGCCGTCGCCGACGGCGAGCTTCTTTGCGGGTCGCACCAGCGCCTGCCAGCGCGAGCCGTCGAGCCGCTTGATCAGCGTCGCCTCGATCTTCGGCTCGGTGGCGCGGCCGATGCGCCGGCCGGACAGTTGCGCGGCAATGACCTTGGTGTCGTTGACGACGAGCTGGTCACCTGGTTTGAGCCAATCCGGCAGGTCCGAGACGACGCAATCGTGCAATCCGCCGCCCTGCACCACCAGCATTTTCGCGGAATCGCGCGGGTTCGCCGGGCGCAGCGCGATGCTTGCCGGGGGCAGCTCGAAATCGAAGAGATCGGTACGCATCGGGAAGCGTCTAAACCGTGAGGCTCCGTTTCACAATCGGCCGCAGGCGGTCGAGCAGCCACTTCAGTCCGGGATCCCGGCTGCGGCCGCTGCACCAGACCAGCGCATGCGGCAGCGCCGGAATCCGGAACGGAACCTCCCGGCTTTCCAGTTTGTAGGCGTGCGCTGCATCCTTCAGCGCCAGCGCCGGCAACGTCGCCAGCAAATCCGATCCCGTCAGCACCGGCGCAACCGCGCAAAAGTTCGGGACCCAGCCGGCGATGGTCCGCGTCAGCCGCGCCTTTTCGGCCGCGACATTGACCGGGCTGGTGACGGCATCGCCGAGGCGCACGGCAAGATGCGGCCAGCGCGCCCAGCTCTGGCGGCTCCAGTCACGGAAGGCTGGATGCCCCTTGCGGGCGAAGCAGCGCCAGCCGAGCGCGGCGACCGTTTCACCCGTCACGTTCGGCGGCCAGTGCAATTCCGCCGGCACGATCGCAGCGTCGATCAGTCCCTCCGCGACGTCGAGCAAGGTCGGCTCGCGCGGCGCCGTCCATTCGATCAGGATGCCGGGGGCCTCCTTGCGCAGCTGTTTCAGCAGTTCGGCATAGAGCGAGACCATGAAATCCGGCGCGGCGAGCCGGAACACGCGCGCCGAGGTCGCGCTGTCGAATACATGCTGCGGCGACAGCACGCGCTGAATGCCGCCGAGCATCGGCCGCGCCTGCTCGATCAGGTCGAGCGCCAGCGCGGTCGGTTGCATCCGCAAGCCACCCTTGACCAGCAGGGGATCGCCGAACTGCCCGCGCAGCCGCGACAGCGAGTGGCTGACGGCCGATTGGGTGCGGCCGAGCCGCTCCGCCGCGCGCGTCACGCTGCGCTCGGTCATCAGCACATCGAACACGACAAGCAGATTGAGGTCGAAGCGGCGTAAATCGATTTCATTCATGATCGGCCATGAATACTCATTAGATCGAATAGCGCTTTGCGTCCATATCGGCGGCTTCCCGTACCGACGAGGCCGAGATGAAACGAACCCTTGCCGTGATTACCCTGCTGGCGGCTTGCCTTCCCGCGCAAGCCGAGATGAACGCCGAATCCGCCCGCGCCGCCGTGGCGCCCTTCTACAAGGCGCTCAACGCCGAATTCGCCGGCGACAGCGCCGACCTGATCAGGCAGGCCACATCGGCGGACTGGGTGTCCTGCCGCGGCAACGACGCCTGCAACACGCGCGACGAGGTGATCGCCGGCGTGGCCGGGCGGCTGAAATCCGTTCCCGACCTGAAATGGCAGATCAAGGACGTGATCGTTTCGGGCAATCAAGTCACCGTGCGTGGCGAAGCCACCGGCACGCCCGCGGGCGAGTTCTTCGGCGCGCCCCACACCGGCAAGGCGTTCAGGGTGATGTCAATCGACGTGCACACGCTTCAAGACGGCAAGATGGTGCGCTCCTGGCATATCGAGGACTGGCTCGGCGCGGTGCGCCAGCTCGGCGCAAACTAAGGCCTCTCCCGTTTCGACTTGCCGTGATACAATCGAGGCGCGACCCGGCAGATTGGGAACGACGATGTTGAAGCGGCTCTGGCGCGAGTGGACCATCGACAAGCCCGCCGCCTTTGGCGACTGGCTTCACCTGATCCTCGTCGTCGAGCTGGCGGCGCTGCTGGATCGGCTGACCCTGCGGCAGGTCATCGCCTTCATCCCCGTCGTGATCCTCATCGTCGCCTACGCGCACAGCATTCCGATTCCGCCGGAGCTGATGCTGGTTGGCGATTTGCTGGCCTATCTCGACATCTTCTCGATCCTGCTGTTGCTCAGCGTGATCGGCCGCGTGTCGGCGATGCTCTATGTCGCCAGACAAGTGGCTGCCCGTGCGCTCGGGTTGATCAACCTTGCGCGGCAGAGATTGCGCCGCCTGGATTCGGGCCGGCAGTCTCAAACCAGGTCGACCAGAAGACCGTCCGTCAAAACCAAAACCGAGGACGACGGGGTTCCTGTGTTCGGGCTTGCGTGGGCCTAACGACGGCTGCGGACCAGTCCATCCTCAACTGCCGGTCGGCTCCTCGACATCGAGCGTCACCGTCACTTTCAGGAACGGCGCATCCTCCTCGCGGACGTCGACCACAACGCGCCGCGCGCTGCCGCTCATGAACACGTCGCGAGCGATCGAGGCGCCGGTCTCGACCGCCTCCTTGCGGACATCGCATCGATCCGCGAAATCCTGTCCTTCCTCATCCTGGATCAGCGTGCCGTTCTCGTGGATGTGGAAATGGAACCGGGGCATGATGATTTCAAAGCGCTGGCGACAAGTGCAGGTAACGGTCGTCGAAGTCGGATAGTTCCAAGAACCTGGCCTCATTGAGCACCGTGGCTCGGCCACGGTGCAGGTCGACGATGCCCTCTTCCCGCAATTGCCGGATGACGCGGTTGGCGTGCACGCCGGTGATCCCGAGCGCTTCCCCGATCTCTTCCTGGGTCATCGGCATCTCGAAGCTGTTGCCGTCGACCCGGCCGATCAACCGCAACCGTTCGCGCAGCTCCATCATCACATGCGCGAGCCGCGCCGGCGCCGGACGCTGCCCGACATTGACGATCCACTCACGGAACATGGCGGCGTCGATCAGCGTGTCGCGCCAGAACATCTCGGCGACGTTCGGTTTGCGGCGATGAAGCTGGCGCAGGGCTTCGTGGTTGATGAGACCGAGCCTGCATGGCGTCAGCGTCGACAGATCGTGGTCCATCACGTGCAGAAACAGGCTCATCAAATCGGGGATTTCGCCGGGGATATGGATGGACAGGATCTGCCGTTTGCCATCCGACAGCGTTTTCGAGCGGATGCAAAACCCCTCGATGACCAGGCAACATTCGGTCGCTCGCTGGCCGTCGCGCACGACTGGCCGTTCGGCGGGATAGTCCTTCACCGTGATGGGAAGGGCGCGAATGGCCGCGATGTCTTCATCCGAGAGGGCATCGGTGATGCGCATGCGTCTGACGAGCGCAGCGGTAATGGCGTCGCTGGACACGTGAGACTCCAGTCCTCGTGAAAATCGTCCCCGTAAACAACACGGAAACGTAGGGCCCGGTTCCAACATAAGTTAAGGACCGCGCGCTGCCAGCATGATTGGCTTCATTCCGGAAAGAGGCCAATCATGACGACGAAACGTAACCGCACGCGCCCGCACCTGTCGCTTCAGGAGCGCTTGAACAGGTTTTGCGCGGATACGCGCGCTGCGGCCGAAGCTCTGCCGGAGGGAGGCGAGCGGCACGATCTCCTGTTGAAGGCCCGTCAGGGTGAAGCGGCCGCCAATCTCGAGCGCTGGCTGTCGTCGCCGGGATTGCAGGGTCCGAAGTAAGGGTCTCGACGGCTAGCGCCGCGGAGCGCGCTCCCCGCGCCTGGACACCACGTCCTCGTCGCGTTTCGTGCCGTGCGGACGCTCCGTCGGCTTCGGAAAACCGGCCTGACCGCCCTGCTTGCCCCCCATGTCCTGCCGGCCTTCGAGCTCGTTCTCGTCGGCCGGCAGCGGTTTTTGGGTTTTCGCTTTCAAATCGGATTGTCGCGGCACGATCGAACTCCCTCATGGCCCCGGGGCTAACGCCGGAAGCGATGAGAGGTTCGATGAATGATCGATCGCTTCGGTGGGCTCAGGCCGCATCCGCGGCCATGCGCGCCTTCACGATCTTGTCGGGATTCTGCACGGGCTCGCCGCGCTTGATCTTGTCGACGTTCTCCATGCCCGAGGTGACCTTGCCCCACACCGTGTATTGCTTGTTGAGGAAGGAGGCGTCGTCGAAGCAGATGAAGAACTGGCTGTCGCCGGAGTCGGGGCTTGCCGCGCGCGCCATCGAGGTGGTGCCGCGCACATGCGGCTCGTTGTTGAACTCGGCCTTCAGCTTCTTGCCGGAGCCGCCGGTGCCGGTGCCCTGCGGGCAGCCGGTCTGCGCCATGAAGCCGTCGATCACGCGATGGAACACGATGCCGTCGTAAAAGCCCTCGCGCACCAGCTCCTTGATCCGCGCGACGTGATTGGGCGCAACATCCGGGCGCATCTCGATGGTGACCGGGCCCTGCGTGGTCTCGAGGATCAAAGTATTTTCGGTGTCAGCCATGCTCGCTTCTCTTGTGGTTTATGGGAATTGTGGAACTTGATCGCAAAGGGATGGCCGGCAACCGCGCCGGCCATGCTCTCGGTAAATGGCATCGGCGTGCAGCGTTGCAATGTCT
This sequence comes from uncultured Alphaproteobacteria bacterium, assembly GCA_963795365.1. Taxonomy (GTDB): domain Bacteria; phylum Pseudomonadota; class Alphaproteobacteria; order Rhizobiales; family Xanthobacteraceae; genus Bradyrhizobium. Next base: position 98,653 of record CAWCHW010000024.1, read on the forward strand.
CCATCACGGCGACGCGGTAGGCCAGGCGGTCGTTGTCATCAGCCTCCGGCGATTCATAGGTGATCCGGGGATGGCCCATGATCGCGCCGGACCGGTTAAAGCTGACGATGATGGTGATGTCCATCGCCTTTGCGCGTGAGGCCGGCGGCGGCTTCCAGCAGGTCCCGAGGTGCTCGATGACCTCTTTGATGGTGTTGACCTGCTTGTCCTCGGCGCGCGCGCCGACGACCGCGACGATCAGGAGCAGCGCGGCGGCGATGTAAGCCTTGCTTGCCATGCGCCACTCCTTACCGATTACTTGACGTCGGAGGCGACCTGCACCTTGACCATCTTGTCGGGATTGGCCGGCGGCTCACCCTTGTTGATCTTGTCGACCACGTCCATTCCCGCCACGACGTTGCCGACCACGGTGTATTTGCCGTTCAGAAAGGAGGCATCCGCAAAGCAGATGAAGAACTGCGAGTTTCCGGAATCAACGCTGCCGCCGCGCGCCATGCCGACGATGCCGCGCACGAACGGCTCGCTGGAAAACTCCTGCTTCAGGTTGTCGTATTTCGATTTGCCGGTTCCGTTGAAATTCTGGCCGTCGCCGGTCTGCGCCATGAAGCCGTCGATCACGCGGTGGAACGGCACGTTGTTGTAGTAGCCGTCGCGGGCAAGCTGCTTGATCCGCTCGGCGTGCTTGGGCGCGAGATCGGTGCGCAGCGCGATCACGATGCGGCCCTTGGTGGTGTCGATCACGATCGCGTTGTTCTTGTCGAGATTGGCGGGCAGTTTCTGCGCAAGCGCGGGCGCGGCGAGCACCAGCGCGGTCAGGATGGCGAGAACTCGGATCATGCGAACTCCGATGGTCGATTGAGACAGGCGCTCCGGATGAGCCTCATGCTCGCAAAACCGGATGCAATTTTTGCGAAGGCTATTTGGCGAATTTGGCTTTGAGGTCTTTGGCGACGGAGGCCGGCACGAACGGCGCGACGTTGCCGCCCATCGCAGCGATCTGGCGTACCAGTGTGGCGGTGATCGGGCGGACGGCGGGCGATGCCGGCAGGAACACGGTCTGAACGTCCGGCGCCATGGTCTGGTTCATCCCGGCGATCTGCATTTCGTAGTCGAGGTCGGTGCCGTCGCGCAGGCCGCTTATCATGATGGTCGCGCCGGCCTTTTGTGCGGCGGTCACGGTCAGATTGTCATAGGTGGCGGCCTCGATGGCGCAGCCGGCCTTGGCGCCGACGGGGCCGAACACGTCCTTGATCATGGCGAGCCGCTCTTCCACCGAAAACAGCGGTTTCTTGCCGGGATTGATGCCGATCGCGACGACAAGCCGGTCGCAGAGACCGACGGCCTGCCGGACCACGTCGAGGTGGCCGTTGGTGACGGGATCGAACGAGCCGGGATAGTAGGCGGTGCGGGGCATGCGCCCTCCCTACCGCGGCGGCACGGGAGGGGCAAGGGAAGGCGCAAGCACGGACATCGCGGCCGGCACTCGACGCGGCCGCGACGTCGCATGCGGACGCCCTGCGACATCGGCGAGACCTTCGTTGGTGTTGACATTTGTTATAACATTTTGCCAATTGTCCTAACTTAATCGGCAAAAGCCGGACCAAGGGAGGACAGCCATGAAGTCATTCACGCCGACACGACGCACGTTCCTCAAGACCGGCACCGCGGCCGCCGCTCTGATCGGCTTCGAACCCGCGACGCTTCGCCAGGCCGCGGCGCAGGACGCCGATCTCGCGCCTTACAAATCCGCAAAGATCGATTGGCAGCAGGTCAAAGGCGAAAGCATCACGGTCGCCGTGATTCCTGCGAGCTATTTCGAAAACCTGATTTCGCTGGCGCCGCAGTTCAAGGAACTGACCGGCATCGATGTCCGCTTCGAGAAGATTCCGCCGGCACAGATCCGGCAAAAAGCCGTCCTCGACCTGACCTCGAAGACCGCCACCTACGCCACGCACGCCGCGGACCCCATGTATTACGCGCTCTACGCCGCGAACAAATGGGCCGAGCCGCTCGATAGCTATCTCAACGACAAATCGCTGACCGATTCCGCCTGGTTCAATTTCGACGACATCATTCCGGCCTGGCGCAAGGCCGACAGCGTCGACGGCAAGCTCTATGGCGTGCCTTATGACGGCGAGGTCACGATCCAGGTCTACCGCAAGGACCTCTACGACGCGAAGGGGCTGAAGCCGGCCGAAACACTCGAGGCCTACGTCGCCAACGCCGCAGCGCTGAACACGCCGAACGATCGCGTCTGGGGCACAGCGTTGCGCGGCGTCGCCGGCGCCGGCCAGAATATGTACATCTATCCCTCGATCTTCCGCGAGTTCGGCGGCGACTGGATGAAGGGCGGCAAGCTCACGGTCAACGGAGCGGAGGCCGAGGCCGCGCTCGCCTGGTACGTCGACGTCATGAAGAAATATGCGCCGACGGCCGCGGCAAACTGGAACTGGCCCGACATCGCCGACGCCTTCTCGCAAGGCACGGTGGCGAGCTACATCGATGCGCACTCCTCGGCATCGGTCGTCAATAATCCGGAGAAGTCGAAGGTGATCGGCAAGGTCGCCTATGCCCGCTGGCCCAAGGGTCCCTCGGGCAAGCGCGTCACCTCGATCTGGAACTGGGGTTTCCCGATCAACGCCGCGCTATCAGACAAGAAGAAGAAAGCCACCTGGCTGTTCATCCAGTGGGCGGCAAGCGCGGAAACCCAGGCGCGCACGGCGCATCGCTTTGCCGGTCCGACCAAGCGCTCGGGCGTCAACCGCACCTCGATCTGGAAAGATCCGGACTACGTCAAGCTCATGAACGGCTTCGGTCCCAATTTCGTCGAAGCGACTATGGAAGCGCTGCAGAGCGACACCGACGTCGATTGGCGTCCGCGCGTGCCACAATGGCCGGCGATCGGCGACACCATGGCGACCGCGATCCAGTCGGCGCTCTCCGGCCAGGCGACCGTCAAGGCCGCGCTTGACGACGCCCAGCGCCGCATCGAGCCGATGATGAAGGGCTGACAGTGCCGACGGCGGCGCCGATAACACCAGACTTCGCGGCCGACATCGCTCCCAACGATTTCGGCCGCGTGCTGGCGCAGCGCGAGCGGCCGCTTTGCGGCTGCGCTTGCTTGGCGCCGGCCTTTTTCGCGCTGCTGGCGACGACCACGTTCCCGCTGTTCTTCCTGGTGTGGACCAGCGCCTTCCGCATGGATCTGGCGATGCCGTTCACCAACGGCTTCGTCGGCTTCGAGAACTATCGCGTGCTGCTTGCCGACGAGCGGTTCTGGTCGTCGCTGCTGGTCAGCCTGGTCTACACGAGCTCGACCGTCATCCTCCAGGTCGTGATCGGGCTCGCGCTCGCGCTGCTCGTCATGGACATGAAGCGCGGTCAGGGCCTGTTCCGACTGATCGCGATCCTGCCGGTCGTGCTGTCGCCTGCCGTCGTCGGCATGATCTGGCGCACCTTCATGCTGGCACCGGAATTCGGCATTGTCGATTTTCTGTCCATCAACGCGGGGCTCGGCAGCCAGAACTGGCTCGGCGATCCCCTGCTCGCGATGGTCTCCGTGATCGCGATCCATACCTGGCAATGGACGCCGTTCGCCTTCATGGTGCTGCTCGCCTCGCTCGCGGCACTGCCGGAGGATATTTACGAGGCGGCGCGGCTCGATCGCGCCAGCGCCTGGCAGCGCTTCCGCCGCATTACGCTACCCTTGTTGCGTCCTGCCATCGTCATGGTCATCATCATGCGGACCATGGTGGCGCTGACCGCGTTTCGCCGCGATCTTCACTGTCACCGGCGGCGGTCCGGGAACCGCGACCGAAATCCTCAATCTCTATGCCTACCGGAAGTCCTTCACCGAGCTGTCGATCGGCTATGGCTCGGCGCTCGCGGTCGCGCTTCTCGTCGTGACCATCATCATCTCCGGCATCCTCTTCGCGCTGCGGAGGGCGAAATGAACGCCCGGCGCCTTCGCATCATCGCGATATCAGCGATCTCCTTCGTGTTCCTGCTGGCGTGGGCCTTCCCGATTCTGTGGAGCGTCCTCAATTCGCTGAAGACCGACTCTGACGTGCTGGCCTATCCGCCCAGGCTGATCTTCTCGCCAACGCTCGATGCCTATCGCGACGTGCTGTTCGGCTCGCAGTCGATCCTGCCCAATCTCATTTCCAGCCTCGTGATTTCGGTCGGCACCACCGTCATCACCATGCTGATGGCGGTGCCTGCGGCCTACGCGCTGGCGCGGCTGCGCTTCCGCGCCAAGAAGTTCGCCGGCTTCTACGTGCTGGCGACCCAGATGCTGCCGCCGGTCGGCATCATCATCCCCTATTTCCTGGTGCTGCGAAACATCGGCTGGATCGATACCTATCAGGGCATCATCCTGATCTACCTCTCCTTCTCGCTGCCGTTCGCGATCTGGCTGCTGGTGTCCTATTTCGAGGACATTCCCTTCGAGATGGAGGAAGCCGCCTATCTCGACGGCGCCAGTCGGCTGCGCACGCTGTGGCGGATCATCATTCCTCAGGTGCGCGGCGGCATCGCCGTGACGATCGTCTTCGTCTTCCTCAATGCCTGGAACGAGTTCCTGTTCGCGGTCGTGCTGAGCGGCAATACCGTCCGCCCGGTGACGGTGGCGATGTTCAACTTCGTCTCTGTCGAACAGACGCTGTGGGCAAAACTCGCGGCCGTCTCCGTGCTTGCGATGCTGCCGGTCGTGGTGCTCGGCATTATCGCGCAGAAGCATATCGTGAAGGGGCTGACGCTCGGCGCGGTCAAGGGCGGAGGACGCCGATGAGCCGCGGTCAGGTCAGATTCGCCGATATCGTGAAGATGCACGGCGATTTCGCCGCGCTCAGGCGCATCAATTTCGAGATCGCGCCCGGCGAGTTCTTTGCCCTGCTCGGCCCGTCCGGCTCGGGCAAGAGCACGACCTTGCGGATCCTGGCCGGACTGGACGCCCCGACATCGGGACGCGTTTTCATCGACGACAAGGACGTCACCTCGGTCGATGCGCGCGACCGCGACATCGCCATGGTGTTCCAGAGCTATGCGCTCTATCCGCACATGACGGTCGCCGAGAATATCGCCTTCCCGCTGGAGATGGCAAATTTGCCGAAGGCCGAGATCGGCCCTGCAGTGAAGGAAGCCGCGCGAAAAGTGCGGATCGATCATCTGCTCGACCGCAAGCCCGGCCAATTGTCGGGCGGCCAGCAGCAGCGCTGCGCGCTGGCGCGCGCCATCGTGCGCAAAGCGCGGCTGTTCCTGCTCGATGAGCCCCTGTCCAATCTCGACGCCAAACTTCGCCTCGAGACGCGCGCCGAGCTGAAGAAGCTGCAGCGCTCGCTCGGCGTCACCGCCGTCTATGTCACCCATGACCAGGAAGAGGCCATGACCCTGGCCGATCGCATGGCGGTCTTCATGGCCGGCGAGATCCAGCAGATCGGCACGCCGGCAGAGGTCTTTGCCCGGCCCAATTCGATCGACATCGCCGGCTTCATCGGCAGTCCGCCGATGAATCTGGTACCCGCCCGCTATGTCGACCGGACAGTGTCGGTCGCCGGCCATCAGCTCAAGACATCCGCATCAATGGCCGGCGAACGTGACGTGGTCGTCGGCATCCGCCCGAGCGCGCTGCGTCTTGCAGCCGACGGACTGAAGGCTCGCGTCGATCTCATCGAAGACCTCGGCGACGCCGCGATTCTCGACCTCGATTGCGCCGGGACGACAATGCGCATGCGCGTCGGCGACGAAAATATTCCGCGCGAGGGCGATGCGATCGCGATTACGGCGCGGCCCAACGACATCCATCTGTTCGATCCGACCACGCGAAAGCGGCTCTAAGTCATGGCAACCCGTCCCCGCAAGACAACCGAGATGCCGACGAGCGCCGCGCCCGAGTCCGCCGACAACTCCGTACCGCTCCATATCCAGGTCCGCGAAACCATCCGCCGTCAGGTCAGGGATGGTGAGTTGATCGACAAAAGCGGTCGCTTGATGACCGAGGCCGAGCTCGGCCGCCATTTCGGCGTCAGCCGTATCACCATCCGCAACGCGATCTCTCCGCTGGTGAACGAAGGCATGTTTGCGCGCACGCGCGGCCGCGGCACGTTCCTGCGCTCGAACCAGCCGGAAAACTGGGTCGGGAAGCTGATGGGTTTCTCCGAAACCATCCGCGACGCCGGCTATCATGCCGGCGCCAAGGTCTTGCAACAGGGCATGACCAACCGTCACGATGGCGATGTGCGCGCACACCTGCATGAGCGCGCGGTCTGGCAACTCAGGCGGTTGCGGTTCGCCGACGATACGCCGATCGCGATCGAGCACGCGTTCTATCCGCCCGACATCGGGCTGGAGCTCGAGAAGCGCGACCTGACCTCGATCATCATGTACAGCGTGTTCGAGGACGAGCTCGGCCACGCCATCAAGGAAGCCCGGCAGACGATCGGCGCCTCGCTCGCCGACATTGCGAGCGCCAAGCTGCTCGGCGTCAAGGCCGGAAGCCCGCTGCTGTCGATCGAGCGCCTCACCATTGGCAAGGACGAACGGCCGCTCGAGCTGCTGCGCGCCGTCTATCTCCCCGATTATTTCCGCCTCAGCATCAACCTGACCCGGCGGCATTCCTGACATCAGACGTATCAACGAGGACCAAAACCATGGCAAATGGCGGCAAAGCCGGCGACAGTCCCAACATCATGATCATCCTCAACGATGACATGGGATTTTCGGATATCGGATGTTACGGCGGTGAGATCGAGACGCCAAACCTGGACCGGCTTGCGGCCAACGGTTTGCGCTATTCGCAGTTCTACAACACCGCGCGTTGCAGCCCGTCGCGCGCTTCACTGCTGACGGGATTGCATCCGCATCAAACCGGCATTGGCATCCTCACCTACAGCAACGGTCCGGAAGGCTATGCCGGCAATCTCAATCGGCAATGCGTCACCATTGCCGAGGTGCTGAAGCAGAAGAAATACGGGACCTATCTCAGCGGCAAATGGCACATCGCCGGCAACCTGACCGAGCCGACCGATGCCTGGCCGATGCAGCGCGGTTTCGACCATTTCTTCGGCACCATCATCGGCGCGGGCAGCTTCTATCACCCCAGCACGCTGACGCGCGGCAACGACAATATCGAGCATGAGGCCGAGAAGAACCCGTCGTTCTTCTACACCGACGCGATCAGCGATCGCGCCGCGGCCTATGTGCGCGAACATAAGGCCAATCATCCGGGCGAGCCGTTCTTCCAGTACGTCGCCTACACCGCGCCGCACTGGCCGCTGCATGCGCATGACGAAGACATCGCCAAATACAAGGGACGCTTCGATGCCGGCTGGGACAAGCTCAGGGAGCAACGCCTGAAGCGGCTGGTCGACGACGGTATCATCCATCCGAACTGGCAATTGACGGATCGCGACCCGACCCAGCCGCCGTTTACGGAAGCGCAGCACCGGGAATGGACGCTCCGTTGCATGGAGGTCTACGCCGCGCAGATCGACCGCATGGATCAGGGCATCGGGCGCATCCTCAAGGCGCTGGAAGACACCGGCCAACTCGAGAACACGCTGATCATCTTCCTCTCCGACAACGGCGCCTGCGCCGAAGACATTCCCGAGGGCGTCACCGCGCGAGAACTGGTCGATCAGCTCATGATCGCGAAAGCGACGTGCCGCGACGGCCGGCCGGTCCACTTCGGCAACGATCCCTCGCTGATGCCCGGCGGCGAAGACACCTATCAGAGCTACGGCACGGCCTGGGCCAATCTGTCGAACACGCCGTTCCGGCTCTACAAGCACTGGATCCATGAAGGCGGCATCGCCACGCCTTTCATCGTGCATTGGCCGCGCGGCATCAAGGACAAGGGCGGCTTGCGCCATAATCCGAGCCAGCTGCCGGACATCATGGCGACCATCATCGACGTGACAGGCGCGAAGTACCCGAGCGAGTACAACGGCAACACGATCCTGCCCTGTGAAGGCGAAAGCCTGGTGCCGTCATTCTCATCGGCCTATGGCGGACGTGGGCCGCTGTTCTGGGAGCATGAGGGTAATGCCGCCGTCCGCATCGGCAAATGGAAGCTGGTGCGCAGATATCCCGAGGACTGGGAACTCTACGACATGGAGACCGACCGCACCGAGATGCACGACCTTGCTGCCCAACATCCGGAGCGCGTGCGTGCCATGTCGGAGCAGTATCAGGCCTGGGCCAGCCGTTGCGGCGTTATCCCGCGCGAGAAGATCCTCGATTTGATGAAAGCCGCGGGCGAAACCGCGTTCTGGGAAGAGGAGAAGCAGAAGTAGCCCTCGCGGACGTGGCATGACCGGCGGCAACTTCACCTGCTGCGCGAGGAGCGGACCGTACCGTTCGCTCCGCGGCGGCTCCTTTCCTGTCGCAACCGGTACCGAGTCGCCGCGCGCAGCTCGAACACGCCGTACAGTTCGGGCGAGCAAACATTGGTTTCCGGGTGGTGCACTGCAACCAACCCTTGCGAGTCACGCCAAAGAAGAAACGTTAAATCAATATCTTAGCTGAAAAGCGGCGCCGGCCCCGCCCTTAACCTCTGTTTCGTGCCAAGGCGGCCCACGAAACACAACCGGCCCGGGACGAAACCATTTTCCCCTTCTCGCGAAGGCATCGCGAAACCCCCCATGGTTACTAATCCCCTCAACAAAACGAGCCCCGGGGCACTTGGGGCACATGGGGACCGTCATGATCAAAGCTCTTTCCGCCATCGCTATCGCTGCGTTTGTCGCTGCCGCGCTGACCGTTCTGCCCGGCTTTGCGCCGCAGGTCGAAGCATCCACGCCGCAGGCGCTGGCCAAGGGCGACCGCCTCGACATCAAGTCGTTCGGTCGCGAGTGCTCGGAGAATGCCTGGCCGAATTTCGAAGCCTCCTGCCTGCGCACCGTCGGCAGCAAGACCACGGTCCGCCAGGCGCGGTTCGTGACCGCCGATCGTACGCACTAAGACGACCGAATTTTCTGAGAGCTCTCAGAGTTGACTTGAACGGAGGCCGATGCCCTGGCCTCCGATTTTCATTTGGATTGCGATTCCCGGGCGATGGCGAGAACGCGCGACCCCGAAGCGGCCCCCCTCGCCGGTAACCTCTGACCGCCAATCGCGGTGTCTTCAGCTCCCTCAAGCAAATCCGTAGCAATTTGCGACAAGCCGTCGCAGACTAACGTCGAATAACGCCTGCAGGCACGTCGGCCGGCAAGCGACGAACGATCCTTGCGTCGATCCATTCGCGTTTTTCCTGGGGAGCTTCGCCGTGACCGCCACGCCTGCCGCAGAGTCGATCAAGTCCAACGCCCTTCCGGTCGCGACGACATTGGGCGCCCTCGGCGTCGTCTACGGCGACATCGGCACCAGCCCCCTTTACGCCTTGAAGGAAGCCGCCAAGGCCGCCGCGCACGGCAGCCCGCTGACCCACGATGCGATCCTGGGCGTGGCGTCACTGATCCTGTGGGCGCTGATTCTCATCATCTCGCTCAAATATGCACTCCTGATCCTGCGTGCCGACAACCGCGGCGAAGGCGGCATCGTCGCTCTTTTGGCGCTGCTGCATGCGCGCCATGCCGCGCCTGGAACCTGGCGAGCTTACCTCCTGATCGTTGGCCTGATCGGCGCGGCCCTGCTTTACGGCGACGGCGCCATTACGCCCGCAATTTCCGTGCTCAGCGCCATCGAAGGCCTGAAGGTGGATGCGCCATCCCTCACGCCCGTCGTGGTCCCTCTGACGATTGCCATTCTCGTCGGGCTGTTCGTGGTGCAAAAGCAGGGCGCGGGATTCATCGGGCGGATTTTTGGACCGGTGATGCTCGCATGGTTCATCGTTATCGCGGCGCTCGGCATACACGGCATCGCCAAGGCGCCGGCGGTGCTGGCGGCGCTGAGCCCGCTTTATGCGGTCGAATTCCTGCTGCATCAGGATTTCCACATCTCCTTCGCCATCCTCGGCGCGGCTTTCCTGGCGGTGACCGGCGGTGAAGCGATGTATGCCGACATGGGCCATTTCGGACGTTTCCCGATCCGGCTTGCCTGGTTCTGCGTCGCGCTCCCCGCGCTGGTGCTCAACTATTTTGGACAGGCGGGCCTTCTGATCACGGACGCGACCGCGATCGACAATCCGTTCTATCAACTCGCGCCGGATTGGGCGCAATATCCGCTGGTGGCGTTTGCCGCTGTCGCGACCGTGATCGCCTCGCAAGCGATCATCTCGGGCGTGTTCTCGCTGACCCAGCAGTCTATCCAGCTTGGCTTCCTGCCGCGCATGCAGATCAGGCACACCACCAGCGATGCGATCGGCCAGATCTACGTGCCGCTGGTGAACTGGCTGCTTGCCGCGGCGACATTGGGCGCCGTGATGACATTCGGCACGTCAGATGCACTGGCCGGCGCTTATGGCATTGCCGTGTCATTGCTGATGGCGATCACGACCCTGCTTGCGGCGCTGGTCGCAATCCAGTGGGGTTATTCACCGTTGCTCGTCATTGCCGTCAACGGCTTCTTCTTCATCATCGATTGTATTTTCTTTGCGGCGAATTCGACCAAGCTGTTTGAAGGCGGCTGGTTTCCGTTGCTGTTGGCGGGCGCGGTTGCCTTCCTGATGCTGACGTGGCGAAGCGGCGTGAAATTGGTCGAGCGGGCGCGTGGCAAGTTGCGGCAGCCCGAGGAGGACCTGATAGAGACAGCAATCAGCAAATGCCACGCCCGGCTGTCGGGAACCGCCATCTTCCTTGCGTCGACGCCGAAGGGCGTGCCGCTCGCGCTCACGCAATTCGTGAAGCATAATCACTGCCTGCATCAGCGCGTGGTGCTGGTCACCGTCCTGATCGAGGAATCTCCCCGCGTGCCCGATGAGGATCGTGCCGACGTCGCCGAAATCACCGAGGGCATCACAAGGGTCATCCTGCACTATGGCTTCATGCAATATCCGACGATCTATGCCGGACTGACGCTGGCCTGCAAGCAGGGCAAATTGCCCGGCATCGACCTCAACGACATCACCTATTACATCGGCCGCGAGACCATCATCCCGCGCGAAGACATTCCGGGAATGTGGGTCTGGCGCGAGTCGCTGTTTGCGTTCCTGCAACGCAACGCCGAGCGCACCGCGGCGTTCTTCGATGTTCCGGCGCGTCAGGTCGTCGAATTCGGCACCGAGATCGAGATCTAGGTCGTCGCCGCGGCGCGCCGCATTGGCGCGCTCCATCGTACGCGCAGACCCGCGACAGACCAACGGGAACCATCGGGCGTCCCGTTGCCAATGTGATGTTTTGCAGTCAAAGTCTCGCGCAAACGAGAGCGCATCAAAAGATTGCGACAGGGAGCAAACGCATGTCGATGAGCGAGAGCGCGACGCGCCCGACATCCGGTGCCGGCCCGCTCGCCGGCCTCAAGGTCGTCGATCTGACCCATGTGATGGCTGGACCGACCTGTACTCTGATGCTGGCGGACATGGGCGCCGACGTCATCAAGATCGAAAAATGGCCGAACGGCGATGACACACGTTATTCCGTGCCGCCGAAGATCGGCGAAGAGGCCGCCTCCTTCCTGATGATGAACCGCAACAAGCGCGGCATCGTGCTCGACCTCAAAACCGACGGCGGCAAGGAAGTCCTGCGCCGGCTGGTCGCCGGCGCCGACGTCCTTGTCGAGAACTTCGCCCCCGGCGCCATGGAACGGCTCGGCTTCGGCTATCAGGACCTGCACGAGGAATTTCCGGCGCTGATCTATTGCTCGCTATCAGGCTTCGGCCGCACCGGCCCCTACAAGCATCGGCGCGGCTTCGATCTGGTGGCGCAGGCGATGAGCGGCATCATGAGCTTCACCGGCGAGCGCCCGGACGGGCCGCCAGTGAAATGCGGCCCGCCCTTGTCCGACATCACGGCCGGTATTCTCGCATGCATGGGAATCCTCGCGGCCTATACCCACCGGCTGAAAACCGGTGAGGGTCAATGGGTCGAAACCTCGCTCTATGAAGCAGCCCTCGTGCAGACCTACTGGCAGTCGACCATCGCGCTCGCGAGCAACATCGCGCCGCGCGCCATGGGCTCGGCGCATCCGCTGAATGCGCCCTACCAGGCGTTTGAGGCCGCTGACGGCTGGCTCGTCGTTGGCGGCGCCAACAGGAAGCACTGGCTCTTGATGCTGGAGGTACTTGGCGCAACAGACCTTGCGTCCGATCCGCGCTTCGTCAGCGGCGCCGACCGCATGGCGCATCTCAAGGAGCTCGAGGAGATCCTGAGCCAGCATTTCCGCAAACGCACGCGGGATCATTGGCTGGCGGCGCTCGACGAAAAGGGCGTTCCCTGCGGGCCCGTCAACGACATGCTGCAGGCCTTGCAGGATCCGCAGACGCTGGCGCGCGAGATGGTGGTCGAGGTCGAGCACTCGACGCTCGGTCCCGTCAAGACGATCGGGCTGCCGGTGAAATTTTCCGATACGCCGGGCAAGGTACGCAGGGGCGCGCCCGTCTATGGCGAGCACACGCGAGAGGTCCTGCGTCAGTACGGCTTTGACGACGCAGGGATCGAAGCGCTGGTGCGAGACAAGGCCGTTTTTGCCGTCACAGCCGCGGACGATGAAGCCGGTCAACAAGTCGCCTGACACTGCCGTTGACTGAAAACAGGACCAAGCCGGAGGAAACCATGAAATCCACGCCAAGATTCCTGCTGTCGACGGTCGCGCTTGCGCTGGCTGTCACGGCGCCGGCGCAGGCCGCCTGGCAACCGCAGAAGCCGATCGAGTTTGTAGCAACCGCCGGTCCCGGCGGTGGAACCGACAATCTGGCGCGAGCCGTCCAGGGCATCATCACCAAATACAAGCTGACCGACCAGCCCGTGGTGGTCGTCAACAAGGCAGGCGGCAGCGGCGCGGAAGGCTATGTCTACGGCAAGGTCTCAGCCGGCGATCCCTACAAGGTGATCTTCGGCACCTCGAACGCGTGGCAGCAGCCGCTCGTGTCCAAGGTCGCCTTCAATTACACCGATCTCACGCCGATCGCAGCGATGGCGCAGGACGAGTTCCTGCTCTGGGTCAAGCAGGACTCACCTTACAAGACCGCAGGCGACTACCTGAAGGCCGCCGTCTCCGGCGATTTCAAGATGGGAGGGGCGCAATCGAAAGACACCGACGAGGTGCTGACGCGCATGATCGAGAAGACGGGTCACGTCAAGATGACGTACATTCCCTTCAAGAGTGGCGCCGAAGCCGCCGTGCAGCTCGCCGGCGGTCACATCAATTCCCACGTCAACAATCCAAGCGAGAGTCTCGGACAATGGCGTGGCGGCACGCAGCGGCCATTATGCGCCTTCAGTCCCAAGCGGCTGCCGGCGGGTCCGAAGATCACCGCGACCGAAGGCTGGAGCGATATCCCGACCTGCGTCGAGCAGGAACTCGATATCAGGCAGTATGAGCAGCCGCGCACGGTGTGGCTGCCGGGCAAGGTCAGCGCGGATCAGGCCGCCTACTATGTCGACCTCATGAAGAAGGTGCAGGCAACGCCGGAATGGAAGGACTACATCGAGAAGACCTCGCAGGTCGACACCTTCCTGGCCGGCGCAGATTTCGACAGCTTCATCAAACAGGACCTCGAGCGCGTCAAGCAGGTTGCCGCCGAGCAGGGCTGGCTCATCAAGTGAGTACAAGTGAACGGAACGCTTGATGATCTCGCGACGCCTCCTTGAAATCCTGACAGCCTCACTCACCGGCGCGTTCGGCCTCGCCGTCGCGATCTCCAGCTTTGACAACGGCATCGGCTGGTCTTCGGATGGCGTCGATGCCGGCACCTTTCCGTTCGTCATCGGCGTCATCATCCTGGCCGCCAGTCTCTACAATTTGGGACGCGGCGCGTTCGCCGGCAGAGACGTGATCGTATCGCGGTCCGATTTGCGGCGCGGCGCGGCGCTGTTCCTCCCCGCGGCCGCCTTTGTCGGCGTCATCCCGTGGTTCGGCTTCTATCTCGCTTCGGCCGGCTACATGTTCGGCGTGCTCGCACTGCCCAGGCATCTCAACCTGGTTCGTTCGCTTCTGATCGCGGTCGCGACACCGATCGTCCTTTACGTGGTGTTCGAACGCCTTTTTCAGGTGAGCTTGCCGCACGGCGCGCTCGCCGTCGCGTTCGGCTATTGACAGGGCAGCAGCATGGAAAATCTCCAGTTGCTGCTGCACGGCTTCACCATCGCGGTCACCCCGCCACATCTGATGCTGATGGTCATAGGCGTTCTGCTCGGAATCCTCGTTGGCGTATTGCCGGGCCTCGGTGCGCCCAACGGAGTATCGTTGCTGCTGCCGCTGACTTTTGGCATGCAGCCGGTCTCCGCCATCATTTTGCTGTCGAGCATGTACTGGGGCGCGCTGTTCGGCGGCTCCGTGACGTCAATCCTGTTCAATATTCCCGGCGAGCCGTCATCGGTCGCGACGACGTTTGACGGTTATCCGATGGCGCGCGACGGACGCCCCACCACGGCTCTCGCCACCGCCTTCGGATCGGCAGCCTTCGGCGCGCTGGTCGGTGTGGTGTTGATCACCTTCCTTGCATCATGGGTCGCACAGGTCGCGCTTGCCTTCGGTCCGGCGGAATATTTCGCCGTGTATTTCCTGGCCTTCGCGAGTTTCGTCGGTATGGGCGGTGCAGCGCCGATGAAGACGGTGGTCGCGATGGCGATCGGCTTTGCGCTCGCCGCCATCGGAATCGATACCGTGTCCGGCAGCGTTCGCCTGACCATGGGCATCGATGAACTGGTCAAGGGCGTGAGCTTTGTCGTCGCAGTCATGGGGCTGTTCGGCATTGGCGAACTCTTGATCGCCGTCGAGGAGGAGTTTCACGCCCGCGCCGTCTCATCGAGGATCGACTGGCGCGAGGTCTTCCGCGCGCTGGCAGCTCTGCCGCGGTACTGGCTCGCTTTGCTGCGGAGTGCGGCGATCGGCTGCTGGATGGGCATCACGCCGGGTGGTCCGACTGCCGCCTCCTTCATGAGCTACGGCATCGCAAAGCGTTTCTCGCGACGCGGCGCATACTTTGGCACCGGCGAGGTCGAAGGCGTCATCGCGCCGGAAACGGCCGATCACGCCGCGGGCACCAGCGCGCTGCTGCCGATGCTCTCGCTCGGCATCCCGGGCTCGGCCACCGCCGCCGTCATGATGGGCGGACTGATGATCTGGGGGCTCAATCCCGGGCCGATGTTGTTCATCGATCAGAAGGATTTTGTCTGGGGCCTGATTGCGTCGATGTATGTCGGAAACATCGTCGCCGTGACACTCGTGCTGCTTACGGTGCCGGTGTTTGCCGCGCTGATGCGTATCCCCTTCGCCATCATCGCGCCATTGATCGTCATCGTATGTGCCGTGGGCGCCTATTCGGTGTCGAATTCCTACCTTGACGTGCTGCTGATGCTGGGCTTCGGCATCGTCGGCTACCTCTTCAAGAAGCTCTCCTACCCCCTTGCGCCGCTCGTGCTCGCCACCGTCATCGGCGACAAGGCCGAGGACGCCTTCCGGCAATCGATGCTGATGTCGAAGGGCTCGCTCGGGATATTCTTCGCAAACCGGCTTGTCACGAGCCTGGTCGTCGCCGGCTTTGCGCTTCTGCTGCTGCCGCTCTTCCTCTGGATTCTACGCGCATTGCGCGGTGGAGCGCCACACCGAGCCAGTTCCGAGGAGATACCGATCACATGAGTACTCAAACTCATCACAAGCCGCTGATCGCGCTCGCCATGGGCGACCCTGCCGGCATCAGCGCTGAGCTGACCGCAAGGCTTGTCGCATCGGACGAGGTGCGCGGGCGCGCCAATCTTCTGGTGATCGGCGACCGCCGGGTCTTTGACGCGGGTGCGCGTATCGCGGGCGTCAGTCCGGACATCAAAACCATGACCGACAACACCAATGCGAACGCCGTCGACGGCGCAGCGTTTGTCGATCTCGCCCATCTCGACCCCAAGGACATCGAGCGAGGTGTCGCGAGCCAGGCCGGCGGCCGCTTTGCGCTCAGCAACTATCGGCACGCGCTCACGCTGGCGCGCAACGGTCAGGCCGATGCGGTTTGCTTCACGCCGTTCAACAAGAAGGCCATGCGCCTTGCGAGGGAAAGTTACGACGACGAGATCGCCTTCTCCGCCGAAGTGGTGGGACTCGAGACGCCGGCCAGCGAATTCAACGTGCTGGAAAAGCTCTGGAACGCGCGGGTGACGTCGCACATTCCGCTCAAGGACGTCTCGTCACAGCTTACCGTCGAGCGGATTCTCCGTGCGCTGAAGCTGACCGACGCCTGCATGCGGCATGCGGGGTTTGCGGAGCCAAATATCGCGGTGGCCGCGCTCAATCCCCACGCCGGCGATGGCGGCAATTTTGGCCGGGAAGAGATCGACGTGATCGAACCCGCTGTCGAGGCCGCAAAGCGCGATGGCATTGCTGCGGACGGGCCGTTTCCGGCCGACACGGTCTTTCTGCGCACCAAAAACGGCGGGTTTGATGCGGTGCTGACGATGTATCACGATCAGGGCCAGATCGCGATGAAGCTGATGGGGTTCGACCGCGGTGTGACGCTGTTGGGCGGGTTTCCCTTCCCGATCTGCACACCCGCGCACGGCACCGCCTACGACATCGCGGGCCGCGGCGTAGCGTCGGTCGGGGCCAGCCGGGCCGCCCTGCTGCTGGCCGCCGAGATGGCGTCGATGAAACGTTAGCAACGGCGCGCGGCGCGGAGCGAGGGCGTGTACTCATAAATGCGCGATGTCCGTTGAGGGGTGAAGCCGAAAATCGGCAGCGTCCCTACCTATCTTACGGGAAATACCGCTGGGCAAACTTTCGGAAGTTTTCCAACAGGAACCGATTTGCTCGCTTACTGATTGGAGCGTTCGGTACCATCATGTCGAACGCGTGAAACGCGCCATCGAATATCTCGAATTCAACTGGAACGTTGGCCCGACGAAGGTTCTCAACGTAGGTTTTCGTTTCATCCCGAAAAGGCTCTATACTACCGACGTAAGTGATCGTCGGCGGCAATTTCGTATAGTCTGTGCAGCGTGCCGGAGCTGCGTAAGGCGTCACTTTCGTCAAGCCACCGAGATAACGCGACCACGCCACCCTGTTGGCCTTTGCATCCCAAACAGGTGCGTCGTTTCCGACAGCAGAAGCGCTGTTCTGCCGGTCATCGATCATTGGATAGATCGGCATTTGAAAAGCTAATTTTGCATCGCCGGTATCGGTCGCCTTGAGCGAGACGGCCGCCGCAAGCCCTCCGCCCGCGCT
This sequence comes from uncultured Alphaproteobacteria bacterium, assembly GCA_963795365.1. GTDB lineage: Bacteria > Pseudomonadota > Alphaproteobacteria > Rhizobiales > Xanthobacteraceae > Bradyrhizobium. The sequence goes on from CAWCHW010000024.1 coordinate 115,897, forward strand.
ATGACCCGACACGATGAATCTGTCGCCTCTTCCACCGATGGAGACTGCATTATCCCTCATCCATAGCAGGGTGTCGTAGCAGTCGTTGAATGCGGCCGGGTACGGCGCTTGATCGGCCTTTCTATAGTCCGGCGCGAGGATGATGCATGGTACTGTTTTGATAAACTCCCTGATGATTGAGACGAAGTGCTCAGGCACCCCGTGAAAGTAACCACCGCCGTGCAAATACAGCATGACCGGTAATGGTCCAACTGCAACGGTCGGCCGGTAAACTCTCACGCGAATGGGCGCCCCACCATTTCTGCTCGGAACATATATCTGCTGGCAGAGAAGTCCTCTGGCGTTTTTTCCGAGGGCCGCTCTGCCGATGAAACGGAGCACAAGCGGAGAGAGCCGTCTCGTGTGGAAAAAGGCAGCGAGCATACGCCCGGCGGCATATCTGCCGCGCAGGTCTTTATCCACCATGTCTCTGGTGACTTTCACCTGATAACTTCGCGCCTCAAGTAACCGAGCTCGTTCCAGTTGATGGATCTGCAAGAAACCAGTCTAGCAGAGCACCTGCGATCACCACGTGACGGTCATCTTTGCCGGGGTGGGTGGGAGGCCCAGCCCCCGGGAAAACAGCGTGCGCCTCGATGCCGGCATTCTTTCCGGAAGCAGTCCGAAATATGAAATGGTTTTCGTCATCGCGCCTCGGACGGCCGGCTCGATCGTCGCACAAATGAACCAGCAGATCAGGACGAGCATGGCCAGCGCGACCCATACGGCCGCGGTGGCATTGAAACCAGCATTGATCAGGGCATGAATCATCTCTGCGCCAATGACATTATGGGTGAGATAGAGCGGATAGGTGATCAGCCCCAGCGTCCTCAAATAGGCCGGCGCTTCACGCGAAGCGGCGGCGGCAGAACGCCTGTTCCTGTTTGCGCCATAGGCAATGAGGCCCACCGCCGCCGCCCAGACCATGATCGGCACAAAGGCTGACTGACTCGAGATGGCAGGGATGCATGTCAAAAAGAAAGAGGCAAAAAAGTAAATTTCCGCAGCGCCCGAAAGACACGCGACGGCGACGGCGACCCGTTCAAGTGACGTCAACCGTCTGTTGGCAGAAATGAAGAGCCAGATGCCCAGCGCAAAGAAGCAGCCGTGGTTCAACAGCAATGCCGCGAACGGCACCCGAAACATCAGAATGACGAGATAGGGCAAGTTGGCCGGCGACACGGACGGCAAGTCGACTGGCGTCGTGCAGAACAGAACGAGCAGCGCGACAGCGTTGAACACCGCGCTCCAGACGGTGAGGCCGAAGGCGAAGTGCCGCAGGGTAATCTTCTTCGTCAGCATCGCGCAAAACACCAGCACGTAAAACGCCATCTCGGCGGCCAACGTCCAATAAATGACGTCGAGCGATTGCTTCGTGACTCCCTCGGGAACGAGTAGCATGGCGTGGAGGTAGGGCATGACGAATTTCGATGCTGGTCCACCGCCAAAGAGAAGCAGAACGAGGAGGGTGGCGGTGGCGCAAACCCAGACCGCCGGATATAGCCTGAGAGCGCGGCCAATAAGAAACTGTGTCGGCGAAGACCTGGCCGCGGAGTTCGCTATGACGAAACCGGAAATAACAAAGAATATCTCAACGCCTACCCAACCGAACCACGTGAAGGGCGCGGCGGACGGATATAGAACATCGGCGCCGACGGTGCGCTCGAACCCCGGGTGGCCGATCGAAACCCAGGCCCACGACCAGAACAGCTGGTGAAAAAGTGCGACGCCGAAGGCGGCCCCGAAGCGTAGCGGATCCAGCAGGGAAAAATGGTTCTTAATGGCAGTGCTCCAGACGCATGAAGCGATCCGTTGCGGATATTGGATATCTTAACCGAGCCCTGTGAGGCATGTCACGCTTTCCCGAGCGAGGCTTCTGAAACTATCACTCCGCTTTACGGCACGCCTGCTGGTCGCTCGATGTCGCCGACATGCTGTGTTTCAATCTTTAGGCGGAGTTTGCGCTTTCGACCGTCGCCACGAACCCGGGGTCATGCCCACCTGGCGCTTGAACGCCCGGCTGAATGCGGCCTCCGATTCATAGCCAACCTGCGCCGCGGCCTGCGCAACACCAATCCCGACCGCCCCCGCCTCTTGCGGGCGCCCCCTCGCCGCGGCAGCATGGGCTCACTGGGCCATCTGCGCCCTACTCGTGTATGGAGCATGGGGCATCATGCAAATCGGTGTTCATCTGCCGCATATCGGCCGCAAGGCCACGCCCGACGCGGTCACGCGCGCCGCGGTTCAGGCCGAGGAGCTCGGGCTTGCCGACGTGTGGGTAAGCGAGCACGTCATACTGCCGAAGGACGCGCCCTATCCGCCCTCGCCCGCCTTCCTGGAGCCGATCCTCACGCTCGCCTGGGCGGCTGCGGCGACCAAGCGCGTTCGGCTCGGCACTAGCGTGATCGTGCTGCCGATGCATCATCCGGTGCCGATCGCCAAGCAGCTCGCCACGTTGCAGACGCTAAGCAACGGCCGCGTCATCTTCGGCATTGGGGTCGGCTGGCTCGAAGCGGAATTCTCCGCGCTCGGCGTGCCGTTCCGCGAGCGCGGCCGGCGCACCGACGAGAGCATTGCGCTGCTGCGCGCGCTATGGAGCCAGGACCCAGTGACCTTCAAACCGCGCTACTGGACGACGCAGATCGAGGAGATGCGCATGCAGCCTCCGCCTTCAGCGCCCATTCCGCTATGGGTCGGCGGCAGTTCCGACAAGGCCCTGGAACGCGCCGTGAACCTCTGCGACGGCTGGCACGGCTCGCGGCTCACCGCCGAGGCGGCGGCGCCAGTGATCAAGCGATTACGCACGGCGCGGCCGGACAAGACCTTCACCATCTCGCTGCGCACGAGCTTCGACGGCAAGGACCCTGCCGAGTTGGGCGCAAGGCTCGGCGCCTATCGCGACGCCGGCGCCGATCACGTCATGGTCCAGCCCGAAGATCGCGACACCGACGACTGGATGCGCACGGTGGAGAAGATCGCCCGCGCGGGCGAGCGTGCACTAGGCCCAGGCGAGCCGACGTCCGTTGCGGGTCGTCAACAGACCTGACCGCACCGAAATTCGACTTCCGCTTTAGCGCCGAAACCGGACATCGTGGGCCAAACCAGCCTTGTCGGTTTCGTGCTAATTTCGGAGTCACACTATTCGATCACTTCATCGGCTCGACTTAAAAGCGTCGCCGGAACGGGTATGCCAATTGACTTCGCGGTCTTCATGTTGACGAAGAGTTGGTAGCTGGTCGGTTGTTCCACCGGCAGGTCGGCAGGTCGAGCACCCCTGAGGATTTTATCGACATACGTGGCGGACCGACGAAAGATCGCGAGAGGATCGGGTCCATAGGACAGCAAGACCCCCTGCCTCGCCATAAGACCGACAAATGCCAGGGTCGGAATGCCGCGCGCGATTGCCAAGCGACCGATCCGTTCGGCCTGCGTAAGCAGCAGGGCGTCATTGTTGACGATGATGCCCGGCCGTCCCGATAGAGGTATAGCGTCAAACCCCGCTTCAAGTTCTTCGGCGGTGGTTATTTCCACAGTCTGGGTCGAAAGCGAGAGCCGGTCTGCTGCCGCTTTGCTTTCCTCGACGAATATCTTTGCAAGACCTGGGTCGCCGGGATTGACGAACAACACTACTTTGGTCAATCCGGCGACCGCCTCTTTCAGAAGTTCAACGCGTTTCGCGGCAAGATCAACCGCCCAGTTACCCAAGCCGGTAACGTTGCCACCCGGCCGCGCCAGACTTGTTACGAGGCCACTGCCGACTGGATCTGGAACGACGACCGCAACGATTGGGATCGTGCGCGTCGCCTTCTGCGCGGCAAGCGCTGCTGGTCGCGTAACAGCCACGATCACGTCGACATTCTGTTCGACAAGATCGCGCGCATTTTTTGTGAAACGATCATATTGTTCGGCTGCAAATGTATTCATCAGCGTGATGTCGCGACCTTCAGCGTAGCCCTGTTCCCGCAGCCCCTGACGCAACTCACCAAGAAATGGCGCTTCTTCGTGTTCGTTACCCGCGTGCCAGAGAACGCCTACTGTGGGCACGCGTTTGGCCCCAGCCGTCGAAAGTGGCAACGAAGCAACCGATCCTGCGAGAAAGCCAAGAAATCCCCGCCGTCTCATGTAGCCGCCTCCCACGAGCAAGCAATTCAGCGGAAGATAGCACGTTCTCCCGATATCCGCTCGCTCAGGGTCAGAGACGGACCTCGGGCGGCGTCCGAGCTAGGTCTGCCCATACCCAGATAGCGGACATCGCGATGGTGCGTCGCTCGTCCGAAAAGTGCCATAACCGGAAGCCACGGCGTCAATCGATCACCTCATCGGCCAATGCGAGGAACCCGGGTGACAACGTAAGGCCAAGCGTTTTCGCAGTCTTGAGATTTAGAACGAGCTCAAACTTGGTCGGCTGCAGCACCGGCAGATCGGCGGGCTTCGCGCCCTTCAAAATCATACCCGTGTAAATGCCCGCCTGCCGAAACTGATCGGCCAAGCTGGCACCATAGCTTACGAGGCCGCCAACCAGGGGATATTCGCGGAACTGGTACATCGTCGGCACGGCGTGACGGGCTGCCAGCGCCACGATTTGATCGCGGCGGCTGATCAGAAATGTATCGGGCACGACTACAAGAGCGTCGACTTTCTCTTGCACTATCGTCGCAAACGCGGTGTCGATTTCACCTGCCGTGTCGGCGTTCAGGACATTGACCCGCTGCCAGATCGCCTCAGCAGCGATTTTCGTGTCGTTGACCCTGCGAGCAAATACGGCGTTGCCCGGGCCCGTAAGAAACGCAATCGACGTGGCGGCCGGCACAAGTTCACGCAACAGTCCAAGTTGCTTGCTGCCGAGGACGTTGGATATCAGAGTTATGCCGGTCATATTGCCGCCGGGCCGGCTAAGACTTTTGACTAGGCCACTTTCTACGGGATCGTCGCCAGTGACAAAGACAATTGGTATCTTATCGGTCGCAGCCTTCACGACCGGCACAGCTGGCGTATTTGCGACGATTACATTCGCCGAGCGGCGGACAAGGTCGGCCGCCCATTCCGGCAGGCGATCATAGTGACCCTCGGCCCAGCGATATTCTACGCTGACGTTCTTTCCCTCGGTGAAGCCGGCTTCATTTAAGCCCTGCGCGAAGCCTGAAACGAAAGGCGCGTAACTGGCACCGTGGAGAAATCCGATCATCGGGATATTCGGCTGCTGCGCATGCGCAGAAACCGGCAAAACCGCAGCGCCGCCGACAAGTTTAATAAATTCGCGTCGCTTCATTGCTCGTCCTGTCGCCCACCAGAACGTATGCAATTTTAGGCGCAAGTCCCTGCGGCACAAGGTCCGCTTTGGGTCAAAAGGCGACCTCCCGGCGTTATTTGCGGAAGTCTGCTTACGCCTGGAAGCGGACATCGCGCATTTATGAGTACACGCCCTAGCTCAGCGCTTTGCCGAGACGGCGGTCAGTGGCCGTTGCCATTCCCGTTGCCGTTCTCGCCGCCCTCTTCCTCGCCGATATGCTCGACCGAGACGACATGCTCGTCGTCGGCGGTGTCGAACACGATCACGCCCTGGGTCGAACGGCCGGCGATGCGGATGTCCTCGACCGGGCAGCGGATCAGCTGACCCTTGTCGGTGACCAGCATGATCTCGTCGGCATTCTCGACCGGGAACGAGGCCACCAGCTTGCCGTTGCGATTATTCACGCTCATGGCGACGATGCCTTTGCCGCCACGGCCGGTGGTGCGGTACTCGTAGGACGAGGTGCGCTTGCCATAGCCGTTGACGGAAACGGTGAGCACCACCTGCTCGTGCGCCGACATCTCGACATAGCGCTCCTGCGAGATTTGCGCGGCCTCGGAGACTTCCTCGGCCTCGGTCTCCACAGCCTCTTCGCCACCCTCGCCCGCCATCGCGCGGCGCATCTTCAGATACGCCGAACGTTCGTCCGAGGTCGCCTCGACATGACGCAGGATCGACAGCGAGATCAACTTGTCGTCCTTGCCGAGCGCAATGCCGCGCACGCCCATCGAGGTGCGCCCGGTGAACACGCGAACATCTGACACGGGGAAGCGAATGCACTGGCCGCCGGCGGCGGTCAGCAGCACGTCGTCGCGCTCGGTGCAGATCTGCACGTCGACGATCGCCTCGCCCTCTTCCAGCTTCATGGCGATGATGCCGGAGCGGCGGACGTCGGCAAAATCCGACAGCTTGTTGCGGCGGACCGTGCCGCTGGTGGTGGCGAACATCACGTCGAGATTGCCCCAGGAGGATTCGTCCTCCGGCAGCGGCATGATCGTCGTGATGCGCTCGCCCTGCTCCAGCGGCAGGATGTTGATCAGCGCCTTGCCGCGCGCGTTGGGGGCTGCGACCGGCAGCCGCCAGACCTTTTCCTTGTAGACTTGGCCGCGCGAGGAGAAGAACAACACCGGAGTGTGAGTCGATGCCACGAACAGGCGGCTGACGAAATCCTCCTCGCGGGTCTGCATGCCGGCGCGGCCTTTGCCGCCGCGGCGCTGCGCGCGATAGGCCGACAGCGGCACGCGTTTGGCGTAGCCGGCGTGCGACACGGTGACCACCATGTCCTCGCGCTGGATCAGGTCCTCGTCCTCGACCTCGCCTTCCTGCTCGATGATGACGGTGCGGCGCGGGTTGGCGAATTCCGCCTTGATCTCCGCAAGCTCGGTCTTGACGATGGTCTGCACGCGGGCGCGCGAGCGCAGGATGTCGAGATAGTCGGCGATCTCGAGCGCGAGCTTGTCGAGCTCTTCCTTGATCTCGTCACGTCCAAGCGCGGTCAGGCGCTGCAGGCGCAGATCGAGGATCGCCTTGGCCTGCTCCATCGACAGCCGCGCGGTGCCGTCGGCGCTGATGCGATGGCGGAGATCGTCGATCAGCGTCATCATGGTCTCGACGTCGCGGGCCGGCCAGTCGCGCGACATCAGGGTTTCGCGCGCGGTGTTGGGGTCGGGCGAGGTGCGGATCACCCGGATGATCTCGTCGATATTGGCCACCGCGATCGCGAGACCGACCAGGATATGGGCGCGGTCGCGCGCCTTGTTGAGCAGGAACTTGATGCGCCGGGTCACCACCTGCTCGCGGAAGGCGACGAACACCGTCAGCAGGTCCTTCAGCGTCATCGTCTGCGGCCGGCCGCCGTCGAGCGCCAGCATGTTGGCGGAGAAACTCGACTGCAGCGGCGTGAATTTGTAGAGCTGGTTCAGCACCACGTCCGGCATGGCGTCGCGCTTCAGCTCGATCACGACGCGATAGCCGTCGCGGTCGCTCTCGTCGCGCAGGTCGGCGATGCCCTCGATCCTCTTCTCCTTGTGGAGTTCGGCGATGCGCTCGACCAGCGAGGCCTTGTTCAGCTGGTAGGGTATCTCCGAGATGATGATCGCCTCGCGCTCCTTGCGGACGGTCTCGAACGCGACCTTGCCGCGCATCACGATCGAGCCGCGGCCGAGATGATAGGCGCTGCGGATGCCCTGGCGTCCGAGGATGATGCCGCCGGTCGGGAAGTCCGGACCCGGGATGATGTTGATGAGCTCGTCGATCGTCAGCGCGGGGTTGTCGATCAGCGCGACGCAGGCGTCGATCACCTCGCCGAGATTGTGCGGGGGGATGTTGGTCGCCATGCCGACCGCGATGCCGCCGGCGCCATTGACCAGCAGGTTCGGGAATTTCGCCGGAAGGACGACGGGCTCCCTGCTCGATCCGTCGTAATTGTCCTGGAAGTTGACGGTGTCGCGGTCGATGTCGTCGAGCAGGTGCAGCGCGATCTTGGTCAGACGCGATTCCGTGTAGCGCATCGCCGCCGGCGGATCGCCGTCGACCGAGCCGAAATTGCCCTGGCCGTCGACCAGCATCTCGCGCATCGAGAAATCCTGCGCCAACCGCACCAGCGCGTCGTAGATCGCCTGGTCGCCATGCGGGTGATAGTTGCCCATGACGTCGCCGACGATGCCGGCGGACTTCTTGTGCTTCTTGTCGGGCGTGTAGCCGCTCTCGTTCATCGAGAACAGGATGCGGCGATGCACCGGCTTCAATCCGTCGCGCGCATCAGGCAACGCGCGCGCCACGATCACGCTCATGGCGTAATCGAGGTAGGAGCGTTTCATCTCGTCGAGAATGGAGACGGGGCGAATATCGGAAGGCACCGGCGGCTCGCCGGGCTTGTCGTCGTCGTGGTCGGCCAAAGGGGGAAATCCGGACAAATTTCTAGTCGGGAATCATATAGCCCATCGGGCCCTCAATAACCACCCCGGAACCGGTTTCCGTAGCGGTTTTTCCCTTCGTTTTTACAGGGACTTACGGCTGATGTGACAGACCCGCAAAGAGGCCTCGGAAACTGCCTTGGCAAAGGCCGGAAAACCGAGCCTGTTCAGACGCCGAAAATCACGGCGTGCATGATCCGTCCGGGCACCAGCGTGAACAGCCCGGCAATGACCAGTGCCCCGGCGAAAATCGAGATCATCGCGATCTTGTGGCGGCGGACGTTGTGCCTGTGCGCGGCGATAACGCCCATGACCAGCATCACCAGCGTGAAGATCGAGAGCAGATGGATCGGGCTCCAGGGTCCGACCAGCCGGATCTGGTGAATCCAGAACGACGAGCCCGCGACCACCAGCATCAGGCCGACCCAGACGAAGCCGATGGTCCGGTGCGGCAGCGTGCCCTTGGGCGCGGCGAATTGCACGAGGCCGAGCACGAAGGCGCCCATCGCCGCGAAGGCATGCAGCGGGATCGCGGGTGCGGCCTCGAGCAAGGGCGCCAGAGTCATGAGGATATCTCCAAAACTCCGGCGCGCTCGTGAGGCAGCCGCTCAGAACGGGATGTCGTCGTCCATGTCGCTGTTGCCGCGGCCACCGCCTCCAGCCGCTGCCACAGCGCGGCGCGGCGCCGGGCTGCCGAAATCGTTGCTCGGCTCATCCGAGAAGCCTCCGCCGCCGCCCGCACCGCCGCTGCGGCCTTCGAGCATCGTGAGATTCGAGTTGAATCCCTGCAGCACCACTTCGGTCGAGTACTTCTCGACGCCGGCCTGGTCGGTCCATTTGCGCGTCTGCAGCTGGCCCTCGATGTACACCTTGGCGCCCTTCTTCAGGTACTGCTCGGCAACCTTGGCGAGTCCTTCCGAGAAGATCACCACGCGGTGCCACTCGGTCTTTTCCTTGCGTTCGCCGGTGGCCTTGTCGCGCCACTGCTCCGAGGTCGCGACGCTGAGATTGGCGATCGGCCGGCCGTCCTGGGTCCGCCGGATCTCCGGGTCCTTGCCGAGATTTCCGACCAAAATCACCTTGTTCACGCTACCCGCCATCTCCGCTCTCCAGACTTGATTGACCTACCGGACTTCGCCTTTGCCTGCGCCGGCTTACAGTGGGCGCCGACCCTATTACGCATCCCGGGCGCGTGCCGGACGCAAAGGGGCGGCCTTCCCTGTTATCCACATATAGCACCGCCGCCCCAAATGTTCCAGTTTTGTTCCGCTTTCTTCAAGGCGAATTCGCGGCCGGCGCCGGGACCACCCCGTGGCCGCGTTTTGCCGCCCTCGCCCGCGAATCAGCGCGCGGCCAAAACCCATTAACTTCCATCGATTTAACGCTGATCCACTTCGTCCGTGACTGTGTCTTTTGGGAGACGGCTTTTGCCGTCACGCGCGCTTATATTCGCGGCCGAATTTGATCGGTGGGCGATCGCGACTGACCGAAGACGCTTCTGGGGACCAACGGAAGCGGACGACGAAGCCGGAGAGCGTAATGAAAAAGATTTTGCTGGGAGTCGTCGGTTTGATTGCGCTGGGTGCAGCACCTGCGCTTGCCGCCGATCTTCCCGCGCGTCCCTACAAGGTCCCGGCGATGATCGCCGCGGTCTACGACTGGAGCGGCTTCTACGTCGGTCTCAATGCCGGCGGCGCGTCCAGCCATGATTGCTGGGACAATGTGAACATCGTCGTGGTCCGTGAGGGCTGCCACAATGCGACCGGCGCCCTCGCCGGCGGACAGATGGGCTTCCGCTGGCAGTCAGGCGCCTGGGTCTTCGGCGTTGAGGGCCAGGGCGACTGGGCGAACTTGAGGGGCAGCAATGCCAGCATTCCCGTCGCCTTTTTCGCAGGCGCCCCGCTCCTCACCAATCAGACGAAGGTCAACGCGCTCGGCCTGCTCACCGGCCAGGTTGGTTATGCCTGGGACAGCGTGCTGTTCTACGTGAAAGGCGGCGCGGCCGTCACCGACGAGCGCTACAACGGCTTGATCACCGGCACCAACGCCCTGATCGACACCGGCACCGAAACCCGCTGGGGCGGCGCGGTCGGCGCCGGCGTCGAATTCGGTTTTGCGCCGAACTGGTCGGTCGGGCTCGAATACGACCACCTGTTCATGGGCAATCGCAATATCCAGTTCTCCTTCGTCGCGGCTGGCTTCGGCCCGGTCGCCCGCATCGATCGCATCACCCAGGACGTCGACATGGGCACGGTCCGCGTGAACTACCGCTGGGGCGGTCCGGTGATCGCAAAATACTGATCGTAACATCGCGATACGATTGAAGAAAAAGGCCGGACACGTTCCGGCCTTTTTGTTGCCCGGTTTCAGGTTCCCTCCACCACAATTTTGCCGAGCAAGTGTTGCGTCGCGGGCACGCCATTCCCGCGCGAATTGCGTTAGGGAAAGCGCACCTGAAAGTTGCGTGGGCGATGATTCCAGTCGCCGCCGCAATCAAGAAAATGGGGATTAAGAAGAGATGAAGAAAGTTTTGTTTGCTGCGGCCGGCCTGGTTGCTCTGAGCATCGCTCCGGCGCTTGCGGCGGATCTTCCCGCGCGGACCTACACCAAGGCGCCCGCGATGGTCGCGCCGATCTACAACTGGGGTGGCTTCTACGTCGGCGTCAACGGCGGCGGCGGTTCGAGCCACAAGTGCTGGGACCTCAATGCCGTCGGCGGCATCGGACCGATCCCGGCCGTGGCGGAAGGTTGCCACGATGCGACCGGCGGCCTCGTCGGTGGCCAGGTCGGCTATCGCTGGCAGATGTCGAACTTCGTGTTCGGCCTTGAAGCCCAGGGCGACTGGGCCAACCTGAAGGGCTCGAATGCGAGTTCGCCGGCGGCGTTCGCGCCGATCGTCAACCAGACCAAGATCGATGCGATCGGTCTCTTCACCGGTCAGGTCGGCTATGCCTGGAACAACGTGCTCGGCTATGTGAAGGGCGGCGCGGCCGTCACCAGCGACAAGTACAACGGCCTGCTCGGCGGCGTCACCTTCGACACTGCCAGCGAAACCCGCTGGGGCGGTGTGGTCGGTGTCGGCATCGAAGTCGGCTTCGCGCCGGGTTGGTCGGTCGCGGTCGAATACGACCATCTGTTCATGGGCAGCCGCAACGTGACGTTCAACGCCTTCGGCATCTTCGACCGGCAGGACAATATCCGTCAGGACGTCGACATGGGCACCGTCCGCGTCAACTACACCTTCGGCGGCCCGGTGGTCGCAAGTACTGAGAAGTACTGATCTCGGGCGATTTGCTCGAACGAAAGGCCGGCGTTCACGCCGGCCTTTTTGTTTGGGAACTTGCCGCCTGCTGCTGCCAATAGCTGGCATGCGAATCAATTCCGTTGATGGACCCAACGCAACACTGGAATTCCGCTGCCCGTTCTTCCTACGTTCCGACCTTGACGATTGGGGTCTGCGTCTCGCTCCGGCGAAGCGCGCCAAAATGCGCGGCTTCACGCGCCCGGAAATAGCATGGACGAAATTTTGAAAGCGCGACGCCAGCAGACCGCCGCCAGCCAGCGCGCGATCCTCATTCGCGGCGCGCGCGAGCATAATCTCAAGAACGTCGACGTCGAGATTCCCCGCGACAAGCTCGTGGTGTTCACCGGGCTGTCCGGCTCCGGCAAATCCTCGCTCGCCTTCGACACCATCTATGCCGAGGGCCAGCGCCGCTACGTCGAGTCGCTGTCGGCCTATGCGCGGCAATTCCTCGAGATGATGCAGAAGCCGGACGTCGACCAGATCGACGGGCTGTCGCCGGCGATCTCGATCGAGCAGAAGACCACCTCGAAGAACCCGCGCTCCACCGTCGGCACGGTGACCGAGATCTACGACTACATGCGCCTGTTGTGGGCGCGCGTCGGCGTGCCCTACTCGCCCGCCACCGGCCTGCCGATCGAAAGCCAGATCGTGTCGCAGATGGTCGACCGCGTGCTGGCGCTGCCCGAGGGCACGCGGCTCTATCTGCTGGCGCCGGTCGTGCGCGGCCGCAAGGGCGAATACAGGAAGGAGCTCGCCGAATACCTCAAGAAGGGCTTTCAGCGCGTCAAGATCGACGGCACCTTCCATGAGCTGGCCGAGGCGCCCACGCTCGACAAGAAATTCCCGCACGACATCGACGTCGTGGTCGACCGCATCGTGGTGCGCCCGGATATCGGCCAGCGGCTGGCGGAAAGTTTCGAGACCGCGCTGAAGCTCGCCGAGGGCCTGGCTGTCATCGAATATGCGGATGCGCCGGCCGGCATGCCCGCGCCCGACGACAAGAAGAAAACCGCAAAGATCCACGACAAGAGCGGGCCCGAGCGCATGCTGTTCTCGGAGAAGTTCGCCTGCCCGGTCTCCGGCTTCACGATTCCCGAGATCGAGCCGCGGCTGTTCTCCTTCAACAATCCCTACGGCGCCTGCCCGGCCTGCGGCGGCCTCGGCGTCGAGCAGCATGTCGACGAGGACCTCGTCATTCCCGACAAGGACGAGACCTTGCGCAAGGGCGCGATCGCGCCCTGGGCGAAATCGTCCTCGCCCTATTACGTGCAGACGCTGACCGCGCTCGGCAAATTCTACAAGTTCACGCTCGACACCAAATGGAAGGACCTGCCGAAGAAAACGCAGAACGCGCTGCTGCACGGCTCCGGCGACGACGAGATCAAGTTCTCCTATGAGGACGGCGTGCGCGCCTACGACACCAAGAAGCCGTTCGAGGGCGTGATCACCAATATCGAGCGGCGCTATCGCGAGACCGAGAGCGAATGGGCGCGCGAGGAGCTGGCGAAATATTTCTCCGACGTGCCCTGCGCGGCGTGCCACGGCTATCGCCTCAAGCCGGAGGCGCTGTGCGTCAAGATCGGCGCAAAACATATCGGCGAGATCAGCGAGCTCTCGGTCAAGCGCGCCGCCGAATGGTTCGAGACCGTGCCGGCGGCGCTGAACGCGCAGCAGAACGAGATCGCCGCCCGCGTGCTCAAGGAGATCCGCGAGCGCCTGACCTTCCTGGTCGACGTCGGCCTGAATTACCTGACCCTGTCGCGCTCGTCGGGCACGCTCTCCGGCGGCGAGAGCCAGCGCATTCGCTTGGCCTCGCAGATCGGCTCGGGTCTGACCGGCGTGCTTTATGTGCTGGACGAGCCCTCGATCGGCCTGCACCAGCGCGACAATGCGCGTCTGCTGGAGACGCTGAAGCGGCTGCGCGACCTCGGCAATACCGTGATCGTGGTCGAGCATGACGAGGACGCCATTCGCCTCGCCGACCACGTGCTCGACATCGGCCCCGGCGCCGGCATGCATGGCGGCCACATCGTCGCTCACGGCACGCCTGCCGAGATCATGCGCAATCCGGACTCGCTGACCGGCAAATATCTCACCGGCGAACTGGCGGTCGAGATTCCCGAGCGCAAGCCGCCGAACCATCGCCGCACCATCAAGGTGATCAACGCGCGCGGCAATAATCTGAAGAACATCTCGGCGGAGATTCCGCTGGGCCTGTTCACCTGCGTCACCGGCGTCTCCGGCGGCGGCAAGTCGACGCTTCTCATCGACACCCTCTACAAGGCGATCGCGCGCAAGCTCAACGGCGCCAGCGAAGGCGCCGCGCCGCACGACCGCATCGAGGGGCTGGAGCATATCGACAAGATCATCGACATCGACCAGTCGCCGATCGGCCGCACCCCGCGCTCGAACCCTGCGACCTATACCGGCGCGTTCACGCCGATCCGCGAATGGTTCGCCGGCCTGCCCGAGGCCAAGGCGCGCGGCTACGAGCCCGGGCGCTTCTCCTTCAACGTCAAGGGCGGCCGCTGCGAGGCCTGCCAGGGCGACGGCGTCATCAAGATCGAGATGCACTTTCTGCCCGACGTCTACGTCACCTGCGACGTCTGCAAGGGCAAGCGCTACAACCGCGAGACGCTGGAGGTGCTGTTCAAGGGCAAGTCGATCGCCGACGTGCTCGACATGACCGTGGAGGAAGCCGCCGAGTTCTTCAAGGCGGTGCCGCGCGTGCGCGAGACCTTCAGGACGCTGCATCGCGTCGGCCTCGACTACATCCATGTCGGCCAGCAGGCGACCACGCTGTCGGGCGGCGAGGCCCAGCGCGTCAAGCTCGCCAAGGAATTGTCCAAGCGCGCCACGGGCCGCACGCTCTATATCCTGGACGAGCCGACCACCGGGCTGCACTTCCACGACGTCAAGAAGCTGCTCGAGGTGCTGCACGAGCTGGTGGCGCAGGGCAACACGGTTGTCGTGATCGAGCACAATCTCGAGGTGATCAAGACCGCGGACTGGGTGATCGACCTCGGCCCCGAAGGCGGCGACGGCGGCGGCGAGATCGTCGCCTGGGGCACGCCCGAGGACATCGTCAAGGCGCCGCGCAGCTACACCGGCAAGTTTCTGGCGCCGGTGCTGAAGAAGGCGGGCAAGCCGAGGCGGAGGGGCGCGAGCGAGGCGGCGGAGTAGGCTTACGAGCTCGTTGACTGCTCAATTCGTCGTGAGTCATGCTGCCTGGCAGAACGTTCGAGAGATTCCTCGGCAGATTACGACGCATTTCGAGCCATACTGTGTAATCTCAAAACTCTTGCATAGAGCTTGTCGACATACGACGCGAACTGCCGATCAAATCTCGATGCATAGTCAGCTCTTGGACATCAGTAGTGCCTGCACCTCCGAATGACGCATGCCCACTTGCGCATCGTCAAGTACTTACAGCGCTGAATTTGCGAATGACAATTCGGATTCCAGATCCTTCGACGCGACGATCTTCGTGATCATGTTCGGTGTCCTCCATGCTAACGTCCGATAGCAAGCAGTTCGCAGCAGAGCTTCGCGATCGTTTTCTCAGCAGCCACTGAGGACGTTGCTGATTGGCACTATAATATTCCTCAGGAAGCGCTCGCTGTCGCTTTTGTCCTCGAACGTGAGGTTTGATTTTCAGGCGTGCCGTAATAATGCGCGCGTGCTTGATACGCAGTTCTGCGAGGATTTGCGAAAGCGATTCACGCCATTTTTGCCTCCCAAAACACAACTGATTATCGCGTCTTGATTTCGACCCTAGTGCAATCACGGATGCGGGCCAGACACTACGATCGAAACAGAGCTCTCGCAACTGAGGCATTCCTGAGCAGCGCCCCGCGGTCGAAGTTGACGTGCTAAACGGTCGTCTTTACCATACATCCCGATCGCCGCTCCACAACCTGCGGGATCATCGAGAACTCCCGCAGCGACTTGGTGTGATCGGTCTGCTCGACCGTCGTCCGCCC
Organism: uncultured Alphaproteobacteria bacterium; assembly: GCA_963795365.1. Lineage (GTDB taxonomy): Bacteria > Pseudomonadota > Alphaproteobacteria > Rhizobiales > Xanthobacteraceae > Bradyrhizobium. The sequence goes on from CAWCHW010000024.1 coordinate 131,428, forward strand.
GCAGCCATCCGGGTTTACCTTACGAAAGCGACCGATTACAGGCTATCCGGATGGAACGGCTTCCGCATCGGATGGACAGCAATGATCGGCGCCACGGCATTCCGTGCGCTTGTGCTGGCTGCGGCTTTTTCCGCGGGGCTGACGCCGGTCACTTGCCCTGCGGAAAACGTCAAGCCGTTGCCGGCCAAGGCAACAAAGGAGCTGCCGCCCGAGCTGCTCTCGCTGCTCCAACAAAAGAAGATGCCGAAAACCTCGCCTATCGTTCTGCGCGTCTTCAAGGAAGAGGCGGAACTCGAAGTCTGGAAACAGGACACATCAGGCCTTTTCCAGCTCCTCAAGACCTATCCGATCTGCCGGTGGTCGGGCGATCTCGGGCCGAAGTTGTGGGAGGGCGACCGTCAGACGCCGGAGGGCTTCTATACGATTACGCCCGAGTTGATGAATCCCAACTCCAACTACTATCTCGCCATCAACACCGGCTACCCCAACAGCTTCGACAAGGCGAACAAGCGCGACGGCAGCCTGCTCATGATCCATGGCGACTGCTCGTCGAGCGGTTGCTATGCCATGACCGACGAACAGATCAGCGAGATCTATGCGCTGGCGCGCGACGCATTGCTCGGCCGGCCGACATTCCAGGTCCAGGCCTATCCGTTCCGCCTGACGCCGGCGAACCTGGCGCGGCATCGCAACAGTCCGAACCTGGCCTTCTGGAAAATGCTCAAGATCGGCAACGATCACTTCGAGACGACGCATCTCGAACCCAGGGTGGATGTGTGCGATCGGCGCTACGTCTTCGATGCGCAGGCTCCGGCAAGTCAGCCGGATCCTCCCGTGTTCGTTCCCACCCAGAAATGCCCCGCCTTTGTCGTGAATCCGAAAATCGCGCGGCGGGCGCTGGAGAAACAACGCGCCGACGAGCTCGAATACGCGCAATTGGTTGGGGATGACGTGCCGGCCGCCCCTGTTTACAGCGGGCTGGACGGCGGAATGAACAAGGTTTTCGTCGCGCAATATCCGGACCGAGTGTCGTGGGCGCGAGTATTTCCATATGCATCCTATCTGCCGCATTTGCCACCGATCCCCTGGACCGACAAGGATGGTTCGTTGCCGGGCAAATGGTTTGGCTCGCTCTCAAAACCAATCGGGTGTGCGCGTGCCGAACTTCATGTCCAGCGTCATGTTCGGATACGGGTGCTAAGCGCGTCGCGTTCGGTCATCGACCCACAAATTCAATGACCGCTTCGCCGAAGCTGGATCGCGCCTTCCAGCGCCGGCAACGCCGCAAGCAAGCGCTCGATCAGCATGCGATTGCTCACGTTGCCGATCCGAACCCAAAGAATTGTCGGCCCCTCCCCGCTTGCCCCGCGCAGAACGGCAACGTCGCTGTGCTTTGGTTAACCAATCACTGCGCGAGACCGTGCGACGGCATTCTTCCCGAAATCTGCTCGTCAAGCGATCTGTTGCCTGCCCACGATCAGCCACGATGATCGGCGTTCATCGGCCGGCATGCGGCATGGAAGGATTCTGCGAGCGCCGGTGGCAGCTGCAGCGTCGACGAGAAAGCGCAAGGCTATTCCGCCGCAATGATCGGATGGTCAGCTTGCCGTCGCAGCGAAGGCCAGCACCGCATCGATGTCGGCGTCTTCGAGCATCAGGGAAAGTCTGCGTTAGAACGCAATCGCGCGATTGACCGTTGCATGGCGCGCAGGATCGACACGTCGCACACGGTCACGCGCACAATGGACGGATGCACGCGCTAGCCGTACAACGCTGGCGCTCGGATCTATCTCGTCGCCAGACCATACGTCCGACACTGGCGTTCTCTCACGTCTCGTATCCGATATCATCGCCAAGGTCGGATACCGTCGAGTGTACCGAAGCTAGCTACTCCCCGATCGCCGCCTCCACGAACCCCCTGGGATCATCGAAGAACTCGCGGAGCGACTTGTAATGATCGGTCTGCTCGACCGTGACCGGCTCGAGCCCGTATTTCGACAGCCGCAGCAAGGTCGCATTGGGATAGGCCATCAGCAGCGGCGCGTGGGTGGCCATGATGACCTGGCAGCGCCCCGACCTGTCCATCATCTGCAGCAGCTTCAGGAACTCGATCTGGCGCGACGGCGACAGCGCCAACTCCGGCTCGTCGAAGATGAAGATGCCCTGGCGCTGGCAGCGCTCCTCGAAGAAACGCAGGAAACCCTCGCCGTGGGAGTGCGAGAGGAAATCCGGCCCGCGCATACCCACGTCGCGTGCAGCCTTGTCGAGATACCGCGCGACCGAGAAAAAGCTCTCGGCACGGAAGAACCAGCCATTGGTGATCTTCGGCAACCAGCTCGCCCGCAGCGCGCCCGACAATTCGCCGCCCATCACCTCCAGTGCTTCGGAATGATCGACGGTCATATAGCCCTTGCCGCCGCCGGCTTCGTTATAGCCGGCGAGCGCGGCGATGCCTTCGAGCAAGGTCGATTTGCCGGTGCCGTTCTCGCCGACGATGACGGTGATGGCGCGGTCGAACGACAGCGAGAACTCGTCGTGCAGGAACGGCAGGCAGAACGGATAGGCCTCGCGGTCGGCCACGCGCGAGGCATCGAGCCACAGCCGCTTCAGATACGGCGCCGGCAGGTTGATGTCGCGGTTACGCCTGGCCATGCGAACTCCGGGCCATTGGAGATCATACCCAGCCCGAGTTGTGGCACGGGACCTGGAACATAACAAGAACCTCGTTCGACCGAATGGCGGAAAATTGGTCCCGTCAACTTGACCGACGGGCAAAACACCTGGTGCCCGTTTCTGCGCGATTTCGGGCTCGGTGAAGCCCGCACCGGCCGCCAAAATCCGCCAAAACCGCGTGCGCGCAAAATCGAATTTCGCGAGCCATCTCAACGCGCGACACAGTGTCCAGTCCCCACCGCGAAAATATTCTGCTTCCCTTCGGTTTACCAGCAGCGCATTCATGCGCCGTCCACTCCACCAAGGGGCGTATCGCGATCGTCACGGACGCGGAGCTGGATGCGATGGCCACGGCCGGCATCACTGACGAGGGATGTCGACGTGGACGGTCAAGCCGTGTGGTTCTGGCTCCCCGATGCTGGAGTCAAGCTGCGCACTGGCGATGTCGGCCTTCGGCCCGACACGCCGGATTTGCGCGGCGATGGTGGCTAAAAAGCCCGGCACACCAGGGAGAGCGCGGAGCAGCCGTAACACCATTGCGCAGGGAATGCCGGAACGTTTCGGCTGAACCTGACGACTTGTGGGCACCTTTCCTTTTCAGCCCACAAGGCTTGCGGGTGCGGCCAGCGCCCGGCATTCCCTGCTCCCTCTTGTTTCGAGGGACAATGTCGATGCAGACACTCGGGCAAATCATGCCGCGGGAATGCTTTCGCTCGTCATTGCGAGCGAGCGGCATGTCCGCCGAAGCGTCGAAGAGCGAAGGCGGAAGCGCCGAAGCAATCCATGACTACGCATCGCGGTATGGATTCTGGCTTGCTTCAAGCTTCGCTCCGCAATGACGAATGAATAGCTGTTTGACATCTTGAATCGGAAAACACGCGAGCGCCCTCACACCGCCTCCAGCACCAGCTCCATGGTCATCAGCACCGGATTGTCGCCGCGCACCAGCCTGCCCTCGCCGATGCCGCCGGTGTAGTCGATCAAGGCGACGTCGAGGGTCGCTTCGCCGGATGCAACGACACCCGAGGTGATCGCAAGCTCGGTCGCAAAGGGCTCGATGACCTTGCCGTCGGTGAAGCGCGCGCCGATGGTCGAGCCGACGCCGCCATGGATTTTTGCACGCGCAATGCCGCGCTCGCGGCAGAAGGCTTCGAGGCAGCCGGCGAAATCCTGGTTCGGCCGCAGCCGCATCGCAAAGGCGCGGCTGGACGCGTTGGCGCCGGATGGCGTCGCCGGCACCGGCCCGAACAGCTTGAACCTGGTTTCGGAATCGAGCTCCGCCGCAAAGATCGCGCCGTCGATGCCGAAGGCGCGAACCTCGAAGGGCTCGGCGACAAAGGTCTCCTCGGGCAGCATGTGCCCGCCGCCCATGCGCCCGTCGGCTTCGCGCCACAGCCCGTGACAATGAAAGAACGGCGCGCCGTCGCGCATCCCCAGCGTCATGGTCGCAAGCTTCAGCCGCGTGACGCCATCGGGCCGAAAGGTGTCGCTGTAGAACGCCGCGTTCTCGCCGGTCTTCGACAAGGCCGGCATGACATAGCCGAACGGCCCGAGCGCGCCGCCGCTCATGTTCAGCGTGCCACCGGCAAAACCCTGCGCAGCAAAGCCGCGGCGTTGCTGCTTCCAGCAGCGGCAGGCCCGCTTCGAGCGTGAAGGAGAACGCGCGGCCGCGCACTTCCACCCACTGGATGCGATCAGGCACAGGAGGACCCGGCTGCTTGATGCTGCGCATCAGGTGCCGGTCGGTTTGGACAAATCCAGCAGTCCGCGCGCCTCGAGCTCGTCGCGCACCAGCCGCTTCGGGATCTTGCCGTAGCCGGATTTCGGCAGCGCATCCCAGAAGAAGAACCGCTTCGGCATCTTGTAGCGCGGCACTTTCGGCGACGAGGAACGCCGCCATCTCGGCTTCGCTCACGGCTTTCGCGCCTTCGCGCGCGACGCAGACGGCGACGCCGACCTCGCCCCAGGTCGGATCGGGCACGCCGAGCACGGCGACCTCGCCGACACAGGGATGCGTCAGGATCTTCTCCTCGACCTCGCGCGGATAGATGTTGGAGCCGCCGGAGATGTACATGTCGGAGGCGCGGCCGGTGATGTAGACGAACCCCTCCTCGTCCATGTGGCCGAGATCGCCGGTGCGGAACCAGCCGTCGCGAAACGCCTTCGCGTTGGCGTCGGGATTGTCGTAATAGCCCGCGAACACGGCAGGGCCGATCACGCAGATCTCGCCGGTCTCGAACGGCTTCAACTCGCGGCCATTGTCAGTCCTGGATCGAGACCTGCATGCCCAGCCGCTCGAAACCGCAGGTGCCGATCCGCGCGCGCGGGCCGTCCTCCTCCTCATGCAGTGCGCCGGGATAGACCGTGATGTTGCCGGTGACCTCGCCGAGCCCGAAATACTGCACGATCACCTTGCCGAGCTTCTTCAGCGCGAACTTCTGGTCCTCGCGATACATCGGCGCCCCGGCATAGATCACGAAGCGCAGCGAGGAATGATCGAACTGGTCGACCGCGGGATGCTCGACCATCATCTTCAGGATGGTCGGCACCGTGAACATGTTGGCGACGCGGTGCCTCTCGATCAGCCGCCAGGCTTCCGCGATGTCGAAGCGCTCGGTCGGCAGCAGGATGGTGGCGGCTCCCCGCGCGGTCTGCATCAGCTGATGCACGCCGGCGCCGTGCGACAGCGGCGCGACCACCAGCGAGGCGTCCTGCTCAGATGTCCCCGGCGTGAGGTCGGCGAGATGGTTGTTGACGACGAAAGCCATCTGGCCATGGGTGAGCACGGCGGCCTTGGAACGGCCGGTGGTGCCCGAGGTGAAGAAGAACCAGCAGGGATCGTCGTGCTCGACCGCGACATTGGCGACATCGGCGCCCGCATTGGCGGCGATCGCCGCGCGCAGCGAGGTCTCGCCGAACGCGCCCTCCTCGCCAATGCGCCAGGTGAAGTCGACGCTGGTGACGGCCTTGGCATGATCCGGGAAATCGCCGTGGCAGAGGAACGCCTTGGCGCCGGAGGCGGCGCCAAGCCAGGCGACCTCGTCGGGCATCAGGCGGAAATTGGTGGGCACCCAGACCGCGCCGAGCCGGAACGCGGCGAACATCGACCAGAACATCTCCTCGCCATTCTTGGAATGCACGAGGATGCGGTCACCCTTGGCGATGCCGCGCTTGGCGAGCGCCGCCGCCAGCGCCGAGACTTCGCGATCGATCGCTGCCCAGGTCCAGCTTCGCTCGCCCCAGATGAAGCCTGCGCGATCGCCATGCCGCCGCCGGTTCTGGGTCAGCATGTGCGCGAGGTTCATCACGCGGCGCGACATCCGCGCCTGGCTGCCCAGCGGATTGGCGGCGTCGACCGGAGTTCGGCTCACGCTAGCGACGTCCCATGAAGGTGCCGGCGCCGATCAGGATGAGGCCGATCACGCCGGCGACGACGCCATGCTTCACGTGGACCCGCGCCGCGCCCGCCTCATGACCGGGGAAGAAGCCCGGCAGCTGGTCCGCGGGAACCAGGAAATAGACGGCGGCAATGACGAGCAGGACGACGCCGAGCAGGGTCAGCACGAGTTTCATGGGGCTTCCTCTGGTTCGCAGGCGCGTTGGCCGCGCCATGGAGAGATCGCCCAATTATCGCAATCCCGCCGCGTGCCGCAAGGGCGGCCGATGCATCGGAGCCGGCCGGCAGGGCGCGATCGCGCGCAGCGGATGAGATCGCAACGTCATCGCTCCCAGTGCGTGCCGGCACACCGAGGCGCGATCCAGGCGTGCGCAGCACGAAAGATTTCGCGCGAGCGCGACCGGCCGATCTGGTTTATGTTGCCTTGGCAACCTTTGGGAATCGCATGAGCGACGTCATCGACAACAGGGCCCGCCAGCGTTTCGAGCTCGAGGTCGAGGGCCATCTGGCGATGTCGTTCTACAAGATGGACGGCAAAATCATCACCTTCATCCACACCGAGGTGCCGGCAGAGCTCAACGGCAAGGGCGTCGGCGCACGGCTGGTGCAGGGCGCGCTCGATCAGGTGCGCAGCGCCGGCCTGAAGGTGATTCCGCAATGCCCGTTCGTGAAAGCCTGGATCGGCAAACATCCCGAGTACAAGGATCTGCTGCTGGCCTGATCCCCGCGCGGATTTGCATCGGCGCGATCGCAGCCCTACATGGACCGAGAGGGAATCCGCGATGGCCGCCGTTCGCGACAACAAGGTGCAGCGCCGCTTCGAGCTCGACGTCGAAGGCCAGGTCGCGTTTGCGAGCTATCGGGAGACGCCGCAAGCCGTCATCATCACCCACACCGAGACGCCGCGCGCCTTGCGCGGCCGCGGCATCGCATCGGAACTGGTCAAGGGTGCGCTGGAGCTGATCCGCGCCGACGGTCACAAGGTGATCGCCGGCTGCGGTTTCGTCGTGGACTACCTGCACAAGCACCCGGAGTACCGGGATCTCATGGCCTAGGCATGATCCGGAAAAGTGTGAAGCGGTTTTCCCTCGCGACAAACGCGGAACGCGTTTGCGCGGAGATCATGCCCAGACAAGCCGACGAAAGAAGGCCCGCGTTGCGGCGGGCCTTCTGCAGACTACGGCGATGTCTTCGATCAGTGCTTGATCTCGGGCGGCAGCTTGCCGCCATTGGCCGCGAGCTTGGCCATCACCTGCTTGTGCAGCCAGACATTCATGCTCGCGGAGTCGTTGGTGTCGCCGGTGTAGCCGAGCTCCTTGGCGAGCTCCTTGCGCGCGGCGAGGCTGGAGTCGATGTCGAGCGCCTTCATCAGGTCGACGATCGAGGTGCGCCATTCCAGCTTCTCTCCCTTGGCGGCGACCGCCTTGTCGAGGATCGGCGCGACATCGACGCTCTGCGTCGCGTAGCCCCCGGATGCGGGTGCCGCCGCCCGCTGCCTCCGGCAGGTGCGCCCGCGCCGCCCGCCGGTGCCGCACTGGCGGGGTGGGTGCCAAAGATCGCGCTCATGATTTTTCCGAAAATACTCATCCATTTGCTCCCAATGAGGAAAGAGATCGCGGTGGCTTGGCGTGTCTCCCGGCCGCACCGGGGTTGCATCGCGCGCAAACTTAGCCGTCCCGGCTCGCCTTGCCAATGCAATGCAGCCCGACGATTGGAGCTTAGCCGGGGCGAAATGACGGCCAAATGACGCACGCATGTATCGCGTTGCAGTATCGAATTGTCACTGAGGATTGAGGGACGGCCGCGTGGAATGGGCGTATGCTCATCGTTCAGCTCGCGACGGGTCAGACCGGTTCTCGCGTCTGGCCAGGCATCGCGATCGTTCCATCGGCGGCCGCTCGCGCCCCGACACATGGCGCGAACTCCGGCCGTCACGGCAAGGAGCCAACGACCATGGCCACGACATACCACGACAATGTCAGCCCGCCGGTGCAGTACGTCGAGGCTGCACCCACCATCCGCACCATAACCCTCTCCGATCTGCATCAGGCGTTGCGACAGGGCTGGGACGATTTCAAGGCAATACCGAGCCACGCCATCATCCTCTGCGTGATCTATCCCGTGCTTGGCCTGCTGCTCGCGCGCGCGACCTTCGGCTATGCCGTGATCCCGCTGCTGTTTCCGCTGGCTGCAGGCTTCGCCCTGCTCGGCCCGTTTGCAGCGCTGGGTCTTTACGAATTGAGCGCCCGCCGCGAGCGCGGCGAGACGCCATCTGCCTCCGATGCACTCGACGTGGTGCGCTCACCCTCCTTCGGCGCCATGCTCGGCCTCGGCACCGTGCTGCTGGCGCTGTTCGTGGTCTGGATCGCCACCGCACAGGCGATCTACACCGCGGTGTTCGGTTATGGCGGCGCGACCAGCGCCGATGAATTCGTCACGCGCGTGCTGACGACCTCGCAGGGCTGGTGGCTGATCATCGTCGGCTGTGGCGTCGGCTTCCTGTTCGCGCTGGTCGCGCTCTGCATCAGCGTCGTCGCCTTCCCGTTGATGCTCGATCGCCACGCCAGTGCCGGTGAAGCGATGTCGACCTCGCTGCGGCTTGCCGCGCAGAACCCGGTGACGACGGCCGCCTGGGGCCTGATCGTGGCCGCCCTGCTGATCGTGGGATCGCTGCCGTTCTTCCTTGGACTGGCCGTGGTCATCCCGCTCCTCGGCCACGCCACCTGGCATCTCTACCGCAAGGCGGTCGAGATCGATCCCAATGCGCGGCCGATCCCGCCCAAGCCTCCGCATCAGCGCAAGCCGGCGGCGGACTTCCCCGCCAACCTGTTCCCGTGGAAGTAGGATACAGTGACGCCCGAAAGGACCGAACCGCCGGTAACCGGCGGTTCGCCGTTCAGGAAACAGCCATGTTTTGGCCGCGGTTGACGGAAAGATATTGCGCTGCACGATACGATTTCTCGAATCGGAATTCCCCCGGTGATCCCCAAAACCTTTCGACGGCTGTGTGAAGCCCTGGCGGTGAGCGCTGCCCTGATGCTGCCCGCAACGGCAGCCATCGCCGCGGCACCCTGCGGCACGGGCAGCTTCGAGTCATGGTTGGCTGCGCTCAAGACAGAGGCGGCGTCCAAGGGCATCTCGCAGAAGGCGATCGACGCCGGCCTCAATGGCGTGACGCTGGATCAGAGTGTGCTGACCCGCGACCATTCGCAGAAGGTGTTCAGCCAGACTTTTGAACAGTTTTCCGGCCGCATGGTGCCGCCGCGCATGACGCCCGGCTCCAACGCGCTGAAGCAATACGGCTCGGTGCTGTCGCGCATCGAAACGGCCTATGGCGTGCCGGCCGAGGTCATCGTCGCGATCTGGGGACTGGAGACCGATTTCGGCGTCAACAACGGCAAATTCCAGACGCTGCGTTCGCTGGCGACACTGGCCTATGATTGCCGACGCGCCGACGAATTCCGCGCCGAGCTGCTCGATGCGCTGCGCATCGTCGATCGCGGCGACCTGCAGCCCGCGGAGATGCGCGGAGCCTGGGCGGGCGAACTCGGCCAGACCCAGTTCATGCCGTCGTCCTGGATGAAATACGCCGTCGACTTCGACGGCAACGGCAAGCGCGATCTCCTGCGTAGCGCTCCCGACGTGCTGGCCTCGACCGCGAATTATCTTGCAGGTTACGGCTGGCAACGCGGCAAGGACTATCAGCCCGGTGCGCCGAACTTCGCCGTGCTCCAGCAGTGGAACAAGAGCGAGGTTTACGCCAAGACCATCGCCTATTTCGCCAGCCAGTTGGCCAAAGCTCCCTAGCCAAGCCTGCCGCTAAAATGAAAGGGGCCGATCGCGTGCCGACCGGCCGAGCCCCTGGATATCGAGATGGCGTGTCTCATTCGGTCAAAATGAACTGATCCAATATTCATTCTTATTGTCTGGACCGCATGCGAATCACGCATGAGAATTCTCCCTCAACCGGCCGTCCGTCGGTCTTGTCGAGCTGTCACAGCGCTTGACTGAGGTCGTTCGCGCTCCCATTTGTGGACTCGTCGCCCTTGGCAACAATGCGACAATCCCGTGATTTCACGGCGATTTTACTGGATTACCCCTTTGGGTAGCGCGGTTGAAGGCAGACCTGCGGAAAGCTTAATCAAACGCTACCACCGCCATGCACTTTTGTATTAGCTGCACCGCAACATCGGAACTTCTGCAGTGCACAGTAGCGTTCTATATTCATTCCAACGATTGAGCCACCTCCAAGGGCTGAATCGAACTACTAAGGAGACTACCATGTTGCTCTCGCTCATCCGCATGATCCAGGCGTTTCGGGACTATCAGCGCAATGTCAACGAGCTGACCCAGCTTAGCGATCGCGAACTGGCCGACATCGGCCTCGATCGGTCGGACATTCCGCGCGTAGCAGCCGGCAACTACAACGGCTGAACCGTTTCAGTCGACTGACTACGGATAGCGCCCGCTCTTGGAGCGGGCGTTGTCGTTTCTGGGCTGCGGATCGCACAAAAAGGCGCTAACCCTGCGCCCCATGACAACCCCCTCGACAAACCTGATCCACATCATCGGCGCCGGTCTCGCCGGCTCGGAGGCAGCCTGGCAGGCCGCTGAAGCTGGTTGCCGCGTCGTGTTGCACGAGATGCGGCCGGTCCGCATGACCGAGGCACATCGCACGGACGGCCTGGCCGAGCTGGTCTGCTCCAATTCCTTCCGCTCCGACGATGCCGCCAATAATGCCGTGGGGCTGCTGCACGCCGAGATGCGGCGGCTCGGTTCGCTGATCATGCGCGCGGCCGACGCCAACCAGGTGCCGGCCGGCGGCGCGCTGGCGGTCGATCGCGAGGGCTTTTCTGCTGCTGTCACCCGGGCGCTTCAAGCGCATCCCCGGATCGAGATCGATCGCGCCGAAATCACCGGCCTGCCGCCGGCCGACTGGAACAGCGTGATCGTTGCAACCGGTCCCCTCACCTCGGCACCGCTGGCGGACGCCATCCGGGAACTGACCGACGAGAACGCACTCGCCTTCTTCGATGCGATCGCGCCGATCGTTCACAGGGAGACGGTCGACATGTCGGTCGCCTGGTTCCAGTCGCGCTACGACAAGGCGGGTCCGGGCGGTACCGGCGCGGATTATCTCAACTGCCCGATGACGAAGGAGCAGTACGACGCCTTTGTCGACGCGCTGCTCGCCGGCGAGAAGACCGAGTTCAAGGAATGGGAGACCAGCACGCCCTATTTCGACGGCTGCCTGCCGATCGAGGTCATGGCCGAGCGCGGTCGCGAGACGTTGCGCCATGGGCCGATGAAGCCGGTCGGGCTCACCAATCCGCATGATCCCACGGTGAAGCCGCACGCGATCGTGCAGCTGCGCCAGGACAACAAGCTCGGCACGCTCTACAACATGGTCGGATTCCAGACCAAGCTGAAATACGGCGCGCAGCAGCGCATCTTCCGCAGCATTCCCGGGCTGGAGAAGGCGGAGTTCGCGCGGCTCGGCGGCCTGCATCGCAACACCTTCCTGAACTCGCCGAAACTGCTCGATGCGCAGCTGCGATTGCGTTGCAGCCCGCGGCTGCGCTTTGCCGGGCAGATGACGGGCTGCGAGGGCTATGTGGAGTCCGCGAGCATCGGACTGATCGCGGGATTGTTTACCGCTGCCAATGCGCGCGGCGAGGACCTTGCATCGCCGCCGCCGACCACGGCGCTCGGTTCGCTGCTCGGTCACATCACTGGCGGCCACATCGAGACGATCGAACCCGGCGCGCGCTCGTTCCAGCCGATGAACATCAATTTCGGGCTGTTCCCGCCGCTCGCGAGCGCGCCGACCAAGAAGCCCGATGGCAGCCGTTTGCGTGGCAACGAGAAGACGGTGGCGAAGAAGCAGGCGATCAGTGCCCGTGCGCTCGTCGATCTCGATCGCTGGATCGCAGACCACCTTCGCGTCCCGGCAGCGGCGTGACCCCATGAGCCTGCCTAAAGAGGACGCCGAAGCTCTGTCGGCGCGCTGGATCGAAGGCGTGCTGCTCAAGCGCGACGTCTTCTCCAATGTCGAACGCGGTCGCTTTCGCCGGGATGACGTCGAAGTGGACGCGGTGATGCGCCGCCTCGACGAAGTGCCGTGGTGGTCGTATCCACTCGCCCGGCATCTCTTCGGACGCGAGCGCAGGGCACTGGCATTGGCAAACGACCTGCGAGTCGGCCCCGAACTGCTGTGGGCCGGCCGGCAAGCGCTGGTGCGCGGCTTCATCGATGGCGTCGCGTTGCATCTGGCAAAACCCTATGGCGACGCCGCGTACTTCCGCTCAGCACGCAAAGCACTGCACCGGCTGCATCGCGCCGGCATCTGCCACAACGATCTTGCCAAGGAGCAGAACTGGCTGCGTGGCGCCGACGGCGCGGCCTATCTGACCGACTTCCAGCTCGCGGCCTGCTTCAAGCGCCGCAGCCGCCTGTTCCGCATCGCGGCCTATGAAGACATCAGGCACATGCTCAAGCACAAGCGCAGCTACGTGCCGCAGGCGCTGACGCCGAAGGAGCGCAAGATCCTCGCGCGCAAATCCGCCGTCGCGAGCGTTTGGCTGGTGACCGGCAAGAAGATCTACCAGGCCATCACCCGCGGTCTCTTCAATTTCACCGACCGCGAAGGCGGCGGCCGCCGGCTGGTCAATGACGCGCCGGTTCTGGCCGATCTTATTCGGAGAAATCCCGAGGTGCGCGACGCCGCGATCGTGGCGTTTGCCGATCGACGCGTCGGCGTCGGACTCTATGCCTTCGTCGAGGCCGACAAGACCGCGCTGGAAAAACAGCTCCGCAGCGAGATTTCAGCGGCCAAGGGACCGAAGCCGCCTGAGCATATCCAGGTGGTGCACGCGCTGCCGCGCGACGCCACGGGACGGCCGCGCACGGAAGTCCTGCAGCTCGTGGCGATGAACCAGCTCGACCTGCTCGAGCCGATGATGGCGAGCGACACTGACCGCGCGTTCCTGAAGGACATTCTCGAACAGCGGAAAAATCTGCGCGACCGCTTCAATTTCGAGAGCGGCGATATGCAGCTGCCGTCGGCTTGAAGAGCATCAGGGCTTGATTTTCTTGATGCAGGTCGGACCACCCTGTCCCTGAGCGGTGCATTCCCACTCCGGCCCAAAGCCGGCGTTAATGTTCTGCGTGGCGGGGAACATCACGGCCGCAACCAGAACGGCAGCCAGAAGCAGCAAGCCGAAGATCAGGCCCTTATGCTGATCGAAGTGCCATCGAAACCAATTCATTTGGGCAGCATAGCACGGCTCGCTTGATGCTAAGCCACCCCGCCCAGATAAAGCCGCTTGACGATGTCGTTGGCCTTGAGCTCGTCGACCGAGCCGGCTGCAACCGCGATCTCGCCGTGGACGATGATGTAACCCCGGTCGGCAATCCGGATCGCCTGATTGAAATTCTGCTCCGCCATCAGCACGGTGAGGCCGAAGCTCTGCTTGAGCTCGGCGATCTTGGTGATCACCTGCGACACCAGCAGCGGCGACAGGCCGACCGAGGGCTCGTCGACCAACAACAGCCGCGGCGAGGACATCAACGCGCGGGCGACCGCAAGCATCTGCTGCTGGCCGCCCGACATGGTGCCGGCGAGCTGGCTTCGTCGCTCCTTCAGGATCGGAAATGTCTCGAAGGCGCTTTCCAGGTTATGCTGGATGGCGCTGCGCGCGGCCTTGCGGAAGGCACCCAGCATCAGGTTCTCGACCACCGTCAGCTTCGGAAACAACCGCCGTCCTTCCGGCACCAGCGCCACGCCGAGATCGACGATCTGCTCCGTCGATAGTTTGGTCAGATCGTGCCTGTTGCCATCGACCGTCAGCACCACGCGGCCGCGCGCCGGGCGGACCAGGCCCATGATGCACTTCATCAGCGTGCTTTTGCCGTTGCCGTTGGTGCCGAGCAGCGCCACGGTCTCGCCGGCCTCGACGTTGAGCGAGACGCCGCGCAGCGCCCGCACCGCGCCATAGCCCGCATCGAGCTCTTCGACGGTCAGGCTAAGTGCCAAGATAGGCCTCCTGCACCCGCGCGTTCGCCATGACTTCCTTCGGCGCGCCGATCGCGATGATCTTGCCGGCATCGAGGCACATCACGCGCTCGGAAAAGCGCATCACCGCCTGCATGATATGCTCGATCATGATGATGGCGATGTTGTCGCCGCAGAGGTTGATCAGGAGGTCGAGCACCTCGTCGACCTCGGACGTCGACAGACCCGCCATGGCTTCATCCGAGATCAGCAGCTTCGGGCCCGTTACCATCGCGCGCGCGAGCTCGGTCTTGCGCAGCTCCACCTGGGTCAGCGCCGCCGTCGTGACATTGGCCTTGGCGGCGAGACCGATCCGCTTGAGGGTTGACATCGCTTCATCGCGCCGGTGCGCCGCAGTCTCGAAGAGATCGCGATGGGCGGCGAAATCGAGCGCCACCATCAGGTTCTCGAGCACGGTCATGCTCTTGAACGGGCGCGGAATCTGGAAACTGCGGGCGATGCCGCGATGCGAGCGCAGATTGGGCGGCAATTGCGTGATGTCCTCGCCGGCGAACAGCACCGCCCCCTTGTTGGGCCGCAGCGCGCCGCTGATGCAATTGACCAGCGTCGTCTTGCCCGAGCCATTCGGCCCGATCAGGCCGAAGCGCTCGCCCTTGCGGATCTCGACACTGATGCCGTCGAGCGCGACAAAGCCGCCGAATGTCTTGGTCAGGCCATCGATCCGCAGCAGCGGTCCGTCGGAGGCGGTGCTCATGCGTTCTTCCTCGCGCGGAAGAAGCCGATGATTCCGTTCGGCGCGCCGACCACGAACAGCACCAGCATGACGCCGAGCACGAGCACGTTGACTTCGGACGAAATGGTGACGGTGAGGAGCTGCTGGGTGACGCCGAGCACGATCGCGCCAAGCACTGGCCCGATCCAGTGCGCGGTGCCGCCGATCAGCGCCATCGCCAGCACCGAGACGGAATAGTTCAGATTGAAGGCGGAGTCGGGATTGGCGAATTGCAGGTACATCGCGGCCGGCGCGCCGGCCGCCGACATCAGCGCGCCCGAGATCACGCAGGCGAATAGTTTCAGCCGCAAGGTCGGCACGCCCGTGCATTCGGCCGCCAACTCGTCATCCCGGAGCGCATGCAGGCCGCGGCCGATCCGGGAATTGAGGATGGCGCGCGCCGTCGACACCGCCACGACGACCAGCAGCGCCTGCACGAAGAACAGCATCTTCACGTAGCTGTCGAACGGTATCGTCACCGGCGGCCGCGACAACTGGATGCCGGCCGCGCCGCCGACATAGCGCCAGTTGGTGATCGCGGTCTCGATGATGATTGCGAGCGCAATGGTCGCGATCGAGAAGAAGATGCCCTGCATGCGCAGCGTCAACAGCCCGATCCCCAAGCCGAGCAGACTGCCGACCACCGCGGCGGTCGCGATCTGCACTGCGAGCGGCGCCTCGAACGCCTTGGCGAGAAACACGGCGGTATAGACGCCGACGCCGAAGAAGGCATTGGTGCCGAAATTGACGTAGCCGGCATAGCCGCCAAGGATGCTCCAGGCGACCGCGAGCACGATGAATTGCAGGATCACATAGCCGGCAAAGAACGGATATTCATTGCGGATCAGTCCCGTCATCAGCAAAGCGCCGACGAGGAACAGGACGGCGCCCGACCAGTAGGCGATCGCGTTACGATTCATGGCTCACCTGCCGAACAGGCCTTGCGGCCTCACTGCAAGTACACCAAGCAGCAGCGCGAACGAGATCGCGGGCGCCCAGGACGCGCCGAACATCGTCAGCACGATGGTCTCGGAGACGCCGAGGATGATGGAAGCGATCAAGGTGCCGGTGATGCTGCCGAGGCCTGCCATGACCACGACGCAGAAGGTACGTCCGATATAGAGGCGGTCGAGCGTCGGCTCGACCGGAGCAACGATGATAAGAAGCGCGCCGGCAAGTCCGAGCACCGCGGTGGCGATCCCGAAAGCGATCTGCTTGATGCGGACGGGATTGGCGCCCATCAGGCGCAGCCCCTCCTCGTCCTGCGCCACCGCGCGGATCGCGCGGCCCATGAAGGTCTTCGAGAGATAAGCGACCAGCGACACCGTCAATGCCAGCGCGACCGCGAAGGCGACAAGCTGGCGGTACGGAATCCGCATGTCGCCGATGCGCCAAGCTTTTCCGATGTAAGGCGCGGTGACCGAACGCTGATCGACCCCAAATAGCATGATGATCAGTACTTCGATGATGAAGGCGATGCCGAAGAAGAAGGCGATGCCGCGCACCCCGGCGTCGCTGCCGCGCCTCTCGAAGCTCTCGTAATAGAGGCGATAGGCGACGAAGCCGAGCAGGAAGAACAACGGCGTGATGATCAGGCCCGCGACCAGCGGATCGATGTCATAGCTGTCATTGAGCAGATAGACGCCGTAGGACGCCAGCACCAGGAAGGCCGGATGCGCGACCTGCGGGACGTCGAGCAGGCCGAAGGAGATCGACAGCCCGACGCTGACGGCTGCGTAGAAGCAGCCGAGCAGCAGGCCGAGCACGACTGCGTCACGCAGCAAGTCGATCGAGAACACTACCCTCTCCCCGGCTCCGGTCGGAGCCCGCCCCCACAGGCGCGATCGGTTACTTGCGATTGGCCTCGAACGGCGTGACCAGATCGCCCGTCTTCAGATTGTCCGGGAACAGGATCACCTGCGTACCCTGCTTGCGGAACTGGTCCATGTTCTTGTCCTTCACGCCGCGGAATTGCGCTTCCAGTGTCGCGCTCTGCTTCCACTCGCCATCTTCCGCGTAGGAGATCGAACCGACGATGGTCTTCATGGTGTGCTCATGCAGGTATTTCGCGATTGCCTTCTGGTCGAACGACTTCGTCCCATTCACGGCCTGCTCGATCAGCTGCCCCATGGCGTAGCCATATGGCGAGATGTAATAGCCGAGCGGATCGACCTTCGCCTCGATGGCGCGCTTGGTGTATTTCTCGAAGAACTCCTTGGTGCCGTCGAAATACATGCTGGGTTCGGGCAGCCAGGTGTTGTAGTTCACGACGCCGTTGAGCAGCGAGCCCATGTTCTCCATGACGGCCCCGAATTGCAGGCCGACCATGGCGCCGCCGAACAGCTTCACATTGTCGCCGATGCCGACCTCGTTGACGGCGCGGAGGATACCGGCGGAATCCGGCGGATAGGACGCGACGAACACGATATCCGGCTTGGACGCGCTGACCGCGCGCACGATGCTTGAGAATTCGGTGTTGGTCGGCGGGTAGGACTGGTCGTAGACGACGTTGAGGTTCAGCTTCTTGGCGACGTCGCGCGCGGTCTTCACGAGGTTCTGGGCAAACTCCTGGTCGGCCGAGAGCAACGCAACCGTTTTGCCGCCAGCCTTCTGGCCGAGCGTCAGAAAGCCGGTCGCCCAGCTGTCCGCCGGTCCCCATGGCGCATTGTTGAACCACATGTCGTGATGGACCTTGCTGTTCACCTGGAACGAGAAGTTGCCCATCAGCAAGAGCCCGCGCTGCTTCACCAGCGGCAGGATCGGCGCGGTCGGCACGGTAGCGTAAGGCGCAAACAAGAGGTCGACCTTGTCGACGTCGATCAGCTTGGCGTAGAGGGCCGGCGTCTCCGAGGCGCTCGACTTGTCGTCATAGACGGTGAGCTCGACCTTGCGGCCAAGCAGCCCGCCCTTGGCATTGACGTCGTCGCGCCAGATCTCGATGCCGAGCAACGACGGCTTGCCGCCGCCGGCAAGTCCGCCGGTCTGCGGCATCGACATGCCGATCTTGATCGGCGGTTCCTCCGCGCTCGCGGCCGACATAAGCCCGAATACCGCAGCCGCGGTTGCCCAGCCGATCACCGTTCTACGATTCATGTTTCCCCCTGGGGTTACTGTTGTTCTTGGGTAGGTTGGCGCCGACTCCACCCTTAGCTTGCCGCGGGCGCCGATGCAGCAAATTTCGCAGCCTCGCCATGCTCCCAAGGGATCGCCGAAGGGGCAGAACCGACGCGACCGCCGGTTTTGTCGGCTTCGCCTTCCCGAGATAGACGAAGGTCGAATCCGATTCCTTCCCGGCTCACGAAGCCTTTCGGGAATCCTAGCGCTCCGGCGGTGGAAACGTCCAGCCTGCCGAAAGGCCTGACAGTTCCCCTAACCCGTCTTGAAAAGCGCCGATCGCGAGGCCCGCCAGATGAGCCAAAGGGTCGAAAGGCGCGATCGCAAATGCGGCACGAAGGGATCGTTGTCGGCCCGCGACAGCCGTGCCAGGTCGGCCCTCGTCACGGCGAGCGGCAGGAAGATCGCTCGCAGTTCCGGCGGCGTCTCCGCAACAAGCGCCAGCGCCGTATCGAAATGCTGCCTTGCCGATGCGATCAGTTCGTCGAGCCCCGCCCGCGCCTGTGGCGTCTGCTTGCCCGCGAACACCTGCTCCATGTCGCTGCCGTGCTTCTCCAGGAGTTGCAGCGGCACGAACAATTGCCGGCGCGCCGCGTCGCGTGGCATGGCGTTGATCGTCTGCACGAAACCAACGGCGAGACCGGCGTGACGCGCGAGATGATCAAGCTCGGCCGATGGCGGTCCGATAGTCCGGGCTGCCAGTGCAAACAGAGCCGAGGCGGTGTCGTTGGCGTAGCCTTCGAGCGCCGACAACGTCGGCATCGGGTCATTGTAAACGTCGAACTGGTGCTCCTCGACCAGTCGCACCAGCCGCTCGACCGGCAGTCGGTAGTTCTGGATCACCCGCAACAACTCGGAGGCAACCGGATTGCCTTCGACGCCGCCATGGCCGGAGCCGAGCAGCATGTCGGTCCACCATTGCAGGCGGATTTCGCCGGGCAAGGGCTGGCTGACCTGCTCGCGCACCCTGCTCACCTCGACATTGAAGGCGTAGAGCGCAAGCAGCGGACGGCGTTGCTCTATGGGCATGAACAGCGTCGACGCATAGCGGACGAAGTCGTGGCTGCGGACGAGGTCCGCACAAAAATCCGGCGCGTCCTTGGCGCTCATGGCACGGCCACCAGCGCGGCCGCGACGCGACGGCGTTCGCCCATCATGATGTTGTAGGTACGGATCGCCGGCCCCGTTTGCATCGTGTCCAGTGTCACGTGGAGCGCACGCAACGCTGCGCGCAGGTCCGCCGGGGCGAGCCAGACGTCGGTGCCGGTGCCGACGATCAGCGTATCGATGCTGTTGGCGGCGGCGAACACGCGGGCAAGCGAATATCTGTCGATCTGTTCAGGCCGCGTCACCTCCCATGCCCAGATCGCATCCGGAAGACACAACAACGAGCCGCGATGCGACATCCCGGCGAAGGCGAAACCCCCCTTGCCATAGGCATCGATCGGCGCCGGCCTCGGAAGATGCGGAGCGTCCGAGGACATTGCCATCGCTCACTTCTTCGGCGGTGTATCCGGCGTGTCCGCCCGGTTGGTGCCGACACCGAGATAGATCAGGATCGGTGCCGCGATGAAGATCGAGGTGTAGGTGCCGACCAGCACCACGCCGAACATCATGACAGCGGTGAAGCTGTGAATGGCCTGGCCGCCGAACAACAACAGCGCCAGCAACGCCAAGGTCACCGTGACGTGGGTGATGATCGAGCGCGACAGCGTCGAGTTGATCGATTCGTTCAACAGCTGCGGCATCGGCATTTTCTTGTAACGCCGCAGCATTTCCCGGATGCGGTCGTAGATCACGACCGTGTCGTTGAGCGAATAACCGAGAATCGTCAGCAGCGCCGCGATGCTGGTCAGGTCGAAATCGACCTGGGTGATCGACATGAAACCGATGGTCAGCACGATATCGTGCACGTTGGCGATCATGGCGCCGAGCGCGAACTGCCATTCGAACCGGAACCAGAGATAGATCAGGATCGCGACGATCGCGAGCCCCAGACCCGCCACGCCTCCCGCCAGCAATTCGCCGGACACGCGAGGGCCGACCACCTCGACGCGGCGGTAATCGACGCTGTCGCCGAGCGCGCCGCGGACCTTGCCGACCGCTGCCTGCTGGGCGGCGTCGCCGCCGGGTTGCTCGGCGACTCGAATCAACACTTCCTCGGGTCCGCCGAATTGCTGCAATTGCACTTCGCCAAGTCCGAGCCCGTTCAGCGATTGGCGCATCGAAGCGAGATCTGCCGTGCCCGTCTTGGCGCGCACCTCCAGCAGCGTGCCGCCCTTGAAGTCGATGCCGAAGTTCAGCCCATGGGTGAAGAACAGCGTGATCGCGACGATCGACAGTAGCGCCGAGATCGGAAACGAGATGCGTCGGAACTGGGTAAAGTCGAAATGCGTGTTGTCGGGAACGATGCGCAGCGATGGCAAAATTCCCATCGCGCTGACGACCGTCAGAACGACAATGAAGATGGCAAGGCCAATGAGAACGTAATGAGTCACTTTTGGCCTCGCATCAGATCGGCACGCTTTGCGGCCGCGTCCACCATATCCACCATGCCACGATCAGACGGGTCAGGGTGAAGGCGGTGAAAACCGTGGTGATAATGCCGACCCCGAGTGTCACGGCGAAGCCGCGCACCGGTCCGGTGCCGATCATGAACAGCACGGCGGCGGCGATGAAGGTCGTGATGTTGGAATCGAGGATGGTGGCGAGCGCACGCGTGAAGCCGGCGTCGATCGCCGAAATCGGGTTGCGTCCGTTGCGCAATTCCTCGCGGATGCGCTCATAGATCAGCACGTTGGAGTCGACCGCGATGCCGACGGTCAGCACGACGCCGGCGATGCCGGGCAAGGTCAGCGTGGCGTTGAGCAGCGACAGCACGCCGAAGATCATGGCGACGTTGATGACGACGGCGACGTTGGCGAACACGCCGAACAGCCGGTACGTCACCAGCATGAAGACGACGACCATGATGGCGCCGACATAGGCCGCAAGCTCGCCTTTCTCGATCGAATCCTGGCCGAGGCCCGGACCGACCGTGCGCTCTTCGACGACCGTCAGGGGCGCCGGCAGCGCGCCGGCGCGCAGCAGGACCGCGAGATCGTTGGCGGACTGCACGGTGAAACTGCCGGAAATCTGGCCCTGCCCGCCCGTGATCGGCTCGCGAATGACCGGCGCCGAGATCACCTGGTTATCGAGGACGATGGCAAAGCGCTGCCCGACGTTTTCGGTGGTGGCTTGTGCGAATTTGCGCGAGCCGGCGGTATTGAACTTGAAATTGACCACGGGCTCGCTGGTGCGCTGGTCGAAGCCGGTCTGCGCGTCGGTGAGATCGCCGCCGGTGACCAAGCACCTGCTTCTTGAGGACAGTGGAGACCTGTGGCTTGGAAATCTCCGGCAACGAGTTCGTCGTCGGCGGGAAGCTGCCGCGCTGCGGCTGATCCGGCGGCACCGACTTATCGACCATGCGGAATTCCATCTTCGCGGTCTTGCCGAGCATTTCCTTCAGATGGGTCGGATCCTGCAGGCCCGGCACCTGCACCAGGATGCGATCATTGCCCTGCCGCTGGATCAGCGGCTCGACGGTGCCGAGCTCATTCACTCGCTTCTCGACGATCTGGATCGACTGCTCGATGGTCTTGCGGAGGCGATCGTTCACCGCGGCCTCCGGGATGGTCAGTCGGATCAGGCCGTTGCCGGCGTCGGTCACATCGAGATCGCGTTGAGAGGTGCTGCCGAGCAGCCCGCCGAGCGGCTGCGACAGGTCGCGAAGTTTCGACAGCGCATTGGCCAGATCGGTATTGTTTCTGATGCGAACCTCGACCGCATCGCCCTTCACGGCAAGGTCGTTGTACAGGATCCGGGCGGTTCGCAGCGTGCGCTGCACGTCCTCGCGGATCTGGCCGAGCCGGCTCCGCTTCACGTCTTTGGAATCGACCTCGAGCAGCAGGTACGAGCCGCCCTGCAGGTCGAGGCCGAGCACCATTCGCCGTTGTGCCCAGGCCGGCCAGCCCTTGACGGTGGCTTCGGGGAAGAAGTTCGGCACCGCGCAAAGACACACGATCAGCGCAGTCAGGATAATGCCGAGCGTCGGCTTCCACCGGGTGAGGTACTGCATCGAGTTGTCTCGTCAGGGTGAGAAATCGCGGCTCGTCCGCAAGCCGCGCAGATAAGGATCAGCTCGCCGGCGTGTCGTCCTTGGTGACTTCCTTGGCCGGTTCGCCCTTGGCGCGGACGCCGGAAATCATCTGCCGCATCTGGCGGACGCGGACGCCGTCGGAGATCTCGAACTCGATCTGGTCGTCATCGACGACCTTGGTGACCTTGCCGACCAGGCCGCCCGTGGTGACCACCGTGTCGCCGCGGCGGATGTTCTTGACCAGTTCGGAGTGGTCTTTGACCTTCTTCTGCTGCGGGCGCAGGATCAGGAAATACATGATCACGAAGATCAGCGCGAACGGCAGAAGCGACATCAACATGCTGTTGGTGTCGCCGCCGGCCGCAGCCTGGGCATAGGCGGGGGTAATCAGCATCAGGGCAATCCTCGTGAGACGGGAGAGAGCCGGCCATGGCGCTCTCACAGGCGCGACCGGTTCGGGAATTCGCGCGGAATATAGCTGGCACCGCCCCAATTGCAACGCTGCCCGGCGCCTTGTTTTGGCTCACTTGCGGCGGCCGCCAAGGCCCGATAAGGCTGCGCGGTCAGGAACTTGAGGCATGTCGAAAAAGCCCCGTAAAACCGCCGCCAAACGCCCCGCGAAGGCTGCCGCGCCGCGTCCGCAGAAAGTCGCGGCAAAACGCCCCACAAGCGGTGCCATTGGCGGCGACGCCGCGCGCATTGCGTCGGCGCTCGAGACCATTGCGGCGCATCTCGCCGCAGGCAGCGCTGCGAGCTTCCGGCCTGAGTCGTTCGGCAATGCCGACGCCTTTGTCTGGCATCCCGATGGACGGCTGACCGAAGTGCCGCGGGTCAGCCGCGTCGAGATCGATCTGTTGAAGGGCATCGACCGGATGCGCGACATCCTGATCGAGAACACGGAGCGCTTTGCCAACGGCCTGCCCGCCAACAACGCGCTGCTCTGGGGCGCGCGCGGCATGGGCAAGTCCTCGCTGGTGAAGGCCACGCATGCCAGCATCAACCAGGGCCGCAAGGCCACCGACCGGCTGAAGCTGATCGAGATCCATCGTGAGGACATCGAGAGCCTGCCCGAGCTGATGGAGCTGCTGCGGAGCTCCGACTATCGTTTCATCGTGTTCTGCGACGATCTCTCCTTCGACGGCAACGACGCCTCCTACAAGTCGCTCAAGGCGGTGCTGGAAGGCGGCATCGAGGGCCGGCCCGAGAACGTCATCCTTTACGCCACGTCGAACCGCCGGCATCTGCTGGCGCGCGACATGATCGAGAACGAGCGTTCGACCGCGATCAATCCCGGCGAAGCGGTCGAGGAGAAGGTCTCGCTGTCGGATCGGTTCGGCCTGTGGCTCGGCTTCCACCGCTGCAGCCAGGACGAATATCTCGCCATGGTCAGGGGCTATTGCGGCCATTATGGCATCAAGCTCGCCGACGAGGAGCTGGAGCGCGAGGCGCTGGAATGGTCGACCACGCGCGGCTCGCGCTCGGGCCGCGTCGCCTGGCAGTTCACGCAGGAGCTGGCTGGGCGCCTTGGCGTGAGGCTAAGCGGAAAGTAGCCTCAGGCCCCGTTGAGGAATTGAAGCGGGTCGACGGGCTGAGAGCCCTTGCGGATCTCGAAGTGGAGCTGCGGCGACCCCACCTCCCCCGACTGACCCGATTTGGCAATCACCTGGCCACGCTTGATGGTGTCCCCGCGCTTCACCAAAAGCTCACTCGCATGGGCATATGCGGTGACGTAGCCATTGGAGTGCCGAACCAGGATGAGATTGCCGTAACCCTTGAGCTCGTTGCCGGAATAGGCGACGACGCCGTCCTCGGCGGCCTTGACCGGCGTGCCCTCGGGCACGGCGACATTGATGCCGTCATTGGACTTGCCGTTGGTCTTGGCGCCATAGCCGGTGATCACCTTGCCGCGAACCGGCCAACGGAAAGTCGGCAACCCGCTGGTGGTCTCGGCGGGCTTCGCGACGGGCGCCGCCTCGGCCGGCTCGGGTGCCGGATTGGCCTGCGCATAACGCGCGCTCTGCTGTTGTCCGGCGGGAGTGGCGGCGGCGAGCTTGGGTCCGCCGATGGTCGTGGTCGGAATCGGCTGCACCGCAGCAACTGGCTGAGGCGCCGCTGCCGGCGCTTCCGCAGCCTTCGCTGCCGGGACGGTCAGACGGGCGCCCTGCTTGAGCGGCGCGGTGGCATCGAGATTATTGGCCCGGGCAAGCTCGCTGACCGAAACGTGGTTGCGATGAGCGATGCTGGCGAGCGTATCGCCATGATTGACGACATGCACGCTGGCTGCCGCGCTTGCGACCGGTCTGGTCGCCGGCGCCGCCGCAACGGGAGCCGCGGCCGTGTTCGCAGCGGGAATGACCAGCGCCTGCCCCGGCGACAAATTGCGCGGGCCTTTGTAGCCGTTGGCGGCCAGGATCGCGGCTGACGTCACATGATAGCGCTGCGCCAGGATCTCCAGCGTATCGCTGGTGCCGACGATGATGGTCGTGCCGGCTTGCGGATGCGCGGATGCGACCGAACGCGGCGCCACCGAGCCGGTGGTTTCGAGCTTCGGCTTGGCCGGTGGCGCATAGGATGCAAGCCCGCGGCCGCCTCCGGACACACCCTGGCTTGCGACTGGCGTTGTCTGTGGCGCGCCGACTGCAGGCGGCAAGGCGGATGACTGCACCTGCGAATGCGGGCGGGAATATTGCGGCAGCTCATGCTGCTCGACCTGCGGCGCGGGTGCTGCCGCCGGCACCGAGCCGGTGGCTTCGCCCTGATAGCCGAAGGGATTGGCGATGGAGCTTTGCTGGAAGCGCGACGTCATGTCGGCGCTGCAGCCGGCCACCCCGAACGCGATCAGCGCCAGTGCCGCGATCTGCGGCACCCGGCGCGAGCCAGAGAACTCGGCGACACCAGACATGGTTACTCACTCGCACGCTACAAAGGTCGATTTTGAGTAAACACGCCGCGAGTAAACAACGGCTTAAGCACCCGAATAAGGTGTTGGCGGAAAAGCCGATCCGGGAATTTGCGGATCGCTCATCCGCTTGTTCAAAGCTCCCGCGCAATCCCCGGAAGCGCCGGGACAAATCGCACATCGACGAGCGCCTTGCGCTCGAAGCCGGCCTCTGTCCTGACGATGCGAAGCAGCGTCTGCACCCCATGATGCGGCCCGACCGGCGCAATCAGAACACCATTCGGCTCCAGCCGATCGAGCAGCGTCTGCGGGATCTCGACCATCGCCGCTGTGACCATGATGCGGTCGAACTGGCCGAGCTCGGCGGGAAGGCTGAGCCCATCGGCGAGAAGCACCTCGGCATTGCTGCATTGCAGTTTTTGGAGCCGCTTGCGCGCGGAGTTGGCCAACGCGCGAAAGCGCTCGACCGTGACGACCTGGCCCGCGAGCTGGGACAGCACCGCCGCCTGATAACCAGAGCCGGTGCCGATCTCGAGCACCCGGTGACTTTTCAGCAGCTGCAGCTGCTCGGTCATATAGGCCACGACGAAGGGTTGGCTGATGGTCTGTCCGCAGGCGATGCCGAGCGCACTGTCGCGGTAGGCCTCGCGCCGGTCGCCCTCCTCGACAAAGGCCTCCCGCGGCACGTCTTCCATGGCGTGCAGCACCGCCTGATCGCTGATCCCCCGCCGGCGGAGGGTCAGCTGAAACATCATTTTTTCCGGAGGCAGCATCTCGGTTGTCCAGTTCTCGCCGGGAGCCCGGTTGACCGACCGGTTGGCGCCATATCATGCCTTTTAAGCGAGTTTTTACGTCTTGCCCTGTTCCGGGCGCCGGAACCGAACGGTGGCAGCGGCGTTGGGGCGCGAGCCGATCATCGCTGACCACCCTTGCGGGATAATGCATCCTGCTATTGTGGCCATTGCACCTGACAGCCATATTTGCCAACGTGAATCGATGGGCAAGGGACCGATAGCATGACCACCACGCGCCCGCCGCGCGGATCTGTCTTCCTCGTCGAAGACGAGGTGATGATCAGGATGATGGTCGCCGACATGCTGAACGAGCTGGGCTATACGGTCGCAGCCGAGGCAGGTGAAATCGGCGAGGCGATCCGGCTTGCCCAAAGCACGTATTTCGATCTCGCGATCCTGGACGTCAACGTCAACGGCAAGGTGATCTCGCCGGTCGCCGATCTCCTGAAAGCCCGCGGCCGGCCTTTCATCTTCGCGACCGGTTACGGCTCCTCCGGTTTGCCCGAGGAATACCGTGACCGCCCGGCGCTGCAAAAGCCCTTCCAGCTCGAGACGCTGAGCAAGATGATCGACAGCACGCTCAAGGGCGCCGCCGCCTGACGTCCCTACTTCAATAAATCCGACAACTCCTCCGAGAACGCCTCGTCGGTACGGTCGAGCCTGAGCGGCGTCACCGATACATAGCGCGCCGCAAGCGCTGCGAGATCGGTGCCCTCGGCCGGCTTGTCCATCATCGCCGCGCGCTCGAAGCCGATCCAGAAATAGGGATTGCCGCGACCGTCCCGCCGCTCCTCGATCTTGAAGAAACCCTGGCTGCGCTTGCCCTGCCGCGTCACGCGGATGCCGGCCACCTGTTCCGGCGGGCAGGCCGGGAAGTTGACGTTGATGACCGTATTCCTGGGAATGCCGGCCTCGATCACCTTGCGGAGGATCGGCGGCCCGAATTTCAGCGCGGTCTCCCACAGCGGCTTGCCGCGTGTCTCGATCGAAAATTCCTGCGACAGCGCGACAGACGGAAAGCCCAGGATCGTGCCTTCGAGCGCGCCGGCGATGGTGCCGGAATAGACCACGTCTTCGGCGACGTTGCGGCCGCGGTTGACGCCGGAGAGCACGAGATCGGGCATGGTCGGCTTGAGGATGTGGTGCGCGCCCATGATCACGCAGTCAGTCGGCGTGCCGCGCACGGCAAAGTGCCGCGGTCCGACCTCGCGCAACCGCAGCGGATCGTTCAGCGACAGCGAGTGCGAGACGCCGGATTGATCGAGCTCGGGCGCCACGATCCAGACATCCTCGGAAAGGACGCGCGCGATCTCCTCCACCACCTTCAAGCCGGGGGCATGGATGCCGTCGTCATTGGTGCAGAGAATTCGCATTGCAGCGAACAGTCCTTTCGATCGAGTCCGGTGATGACGTGGGCCGTCTTATCCGTTGCTGGCGACCGAGGCAAACCGGTCAATACCGGTCAAAAAGGCCTGAACTGTCGGCCAAATCACACAGTAAGGTGACCTTTGGCAGTATTGCAGACGGGATTTCGTTGCTATTATTTTGCGCCTCTTTGGGAAGGCACCGGGGTTCGAGCATGACCCGCTTTTCAGCCGCTGCCGTCATTTTGGGTTGGTTGGCTTTTTTCAGTTCGCTGCCGGCGATCGCGCAATCGGACCCGAGCCAGTGCTTTCCCTGG
Source organism: uncultured Alphaproteobacteria bacterium (assembly GCA_963795365.1). Taxonomy (GTDB): domain Bacteria; phylum Pseudomonadota; class Alphaproteobacteria; order Rhizobiales; family Xanthobacteraceae; genus Bradyrhizobium. The sequence continues at coordinate 158,910 of CAWCHW010000024.1, forward strand.
CAGGAGTTCAAGAACGGCGCGTGCATCGCCAAGCCGTCGCAGGCGCCGCCGCCCCTGCCCCCGCCTGCGGCGGCCCTGCCGGATTCCTGCTTCGACGGCGCGCGCAGCCTGTCCCCCCAATGCACCTGTCCGATCAATACGCACATTGAGGGCGGCCGCTGCACCGCCGACGCGGTGGGTCCCCCCGCAATCCCCGCAGCGCCGGTTGCCGTTGCCCCACCCATCCCGCCGCCTTTGCCTCCGGCGCTTCCGTCGTCGACACGCAAAGCCGACGAAGCTCTTCTTTGCGACGGCGGCACCGCCTCGGGCGGTCGCTGCGTCTGTCCCGCTGGCTACATCGTGATGCCGCCGCGCGGCGGTGGTGGTGATGGCGGCGGCACCTGTGTGCGCACCGACGCGTCAAATTGTCTGGGCGGCGAACTCACGGTGAATGGCGCCTGCATGTGCAACGGGCAGGTCATCATGTCCGGCGAGACCTATCTGCTCGAATACAACAACGGCAAATGCGTGCCGAAGCGTTGCCCGGTCTCGACCGAAATGCGCAGCGGCAAATGCCTCTCGATGTCGGACATCACGCCCGTCTCTGCGCCTGAGCCCGAGCCGAAAGCGAAGCCGAAGGACACCGACGAAAGCGAACATCACCACGGCTGCAGCCATGGCATGGTGCGGACCCATTCCGGCAATTGCGTCGTCGCGCGGCGGAAGATGCCGGCCATGGCGCCGCCCGGCCTTGGGCAGTACTACCGAAACTATCAATTTCCGAACAATTCGGCGCCGAACCAGCAGAACTGAGCGCGTCCAGTTTCAGCGCACGCGCCACATCTGCAGGAATTTTGCCGAGGCACGCTCCATGCGAAGCGCAGGCAAGGGGTCTACGGGCAATGGCGGTGGCGTGACTGCGACAGGCTCGTCGTCCTTCACCTCTGCGATCAAGGGCACCTCTGCGATCAATGGCGCTGGAGGCGCGACCTTCTCGGGCGCGGGAGCCGCCGGCTGCATCATCTTCAGCACGCTTTCCACCAGCGGCAGTTGCTTGCGTGGCGGCTCGGGATAGCGGGCACGCGCGATCTCGAGCGCCTTGTCGAAATCGGCGGCATTGAGCCAGGCCAGCCTGCGCGTGCGCTCGACCGCGATGTCGTCCCATACCCGGCCGACTTCGATGTCGAAACTGCCCTTCAGGCGCTGGTCGATCGCCTGTATCCCGTGACCGGTCACGGCCCATTGCCGGCCAACCCAATAAATGTCGCGGTCAAGGGCCATCGGTACTCATTCTCGGCGACTTTTGCGCATGATCCTTACGGAAAACCGGTGCCCACTTTTCCGGGATCATGCGTGCAATAGAACAAGGATACCGCCGACGTGCGCGTGCGCAACATCGAACGGCGACAGCTACGAGAATTTTATTTTTCGTGTTCGATTAGCTTCAGTCCGCCCATATAGGGTTGCAAGACCTCGGGGACGGCGATCGAACCGCCCTGTTGCTGATAGGTTTCCATGACGGCGATCAGCGCGCGGCCGACAGCCGTGCCGGAACCGTTGAGCGTGTGGACGAAGCGCGGCTTGCCGTCCGGCCCACGATAGCGGGCATCCATGCGGCGCGCCTGGAAATCACCGCACACCGAGCAGCTTGAAATCTCACGGTAGGCGCCGCCATCGCCCTGCCCCGGCAACCATACCTCGATGTCATAGGTCTTCTGGGCCGAGAAGCCCATGTCGCCTGCACACAAAGTCATCACGCGGTAATGCAGGTCGAGTTGCTTCAAGACCTCCTCGGCGCAGGCCAGCATGCGCTCCAGCTCATCCTTGCTGGTTTCAGGCGTCGTGATCGAAACCAGTTCGACCTTGCTGAACTGGTGTTGCCGGATCATGCCGCGGGTGTCGCGGCCGGCCGCGCCTGCTTCGGCACGGAAGCACGGCGTCAGCGCGGTGACGCGCATCGGCAGCTCTTTTTCGTCGACAATGGATTCGCGGACGAGATTGGTGAGCGAGACCTCAGCCGTTGGAATCAAGCCGAGCCGCTCGGTCTTCAGACGTTCGTCCGGTGTTGCGACGAGTTCACCGCGAATGGCCCAGAATTGGTCGTCCTCGAACTTCGGCAATTGGCCCGTGCCGAACATCACCTCGTTGCGAACCAGCAGCGGCGGGTTGATCTCGCTATAGCCGTGCTCGTTCGTGTGCAGATCGAGCATGAATTGACCGATCGCACGTTCGAGCCGCGCCAGCTTCTTTCTCAGGACCACAAAGCGCGCGCCCGACAGTTTGGCGGCGGTCTCGAAGTCCATCAGGCCGAGTTCGGTGCCGAGATCGTCATGCGCTTTCGGCGCAAAGCCGTAATTGCGCGCCTTGCCGAAGACGTGTCGCTGCACATTGCCGTGCTCGTCGGTGCCGTCAGGCACTTCGGGCGCCGGCAGCGGCAAGTTGGGAATCGGGGCGAGCTCGTCTCGCCAACTCTTCGTCGGCCGCCTTTGGCGGCCTGCTCGAGCTGCGGCATCGTGGTCTTGATCTCGGCGACCTCTGCCATCAGCTTTGACGCGCGCGCGTCATCCCTGGCCTTCTTGGCCTCGCCGATCTCCTTCGAGGCGGCATTGCGCCGCGCCTGCGCCTGCTCGGAAGCGAGGATTGCCGCGCGTCGCTTCTCATCGATCGCCAATAGCGACGCGGACAGCGGCGCGAGCCCGCGCCGCTTCAGTGCGGCATCGAAAGCCCCGCGGGTTGTCGCGGATCGATTTGATGTCGTGCATCGGATCAATTCCTAAACTGAAATCAGTGTGCCTTAGATCAATTCGTGGATGCCCGGGTCAAGCCCGGGCATGACGAATCATGGCGATGATCGATTGAAAGGCGCCCTACTCGGCGGGATTGGCCGCCGGCGGGGCGCCGGGGGTAGACGAGGACTGCGAGGCCGCCGCCTTCTTCTCCACCATCTTCACCGCGATGATCGAGCCCTCGTAGAGGGCGAGCAAGGGGATCGCGAGCGAGGCCTGGCTCAGCACGTCAGGCGGCGTCAGCACGGCCGCGATGATGAAGGCGACCACGATGAAATAGCGGCGCTTCTCGCGCAGCATTTTCGAGGTGACGATGCCGATCCGGCCGAGCAGGGTCAGGATCACCGGAAGCTGGAAGGCGATGCCGAACGCGAAGATCAGCGACATCATCAGCGACAGATACTCGCCGACCTTGGGCAAAAGCGCGATCTGCGCGGTCTCCGGACCCGCGGTCTGCTGCATGCCGAGCGAGAAGCGAACCAGCATCGGCAGCACCACGAAATACACCAGTGCCGCGCCGGCCACGAAAAATATCGGGGTCGCGATCAGATACGGCAGGAACGCGCTGCGCTCGTGCTTGTAGAGACCGGGCGCGACGAACTGCGTAGATCTGGGTCGCCACGATCGGAAACGAGATGAAGCCGGCGCCGAACAGCGCGAGCTTGAGCTGGGTGATGAAATATTCCAGCAGCGCGGTATAGATGAACTTCGAGTTCTCCGCGCCGGCGACCCAGACGAACGGCCAGACCAGCACGTTGTAGATCTGCTTGGCGAAGAAGAAACAGAAGATGAAGGCAACGCCGAAGCCGAGCAGCGCCTTGATCAGCCGCGAGCGCAGCTCGATCAGGTGGTCCATCAATGGCGCTTTGCTGGCCTCGATGTCGGCATCGCTCATGACGCTTTGGCGTCCTTGAGCGGCTCGGTCGTGGCCGCGTTATCCTGAACCTCGCTGGTGATCGCAAGCGGCTCGCCTGCCGCGTGAGTTTCAGCCTCGACAAAGGTCTGTGGTGTCGGAGGCGCCGGTTCAGTCGGCGTGACCGGTGGTTCGATCGCAGCCGCGGGCTTGTCGATGTCGTCGATCCGAAGCGCGTCGGTGACGTCTTTTTGCAGCGAGGTCATGAGGCCGCCGCTGGTCAGGCCGGTCGCGGCTTCCTTCACCTCGTCGAAGCTTTTCTTGAGATCGGCCATTTCGGCCTCGCGCATCGCCTCCTGGAACTGGCCCTGGAATTCGGCGGCCATCTTGCGCGCCTTGCCCATCCACTGCCCGACCATGCGGAGCACGCCCGGCAATTCCTTCGGGCCAATCGCAATCAGCGCGACCACCGCGATGACGACGATTTCACTCCAGCCGATGTCGAACATGAAAAATTCCGCTCACGCGAAGCCGGCTTGCCCTCAGACAATCGGAGATGACACGCCCAGTGTCGGTCCGGTTCAGACCGCCTTGCTGCCGACGTCCTGCCGCGCTGCCGATGGCGACGCAGCATTGTGATCGATGGACTTCACCGGCTCGGTTTTGTCGGGCGCGGTCTCGTCGTCCTTCATGCCCTTCTTGAAGGCCTTGATGCCCTGGGCCACGTCACCCATCAGATCCGAAATCTTGCCGCGGCCGAACAGCAGCAGGACGACTGCGATCACCACGATCCAGTGCCAAATGCTAAGCGAACCCATCCTGCAACCCTCCAAAGGGGAAATGGCCGATCATTCCGGCCCGTTATTTCCCCGGAAGGTAGGCCCGCGGGGTGTCAAAAACAAGGACCCCAGCCCCGGCAAATCGCTGCAGGGCTTACGTATTATGGCTACCGTTAATCGCCACGCGCGACGCTGTTGGAACTAGCCTTCGTCGCCTTTTTCCGGCTCGACCGCGGGCGCCAGCGCCAGATCGAGATCGCCGATCTCGAGCGGATCCTCGTCCTCGCGCAGCGCCGGATCGTCCGAGGGCGTCGGAACATTAAATCCGGTCGGCAGCCGCGAATCCAGCAAGCCCGTGCCCCTCAATTCGTCCAGACCCGGCAGATCGCCGAGCGCCTCGAGACTGAACTGCGACAGGAATGTTTCCGTGGTTCCGAAGGTGAGCGGCCGGCCCGGCGTCTTGCGGCGGCCGCGCGGCCTGATCCATCCGGTCTCCAGGAGCACGTCGAGCGTGCCCTTGGACGTGATCACGCCGCGGATTTCCTCGATCTCGGCGCGCGTCACCGGCTGGTGATAGGCGATGATCGAAAGCACCTCGATCGCCGCGCGCGACAGCCGCCGCGTTTCCGTGCTCTCGCGGGTCATCAGCCAGGCAAGGTCGCCCGCCGTACGGAACGTCCACTTGTTGGCGATGCGAACCAGATTGACGCCGCGCGACGAATATTCCGCCTGCAATTGCGCAAGTGCCGCCTTGATGTCGACCCCGTCGGGCATGCGCTTGGCCAGCGTCGCCTGGTCGAGCGGCTCGGTGGAGGCGAACAACAGCGCTTCAAGGAGCCGCAGCTCTTCCGGCCGCGCGGCCGGATCGGCGGGCGTGTCCTCGGCGTCGTCCATGCGTTGCTCCGCCAGGCTTGCCATGGGCAGCGTCTCCTTATTCCAATTACAGGTCCGCCGACGGCGCCGCGTCGGTCGGTTGTGGCGCGCGCCTGCGGAAATAGAGCGGCGCGAACGCCTCTTTCTGATTCAGTTCCATCGCGCCTTCGCGCACCAGTTCGAGCGCGGCGGCGAAGCTCGACGCAAACACCGTCGCTTTCTGCGAGGGATCGACGACATAGGCGAGCAGATATTCGTCGAGACAGCTCCAGTCGTCGGCCAGCCCGACCAGACGCTCCAGCGAGGCGCGGGCTTCCGAGAGCGACCACACCGTGCGCTTGGTAAGATGCACCGAGGCCAGCACGCGCTGCTGGCGCTGCGCCGCATAGGCCGTGAGCAGATCGAACAACGTCGCCGTGTAATGGGGATGGCGGATGTGGGCGATCGTCTCGGGATTGCCGCGCGCAAAGATATCGCGCTGCAATTGCGGCCGGTTCATCAGACGATTGGCGGCCTCGCGGATCGCCTCCAGCCGACGCAGCCGGTTGGCGAGCGCAGTCGCCATCTCCTCCGCGCTCGGGCCTTCGGCGGCCGGCGGCTCCGGCAACAGCAGACGCGATTTCAGGAAGGCGAGCCACGCCGCCATCACCAGATAGTCGGCAGCGAGCTCCAGCCGGATTTTTCGCGCCGCTTCGATGAACTGCAGATACTGATTGGCGAGCGCCAGGATCGAAATCTTGGACAGGTCGACCTTCTGCTGCCGCGCCAGCGCGAGCAGCAGGTCGAGCGGGCCCTCATAGCCGCCGACATCGACGACCAGCTCCGGCTCGCCTTCGGCAAGCTCGGCCGGCCGCCCGGTCTCGAAGGACAAAATCTCCGCAGTCATGCTGCTCCCAATCGTCCGATCAGCGCATCGAGTTCTGCCTTCGCCGCCGCCCGGTCGAACGGCTGCGGAGGTTTCCGCGCAGCCAATGCCTGCTGCGCCCTGGTCAACGCCTTGCCCGACAATTCGGGCGCCTCGCGGGCGACCTGCTGCATCTCGTCCAGCTTGCCGCTGCAATGCAGGATCATGTCGCATCCGGCGGTCATCAGCGCCCGGCTGCGGTCACCGATCGACCCGGCCAGCGCATTCATCCCGACGTCATCACTCATCAACAGACCCTGGAACCCGATCAAGCCGCGAATCACCCGTTCGATCATTGTCGCAGAAGTCGTGGCGGGTTGGGCAGGATCGATGGCGGAAAACACAACATGTGCCGTCATCGCCATGGGCAGATCGGCCAGCGGCCTGAACGCTGCAAAATCGGTTCTTTCGAGCTCTTCCCGCGGCGTATCGACGGTCGGGAGCGCCAGATGGCTGTCGGCGGTGGCGCGGCCATGGCCAGGAATGTGCTTGAGGACCGGTAAGATACCACCCTGCTGCAGGCCTTGGGTGACGGCCCGCGCGATTGCTGCGACCTTGTTCGGCTCATCCCCGTAGGCGCGGTCGCCAATCACTGCGTCGGCGCCCGCAACCGGCACATCGGCCAACGGCAGACAATCAACCGTGACGCCCATCGGCAGCAAGTCGTCGGCAATCAGACGGGCACTCAACCGTGCCGCCTCGAGGCCAAGCCGCGAATCGATGTCGTAGAGTTGGCCAAAGGCCGCCCCGGCCGGATAGTTCGGCCAATGCGGGGGCCGAAAGCGCTGCACTTGCCCACCCTCCTGGTCGACCAGGACAGGCGCGTCGGGTGCACCCACGGCTTCCCGCATTTCCCTCACCAGGGCCGTAACTTGCGCAGGGTTATCGATGTTCCGCCTGAACAGGATGAAGCCCCAGGGCCGCTCGGCCGCGATGAAAGCGCGCTCGTCCGCGGTCAGCGTGGTGCCTGATGTGCCCGTAATGAATGCGCGAATGGTCATGCCGGCCGATTAGCCCGCGCTACGCGAGAGGGTCAAGGAAGCCGCGGCTTTTTCCTCTGAATCGATCCGATCAGGGGACCCAGCACTGCCCGCCGGCGGAGGAGTAGCCCGTGCAGAACCGCGTGGCCTCTTCACGCGAAGCGAAGGGACCGACCATGGCGCGGTAGGAAACGCCCTTTTTCCCATCGACCCGCTTGATGACAGGCGAGTGCGAGCTGAGCTGCTCCGGATATTTCTTCTGCATCGACCGGAAGGCGCTCTGGGCCTCAGCCTCGGTCGGCTGCGAGGTGATCGATACCAGGAATTTGCCCTCGGTCGCGGAGACCGCGCCAGTGCCGGGCGCTCCCGGCGGTGGCTGCAGCGCTGCGACACGGCGCGGCTCGGGAGCCGGCGCTGAGGCCTGGGCATCCGGTGCCAGCGAGAGCGGCGCATTCGCGGCGGCCTGCGGCGCGCCACGCTGAGCGGCGGCAGCGGATTTTGCCGGCTTTGCGGGAGCCGGAGATCCCGGTGGCGACACCGGCACGGCGGCAGCATCGGCCTGATCGCCGCGCACCGACAGCGTCTTGATCTTGCGCGGCTCGCTGGCCGGCAGGATGCCGTTGGTCGGCGCCGTCGCGGTCGGAGCCGCCGCAGGCGGGGGCGCAGCGGTTGCGACGCTCGCGGGCGGCGGCGGATTGGCGTTCGGCCCGAGCGGCGGGAACACCACGCGAGGCGCGCCGCTGTTGGCGGTCATCTCGACCGGCTTTTCTTCGCGCGGCACGATCTTCTCGGTGCCATCGCCGGTCGGCATCCGATCCGGCGTCTTGCCCGCGGCATCGGCGGGGGCCGGTATGACCTTGGTCGGTGTGTTGTCGGCCCTGATGATCGGCGGATCGCCACCCTTCGGCACGCCGACATAGGTCCGATAAGCAAAGGCAGCCCCGGTGCCGACCACGGCCAGCGTAAGCACCGCAGCGACCGTCAACAGGCCACCGCGCTTGCGGACCGGCTCCTCCTCGTAACCATCCTGATAGGCATAGGGATCGTCGGGATAGGCAGCCTCGCGCTGATAATCCTGCGCGCCGCCTTCGAGCTGGCCATACAGCGCCTCGTCATAGCGCGACGGATCGGCGTGTTGTTCGGGCTCCTGATAGGCCTGCTCCTCGGGATAGTCCTCATATTGCGGCGCCGGCAGCGCGTGGCGGCGCAGCGGGTGGACGGCGCTGGGATATTCTTCTTGCGCGGGAGCCTGCGGCTCCGGCACGGCGCGCGCATTCGCACGCTGCATCCAGGCCGGCGGACCCGCCGGCGGCAATGGCTCTTCTTCCGCGATTGTTTCGTCGTATTCCGGCTCTTCGTATTGCGGCTCTTCGTAGCGTGGCTCTTCGTAGCGCGGAGCCGCGTGCGGCACCGGCGGCGGCGCCGGATTGGGCCTGCCTGTGCTGCCAAAGGGATCGGTCTGCCCGATCAGCCGCGCGAGTTCGGCCAGCGGATCGCTTCCGCCAGCATCATGCTGATCGCCGCCGCGATAATCGTCGGCGGGGAAAGCTTTGCCCTGATATCGATCAGCCATCGTAGTGATGCGTCCCCTACGGGAAAGAGCCCCCACAACTCTTGCACGCGAACCGGTTCGGAACCGATGAGCCCCCAAAGCCCATGCGGGCGGCCGCCGGCGCCAGACTAGCGCATTTCATCGGGAGCGTGGACGCCCAAAATGGCGAGCCCCGACGCCAACACCGAGACGACTCCCTGAACCATGGCCAGCCGCGCCTTGGTAAGGATTGCATCATCTTTGATAATGAAGCGTAAATAGGGCAAATCCCGCCCCTTGGTCCACAGCGCGTGGAACTCGCTGGCGAGATCATAGAGGTAAAACGCGATTCGGTGCGGCTCATGCGCGGCCGCCGCAGCCTCGATCATCCGGGGGTAAAGCGCGAGCCGCTTGAGCAGGTCGAGTTCGGCCGCATCGGTCAGCCGCTCGACCGGCGCCTCCTTGAGGTAAGCCACCCTCGCCGGCCCCTCATGCGGCAGGTCGGCCAGCACCTCCTCCCTTGCATTGCGGAAGATCGAATGGCCGCGGGCGTGGCCGTACTGCACGTAGAACACCGGATTGTCGCGTGACTGCTCGATCACCTTGGCGAGGTCGAAGTCGAGCACCGCGTCGTTCTTGCGGTAGAGCATCATGAAGCGGACGGCGTCGTTACCGACCTCGTCGACGACCTCGCGCAGCGTGACGAAATCGCCGGAGCGCTTCGACATCTTCACCGGTTCGCCGTTGCGGAGCAGCCTTACGAGTTGCACGATCTTGATATCGACCGTCGCCCGGCCCTCCGTGACGGCCTTCACCGCCGCCTGCGTGCGCTTGATATAGCCGCCGTGATCGGCGCCGAACACGTCGATCAAATCGGCAAAGCCGCGATCGAACTTGCCTTTGTGGTTGGCAATGTCGGAGGCGAAATAGGTGTAGGAACCGTCCGACTTGATCAGCGGACGGTCCACGTCATCGCCATAGGCGGTGGCGCGGAACAGCAGTTGTTCGCGGTCCTCCCAGTCCTCGACCGGCGCGCCCTTCGGCGGCGGCAGCCGACCGGTATAGACATCGCCCCGTGCGCGCAGAAACTCGATGGTCTCGGCGACCTTGTTGTGGTCGCCCTCGATCAGCGAACGCTCCGAGAAGAACACGTCGTGGCGAATGTTCAGCGCGGCGAGATCGCCCCTGATCTCGTCCATCATCATGGCGATCGCCTTGGCGCGCACGATCGGCAGCCACTCCGCCTCGCTCATGGTGCGCAGCTTGTCGCCATGTTCGGCGACGAGCGCCTGACCGACCGGCTTCAGATAATCGCCGGGATACAGTCCCTCAGGGATCGCGCCGATGTCCTCGCCGAGCGCCTCGCGATAACGGAGGTACGCCGAGCGCGCGAGCACGTCGACCTGGGCGCCGGCATCGTTGATGTAGTACTCGCGCGTGACGTCATGGCCGGCGAATTGCAGCAGGCTGCACAGAGCGTCGCCAAACACGGCGCCGCGGCAATGGCCGACATGCATAGGTCCCGTCGGATTGGCCGAGACATACTCCACGTTGACCTTCGGCGCGCCTGCCTTGGACGGCAGGCGACCGTAGCCGTCGCCTTCGTGCAGCACGGCGCGCAGCGCATCGGTCCACGCAACCGGCCTCAGCGTGAGATTGATGAAACCGGGACCGGCGACATCGACTTTCTCGACCAGATCTTCCGCACGCAACTCGCGGCAATCGTCTCGGCGAGATCGCGCGGCTTCGATTTCGCTTCTTTCGCCAGCACCATCGCGGCGTTGGTCGCCATGTCGCCATGGCCGGCGTCGCGCGGCGGCTCGACCACCACGCGCGAAAAATCGATGCCCTCCGGCCAATTGCCGTCCTTGGCGAGATCAGCGCAGATCGCATGCACGCGCGTCAGCACGTCGGCAAACAGATGACGGGATTGAGCTGTCGCAGGCATGGCCGCCGCCTAACGCAATTCCGGGGTCGAGTCAAAAAGCCGCTGATGTTCGGTCAACGCGAAGCGGTCGGTCATCCCCGCGATGAAATTGCCGATCCGGCGCGCGCGCGCCGCCTCGCTTTCCTGCGTGATGCCATCCTGCCATTCGCCCGGCAGCGCGGCCGGGTCGTCCTGATAGCGCGCGAACAGATTTGCCACGATGGCCTCGGCCTCGCCCATCACGCGCATCACCCGCGGATGCCGGTACATGTGCTGTTTCAGGAACGCCTTGATATCAGCTTCCGCCTCCGCCACGGCGGGCGAGAACGCGACCAGTTGCTTGTCGTGACGGCGGACATCTTCAACCGACATCGGATGCGCGGCGTCGAGCCGCTTGCGTGCCTCGGACACGACTGAGCCGATGAAATAGGAAATCAGCTCGCGCACCAGCTCGGCGCCACGCCGGTCCTGGTCAAGCCCGGGATAGTGCGCGTCGATGTCGCCGATCATATCCGCCAGCAGCGGCATGACCTTGAGGTCGTCGATCGCGAACAAGCCGGCGCGCAGGCCGTCGTCGATGTCATGGGCGTCATAGGCGATGTCGTCGCCGATCGCCGCAACCTGCGCTTCCAGCGACGCGAAGCTCCAGAGCTCGAGATCGTGTGCTTTGACGTAGTCGGCGATGCCGATGGGAACGCCGTGATCGCCGAGCGCCGCGCCGTTCCGGTCGGCCAGCGGCCCGTTGTGCTTGACGATGCCTTCGAGCGATTCCCAGGTCAGGTTCAGCCCGTCGAATTCGGGATAGCGGTGTTCCAGCGCGGTCACCACCCGCAGCGTCTGGGCGTTGTGATCGAAGCCGCCATGCGCCGTCAGGCACGCATCGAGCGCGCGCTCCCCGGCATGCCCAAACGGCGGATGGCCGAGATCGTGCGCCAGCGCCAGCGTTTCGGTGAGGTCCTCGTCAAGCCCGAGCTGGCGCGCCAGCGCACGCGCGATCTGCGCGACCTCCAGCGAGTGGGTCAGCCGGGTGCGGTAGTGGTCGCCTTCGTGGAAAACGAACACCTGGGTCTTGTGCTTGAGGCGGCGGAAGGCGGTGGAATGGATGACCCGGTCGCAGTCGCGCCGGAACGGGCTGCGGGTGCGGCTCGGCGGCTCCTGGAACAGCCGTCCCCGGCTGTGGTCGGGGTCGCAGGCATAGAGCGCGCGGGGGGCAGCCATTCCGACCGACACGGTGTATTGATCCCCTGAAAGGTTTGATTCCAGCGCCTTTCGCACATAACTATGATGCGGGAATTGGAGCAACCTAAGCATGACCACCGACGTCACCATCAGCGAGCGGGCCGCCCGCCGTATCGGCGAAATCCTCGGCAAGGAAGGCGGCGGCGCCATGCTGCGCATCTCGGTCGAGGGCGGCGGCTGCTCCGGCTTCCAGTACAAATTCGACGTCGACCACGACAGGGCCGCCGACGATCTCGTCGTCGAGCGCGATGCCGCGGTGGTTTTGATCGATCCGGCCTCGGTGCCGTTTCTTGCCGGCTCGGAGGTCGATTTCGTCGACGACCTGATCGGGGCGTCCTTCCGCGTCAACAATCCGAACGCCACCGCCTCCTGCGGCTGCGGCACAAGCTTTTCGATCTAGCGCAGTGCGGTGGATTTGACATTCGCTTCAGTCCCACCGCGAGTGCTCTGGCGAATGTCAAATCCAAAACCGCACTGGAAAACTTGTATTTGCCAGTGTCCCTTTGGTTCTGACATTCGTAGAAAACGCTGCTGCAAACACCGTACGAATGACAGAACCGGAACTGCATGCGCATCGCGACCTGGAACGTCAATTCGATCCGGCAAAGAATCGAACCCGTGATGGCGTGGCTGAAGGAGACGCAGCCCGATATCGCCTGCCTGCAGGAAATCAAATGCACCGATGACGCTTTCCCGCGGCTCGAATTCGAGTCGCTCGGCTACAACGTCGTCACCCATGGCCAGAAGACGTTCAACGGCGTCGCGCTGTTGTCGAAGCTTCCCTTCGATGAGACCAAGTCCGGGCTTGCCGGAGACGACGAGGATGCGCATGCGCGCTTCCTCGAAGGCGTGGTCACGCTGAAGAACGGCGTGCTGCGGATCGCCTGTCTCTATCTGCCCAATGGCAACCCGGTCGACAGCGACAAATATCCCTACAAGCTCAAGTGGATGTCGCGGCTTCTTGAGTATTCGAAGGAGCGCCTCAAGAGCGAAGAACCGCTGATCCTGGCCGGCGATTTCAACGTCATCCCGGCCGCCGAGGACGTCCACAACCCCGCAGCCTGGGTCAACGACGCCCTGTTCCGCCCCACGACGCGGGAAAGCTTCCAGGCCCTGCTCGGGCTTGGCCTCACCGACGCGCTGCGCGCGGTCAACGATACGCCGGGCCAGTACACCTTCTGGGACTATCAGGCCGGCGCCTGGCAGAAGAACTGGGGCCTGCGCATCGATCATCTGCTGATGTCGCCGCAAGCGAGCGATCGCTTGATCGACGTCGGCATCGACAGCTATGTGCGCGCCTGGGAGAAGCCGTCCGACCACGTGCCGGTCTGGGCCGATCTCGATCTCGAAGCGGCGTGATCGCGTGATCGTCCGCGACGCCACGCCGGCGGATGCCGGTCGCGGCTTGTGAGGTGATGCGCGCGTCAATCGCCAAGCTCTGTGCCGCCGATCATCGGGACGATCCCGACATCCTCGCCCGCTGGCTCGCCAACAAGACGCCGGAGCATTTCGCGGCGTGGCTCGCCGATCCCGGCGCTTCGCTCCTGCTCGCGGTCGAAGGCGAGGCGATCCTCGCGGTCGGTTCGGTCAGGAACGATGGTGAGATCACGCTGAACTATGTGTCGCCCGCGGCGCGCTTTCGCGGCGCCAGCACGGCCCTCCTGAAGGCGATGGAGGCCAGAGCAGCGGCGCGCGGCAATTCCTCTTGCCGGCTGGTCTCGACCGAAACCGCGCATCGCTTCTATCTGGCGCGGGGCTATGCCGATACCGGCGCCCCTGAAGGGCGGTTCGGCACCAGCTCGTCGTATCCGATGTCGAAGAAAATCTAGAAACAACTCACCGCACAGCCGGAATTCCCGACGACGCGCCCAAAATTCCCGTTATGTTCTTTTGATTTCCGGTGCTGAATCAAGTGAACTTGTGTCGTGTCGACGACACCGACCCGGTATGGTCGTGGATAGCCCAAAGGAGGCCTGCAGTGCCTGCCCTGATCATCGCCGCGATCCTTTATCTCAGCCTGATCTATGTCTGCGGGCACTATACCGCGAGATACGCGGTCCAGAGGGGACGCTCCCGGACCGCCTGGTTCATCTGGGGCGGCCTGTTCTATCCGTTCCCCTACATCGTCTTGGCGCTTTTGCCGCCGCACCGCCAAGACTTGAAGATTTGACTTGAAGATTTGACGTGAAAATTAAGGCCGCCTCATTGGGCGGCCTCTTTCATGGCGTCTCTCAAGCTGCCGGCTGCGCTCAGTCGCGGCGGCCCTGCACCCACTGCTCGACATACTTCACGGCCATTACGCGCTCGTCTTCCGTGGAACTCGCAACCGCACGGTTATAGTTTTCCCTGATCCACACTTCGTCGGGGGTGGCGCCTTCGCAGGCGAGCGCAAGGAACATCAGGCCACGCGCGCGCTGCGGCCGCATGCGGTCGCCGTTGAACAGCATTTCGCCGAGCTGCGCCTGGGCGAGATGCTGGCCCTTCCGCGCGGCCTGCCCCATCCAGCGCACGCCAACCGCCAGTTCGTTCGGCGTGGCGTCGACGGCTCTCAGATAGAGCCGGGCGAGATCGTATTGAGCGTCGGCATTGCCGAAATAGGACGCCGCGTAGGTGAACATCTCTCGCGCGCGCTCGGGATCCGACTTCACCTTCGAATTCGGGATGCCGCTCAGGTAGTAGCGGCCCAGCGCAACGAAGGCATTGGCGACCACCGCCGACTGCGGCGCATTCGGATTGTCTTCGGCGTGCTGGCTGGCGATCCGGCTGAAATAGTCGAACGCCACCACATCGTTGCGCACGACACCGTCACCGTCGGCATACATCCGCCCCAGCTTCCACTGCGCCAGGGGGTGACCGCCCTCGGCCGCGTATTGCAGTGCAGTGATCGACGAATCCTGAGACGTTGCAGGCGCTGCCACGGTTTTCTTCACACCGGGCGGAGCAACGGACGGCTGATTGACTGGCGAACCATCGAACGCAAGCGCCGGGGTGGCCAGCAATGCTGCCCCCAACGCCAACGCTACAATGGTACGCTCAGATGTCCGCATAGCACTGTTTCTCGTGCGCGCCGCCTGGATGGGTTACGGCCCCAGCCACTGCCGGCCCAACCTGCTGGGCATATTTCCAGAGCGCGCCCGACGTGTGATTAGTCTCGCGAGGGCGCCATTTGGTTCTGCGTTCCGCGAGCTCTGCGTCGCTCAATTTTACGTTAAGGGTTCCGACCACGGCGTCGATCTCGATGATGTCGCCGTCCTGCAGCAAGCCGATTGGCCCGCCCACAGCCGCTTCCGGTCCGACATGGCCGATGCAGAAGCCGCGGGTGGCGCCGGAGAACCGGCCGTCGGTGATAAGTGCGATCTTACCGCTGGTGCCCTGCCCGGTCAGCGCGGCCGTGGTCGAGAGCATTTCCCGCATGCCGGGACCGCCACGCGGGCCCTCATAGCGGATGACGATGACCTCGCCCTCCTTGTAGGTGCGCTTCTGGACGGCCTCGAAGGCGTCCTCCTCGCAGTCGAAGCAGCGGGCCGGCCCGGTAAATTTCAGGTTCGACATGCCCGCGACTTTCACGATCGCTCCTTCTGGCGCGAGGTTGCCCTTCAAGCCGACGACACCGCCGGTGACGGTGATCGGCTTGTCGGCCGGACGCACCACGTCCTGGTGCGGGTTCCATTTCACGCTTTTGAGGTTTTCTGCGATCGTCCGGCCGGTGACTGTCAGACAATCCCCATGCAAATAGCCGTGATCGAGCAGGGTTTTCATCAGAAGCGGTATGCCGCCAACCTCGAACATGTCTTTGGCGACATAACGGCCACCCGGCTTCAAATCTGCGACATAGGGCGTCTTTTTGAAGATTTCCGCCACATCGAACAGGTCGAACTTGATGCCGCACTCGTGGGCGATTGCCGGCAGGTGCAGGCCGGCATTGGTCGAGCCGCCTGAGGCCGCGACCACGGCGGCGGCGTTCTCCAGCGCCTTGCGGGTCACGATGTCGCGCGGGCGGATGTTGGCCTGGATCAGGTCCATCACCTTCTCGCCCGCGGTCATGCAGAAGGCGTCGCGGATCTCGTAAGGCGCAGGCGCGCCGGCCGAATACGGCAGCGCAAGGCCGATCGCCTCGGAGACGGTCGCCATGGTGTTGGCAGTGAACTGCGCGCCGCAGGCGCCGGCCGAGGGGCATGCCACCCGCTCGATCTCGTCGAGGTCCTCGTCCGACATTGCGCCGACCGAGTGCTTGCCGACGGCCTCGAACATGTCCTGCACCGTGACCTGCTGGCCTCGGAAAGTGCCGGGCAGGATCGAGCCGCCATAGATGAAGATCGAGGGCACGTTGAGCCGCACCATCGCCATCATCATGCCCGGCAGCGACTTGTCGCAGCCGGCGAGCCCGACGAGGGCGTCATAGGCGTGGCCGCGGACCGTCAGCTCGACCGAGTTGGCGATGCATTCGCGCGACGGCAGCGAGGAGCGCATGCCGTCATGGCCCATGGCCATGCCGTCGGTGACCGTGATGGTACAGAACTCGCGCGGCGTGCCGCCGCCGGCCGAGACGCCCTTTTTGACGGCTTGCGCCTGGCGCATCAGCGCGATGTTGCAGGGCGCGGCTTCGTTCCAGCAGGAGGCAACACCAACCAGCGGCTGATGAATTTGCGCGGTGGTGAGCCCCATGGCGTAGAGATAGGAGCGGTGCGGAGCGCGCGCGGGGCCCTCCGTCACGTGACGGCTTGGAAGCCTGTTCTTGATGTTGGTCTTGGCGTCCATCACAAACTCGTTTCCTCGGCCCTCTCTTGATGACCCGGCTCACCCATGATGGGTTCCCGTGTCTCTCGCGAGCGGCGGCGGCCTTTTAGCCCCCGCGAAAGATCATTTCATGGAGGGGTGTGGCTAAAAAGCGGCGCGAGCAAGAGCCGGCCGCGGCGGACGCCAAATGTTCCCCAACTGTTGCGACGCCGCAACATTCGTTGCGCGATAGCAACCATTCGTTAACGCGGGTGGGGCTGGGCTGCACAACCTGTGGGCGTCAACCTCGCTGCCCTCATGGTCAAATCGCCACGCCGAGCGCGTCGTACGCGAACAGCCAGTCGTAGCGCTCGCGGACCCGCTCCGGCTGCCACTCCCGCGAGACGTAGTCGTCGGCGCCTTCGGCATGGGCGAGCGCGGGATTGTGGAAGCGCCTGGCGTTCTCCGACGACTTCAGCACGATGGAATTGGTGCGCTCGAGGCGCGCGCGCTGATAGCGCTGCAGGGCCTCGCGCGCCGGAAACGCCTCCAGGCACCGCGCCAGCACCATGCCGTCCTCGATCGCCATGTTGGCGCCCTGGGCCAGGAACGGCAGCGTCGGATGCGCGGCATCGCCGATCAGGCAGGCGCGTCCGGTGACGAAACGATCGAGCGGGTCGCGGCCCAGCAGCGCCCATTTGTAGGGGATGTCGACGTTTTCGATGATGGTGTGGATCTCCGGATTCCAGCCCGCAAACGAGCGGCTGCAGGCCTCCCGGGTGCCGCGCTCGGTCCAGGATTCCACCGGCCAGCTCTCGCCCTCGAAGATGCCGACGAAGTTCAGAAGTTCGCCGCGACGGACCGGATAGGTGATGACGTGACCGCCCGGACCGACCCAGTTGGTGCCGACGTCGCGCTGCATCGTCGGCGGCAGCCGCTCCATCGGCACCAGGCCGCGCCAGGCAGCGACGCCGGCGAAGAACGGCTGTCGGTCGCCGCCGATCAGACGGCGGATTTCCGAGTGCACGCCATCGGCGCCGACCACCACATCAGCAGCATGCGTCTCGCCATTGGCGAGATGCAGGCGGATGCCATCCTCGTCTTCGTCGTATCCAGTACAGCGGCTGTCGAGATGCAGGCGGCCCGGCGCGCGGGCGTTGAAAGCCTCGACCAGCACGCGGTGAAAATCGCCCCGATGCACCATCCAGTACGGCGCGCCATAGAGCGCGCGTGAGGAGACGCCGAGATCGAACAGCTTCCAGGTCCGTCCCGGTCGAGAACAGCCGGATCTGCTTGCCCGAAGGCTCGGAAGCGATTGCCTGCATCGCCTGCTCGAGGCCGAGCGCAATCAGAACCCGCGTGCCGTTGGCGCTGAGCTGGACGCCGGCGCCAAGCTCGCGCAATTCCGCCGCCTGCTCGAAGATGTCGACGTCGATGCCACGTTGCAATAGCGCGAGGCCGGCGACCAGCCCGGCAATGCCGGCGCCGGCGATCAGGACTTTCGGCGGCTTCGTTTGTGCGTTCACGTCGAAACCGATCTACTTCATCCCGGTGATCGACGCGCTGATGGCGCGGGGATCGCGCTGCGGCCAGCGGCCGCTGTCGACCAGACCCAGGAAATCGTCGACGATGCGGTTGTATTCATCCGGCTCCTCCAGATTGATGGCGTGGCCGCAATTCGGCATCACCGCAAGCGCGGCCGACGGGATGGTCTGCTTCATCAACACGCCCGGCAGCAGGCACGGCCAGTCCTCGTCGCCATGGATCACCAACGTCGGCACGGTGATGCGCTTCATCTCCTCGACCAGCGTGTAGAGCGACGGCCGCTCCTTCTGCACGCCTTGCTGGGTGTTGGCCGATCCGATCGCCGAATGCTCCGCCAGCATGCGCTTGAACTCGGCGTGTCCTCGCGAATCCTTGTTCTCATACTGCACGCGGGTCGGTCCATAGGCGTAGCGCTCGGCGAATGCAGCCATGCCCTCGGTGCGCAGCGCGTTCGCAATGACGTCAGCTTCAGCACGAAACGTCGCGCGCTTGTCGGGCTCGGCGCCGTAGCCGCAGCCGCCGATGCAGAGCGACAGCGCGCGCGGCTGATGACGCAAGCCGAAATGCAAGGTGGCGAAGCCGCCCATCGACAGCCCGACGACGTGCGCCTGTGTCTCACCGATGTGGTCGAGCAGGCTGAGGATATCGTCGGCGGCACGGCTTTGCGAATAGGAGGAGACGTTCTCCGGCACATCCGACGGCGGGAAGCCGCGGGCATTGAAGGCAATCGCGCGATAGCGCTTGCCGAAATGCCGCAGCTGCGGCTCGAAGCTCCTGACGTCGCCGGCGAACTCATGCACGAAGATCACGACACGGCCGCTGCCGGTCTCCTCGAAATACAAACGCACCCCGTCATCCGTGGTCGCATAGGGCATGTGGCTCCTCCCCGATCTCGTCGTTCGTTCTGCGCAGGGTGTCATTCAATTGTCATCGCTTCAACAATGATTGAGCGCCGTTGCCTTCAGCGCCTCAGGAACCCATCTCGCGTGCGGGGGTTCAAAACACACCACAACAAACGAGACGATGAAGATGAGAGCATTCCATAAACTCGGCGTGCCGGCTGCGACGTTCGTCGCCGCAGTCATTCTTGGCGCTGTCACCACCGGCAGCGCAAGCGCCGGCGAATTCTGCCGCACGGACGTGACCGGTCACATGACCGGCTGCGGCTTCGATACCATGCAGCAATGCAAGGACGCATCCTCGGGCATCGGCGGCGATTGCTTCCGCGATCCCAAGCTCACGGCAAGCGGCAGCGGCAATCCCGGCAACGCCTTCGCGTACCAGCCGGCGCCTTCACGCCCGGCCCGGCGCGGCCGCGTTCACGGCAACGAGGCCAATACCAACAATTGATCGCGTAGCTTTGCGAAAATGGGACGGGCCCGTGCGAGACATCGCGCGGGCCCTGTCGCGTCACATGCGGCGACGCGCGGTCAGGCCTGGCTTCTGGTCTTGCCGTGAAGACCATTGGCGCGCGGCAGCACCACGATGAATTCGGTGAAATTCCCGGGCTCGGTGGCGACGTCGATCGTACCGCCATGCTGCTTGACGATGATGTCGTGGGTCATCGACAGGCCGAGACCCGTGCCCTCGCCGGCCGGCTTGGTGGTGAAGAACGGATTGAACATCTTTTCTTTCACCTCGGGCGGAATGCCGGTGCCGTTGTCGCGGATGCGGATTTCGACGGAGTGTCCGAGATCTTTCGTTGTCGCAAGCAGCGTCGGCTCGAAGCCTCCATCGCCATTCTCCGCCTTGCGCCTGGTGGCGGCATAGAAGCCGTTCGAGATCAGGTTGAGCAGCGCGCGCGTGATCTCCTGCGGATACAGCTCGGCAGAGCCGGCGCCGGCGTCGAATTCGCGCTGCAGGGCAATGTCGAAGCCGGATTTCTCGGCGCGTGCGCCGTGATAGGCCAGGTTGAGGCTTTCCTCGACCAGCGCATTGATATCGGCGGCGCGCTGCTCGCCCGATCCCTCGCGCGAATGCAGCAGCATGTTCTTGACGATGGAGTCGGCGCGCTTGCCGTGCTGCACGACCTTTTCGAGATTGGACTTCAGCAGTTGAGTGAGCTCGCCGACCTCCCGTTTGATCTTCTCGGCAAGCTCCGCCTGCTTCAACACGTCGTTGAGTTCGTCGGTCAGCTCGACCGAGAGCGCCGAGAAATTGTTGATGAAGTTGAGCGGGTTTTTGATCTCGTGGGCGATGCCGGCGGTGAGCTGGCCAAGCGAGGCCAGCTTTTCGGTCTGGACCAGACGGTCCTGCGCGGCGCGGAGATCGTCGAGCGAGTGCGACAGCTCGCGGGTGCGTTGCTGGACTTCTTGAAATAGCTCGACGTCTGGAAATCGCGATCACCGCCTGGTCAGCGAACGTCTGCAGCAGTCTCCACATGCTTGTCGGCAAACGGGCCGGTCTCCGTGCGCGTGACACTGATCGCAGCCGATGACGCCGGTATCGTCCTAGAGCGGAACCAACAGCTGCACTGCGCCAGCCGCGCATTGCCGGGCCGATGTCTCGCAATGCCAGATTTGGCAGCTCGGACTCGGCGTCGGTAATCCGCGTGATCTCGCCGAAAAATATCGCCCCTTGCGGCTCTGCAGCGATCGCATATGACGCTGTCAACGCAATGGGAAGCATCGCCTCGCAGATGCGGCATCGGCGGCCAGGCTGACGGGCGTAAACGACATCAGCTGGACCATGCCGTCGATAAAGCGGACCACGGTGACGAGCAAGGCCGTTGAGCAGCGCTTCGATTGATCGGCGATGGCGTCGAAGACCGGTTGCAGGTTTGACGGGGAGGATGGCGATCACCTTCAGAATGTCGGCCGTTGCGGTTTGCCGCGCCAGTGCCTCATGTGGTCTCGTTGAACAGGCGGGTGTTCTCGATGGCGATGACGGCCTGATCGGCAAAGCCCTGCACGAGGTCGACCTGTCGTTCACTGAAGGGACCAAGCTGGTCGCGAGCAAGCGCAAAAACGCCAACCCCTCGTCCTTCCCTCATCAAGGGAACGGCAAGAAACGACTTGAAACCCATGACCTCCTGGAATTTGCGCAGCTTCGTGTGCGGATTGTTCTCGAAATCGCCGATATTGGCGATCGTTCCGGTGAGGACTGCGCGCCCCAAGTACGAGTCGTCGTTGAGTGGGATGGGGTTCGCCCTTATGAACTCATCGTCCGCTTGTTTGACGGCCGAAGAACCTCGGCACACGAGCCTATCACCATCGCGAAGGAACAGGGACGCGGTCTTGGACCCGCACAGGCTGTGCGCCGAGGCCGCGAGGGTATTCATGACTGCGTCAAGATCGAACGCCGAGCGGCTGATGACCTTGAGCACGTCGGCGGTCGCGGTCTGCTGCTGCAGCGATTCTTGCAGGTCGCGGGTCTCGCGCCTGCACCTCCTCGAACAGCCGACGTTTTTGATAGCGATCACGGCTTGGTCGGCAAAGGTGCGCATATAGCTCGATCGTGCTTGTCAGCGAAGGGCTGACCCGGTTCCTTGCGGTGAATGAATGAAGACGCCGATGGTGCCACCGTCGCGCTGAACGGCACCGCGAGCCGGTTGCGAAAGCCACGCTCGCTTGTGCTACATCGCCGCGGACGTATCTCTGGGCTCGGCAAGCATGTCCGTCAATTTGAATGGCTCATTTCTCGGATCAATGCGAACGAACCAGGTAGGGCGGAGCCACGTCTTGGAAATGCTGAGCGAAGATCGCGTCCGGGCGTACTCCATCCAGACAGGCGTGAAGGCTGACTAGTTCGACACATGGTAAAAATAATGCGCCTTCGCCCGTACGTGTGAATAGCTCGCCATGTCTGCCTTCAGAGCCTCGCCGCCGTTCCGCGAGGGCGTCGAGCACGGGCTTGAAGATCGAACGCCGAGCGGCTGATGACCTTGAGCACGTCGGCGGTGGCGGTCTGCTGCTGCAGGGACTCCTCGAGGTCGCGGGTTCGCGCCTGCACCTCCTCGAACAGCTCGACGTTCTTGATCGCGATCACGGCCTGATCGGCAAAGGTGCGAACAGCTCGACGTCCTTGGCTGCAAATGCTCCCGGCTCTTTGCGCGTAATATTGATGGCACCGATGACATCATCGTCGCTCTCAAGCGGGACCACGAGCCGGCTGCGAAAGCCGCCGCGCCCGCGCTATGTTCCTGCTGTCTCTCGAGGACTCGGTATCGGCCAGCGGCGTCTGACCGTCATCCGACGGCATCTCACCACGGAAAGTTCGTTCGAGGCCCTGCATGGCCGGAATAGGTCTGGGAAATCCGCGCGCGGAGCATCGCGTCGGCTTCGGCATTGACGGACGTGGCCGACGAACCAGCTCCACCATGTCGCCGGCAAAGCGGAACACCGTGGTTGAATGACCTCCGATCAGCTCCTTCGAACGCTCGGCGATGGCGTCGAACACCGGCTTGGCGATCGGCGATCGAGTTGCTAATGACCTTGAGGATGTCTGCGGTGGCGGTCTGCCGCGCCAACGCCTCTTTGGTCTCGTTGAATAACCGCGCGTTCTGGATCGCGATGACGGCTTGATCCGCGAAAGTCTTCAACAACTGAATGTGGTGCTCGGCAAACGCGCCAGGCTCGACGCGCGTAACGGCGATCGCGCCAATCGTCCCGGTATCCGTCTTGAGAGGGACCATCAGCCGGCCGCGAAAGCCTGCGGCCCGCGCGATGTTCCTGAGGCGGCTGTAGTCGACGTTAGCCTCGGCTTCGATATCGCTAATCTCCGCAACCTCGCCGCGCAGCATCATTTCGTACTGCGGAAGACCAGTGATCGGAATCGGGAAGGCCGCACGGAGCGTTGCGTCTACCTCGTCGCTGAGGTGCGTATGTGCCGCGAGTTCGAGCACGTCGCCGACAATGCGAACCACCGAGGTCGCGTGCCCCCCGATCAGCCGGTTTGCGTGCTCCGCGATCGCGTCGAACACGGGCTGCACGTCGTCGGGTGAACTCGCGATCACCTTCAGGATGTCGGAGGTGGCGGTCTGCCGCTCCAGCGCCTCTTTGGTCTCATTGAACAGCCGGGCATTCTCAATCGCAATCACGGCCTGGTTGGCGAAATTCTTCAGAAGCTCGATCTGCCGGTCGGTGAACGGGCGGACCTCCTGGCGATAGATTGCGATCGCACCAACCGCGTTGCCGTCCTTCATCATCGGCACAATAGCGATGGTGCGGACGCCGGCGACCTCGACCATCGCGACCACCGCGGCATTGTGCCGGGAAAGGTAAGCTTCACTTTTGCTGAGATCGTCGAGCCTGAAGACTTGCCCCGTCCGCCGGGGGGTACCGATCGGTCCGTCCGGATTCGGTCGAAACTCCGTCGGCGCGATGGCGGCGAAGGCCGGCGGCACGTTGTAGAGGGCGACTCGCCGGTACATCTCCCCTTCGTACAGGCCCATCACGCCGAACTCCGCCCCGCAAACGCGCGTCGCTTTCTCCAGCATCTGCTCAAAAACCGGCTGCACATCGCCCATCGACGACGAGATGACTTCAAGCACTTCAGAGGTCGCTGTCTGCCGCTCCAGCGCCTCTTTGGTCTCATTGAACAGCCGGGCATTCTCAATCGCAATCACGGCCTGGTCGGCGAAGGTTTGCAGCAACTGCACTTCTTCGGCAGCAAATGTTCCGGGCGCCGCGCGCGTGACGTTGATAAGGCCGATCACCTCTCCTGCATTCGTCAGAGGCACGAACAGAATGCTGCGATAGCCGCGTGCACGTGCAAGCAGCCTTGGTTGCTCAAACGGAATGGTTTCCATATCCGGTTCTTGATACGGCTCCCCCCGCGCGAGCTGCTCAAAGAATGGCATGGTGGTTGTCGGCGACGGGAAGGTAGAGGTGAGGACAGCGTCAGCTTTCGGATTGACCGGGGTGAACGCCGCGAGATGCAGAACACCGTCGACAATACGCACAACCCCGGTCGAATGTCCGCTGAGCAGACGGTTGGCGCTCGATGCGATCGCCTCGAATACCGGTTGCACATCATCGGGCGAAGCCGCGATGATCTTGAGGATTTCCGCGGTCGCGGCCTGGCGTGCCCGCGCGTCGTTTAGCTCCCTGGCGAGCGTAGAGGCGGCGGGACTGGAAGATCGACGCTTGGGCTTAGCCACCTTGGCCGGGCTTTTGCGCGCGTTTGTCCGGGCACTCCCGGACGCACGGCTGCGCCCGGAAGCACTCTTTTTGCCGCGCTTCTTGCTCTTGCCCTCTTTACGAGGATCTCGCGCCATGACTGCCCTCTCGGGTCAGTTTACCGGCCCAACCGGGGAATAAAAAGGGCCGACTAGTCCTCGTCTCCGCCCGGAGTTCGCCGCAGCATGAAATGACCGAAAGCCGAGGCGATCGGCCTCTCCGGGTCGTCCTGCCAGGCCTTCGCCTCGAAGGCGACGACGCGGCGGCCCTGCTTGACGATCGACGCACTGGCATAGCTGTCGAGCGCGCGGCCCGAGCGCAAATAGTTGATGGTGAGCCCGATCGGCTTCGGCCACGCGGCCACGCCCAGTTCGCGCGTGACGCCGACGATGGCGGTGCTCTCGAGGAATGCCCCGGTCATGCCGCCATGGATCGCCGGCAGGATCGGATTGCCGATGATCTTTGGCGAAAACGGCATCACCAGCGTGCCGTCGTCACCGGCGCGGATACCGAGGCAGCGCGCGAACGGACTGTTGGCGAAAGGCCCGGTGGGATCGTCGGGTGCGTCCAGTGTCGGCGTTGTGCCGGCATCCGCCGGGCTGTCCTTGAATATATTGGTGCGGTTGGCACCGACCATGAAACACGCGGTTGCGGTGGCCACCGGATCGTCCTCGGCCTCCTGGTAGGCGGTGGCGCGCACAAAGGCGATCGAGCGGGTGACGCGGTAGCAGATCGAATGCGCGCGGATCGCAAGCCCCGGCGTCGCCGGCTTCTGATAATCGATGCGCAAGTCCAGCGTCGCGATCGCGCGGGCATCGTCGAGCGCAAGCTGCACCGCCATGCCGCAGCTTTCGTCCAGCATCGCGGTGACCACGCCGCCATGGAGCACGCCGGTCGCGGTGTCGCCGACGAAGACCGGACGATATTGCAGGCTCGACCAGGCCTCGCCGGGCGCGGCGCGATCGAGTTGCAGCCCGCTGATCGCGCCATAGACCGAGCGGCGGCCTTTGATCGCGCGCGCCAGTTCGTCGAACGGCAGCGGGGCGTCAGCCATCTGTTGTCAGTCGACCTTCACATTCGCGGCCTTGATGATCGGCCACCATTTGGCGATCTCGGCCTTCTGCCAGGCGCCGAGCGCCTCCGGCGTGGATTGGTCGGCGGGCGGCATCTGCAGGCCCAGATTTTCGAGCTGCTTGCGCGTCGCCGGATCCTTCAGCGCATCGAGCGCGGCCGCGTTCAGTTTCGCAACGATATCCTTCGGCGTGCCCTTTGGCGCCCACAGGCCCGACCACAGCGACATGTGGAAACCCGGCAGGCCCGCTTCGTCCACCGTCGGGATGTCCGGGGCGGACTCCGCCCGCTTGGTGTCGGTGACGGCGTAACCACGGATAGTTCCGGCGCGCACCTGGTTGATGGAATTGGAGAGCTGATCGACGATGATATCGATCTGGCCGGCGACGAGATCGTTCAGCGCGGGCCCCGTGCCGCGGTACGGCACATATTGCAGCTTGACGCCAGCAGCCGCCTCGAAAGCGAGGCCGGCGACATGGCTGCCGGAGCCGGCGCCGGCCGTGCCGGCAGCGGCCGGCTGCGGGCGGGCCTTGAGCCAGGCGATCAGCTCCTTCAGCGATTTCGCGGGCACCGCGTTCTTGCTGACGACGATCATGGGATTGCTCGGCAGCAGCACGATCGGTTCGAGATCGGCGACGAGATCGTAGTTCAGCTTGTAGATCGCGCCATTGGCGACATGCGTGCCGAGATGGCCGAAGCCGATGGTGTAGCCGTCGGGTGGCGCGTGCACCACGCGGCCGACGCCGATCGATCCCCCGGCACCCGTGGTGTTCTCGATCAGGATGGTTTCGCCGAGCGCTGCCTTCATGCGCTCGCCGAGAATGCGCATCATCGCGTCCGACGGCCCGCCGGCGGAGAACGGCACGACGATGGTGATGGGATGGGTGGGGAAGTTGTCCGCGGCAGGAGCGCTGGTGGCGAATGTCAGCAACAGGGCGCAAGCAGACAAAAATGACTTGAGCATTCCATTCTCCAATGCCGCAACCCGTCATTGCGAGGAGCGAAGCGACGAAGCAATCCATCTTTGATCGACATGGATTGCTTCGCTTCGCTCGCAATGACGAAGCGGCCTACAATTTCGCGTAATCGATCGGCTTGAAGCGATCGAGCGTGCGCGTGACCGGTGGCAGCGGATATTTAAGACCGGTCGCGCAATTGAAAAGCATCACCCGGTCGGCTTTGGCAACACGACCATCGTCGAGGCTCTGCTTGTAGGCAGCGTAGGTCGCGGCGCCTTCGGGGCAGAGCAAAAGCCCCTCCTCGCGTGCGACTTCGTTGAGCGCAGCGGAAATCTTCTCATCTGACACCGCGATGGCAAAACCTTTGCTCTCGCGCACCGCGCGCAGGATAAGGAAATCGCCGACCGCCTGCGGCACGCGGATGCCGGAGGCGATGGTATGCGCATCCTCCCAGCGCGGCGCATGCTCGGTGCCCGCCTCAAAAGCGCGCACCATCGGCGCGCAACCAGCGGCCTGCACCGCAACCATGCGCGGCCGCTTGTTGCCGATGAAGCCGATTGTCTCCAGCTCGTCGAACGCCTTCCACATGCCGATCAGGCCGGTGCCACCGCCGGTGGGATAGAAGATCACGTCGGGCACGTCCCAGCCGAGTTGCTCGGCGAGCTCCAGCCCCATCGTCTTCTTGCCCTCGATGCGGTACGGCTCCTTCAGCGTGGAGGTGTCGAACCAGCCGGCCTTCGCCTTGCCCTCGCCGACGATCTTGCCGCAATCGTCGATCAGGCCGTTGACGCGGTAGACGGTCGCGCCCTGCAGCTCGATCTCGCTGACATTCACCTCGGGCGTATCGGCGGGACAGAAGATCGTGGTCTTGATGCCGCATGACGTCGCGTAGGCCGCGAGCGCCGCACCTGCATTGCCGTTGGTCGGCATCGCCATGTGCCTGATGCCGAGCGCCTTGCCCATCGACACCGCCATCACGAGCCCGCGCGCCTTGAACGAGCCGGTCGGCAGCCGTCCCTCGTCCTTCACGATGATCTCGCCACCGCCGAGCTTCTTGCCGAGCTTGGGCAGCCGGATCAGCGGCGTCATGACCTCGCCGAGGCTGACGATATCGGCGCATTTGCGCACCGGCAGCATCTCGCGATAGCGCCACATGTCGGCCGGACGCTGCGCCAGCGCATCCTTGGTCAGCGCTTTCTTCACGCCTGTGAGGTCGTAGCGCACCAACAGCGGCTTGCCCGCTTTGGAAAGATTGTGGATCTGGTCGGCAGGATAATGATCGCCTTCCATCGCGCATTCGAGATGGGTCACGAACGTCGGGCGTTCGATGGTCAGGTTGTCGTTGTCTTTCACGGAGTTGATCTTTCGAGAGTTGTTATTCGTCATTGCGAGGAGCGAAGCGACGAAGCAATCCATATCGCCACAAGCGGATAGGTGGATTGCTTCGCTTCGCTCGCAATGACAATGGCGGCATCAAATATTCAGCACCCGCCCGTAGGCGTCGAGCACGGCCTCCTTCATCATCTCCGACAGGGTCGGATGCGGGAAGACGGTGTGCATCAGCTCTTCTTCCGTGGTCTCCAGATTCATCGCGACCACATAGCCCTGGATCAGCTCGGTGACTTCGGCGCCGATCATGTGGGCGCCGAGCAACTGCCCGGTCTTCTTGTCGAAGACGACCTTGACCAGGCCCTGATCCTCACCCAGCGCAATCGCCTTGCCGTTGCCGACAAAGGGGAAGCGGCCGACGCGGATTTCGCGACCGCCTTCCTTCGCCTTGGCTTCCGTCAAACCGACCGACGCCACCTGCGGGTTGCAGTAGGTGCAGCCGGGAATGAGGTTCTTGTCCATGGCGTGCGGATGCAGGCCCTTGATCGCCTCGACGCAGATCACGCCCTCATGCTCGGCCTTGTGCGCCAGCATCGGCGGACCCGCGACGTCGCCGATGGCGTAGATGCCGGGCACGTTGGTCTTGCAAAGGCCGTCGACCACGATACAGCCGCGGTCGGTTTTGACGCCGAGCTTCTCCAGTCCGAGGTTCTCGATATTGCCGACCACGCCGACCGCGGAAATCACCCGCTCGAATTCGGTCGTCACCGGCTTCTTGCCGTCATCGATGGTGGCGACCACGCTGTCGGCCTTCTTCTCGAGCTTGGTCACCTTGGTGTTGGTGAGGATCTTGATGCCCTGCTTCTCGAAGCGCTTGCGCGCCAGGCCCGCGATCTCGGCATCCTCGACCGGCAGGATCTGCGGCAGCACCTCGACCACGGTGACGTCACGAGCCCATGGTGTGGAAGAACGACGCGAACTCGATGCCGATCGCGCCGGAGCCGACCACCAGCAGCGATTTCGGCATTCGCTCCGGCACCATCGCCTCGAAATAGGTCCAGACCAGCTTCTTGTCGGGCTCCAGCCCCGGCAGCACGCGCGGCCGCGCGCCGGTCGCGATGATGATGTGCTTGGCCTGATAGGCGCCCTCGCCGAGCGCGCCCTTCGGGCCCTCGACGGACGACTTCTTCACGGTGACCTTGCCGGGCGCATCGATCGAGGCGTCACCCCAGATGATCTGCACCTTGTTCTTCTTCATCAGGAAGCCGACGCCGTCGTTCAGCCGCTTGGAGACGCCGCGCGAGCGCTGCACCACGGCCTTGGCGTCATAGCCGACCTTCTCGGCCGACAGCCCGTAATCCTTGGCGTGCTGCATGTAGTGGTAGATTTCGGCCGAGCGCAGCAGCGCCTTGGTCGGGATGCAGCCCCAGTTCAGGCAGATGCCGCCGAGATAGGATTTCTCGACGATCGCGGTCTTGAAGCCGAGCTGCGCGGCGCGGATCGCGGTGACATAGCCGCCGGGCCCGGAGCCGATGATGATGATGTCGAAGGATGTGTCGGCCATGCTAAACGCTCGTTTCCATCATGCAACCAGACTGCCTGTTTTCGCTGCCGTCATTGCGAGGAGCGCCAGCGACGAAGCAATCCAGTCTGGTTGAACGATGGATCGCTTCGCTGCGCTCGCGATGACGAGAGCGTCCTCACACCATCATCATCACGGGGTTTTCGATCAACTGCCTGAACGCGCCGATCAGCTCGGCGCCGAGCGCGCCGTCGATGGCGCGGTGATCGCAGGACAGCGTCACGCTCATGATCTGGGCGATCTCGATCTTGCCGCCGCGCACCACCGCGCGCTCCTCGCTGGTGCCGACCGCCAGGATCGTCGCATGCGGCGGATTGATCACGGCGGTGAAGTCCTTGATGCCGTACATGCCGAGGTTGGAGACCGCCGTGGTGCCGCCCTGATATTCCTCCGGCTTGAGTTTCCGCGCACGCGCGCGCGCGGCATAATCCTTCATCTCGTTGGAGATCGCCGACAGCGTCTTGGTCTCGGCTTTGCGGATGATCGGCGTGATCAGGCCGCCCGGCATCGCCACCGCCACACCGACATCCGAGTGCTTGTGCTTGATCATGCCGCCTTCCGACCAGCTGACGTTGCAGTTCGGAATCTTCTGCAGCGCGACCGCCATCGCCTTGATGACGAAGTCGTTGACCGAGATCTTGTAGAGCGGCTTCTTCTCCTTGTCCTTTGGCGCGGCGGCGTTGATCTGCTCGCGCGCGTCCAGCAGCCGGCCGATGTCGCAATCGATGGTGAGATAGAAGTGCGGGACGTTCTGGATCGATGCCGTCAGGCGCTGCGCGATGGTGCGGCGCATGCCGTCATGCGGCACGATCTCGTAGCTTCCCGGCTCGAACAGCGCCAGGATCTGCTTGTCCGACATCGACGGCGCGATCGCGGGCGCGCCGGAAGGCGCGGCAGCCGGTGCCTTGAGGCCCTTGCCGGACTTCGCCTCTTCGACATCGCGGGCGATGATGCGGCCATGCGGACCTGACCCGTTGATGCGGCCGATCTCGATGCCAGCGTCTTTCGCAAGACGCCGCGCCAGCGGTGACGAGAAGATGCGGCCATGGCCGTTGGCCTGTGACGCCGGAGCCGCGGCCTGCGGCGCGGGCGCCGCAGCCGGTTTGGGCGCGTCCGCCGGTTTCGCCTGCGGCGCCGGGGCCTGCTCTTTCTTCGCGTCTTGCTTGGGAGCTTCTTCCTTGGGCGCTTCGGCCTTGGCAGGCGCAGCCGCGGGCTTCGCGCTGCCGGCAGAGGCGCCCGCCGCCTTCACATCCTCGCCGTCGCCGGCGAGCACCGCGATCAACTCGTTGACGGGGACGTCCTGCGTGCCCTCGGGCACGACGATCCTGGCGAGCGTGCCCTCGTCGACCGCCTCGACCTCCATGGTCGCCTTGTCGGTTTCGATCTCCGCGATCACGTCGCCGGACTTGACCTTGTCGCCCTCTTTCTTGAGCCACTTGGCCAGGTTGCCCTTTTCCATGGTCGGCGACAGCGCGGGCATCAGAATGTTGATTGGCATTGTCAGTGACCTTGTTGCGATCGAGACGTGGTGGTGCCCATGTCGGTCGGGCGGTCGATCTCGGCTTCGAACATCTCGACGATGCGCTCCAGCGCATCCTCTTCGCTGTAGTCGCTCTCCCGCGCATAGGCGCGCGCGGCGTGGCGGGCGATGTCGACCAGCAAGAGTCCCCACATATCAGGCTCCTCGAAGGCGCGCTGGAACGCGATCGACAAGCCGCCGTCGATGACGAAGGCGCGCAGCACCTCCGTCGCGTCGTCGCGACCCATGACATCTGGCGGCAGTGGTTGCTCGCGAGGGCCTGCCATGGATCACCGGTAGCAAACGGCCTTGGCGGCCTCGACCACTTCGGCGGCCGACGGCAGCGCGAGCTTCTCGAGATTCGCGGCATAGGGCATCGGCACGTCCTTGCCGGAGACGCGCGCCACCGGCGCATCGAGATAATCGAAAGCGTGCTCCATGATGCGGGCTGCGACTTCGGCGCCGACGCCGCACTGCTGCCAGCCCTCCTCGACCACAACCGCGCGGCCGGTCTTCTTCACGGATGCCACGATGGTCTCGGTGTCCATCGGACGCAGCGTACGGAGATCGACCAGTTCGGCTTCGATGCCTTCCTTGGCAAGCTCCTCGGCGGCTTTCAGCGCATAGGTCATGCCGTTCGACCACGAGATGATGGTGACGTGCTGGCCCTGGCGCACCACGCGGGCCTTGCCGATCGGGATCACGTAGTCGGCGAGCTTCGGCACCTCGCCGGTGTGGCCGTACGAGAACCTCGTTCTCGAGGAAGATGACGGGGTTGGGATCGCGGATCGCGGCCTTCAAGAGGCCCTTGTAATCGGCGGCCGAGTACGGCGCGATCACCTTCAGGCCGGGGACTTGCGAGTACCAGGCCGAATAATCCTGGCTGTGCTGGGCGGCGACGCGCGCGGCCGCGCCGTTCGGCCCGCGGAACACGATCGAGCAGCCCATCTGGCCGCCTGACATGTACAGCGTCTTGGCCGCGGAGTTGATGATCTGGTCGATCGCCTGCATGGCGAAGTTGAAGGTCATGAACTCGACGATCGGCTTCAGGCCCGCCATCGCCGCACCAACGCCGATGCCGGCAAAGCCATGCTCGGTGATCGGCGTATCGATCACGCGGCGATCGCCGAATTCCTGCAGCAGGCCTTGGCTGACCTTGTAGGCGCCCTGATATTCCGCGACCTCCTCGCCCATGAGGAAGACGTCGGGATCGCGCCGCATCTCTTCGGCCATGGCGTCGCGCAGCGCATCGCGGATGGTCTGCTTGACCATCTCGGTGCCTTCAGGGACGTCCGGATCGGGCTCGGCCACCGTTTGCGGCGCGGCTGGCGCTTTCTTCTCCGGGCCGCCGCCGGATTTATCGGCCGGTGCTTCCGACTTGGCTTCGGTCTTTGCTTCCGACTTGGCTTCGGCGGGCGGCTTGGAGTCCGCCTGCTTCGGCGCTGCTGCCGGCGCCTTGTCGAGATCGGCGGCGCTCTCGCCGTCGGCGAGGATGGTCGCAATCGGCGTATTCACGGCGACGTCGGCGGTGCCTTCCGGAATCAGGATCCTGCCGAGCTTGCCCTCATCCGTCGCCTCGACCTCCATGGTCGCCTTGTCGGTCTCGATCTCGGCAATGACGTCACCGGACTTGATGGTGTCGCCTTCCTTCTTCAGCCATTTGGCGAGGTTGCCCTTCTCCATCGTGGGCGACAGCGCGGGCATCAGCACTTGAATGGGCATGGGGACTCCGAAGATTGCTCGCGTGCGCTTAGCGGTAGATGTCGGTGTAGAGCTCGGACACCTCGGGCTCGGGATCGTGCTGGGCGAAATCCGCCGCCGCATTGACGATCTCGCGCACCTCGGCGTCGATATTTTTCAGGTCCTGTTCGCTGACCTTGGCCGCGAGCAGGCGTTCGCGTACCTGCTCGATGGGATCCTGGTCGTGGCGAACCTTCTCGACCTCCTCGCGCGTGCGGTACTTCGCGGGGTCCGACATCGAGTGGCCGCGATAGCGGTAGGTCTGCATCTCCAGGATGTAGGGCCCCTTCTTGGCCCGGCACCAGGCGACCGCCTTGTCGCCGGCGGCCTTCACCGCGCGCACGTCCATGCCGTCGACCTGTTCGCCGGGGATATTGAAGGAGGCGCCGCGCTTGGAGAAATCGGTCAGCGCCGAGGATCGCTTCACCGAGGTGCCCATGGCGTAACGGTTGTTCTCGATGACGTAGATCACGGGCAGCTTCCACAGCTCCGCCATGTTGAAGCTTTCATAGACCTGCCCCTGATTGGAGGCGCCGTCGCCGAAATAGGCCAGGCTGACATTGTCGTTGCCGCGATAGTGATTGGAAAAGGCAAGCCCGGTGCCGAGCGACACCTGCGCGCCGACGATGCCGTGGCCGCCGTAGAAATTCTCGGCCTTGCTGAACATGTGCATCGAGCCGCCCTTGCCCTTGGAATAGCCGCCGCGGCGGCCGGTCAGCTCGGCCATCACGCCCTTGGCTTCCATGCCACAGGCCAGCATGTGCCCGTGGTCACGGTATCCCGTTATGATCTGGTCGCCCTTCTTCAGCGCCATCTGCATGCCCACCACCACGGCCTCCTGGCCGATATAGAGGTGACAGAAGCCGCCGATCGCGCCCATGCCGTAGAGCTGGCCGGCCTTCTCCTCGAAGCGCCGGATCAGCAGCATGTCGCGCAGCGCCTTCAATTCCTGCGCTTTTGTGAATTCCGGAGGTTCGCCATTCCCCTTGTCCTGCGCCTTGTCCTTGGTGTCGGCTTTTTTGGGGGATGCGGCCATGGGCAACTCTACCGGCGAAAATGAGGATCGATAGAGACTCTGTAACCCAACTCAAACGCGTGTGAAAGCATCGCGTGACTGCGACATGGTTTTGTCATGCCGCACTGCAAACACGTCGAGAAATTATAGAAATCGCACGGATCGTTTTTTGAAACGGACGGTTAAAGGCATGACCTCTTCGGAAAACCGCTTCACACTTTTCCGGGTCATGCCCTATCTCGGATTCATCCGGACCAGCTCGTGCGGGTTCGCATAGTCGAGTTGATACCGCGCGCGCTCATCGAGCATGTCCGGATCGACCCCGTCGGAGCGGAGCAGCGACACCCGTTGCTCGCCTTCTGCGCGTTCCTTCTTCAGCCGCGCAAGCTCGCTCGTCAGCGCGACGATCTCCTGGTCGAGCTCCTGGCGCGCATTCAGGCCGTACTTGCCGGTATAGGCGTTGACGCCGAAATAGCCGATCATCGCCGCCGCCATGGTGTAGAGAGCGAGGCCGGTGAGGATCGATTTGAGTCGGGAGCGGGAGACCATGGCCGACGATGCGACGGTCGGGTTAATGGAGTGCTAATACTACCCGTCCCAGCAGCCAGAAACCGTCATTGCGAGCGAAGCGAAGCAATCCATAGCGCCACAAGTCGGAAAATGGATTGCTTCGTCGCTTCGCTCCTCGCAATGACGACGACGAGGTTACCTGTTCTGCTTCTCGACCCAGGCCGCGAACGCCGCGAGGAATTGCTCCAGCACCTTCTGCAGCAACTCCTTGGTCAGCTCGCCCTTGTCGTTGAAGGCGTCGCCGACCATGGTGAGATAAGTCTCCGGCTGGCCCATGATCGGGCCGGTAATGCCCGGCAGGATGTTCTGCAAAGCCTTGGCCGCGTTAACGCCGCCGAGCGGCCCCGGCGAATTGGAGACGATGCCGACCGGCTTGTGCAGGAACGAGCTCTTGCCATAGGGCCGCGAGCCGACGTCGATCAGGTTTTTCAGCACGCCGGGAATCGCGCGATTGTATTCCGGCGTCACGAACAGCACGCCGTGCGACTTCTGCAGCCTTTCGCGGAAGGTCACCCAGTCGGCAGGCGGATTTGCTTCGAGGTCCTGATTGAAAAAAGAGACGCCCTCGGGCGTCATCACATCCAGCTTCAGCGAAGCGGGCGCGAGCTTGGCCAGCGCGTTGGCGATCTTCAGCGAGAAGCTTTCCTTGCGCAGGCTGCCTGCGATGGTGACGATGTGATGGGTGGCCATGGGGGTGTCCTTCGTGAACCGATGAAACTCGCGCAGCAATTAAGCCGCGTTCGCAAGAACCATGCAAGTGCATGGACCGCAAATTTTCGGAAACACAGCGTTCGGAAATGAAAAAACGGGCGACCCCGCCAGGGACCGCCCGTCTCGCCGTTCAGCCAGCAGCCGATCAGATCGTCGGATTCCACAGCGACGGGACCAGCCGATAGCCCTTGCCGTCCTTTTCGATGTGACCGACCGCCGGGAACATGAAGTGGAAGCCGATCACGGTTGCCTTCTCGGCGGACGCCATGTCGTAGAATTTGTGGCGGGTCTGCTGCGCCAGGTCGGGCTCGACATCGTAGACACAATGCCAGTCCGGATTGCGCAGGAAGAATTCGGGGATGTTGGTGACGTCGGACTGGATCAGCACCTTCGAGCTGCCGGAGGCGACTGCAAAAGACGTGTGCCCCGGCGTGTGACCGGGAGTCGCGATCGAGGTGATGCCCGGGGCGACTTCCTTGCCCAATTCGTATTTGGTCACCTTGGATTCGATGCCGGCGAAGGTCTTCTTCACGTTCGCGAAGTAGTTCTTCATCATCTGGTTGGACTGAGCCTTGGCGGCGTTGTCGTCGCTGGTCCAGAATTTCCAGTCCTCGGCCGGCACCATGATCTCGGCATTCGGAAACGCCATCGCCCCATCGGCGGCGCGGATGCCGTTGGTATGATCGGGATGCAGATGCGACAGCAGCACGATGTCGATGCTCTTGGGATCGACGCCGGCAGCGCTGAGATTTTGCAAGGTGCGGCCGACCCTGCCCTTGCTCGGCTCGAAATTGGCGACGCCGTTGCCGGTGTCGATCAGGATCAGCTTGGAGCCGGTGTTGATCAGCTGCGGGTTGAATGGCACGGCCACCATCCCCTTCGGATAATAGGCAGCCTCGCCCGCCGCGAGTGTGTCGTCCTTGGAAACGTTGCTCACGAAGTTTTCGGCCGGACGCAGAAATACCCCGTCATTGATCGAGGTGCATTCATAGTCGCCGACCTTGTAGCGATAGAAGCCCGGCGCCTGAGCGCCCGCTGGCGCAACCGCGGCCTGCGCCGATGGCGGTGCAAGCTGCGACAGTGCAGCGGCGGCGCCGACGGCGGCGGCTCCTGCCAACAGTTCACGGCGGTTCAAATCGAGCATGGCGTGTTCTCCCCTGGGATCAATTCGCGGTTAAACCCGCTGATGTGAGCGGCCGGAATATTCTCCCGTCACCGGGAGGACACAAGCCTTCTTTGGTAGGAAAACGCCGCCGCTTGATTGTTCATCCCGCCTTGTTGGGATTGATCAGGAATTTCTCGCCGGTCGCGCGCTTGGCGTAGACGCCGATGTTGGCGGGGTCGAGCGCCTCCTGCAGCGAGATGACCTTGGTGTAGTGGCTGGCAAAGGTGGTCTTGAGCTCGTCGACCACGCGCTGCCTGAGCTTCATGCCGGCCTCGGGGCCGATCTTCATCAGGAACGGCGTGAGCAGAAATCCGCCGACACCCCACATCATCCCGAAGTTGCCGGTGAGTTCGGTCGGCCGAAGATCGAGCCTGCCGTAGATATAGACCTGCTTGTGCACGCTGGAGCCGTAGCGGCTGTAGACCTTGGCGGTCTTGTTGATGGCGGCTTCCATGCCGCTCAGGATTTGCCCTGCGAGTTTGCCGCCGCCGATCGCGTCGAAGGCGATGGTCGCGCCCGTCTCCGCAAGTGCATTCGTGAGGTCGTCCATGAAGGTCGGCGCGGTGGAATCCACGATGTGCCTGGCGCCGATCTTCCTGAGGATGTCGGCCTGCTCCTGGCTACGGACGATGTTGACGAGGGCGATGCCGTCCTTGATGCAAATCTTGTTCAGCATCTGCCCGAGATTGGAGGCGGCCGCGGTGTGCACCAGCGCCTTGTGACCCTCGCGGCGCATGGTCTCGGTCATGCCGAGCGCGGTGAGCGGGTTGACGAAACTGGACGCGCCCTCGGCCGGTGTCGTACCTGCCGGCAGCGGCAAGCACTCGTTGACCCGCAGTGTCCGGTATTGTGAATACATGGCGCCGCCGATCATCGCGACGGTGCGGCCCATCAGCGCTTTCGCGGCGTCCGACGATCCCGTCTTGACGACGACACCGGCGCCTTCATTGCCGACCGGCATGGACTCATCGAGGCGGCCGCCCATCGCCCGCATTCCCACCTCCGGCACTTTCGCCGTAATGACAGGAAGCTCTTTCGTCCCCGACGCCTTCGCCGTGCTCAGGTCGGCAGCACCGGTGAGCAAGCCGAGATCGGACGGATTGATCGGCGTCGCCTCGACGCGCACCACGACTTGATCCGCTCCGGGTTCGGGTGTGGGCACGCTCATCAGCGAAAGTTCGAGCTCGCCGCTCTTCCTGATCAGGGAACGCAGTTGCAGTCCGCTGGTGGCGTCGCTCATCTCGGCTCCTCCCGACTATCGTGTTTGTTGTCTCGCGCGCGGCGGCTACGCGCCCGTGGCGAAGGTACGGCTTGTCGATATGCGCGCATTGCGCGATGATGTCCAGCCTGCCCCGTTTCAAAAAAGACCCTCGACAAACGACGTGATTTCAATGGTTGCCCGATCGTCATGACATCATCGCGCGCGCCCGGTTCTCCGCGCCACGATTTCACAATCGCGCAACTCGCCATTTGCTTCGCCCTGTTCGCCGGGCTTGCAATTTTGCGCGCGACATTCGCCGCGACGATCGATCTCAGGGTGGATGAAGCCTATTACTGGACGTGGTCGCGCGAGGGCGCGATGTCCTATCTCGATCATCCGCCACTCGTGGCCTGGTCCATCCGCCTGGGCACGTTGTTGTTCGGCGACACCAATTTCGGCGTGCGGTTTGCCGGCCTGCTCTCGATGCTGGCGATGCAATTGCTGCTCGCCGATATCGTCTGGCGCGTGGTGCGCGACATCCGTTACGTGCTGGTCGCGGCGCTGTTGCCGGAAGCCTGCCTCACTTTCGGGCTTGGCATGGCCAAGATCACGCCCGATATCGCGCTGATCCCCTTCGAGCTCGCGATGATGTGGTCGCTGATCCGATTGTGGCAGTCGGACGATCAGCGCTGGTGGCTCGCGGCCGGCCTGTTCGGCGGGCTCGCGCTGGCCTCGAAATACACCGCGCTGCTGCTGCTGCCCGCAGTGGCGCTGTTCGTGCTGGTTCCGGACTGGCGCGGGCGACAGCTCCGCAGTCCGCATCTCTGGCTCGGGATCGTGCTTGCGCTGCTGGTGTTCTCGCCCGTGCTGGTCTGGAATGCGACCCACGACTGGGCGTCTTTCCAATTCCAGCTTGACCGGCCGGCGCAGATATCGGGCTGGTCGCTGAAATTTTTCGGGGACTTCGTCGGCCAGCAATTCGTGCTGATCGGCATTCTCATGCTGCCGGTCATCATATGGGGCACGGCGCTGCTGGCCGCACGCGGCTTCCGTCGCCGCGATCCCGTTGCCATCCTGCTGTCGAGCGCGGTCATTTTTCCGCTGCTTGTCCTGATCAGGCATTCGCTCTCCGCGCGCGTCGGCGACAGCTGGCCGCTGTTCATCTGGCCGCTCGCCTTTGCCTGCACCGCAATCAGCTACAAGCAATGGCGCGAGGAATCGCAGTCGCGGCCGGCGCGGATCAGCTTCGCCACTCTCGTCGTCGCAATCGCGGGAGGGATCGCCTTCGTCGCGGCCGCGGAGCTTTATTATCTCACCGGCAAGGCCAATTATCTCGGCAAGGACGATCCGATCGGCAAGGAAATCAGTTTTGCCGACGTCGTTGCCGCTGCCGATGCGGCACGCAAAGAGGTCGGCGCCAGATGGTTCGTCACGACGGACTATCGCATGTGCGCGATGCTGCGCTGGCACCTGAGAGACGCCGTCCCCGTCGTCCAGCTCAACGAGCGTGCGCGCTATATCGGGTTTCGCGCGCCCATCCTGGACGGTGACGCTGCGCTCTACGTCGCCCCCAAAGGCAACCGCAACCTCGTCCTCTGGGACAAAACGAGCGCCGCGCGGCAAACGGTCGGCGAAACCGACCTGACATGGCGCGGCGTCACCTACGACGTCTACCTGCTGCAGAAGGTCACGGGCCTGAAGCCGGTGCTGGCTCCGCCGCGGGGCGATCCCCTCTACGTCGCCGCGCCGAACTAGGCTGACAAGCACCATCGCGACCGGTAAGTTGGCCGGAAGCATTGTGACCGGCACATCGCTCTCAAGCCCAATCGGCGGCAATCGACCGCCGGCAAAAACCAACAGGAGGACCGATGAACACGCCTCTCCGCAGCGGTATTTTCCTCGCTCCGTTTCATGCCAAGGCCGACAATCCAACGCTGGCGATGGAACGCGATTTCGAGCTGCTGCAGCATCTCGACCGGCTGAACTACAGCGAGGCGTGGATCGGCGAGCATCACTCCGGCGGTGTCGAGATCATCGCGGCGCCCGATATGTTCATTGCCGCGGCGGCCGAACGCACCAGGCACATTCGGCTCGGCACCGGCGTGTCGTCGCTGCCGTATCATAACCCCTTCATGCTTGCGAGCCGCATCGTCCAGCTTGATCACATGACGCGCGGACGCGCGATGTTCGGCGTCGGCCCCGGTGCGCTGGTGTACGACGCCCACAAGATCGGGATCGACGCCGGCGATCAGCGACGCATGATGGATGAGGCGCTCGACGTCATCGTCGCGCTGTTCAAGGGCGAGACCGTCAACAAGCAGACCGACTGGTTCAAGCTCTGCAACGCCAAGCTGCAGCTTGCGCCCTACACCAAGCCGATGATCGAGATGGCGGTCGCCAGCGCCCGCTCGCCGGTCGGCGCGATGGCCGCGGCGCGCCACGGCATCGGCATGCTGGCCATCGGCGGCGCGACGCCGACGTCGATCGCCCATCACACCGCGAACTGGAATCTCTACGAGACCGAGGCGCGCAAGGCCGGCCACGTGCCCGATCGCGCCAAGTGGCGCGTCGTGACGTTGATGCATATCGCCGAGACCCGTGAACAGGCGAAGAAGAACGTCAAGTTCGGACTGAAGGCGTTCGCCGACTATTTCCGCGAGATCGCGACCTTCCCGATCATCCCGCCCGATGCGCCCGACGACTACGACTGGCTGGTCGAGACCGGCGCCGCCTGCATCGGCACGCCCGATGACGCGATTGCCTACATCGACAAGCTGCTCAAAGGCTCGGGCGGCTTCGGCGTGATCATGGAGCTCGCCCATAACTGGGCCGACTGGGACGCCACCCGCCGCCACTACGAGCTGATGGCACGCTACGTTCACGCCCATTTCCAGAAGAGCTTCGCGCCGCGCGTCGAAGCTTACGCCGCGGCCGCGACCCAGCAGAAGGAGTTCGCCGGCCAGGCGGCGCAGGCGGTGCAGTCCGAGATCGACAAGCTGGCGGCGCGGCAGGCGAAGACCGGGAGCTGAAGGCGCGGACGGCTCCTTGTTCCTTTCGAGAGAGACTGCACATGGCACGGCTTTTTCTATCGATTACTGCATTGTTGGCCGGGTTGTCCGGCGCGGCATTCGGACAAACATCGACCGAGATCGCACCTGGCGGAAAGCTGCGCGTTGGCATGATTGCCATCACGGTGCTCGGGGGCGTAGCCGAACCGGTCGCGGAATTTGTTGGGAATAAGTTGGGTGCGACGGTCGAACCGGTAATGTATCCGAATCCGGAAGCCTATCTGCAAAGCTTCGGCAAGGGTGAATGGGACATCGCCTTCGGGCCACGCGTCCTTGCCCCTGCCGACAAGGCGGATTCAACGGCGAACCTTTGGGCGATCAGTCTCGTCTACGTTGCCGCGCCGGGAACAGAATTTCCCGATGTCGCCTCCGTGGACAAGCCAGGCGTGAAGATCGGTACCATTCAAGGTGCTCCTTCCGACCGTGTGTTGACGCGGGAGATCAAGGCTGCAGAGATCGTCCGTATTCCCCTGAGTCCGACCATCGCGGCCGACGCGGCCGACCTTCTGCGCTCCGGCAAAGCGAATGCCTTTGGGGCGGACTCCGGCGTCGGGTATCCTGCCGCTGAGGCGCTGACCGGTGCCAAGATCGTGCCAGGCGCCTTTGGTACGGTTCTCGTGGCGGCTGCGCTCCCAAAAGGCCGCTCTCCCGCTGCGCAGGCTCTGCTCGCGTCAATCGTCGACGAAGCAAAACAGACCGGGGTCGTGCAGAGAGCCATCGACGCGAAGAACCTCAAGGGCGTAAACGTCGTCACGAAATAGCGGGGCGCGACGAAGACCCAGTCGAGGCCGCTATTGGCAGAAATCCGACATCGCTATCGCTGCACTCGCAGGAGTACGCTCCCTAGGCCAGCGCTTTCAGCGCGCCCTTCCCGGCGTACTTCGCCTGCTTGCCCAGCTCCTGCTCGATGCGCAGCAGCTGATTGTATTTCGCGGTGCGGTCGGAGCGCGCCAGCGATCCGGTCTTGATCTGCCCGCAATTGGTCGCGACCGCGAGATCGGCGATGGTGGAATCCTCGGTCTCGCCGGAGCGGTGCGACATCACGGCGGTGTAGCCGGCCTTGTAGGCCATCTCGACCGCGGCCAGCGTCTCCGTCAGCGTGCCGATCTGGTTGACCTTGATCAGGATGGAATTGGCGCGGCCATTCTTGATGCCGTCGGCGAGCCGCGTGACGTTGGTGACGAACAGATCGTCGCCGACCAGCTGGCATTTCCTGCCGATCAGGTCGGTCAACTCCTTCCAGCCGTCCATGTCGTCCTCGGACATGCCGTCCTCGATGGTGACGATCGGATAGCGCGAGGCGAGATCGGCGAGATATTTCGCCTGCTCGGAGCGCGAGCGCGTCTTGTTCTCGCCGCCATAGACATAATTGCCGTCCTTGAAGAATTCGGTCGCGGCGCAGTCGAGCCCGAGCATGACGTCGCCGCCCGCCTTGTAGCCGGCCTTGCCGATCGCGTTCATGACGAAGTCGAGCGCGGCATCCGCGCTCGGCAGGTTCGGGGCAAAGCCGCCTTCGTCGCCGACATTGGTGTTGTGGCCGGCCTTCTTCAATTCGCCGCGCAGGGTGTGAAAGATTTCCGAGCCGCAGCGCAGCGCATCGGCAAACGTCTTGGCGCCGACCGGCAGGATCATGAACTCCTGGAAGTCGATCGGATTGTCGGCATGCACGCCGCCATTGATGATGTTCATCATCGGCACCGGCAGCGTCCGCGCCGCGGTGCCGCCGACATAACGATACAGCGGCATGTCGTAGGACTGCGCGGCGGCCTTGGCGCAGGCGAGCGACACGCCGAGGATGGCGTTGGCGCCGAGCCGGCTCTTGTTCGGCGTGCCGTCGAGATCGATCATGGTCTGGTCGATCTGGACCTGATCCTCGACCGCGCGATCGCTGAGCGCCTCGAAGATCTCGGTGTTGACGGCCTCGACCGCCTTGCGCACGCCCTTGCCGAGATAGCGGCCCTTGTCGCCGTCACGCAGTTCCACCGCCTCATGCGCCCCGGTCGAGGCGCCCGAGGGAACGGCGGCGCGGCCGATCGAACCATCCTCCAGCACGACATCGACCTCGACCGTGGGATTGCCGCGGCTGTCGAGGATTTCGCGGCCGATGATGTCGACGATGGCGGTCATGAGGGCCTCATTGGAAATGTCAGTGGAGCGGTTGGCGGAGCTTCTACCGCAACGCATTACGCTGGAAAAGGTCGCGTGACGGGATGGATTTGATTGGCTATGAGAGCGTCATGGCCAGATCGCCCAACAAATCGGCAAAATCGCCTCGCTTATCGCCTCCCCTGCAGCTCGGCCGCGCCGTGGAATGGCCGGCGACGCCCGAAGCTGCGCAGATCGACCGCGTGCCCAATCCGCAAAAAGGCACGGATTATCTGGTGCGCTTCACCGTGCCCGAGTTCACCTCGATCTGCCCGGTGACGGGACAGCCGGATTTCGCGCATCTGATGATCGACTATGTGCCGGGCCAGTGGTTGCTGGAGTCGAAATCGCTCAAACTTTATGTCGCGAGCTTCCGCAATCACGGCGCCTTCCATGAGGACTGCACCGTGATGATCGGCAAGCGCATCGCCGCCGAGATCAAGCCGAAATATCTGCGCATCGGCGGCTACTGGTATCCGCGCGGCGGCATTCCGATCGACGTGTTCTGGCAGACCGGCAAAGTGCCGAAGGGCCTGTGGCTTCCCGAGCAGGGCGTGGCGCCCTATCGCGGGCGGGGCTAGTCAGCTCGCCGTCTTGGCCAGCGCGTCGAACGCCATCAGCCGCCGCACCAGCCCTTCGAACTCGCGCAGCGGCACCATGTTGGGACCGTCGGATGGCGCGCGATCGGGATCGGGATGGGTCTCGATGAAGACGCCGGCGACGCCGACCGCGACGGCGGCGCGCGCCAGCACCGGGACGAACTCGCGCTCGCCGCCGGATGAGGCGCCCTTGCCGCCTGGCTGCTGCACCGAATGGGTGGCATCGAAAATCACGGGGGCGCCGGTGGTGCGCGCGAGAATCGGCAAGCTCCGCATGTCCGAGACCAGCGTGTTGTAGCCGAACGAGGCGCCGCGCTCGGTCACCAGCACATTCGGATTGCCGCCGCCACCGACGTTAGCGCCACCGGTGATCTTCTCGACGACATTGGCCATGTCCCATGGCGCGAGGAACTGGCCCTTCTTGACGTTG
This sequence comes from uncultured Alphaproteobacteria bacterium, assembly GCA_963795365.1. Classification (GTDB taxonomy): domain Bacteria; phylum Pseudomonadota; class Alphaproteobacteria; order Rhizobiales; family Xanthobacteraceae; genus Bradyrhizobium. Next base: position 202,245 of record CAWCHW010000024.1, read on the forward strand.
ACGACCTTGCCGGTCGCGGCCGCTGCCAGCAGCAGATCGGTCTGCCGGCACAGGAAGGCCGGAATTTGCAGGACGTCGACGGCCTGCGCGACCTCGGCGCATTGCGAAATCTCGTGCACGTCGGTCAGCACGGGCAGTCCGAGCGAGGATCGTATCTCGGCGAAGATCGGCAGAGATTGCTTCAGGCCGAGACCGCGCGCGCCGGAGGCGCTGGTGCGGTTGGCCTTGTCGAACGAGGTCTTGTAGACCAGCCCGATTTTCAGGCGCGCGGCGATTTCCTTCAGCGCGCTCGCGACTTCCAATGCATGCGCGCGGCTCTCGAGCTGGCAGGGGCCCGCGATGATCGAGATCGGCAGATCATTGCCGAATCTCACCTCACCTGCGCTCACGATCGCTGCCGCGGAAACCTGCTTGTTCAATGCGTCACCATTTATTCGGCGCGACCATAAGGGCCGGGCGCGGCGGATCAAGCCTTATTCGCGCTCTGGAAGATCAAGGTTGCGCCGAAGGCCTGATCCGGCGGCACGACCAGACGGCCGACATGCCGCTGCGGTTTGATCCCGCCGGAGACAAGCGTTGCTTCCGCGTGTCCGATATCCGACACCGCAAAGCGGATCGCATTCAGCGTCATCCCCTCGCCGCTCACCTCGGGCGCTGTGCCGAACTGGTCGCGAAATGCGGTCGGCGACATGATCTCGATATCGCCGTTCTCCGTGCGTGCGGTAACGCCGAGCGAGCTCGAATGCAGGTCGCTCACGCCGGTGAACGCCTTGAGAAAGATGTGATGATCGGTCGGATTGTCCGCGACCATCACCACGCCCGGGATTCCCGCCGCACCATTGGCATGGCGCTGGAAGTCCGGATTCCAGAAATTCTCGGGATAATGATGCTGGCAGACGAAAAAGCCGAGATCGGGCGATGACGGGTCGCGGGCAAAGGCAAGCGAGAACGCGACCTTCACCGGCGAGCCGTCGGGCCGTTTGCCCTCGCGGGTGAAGTCGAACACGTCGAAGCCGGAAATGCCGGCGGATTCGAACGATGCTGCATCCTCGCGCGCGTCGGAGCTTTTCCCGACCAGCATCGAGAGGCCCTCGCGCGATTTGATGTAATCGCGGTTGAAGGCGCCGAAAGAAAAGAACCGACCGCCATGCGGCGGAATCTTTTCGGGCTCGCCGATCTCGAGCAGCTCGACGAAGGCGGTCGGAAACTGCACGACCAGATTATGCGTGCCCCAGTCGTGGCGGTTGCGCGCGCCCACGGTGAAGCCGAGGCGACGATAGAGCGCGCCGGCCGCGTCGAGATCGCGGACGGCGTGCACGATGTGGTCGATGCCGTGGGGCAAGCTTACTTCACCGAGGAGAAGCTCGTCGGCACCAAAAGCTGGCTCACGATATTGGCGAGGATCTGGCCGTCTTTCTCGGAGTTGGCGCGCGCGGAAATCCAGTCCTGATCACTCATGGAACGCGGCCCATTTCTTCTCGCGATCGGCGAGCGAATCCCACGCGAGGAAATAGGTCAGCTCCTGGTTGGACTGGCCGATCAGCGTGGTGAAGAAGCCGGCCTGCTTGATGCCGTGCTTCGCCCAGAGCTTGATCGTGTGATTTTCGAAACGCTTGAGCAGCGCAGGCAGCCGGCCCGGCAGGCAGTGATAAACGCGCATTTCCAGGATCATGTTGCACTCCCTTCAAATTGTTGTTCTTGCGACAGCGGGAGCATCTTGTCGCAACAAACCGCGCCTGCGTCAAAGGCCGAAAGGCGCGGATCAGACCAACCGGCTCTGCACCATTGCCGCCTGGATGAAAGACGCAAACAGCGGATGCGGCTCGAACGGCCGCGACTTCAGCTCGGGATGGAATTGCACGCCGATGAACCAGGGATGGTCCTCGTATTCGACGATCTCCGGCAGCACCCCGTCCGGCGACAGCCCCGAAAATTTCAGGCCGTGCTGCTCGAGGCGATCCTTGTAGGCGGTGTTGACCTCGTAGCGATGCCGATGCCGCTCGGAGATTTCGGTGGCGCCGCCATAGACCTCCGACACCCGGCTGCCGCGCCTGAGCGCCGCCGGATAAGCGCCGAGCCGCATGGTGCCGCCGAGGTCGCCATTGCCGGCGCGCTTCTCCAGCTCGTTGCCGCGCAGCCATTCCGTCATCAGGCCGACCACCGGCTCCGGCGTCGGGCCGAACTCGGTGGAATTGGCGTTCTCGATGCCGACCAGGTTGCGCGCGGCCTCGATCACCGCCATCTGCATGCCGAAGCAGATGCCGAAATACGGCACGTCGCGCTCGCGCGCGAACTGCGCCGCCTTGATCTTGCCCTCGGCGCCGCGCTGGCCGAAGCCGCCGGGCACCAGGATGCCGTTGACGTGTTCGAGGAAGGGCGCCGGGTCCTCGTTCTCGAACACCTCGCTCTCGATCCAGTCGAGATTGACCTTCACCTTGTTGGCGATGCCGCCATGGGAGAGCGCCTCGATCAGCGACTTATAGGCGTCCTTCATCCCCGTATATTTGCCGACGATGGCGATGGTGACGTCGCCTTCGGGATTGCGGATGCGCTCGTTGATGGTGTTCCAGCTCTGCAGCGCCGGCGGAATCTTCGGCGCGATGCCGAAGGCGGCCAGCACCTCGTCGTCGAGGCCCGCGGCGTGATAGGCCTCGGGCACCGCATAGATGTTGTCGACGTCGCGCGCCTCGATCACGGCGCTTTCGCGCACGTTGCAGAACAGGCCGAGCTTGCGCCGCTCCTCCTTCGGGATCTCCCGGTCGGTGCGGCACAGCAGGATGTCCGGCTGGATGCCGATCGAACGCAGCTCCTTGACGGAATGCTGCGTCGGCTTGGTCTTGAGCTCGCCCGCGCTCGGGATGAACGGCAGCAGCGTCAGGTGGATGTAGACGGAGTGATCGCGCGGCAGTTCGTTCTTGAGCTGGCGGATCGCCTCGAAGAACGGCAGGCCCTCGATGTCGCCGACGGTGCCGCCGATCTCCACCAGCACGAAATCGTAGCCGTCATTGCCCGACAGCACGAACTCCTTGATGGCGTTGGTGACGTGCGGGACCACCTGGATGGTGGCGCCGAGATAGTCGCCGCGCCGCTCCTTGGAGATGATGTCCTGGTAGATGCGCCCGGTGGTGATGTTGTCGGCCTTGGTCGCGGGCCTTCCGGTGAAGCGCTCGTAATGGCCGAGATCGAGATCGGTCTCGGCACCGTCGTCGGTCACGAAGACTTCGCCGTGCTGATACGGCGACATCGTTCCGGGATCGAGGTTGAGATAGGGATCGAGCTTGCGAAGGCGGACCTTGTAGCCCCTGGCCTGCAGCAGGGCGCCAAGCGCCGCTGAAGCCAGACCCTTTCCAAGCGAGGAGACCACGCCGCCGGTGATGAAGATGTACCGCGCCATGGGACTTAACCTTTAAGGGGACTCCGACGATTCGCAAAAACGATTCGAGCGCCGCGGCGAATATTTTCGGCCGCTGTGGGTGAAGAGGAAAACAGAAGCTCTGTCAGTCCCTTGATGGGGATTGTTGATGCAGGATGCCAGCAATCATCCTGCATGGGCGCGATGCGTTATTGCGACTTCGGCGCCTCCGGCGCGGCCGGCGCCTGATTTCGCTGCTCGTCGGCCTTTTTCAGCGTGTCGAGCAAGCCGCCGGAGGTCGGCGGCGCAACCGGCGCAGCACCGCCCACGGGCTGGCTTTGCGAAGCCGGCGCGGGGCCGACGATCGAAGCCGGCGCACGGTTGAAACCGGCAAGCCAGGACAGCAGCAGGCTTGTCGCAAAGAAGCACACCGCAAGAATGGCCGTCGTCCGCGACAGCAGATTGGCGGTGCCGCGGCTCGACATGAAGCCGGCGCCGCCACCCATGCCAAGGCCGCCGCCTTCGGATTTCTGCAGCAGCACCGTGGCAATCAGCACGACGACGATCATGAGGTGGACGACAATGACGACAGTCTGCATTTCACGCCTTCCGTCACAAGCCCGTTTGACGCCGCCACAGGCGAAACGAGGCTTTACGGTTTCATGGATTTGAGCGGCTGCTTACACGATAGGCCCGGCCAATGCCACCCCCGGCCACCGCGTTTAGTTATGGGCACCCCGCCGCAATCGCAAGGAAATCGGCCGCTTTGAGGCTGGCGCCGCCGACCAGCGCGCCGTTGACATTGGCGACCGCCATCAGCTCGGCCGAATTCGACGGCTTGACCGAGCCGCCATAGAGGATGCGGATGCGGGCCCCCTCGCCCTTGAAGCGGGATGTCAGGGTGTCCCGGATAAACCGATGAACCTGCTCGACATCTGCAGCGGTCGGCGTCAGCCCGGTTCCAATCGCCCAGACCGGCTCATAGGCGACCACCAGATTGGCCGCCGTCGATCCCTCCGGCAACGAGCCCTTGAGCTGGCCGCCGCAGATATCGAGGGTTTTGCCGGCATCGCGCTGCTCGCGGGTCTCGCCGATACAGACGATGGCTGTGAGCCCTGCCCGCCAGACCGCCTCGGCCTTCTGGCGGACCAGCGCATCGGTCTCGCCGTGATCGGCGCGGCGCTCGGAATGACCGACGATGACCGCCCTGGCGCCGGCATCGGCCAGCATCTCCGCCGAGAGGTCGCCGGTGTGCGCGCCAGAGGCCTTGGGATGGCAATCCTGCGCGCCGATCGCGAGCGACTTTGCGCCTTTCGCTTTCTCGGCAAAGGCCGACACCAGCGTGGCCGGCGGGCAGACCAGAAGGTCGCATTTGGCGGCCACTCCGGCCGCGCCTGCGAGCATCGCCTCGAACTCACTCACCGAGGCCTTCAGCCCATTCATTTTCCAGTTGCCGGCAATCAGCGGGCGAATGGCAGTCGTCATGGCAGGATTTCCAATGAAATGACGCCAGCACCGCTAGCAGACGGTCCCGACCAGTTCCAGTCGCAGTCGCCGGCGTTAACGGTTTGGCGGGGCTTTCGCTCCGCGCCGGGGACCACCCGCAAGGTTGCGAGGCCGCACCCGCCACTTTATGATGGGTTTTCAACCGGGTTACGCGCCGCAGCGGCATGCGCTACAAGGCGCGCCCGTACCTCCCTCAAGACAAGTTGGAACCATGCTCCGAGGATTGCGCAAGGCCTCATCAAACTGGCTCGGCAAGGCCATTATGGCCGTGGTGATGGGCGTATTGATCGTCTCCTTCGGCATCTGGGGCATCGCCGACATCTTCAGGGGTTTTGGCCAGTCGACCTTGGCCAAGGTCGGCCACACCGAAATCTCCACGAACGAGTTCCGCCAGATCTACACCGACCGGATCCAGGAGATCGGGCGTCGGTTCGGCCGTCCCCTCACCCAGGAGCAGGCGCGCGCGCTCGGCTTCGACCGCCAGGTGCTGCAACAGATCATCTCCGAGGCCGCGCTCGACGAGGAGACGCGGCAGCTCGGCCTTGGGCAATCCGATGCCGAGACCATGCGCGTGATCTATGCCGATCCCAATTTCAAAGGCCTCGGCGGCGGCTTCGATCCCGCGCGCTTCCAGGCCATCATCCGCCAATACGGCTTCACCGAAGGGCGCTATCTCGCCGACCAGCGCAGGGTGTCGCTGCGGCGTCAGCTCGCCGGCACGGTGACGGCCGGACTCGAGCCGTCGAAGACGCTGCTGGAGTCGCTGAACCATTTCCAGAACGAGAAGCGCACGATCGACTATCTGCGGCTTGGCGCAGCACAAGCCGGCACCATCGAGCCGCCTTCGCCCGAGGCGCTCGCCGCCTATTTCGACGAGCACAAAACCCAGTTCCGCGCGCCCGAATATCGCAAGATCGCCTTTGTCGCGCTCACGCCCGAAGACATCGGCAAGTGGTCGCAAATCTCCGATGAGGACGCGAAAAAACTGTTCGAGCAGCGCAAGGACAAGTTCGGCTCGCCCGAGAAGCGCCAGGTCTCGCAGATCGTGTTCCCGAACATGGAGGAAGCGCAGGCCGCGCGCAGCCGCATCGCCGCGGGAGCCTCGTTCGACGACATCGCCAAGGAGCGCAAGCTCGAGGCGGCCGATGTCGATCTCGGCCTGGTCGCCAAATCGGCCATCCTCGACCCGGCAATCGCCGATGCGGCATTTGCGCTGCCTTCCGGCGAGGTGAGCCAGCCGGTGCAGGGCAAGTTCGGCGCGGCGCTGGTCAAGGTCGGCACCGTCCAGCCGGCGATCGAGCCCGACTATGCGAGTGTCGCGCCCGACCTGAAGAAAGAGCTCGCCAGCGAGCGTGCGCGCACCGAGGTCGCAAATTTGCGCGACAAGATGGAAGACGAACGCGGCGGCGGCGCGAACGTGGTCGACGCCGCGCAAAAGCTGGGGCTCTCGGCCGTCACCATCGACGCTGTGGACCGCTCCGGCCGGGCGCCGAACGGGCAGCCCGTCTCCAATATTCCGCAGGGCCTCGAGGTGGTCGCGCCAGCCTTCAACAGCGATGTCGGCGTCGACAACGACGCGATCGCCTGGCGCGGCGGCTATGTCTGGTACGACGTGCTTGGCATCACACCGTCGCGCGAGCGCAATCTCGACGAGGTCAAGGACCAGGTCGAGGCGCGCTGGCGGGCGGACCAGGTCTCGAGCCGGCTGCAGACCAAGGCGACCGAGATGGTGCAGAAGCTTTCCCAAGGCGGCACGCTCGCCGACGAGGCGACGGCCGCCGGCGTGAAAGTCGAGACCGCCAACGGCCTCAAGCGCGAGGATTCGCCGGCCGGCGTGCCCTCGGGCGCGATCACCGCCGCGTTCCGGACCGCGAAGGACGGCTACGGCCAGACGCCGGGACCCAACAACGAGTGGATCGTGTTCCGCGTCACCGACATCAGCGTGCCGCCGATCGACCTCGCGGCCGATGACATGAAGAAACTCAGGGATCAGCTGACGCGCGGCATGAATGACGAGCAGGTTGCGCAATATGTCGCAAAGCTCGAAAAGGACCTGGGAACGACGATCAACGAGGCCGCCTTCGCGCAGGTGACCGGGGCGAGCAATAACTAGGCGTGAGTTGAAAGCGGGGCATGGACCACCTCAAATCGATCATTGGCAAGGTCGCGACCGGCGCCACGCTGTCGCGCGAGGAGGCTGCGTCCGCCTTCGACAGCCTGATGTCGGGCGAGGCCACGCCCTCGCAGATGGGCGGGCTGCTGATGGCGTTGCGCGTTCGCGGCGAGACGGTGGAGGAAATCACCGGCGCGGTCTCCGCGATGCGCTCCAAGATGCTGCGGGTCACCGCACCGCCCGAGGCCGTCGACATCGTCGGCACCGGCGGCGACGGCTCCGGTTCCGTCAATGTCTCGACCTGCGCGTCGTTCATCGTCGCGGGCGCCGGCGTCCCCGTCGCCAAGCATGGCAATCGCGCGCTATCGTCGCGCTCGGGCGCCGCCGACGTGCTGGCCTCGCTCGGCGTGAAGATCGATCTCAGACCCGAGCAGGTCGGGCGCTGCGTCAGGGAGGCCGGCATCGGCTTCATGTTCGCGCCATCCCATCACCCCGCGATGAAGAATGTCGGTCCGACCCGGGCCGAGCTCGCCACGCGAACGATCTTCAATCTGCTCGGCCCACTCTCCAATCCGGCCGGGGTGAAGCGGCAGATGGTCGGGGTGTTCTCGCGACAATGGGTGCAGCCGTTGGCGCAGGTCTTGAAGAACCTTGGCGCGGAGTTGATCTGGGTCGTGCACGGCTCTGATGGGCTCGACGAGATCACCCTCACCGGCCCGACCTTCGTCGCAGCGCTCGAGAACGGCAACGTCCGCACCTTCGAGGTGACGCCGGAGGATGCCGGCCTCGGCCGCGTCGGCGGAGAGGCGCTGAAAGGCGGCGATGCCGATGCCAATGCGGTCGCGCTGCAATCGGTGCTTGACGGCAAGCCGAGCGCCTATCGCGATGTCGCGCTGCTCAACGCTGCCGCGGCCCTCATCGTGGCCGGCAAGGCCAGGGATCTCAAGCAAGGCGTCGCGCTCGGCACGACATCGCTCGACAGCGGCGCGGCGGCGGCGCGGCTGAAACATCTCGTCGCGATCTCCAACAGCCTGGCGTGATGTGCGATGTCGGACATCCTGACGAAGATCGAGGCCTACAAGCGCGAGGAGATCGCCGCCGCAAAGCGCGCGCATCCGCTCAACGCGATCGAGGCGCGCGCCAGGGCCGCCACGCCGCCACGCGGCTTCGTCCGCGCGATCAAAGACAAGCACGCGCGCGGCGACTATGCGCTGATCGCGGAGGTGAAGAAGGCCTCGCCCTCCAAGGGCCTGATCCGCGCCGATTTCGATCCGCCTGATCTCGCCAGGGCCTATGAGGCCGGCGGTGCCGCGTGCCTTTCGGTGCTGACCGACGCGCCTTCTTTCCAGGGCCATCTCGATTTCATGGTGGCCGCGCGCGCCGCGACCGGTCTTCCCGTGCTGCGCAAGGATTTCATGTTCGACACCTACCAGGTGGCGGAAGCGCGCGCGCATGGCGCCGATTGCATCCTGATCATCATGGCCGCGCTCGACGATGCCGTAGCGAAGGAGATCGAGGACGCGAGCCTCGCCTACGGCATGGACGTGCTGATCGAGGTCCACGACCGCGCCGAGCTCGATCGCGCGCTCAAGCTTCGCTCGCCGATGATCGGCGTCAACAACCGCAACCTGCGGACTTTCGAGACCACGCTTGCGACCAGCGAGGCGCTCGCGCCGCTGATTCCGCGCGACCGGCTGATGGTCGGCGAGAGCGGCATCTTTGCGCCATCGGATCTTTCGCGGCTCGCAAAGGTCGGCATGTCGACCTTCCTCGTCGGCGAGAGCCTGATGCGGCAGGCCGACGTTGCCGCCGCCACCCGCGCATTGCTGGCGCGGGAAACTGTTGCGGCGACGGGCACGCGCTGATGGCGCGGAGCAAGAAGGGCCCTGCCCTCACCCATATCGACGCCCGCGGCGAAGCCCGCATGGTCGACGTCTCCGATAAGCCCGCAACCGGGCGCACCGCCGTGGCCGAAGGCCACGTCGTGATGACGAAAGCGACGCTGGAGCTGATCGTCTCAGGCAATGCCAAAAAAGGCGACGTGCTGGGTGCGGCGCGCATCGCCGGCATCATGGCGGCAAAGAAGACGCATGAGCTGATCCCGCTGTGTCATCCGCTCGCCTTGTCCAAGGTCACCGTGGACATCACGCCGGACCGCAAGCTTCCCGGCTGCATCGTGCGATCGACGGTGAAGGTGACCGGGCCGACCGGCGTCGAGATGGAGGCGCTCACCGCGGTCTCCGTCGCCTGTCTGACGATCTACGACATGATCAAGGCGGCCGAGCGCGGCGTGCGCATCGAAGCCATTCATCTCGTTGAGAAAAAGGGCGGCAAGTCCGGGCACTACCGCGCCTGATGCCGCGTACTCACGGCGGAGTGATTGCGGCTTTGGGGATGCGGCTCGGGCTTCCGGTGTTTTCCTTGGTATCTCAGACTCGGCCCTAAGCGGAGACACCCAAATGTCCATTCTCAGGCTGATCGGTGCGGCAGCGATCCTTGCGGTGCTCGGAGCAGCACCGGCCCTGGCGCAGCAGGTGATTTCGGAGCCCGGCTATTGCGCGTTCTTCTATCCGAACGCGAACTGCCAGAACAAGGGACCGGGAAATCCCTACACCGACTCGAACTACCAGCGCGGCCGGATCGCGGCAGGCGGCTGGTCGAACGACCAGACGGTTGGCGCGGCGCCCACGCGGCGGGTGCGCAAGCCGGCCGGCACGTATTAGTGCAGTGAGCTGTTGATCGACGTGAACTTGGTTCGGAGATTGGTACCGAGCCCGTTCACGATCGAGATGATCGCGAGTGAAATGCCGGCCGCGATCAGGCCGTACTCGATCGCCGTGGCGCCGGATTCGTCGGCGAGGAATTTCCTGAAGACGTCTTTCATGATCGAACCCTTCCTGCAGTGCGCCTGAGCGCATCGCCGGGCTCGCAAATCGCGTGCCAGCGCGCTGCCGAGCGCGCTCAACCAATTAGATGGTTATGATTTCCTTGCGAACGCCCCAGCGGGAAATTTCGTTCGTGCTGATCGTGCCCCACCGGCAAATCCTGCCGCGTGTATTCGTGCGCCGCACGCCTCGCGCCGACACCCGCTTTACCCTGCATTAACCCCGATTGCTAACGTGACCTCCATATCGAGGACGTAGCTATGGATTGGACAGCGTTCCCCGTCCCTTGGCCGCGACCACGATCCTTCCATGAAGCCGACCGCCAGCTCCTCGATCGACGTGAAAATATCCAGTTGGGGAGGTCCGATCCGCTGGCTTGTCGTCGGCGGCTTTCTCCTGATTGCCGCGATCACGCTCGGCACCACCATCATGGCCGGCAATTTCCGCGAGCGCGCGCTTGCCAGTGCCGAGCGGCAACTCGAGAACAACGTGCTGCTGATGGCCCGGCATTTCGATCAGCAGCTCGAGGACTTCATGGGAATCCAGCGCGACGTCGTCGCGCAGATCGAGCGTTCCGGCGCCGCCTCGCCGGAGGCGTTCCGCGCCATGATGTCGACGGCTGAATGGCACGACATGCTGAAGCTGCGGCTGCGCGCCTACACCGACGTCGCCGGCGTCAACATCTTCGATGCGAACGGCGTGCTGATCAACTCCTCCGAAAGCTGGCCCGTTCCGGACATCCGCGTCGGCGACCGCAACTACTTCAAGACGCTGAAGTCCGGATCCGAATTCGAACGCTTCCGGATCGAACTGGTGCCGGGCCGCTTCAAGGGCGGCTGGGCCACCGTCATCGCCTGCAAGGTCTCGGGACCGAACGGACAACTCCTCGGCATCGTGACGCGGGCGATCACGCCGGCCAATTTCGAGAGCTTCTTTGCCTCCGTGGCGCTTGCGCCCGGTTCCTCGATCTCGATGCACCATCGCGACGGCACCCTGCTCGCCCGCTTTCCACACGCCGACAACCTTGTCGGGCGGAATTTCAGGGCGGGGCCTGAGGAACAGCAGAAGGTTTTCGAGCTGAACCACTACACCACGCGTCTCGTCAGCCCGATCGACGGTGAAAGCCGGCTGATCTCGTCGCGCGCGCTCAATGAATTTCCGGTCGTGATCGTCGCCACCACAACCGTGACGGCTGCGCTGGCCGACTGGCAGCAGCAGATGTACTTCCTGATCGGCGTCGGCGGCATCTCCGTCGTTCTGATCGCCGTGCTGCTGTTCCTGGTGGTGCGCCGGCTGTCGCGCGATCACGCGGCCTCGCAGCGGCGTCTCACCCTGGAAAAGCAGCGCCTCGACAAGGCGATCAACAACATGACGCAGGGGTTGCTGCTGTTCGACGCCAATGAACGGCTGGTGGTGTGCAACGACCGCTACATCGAGATGTACGGCCTGTCGCCGCGGATCATCAGGCCCGGCGCCAGCTTCGTTGAAATTCTCGAGCATCGGCGTGACACCGGATCGTTCGTCGGCGACGTGCATCAATACATTGCCTCGACGCTGCGCGACATCGGCCGCAAGAAGATCACCATCATCGAGACGCCGGATGGCCGGTGGGTGCAGATCGTCAACGAGCCGCTTGCCGACGGCGGCTGGGTCGCGACCCACGAGGACATCACCGAGCGCCGGCGCGCCGAGCAGCAGATCACGCATCTGGCGCATTATGACGCGCTCACCGATCTGCCGAACCGCGCCCTGTTCCACGAGCGGCTGAAACAGGAGCTTGCCGACCTCGCGCCGGGGCAGCGCATCGCGGTGCACTACATCGACATCGACGAGTTCAAGAGCGTCAACGACTCGCTCGGCCATCTGATCGGCGACGAGCTCCTGAAATCGGTCGCCGCCAATCTGAGCCGCTGCCTCGGCACGGCCGGCTTCGTCGCCCGCCTCGGCGGCGACGAGTTCGCCATCGTGCAGACCGGCGTCTCCACCATCGACGAAGTCACCGATCTCGTGATGAGCGTCTATACGGCGATCAGGACGCCGTTCGAATGCGCCGGCCATCAGCTCACGACCGACGCCAGCATCGGCATCGCGCTCGCTCCCGAGCACGGCCTCGACCTCAATGAAATCCTCAAGAACGCCGACCTTGCGATGTATGCCGCCAAGTCGGCCGGCCGCCGCACCTGCCGGTTCTTCGATCCCGAGATGGACGTGCAGGCCCGCGTGCGGCGTACGCTCGAGCTCGATCTGCGTCAGGCGATCGCCCGGGGTGAGCTCGAAGTCTATTACCAGCCCTGCGTCAGCCTGCAGGACGGCCGCATCACCGGTTGCGAGGCGCTGGTGCGCTGGCGTCATCCCGAGCGCGGCATGGTCTCGCCGGGCGAATTCATCCCGATCGCCGAGGAGACCGGGCTGATCAACGAGATCGGCGAATGGGTGCTCGCGACCGCCTGCGCCGACGCGGCGAAATGGCCGAACGGCATTCGCCTCGCCGTCAACGTTTCGCCGGTGCAGTTCAAGAGCGCGACGCTGGCGCTGAAGGTCACCGCGGCGCTGGCCGAATCCGGGCTGTCTGCGAGCCGGCTGGAGCTGGAGATCACCGAAGCGGTGCTGATCCGCGACGACGACACGGCGCTCGCCATCCTGCATCAGCTTCGCGCCATCGGCGTGCGCATCGCGCTCGACGATTTCGGCACCGGCTATTCGTCGCTGAGCTATCTGCAGCGCTTCCCGTTCGACAAGATCAAGATCGACCGCGCCTTCGTCGTCGGTCTCGCCGACGGCGACGGCTCCTCCAGCATCGTGCAGGCGGTGGTGAACATCGCCGCCGCCCGCAACATGACGACCACGGCGGAAGGCGTCGAGACCGAGGCGCAGCGCCAGATGCTGCGCGCGCTCGGCTGCTCGGAGATGCAGGGCTATCTGTTCAGCCCGCCCAAGCCGCTGGCCCAGATCAGGGCGCTGCTCGACGCGCATGGCCAGGCCGCGAGCCGCAAGCGGCGCAAGGCATAGGCGGCGTAATCCACCCGATTTCCGGCGAAGCGCATCAGGCATTGTCACCAAAATGGTGACATGCTATGACGGCCCTATGCAGGTGATCGCGCGCCGCACGCTGAGAGAATTCTGGACGCGTCATCCGCACGCCGAAGGTCCTGTCCGCGCATGGCTCGCGATCACTGCGAAAGCAAGATGGAAAGGTCCAGCCGAGATCAAACGGCAATTCGGCGGAACCGTCGACTTCGTCGGCGATAACCGAGTAATCTTCGATCTGGGCGGGAACAAGTACCGCCTGATCGCTCATGTGTCATTTTTGTTCGGGCGCGTTCTCGTGAAGTTTGTCGGGACGCACTCTGAATATGACCGCATCGATCCGGAGACCGTTTCATGGCGAAGAAGATAATTCGTCCGCTTCATTCGGAAGCCGACTACGAGGCGGCGATCGATGAAATCGAACGCTATTTCGACAACGAGCCGGAGCCTGGGAGTGCCGAGGCCGACCGCTTTGACCTATTGGCGCTCGTCATCGAGGACTATGAGCGCAAGCGCTGGCCAATCGATCCGCCGAACGCCGTCGACGCCATCCGTTACCGCATGGAAACCGGCGGCTATAGCCAGGCCGATCTGGGACGACTGCTCGGATCGCGTCAGCGCGCGTCGGACATTCTGACTGGCAACCGATCACTCACGATGAAAATGGCGTGGACGCTACATCGCGCGTGGGGAATTCCTGCGGAAGCGCTGATCAGCCCGCCGCGGCGGTCTCGGAAAAGCGCGGCTTAGCCCGCTGCGGCTCGACCGCCTACGAGACCGCTTCGACCATCCGATCCTTGGCTTCCTCAAGGAAGGCAATGATGCGCTCGCGTGTGACGGAGGGAAACCCTTCGAGAAAATCGTCGATGGACTTGCCGGCCTCGAGATAGTCGAGCAATGTCTGCACGGGAACCCGGGTCCCGTGGAAGACCGCTGCACCGCCCATGATGTCCGGGCTGCACGAGATGATCGGCTGCTTCATGACGCCAGATTGCACCTCCGCCTTGCGGAGGTGCAATCTTCGATCGCGACTAACGACCGCTTGCCCTAGTTCGGCACCGCCGCCGCCTTAGGCACGGGACGCACATCCGCATTGACCTGGACACCGCGCAACAGGTTGTAGGCGGCAGCGAGGGCCTTGTCGTCCTTCTCTTCCGGCGGCACGTAGGATTGCGAGCCGCTCTGCTCGGTGCCTTCCGCGGACAGATGGCCGCGCAGCTTGGCTTCGCCGCTCAGATCGACGCGACCCTTCAGCTCATCCGGAATGTCCTGCAGCACCTCGATATCAGGATTGATGCCGAGCGCCTGGATCGAATGTCCCGACGGCGTGAAATAGCGCGCGGTGGTCAATGCCAGCGCGCCATTGCCGGCGCCGAGCGGAATGATCGTCTGCACCGAGCCCTTGCCGAACGAGCGCGTGCCGATCAGCGTGGCGCGCTTGTGGTCGTGCAGCGCGCCCGACACGATCTCGGAGGCCGACGCCGAGCCGCCGTTGATCAGGACGACCAGCGGCTTGCCCTTGATGAGGTCGCCGCCATGAGCGGTGAAGCGCTGGGTCTCCTCGGGGTTACGGCCCCTGGTCGAAACCACCTCGCCGCGCGCCATGAAGGCCGAGGACACCGAGACCGCCTGATCGAGCAGACCGCCGGGATTGTTGCGGAGATCGACGACGTAGCCGACCAGCTTGTCCTGCGGGATTTCCTTCTGGATCGTCGCGATCGCCTTGCGCAGGCCTTCGGTGGTCTGTTCGTTGAACGAGGTGATGCGGATATAGCCGATGTCGCCGCCCTCGGTGTGATAGCGCACCGGGCGCACCCGGATGACCTCGCGCTGCAGCGTGACGTCGAACGGAGCATCCTTGCCCTTGCGCAGGATCTTCAGCTTGGTCTTGGTGTTGACCGCGCCCTTCATCTTGTTGACGGCCTGCTCGAGCGACAGGCCCTGCACGGCGTCATCGTCGATCTGGGTAATCAGGTCGCCCGACATCAGGCCGGCCTTCGATGCCGGTGTGTCGTCGATCGGCGACACCACCTTGACCAGGCCGTCCTCCATCGTGACTTCGATGCCGAGACCACCGAACTCGCCGGAGGTCGTCTCCTGCATCTCGCGCCAGGCCTTGTCGTTCATGTAGCGCGAATGCGGATCGAGCGAGCTCACCATCCCGTTGATCGCGCCTTCGATCAGCTTGGGGTCGTTCGGCTTCTCGACATAGTCGGAGCGGACGCGCTCGAAGACCTCACCGAACAGGTTGAGCTGGGAATAGGTGTCGGAGGCGCCTGCGGCAGCCTTGGCCCTGGCGATCAGATGTTCGCCCTGCGGTCCCGTCACCAAAAGTGTCAGGCCGATGCCTGTCAGCGAGCCCAAGAAAAAGAGAAAATTCTTCCGCATTTGCCTCGCTGCCTTCTTGCGTCTGGTGAGGACCACGTATGGTCGAAACGGGAACCTCACAATACCTTTCTGGTTTCTTCGTGGCCGAGACCCTTCTGCCAGGTCGAAGGCTGGGTGCCAAAGCCCCTTTTTGCCCGGGTGCCCAGCCACCAGCCGAACTGGGGCGGAACGCCCCGGAACGAACCCTCGACGCCCAATTTCAAGGCAGCGTCCATCGGCCAGTTGGGATTATTGAGTATTTCGCGGCCGACTGCGATCAAATCCGCCTGACCGTCCCTTAAGATTTGTTCAGCCTGGTCGCCATGGATGATCAGGCCGACCGCCATGGTCATGATATCGGCGTTGCGGCGGACATATTCCGATAGCGGGACCTGATAGCTGTATTTGATCTCCTTGCCAAGAATCGGCGCGGCATCGGTGATTCCCCCGGACGAGCAGTCGATCACGTCGACGCCCCTGGTTTTCAGGATTTTCGCGATTCGAGCGCTTTGCTCCGGGCCCCAGCCGGCGTTGTCCTCGACCGACAGCCGCACGAACAGCGGCTTGCGCTCCGGCCAGTGCGTGCGCACGGCCTCGGCCACCTCGATCAGGAAGCGCATCCGGTTCGATTCGGTGCCGCCATATTCGTCGGTGCGCTGGTTGGAGCGCTCGGACAGGAACTCATGCACGAGATAGCCATGGGCGCCGTGCAGCTCCAGCACGTCGAAGCCGGCCTCGTGCGCGCGCCGCGCGGCATTGCCCCAGGCCTGCACGAGATCCCTGACCTCGTGCGTCTCCAGCGCGCGCGGCACCGGCCATTTCTCGCTGTGGGCGATCGCGCTTGGCGCCACCGGCTGCCAGGCCTCCCAATCGTCGATGTCGTCAGTGCGCTTCAGCGGACCATCGCCCTCCCAGGGGCGGTTGGCGCGCGCCTTGCGGCCGGAATGGCCGAGCTGGATGCCAGCGACCGCGTTCTGCTGCTTGATGAACTTGACCAGCCGGCTCAGCGGCTCGACGAACTTATCGTCCCAGATTCCGAGATCGCCGAGCGTGCCGCAGCCGCGCCGTTCCACCTTGGTCGATTCCACCACGACCATGCCGGCGCCGCCCGCCGCGAACTTGCCGGCGTTCATCAGGTGCCAGTCGGTCGGAAAGCCCTTCACCGCCGAATATTGGTGCATCGGCGGCACCACAATGCGGTTCTTCAGTGTGACGTCCCGGAGCGTCATCGGCTCAAACAGCATCGGTCCGGGCATGCACAAATCCTCAATCGGTGGCGCGCGGAACGATATCGGCCACGGCGGAAGCCGGAAAGGTAGAATTCCCGCCCGCTCCGCCCGCAAGCCATGCAAATTTGGGATGGCGCGAAAGCGCGGGAAGCGATAGCGAAAGATCAACCAACAACCGCTGCACTCTCGGGGGGAACACCATGAACGAAGCAGTCCGGCCGGCGCGCAATGCAGAGCTCGGCTCGAGCAACGAGCGGTTCCAGAACCTGCATGAGTTCGTGCATCAGGCGCGCGCCAATCTCAACCAGAACGCCTGGGACTATATCGTCGGCGCGGCCGAGACCGAGACCACCATGCGCCGCAACCGCATGGCGCTCGACGAAATCGCGTTCCGCCCGCGCGTGCTCAACGACGTTGCCAAGGTGGATGCCTCGGTCGAGCGCTTCGGCCGCAAGCTTCGCCTGCCGGTGATGCTGGCGCCGGTTGGCGCGCTGGAGATTTTCGATCCCGCCGGTGCTGCCGCCGTGGTGCGCGGCGTCGGCAAGTTCGGCGCGGCGCATATGCTCAGTTCAGTGTCGGCGCCGGGGCTGGAGAAAACCGCCGAGGCGGCGCCCGACGCGATGCGCTTCTTCCAGCTCTATGTGCGCGGCGACGACGCTTTCGTGGAAGACCATGTCAGCCGCGCGATTGCCGCCAACTACACCGCATTCTGCCTGACGGTCGACACCGCGCATTACTCGCGCCGGGAACGCGACATCGCCAAGCGCTACGTGCGCGAGAGCCGCGCGCGCTCCAGCGGCGGCGACTTCCAGAAGGGATTGAGCTGGCGCACCGTCAAGCTGATCAAGGACAAGTACAAGATACCGCTGATCATCAAGGGCATTGCGACTGCCGAGGATGCGTTGATGGCGCTCGATCACGGCGTCGAGTGGATTTACGTGAGCAATCACGGCGGCCGCCAGCTCGATCACGGCCGCGGCGCCATGCATGTGCTGCCCGAGATCGTCGATGCCGTGAAGGGCCGCGCCAAGATCATGGTCGACGGCGGCTTCTGCCGGGGCAGCGACGTGGTGAAGGCGATTGCCGCCGGCGCCGACATCGTCGGCATCGGGCGTCTGCAATGCTGGGCGCTGGCCGCCGGCGGCGAGACCGGTGTCGCGCGCATGCTGGAGCTCTTGGAGGACGAGGTGATCCGCACGCTCGGGCTGCTCGGCGTGACCTCGTTCGCAGGGCTCAACAAGTCCTTCCTGCATCCGGCCACCGCGACCAACCCGCCGAGCGTGTTCAGCGCGTATCCGCTCTTGCATATCGATCCGTATCGGTATTGAGGCGAAGATGGATTTTAGAGGTTTACGATCCGGTGTCGGCGCATGGCACTTCTCGCACCTGACCGAGGTCTGATGAGAGTTTTGCCGCCGCAGCGATCTTAAACCGCCGTGTACGGCACGAATGGAATTCGTTCGCGGCGTGCGGCGCGTGGCACCAGTTCCTTGATTGCGGCTTTGAAGTGATCGGTTTCCTGGTGCGCACGCCATCCATCTTCGGTGACGTAGAGCTCGAAAATGAAAAACAGCAGCGGGTTGGTCGGCGACCGATAGGGAATGAAAAGTTTGACGCCAGGCTCAGCCAGGGTTGGGGCAACAAGTCCCCCGATAATAGCCGCGACAGCATCCGCCTCACCCTCTTTGGCTTCGATTGTGATCGCTACGACAAACCCCTCGTTCAGGTCTGCCGGGCCGTAGCTGCTTTTTTTCATGGCGATGCCCTCAACGCTGATTGCTGGCCACCCAAATAGCACGCTAAAACGACCGAAAGGTTCGGTGGCGACCGAAGTGTTGTCTGGTTAGGCGTGCCGCGGCTACATGCGATTTTCTCTGCGGGCACCGACACCGACGTCTGGGATTGTCATCCGCCTCCTCCGCAGTCGTGTCTGCTGTGCGAGATTCCGGTGGTTGCTCGCCTGCGCTAATTTTCGTACATCCCCGCCATGACCCCGCCCCTCTCCCCCGGCTCCGCCGACGCGCTGCTGTTCGATCTCGGCCGCGTCGTGCTCGACATCGACTTCAAGCGGGCGATGGCGTGCTGGGCGCGTCATGGCAAATGCGAGCCCGCCGATATCGCCGCGCGCTTCGCTTCCGACGAGGCGCTGCGGCACTACAAGTCCGGCAAGATCGACGACGCCACCTATTTTGCGGGCCTGCGCAAGATGCTCGGCGTCGACATCACGCACGAGCAACTGCTTGGAAGGCTGGAACGCGATCTTCATCGGCGAAATGCCCGGCATCGCGCCGCTGCTCGCGCGCGCCGCCAAACACCTGCCGCTCTATGCGCTCTCCAACACCAACCCGCCGCACATCGCGCATTTCTCGAAAGTGCATGCCGACGTGCTCGGGCACTTCCGCGAAATGTACCTGTCCTCGACGATCGGGCTTCTGAAACCGGACGCGGCGGCCTATGATCACGTCGTAAAGGCGATCGGGGCGCCGGCCTCGCGCATCGTGTTCTTTGACGATCTCGCCGAAAACATCCAGGGCGCGCGGGCATATGGCCTGTCGGCCGTTCACGTCAAATCGTCCGAGGACGTCGCCAACGCGCTGACGGCCTTAGGGCTCTAGGAGCCTGCCGTGGCGCTGATGCCCGTTGCCGACGCCCTTGCCGCGATCCTTGAAGGCAGCCAGCCGATGCCTGAGGAGATGGTGGCGCTGGAGGCCGCGCATCATCGCGTGCTGGCGCGCGATGTTGCCGCCCGCCGCACCCAGCCGCCGCAGGCGATGTCGGCGATGGACGGCTATGCGGTGCGCGCCGCCGACGCCGCGCAGCGCTCAAGCCAGGCTGAAGGTGATCGGCGAGGTCGCGGCCGGCCGGCCGTTCGATCGCGCGATCGGTCCGGGCGAGGCCGCGCGCATCTTCACCGGCGGCGTGATTCCCGATGGCGCCGACGCCGTCGTGATCCAGGAAGACACGGTCGTCGACGGCAATTCCATCACCATCACGGAAGCCGCAAGCGCCGGCCGCAACGTCCGCGTCGCCGGGGTCGATTTTCGCGAAGGCGACGTGCTGCTTGTCGGCCGGCACCCGCCTCAGCGATCGCGACCTCTCGCTGGCGGCCAGCATGAACTATCCGGAGCTGGCGGTGCGGCGCCGGCCGAAGCTCGCGCTGCTGGCCACCGGCGACGAGCTGGTCATGCCGGGCACCACGCCCGGCCCCGGCCAGATCGTCTATTCCAACGGCTATGCGCTGCGCGCGCTGGCGCGGGCCGAAGGCGCCGAGACCGTCGACCTCGGGGTCGCCGCCGACACCATCGCGGCCACCACCGCGGGCATCCGCCGCGCGCGCGAGCTCGGCGCCGACATCCTGGTCACGACCGGCGGCGCCTCGGTCGGCGACCACGACCTGGTCAAGACCTCGCTGGAGGCCGAGGGCGTCGGAATCGCGTTCTGGAAGATCGCGATGCGGCCGGGCAAGCCGATGATGCACGGCCGGCTCGGGCCCATGCGCGTGGTCGGCGTGCCCGGCAATCCTGTCTCCTCCTATGTCTGCACCATGCTGTTCGTGGTGCCGCTGATTCGCGCTTTGTCCGGCCGCAAAACGATCCACCACGTCAGAGACACCGCCCTGCTCGGCCGCGACATCGGCGCCAACGATCAACGCGAAGACTATCTGCGCGCACGCCTCGACGAGCGCGACGACGGTACGCTGATTGCGACGCCCGTCACCAAGCAGGACTCTTCGCTGCTTGCGAATCTCGCTGCGGCACAGGCACTTCTGATACGCGCGCCGTTTGCGCCCGCGGCCAAAGCAGGTACGCCCTGCGAGATCCTTCGCTTGCCCGAATAGGCCGGCGTGCAGCCCCGCTCCCGCAACCCATCGGACGTTCACCTGAAATTAAGTGGTTGCGGAACATGTATCGAACATATAGTGTCCGTTCATGATTTGTTTTCGAGTGCTGGTATCAACTCACGTCCGGGATTGGGAGCCACGCTCTCGTCCCTGACGCGAAAGTCTCGGAACAGAACGGCACCATCAATTGGGGGACTTGCTCGCGATGCTTACGCGCAAACAGTACGAACTTCTTCGCTTCATCAATGAGCGGCTGAAAGAGGCCGGCGTGCCGCCCTCCTTCGACGAGATGAAGGATGCGCTCGATCTGCGCTCGAAGTCCGGCATCCACCGCCTGATCACGGCGCTGGAAGAGCGCGGGTTCATCCGCCGCCTGCCCAACCGCGCCCGCGCCATCGAGGTGATCAAGCTGCCGGAACTGTCGCCGGGCGCAGGCAACAACCGCCGCGGCTTCACGCCCAGCGTCATCGAAGGCAATCTCGGCAAGGGCCGCGGCAGCGCCAGCATGGACGACGGCGAGCGGCCGGTCGCGGTGCCCGTGATGGGCCGGATCGCCGCCGGCACGCCGATCGAGGCGCTGCAGACGCGCAGCCACACCATCAGCGTGCCGCCGGACATGCTCGGTTCCGGCGAACACTACGCACTGGAAGTGCGCGGCGATTCCATGGTCGAAGCCGGCATCCTCGACGGCGACATGGCGCTGATCCAGCGCAACGAGACCGCCGACACCGGCGACATCGTGGTCGCACTGATCGACGATGAGGAAGCGACGCTGAAACGCTTCCGCCGCCGCGGCGCATCGATCGCGCTCGAGCCCGCCAACACCTCCTACGAGGTGCGCATCCTGCCGCCGAACCGGGTCAAGATTCAGGGCAAGCTGATCGGGCTCTATCGCAAGTACTGATCGCAGCGCACGCGTCGATGTCGAAAAGCCGCCGGAGATGTCCGGCGGCTTTTTTCGCTGACTGCGATTGGATTAGGAACATCATCCGCGCAAACGGACTTGTGATTGGGCTCACCGCCTCGGGCCGCACAATCGCCCATGTCAGGGCAAAGGCTTTGGGTTGGTGTCCACTCTGATAGAGGCCTGCGCCTCCATGAGCATGATCGGAGAGGAAGTCAAAGCACTTTGGAATATCTTGCTCAGGCAATGACGCGGTGCGGGTTCGCTATCTCCAACGAGGAGCAATCCGAATGTGTGACTATAGCCTGCATGCCGTGGCCTCGCGTCCCGCCGAGGTCGGCGAAGAACTGGTGACGACGACGTTCCGCGGCACCTCCACCCGCGGCTTCGCCTCCGCCAGCGACAGAAGCGTCGCCGTCTGCCTGCTGCCGGGAACCGAGCTCGCCTTCACCGAGGAGGTCCGCTACGACAATCGCTGGATCTGGACCCGGACCATCAATTCCCGCGTCGGCAAATTCGGCAAGGTCGATCCGCTGGTTCCCGAGCGTCATCACGACGCCGTCGAATTTCCGGACGGAAACTACGTCCTGGTGACCCAGCTCGTGGAAGGCCAGCGCGTCACCGTGCTGCAACTGCCGGTCACCAGGCAGCCGGCCACGCCGGCAAGAACGGCGGAGGACGCGCAAGCGCCGCGGACGCTTCCAATCGACCAGCTTTGATTTGCGTACAGCGCGCCGGCGGCCCATGATGGCCGGCGGCGCGTTTGCTTGAGGGGCGCAAGCGGTGGTCAACAAGATTTCCTGGCAGAAGGCCGGCAGAGTGACCGAGCCCGGCCGCTACATGTTCACGTTCGGCTATCTGACCGTGACCGAATCCGATCTGGCGGTCTGGCGGCAATTCCCAAGTGCGATGTTCACGCTGGTCGAACTGCCGCCCGATCCCGCAAGCGAGTCGCCATCGAGCGAGTTTCATCTGGGCGCGTTCGAGCTGCCTGACTGGGCCTTCCGAGATTGGATAGCGGTCAATCCTCCGCCTGCAGATCGGCCTCCGACGGCGTCGCATCGCGCGCACGTGGATCGGCCGGACGTGCGATCAGCGGCGCATCGAGATCGCCCTCGCCGGCCACGGCCGGCGACCATGGCCGGTCGAAGCCGCGGGGCTTGACCGCCTCGACGTCGAAACCGCTCACCTTGCGCCGCAACGCCAGCGCGCCCTGGCGGCGCAAGCGCTCCTGATCGATGATCGCGATCCCGCAGTCCGTCGGCGCTTGCCGCGCGGTGACGACGAGCACGGCCCGCGCGCAATCGTCCGCCAGACCATCCGTGCGCCGCGACTGCGCGACCAGCCGGCCATCGGCGAGCGCGGCCACGCAGCCGGCATCGTCGCAGGACACACCGTCACCCAGCGACGGATCGACGGCGTTGCGCCCGTCGGCATCCGCCGCCAGCCATTCGCGCGTGAGAAAGGCATCCTTGCCGGTGCGCATCAGGCGCAGATGGCCGTCACGGCCGCGAACGGCGAGCTGATGGCCGTCGGCCGAGATCAGGATATCGGGCTGCGGCACCATCAGCGCCCATGCGATCGCGCCGGCCAGCACCACTGCGCCGGACCAGCGGAGCCGCGTCCGCAACAGTCCCATCAGGATAATGCCGATACTGGCCGCAATCAGCGGTCCGGTGCCGAAGGCCGCGATGCGGCCGACCGCGCCGGGCAACGCGGCAACCCATTGCGTGACCGCGATCATCCAGTCGATGCCGGCGCCCATCAAGCTCCAGAACACCCCGTCGAAACCAAAGGGCGCTGCGATCAATCCAAGCAGCCCTGCCGGCATCACGATCGCCGACACCACGGGCATCGCCGCGAGATTGGCCAGCACGCCATAGGGCGTCACGCGATGGAAATGGAACGCCGCATAAGGCGTCGTCGCCAGCCCCGCCACCAGCGAGGCCAGCAGCAGCACGGCGAGCTCGCGGCCGCCCCAGAGCGCCACACGCGCCGCCGCCGAGCTGTCCGGCGTCGCAAACAGCCGGGGCATGCCGACCTGCACCAGCGCGACCAGGCCGAGCGTTGCCGCAAACGACATCTGGAAGCTCGGATGCACCAGCGCTTCGGGCGCGGCCACGAGCACGATCATTGCCGCGACCGCGAGCGTGCGGAACGTGATGGCGCGGCGGTCGACCATCACGGCGGCCAGCACCACCGCCGTCATGAAGAACGATCGTTGCGTCGCGACCTCCGCCCCCGACAGCAGCAGATAAAAGGCGGCGGCGACCAGCGCCACCGCGGCCGCCCATTTCTTGATGGGGTAACTGACGGTCAAAGCCGGGATCAGCGCCAGCAGCGCGCGCACCGCAAAGAACACGACGCCGGCAACGACCGCCATGTGATAGCCGGAGATCGAGAGCACGTGGCCGAGACCGGAAATGAACATGGCGTCGTTGACCGGCTGGGAGATGGCGTCGCGCCGGCCGGTGAGCAGCGCGGTCGCGATCGCGCGCTGGTCGCCGTCGAGCCGGCTGCGGATGCGCGCATCGATGGCATCGCGCAAGCCCTGCATGACGGCGGCGTAGCGCAGCCGCAATCCGCCGGCCTCGGGCGGCGCGGCCGTCCTGATCGCCCCCATCGCGAAGCCGGAGGCGCCGATCCCCTGGAAAAACAGGTCGCGCGCAAAATCGTAGGAGCCCGGCCGCAGCGACGCGAGCGGCGGCATCAGCCGCGCCTTCAATTCGACGAAGCTGCCGACGTCAGGCGCGGTGCCCTTCTTCACCGACAGCCGCACCCGTTCCAGCCTGGTCGACAGCCGCGGCGCATCCATCTGCGTCACGCGCAGCACGAAACGGTCGGTGTGCTCGCGGATGTCGCGGGTCTCGACAAAGCCCGACAGCGACACCGAATAGAGCGGCCGCGCCAGCACGGTGTGCGCGACCCGCGCGGTCTTCCAGGTCGCGATCGCAAAACCGGACGCGACCGCCGCCACCATGACCGCGGCCACGAAGAAGCGGCTGCGGCGCGCGAGGAAGGCGGCGATGCAGCAGGCGATCGCGGCGACGATGGTGACCGCGAGAGAGGGCTCGCGCGGCGCGGTGAAATAGAGCGCGATGCCGGTGCCGAAGGCGACCGGCACCCACGGCAGCAGCCGCCCTGCTCCGGCCTCGGCCCGCGCCCAGGCGCGCAGCCGCTCGGCGAACGCGGCCCAGAGCGGGACGCCTGCGGGAGCGAAGCCGCCCGCTTGCGCTCCTGCACGCGGCGGCCACGTGCCGGCGACGCCTTCGCGGACGGTGATCGTTCGGCGCCATCCGGCGACACTCTGTGATGCAACTGACGGAGCAAGGCTACTGGAAGCTGTCGCGGGTCGGCTAGCGGAACGGATGCAGAATATTCGTGGATATCATTTGGCGCGAGCTGCGGCGGACGCGCTCCGATGATTGCCAATAAGCTTCAATTCGGCGCAAGTTCACGGTGTGCCGTACTTCACGGAGAAACATCGCATGCGCAAATTGGCTTTGGCGGCGCTCGCGGCCGTCCTGCTGGCCGCTGCTCAGACCCCGCCGGCCGCCGCGGAGATCGATGCGGATGCAAAAATCGCACGGCTGCGTCAGGAAAATCCGGATTGGGCAGTCGCGGTATTCGACGTCACCGTGTCAAAGGACGGCGAGGCGTGGTGTTTCCCGCATGTCATTCTCAAATCCAGTACCGGAAAAACGGTGGATTTCTGGGTCAGGACCGGTCCGATTTCACTGACCGGGAAAAGCCGGGGCGCCGTGGAAGCGTTGGAACCCGCAGTTTGGACCGTCGCGAGATTTGAATGCTACAAGGAGAACTTCAACGGCGCGGTCGCACAGATGCGACTCGAGCCCGGTGAAATCGTCAATCTCGGACACCTGATCGTCGACGTCTACACGGTCCGCCGCAAAGGCCTCTTTCATGGGGCCATTCGACGCGCTCGCGCCAAGGTCGAAGACCTTGAGCCGGAGGCAATCGAATCGCTCAGGAAGCGCGCGCCGTCGACCTATGCGAAAGCAAAACAGCGCTACTTTGCGATCAACTCCAAACTGAAGTGGCATGACGTCCCGCCCCCGCAGGACTGAACCGGTGACGGCACGATGCGGATTACCGCGCGCCCTTGAGCGTGCAGGAGGTCGTGCACGTCACGGTCACGCCGTGCTGGCATTTCTTGCAGACGTCGACACACTGGTCGAGCGCCTTCGGATTATAGGCGGGATGAAGCTCGCTCGCGCACCCGCCGATCGAGCCGGTCACATCCTCGCTTTGGGAGCAGGATTGGACGGCGAACACCAGGAGAAAGAGAACTGCAGCGGATTTCATCGGAGTGAACCTCGCAGCTTGTTCGAGACGGCAATGTGCACTGATTCGATTGATGACGTCCTGTGGCCGCGCACCGTTCCCCTGTTCACCGGCCGAAGCAGCATCGCAAATGGCAAGTTACGAAAACGACTAAAGTGCATGGGTTCCGGCGCATACCGGCGTCGGCTCCCCGGTCAGCCTTCAAGGTCAAAGCCCCGGCTTCACCGCAGAGACCGGAGCCAAGCCCGAAATCAGCCAGCGCTTACTTGCACTGTCTAGTCTTCTTGCGCTGGTCGATCGTCTGCATGCAGTTCTGAGGGCAGGCACAGGCGGGGCCCGGGCATCTCTTCTGGCAGGTGCTTATGCACGCATTGACATCGCAATTGACAGCCCACGCCGGCGGCGCAAAGGCAACCGTGGCGCCGTAAACGAATGTCGCGGACAGCAGCGAAAGCAACAGACCACGCAACATGCAAATCTCCAAACAGAATTGGCAAAATGGCATAGCCGCGCGAGGCGCACGCGTTAGCTTATCAAGACCCCGTTCGCAGGCAAATGGTCCACATCAGCCAGACGCGGCCGGGACGCCGGCAATAGTGTTGCCGGCGCGACACGACGGGCAAAACACCTGCGGATTACCAGAAACGACTGTCAAGCCGCTCGCGCCAAAATATTTCTCTTTCCGAAATTCGGAACACAGGCGTATAACCGCGACATCCCGCGCCCACCAAAGAGGCGCTTCGCGGTCGTCACGAAACGTGGTGCGGGATGCGATGGACGCGGTGGTGTCGCAAGACGTGCGGCGCGGTCGCGTACGGTCAAGCCGTGTGGTCCTGACGCCCCGATGCTGGCGTCAAGTCTTGTCGACGACGAGTCGGCATGGCGATGGGGGCTAGAAAGCCCGGTACCCCGGGGAGAGCGCGGAGTAAGCCGTAAAGCCATTGCGCAGGGAGTGCCGGATGTTTCGGCCTGCCTGTACTGACTTGTGGGCACCTTTCCTTTTCAGCCCACAAGGCCTGCGGGTGCGGCCAGCGCCCGGCATTCCCTGCGCCCTCTGCTCTCGGAGGGACACCAACGATGCAAAGCTCGGACGCAAATCGCGCCGCGGGGATGCGAAGACATGTGAATTCGTCATTGCGAGCGAAGCGAAGCAATCCAGACTCTTTCCCGCGTGTGCAGTCTGGATTGCTTCGTCGCGCTCTTGGCTCCTCGCAATGACGACGTCTGTGTCTGCCCTACAGCAGCGGCGCCTTCGACGATACGTGATGGCTCAAAATCTTCCAGCCGCCGTCCTCACGCACGATCACCCAGGTGATCTTGACCGTCAGCGGCTTCTCATCGAACAAGAAATTCGCCGTGCCGGCCATGCTGACCACGTCAGCGCCGGCCGCTTCGGTCGTGACGTCGGTGAATTTGACGCTCTGCGACTGCCAGCGCGGCAGCCCGCTGAAATAGGCTTTGGCGCCGTCCTTGCCCCGATACAGATTTGGATTCGATCCGTACAGGAAGCCATGCCGCGAATAGAGCGCCGACAGCGCCTCCGCGTCGCGCTTCGAAAAGGCAGCCGCCCATTTCGCCTGGACATCGCTGACAATCTTGTCGGCTTCGCCTGTCATGCGCTGATCCTCTCAACCCTTCCCGACTTCCTTCGCAAAGGTGTCGCGCAGGCCGATGGTGCGGCTGAACACCAGCCGATCGGCTGCGGAATCCCTGTCGCGCACGAAATAGCCCTGCCGTTCGAACTGCACGGGTTCAGTGGAATTGCTCTCGGCAATCGCAGGCTCGACCCGCGCGTCCTTCAGGATCTCCAGCGACAGGGGATTGAGGTCGGCGGCGAAATTCGAGGCGTCGGGGCTCGGCTTGGCGAACAGCTGGTTGTAGATGCGGATTTCCGCCGGCTTCGACTGCGCCGCCGACAGCCAGTGCATGGTCGCCTTGACCTTGCGGCCATCGGGCGCGTTGCCGCCTTTGGTCGCGGGATCGTAGCTGCAGCGCAGCTCGACGACCTCGCCGGCCGCGTTCTTCACAACGCTCGTGCACTTGATGAAATAGGCGTAGCGCAGCCGCACTTCATTGCCCGGAGACAGCCGGAAGAATTTCTTCGGCGGATTCTCCATGAAGTCGTCCTGCTCGATATACAGCTCGCGCCCGAACGGGATTTTTCGCGTGCCCTTGCCGGGGTCGTCGGGGTGGTTGATCGCTTCCAGCTCCTCGACCTGCCCTTCCGGATAATTCTCAATGACGACCTTCAACGGCCGCAACACGGCCATCCGCCGCTGCGCCGTGCGGTTGAGCTCCTCGCGGATACAGAATTCGAGCATGCCGACGTCGACGACGCTGTTGGCCTTGGCGACCCCGATGCGCTTGACGAATTCGCGGACCGCCGCCGGCGGCACGCCGCGCCGCTTCAATCCGGCGATGGTCGGCATGCGCGGATCGTCCCAGCCCGCGACATGGCCGTCCTGAACAAGGCGCGTCAGCACGCGCTTGGACAGCAGCGTGTAGGTCAGGTTGAGCCGCGCGAACTCGTACTGATGCGGCTTCGACGGCACCGGCAGCTTGTCCAGCAGCCAGTCATAGAGCGGCCGATGATCCTCGAACTCCAGCGTGCAGATCGAGTGCGTGATGCCCTCGATCGCATCAGACTGGCCGTGCGCATAGTCATAGCTCGGATAGATCGACCATTTGTCGCCGGTGCGCGGATGATGCGCATGCAGGATGCGGTACAGCACGGGATCGCGCAAATTGATGTTGCCTGCGGACATATCGATTTTCGCACGCAGCACCCGCGCGCCGTTGCGAAACTCGCCCGCCTTCATGCGGCGGAACAGGTCGAGGTTCTCCTCGACGCTGCGGTCGCGGAACGGCGAGTTCTTGCCCGGTTCGGTCAGGGTGCCGCGCGAGAGACGGATGTCCTCCTGGCTCTGGTCGTCGACATAGGCGAGGCCTCGGCTGATCAGGCCTTCCGCCCATTCGTAGAGCCGCTCGAAATAGTCGGAGGCATAGAACAGGTTCTTGCCCCAGTCGAAGCCGAGCCAGTGCACGTCGGCCTGGATCGAGTCGATATATTCCTGCTCTTCCCGGGTCGGGTTGGTGTCGTCGAAGCGCAGGTTGCAGTGACCGGCAAACTCCTGGGCGATGCCGAAATTCAGCGCGATCGACTTGGCGTGGCCGATATGCAGATAGCCGTTCGGCTCCGGCGGGAACCGGGTCACAACAGCCTTGTGCTTGCCTGCGTCGAGATCGGCCTGGACGATGTCGCGAATGAAATCGCGTCCCGCCTCTGCCGTTGCCGTGTCCGTCGTGGTCATCCCAAGATCCTGGCCAGAAATGTGCGGCCCTTCTGCCAAATTCGCTCTGTCAGGCCAAGCCCGCCGTCACGAGCCCGAAATAAGCCCTCCGGAAACCATTATCGAGGGTTTTGCTCGAAATCGGAGCTCTCCGGATGGCATATCCACCTCACACGCCAATTTCCCGGATTTCGCTGAGATGATTCCCTTCGGCCGCTTCCCCGTTCTGCCTCTGGCGGCATTGGCACTGGCGGGCAGTCTTTGGGCACAGCCCGCGGTCTCGGAAGAGGCCACGGCCGCGAAAGGCCCGGGTCGCGGCGATCTCGCCGGCTTCGTGGCCACCCCGCAGACCACGGCCGGCGGCAACGGGGCGTTCCTGATCGCGCCTGATGGCGCCTGGTTCCTCGCCACTTCGCCGTACGCCTCGGTCGCACGCCTGATCGACATCAAGACGGGGATCACGCTTCGCTATCTCACCAGTCCGGGCCTGCACATCGCGGCCGTGTCGATTTCGTCCGACAGCAGCACCGTGTTCGCGCGTGACTATGACGGCCGGGTGGTGGCCTGGGACGCAGCGACGGGCGCGCCCGCGTCGACAGCCTCCCAGCCCGCGTTCCACGACATCAAATCGCTCACGTCCTATTACGGCCATTCCAACGAAGACCTGCGGCCGACACCGGAATTTCTGACGCGCACCCATTTGCCGGCGCACTTTCCGGATCTGAAGGCCGACGATGAGATCGTGATCAATCCGACGCAGGACTACGCGATTATCGGGCACGTCGGCGATTACGAATGGAAAAGCTTTCGGGTCTGGAACCTGAAGAAAGAAAAGACCGAGTTCTTCTTCCGGCTGGAGGACGACACGTGCGGTGGTTCCTCCATTGCCTTCGACTATGACGGCAAGCATCTCGTCTTCGGCAACAGCGGCGGTGGCTGCGAGCCCGCTCATCTGGATTTCATTGTCTATGGGATCGACGGCCCCTTTGGCGGACCGGAGGCATACAAGGCGCAGCCGTCGCTCCCCGCCCGATGCGACAACGCCGGCGCCGGCGAACATTTCGATATTTCCGGGAGCGGCCATCTGCTGATGCGGTCGAGCGACATGCCGGGAGGCCCGGAATGGGCGGCATGGGATTTGCGCAACGGCAGGAAGGTCGCCTCCATTCGCCCGGACGGTGCGGCCTTCGTTTCAGATGACGACAGGACCATCGCAGTCGTCCACGATCTGCAGGCCGACGACGCACGATCTCGGCAAAAGATGACGGTCAGTCGCGGCGGCAGGCAGGGGACGTTCGAGATTCCCCAGAGCATGCAGACCAACGAGAAGCGCTCGCTGGTGCTGTCCCCAAACGGCAGATGGATCGCTTCGCAGGTTGGTCTCGTCGTCGCGGTCTGGTCCTCCGAGGACGGCAGGCTGCTGCACGAATACAAGCTCGACAGGGCTTCCGACATCCTGCGCGTGTCCGATGCGGGTGAGCCGTCGCTGATCGCCTCCGGCGGCGAGTCCGTGTTCGCAAAAGGCACGTGGCGGCCGTTGCCGTCCAATCCGGACGGGACGAAAGGCCTGATCATGCCGCTCACGGCGGACTTCCATGCGCAGTGCGGTCCCATGTTCTGCGATCGCGTGATGGCGGAATTCGGCCTGGTCGAGCGGAAGCCGGTCGACGACCGCGCGCAGCAGGCGGCCTCGAGCGAGCTGTCCCGTGACGGCCGCTTCATGACGTTCCGTCGCAGAGACATCGAAGGCACCGACATCATCGAGATCGCAACCGGACACGTCGTTCTGCATCTCGACGGCGTTCTGCAGGTCGACCACGACCAGCAGTTTTCGCCGGACGGCCGGTTCGTCTACGTTCGGAACCGGGGTGGCTTCGACAAGTACGACCTCGCCGACGGCAAGCGGGTGTGGACGGCAATTCCAAATCGCAAGCGGGATGGCTTCGAGCTGGTGCAGGCCGACGGTCGCGTTCGCCTCAGCGCGGGATCGACAGACCTGGCGCTCGTGCGTGGATTTGAGGTCAGGCGCCTCGACGCCGCGGCAGAAAAACAATTCATCGCTCCGCCTGACCGCGACGACAGCAGGTGACGAAGCCTGACATTTCCGCCTTTCGCTACGGTCCGTCCTGCTATACACCACCGCCAATGTCGACCACGTCCTGCCCTCATCGATGACTGACTCCATCGTCACACGCTTCGCCCCCTCGCCGACCGGCTTCCTCCATATCGGCGGCGCGCGCACCGCGTTGTTCAACTGGCTCTACGCGCGCGGTCGCGGCGGCAAAATGCTGCTGCGGATCGAGGACACCGACCGCGAGCGCTCGACGGAAGCCGCGATCGCAGCCATCCTCGACGGCTTGAAGTGGCTCGAGCTCGATTGGGACGGCGACGTCATCTACCAGTTCAGCCGCGCCGCGCGGCATCGCGAGGTTGCCGAGCAGCTGCTGGCCGCCGGCAAGGCCTACTACTGCTACGCCAGCCCGGCGGAACTGACGGCGATGCGCGAGAAAGCACGCGCCGAGGGCCGCACCCGCCTCTATGACGGGATGTGGCGCGACCGCGGTCCCACAGGCGCCCCCACCGGCATCAAGCCGACCATCCGGCTCCGCGCGCCGCAGACCGGCGAGACCGTGATCGAGGACCAGGTGCAGGGCCGCGTGGTCTGGCAGAACGAAAATCTCGACGACCTCGTGCTTTTGCGCGGCGACGGGACGCCGACCTACATGCTGGCCGTGGTCGTCGACGACCACGATATGGGCGTCACCCATGTCATCCGCGGCGATGACCATCTGATCAACGCCGCGCGCCAGAAGCAGATCTACGATGCGCTGGACTGGACCGTGCCGAGCATGTCGCACATTCCGCTGATCCACGGCCCCGACGGCTCGAAGCTTTCCAAGCGCCACGGCGCGCTCGGGGTCGATGCCTACCGCGCCATGGGATATCTGCCGGCCGCCCTGCGCAACTACCTGGTCCGGCTGGGCTGGAGCCATGGCGACCAGGAAATCTTTTCCACGGAGGAAATGGTCGCCGCCTTCGACCTGTCCGGCGTCGGCCGCTCGGCCGCCCGCTTCGACTTCGCCAAGCTGGAGAACCTCAACGGGCACTACATCCGCACCAGCGACGATCAATCGCTCGTGATCATGTTCGAGCGCGTGCTGGACTATGTCCCTGAGGGAGCCGCGGTGAAGGCGAAGCTCAACGAGGACACCCGCGCCCAATTGCTGCAGGCGATGCCGCATTTGAAGGAGCGCGCCAAGACCCTGATCGAACTGATCGACGCCTCCTATTTCATCTTTGCCGACCGCCCGCTGGAGGTCGAACCGAAGGCGCAAGCCCTGCTGACGCCGGAAACCCGCAACCTGATCGGACAGCTGCGCACGGCCTTGGAGCAGGTGACGCCCTGGAGCGGCGCGGCCACGGAGGCGGCCATGCGCGGCTTTGCGGAAACGCACGGTCTCAAGCTCGGTGCGGTCGCCCAGCCGCTCCGCGTGGCGCTGACCGGCCGGACCACCTCGCCCGGCATTTTCGACGTGCTTTCAGTGCTGGGGCGCGAGCAGTGCCTTGCGCGGCTCGCAGATCAGGCTACCGCGTAAAACGCCGTCACGACTTGTGGCGATCTTGCAGCGCACACGGCAATACGATACCCATTCAAACAGCCGCCTTCTGAACAATCCGGCCTGCCTCGCCGTCGCCTGAAACGGCACGAGGCAACCCGCCAACGATCTCATCGGGGACATCACGATGGACGCAAAATCCTCAGCCAAGACCGCCACCCTTACCGTTGGCAACAAGACCTACGATTTTCCGATTATGAGCGGCACCGTCGGGCCTGACGTCATCGACATCGCCAAGCTCTACGCCCAGGCCGGGATGTTCACCTACGATCCCGGCTTCACCTCGACCGGCAGCTGCCAGTCCAAGATCACCTATATCGACGGCGACGCCGGCATCCTCGAATACCGGGGCTACCCGATCGAGCAGCTCGCCGAGCACGGCGACTTCCTCGAGACCTGCTATCTGCTGCTCTACGGGGAACTGCCCACCGCCGCGCAGAAAAAGGACTTCGACCATCGCGTGATCCACCACACCATGGTGCACGAGCAGATGGCGCGCTTCTTCCAGGGTTTCCGCCGCGACGCCCACCCGATGGCGATCATGGTGGCCGCGGTCGGCGCGCTCGCCGCGTTCTATCACGACTCCACCGACATCAACGATCCGCAGCAGCGCATGATCGCTTCGATGCGGATGATCGCCAAGGTGCCGACCTTGGCGGCGATGGCCTACAAATACACCGTCGGCCAACCCTTCATCTACCCGAAGAACTCGCTCTCCTTTGCCGAAAATTTCCTGCACATGTGCTTCGCGGTGCCGTGCGAGGAGTACAAGATCAACCCGGTGCTGGCAGACGCGCTCGACAAGATCCTCATCCTGCACGCCGATCACGAGCAGAACGCATCGACCTCGACGGTGCGGATCGCGGGCTCTTCGGGCGCCAACCCGTTCGCCTGCATCGCGGCCGGCATCGCCTGCCTCTGGGGCCCGGCGCATGGCGGCGCCAACGAGGCCGCGCTGAACATGCTCTACGGCATCGGCACGGTCGACAAGATTCCGGACTTCATCAAGAAGGTGAAAGACAAGAACAGCGAAGTCCGCCTGATGGGCTTCGGTCACCGCGTCTACAAGAACTACGACCCGCGCGCCAAGATCATGCAGAAGATGTGTCACGCGGTCTTGAAGGAGACCGGCCACGGCGACGATCCGATGCTGAAGGTCGCGCTGGAGCTGGAAAAGATCGCGCTCAGCGACCCATATTTCATCGATCGCAAGCTTTATCCGAACGTCGACTTCTATTCGGGCATCACGCTGAAGGCGATGGGCCTGCCGGTCTCGATGTTCACCGTGCTGTTCGCAGTTGCGCGCACCGTCGGCTGGATCAGCCAGTGGAGCGAGATGATCGAGGATCCGCAGCAGAAGATCGGCCGCCCGCGCCAGCTCTATACCGGCGTGGCCCGCCGCGACTATGTGGACATCGGCAAGCGGAAGTAACGCCTAACGCCGGCCTTTGCGCATCGTCGCCAGCACGATGTCGGCAGCGCCCACGCTCGGCATCGACTTGCCGATCGACATGATGCTGTCGAGCCTGCCGAAGGCCTCGCACTGCCGCCTCCGCTCCGGTGTGTCGCCGAGCAGCGGACGCAAGGCGCGCGCGAGATTGTCGGGCGTGCAGTCCTGCTGGATGAATTCCGGCACGACGTTGTCGCCCAGCACGAGATTGGCGAGGATCACGGATTGCACCTTGATCAGGCGCAGCAGCATCCAGCCCTCGACGCCGCCGGTTCGATAGGCGGCAACCATCGGTACGCCCGACAGCGCAAGCTCCAGCGTCACGGTGCCGGACTTGGCGAGTGCTGCGCGCGCGGTCCGGAATGCGGCGCGCTTGTCCTGCTCGCCGATCACGATGCGCGGCGCGACCTTCCAGGTCTTCACGCCCTCGCGGACGATGGTCTCGAGATGCGGCATGGTCGGCAGCACGGCCTCGAAGGCGACGCCGTCGGCCTGCAGGCGCGCCAGCGTTTCGCCGAACACGAGCATATGACGCCTGACCTCGCTGCGGCGGCTGCCGGGCAGCACCAGCAGCAACGGCGGCTCGGCGTTACGGCGGGCGAGCTCGTCGGCATTCGGCCGCAGCTGCGCGACCTGCTCGGTCAGGGGATGACCGACATAGGTGCAGGGCGGCCCACGCAGCCGCTCATAGGCCGCGGGCTCGAACGGCAGCAGCGCCAGCACATGATCGACATAGGAGACCATGGCGCGCGCCCGGCCCGGCCGCCACGCCCATACCGTCGGCGAGACATAGTCGACGATCGGGATCGACGGGCTCCGAGACCGCACCTTGCGGGCGACCCGATGGGTGAAATCGGGGCTGTCGATGATCACGAGGATGTCGGGTGCCGCGGCGATGACCGCATCGGCGGTCTGATCGATCAACCGCAGGAGCTTCGGCAATTGCAGCACGACCGCCGAGATGCCCACGATCGACAGCTGCTCGATCGGAAACAGCGAGGACAACCCTTCCCGCGCCATGGCGCGGCCGCCGACGCCCTCGAACTGCACGGCATCGCCGAGACGCTGGCGCAGCACCTTCATCAATCCGGCGCCGAGCCGGTCGCCGGACTCCTCGGTTGCGATCAGGAATATCCTGCGACCGATGCCG
Organism: uncultured Alphaproteobacteria bacterium; assembly: GCA_963795365.1. Classification (GTDB taxonomy): domain Bacteria; phylum Pseudomonadota; class Alphaproteobacteria; order Rhizobiales; family Xanthobacteraceae; genus Bradyrhizobium. The sequence continues at coordinate 237,281 of CAWCHW010000024.1, forward strand.
GCGCCTGGGCGCGCCGGACTCACGCCGCAACACCCGTCACGAACAGGCCGGCGGCGTCGGCGGCGGCCATCACGGCCTGGAGATCGACGACCTGCGTGGCGCCCGCAGCCACCGCAATGCCGGCAAGCCCGGCCTCGCGCACGCCATCGATGGTCGTTGCGCCGATGGTCGGCAGATCGAAGCGCAAATCCTGCCCGCTCTTCGGCGCCTTCACCAGTACGCCGCGCCCGACGGCCGCACGGATGCGGCCCTGTTCGCGCAGGCGCGCAATCCGCGCCAGCAGGCCGTCGGTGCCCTCGATGTCCTCGACGCCGACGACGTGGTTATCGATGACAACCACGGCCTGCCCGATATCGAACGGGCTCATTGCTCGCAGCACCTCACGTCCTCTTGCGATGTCGGCCTCGGCATGCGCGTCCGGCACCACGCGCGTGAGGCATCCGGCCGGCATCAGCAGGTCAGGCGCGACATCCCTGATTCCGACCATGCGAAAACCATCCTGCTCCAGGATGCGGCCAATACCCGACAACAGATGGTCGTCGCCGCCGCGGAAGGACGCCCACACCTGCCTTGCGACGCGCAGCGTACCCCAGTCCAGACGGATTTCCGACAACGCCGGGCGCGTCAGCGTCCCGATGAAGACGAGATCACGGCACCCCTCGGCGCGGAGCAGTTTGGTCAAATGCCCGAACTGTCCGACCGAAATCCAGCGGTGAGGGAAGCGTTCGACTTTCTGGGCGTCGCAAACGCCGCGAAGCGCAAACAGCACACTCGCGATGCCGCGGGTGGTTAGCGAATCGGCGACTGCAAAGGGCAGCACGCCGCCCCCGGCAATCAGGCCGACGGGCGATGCAAGGTCTGGCGCGGGCGCGGCCATCGCTACGATCGACCGGTGCGATCGTCCGGAAGGCACAGCGGACGATGCTTGCCGTCCCCGATGAAAGTCAGGATTTCCGCAATTGCGGGGTCTTCGCCGGCAAGCGGCTGCACGCTTTCCAGCCGCTCTGCGAAGACGCCAGGGCCGTGAAACAGCTTGTCGTAGAAGGCGCGAACCGTCGCCAGCCGCTCGCGCGTGAATTTGCGCCGCCGCATGCCGATGATGTTGAGGCCTTCCAGCACCGCATATTGGCCGTTGACGAGGCCGAACGGAATGACGTCGCCGCGCACGCCGCAGACGCCGCCGACCATCACCTGTCCCCCGACGCGGGTGAACTGGTGCACGGCCGACAGCCCGCCGATATAGACGAAGTCGCCGATCTCGCAGTGACCGCCGAGCGTGGCCGAGGTTGCGAAGATGACGTCGTCGCCGACGGTGCAGTCATGGCCGACATGACTGTTGTTCATGAAATAGCCGCGCGCGCCCACGCGCGTCAGCCCGCCGCCCTTCACCGTGCCGACGTTCATGGTCACGCCCTCGCGCAGCGTGCAGGATGCGCCGATCTCGAGCCGCGTTGGCTCGCCGCGATAGCTGAGGTCCTGCGGCGCACCGCCGAGCACGACGAAGGGCGAGATCACGCAGCCCTCGCCGACTACGGTATGGCCCATCACCTGCACATGCGACATCAACGTGCAATTGGCGCCGATCACCGCGTGCGGGCCGACGATGCAGTACGGACCGATGGTCGTGCCGTCGCCGATCACGGCGCCGTCTTCAACCCGCGCGGTGGGATCGATTTTGGTCATCGTGTCCGTCAGTCGGTCAGCATCGCGCCGACATCGGCTTCCGCGACCGTCTTGCCGTTCACCCTGGCATCGCCGTGAAACCACCACATGGTGTTGCGGCGGCCGATGCTCGTCATGTGATATTCGATGGTATCACCGGGCATCACCGGCTTGCGGAACTTGCACTTGTCGATGGTGAGAAAATACACCGCGCGTGGCTTCTCGGTGCCCTCGACCGACTTGATGCCGATCACGCCCGCGGTCTGCGCCATCGCCTCGATCATCATCACGCCCGGATAGACCGGCCGTTCGGGAAAATGCCCGGCGAATTGCGGCTCGTTGATGGTGACGTTCTTGATGCCGATGCCGCTGTAGTCGGTGCGGATATTGATCACCCTGTCGATCAGCAACATGGGATAGCGATGCGGCAGCGTCTTCAGGATCTCATTGATATCCACGACCGCAAACCTGACTGCTGCCTCCTCCATCACTCCTGCCCTTCGCCCTTCAAACCGGCCGCGTTGTCACGCGCTAGTGCCACGTTGTCACCGATGGTCAGGCTGCCCGCGAGCCCGATCTGGGCCGCCAGCAGGCAATTCCTGCCAATGGTCACATTGTGACCGATCTGGACCTGATTGTCGATTTTGGTGCCCTCGCCGATGACGGTGTCACGCAGGCTGCCGCGGTCGATTGTCGTACCCGCCCCGATCTCGACGTGGTTCTGGATCAGCACCCGGCCGGTCTGCGGAACCTTGAGATGCCCCTCAGGCGCGAAAGACACGAAGCCGTAGCCATCCTGGCCAATGCTGCAGCCGGGATGGATCAGCACGTGATTTCCGATCAGCGCGCATTGGATGGCCGTACGCGCGCCGACATTGCAATCCCGCCCGATCCTGACACCCGATCCGATCACGGCGCCAGCGCCGATGATGGTCCCCGCCCCGATCTCGACCTCGGCGCCGATCACCGCGAGCGGCTCGACGACCACACCGTCCTCCAAATGGGCGCTGGGATCGATGATGGCGGAAGGCGCGATGCCCTCGACCCCGAACCAGGATTGCGGGCGCAGCGCTTGCGCGTGCAGCTCGCGAGCAACCTGCACAAAGGCGCGAAACGGCTGGGCCGCGCGCAGCACCGCCACATGCGCGGGAACATCAGCCTCGAAATGCTGACCCACGATGCACGCGCCCGCCCGGGTCGCGGCAAGCTGCTCGGCATATCTGGGATTGTCGAAGAAGGTCAGATGCGCCGGGCCGGCCTCGTCGAGCGACGCCAGCCCACTCACCGTCTGGCCAGATCGCGAGGGATCGGCGAGCTGCGCTCCGGCCAACGCGGCGATCTCGGCCAGCGTCTTCAGAGGAGGCTTCGTAAAGAATGTCGGCTGCGCCATTCCGCCCGTCGGGGTCCGGCCCGTGGTTGAAATCGGAGATCGGCATGGCAGAACCCGATCTCCTGCTGGAAGTGTCATGGCGCAAGGCAAACCGGCCTTGCGCCGGGATTGTCCTAGAACGACGTTCCGCCGCCGAACTTGAACTGCTGGACGCGGTCGTACTGACCCTTGGTGATCGGCACCGCGTAGTCGAAGCGCAGCGGTCCGAACGGCGACGCCCAGACGAGGCCTACGCCGACCGACGTCCGGACCACATTGCCGTAGTCATACTGCAATCCGAGGCAAGTTCCAGGATTGAAAGTTGGTCCGAGCATCAACGCTTGCGGGATGCACCCCGGTCCATTGTTGAAGCCTTGACTCGGTCGCTAAGCCCAGTCGGTCGGTCCCTTGTAGTCGAACAAGCCGCCGGCATCAGCGTAGACGGCGCCCTTCAAGCCCACTTCCTTCGGCAGGAACCAGAACGGCATCTGCAATTCGAACGACGCGCCCCAGTATTTGGTGCCGCCGAGCGCGTCCTCCGTTCCGAACGGATTGATGTCGCGCGGACCGATGCCGTTCGGAGCGAAGCCGCGCACCAGGTTCGGCCCCATCTGGAAATGATCGAGCATGCGCAAGGCCGTTGCTGTTGATCTGGTTGAGCATGCCGCCCTGCAGATGGACGATGCCGACGATGTCGGACACCAGCGGGGAGTAATACTTCGCGTCGATCGTGCTCTTCAGGAAGCTCACGTCGCCGCCGACGCCGGCGAAATCCTGCGCGAAGCTGACCAACAGGCCATCGGTGGGGTTCTTGTTGTTGTCGAGCGTGTTGTAATTCAGCGTATAGCCCAGCGCCGAGGTGATCGTGGAGCCGCTCTGCAACTCCTGGCGAACCGGCAAGGAGGCTTCGCCGTCGCTGTAGCACCACAGGCCGGAGCCAGGGTCGGTCGCGGGTTGCCCAGCCGCGATCGTGAGCGTGCCTCCCGCCACTGACGCTGCCAGTCGTCAAATTCACGAAGGCCGGCGACGGATAGAACGGGATCAACGGGTTGTTCGGCGTTATTGTTACAGTTCGCGAGGTAATAGGGCAGCGAGATCTCGGTCTGGTACAGCGAGTAGCGCAGTTGCAGCGACAGGTCCTCGCGCAACTGGAAGCCAAGCCGCGGACTGAAGCCGACCGTCTTGGTCCCGTAGGAAATGTAGCTGTTGGCAAGCTGCTCCCGGTAGAACACATCCAGCCCGAGCGCGACACGATAATTAAGCAGATAGGGTTCGACAAATGAAAGCGAGACGACCGCGCGCATACTGGCCGTAGGTCACCGCGGCCTTGGCATACAGGCCTCGGCCGAGGAAATTGCGCTCGGAGATGCTGACTTCGGCGAGCGCGCCGTCGGTGGTCGAATAGCCGCCCGAGACCGAGAAGTCGCCAGTGGATTTCTCTTCGAGGTCGACCACCAGGATGACGCGGTCGCTCGATGAACCCGGCTCCGTATTGATCTTCACGGTCTTGAAGTAGTCGAGGTTCTTCAGGCGCCGTTCTGCCCGATCCACGAGCGCGCGGTTGTAGGCGTCGCCCTCGGAAACATCGAACTCGCGGCGAATCACGTAGTCGCGCGTGCGGGTGTTGCCGCGGATGTTGATGCGTTCGATATAGGTCCGCGGTCCCTCCTCGATCGCGAACACCACCGACACGGTGTGAGCCTCGAAATTGCGGTCGCCGCGCGGACGCACGACCGCGAAGGCATAGCCCCGGCGCGAGGCCTCGATCTGCATTTCCTCGACCGATTTCTCGACCGCCTCGACGTTGTAAAGCGAGCCGGTATAGACGCGGGAATAGGCCTTCAGCGCGTTGCCATCGAGGTTGGTAATGTTGGACGCGAACTGGACCGAGGCGACGCGGTATTGCACGCCTTCCTCGATCTTGAAGGTGACGAGAAAACCCTTGCGGTCGGGATCGTACTCGGTCAGCGCCGCGACCACCTGCACGTCGGCGAAGCCGTGCTTCAGATAGAAGCGGCGGATCAGGTCGCGATCAGCCTCGACGCGGTCGGGATCATAGACGTCATTGCCGCCGAGGAAGCTCAGGAGGTTCGATTCGTGGGTCTTGATGATGTCCTTGAGGCGATATGACGAATAGAAGCTGTTGCCGACGAACTGGATCTGCCGCACGCCGGTCTTGAAGCCCTCGGTGATGGTGAAGACGAGGTCGACGCGATTGTTCGGCTGCTCGATGATTTCGGGGTTGACGCGCACGTCGTAACGGCCGGACCGCCGGTAGATTTCGGCGATGCGTTGCGCATCCGACTGCACCATCGGCCGCGACAGCGTGCCGCGCGGCTTGGACTGGATTTCGGCCGAGAGCTGCTCGTCCTTGACCTTCTTGTTGCCCTCGAAGGCGACCCGGTTGATCACCGGATTTTCCACCACGGTCACGATGATGCGCGCGCCGGCGCGGCTGATCCGCACGTCCTGGAACAGTCCGGTTTCGATCAGCGCCTTCAGGCCGTCGTCAATGGCGGGGCCGCTGAGCGTCCCGCCGGGACCGGCGTGGAAATAGGAGCGGATGGTGTCGATCTCGACACGGCGGTTTCCGACCACCTCGATGGAACTCAGAGTCTGGGCGTAGGCCGCGGACGGCAAAAGCATAGCGGCCAGCGGGGCAGCCAGCGGCAGGGCAAACATCAACAGGGTGGCGAACAAGCCCCCCCGGACTCGCATTTCGAACTTCATGCGCTACGCGCCCTCGTCAACCCGAATGCCGGACCACAACCCCCGCGGGCCGGCAAATTCCCATTTGCTATGCCGCTTGTAGCCAATTCGTGCAGGGCGGCAAACTTAACATCGCAGGCTAATTCCATTTTCATTCCAAGACGTTGCCGATGGGCAACGTCACAAAAAAGCCTTCCTTCCCTTCCTCACGAAGCAGCCAGGTGCAGGATGTCGTTGTACGTCGCAAAAACCATCAACATCAGCACCAAACCCAGTCCGATTCGAAAGCCCATCTCCTGCGCGCGCTCCGACAGCGGACGGCCGCGGACGGCCTCCACGGCATAGAACAAAAGGTGACCACCATCGAGCAGCGGGACCGGGAACAGGTTCAACAGCCCGATCGAGATCGACAGCACGGCCGCAAGGTTGATCAGCGCCACCATTCCGATCGTGGCGACCTGACCCGAAATCTGCGCGATCCGCAGCGGACCGCCGACCTGATCCGCCGCCTCCCGCCCGGTGAAGACGCCGCCGATATAGGACAGCGTCCGCTCGATCACGAACCAGGTCTCCTTGACCCCGAGCCAAAGAGCCGTTGCCGGATCGACCCGTTCAGTCAGCACATCGCCCGCCGCGGTCTGGCGGGTGATGCCGAGCACCCCTTGCCGATGCACATTTCCAAAGGGGTCTTTCACTTCCCTTAATTCGGGCGTCCCCGACAGCTGAACGACCTGGTCACCGCGCTTGACGGTGAAGTTCAGCTTTTCGCCGGCACGGATGGCGACCATGCGCTGCATGTCGGTAAAGCTCTCGATCTTGGTGCCGTCGATCGAGGTGACGACGTCGCCGACCTGGAAGCCGGCAGCGGCAGCGGCGCTGTTGGCTTCGATCTTGTCGACCCGCGCCGTCGTCGAAGGCTTGCCGAAGAAGGTGAACATGACGGTGAAGATCACGATCGCCAGCAGGAAATTGGCGATTGGCCCGGCGGCGACGATCGCCGCGCGGGGCCCGACCTTCTTGTGATGGAAGCTGCCCCGACGCTCCTCGTCGGTCATATTGGCGAGCGCCTCGACCGCGGGCGTAGACGCCTCGGTGTCGTCGCCGAAGAACTTCACATAGCCACCGAGCGGGATGGCCGAGATCTTCCAGCGGGTGCCGTGGCGGTCATTGAAGCCGACCAGTTCCGGCCCGAAGCCGAGCGAAAAGGTTAACACGCGAACGCCCGCCCAGCGCGCGACCAGGAAATGGCCGAGCTCGTGGAAGAAAACGACGATGGTCAGGACGAACAGGAAGGGGACCGCATAACCGATGAGCCCATGGCTCAACGTATTGAAACTATGATGGAAAATATCAGACATCCAATTTCCCTCAGCCAGAGCCGAAGGCCCCTTCCCCAACCCACTAGGATGCCTTTAAGGCAATTTGAGGCAAGAGGGCGGCGGCCCTATTTCGCGCATTATGGTCAACGGCGATGGCGTCGTCGGCAGAGGTCAAAGGCGCCAGGTTGCCGGAGCGAATCCAGGCGTCGATGGTGGCTTCGACCAGCCGCGCAATCGCGCCGAACCTGATCTTGCCGGCGATAAAGGCCGCGACAGCAACCTCATTGGCGGCATTGAACACGGTGGTCGCGCCGCGCCCGGTGCGAAGCGCATCATAGGCGATCCGCAGCGCCGGAAAGCGCTCGAAGTCCGGCGCCTCGAAGGTGAGCTGGCCGATCTTGGCCAGATCAAGCTTTGCAGCCGGGCCCTTGATGCGGTCGGGCCAGCCCAGGCAATGCGCGATCGGCGTGCGCATGTCGGGCGCGCCGAGCTGCGCCACCACCGAGCAATCGGAAAATTCGACCATGCCGTGCACGATCGACTGCGGATGCACCAGCACGTCGATTTCTTCAGGCGCCAGCGCGAACAGGTACGAGGCTTCGATCACCTCGAGTCCCTTGTTCATCATCGAGGCGGAGTCGATGGTGATCTTCTGTCCCATGCTCCAGTTCGGATGCTTCAGCGCCTGCGCCAGCGTCGCCTGCTCGATATCGGCAGGCTTCCAGGTGCGGAACGGCCCGCCGGAGGCGGTGATGATGACCCGCACCAGCTCTTCGCGGTTGCCCGCGTGAAGTGCCTGGAACAGCGCGTTATGCTCGGAATCCGCAGGCAGGATGCAGGCCTTGGCCTTGGCGGCACGCTGCATGAAGAAATCGCCGGCACACACCAGGCATTCCTTGTTGGCAAGCGCGACGGTGGCGCCACGATCGACGGCAGCGAGCGCCGGCTTCAGTCCTGCTGCGCCGCTGACGGCGGCCATCACCCAATCGGCGGGCCGCGCCGCCGCCTCGATGATCGCGCTCTCGCCCGCGCCGCATTCCGTGCGCGTTCCCGCGAGCGCCTCTTTCAGTTCGCCCAGCTTGCTGGCATCCGCGACCGCCACGAAGCGCGCGTCGAATTCGCGCGCCAATTTCGCCAGCCCTTGCACATTGCTGTTGCCGGTCAGCGCCTCGACGGAATAGCGATCGCGCGCGCCGCGGATCAGGTCCATCGTGCTGTCGCCGATGGAACCGGTGGCACCGAGCACGGTGACGCTGCGTATGGCGCTCGCCGCCGCGGCCTTGTTGCTACGCAATGGAACGGCACTCATTGTGTCACCAAACCATAAGAGCGGTTCCGACGCCACCCGCACCGCCGCGCAAAATCCCGAAAATCGCCGCAAGTACAACGGCCGCGACAAACCCGTCCAGACGATCCATCAGGCCGCCATGGCCGGGAATGATGTGACTGGAATCCTTGACGCCGAAGCGGCGCTTGATCGCGGACTCGAAGAGATCGCCGAGCTGTGAGGCTACAGATAGGCTTGCTGCGATCAGCAGCAATGGGCCCATCTTGCCGAACCCGGCCACGGCAAAGCCCGCTGCCACGATCAGGCTCAAGATGAACCCGCCGAGTGCGCCTGCCCAGGTCTTGTTCGGGCTGACACGCGGCCAGAGTTTGGGACCGCCAATGGTGCGGCCGGCGAAATAGCCGCCGATATCTGTGCACCAGACCACCAGCAGGATGAAAACCAGCGCGACAAATCCCTCGCTGTGATCGAGCCGCACGAGGATGGACGCGACCAGCGCCGCCGCGGCGTAGAGAAATCCGCCAACCGCCCATGATCGCGAGGCCGATGACTGAAGACCCACCGCGATGATACCGAGCGCCAGTACGGGGAACGCGATGTCGACGTTCTGAAGCGCCAGGAAGGGCGCCGATATCGCCAGCACAGCCGCGCCCGTCACCACCAGCTGCGCGTTGCCGGCAACGCCAGTCACCATCAGCCATTCGACGAACAGGCCGATCGCACAGAGCGTCACCAATGCAGTCCAATACCAGCCGCCGGCATAGGCCGCGGCGATCGCGAGCGGCACGAGGATCACAGCCGACGCGATGCGCGTGAGGAGATTGCGCGCCTCCGGTCCGGCTGCGGCCATCGCGGCCTTTTGCTCGCTCACGATCCGGTTTTCGCGACGAGCCCGCCAAACCGGCGCTCGCGTGTGGAATATTCCGCGATCGCGCTTTCCAGCGCCGCCTTGTCGAAATCGGGCCAATGCATCGGCACGAATACGAGCTCGCTATAGGCCGCCTGCCACATCAGGAAATTCGACAGTCGCTGCTCGCCGCTGGTGCGGATGATCAGGTCGGGATCGGGAATGTCGGGAGCGTCGAGATGTCGGCCGATCGCGTCGGCATCGATCGCGTCGATACTGCGCTTGCCTTCAACCACGTCGCGCGCGAGCCGTTGCGCGGCCCGCGCGATTTCCTGGCGCGAACCGTAGTTGAAGGCGACCACCAGGGTCAGGCGATCGTTGTTGCGGGTCAGCTCTTCGGCCTCGTTCAGCAGCGCGCAAATATCAGGCTCGAGCCCTGCCCGCTCGCCGATCACGCGGACGCGCACGCCGTCGCGATGCAACGTCGCCAGATCGTTGCGGATGAACCTGCGCAACAGACCGAAGAGGTCGCCGATTTCGCTCGCCGGCCGCGACCAGTTCTCGGAGCTGAACGAGAAAATGGTCAGATAGAGGATGCCGAGTTCGTGCGCGGCGCGCACCACACGGCGCAGCGCCTCGACGCCACGGCGATGGCCTTCGGCGCGCGGCAAGCCGCGCGCGGCCGCCCAGCGCCCGTTGCCATCCATGATAACAGCCACATGCAACGGACCGTCGGACCGGTCTGTCGTTGCAGGAACGGCGGCATTCGACATCACCAGATCCTTCAAACCGTGAGGATTTCCTTTTCCTTGGCCGCAAGCAGCTGATCGATCTCCGCGATCACGCCGTCGGTCGCCTTCTGGACGTCACCGGAATAGCGGGTCTGATCGTCCTCGGAAATCTCGTGGTTCTTCTCGAGCTTCTTTACGACGTCGAGACCGTCGCGGCGGACGTGGCGCACCGCCACCTTGGCCGCTTCCGCATATTTGTGCGCCACCTTCACCAGTTCCTTGCGCCGTTCCTCGTTGAGCTCGGGAATGCGCAAGCGAAGCACCTGGCCCTCGGTTGCCGGCGACAGACCGAGATTGGAATCCACGATCGCCTTCTCGACCGCCTTCACCATCGAGCGGTCCCACACCTGCACCGAGAGCAGCCGCGGCTCCGGCACGCTGATGGTGGCAAGCTGGTTCAGCGGCATGTGCTGGCCGTAGGCCTCGACCTGCACCGGCTCCAGCATCGAGGCGGAGGCGCGCCCCGTGCGCAAGCCGCCCAGCTCGTGCTTGAGCGCCTGGGTCGCGCCCTGCATGCGGCGCTTCAATTCGTTGATGTCGAACTTGCCCGTGGACGTGGACATAACGCTCTCCTCTTTTGACGTCTCGCCGAGGCGTCCGCGAGATCAACCCGCGACGACGGTACCGCGGCCCTGACCGCGCAGGATCGCGCCGATCGAACCGGGCTCGGCGATCGAGAACACGATGATAGGCAGCGACGTTTCCCGGGCAAGCGCGAATGCGGTCGCATCCATCACCTTGTAGCCGCCTTCGACCGCCTGCGCATGGGTCAGCCGGTCGAAGCGCTTGGCGGACGGGTCTTTCTTGGGATCGGCGCTGTAGACCCCGTCGACATTGGTGGCCTTCAGCACGGCTTTGGCGTCGATCTCGGCCGCGCGCAGCACCGCCGTGGTGTCGGTGGTGAAGAACGGATTGCCGGTGCCGCCGCCGAGCAGCACGATCCGGCCTTCCGCCAGATATTTGTGCGTTGCAGCGCGGGTGAACAGCTCGCAGATCTCGGGCATCACGAAGGCCGACAGCGTGCGGGCCGGCGCGCCCTTGCGCTCCAGCGCGGCTTCCAGAGCAAGGCAATTCATCACGGTGGCGAGCATGCCCATGGTGTCGCCGGTCGGCCGTGACACGCCGCGCGCGGAAACCTCGACGCCGCGAATGATGTTGCCGCCGCCGATCACCACGGCGATTTCCGTGCCTTGCTTTTGCGCCGCGATCAGGTCGGAGGCGACGCGGTCGACGGTCGGCTGGTCGATGCCGTAGCCGTGACTGCCGGCAAGATATTCGCCGGACAGCTTGACTACGACGCGACGATAGACCGGCTCAGCCATCTGCTAATCGCTCTCCTCCGCTCCCGGCGCGGCGCGCCGGGAAGACGACCGGACGCTTACTTCTTGCCGCTGGCCGCCGCGACTTCAGCCGCGAAGTCGCCTTCCGGCTTTTCGATTCCCTCGCCGAGAGCATAGCGCACAAACCCCGCGATCTTGACGGGCGCGCCGACCTTGCCCTCAACTTCTTTGAGGACCTGGGCCCACGACTTGCCGTTGTGATCGGCATGGATGGAGGCCTGCTCGAGCAGGCAGACTTCCTTGTAGTAAGTCTTCAGGCCGGAATCGACGATCTTCTCGATGACGTTCTCCGGCTTGCCCTGCTGACGATATTTGTCGGCGAGCACGTCCTTTTCGCGCTTGACGAGATCTGGCGCGAGGCTCGCCGGATCGAGCGCAAGCGGGTTGGCGGCCGCGACATGCATCGCAAGCTGACGACCGAGTGCTGCGAGTTCGTCGGTCTTGCCACCCAACTCCAGCGCCACGATCACGCCCATCTTGCCGGCGCCTTCGATGACGGCGCCATGGACGTAGCTCGACACCACACCCTTGCCGACTTCGAGCAGGTCCGCGCGGCGCAGCGTCATATTCTCGCCGATGGTTGCGATCGCATCCGCAATCGCGGTCTCGACGGTAACGCCGCCAACCTTGGCCGCCTTGATCTTCTCGACGTCGGCGCCGACGTCGAGCGCGACCTGTGCGATCATCTTGACCAGGCCCTGGAACTGGCCGTTGCGCGCGACGAAATCGGTCTCTGAATTGACTTCGACGACGACGCCCCTGGTGCCCTTGGTCAGCGCGCCGATCAGGCCTTCAGCCGCGACGCGGCCGGCCTTCTTGGCGGCCTTCGACAAGCCCTTTTTGCGCAGCCAGTCCTGGGCCGCCGTCATGTCGCCGCCGGATTCGGTGAGCGCCGCCTTGCAATCCATCATGCCGGCGCCGGTCGACTCGCGCAGGTCCTTCACCATCGCAGCCGTGATTGTCGTCATTGGATGCGTCCTTTTGCCTTTCAGATGCAGCGGCGGCGCGGCTCGATCGCCACGCCGCGCTTCCTCAACAAACCAGTGGTCCGATTCCAACATTCGCATCCCATCGCAGCAGGCACTTTGCGAATGTTGGAATCAAAGGACCACTAGCAAATATTGATTCTAGCGAAGCTTTGGATTTGACGTTCGCTTGGAGCGTGCTCGGCCAACAGGGTGGCGAACGTCAAATCCGCTTCACTAGGAAGAATTGAAAGCGATGGCCGAACGCCGGCGGCCATCGCGTGAAATTATTCCGCTTCCGCGGTCAGGGCCTTGGCCTTGGCGACCCAGGCATCGGCGCGGCTCGGAAGGCCGACATCTTCGCCGATCTTGTGCGCGGTATCGTGATCGAGCTCGGCGAGCTGCCAGTAATGGAAGATGCCGAGTTCGTTGAACTTCTTCTCGATCTCACCCGAGACGCCCGGAAGCTTCTTGAGATCGTCGGCGCTGCCACGCGGACCCGCGAGGCCCTGGAAGCCGGCCGGCTGGGCGGCCACCGCAACTTCTTCCTTCGCCGGTTGGGCGGAGGCGCCGATATCGATACCGGCATCGCCCTGCGCGCGCGAGATTCCATCGATTGCGGCGCGTGCGATGAGATCGCAGTAGAGCGAGATGGCGCGGCCGGCGTCGTCGTTGCCCGGCACCACATAAGTGATGCCCTTCGGGTTCGAATTGGTGTCGACGATAGCGGCGACGGGAATGTTGAGCCGCTGCGCCTCGGAGATCGCGATGTCTTCCTTGTTGGTGTCGATCACGAAGATCATGTCGGGAAGACCGCCCATGTCCTTGATGCCGCCGAGCGAGCGGTCGAGCTTGTCGCGCTCGCGCTGCAAGGTCAGCCGCTCCTTCTTGGTGTATTGCGAGCCCTCACCGGAGCCCGCCAGCATCTCGTCGAGCTGGCGCAGCCGCTTGATCGAGGCGGATACCGTCTTCCAGTTGGTCAGCGTGCCGCCGAGCCAGCGCGAATTGACGAAATACTGCGCCGAGCGCTTGGCGGCTTCCGCCACGCCGTCCTGGGCCTGCCGCTTGGTGCCGACGAACAGGATACGGCCGCCCTTGGCGACGGTGTCGCTGACCGCCTGTAGCGCGCGATGAAGCAGCGGCACGGTCTGCGCGAGGTCGATGATGTGGATGTTGTTGCGCGCACCGAAAATGTAATCCGCCATTTTCGGATTCCAGCGGTGCGATTGGTGACCAAAGTGAACGCCAGCCTCGAGCAGCTGGCGCATGGAAAATTCAGGTAGCGCCATAGTGATGGTTCTCCGGTTGGTTCCTCCGGAAACGTGTGAGCAGACGAGCCTTGACGGCCCGGCTGCCACCGGACGGCCTGTTGAGCCATGTTTCCGTGTGAGATGGCCGGCTATATAGCCGTATTTTCGCCGGACGCAAGGAAATTGGACCGGATCGAGCCATTTACCGGATCGAGCCATTTTGCGGCCCGTGAGATCGCGATCCGGCCGCCATGCGCAAGCGAACTAAGGCGTTATTCCGCCTGCCGAATCGGCTGATCTCGCCTGATATACCCGTGTCACCAGCTCGGCCGACGGACGTTGCCTGAAGGAGGTGACGATCTCTTGCATCTCCGGCGGCATGACACGCAGATCGGGAATCGGCGCGCTGTAGCCAGAGGGCAGCAGGAATGGTGCAAGCGCCGTGGCAAAGCTGATATCCGACAGGGTCAACCGGTCGCCCCAAAGATAACGCCGTCCATCGGCAACACGCGCGTCCACGGCATCAACGATGCGCAACGACTGCTGAAAGGAGTCCGCGACAGCCTCGGGCTTCAGCCTCAGCAGCAGAGCGAACAGGCTCTTCAAGGCGGGATACAGCGCGGGCGTGAGCCATGCTTCCCATCCGGGAATGCCGTCCGTGAAAGGCTCGATCATGATGTCGCGATGCGGCAGCAGGTGAAAGTAGGCGACCCGAGCCGTATGGGTGGCGAGTTCACCGTTGAAGGTTTCCCAATCCGCCTCGACGTTGGTCCGCAGCGGCTCGTGACCCGGAATGAGAATGCGGTCTGCCGGACAGAGCGGCTCGAAGTGATCGACAAGCGAGCGCGGCGCCGTCAACGCCAGGCCATCGCCGTAGACGACGGGAACCCGTCCATAACCGCGATGCAGGAACGTCAAAGCCGACGCCCAGCCGAAAATGTGCCGCTTTTCCCGAAATGTGATCCGATAATTCCACAACAAGAAGCGCGACAGCTCACTGTCGATCATCGGACCGAATGTGAGCATCGTGAGGCTTGGTTGCCCCGCGCTCAAAGGTTGTCGACCAGGTAGTCGATCAGCCGGCGACCCGGCAGGAAGAAATAGCCGCCGCCTTTCGTGGTGACGAAGCGCGGCAGCGCGCTCAGACCGATCGGTCCCTCCGGCGACGGGACGGTGTAGCCGCAGACGCCCTTCTCGGCGTCGCTCAGAACGGGATCTTTCTCGCAAGACAGGCCATGGAACGACGGGCTTCGCAGCCACGTCTGCTGCAGGAATTCGAACTGGCGTTCGATGTCAGCGCAGAAGCACATGAAAAACAGGCCCCGATTCTGGCCGGGCTGCGGAACGTAGTGGCGGCCGATACGCGTAATGCGATGACGGTTGGAGATGGACACCTGATCGGCGTTGCCGGGGCTGAGACTGTCGCGCGGGTTGGCGCGGCGGATATGCGCGCCAAACGGACAGCGCAGCGCCTGCGGATCCTCCGCGCCGAACAGAAAATCGTTGTCGGGACGAATCGGCCTGTTTTTGGGGTCGGCGCCTTTCGAGGCGGGGGCGATCGCATGACCGTAGGACGGATTGGTCTCCGGCCTGCTCAAATTCCTGTCGACAGATTCGGCAGTGAGATTGTTCCGGCTGATCGCTGCACCGATTTGTTTCGAGTGACGATCAAGCTCGGTCAATTTCTGGCGGTGTGCGGTGGCGGACTCATAGGGTTCGCGCACCAGCGACGAGCCGTCCTTCCACCGGCCGATGAGCTTGGCTCCGATAAACTCCGTCGAGACGTGATACGGCGCGGGAAGCCGGTCCCGCAGACGATCAGCTTCGTCCTGGCAGTACTTCCAAAATCCGTCGACATCCTGCTCGAGTTCGCGAATGACGAGGAAGCTGCCGTTGAAGCCCACGTCGCGCGTGGCATCGGCGACATTTCGTGAAAAATCGTTGGGCGCGTTCAGCAATGGCAGCTTGTTGCCGGGATCCGAGTTCGGCTCCAGCGTCGGCGACGGTGGAATGTAGCCGCGGTTGTCGGGATAGCCCAACACCATCTCGCCGGGCTCGACGATATGGATGGGATCGGCATTGCGCAGGCTCTTGTAGGTGCCGCGGATGACGGGCTGCGAAACGCCGTCGATGAAGCCGAAGGGTTCGGTCTTGTCGTCCGTGACGGGATCGAACCTCACCTCATGAGGTTCAGGTGCGTCGCACTCGCGGCAGATATCCATGAGGCGCTGGCGCAGCTTCTCGATCGAGTCTGCCGTGCGGCCGTAGATCAGGACCACCGCATCCGGAGCCGTCTTGCCCCAACGCCAATGATCCGGAGAGTTGTCGCCGACATCACCGAGGATCCGTGAGCGGGATTCCACCGTCATGCCTTCAACGAAGGCGAACGGGAATGTGGGGCCGGCATACTCCGGCAAGCCGACCCTCGTCAGGCCGCGCCAGGACAGCGCCAAAGTGAATACGGCCTCCTCCTTGAGACGTCGGCCGTCGTTGAAGGCGATGTGGCCGCGTACCGCCTTGAGCCAGGCCTTCGCCCGTTCCTTGTTCTCCGGAAGCTCGCAAATCATGGCGACGCCGAATGGCAGGAAGCCAAGGCCGCCGAAGATCAGGCTCTGGATGTCCTGAGATACCAGCTTCGCGGCGGGACGCGCCGCCGAGCCGAACAGCGAGAGCCAGTTGATCGCCTCATCCTCGGTCATCACGCCGGAAAGCCCCGCGCGGATATCGGCGTTGGCGCGAATGTTGTCGGTCGTAACGTCGGGATAGGCGCTGTACCAGAACCGGGTCGGGATCATGCTGTGGCGCGCAAACCGCTTGAAGCGATCGCCGTCGGTGGCGCCGAGCTGGAAAAGGTTCTCGGTCTTCGGGAAGCCCACCGTGTTGGACCACACCGCCGTCAGGCCTTCATGCGCCTTGGTAATGAAATCTTCTAAATAGCTCTCCCAGCTGCCGCCATAGTTCGACATGAACAACACGTCGCCGGTGTCAGGAACCGTGACCCAGCGCGCGAAGTGAATGGTTCCGATATCGGACAGGTAACCCGGCTTGAAGTACTTCGTCGCAGCGAGGCCAACCACCCAGAACGCGAGGCGCGAGGTAAACCATCTCACCCATCCCGGTTTGCGATGTGTGATCGAGATCATGTGGTTCTGCGCAAGGACATTCTCGCGCTCGAACATTTGTTGGTTCGTCGTCCGTGGCGGCGAATGCGGCTCGGTCGAGTCGGTGCCCTCCAGCTTGCGCAATGACAGGTAAATGACGACCGCCGCAACGACGACGACCAGCAGCAAAATCCAAAATCCGGTCCAGAGCGCGCCGACGGAAGCAAACACGAAGGTCCAGATTTTCATCCAGAAGCCGGGCACCGGCCATGCGCAGACCAGGCCATAGACTGCGCTTGCCAACAGCCAAAGCGCGATCAAAGGCCATAGATAATTCGCCGTGAACTGCGAAAGTCCGGCACCAATGACGCCACCGAGACTTCCATCGAACGGCGGGTCCGCCGATGCGGGCTCGAGCGCCTTCTTCAATTCGGGATCGGCCGCGACCGCAGCTCGAACCTGCTCCAGGCGGGCGAACGCCGCCATATCATGGTCCTGACGCTCGACCTTTTCAGCGCAAAATCGGCCAAGCTTCTGCTCAAAAAGTATTCTGCCAACCGAATGAAATGGCGTGCCGGCAAAAGGAATGCCGGGATTGCCGGACAGTCCATTGTCGGTGTTGACTTGGTGCGCCTTCATGAACGAAGCGAAATCGGCGCCGTCGCTCCAGTCGCTCGACATCATGAAGACGGGCCGGAACATCGGTTCCAGCGCGGCGAAGATTCGTTTGGAAGCCTCGTCATCGGTCCCATCGGCCGAAAATTCGAACACGATCTGGCCGCTGGCTCCGTCGAACGAGCGAATGGCGTGCAGGCTCGCGAAGTGAACGCCGTTCATTTCTCCGGGCCTCAGCGCCAGCGCGTTTCGAACGCTCGGCGTGGCGGGATTTCCGAGTTTATCGATCGCTTTTTCGCAATCGCTCACCTTGCCGACGGCCAGCGGCGCGACGAACGTCAACATGGCGTAAGTCATGGGCCCATCCTATTGAACGTGACCGGAAGCCGATCGGGGAAAGGCCCGGCCCAGTCGATCGTGCCGACCGACTTGATGCCTCGACGCACGATCTCGCGGACAAGTATCGGAATCTGGAATGCGTTGACGTCACGACCCGCACACGGATGCAGCCCGCCTCCAAAATGCAGATAAGGAGCGATCGGTCGCGCCGGATTGAGCACTTGCGGCTCGGGAAACACCGAAGTGTCCAGCATCGCCGCCTGGGTGATGACGAAGATCTGGTCGTTGGCGCGGATATCGACTCCCGCGAGCTGAGTGTCCGCGGCGGCGCTCCTGAGCACCAGAGGATTATGCGGCCACCGGCGCAACGCCTCCCAGCACCAACCATGGAGCCTTGGAAAGTCGTCGACGTCGGCGGCAATACCGGCCGCGAGCGTCTTGTCCTGCCCGATGATCGTGATGATCTTGGCAACGCATGTCGCCGTCGTGTCGATACTGCCGACCAGCATGCCGCCCAGCGTCCGGCGAACGAGATCGTTGCCTTCGTCGCTGGCCGGAATTTGCGGATCGTGGATCAATGCGTCCATCATGTCCGGGCGGCGCTCTCCGCTGGTCCGCCGTCTTTCGATTTCGTCCAAAAGCCACTTTTTCAAATAAGGTGCCGCGCGCAACGCTCGCGCCCTGATCTTCTCGTCGTTGCTGAGGTTGAGAAAGATGTGCCCGAACAGGGCGCGCGCAACGTCCATGAACAGCGTTTGATCCATGCCGCTGACGCCGAACAATCGCTGCGCCGTCATCGCAGCAATGGGCCGCGCATAACCTCCAACGACGTCGATCTCCTCGCCGGCGGCTGCGACACGAGCCTTGGCGTCAGCTTCGAGCTGACTGCGCAGCGGCCCTCTGAGGTCGACCTTGGCAAGGGCCCGATAAAGTGCCGCCCGCTCCCGTACCAGCGTCGCGCCGCGATCAAGTCCCAGGATGAAAGGGCCATTGACTTCGTCGATCTTCGTGGCGTTGACCGGCCCGATCAGGAAATCGAGATCGCGCGACAATACTTCCACGGCATCGATATGCCGTCCGACGAAGACCTTGGTGCCGACCCGTACCGGCTTCTCCCACCAGTTGGAGAACCATGCAAAAGCCCGTGCTCCGAATTCCAGCACTTCCGGCTTTGATAAAAATGAAGGCGCCTCGGGCGGCGTCGCAATATCAGAGGTGCTGGGCATTGATCGACCTCAAAAGATCGGTGTCAGCACCAGCCTAACAGCGCAATAACCGGTCGTCCAGCCAAACTCTACCTTGGGTTTTGAGGCCGATGGCCGCATAGTGAAATGGATCACATTTAAGCCGTCTAATAGAGCAGATTCAACCTGAGATAGTTATGCGATCATATCGACCCGCCCGTTCCCGAGGCGATAGATGCCGCCCGCGACCTTCAGCTTGTTCTGCTCGACGGCGGCGGAGAGGATCGGCGTCGCCGATTTCAGCTTTGCGACATTGTCGATCACGTTCTGGCGGGTAGCTTTGGCAAGCGTATCGCCCCCTTGCTGCGAAACCGCCTTCACCGCAGGCGTGAGCGCTGTGACCAGCGAGGGCAAATGGCCCGGCAGCGTGCTGTTGTCTTTCAGCGATTTGATGGTGGCATCGACCGCGCCGCAGGCGTCGTGACCGAGCACCAGGATCAAGGGCGCATTCAGCACGGCCACGGCATATTCGAGGCTGGCGACCATTTCATCGCTGGCGAAGTTCCCGGCGATGCGGCAGACAAAAAGATCACCCCGTGCGGTATCGAAGGCGTATTCGGGCGCAATGCGCGAATCCGCGCAGCTCAGGATGGCCGCATAGGGATTCTGGCCGCCGGAGAGCGCTTCGCGCTCATGCTTGAAATCGTGGCGGCGCGCGAGGCCGTCGACATAGCGTGCATTGCCGTCCATCAGGCGCTTCAGCGAGGCGTCCGGTGAGATGACGTTTTCCGGCTTGGGCGGCTTCTTTTTCTCTTCGTCGTCGTCTTCTTTTTCTTTCCTCTTGCCTTTGGCATCGGCCTTGCCCGCAAAGGCCAGCCCGATAGCCGCTGCGCCGAGGACGAACTTGCGCCGCGATGGCGCGAACGGATGATGTAACTCCTGGCCGCAGGTCTCACACATCGGAAGGTCCCTCCCCTGCAAGATTAGAGTGTCTGCACGTCGACCACGCCCGCCACCGCCTTGATGGCGCCGGCGATCTGCGGCGACACCCTGAAGCGGCCGGGCAGCTTCATCTCGACCTCGGTCTCGAGATCGAGCAGCAGGACCAGCGACACGTCGCCGTCGGCCCCTCCCGCCGTCGCCGCGGGCTTCACTTGCGGCGACCGGCCGCCGCCATTCTGCGGCGCAGCTTCCGGCATATTAAGCCGCCTGGCAATGGAATCGAGCGGCCGCGTGTCGCGCAGGAAGATGCGCAATCCCTTCTGCGTCTTGGCCGCGGCATCATCGAGCGGTTCGGCGTGCAGCACCCGCGCCCGCACCTCCTCGCCCTGCAATTCGGCGCCGAGCTGCAGCAGCACCGCCGCGCCCGGCTCCAGCACGTCGCGATATTGCGCGAGGCCTTCGGAGAACAGCACCGCCTCGAAATGACCGGTGGGATCCGACAGGCCCATGATGCCCATCTTGTTGCCGGTCTTGGTGCGGCGCTCCATGCGCGACACTACGGTCGCGGCAACCTTGCCCGCCGTCGCCCCCGTCTTCACCGCGCGCGAGAACTCCGCCCAGGATTGCACCCTCAGGCGCTTGAGCACGGTGGCGTAGTCGTCGAGCGGGTGACCCGACAGGAAGAAGCCGATCGCATCGTATTCGCGGCGCAGCCGCTCGGCCGGCAGCCACGGCTCGATATTCGGCAGCATGATGGTCGGCGCATCCGCGGCATTGCCGAACATGTCGTTCTGGCCCGAGGTCGCCGCCTCATGGCTGCGCTGGCACGCCGCGAGAATGGCGTCGGCGCCGGCAAAGACACGGGCACGGTTGCCCTCCAGCGTGTCGAAGGCGCCGGCCGCGGCAAGGCTCTCGATGATGCGCTTGTTGATGGCGCGCGGGCTGACCCGGCTGGCAAAATCCGCAAGCGAGGTGAACAGGCCCTTCTTGCGCTCCTCGACGATCTGCTCGATCGCCTGCGGGCCGACGCCTTTCAACGCCGCCAACGCGTAATAGATCGTGCCGTCCGATACCTCGAAGGTCGGGCCCGAGCGATTGATGTTGGGCGCCTCGACCTTGATGCCGAGCCGCTGCGCCTCGGCGCGGAATTCCGAAAGCTTGTCGGTGTTATTGAGATCGAGCGTCATCGACGCCGCCAGGAACTCGACCGGATAATGCGCCTTCATATAGGCGGTGTGGTAGGACACCAGGGCGTAGGCGGCCGCGTGGCTCTTGTTGAAGCCGTAATCGGCAAACTTTGCGAGCAGCTCGAAGATCGTATCCGCCTGCCCCTTCGGCACGTTGTTCTTGACCGAACCGGCGACGAAGACCGCGCGCTGCTTCTCCATCTCGGCGCGGATCTTCTTGCCCATCGCGCGGCGCAGGAGGTCGGCGTCGCCGAGCGAATAGCCGGCCATCACCTGGGCGATCTGCATCACCTGCTCCTGGTAGATGATGACGCCGAACGTCTCCTTCAGGATCGGCTCCAGCATGGGATGCAGGTATTCCGGCTCCTCGTCGCCATGCTTGCGCGCGCAATAGGTCGGGATGTTCGCCATCGGACCCGGCCGATACAGCGCCACCAGCGCGATGATGTCCTCGAAACGGTCGGGCCGCATGTCGACCAGCGCGCGCCGCATGCCCTGACTTTCAACCTGGAACACGCCGACCACGTCGCCGCGCGCCAGCATCTGGTAACTCGGGGCATCATCGAGCGGCAGCGTCGCAAGATCGACATCGACGCCGCGCTGCTTGAGGAGCTTCACCGCGACATCGAGCACGGTCAGCGTCTTCAGGCCGAGGAAGTCGAACTTCACCAGCCCCGCCGGCTCGACCCATTTCATGTTGAACTGGGTCACCGGCATGTCGGATTTGGGATCGCGATAGAGCGGCACGAGCTCGCTGAGGGGGCGATCGCCGATCACGATGCCGGCGGCGTGCGTCGAGGCATGCCGCGTCAACCCTTCGAGGCGCATCGCGATATCGAAGGCGCGCGCCACCACCGGGTCCTCGTCGCGGAACGCCTGCAGCTTCGGCTCGCCGGCGATGGCCGCAGCAAGCGTCACCGGCGCGGCCGGGTTCTGCGGCACGAGCTTGGTCAGCTTGTCGACCTGGCCATAGGGCATCTGCAGCACGCGGCCGACGTCGCGCAGCACGCCGCGCGCCTGCAGCGTTCCGAAAGTGATGATCTGCGCGACCTGGTCGCGGCCATAGCGCTTCTGCACGTAGTCGATCACTTCGCCGCGCCGCTCCTGGCAGAAGTCGATGTCGAAGTCCGGCATCGACACGCGTTCCGGATTGAGGAAGCGCTCGAACAGCAGGCCAAAGCGGATCGGATCGAGATCGGTGATGGTCAGCGCCCAGGCGACCAGCGAGCCCGCGCCGGAGCCGCGGCCGGGACCAACAGGAATGTCCTGCGCTTTCGCCCATTTGATGAAGTCGGACACGATCAGGAAGTAGCCCGCATAGTTCATGCGGTTGATGACGTCGATTTCGAAGGCGAGCCGCGCCTGGTAGTCCTCGTCGGTCATGCCTTGCGAGAGGCCATGCACTTCCAGCCGCCGCGCAAGACCCTCCTCGGCCTGTTTGCGCAGCTCTGCTGCTTCGTCCGCGGCCGCTTCCGCACCGACGGTGAAGCGCGGCAGGATCGGCTTGCGCGTCGTCGGACGGAACGAACAGCGCTCTGCGATTTCGACGGTGGAGGCCAGCGCTTCCGGAATGTCCGCAAACAGCACCGCCATTTCCGCGCGGGTCTTGAAGCGGTGATCGGTCGTCAACTGCTCGCGATCGGTCTCTGCCACCAGCCGCCCGCCGGCGATGCAAAGCAGCGCGTCATGGGCTTCGTAATCGTCGGCCGTCGCAAAATACGGCTCGTTGGTCGCAACCAGCGGCAGGCCTTTGCCGTAGGCCAGATCGATCAGGCTGGCTTCGACGCGGCGCTCGCGGTCGACGCTGTGCCGCTGCAGTTCAATGTAGAGGCGGTCACCGAACAGCGTCGCCAGGCGTTCGCACCGGCTTGTCGCGAGCGCGGCTTGATCGGCCTGGATCGCAAGCGAGATCGGTCCGTCCGGCCCGCCAGATAGCGCGATCAGATCCTCCGCCTCGCCGGTGAGCCAATCGAGCTTGATGTGCGGGGTCTGATGAACCGGCGTCTCCAGGAAGGCGCGCGAGTTGAGCCGCATCAAACTGCGATAGCCGCGCTCGCGCGCGGCCAGCAGCACGATACGCGCAGGCGCCGCGGCATTGCGCGCGTTCGGATCCTGATCGCCGAAATCGATCGCGAGCTCGCAGCCGATGATCGGCTGGATGCCATAGCCCGCCATCTTGTCGGAGAACTCCAACGCACCGAACATGTTGTCGGTGTCGGTCAGCGCCAGCGCCGGCTGGCGGTCGGCCTTGGCGAGCTCACCGAGCTTGGCGATCTTGATCGAGCCCTTCAGCAGCGAATAGGCGGAGTGGACGTGGAGATGGACGAATCCGGCGCTGGGCATGCTCGTGTGATGGGCTTGAGGGGAGAAAGCCGGCGCTTGAGCCCGACTCGCTGATGCGATGGTGGAGCTTCATACCGATGGAGTCCACGTGGAACGCGACTGCTGCCCTCGCCGTCCGGCTTTTCCCCAAGCGGCGTCAGAACTGCGTGATCAGCTGCGCCCAAACCGCGATCATCCCGACGAACAGCGCAATCGACGTCAAAGCCGCTGCTTCCTCCACGAAAATCCGCAACATCACGACCTCCCGATTCAGAACATAGAGAGAACATTGTTCCTTTTTTGTTCTGAATGCAAGAGGGCTGCGATGGTCGATTTGCGGCTCCGCCTGCAATGGTTAACCGTCGCTTCGGCCCAAATAAAAGGCCCCGGCCGAAGCCGGGGCCCTTCGATCCGCCGTGAAGCGCTTTTGAGATCAGTAGCGGGCGACGATCGGACCGCCGAACCGGTAGTTGATGCGGGCGGTGAAGAGATCGACGTCCTGCTTGATATTGTCGGCACCTGCGGCGATTCCGCCCGGTGTGGTGAAGTTGTTGGTCTGCGTTCCCATGAACATGTGGTCGTATTCGACACCGGCCGACCAGTTCGGCGCAAAGCCGTACTCGGCGCCGACGCCGACCACGCCACCCCAGCGGGTCTCACTGGCGGAGGCCAGCAACACCGAGCCCGGATTGGTGAGGATCGTGTACTTGTCGTCGGCCACGGCCGCGCCGCCCTTCACATAGATGAGCGCATTGTTGAAGGCATAGCCGACCTGGCCGGTGAACAGGCCGAACGCGTCGATCTTGGTGTGATTGCGATCACCCGCGAACACCTGGCTGATATTGTCGCCGGTGAAGTCCGCCCAGTTGCCCTGCGCTTCGACGCCGAACACGATCGGACCGGTCTGCCAGCGATAGCCGACCTGACCGCCGACGGTGCCGCCGGTCGCGTCATGACAACCCTCGCTCGCGCCGGCGACGAGATCCCAGCACTTGTGGCTGGTGCCGCCGCCGCCGTTCACGCCGACGTAGAATCCGCTCCAGTCATAGGCCGCCTGAATCATCGGCGGGGCCTTGGTGTAGGGACGCGCGGCGAGATCGGCCGCCATCGCAGGGGCCGCCGCGCCGAGCGCGACGAGGCTTGCGGTCACCAGCAAAAGTTTCTTCATTCTTGAATCCAGTTCCGTTAGCGGCCCCGCAGCCGGTGCGCGTCTTAACAGCGTGCGGGAGAATTGCTGTCACTCGACCGCAACACTCGCGCCGAAAGGACCGCGGCGCATTACGTCAAATTAATGTTGTTTCGCAGGCACTTCCGGAACTTTTGATTTGCAGGGGTTCCGCTCTCGTCTCCACAACGATATCGTGTGGCGAAACGTTGTCGGGGGATCGCATGCGCAAAATCGGATTGGCAGGACTCGCAGCGATCGCGTTCGCTTGCATCGGCACGATGCCGGCGCACGCGGTCGGCGACCGCCACGCCTTCTGCCTGCAGGGCGACGAGTTTCCGGGCCTGAGCAACTGCACCTATGACACTTACGCGCAGTGCATGGCTTCCGCCTCGGGACGGTTGCTGACCTGTGTGGCCAATCCCTACTTCGTCGGCGAATCCGACGATCCCTACGCCTATCAAAATCGCGGCCGTCCGATTCCGCCGCAATACATTCCGGCCCCGCCGGCCAACTATCCGCGCTCCCGCTACTGACATCGTACGCAGATCGACACGCGTGAACGTGAGTTGACCTCCGCCCGCGCGACTGATGCTGTTCGTTCAACGGAAGGTGGCGGAGGAAACGATGCGCAAGGCGATTCTCATGGTGTTGGCGGTGGCAAGCGTCGGCGCATTCGGCCCTGGCGCCGCGGCGGGCGGACTTCCCTATTGCATCAAGGGCTGCGATTTCGGCGGCGGTGCCGGCGATTGCAGTTTTTCGACCTATCAACAGTGTCAGGCGACGGCTTCGGGGCGTGACGCCACCTGCGCGGCAAATCCCTATTTCAACGCCAGGGCGGAGATGGCCCGATCGCGGCCGCCACTCCCAGAGGAGGTTCTGATGCGTATTCTTGCTCTCGCGGCGCTTGCCGCCGGATCGCTGTTCACAGCAATGCCTGCGTCGGCGCAGACCTATGCGGGCTCCCCGGTCTGCCTGCACGTCTACGGTCCCGTTACCTACTACGAATGCCGCTACACCTCGCTCGCGCAATGCAATGCCACAGCGTCCGGCCGCGCGGCGCAATGCGTGACGAACCCGTATTTCGCCAACGCCGGCATGGATGGACCGCCGGTGCGCTATCGCCGGCATCGCGCTTATTAATCGCGCGCCTAATCCAGCTCGACCACCTGGCCGTTTTCGAGCGAGACGCGCCGGTCCATCCGGTGCGCCAGCTCCATATTATGGGTGGCAATCAGCATCGCGACGCGCGTGGCCTTCACGAGCTGCATCAGTGCCTGGAACACATGATCGGCCGTGTTCGGATCGAGATTGCCGGTCGGCTCGTCCGCAAGCAGCGCTCGCGGCGCATTGGCCACCGCGCGCGCGATCGCAACCCGCTGCTGTTCGCCGCCGGACAATTCGGACGGACGGTGTTTCAAGCGATCGCCGAGCCCGAGATAGGACAGAATTTCGGTGGCGCGCTTCACCGTCTCGCCGCGTTTGAGGCCGCGGATCATCTGCGGCAGCATGACGTTCTCGAGCGCGGAGAATTCCGGCAGCAGCCGGTGCGATTGATAGACGAAACCGATATCGGTGCGGCGGATCTGGGTGCGCTCGATATCGGTCAGCTGCGAGGTCGGCGCACCCGCCACATAGACCTCGCCCTCGTCGGGCGTCTCGAGCAGCCCCGCGATGTGCAACAGCGTCGACTTGCCGGAGCCTGACGGCGCCACCAGCGCCACCGACTGCCCCGCCCACAACGCGAGCTTCGCGCCGTCGAGGATCACCAGGGGCACCTCGCCCTGCACATATTGGCGCTTGATCTCGTGGAGATAGATGACCGGGACATCCTCGTCCTGGGTAGCCTCCTGCTCCGTGGCCCGCTGCTCCATCAGCCCCTCACTCATACCGGAGCGCGTCGACGGGATCGAGGCGCGCGGCACGCCACGACGGATAGAGGGTCGCAAGGAAGGACAGCGTCAGCGCCATGATCAGGACGGCGGCGGTCTCGCCGAAATCGACTTCGGCCGGCAATTTCGAGAGGAAGTAGAGTTCGGGCGAGAACAATTCGGTGCTGGTCAGCCACGACAGGAATTGGCGGATCGATTCGATGTTGAGGCAGATGACCATCCCGACGAAGAAACCGGTCAGCGTGCCGACCACCCCGATCGAGGCGCCCGTGATCAGGAAGATGCGCATGATCGAGCCCTGCGTGGCGCCCATGGTGCGCAGGATCGCGATGTCGCTGCCCTTGTCCTTTACCAGCATGATCAGGCCGGAAATGATGTTCAGCGCCGCCACCAGCACGATCATGGTGAGGATCAGGAACATCACGTTGCGCTCGACCTGCAGCGCGTTGAAGAAGGTCGAGTTGCGCTGGCGCCAGTCGACCAGGAACACCGGCCGCCCCGCGGCTTGCGTCACACTGGTGCGGTAGGCGGCGATATTATCGGGATTGGTGGTGAACACCTCGATGGCGGAGACGTCGTTCGGGCGGTTGAAATAGGCCTGCGCTTCCGCCAGCGGCATGAAGACGAACAGCGAGTCATATTCGGACATGCCGATCTCGAACACCGCGGTGACCTTGTAGGGCTTGATGCGCGGCGTGGTGCCCATCGGCGTCACCGCGCCCTTGGGCGCCACCAGCACGATGCTGTCGCCGGCATGCAGCGACAATTGATCGGCGAGCCGCCGGCCGATCGCGACCCCCTGCCCCTGGTCAAAACCTTCGAGCGTGCCCTGCTTGATGTTCTTGGCGATCGAGGTGAGGCTGTTGAGGTCGTCGGCGCGAATACCGCGCACGAAAACACCGGCGGCGTTGAACTGCGACGAGCCCAGCGCCTGGCCGTCGACCACCGGCGCTGCAAGGCGCACGCCCTGCACCTGGCTGATGCGCTCGGCGACGTCCTTCCAGTCCGTCAGCGGCGATTCCAGCGGCTGCACCAACAGATGGCCGTTGAGGCCGAGAATCTTGTCCAGCAGTTCCTTTCGGAACCCGTTCATCACGGCCATCACGATGATCAGCGTGGCGACACCCAGCATGATGCCGAGAAAGGAGAAGCCGGCGATGACCGAGATGAACCCTTCCCTGCGGCGCGCACGCAAATAGCGCCCCGACAGCATCCACTCGAAGGGGGCGAAAGGTGCAGTCTGCAGCGGTTCGTTCATTGAGTCAGCCACGGCCCGATCATCCCACGATTATGGTTTTTGCTTTGTCTTCAATGGTTTCATGCAGACAATTGGGCCAATTTCGAGGAGATGCAGGCAAATCCTTGAACGAATTGCAATCATAGTGTGGGAAAACAACGTCCGCTAATTAATCCACCGGTTTTCCCTAGCGCGCTTAGTGATTCGCCTAAAGCGCATCGCGCCAGTGCCGCCGATCTGAAGTCCCTGACTCACCCGCGGCAAAATCGGGTTCAGGGACTTCAGATCGAAAGCGGCACTAGAATCATAGATTTGCTAGTGCCCATAACTTTCCGAAGTCCGCGAAGGCGGGTTGCGGCGATGGAGCGCGGACTTCGGAAAGTGGGCACTAGAAGCGCGCCAGCACGTCGTCGGGCGACAGGTTTTCGCGCGTGCCGTCGGCGCGACGCTTGAGCTCGATCCTGCCCTCGGCAAGCCCCTTTGGCCCGACCATGATCTGCCAGGGAATGCCGATCAGGTCCGCGGCCGCGAATTTTGCGCCCGCCCGCTGGTCGGTGTCGTCATAGAGCACATCGACGCCCTTGGCCGCGAGCGCGCGATAGAGCTTCTCGCAGGCGGCGTCGACCGCGGCATCGCCCTGCTTCAAATTGAGGATCGTCACGAGAAAAGGCGCCACCGGCTCGGGCCATTTGATGCCGGCATCGTCATGGCAGGCCTCGATGATGGCGCCGACCAGCCGCGACACGCCGACGCCGTAGGAGCCGCCATGGATCGGCACGTCGACCCCGTCAGGGCCGGCGACCGTGGCCTTCATCGCGTCGGAATATTTGGTGCCGAAATAGAAGATCTGGCCGACCTCGATGCCGCGCGTGTTGACGCGCTTGTCGGCCGGCACCTCGCTCTCGAATCGCGCAGCGTCGTGCACGTCCTCGGTCGCGGCATAGAGCGAGGTCCATTGCTTGATCACAGGCGCGAGGTCGCCGTCATAGTCGACGGTCTCATCCGGGACCGGCAGGTCGAGCACGTCCTTGTTGCAGAACACGCCGGACTCGCCGGTCTCCGCCAGCACGATGAACTCGTGGCTGAGGTCGCCGCCGATCGGCCCGGTCTCGGCACGCATCGGGATCGCCTTCAGGCCCATCCGCGCGAAGGTGCGCAAGTAGGCGACGAACATCTTGTTGTAGGCGCGCCGCGCCGCTGTTTCGTCGATGTCGAAGGAATAGGCGTCCTTCATCAGGAATTCGCGGCCGCGCATCACGCCGAAGCGCGGACGCTGCTCGTCGCGGAACTTCCACTGGATGTGATAGAGGTTGAGCGGCAGATTGCGGTACGACTTGACGTAGGCGCGGAAAATCTCGGTGATCATCTCCTCGTTGGTCGGCCCGTACAGGAGCTCGCGCTTGTGGCGGTCGGCGATGCGCAGCATCTCGGGGCCATAGGCGTCGTAGCGTCCGCTCTCGCGCCAGAGATCGGCCAGCTGCAGGGTCGGCATCAGCAATTCCAGCGCGCCGGCGCGATCCTGCTCCTCGCGCACGATCTGCTCGATCTTCTTCAGCACGCGAAAGCCGAGCGGCAGCCAGGCATAGATGCCGGCGGCCTCCTGCCGCATCATGCCGGCGCGCAGCATCAGCCGATGCGAGACGATCTCCGCTTCCTTCGGGTTCTCTTTCAGGATGGGAAGAAAGAAGCGCGACAGTCGCATGATCGAGACTCTGGATTCACTAGTGTGGCGGTTCAGAAGTCCGCATCATTTGTGCGGCGAATTCTTCGTGCGGACTTCTGAACCAAAGCCACACTAGAATTTAGTTTTCCAGTGTCCTTCGATTCCGAAGTTCGCAGATCAAAGGCGCGGCGAAATGATGCGAACTTCGGAATCGGACACTGGTGGGTCTGCACAGAAAGCGGATTGGCAGCGAAAACACAAGGCCGGGATTGAGGAAAAGCCGCTAAGGGCCCGGATTTCCTTGCATTTTATGCGTGCCGCTCATTGTGTCGCGACGTCGAAATCGTCTTCCAGCGTGATTTTCTCAAAATCGCTGACAAGCGCGTCGATCCGCATGTGCCAGCGGCCGGGCACCGCGAGCGGCACGTTCTCGACATGCCAGAAGCCATCAGGCCCGAGCACGCCCGGCCGCTCGATCTCCTCGATACCGCGCGCGGGAATGCTCAGTGTCAGCGTCGCTTCCTTCGCGTGCAAGGGAACGCCTTCGGTGTTCATCAACTGCAGCACAAAGCTGTCCGTCCCCACCCTGCCCGGCGAGATCAGCACCTGGAACATCGCCTTGTCGGTGTGGATGTGGACGGCAAGCGGCGCATCGGGCGGAAGCGAGCGCGGCGGCGGGGTGAAGCGCCAGAGGGCGACGACGGCGAGAATGCCGAAGGCGACAACGCATTCGAACACGATCGATCGCGATAGCGGGTTTGCATCGCCGCTCACCAAAGTGGGCGTCAGCCGAAAGCGGTTCAGTGCGGCAAGACCGAGCAGGACTGCGACAAGCACGAGCTTGATCGAAAGAATGATGCCGTAGTCGGTCGTCACCAGCGCGCCAAAGCTTTCCAGTTGGATGACCGCCAGCACCACGCCGG
This sequence comes from uncultured Alphaproteobacteria bacterium, assembly GCA_963795365.1. GTDB lineage: Bacteria > Pseudomonadota > Alphaproteobacteria > Rhizobiales > Xanthobacteraceae > Bradyrhizobium. Next base: position 267,391 of record CAWCHW010000024.1, read on the forward strand.
TGAGGGCGAGGATGGCGACCACGGGCACTGCGATCTGCGAGAACCTGTTCACGACCGGCAGTGTCCCGTCTTTGCGCGACCAGAGCAGCGCAACCAGCGGCGCCAGCGCGCCGAGCCAGAAGGCGACGCCCACGCCGTGCAGGAACATCGCCGGCCGGGTCAGGGCCTGCGGCGGAGCGGTCGCGGCGTGACCGCTGGCCGCAAGCGACAGTCCCACCCCGAGCATCGCGATCGCCGCGAGCACGCGCGGCGCGCGCTCGACCCGCATCACCGCGATGCCGAGGCCAAGCGCCGCGATCGCGATCAACAGCGACGGTCCGAGGCTGGTGCGGAGTGCGATTTTCCAAGGTGCAACAGTCACGAGGTTCGACAGGGGCAACCCGAGCAGATCGAGGCCTTGCAGTCCAAGCGACGCGACCGCGCTGACAAGGCCGATGATCAGCGCGGCCATGATCAGCGGCGAAGCCACCCTCTCCCGCGCGATCCAGCCGACAAAGAACACCCCGCCGATGCCAGCGAACAGGCCGACATAAAGGCCGACCCGCGCCAGCCAGATCAGGCCGTTGATTCCGCTGTTCGCGCTATCGGGCGCCTTGGCCTCGGTCGGCGATCCCACGGAAAAAATGATGGAGCCGGCGACAGGATGTCCGTCCGCGGAGATCACGCGATAGCTGACGATCGAAGTCCCCAAGGCTAAGTCCTGCGGCACTGTGACGGCGATCGTCTCATTGTTTGCGTCAACAGCCGCGTCGTCGCGCAGCTTGCCGCTGGCGTCGATCAGATGGACCGCCCCCGCCGTCACCTTCTCGTTAAAGCGAAGCTCGACCCGTTTCGGCGCCACTGCCAGCACCGCGCCATCGCGGGGATCGCTGGCCGCGAGCGAGGCGTGAGCGAACGCGGGCGTGGCGCCGCATACCGCAAGCCAGAGGATCGTCAGCGCGGTGGCAAATTTCATTACTGTTTCGGCGTGAGCCTGACGCCGGGCGCCGGCCATTTGCCCTCATGCGAATGGGGGGCGCCATCGGCAGGAATCTCGATCCAGCGGCTGACGCCGTTCTCGCATTCCTGCACCACGGGGAAATACAGCGTCGTGTTCGGCTTGAGGCCGTCGGTCAGCCAGGTCTCGATCACGAACTCGGCGCGGGTCTTGTCGGCCAGCTTGCCGCCACTCCAGGCGACCTCCTTGATGCCCTCCGAAACCTTGGCGCCCTTGTAGTCGTATTCGCCGGCAAATTTGCCCTTCACGGTCTCCGCGCTCCAGCCGGGCACCGGCTTGGCCTCGGTCGCAATCACGCCCTCGGGGATCTGCACGCGGAGTTTTATCGTCGGCGAGCCTTTGCAGCCATGAGGAACCACGAAAGTCGCTTCATAGCTGGCGCCGACGGCGGCCTGCTTGCCCTCCAGCAGCACATGCGCGCTCGCAGGCGTAACGGCCAACGCCGCGAGAACAATCGCAAACCCGCTCTTTGACATTCCAGTCTCCGACTTCGTATCCCCCTGCATATACCAGCCGCGCAGGAGCATATTCCAAACGGCATCGCCTTGACGGACTTGTGATGCACCTCCACGTCGTCATTCCGTGGCGCGCCTTCTAGCTTCGCCCTGCTGGAACGATTATGAAAGGGGCTCGTTGATTTGCCCTGGTGACAAGGAGGCCGCAGCATGAGGATCGTGACAGCGTTCGCTCTCGGGACAGCCCTGGTGCTGTGCGGCCTCGGGACCTCTCCAGCCCAGGCGCGGACGAGCAAAGTCGTTCGCGAGCCACGGGAGCGGCTTTTCGTCCCCGTGCCCGTGGTCAGGCCTTACTGGGATTCGTATATCGTGCCCCGATATCGCTATCGTCCCGAGGACGACCGGGTCGATCCCTACGGTCCGCCGCCGGTCCCGGTGATACGCTACGGCAATCAAGAGATGACGCTTCCGACGTGGGGCTGGTGACCGCGCCGGGATACACGCGGCACCCGTCGTCGCAACCAACCGGAGTCCGCCGGACACCTCAATGTTCGACCCGGTACAGGCGCCATCGCTCCGGCACGCCTTTGAGGCGGTGAACGCCGCGATCGCTGAACCGGATTTGCGACTGCGCCATCAAATCCTTGACCGCGCTCGAGACCAGCACCTCACCGGCACGCGCCTTCGCGGCAACGCGCGCGCCGATGTGAAGCGTCAGACCGATCAGCTCCGCCCCGCTGACCCTGTATTCGCCCGCGTGTAACCCCACCCTGATCTCCAGTCCCAGCGTGCGCACGGCCTCGCGGATCGCGGTCGCGCAACGGATCCCGGCAACCGGCGCGCGGAACGTCGCCAGCAATCCGTCTCCCGTCGTCACGACCTCTTTTCCGCGCAAGGCCTTCAGCTCCCTGCGGACGGCGACGTAATAATGCTCCATCACCTGTTTCCAGCGCGTATCGCCGAGCCGCGCGGCCTTTTCGGTGGACCGGACGATATCGACAAACAGGATCGTGGCGAGCGACTGTTCGAGTTCGGCAGTGCGTTCGGCGATGCGGCGTCGCGCCGCAATGTTTCCAGCCAACAGCTCATAGCGATGGTTGCGTCGCTTCGCGATTGCGGATTTCGTGTAGTCCTTGGCACGCTGCACCGTGCCGCAACGGACTGTCTTGTCCCTGGGTGGAAGCATCCAGTAGACCTTGCGCCCATCTCCGACGCCCTGGACCTCGACGGCGCCCCACTTCAGGAAAACCGTCGAACCGACCCGTCGAACGCACCATGCCTTCGACGTGTATCCGGAGACGTTCGACTGATGGACGCCGATGCGAAGGAATTTTGGCATGAACATGCTGCCGATCGAAAGATCGTTTGGGCCGATCTAGGATAAAACCTAGTCATCCATTCCCGCGTTGGCAACAACACTCCCTTGGTCCGGCGCCGCGGTTTTGCCACGCACTTTTGGCTGGCGGGACACGAATTCTGGTGTTTTTCCCGTCGTGTCGGGCGGCAACACTCACAGACCTAACCGCGCGCAAGAACAATGTCGAAATTCAACACGCGATGGCCAGGTTGATCGGGCCACAAGACCGGCGTCGCGATCAACAGGTCGGGACGTAGCGCAGAGTTGAGCAGCCGGTCGTTCGCGTTCAACGGCTCATCAGGGAAATACATCTGGGTGACGAGCCGCTCGAACCTGCCATGCACCTCGAAGTGAATGTGGGGAGGCCGCATCCAGTCCGGTCCCACCGGATACGCCCCCGGCTTGACCGTCTTGATGCGATACATGCCGTCCCCGTTCGATCGAATTTCAGTGCTGCCGGCGAAGTTCGGATCGAGCGGTGAAGGGTTGGCATCACCAGGATGCAAATACCGGCCGAACGTGTTGGCCTGCCAGATAATGAGGCCGGCGCCCCGGACCGGATCGCCATTCCGATCGAGAATGCGGCCGGTCACTTCGATGATTTCCCCCTGTGCAATTCCGTCCGAACCTTCAGTCACTGTCAGGTCGCACCGTTCGACATGCACGCGCGTCAGCGGGAAGAAGGGACCGAGAATCTGGTCGGGCGTTCGATGCCGCGCAACGGGATTTGCAAGGGAATCGATCTGGTCTGTCACGGCTGAGCTCAATCTTCAGGAGAAAATCCGGAGGCACTCACGATCGGCCCCCATCGTTCGGAATCCGATTTGATCAGTTGCGCGAAGTCGGCGGTGGTAAGGCTCATCGGGTCGACCGAGAGTTTGGCGGCGCTCGTCTTGAACCGATCGGTGTTCACCGCGGTGCGGATTGCCGCGTTGAGACGGCCCACGGTTGCGTCCGGGGTATTCGCAGGAACGAGCACACCGAACCACTCGGTAGCTTCAAGGCCGGGGTAACCTGCTTCCCCGACTGTGGGCACGTCGGGAAGCGCAGCGGATCGTTGAGGTCCGGTCGTGGCGACCGCACGGATGGCACCCGATTGCACATGCGGCAACGCCGTCCCGATCGGGTAGATGGTCGCTGCGATGCGACCGCCAATGAGATCCTGAATGCCGTTTGGGCCGCCATAAGGCAGATGGACGAACTGAAAGTTGCCGGCCTTGGCCAGAGTGACGCCGGTGAAGTGCAGCATCGATCCTGCAGCCGCAGTGCCGTAAGTCGCCAGCTTCGGATTAACTCTGCACCAATCCGTAAAATCCGCTAGGGTTTTCACGCTCAGCGGGACCATCGGTCCTACCGTGATGAGGAAGGGAAAAGAGCATACCGGACTGACCGGTATGAAATCCTTTGGCGGGTCGTAGCTCAGCGTTTTGTAGACATGCGGGAAGATCGTGATGTCGGACGCCGGCGTCAGAATCATCGTCGCGCCATCGCCCGGACTGGTCTTGAGAACATTGAGGGCGAGACGACCGCCCGCACCCGGCCGATTGTCGACGATGCACGACGTCGAATAGTCCTTCATCGTGTCGACGAGCATTCGCGCAATCACGTCGATCGCGCCGCCTGCGCCAAACCCGACCAGCAAACGCGCCTGCCCGATCTGGGCGCACGCCGGGAACGGAAGGCCGGCAGAAGCCGAAGCAAGTGCTGCCTTACGCACCAGTGATAGAAATTCTCGCCTCGTCGTCATGGAGACCTCTGACGGTCGTGTTCATGCACCATCCAGTCTGGTCGGCCTGCCCCTTATCTGGTAGATGGAATTTGACGACATCCCTGTAACCTCCAGGTTAAGGTCGCCACACATGGATCGATCGACCCGCATCGGCAGCCGGATCAAATTGCGCGATCTCCGCGTCCTGATGGCGATTGCGGACAGCGGCAGCATGGCCAAGGCCGCCACAAAGCTGGGGATTTCCCATCCGGCAATTTCCAAGACGATATCAGACATCGAAGCGACGCTCGGCGTACGATTGCTGGACCGCGGATCGCAGGGGACCGAACTCACGGTACATGGCGAAGTTCTGCGACGATGCGGCATCAATATATTCGACGAGATGCAGCAGGGACTTCGTTCGTTGGATCACCTGTCCGATCCCAATTCCGGCGAAGTCAGGTTGGGATGCACCGACATCATCCTGAACAGCCTCGTGCCACCGATCGTCCGAAAATATTCAAGGGAATATCCTGGCGTTCAGCTGGACGTGAAGCTCGCCAATCCAGGCGAGCATCAGGTTCAACAATTGCGCGAACGCAACATCGACCTGCTGATTACGCGAGCGACCGGACCGCAGGAGGATTTCAATTCAGAGATTCTGTTCGAGGAGCCCTTCGTCTTTGTCGTGGGCAAGAAAAGCAGGTACGGACGGCGCCCGCGAATCGCTCTCAAGGACATCATGGACTGCAACTGGGTCTTGCCACCTTACGATAGCGCGCCCGGCGCGCTCGTCGCGGCGGTATTTGGTGCGAACGACCTTCCGCCACCGAGACCGATGGTCAAGACCATTGCGATCCAGTTGACAGTGTCGCTGATCACGAGCGGACAGTTTGTCGGAATTCTTCCAAGGTCGGTCGCAGCGCTCGGCGCGCATCAGGCTGCTCTGAGAATGTTGCCGCTGAAACCTTCGGCCCCAAGAATCTCCGCGGAAATTGTATGCCTGAAGAATCGAACGCTTAGTCCAGCCGTTGTCGCGTTCATCGACTGTGCAAAACAAGTCACGAAATTGCTTGTTCGACAGTCCTGACGGGGCACGCCGCGGGGGCCGTGCTCCGCCATGGCCGGAAGAAGAACCGCCCGGCCTGGACCGAGCGGCGCAAGCCGAAGGCTGCCTCTCGCGATCTCACATCTTCATCCCCTTATCCATCTTCTTCATCTCGCCGCCCATATTGCCTGACGGACCGGGCGCTCCGACACCCTGCACGTCGAGCGTGACCGCGACCTTGCCGGCCTTCTCGAACTGCAGCGTGACCGGCAGCTTCTCGCCCTGCTTCAGCGGACTCTTCAAATCCATCATCATCAGGTGAAGGCCGCCCGGCGCGAGCTTGACGGTCTTGCCGGGATCGATGGGGAGGCCGCCTTCGACGGGGCGCATCTTCATCACACCGCCGTCCATCGCCATCTCGTGCACCTCGACCTTGCCTGCCGCATCCGCACTGACACCGACGAGCTTGTCGGGCGCGCTGCCCTTGTTCTCGATGGTGAGAAAGCCGCCGCCGGTTTTCGCGCCGCCCGGCGTGGCGCGGGTCCAGGCTTGCGTGATCACGAGATCGCCGGCCTTGACGTCCTCGGCACGCGCCGGCGCGCTCGCGAGGCAGGCGATGAAAGCCGCGGCCACAAAGCCGGTCATCATTCTTTTCATGCTTGGGCTCCTTTAGTGCCGCCTAGAACGTGTATTTCCCCGCAACGACGAAAGTCCGGCCGGGGAATGGATGGAACAGGAAGTATTGCGCGTTGAAGACGTTGTCGATGCCGAAGTCGAACGAAAAGTTCTTCGTCGCAACATAGTGAACCTTCATGTCGAACACGAGGAAGTTGTCGAAGGCGCCGAACACGTGCTGGATGAGGTCGCTGTTGTCGAGCGTCGAAAACTGCTTGCCGCTGTAGCGCGCCGCCACCGTGTAGGCCCAGCTGTCGTTCGGCCGGTAGGTGACGCCGGCCTTGGCCCGCCACAGCGGGATGTTCGGCACGCGCTTGCCGACCACCGTCGTCGTGCCCGCCCAGCTCGAGTCGGCGAGAATCTGGGAGTCGACATAAGTCACGCTGCCGAACAGCTGCAGCCCTCTCACCAGCACGTTGTTCTTGTCGGCGGATAGTTCGACACCCTGCATGCGGATGGCGTCGACGTTGCTCACCGATGTCTGGACGACCTGCGCGTTGGTCGCCGCATTGGTCACGGTGTTGGTCTGGGAGATCAGCGCATTGTAAGCCTTCTCGGCAAAGAGCGTCAGCCGGACGCGGCCGTCGTCCCAGTGGCGCTCGATATTCAACTCGCCGGTGTAATCCTGCTCCGGCTTCAGCAGCGGGTTGGACAGGAATGCGACGCCACCGACGGTCACGTTTTGATAAAGCTCGGCCACTGTCGGATAACGCCAGGCCTCGCCGAAATTGGCCGTGACGTTCCAGGCCTTGTTGGGGTCCCAGGACAGCGACGCTTTCGGCGAGAAGTTGGTGGAGTTGAGCTGCGGCTGCACCGTCGGGAATGACTTCACGATCGTTCCCGTCACATCCGAGGCGACGGTCTGGGTGTTGACGTTGAAGCCGTCAAACGCGCGCCAGCTTTCCAGCCGCCCGCCCAGCGTCAGCTTCAGGTTTGGCTGGATCTTCCAGGCGTCCTGCAGCCAGAGCGCGCCGGTGTTGGTCTCGCCGACTCCGGTTGAATAGAGCTGCCCCGTCCCCGTTAACGGCGCCGCATACCAGACCGACGACTGATAGACCGGATTTTCCAACCGGTAGCGGTCGCCATGCACGCCGAAGCTGATCTCCTGGGAGCCATCGAAACCGAACGGGCCGCCAAATGCCCTTGGCGTCGCCGTTCTGCCAGTTGGTGCCGTCCATGCGCGTGATCTTGCCGACATTGGGAATAGCCGAAGCCGGGGTTCGGCAGCACCGTGAAGGGACTGAGCTGGGTGTCCTGCAGATAATTGTAGCTCGACACCGCCACGTCGAAATCGAACTTGCCTTTGGTATCGCTCTTCAGCGAGATCGCATTGCTGACATGGGTTTCGTCCCAGATGTACTTATTGCCGGCAAACCCGGTCACGCCGCCATAGGTCGGCTGGCCCGTGATCGTCGACCTCAGATAAGTCTGCGGGTCGGAGGTCTGGTGATTGTTCCAGATGCCGAACGAATAGGTCGCCTGGACCAGCGGCGTGATGTCGTAGGCGAGCCGGATGTTGCCCGAGGCCTGCTGCGAATGCGCAAGCGTCCCGGTTCCGACGACGTCGGCGATCTGCCCGGTCTTGTTCAACGCGAGAAACGTTCCCGACGTGTTGGCCGGGACGCTGCCATTGGTCGTGTAGGTCAGCGGCTGCTGATAACTGTCGAGATAGTTGGCGGTGACGAGCCAGGACAGCTTGCCGTCGCGGTTGCCCGCGGCCGTGCTGGTCTGGCTGGTGACGTAGGTATTGCTGGTGCCGTACTGGCTCCACGGCATCACCGACACCGTCTCCTTGACCACCGCAAACGGCTTGTCCGGCATTTTCGAGGTGATCAACAAAACGCCGCCGATGGAATTACCGGGATAGGCCGCCGAGAACGGTCCGTTGAGGAAATCGATCCGGGCGATCGCCTCCGGCGAGATCAGGTTCCATTTCGGCGAACCATTGGTGTTGTTGTTGGCGATCAGCGCCGAGATCAGGAGATCGTCGTAGTAGATCAGCGTGCGCGCGCTGGAGTTGAGGCCCCAGCTGCGCGTCGCCAGCACCGCCTGGTTGTCGCCGTCGTTGCGCTTGCGCACGAACAGGCTCGGCATGTATTTGACGGCGTCCTCGGGGTCCTTGAGATTGATGGTCTCGTCGATCTGCTTCGACGTGATGGTGAAGCTTTCCTGCGGGAGTGCATAGCGCTGCTTGATCGCCGGCGTGCCGTAGGAGGCGTTGACGCCGCCGCCGTCGATGTTCGACGAAATCGCCGGCGCCGGCTGTTGCGGCGGCTCGGCCGGCTTTGGCGCGGGACGTGCGACCGCGGCGGCGTGTTGCGCCGGCCTTTTCGGCGCACGCTTGACCGCCGGCCGCGGTGCCTCGACGGTGACCGCCGGCAGCTCTGTCTTACCGCTCTGAACGGCGGCCAACTGGCCACCCTGCGCATGGGCCATTCGCGCCGGCACGACCTGCGCCAGCACAACTGCAATGGCACTCACACCACAGAGGGCATGTATTCGCGACATCCTGAGAAACCCTGGACAGCGCCGCTGTCGTGAGACGCAGCGCAAAGGGAATGTGGGCCGGAGGCAGCAGAAGCCGCGACCGGCCGCTGGTTCAGGATGCTTGGGGAGGAGCGCGCGCTTGCGCGTTGGAGCCCGGGCGGACAGGCACGGACACGGACGCTTCGTCGCGCCAGATGACCCGCGCGGCCATCCGATAGGGGATCGGGACGGACGCGGCCTCCGGCGTATCCAGCGTGGCACCGGCCTGGGCCGCGCAGCAGACCGAGCAGGCGCCGTCGTGGGCGCGCCCGTTCTGGTCATTGTGGGAAGGAAGGCCTTCCTGACCGCCGTGGCAGATGGGCGCCGCGTTCAGGGGATCGCCGGCCGCGATGGCCGCTGCCCAGGTCGCGCCAACAGGTGCGAGGATTTGCACCATCAGCGCGATCAGGATGATCGGCAGGAACTTTTGAAAGCGTCGACGCATCGCGTGAGGCACTTTGTTTGGGCATGATCTTTTCGGAAAACCGCTTCGCACTCTTCCGGATCATGCCCCGGACGACATCCTATTCCCGCGCGGAACAGCCAGTCGAGACCGATAACCCCGCCGCAGCGCAGTCTTCCGTCACCGGAGGCGGAATTATTGCGGCTGTGTCTTCTTGGATGGCTGGACTGCGCAAAGGTTCCTCGCTGACGCAGCTTCCCTACGACTTTCGTATCATAGCACCGCTGGCCGATCGCCCTGCCTTTGGCCAATTTCCAATCATTTCGGCAGATGCCTCTTGTTTGAACAATCGTTGCTGAAATGGGTGACAAATTCCACGGGATGGTCTAGGAGTGCCAGCGCAGACCGGCTGCGAAGCGGGTCTGGTGGTCCAAGTCTCGGGAGGAACCCTGGCGCGCATCAAGCAGCGTCGCTCCGCCAATCAAGATCAAACCTCGATATCGGAGAAAAGGGTCGACACAATTTGTGGAGCAGGGCTTAACCGCCCTGCTCTTTTTTTCGCGCACTTGTCGTTTGGGCATGATCTCTTCGGAAAACCGCTTCACACTTTTCCGGATCATGCCTGCTCCCATCATGGAAAATTTGATCGAGCGAAGTTTCGCGCTCGCGGCCGAGCGGACCGAGGATCTGACGCCGCTGGTCTACGCGCGGTTGCATCGCGAGCATCCGGAAACGTTGGCGATGTTCCGCACGCAAGGCAGCGATCTCGTGAAGGGATCGATGCTGGCTCTGACGATCGAGGCGCTACTCGATCTTGCCAGCGATCGATCAGGCAAATTTCGCATGATCGCATGCGAGGTGTCCTCGCACGACGCCTACGGCACGCCGCGCGAGCTGTTCTTCGCTTTCTTCGGCGTGATCGCAGCGACGCTGCGCGAGCTGCTCGGCGCGGAGTGGACCGCCGAGATGGACAAGGCCTGGGCCGACATGCTCGCGGAGATCAAGGGTATCGTGACAGCCAGCGAACTTTAGAACCCTTCCCGCTCCAGGAAGTTCGATCCGATGTCGGCCTTGTGCTTGAGCGGGTCGTAGTCGCAGAAGACGTTGTCGGCGACCAGCGTGAAGCTCGCGATCACGTTGTATTTGTCGAGCTTCACCGAGTTCAGTCCGACCATGGAGACGTTCTTGGCGCCGTTCCATTTGAACGGCGTCGAACTCGGCACCTTCTCGCAGGCCGCGACCGCTTCGGCGAAGACATAGCTCTCGACGAACGCCTTCAGCGTGCGGACCTGCACGTTCAATCGCCAGTCGATATAGAAGGCCGCGCCAAGTGCTGCGATCAGCAGGACGAACAGCCCGATTGCGATCCTCTGGAATGTCATTTCATTTTCCCTGCCCGCGCGGATGGTCCGCGTGATCGTGTCTGCTGGTGCTGTTTCAGGTGATGCCGCGTTACTTCTGGGGTTTCCGAGCAAGCCTCGCCGTGCGCGATGAATTGATGCCGTGCACCGGCGTCATGTCCGCGCGCGAATCGATCCTGCGAACCGACAGCGGCGCGTTGCCCCGGCAATGCTCACCATTGGCGTCGCAAGCCATCAGGCAATTGGTGTCCTCCATGCCGGATTGGTCGATAGCAGAAGCCGAACCCGGCAATGCCAGCACCAGAACGATTGCACCCACACCGCGCCACATTGCGTGCCTCGATTTGTCAGTCGGACAACACGGTATCGCCAAGGTTTTGCACGTCAAGGCGGGGTGCGGCGCAACGGTCGCCGCCCAAGCCTAGAACGGCATCCCCATCAGCTTCGACAACCGTTCGATCGAGAGATAGCCGGCCTGATAGGCAAACCAGGCGACGGCGAAAATCACCGCGGAAATGACCGTTGTCCAGATCAACTTGCGGCCCATCTGGCTCGCAATCGGCGCGCCGGGATCGGTGCCGGGCGCACCGACGCCGTCCTCATGCTGGCTGCGAATGCCGAACGGCAAGCGTCAGGAACAGCGTGAGCCACCACAGCACGAAGTAGATCGCGAATGCGGTTGAGATTTGATAGGCCATAGTTTTCCTACGACTGCTCGATTTCGACCAGCGCGCCGGAGAAATCCTTCGGATGCAGGAACAGCACGGGCTTGCCGTGCGCGCCGATCTTCGGCTGGCCGTCGCCCAGCACTCGCGCGCCCTCCTTGATCAGGGTGTCGCGCGAGGCGATGATGTCTGACACCTCGTAGCAGACGTGATGGATGCCGCCGTCGGCATTGCGCTCCAGGAATTTCGCGATCGGCGAAGCCTCGCCGAGCGGCTGGATGAATTCGATCTTGGTGTTGGGCAAGGTCACGAACACGGTGATGACGCCGTGCTCGGGCAGCGGAACGGCGCTGGAGATTTCGGCGCCGAACGCCGCGCCATAGATTTTGGCGGCTTGCTCTGCGTCCTTTACCGCGATCGCGACATGATTGAGCCGGCCCAGCATCGCTCCTCCTGACTTTTTGCGCGTGTCCTTTTCGCAAAAACCGGTTCCCACTTTTGCGGGACACGCGCCCTAAACTTCCAGCACATGAACCAGGCACAGCGGCTTCTTGCCCCACTCCTGATTCAGCGTCGATCGCACCGCGCGGCGCACCGACTCCGCAAGCGCGTCCGCGTCGCGCCGCCGCGCCCGCGGCAGGCCTTCCACGGTGGAGACCACGGCATCGAACACGATCTCGTCGAGCTCCTCGCCGGCCCTATTCTTCTCGGGGATGCCGACGAGATCAACCTCGGGATCGTCGGCAAGCTCGCCCTTGTCGGTCATGGCGATCGCCACGAAGACACAGCCGGCAAAGCCCATCCGCCGCCGCTCGACCACGGCGCGCGACTTGGCGTCCTCCAGGATGGTGCCGTCCTTGTAGAGCCGCCCTGACGGCAGCTGGTCGATGATGCCGGGCTCGCCGGGGCCGAGCAGCACGAGGTCGCCATTGCGGCAGCCGATCACCTTCGGCACGCCCGCGGCGCGCGCCAGCTTGGCGTGCTCGGACAGATGCAGCGGCTCGCCATGGACGGGGATCAGCACTTGCGGCTTGGTCCAGGCGATCATGTCGCGCAACTCGTCGCGGCGCGGGTGACCGGAGACGTGCACGAGATGGGTGCGGTCGGTGATGACCTCGACGCCCTGTGTGATAAGTCCGTTGATGATGGAGCCGACCGCCTTCTCGTTGCCGGGAATGGTGCGCGAGGAGAAGATCACGCAGTCGCCCTTGTTCAGGGTGACGGCGGGATGATCGTTATTGGCGATGCGCGCCAATGCCGCGCGCGGCTCGCCCTGGCTGCCCGTGCACAGCGCCAGTACCTTGTCGGCCGGGAAATGGCCGTAGAGATCGGGGCCGCGGAAATTCTGCACGCCGTCGAGATAGCCCGTCTCGCGCGCCACCTGCACCACCCGCTCCATGGCGCGGCCGACGAGGACGACTTCGCGATCCGCGGCTTTCGCCGCATCCGCGACCGCCTTCAATCGCGCAACATTGGAGGCAAATGTGGTCACGGCGACGCGGCCTTTGGCGCCCTTCACCAGTTCGGCGATGGTGCGCGCCACCTCGGTCTCCGACGGCGAGCGGCCTTCGCGCACCGCATTGGTGGAATCGCCGACCAGCGCCAGCAGGCCGGCATCGCCCAGCTCGCGCAGCCGCCGCTCATCCGTGGGCGCGCCGAGCACCGGCGTCGGATCGATCTTCCAGTCGCCGGTGTGCAGGACCGTGCCGACCTCGGTATGGATCGCCAGCGCATGCGATTCCGGAATGGAATGCGCAACCGGGATGAACTCGACATTGAACGGACCGATGTCGACGCGGCCGCCCGAGGGGATCACGGTGACCGGAATCCTCGGCGGATCGCGCTCGGCCGCGCATTTGGCCTCGAACAGCGCCGCGCTGAATTTGGTGGCATAGATCGGGCAGCGCAGTTTCGGCCAGAGATCGATGATGGCCCCGAAATGGTCCTCGTGGGCGTGCGTGAGCACGAGGCCGACGAGGTTTTTGCGCTCTTTCTCGAGGAAGGTGATATCCGGCATGATCAGGTCGATGCCAGGCAGATGTTCCTCATCGCCGAAGGATACGCCGAGATCGATCGCGAGCCATGCGCGCTGATGGCGATTGCCAAGGCCGTAGATCGACAGGTTCATGCCGATCTCGCCGACGCCGCCGAGCGGCGCAAAGGTCAGTTCATCAGGACGCACGATCAGCTCGCTCCCGCGGAAGCCGCCGCGCCGAAATAGACGTCGCCGGCGGTGATCGGCACCAGCCTGCCCGCGGCGGTGCGTACGATCATGCAGCCATGGTCGTCAATGGTGTCGAAGGTGCCTTCGATCGCCGCCCCACCGGTCTTGATCGCCACCGCCTGGCCGAGCCCGGCGGCCCGCGCCAGCCAGAGCCGCCTGATCTCGGCAAAGCCGCGCCCATGGTCCCAGATGCCGCGGAATTCGGCCCAGCCGTCCGATAAGGCGGCAAACAGCGTCTCGGCGTCGGTGTCCATGCCGAGCGCGCGCAGCGAGGTCGCCGGTGTCGGCGTGCCCTCGGGGGCTGCGACCACATTGGTGCCGATGCCGACCACGACCGCGAGGCTGTCGCCGACGCTTTCCGCCTCCAACAGGATGCCCGAGAGCTTATGGCTATTCGCCAGCACGTCGTTCGGCCATTTCAACGAGAATTGCGCGCCGTTGGCGCTGAGCTTTCGCAACGCGGCGTCCAGCGCAAGACCCGCGGCGAAGCCGAGCGTCGCCGCGACCGATGGCGCAACCTGCATCACTTCCAGAATGCTGCTGGCGAGATTGCCGCGCGGCGCGATCCACGGCCGATGCCGCCGCCCCCGTCCCGCGGTCTGCTCTGTCGTGACGAACCAGACCGGCCCGCGCTCGCCCGCGCGCGCGCGCGCCATTGCTTCGGTGTTGGTCGAGCCGATCGCATCGAAGGCAACGAGGCGATAGCCCCGGCTCGCAGCGATCGGTCCGAGTGTGAATGGCATCTAAAAGAGCGATTTCGCCGCGGCCGTCGCCGCACCGACCAGCAGCCCCGGATAAACACAGAAGAAGACGTTGAAGAGGCCGGTCACCGCCAGCACGACGCGGAGCTCGACCCGCATCGGATCGAGCTCGGGCAGCGGATCTTCGAAATACATCACCTTGACGATGGACAGATAATAGAACGCGCCCACCACGCTGCACAGCACGCCGATGACGGCGAGCGCGAACAGGTTGGCGTGAACAGCGGCAAGAAACACGTAGAACTTGCCGAAGAAGCCGGCGAGCGGCGGCACACCGGCGAGCGAGAACAGGAACATCGCGAAGAAGAAGGCGAGCAGCGGATTGGTGCGCGACAGGCCCGCGAAGTCGCTGATCTGCTCCACGGCCTGACCGTTGCGCTTCATGGCGATGATGATGGCAAACGAGCCGAGCGTCATCGCGACATAGATCGCGAGATAGACCAGGACGCCCTGCGCGCCCTCGGCCGTGCCGGCGGCAAGACCGACCAGCGCAAAGCCCATATGGCCGATCGAGGAATAGGCCATCAGTCGTTTGATGTTCCGCTGCCCGATCGCGGCGAACGACCCCAGCGCCATCGAGGCGATGGAGACGAAGACCACGATCTGCTGCCATTCATGGGTAATGCCCGGAAACGCCGTCATCGTCACGCGCACGAACACCGCCATCGCCGCGACCTTGGGCGCCGAGGCAAAGAACGCGGTGACCGGCGTCGGCGCGCCCTCATAGACGTCGGGCGTCCACATGTGGAACGGCACGGCCGACACCTTGAAGCAGAGGCCGGCCAGCACGAACACGATGCCGAAGATGATGCCGACGCTGCCGGTCTTGGTGGCCGCGGCGATGCCGGCAAAGCTCACCGTGCCGGTGAAGCCATAGACCAGCGAGGCGCCGTACAGCAGCATGCCCGAGGACAGTGCGCCGAGCACGAAATACTTCAGGCCGGCTTCGGTCGACTTGGCATTATCGCGGTTGCTGGCGGCCACGACGTAAAGCGCGAGCGACATCAGCTCGAGCCCGAGATAGAGCGTGATCAGGTCGCCGGCCGAGATCAGCACCATCATGCCGAGCGTGGAGAGCAGCACCAGGATCGCATATTCGAAAATGCGCCGCGACGGATCGGACAGGAACTCGCGCGACAGGATCAGCGTCGCAACCGAGCCGATCAGCGCGATGATCTTGAGAAAGCGCGCAAAACTGTCGACGATGAAGCTGCCGCCGAACGAGACGAGCTTGCCCGCGGGCAGCATCCATTCCAGCACGCCGGTGACGATCATCAGCACGATCGCCAGCGTCACCACCAGCGGGGTCGAGCCCTGCCCGCGCCACGCGCCGACCATCAGCAGCACCATGGCGCCGACGGCGAGCACGAGCTCCGGCAAGGCCGGCAGCAACTGGTAACCTGCGGTCTCAAAGCTCATCTGCTACGGCCTTAGTGTATCAGCGCGGCGGCCTTCACGGCGCCGATCGCGGTCGAATAATTGTTGACGAGTTGCGCCACCGACGCCGCCGACATGTCGAGCACCGGCTTCGGATAGACGCCGAACAGGATGGTCAGCGCCACCAGCGGAAACAGGGTCAGGCACTCGCGGAAGGTCATGTCCTTGATGGTCATCAGCGACGGCTTGACCAGGGCGCCGAACACGATCTTGCGGTAGAGCCACAGCGCGTAGCACGCCGACAGGATCACGCCGAAGGTCGCGAAGAACGCCACGGGAATTGCGACCTTGAAGGTGCCGAGCAAGGTCAGGAACTCGCCGACGAAGCCGGAAGTGCCGGGCAGCCCGACATTGGCCATGGTGAAGACCATGAACACCATCGCATAGAGCGGCATCCGGTTGACCAGCCCGCCATAGGCCGCGATCTCGCGGGTATGCATGCGGTCGTAGACGATGCCGACGCAGAGGAACAGCGCGCCGGAGACGATGCCGTGCGAGATCATCTGGAACACGCCGCCGGCGACGCCCTGCACGGTGCCGGCGAAGATGCCCATGGTGACGAAGCCCATATGCGCCACCGAGGAATAGGCGATCAGCTTCTTCATGTCCTCCTGCATCAGCGCCACCAGCGAGGTGTAGACGATGGCGACGACCGAGAGCGTGAAGATCAGCGGCGCGAAGTCGTGCGAGGCCAGCGGAAACATCGGCAGCGAGAAGCGCAGGAAGCCGTAGCCGCCCATCTTCAGGAGGATCGCGGCCAGGATCACCGAGCCCGCGGTCGGCGCCTCGACATGGGCGTCAGGCAACCAGGTGTGCACCGGCCACATCGGCATCTTCACCGCAAAGGAGGCAAAGAACGCCAGCCACGCCCAGGTCTGCAGGGAGCGCGGCACGGCGGCGTGCATCAAGGTCGGGATGTCGGTGGTATTGCCGTTCCAGTACAGCGCCATGATGGCGAGCAGCATCAGGACCGAGCCGAGGAACGTGTAGAGGAAGAACTTGAAGGACGCGTAGACCCGGCGCGGACCGCCCCAGACGCCGATGATCAGGAACATCGGGATCAGGCCGCCCTCGAAGAACAGGTAGAACAGCACGAGATCGAGCGCGCAGAAGGTGCCGATCATCAGCGTTTCCAGGATCAGGAACGCCATCATGTATTCGCGCACCCGGACCGTGATCGATTTCCAGCTCGCGACGATGCAGAACGGCATCAGGGCGGTGGTCAGGATCACGAACGGCAGCGAGATGCCGTCGACACCCATGTGATAGTTGATCCCGGTCGCGAGCCACGACGTCTTCTCGACGAACTGGAAGTCGGTCTGCGCGGGATCGAAACGCCACACCAGGATCAGCGAGAGGCCGAAGGTGACGAGCGTGGTCCACAGCGCGATCCAGCGCGAGTTGCGCCGCGCGGCATCATCGTCGCCGCGGCTGATCCAGACCAGCAGCGCGCCGACCAGCGGCAGGAAGGTGACGACGGACAGGATGGGCCAAGTGACCATCTCACTGGCCTCCCAGGAAGATGAACCAGGTGATCAGCCCGGCGACGCCGATCAGCATCGCAAAGGCGTAGTGATAGAGGTAGCCGGTCTGGATCTTGACGACGTTGCGGGTGATGTCGAGCACCCGCGCCGATACGCCGTCGGGACCGAGACCATCGATGATGACGCCATCGCCCTTCTTCCAGAGCTGATAGCCGATCCATTTGGCCGGCCGCACGAAGATCAGGTCATACAGCTCGTCGAAATACCATTTGTTGAGCAGGAACTGGTACAGCATCGGCTGCTGGGCCGCGAGGTCTTCGGGCAAATACGGCCGGCGGATGTAGAAGATGTAGGACACGAACAGGCCGCCGGCCATCATCACGAAGGGCAGCGCCTTGATGTATTCCGGAATCTCT
>CAWCHW010000025.1:0-48878 GCA_963795365.1 uncultured Alphaproteobacteria bacterium
ATCGGTCTCGTGCAGGTCGGGATAGTACTTGCCGAGCTGGTCGGCGAGGAACATGCCCTTGTAGATCACGGTGCGGCAGGACAACGACACCGGGTAATAGCCGGCCAGGCCGCGGTCGCGGCGCTGGTAGATCGCCTGCGAGATCGACTTGCGCAGGATGTAGAGCTTGCGCTCGAACTCCTCGTCGGTCTTCGCGGCACCATTGCGGTCGATGAAGACCTGCATGTGATAGGGCTCGGTCGGCTTCACGGTGACGCCGAGCGAGGAGTTGTCGGATGGCACGTCGCGCCAGCCGAGCAGCATCATGCCCTCGGCCTTGATCTGCTCGGCGATGATGCTCTGGATCACCTTCCGCCACGCCGTCTCCCTGGGCATGAACAGCGCGCCGATCGCGTAGTGACCGGGCTCGGGCAACTGGAAGCCGATCTCGGCCGCCTTGCGCTCGAAGAAGGCGTGCGGAATCTGCACCAGGATGCCGGCGCCGTCGCCGGCGCGCGGATCGGCGCCGACCGCTCCGCGATGTTCGAGGTTGCAGAGAATTTCCAGCGCATCGGACACGATCGCGTGCGACTTCTTGCCCTTGATGTTGGCAATGAAGCCGACGCCGCAGGCATCCTTCTCCAGCGAGGGATCGTAGAGACCTTCGGCGGCGGGACGCCACGTATGCAGTTCGCGGTCGGCCGGTTTCGAGTCCGCGGTCGCCGACAGCATCTCTGTCACGATGGTTTCGCGCTCGAATTCCGAACCGCTCATGTTACGTCCTCTCGACCGGTAACGGTCCTCACCTTCTTCGGCGCACCTTGGGCGTTCCGCGGCACCCGTCTTGGGGTGACCGCTCGTCCAAAGCGAGCCGCATTTTCAGAGTTCAGGCTCAGCGTTCAACGTCCCCGGAGAACGGCTTCGCCTAAATTACCTTCGCAGCACTCGGGCGCCGGCAGGGCGCCGAATTTCGTTGCAATCCCCATGCCGGGCCGGCAACAAAATTTGAGACAGTGATGCTGTCCTAACTCCCACAATGCCTTATTTTCACCTATCACACAAGCGCGGGAAAGTCCCCGGTCGCAACGCAACTGTGCATCCCCAATCCAGAAGGCGCCGCGATAGCGCCCAAGCTCTGCCGGAATTGCCGCCGACTTTCTTGCCCAAGAGCGAACAGCACTGAAATCGCTCAAGGGCACGCGGGGGCGTGACAGGAGTTTTGGAATGATGAGGCAGTCCGCTGGATGGGCCGTGTCGGCCGTGTTGGTTGTCGCGGCCACGGCTGCGAATGCTCAGGCGCCGGTCATGGGCAGGGCGCAATATCAGGCAGCGTCCGATGTCGACGGTCCTTATGTCGGCGGACCGCCGCCGGCTCCGGCGCCCGGCTATTACGGCGCGCCGCCCGCCTATGGGCCGCCTGCGGCTTACGCGCCGCCGCCCGGATATGGGCCGGCGCCGCTGTTGCCGGTGCATGAGGTCTACGCCGTGCTGCGCGACAACGGCTTCTCGCCGCTGGGCGCGCCGTACCAGCGCGGCCTGACCTATGTGATCGCGGTGATCGATCGCGGCGGCGAGGACGGCCGGCTGGTGATCGACGCGCGCAACGGCCGGATCATCCGCTTCACGCCGGCGTTCCGCTGGAGCAACGGTTATTACGGCGAGCGCAGCGGCTATTATGGCGATCGCTACGCGCCGCCGCCGCCTTACGGTCCGCCTGGCGTGCTGCCGCCGATGGCGCCTAGTTCGAGTGACGCGCGGCCACCGGTTTCGGTGCCGCATCTGGCAAGCCGCAGCGTGCCCCTGCCGCAACCGAAGCCGAGCATTGCAGGCAAGCCGCCGGAGCCGCCGCAGAAGTCAGCGTCGGTTGAAACGAAGCCCGCCGCGCCTGCGCCGAAGCCGGCTGCCGCTCCTTCAGCAACGGCTCAGGCCGCCGTTCCGTTGACTCCCGCTCAGGCCGCGACGGTGCTCGCGCCAGAGCCGAAGCCCGCGCCGGCGATCGCGCCGACCCAGCCGATGCCGAAGGTGCAGGGGCTGGACTAGGCATCGTCATTGCGAGCGTAGCGAAGCAATCCA
Source organism: uncultured Alphaproteobacteria bacterium (assembly GCA_963795365.1). Lineage (GTDB taxonomy): Bacteria > Pseudomonadota > Alphaproteobacteria > Rhizobiales > Xanthobacteraceae > Bradyrhizobium. Next base: position 2,053 of record CAWCHW010000025.1, read on the forward strand.
GAAGCCAGGAACTGGATTGCTTCGTCGCTATCGCTCCTCGCAATGACGACAAAAAACGCCCCGGTTTCCCGGGGCGTTTCACTACGCAACGCTACTGAACGCGTAAGCGGATAACGCTACTGAACGAGCGGACAGATCAGGCGGCGGCCTTCTCGGCCGAGCCATCGACCACCTGCGGCTGCGACGTCGCCGAGCCGATCGGAATGGTGCGGGGCTTCTTGGCTTCCGGGATCTCGCGGACGAGATCGACATGGAGCAGGCCGTGCTCGAGCGAAGCGTTCTTCACCACCACGAAATCGGCGAGCTGGAAGGCGCGCTCGAAGGCGCGGGCGGCGATGCCGCGATAAAGCACCTCGGACTTGTCCTTGCCGTTCTCATTGGCGACTTTCTCGCCCTTGATGGTCAGCGTGTTTTCCTTCGCGACGATGGAAAGCTCTTCCCTGGCGAAGCCGGACACCGCGACCGAAATCCGGTAGGCGTTCTCGCCGGTGCGCTCGATGTTGTAGGGGGGATAGCCGGGGCTGCCGTCGGAGGTCGCCTGGTCAAGCAGGGAAAAGAGACGGTCGAAGCCGACGGTGGAACGATAAAACGGCGTGAGGTCGTAGGTACGCATAGGGTAGTCCTCCATTGAGCGACTGTTTCGGTTACCCGCCCGCCATCGGGCCGGGCTTGATGTGTGCAGCCTTTGGCGTTCCGATTCCGAAACACTGGTGGTGGCCTGCACGAAGGTGATATGGGAGGGCCGAGACGGCCTTCAAGAGGGCGGGAGGTCGCCTCGAATTTCGCCCTTCCACCCTTGAATCCCAGCAGTTTTCACCTATTCGGCGCCGCCATGACGCTTGTCTCGATTCCCGCCAACCCCGTCCCGGAAAACGTCGTGACCGGCACCATCCGCACGCCCGACGGCGCCGAATTGCGCTTCGCGCGCTGGGCGCCGCCGGCGGGCCGCAAGGGCACGGTCTGCGTGTTCGCCGGCCGCGGCGAGATGATCGAGAAATATTTCGAGACCGTGCGCGACCTGCGCGACCGCGGCTTTGCGGTGGCGATGATCGACTGGCGCGGGCAGGGCCATTCGTCGCGGCGCTTGCGCGACCCGCGCAAGGGCTATGTCCGCGACTTCTCGGATTACGAGGTCGATGTCGAGACCTTCGTGCAGCAGGTGGTGCTGCCGGATTGTCCGCCGCCGCATTTCGCGCTGGCCCATTCGATGGGCGGCGCCGTCATGCTCCGGGTGGCGCATGCGGGCAAACGCTGGTTCGACCGCATGGTGCTGTCGGCGCCGATGATCGACCTGCCGGGCCGGCTGACCTCGCTTCCAGTGCGTGCGCTGCTGAAGACGATGCGGCTTTCGGGGCAGGGCGGCCGCTATGTCATCGGCGGCACCGACGTGATCACCAACACCGAGCCGTTCATCAACAATCAGGTCACCAGCGATCCCGTGCGTTACGCGCGCAACGCCGCGATCCTGGAAGAAGACCCGTCACTCGGCATCGCCTCGCCGACGATTGCGTGGGCCGACACCGCGTTTCGTGCGATGCATACATTTCGCGGCGTCGACTACCCGCTGGAAATCCGCCAGCCGATCCTGATGCTGGCGGCCTCCAACGACACCGTCGTCTCGACGTCGGCGATCGAGGAGTTCGCGTATCATCTGCGGGCCGGCTCGCATCTGGTCATCGCCGGTTCAAAGCACGAAATCCTGCAGGAGCAGGACCGCTACCGCCAGCAGTTCTGGGCGGCATTCGATGCCTTCGTGCCGGGAACGCCGCTGTTCGGATGATCGCATGGCTGCCTCATTGCAAGCGGCACAACCGTCACGGTATTGACCCTCGGCTTCTGATGACGCAGCTTTGCAGCCAGTTGCCTGCATCCGGATCATAGTGTCGATGATTTCAAGAATAGTTTGCCGCTTTTCGGCGTGGTTCCTCGCCGGACTTCTGTATACGACGGCGGCGTGGAGTGAATCCCCGGATCCTGCGAGCGTCGAATTCATCAACCGGACCAACGCCACCATCGCCAAGGCGGTAGCGGCGTCCGGTGATGCCAGCGTCGCGGCTCGTCGTGTGTGCGACGATCTCGCCTCGACCTCGCTCGATCTCGAAGCGATGATGAAGATTGCGGCGGGCAAGGCCTGGGACAGGTTCGATTCCGTCCAGCGCGAGGCCTATGGCGCGGCCTTCAAGAAACGCATCATCCGCGATTGTACGGCGCATGCCGGCGGCTACCTGCGCTCCACGGTCCAGCTCGTCGGGGTTCGTCAGCTGTCCTCCGGAGACAAGCTGATCGGGACGCGGAGCGAGGGCTCTCCCGACGCGAAAGTCCTGATGTGGCAGGTCCACCCCAAGGAGAAGGGACGGCTGATGGTCACGGATTTGCTGGTCGACGGCCGCAGCGCGATGCTGACTTTGCGCGAGGAGGCCGGGGTCGCCATCGAGCGCAACGACGGCGACGTCGCTGCGGCGATCGGCGCCATCAATCGATAGTCGACCGTCATGCCGCAGGCCACGCTGATCGAACTCAATCGGGTGGCGCGCTCATTCGACGGCGGCGCAGTCGTTGCCGTGCGCGAGGTGAGCCTGGCTGTCGCGGCGGGCGATTGCATCTCGATCGTGGGGCCGAGCGGCAGCGGCAAGAGCACGCTGATCCAGTTGATGTGCGGCATGGACGTGCCGACCTCCGGCACCGTGGCCTGGAATGCAAGCGTCGTTGCGGACCGCAAGCAGTGGACGCGGCTGCGCGCGAGCGAGATCGGCGTGGTCTTTCAGGATTTCCTGCTGCTGCCAAACCTCACCGCGGCACAGAATGTCGCCATCGCCATTTCGGAGCGCGCGGGCGCGCGCGACAAGGCGCTGGCCGCGCTGGAACGCGTGGGGCTCGCGCACCGCGCACATCACCTGCCACAGCAATTGTCGGGCGGGGAACGCCAGCGCGTCGCGGTGGCCCGCGGACTCGTCAACGATCCGAAGCTGCTGCTGGTCGACGAGCCGACCGGCAGCCTCGACACTGAAAATGCCGCCATTGTCAGCCGGCTGTTGCTCGACCTCCAGGCGCGCCACGGTCATGCGCTGGTGCTGGTCACTCACGATCTCGCGCTGGCGCGGCGCGCCGCCAAGCAGATCGCGGTGCGCGACGGCCGCATCGTGGAGGCCGCGTCATGACGCCTGCCGCGCTCGCAATCGCCAATATCCGGGCGCGGCCGACCCGGAACCTGCTGCTGACGCTGATCGTCGCGCTGGCCGCCGGCACCGCGCTGACCCTGCTCGTGCTGGCCGACAGCATCCGCGAAGGCCTCCGCTCGGGATCGGACGAGCGCGGCGCGGACCTCACCGTCTCGCAGCGCGATGCCGCCGACCTGCTCGCGGGCTCCGTTCCGGCGCAACTCGAGCCGAAGCTGGCGAGCCTTCCCGGCATTGCCGGAGTCTCCGGTGAGTTGATCATGTTCGCGCCCGTCGACGGTTCGAAGCAGTCCATCGTGGTCGGCTGGACCGCGAATGCGCGTTTCTGGAAGGACATGCCTTTGCTCTCGGGACGCTTGCCAAAGGCGGAGGATCGGCGGCCCGCCGTGCTCGGCGCCGGCATCGCCGCGTCGCTGACGAAATCGCCGGGATCGACCATCGATATTTTCGGCGAGCCGTTCGAGGTAACCGGCATCGCCGGCTATGAATCCGCGATGAACCGCAGCGTCATCATCCTTCGTCTTGCCGACCTGCAGGAACTGTCGATGCGCCAGCAGCAGGTCACCGCGTTTCACCTGACGCTCGCGCCCGGCACGACCGCGAGCGAGGTCGATCGCCTCAAGCACGACATCGAAGCCATGGGCCGGGTCGTGGTGTCTCCCACCGACGCATTGCTGCGCAGCGACCGCAATTATCAGTTCCTGCAGGCGGTCTCGCGCGCGATCTCCATCATCGCGCTGGCCATGGGCTCGCTCAGCGTCGGCAGCGCACTGTTGATGGCGGTCAACGAGCGCCGGCGCGAGATCGGCATTCTCATGGCGATCGGCTGGAGCGATGCGCGGATAAGGTCGGCGGTCGTGGCCGAGGGCCTGGCGATCGGCCTGATCGGCGGCATTGCCGCCATTCCACTGGTGCTGCTCGCTTCGCTCCTGTTCCGGCACCTGCCGGGCATCGGCGAAATCCTGGCGTTCAAGCTGACGCCCGGCCTCACGCTCTCCGGCATTGCCGCATCGTTGCTGTTGTGCGGGATCGGATCGCTCTATCCGGCGATCCGCGCGACGCGGATGAATCCGTCCGAAGTGCTGCGAACCGCCTGAGCGGATCACCCTGCCGTCCCGCACGCGGCTGTTCGGCTGAAAGCAGCACCTTGCTCCGATGTTCAGGAGTTGGCCGTACCCCTCGGGGTCAATTCGGCGAATGCCTTGCTGAACGGCAGGCCCGCTTTCAGCAGCCCGTCCCGATAATGGGTGACGTCGTCGGGATTTTTCCAGTGGAAGTTTGCGAGATGCCGCTCGACGGTGAACTGCGGGTAGTTGCCGAGCAAGGTTTCGCAGGCCTGCGCGGCCTCCTCGCTCCGTCCCGATTGACCCAGCGCCGCTGCCCGCACCGCGAGCACCTGAAGATGGTTTGGATTGACGTAGAGCGCCTCACGCGCCCAGGACAGCGCAGCGTCGTATTGTCCGACGAGATAATGGCTGAACGCGGTCGCGGCCGCCCATTGATAGCGGGGGTCGCCATTGCCGCGTTGGGCAACCATCGACAACAGTTCGATGGCCTCGCGATGCTCGCCGGCAACGAAGTGACATATGCCTTCAACGCCGCGAGCGCCCATGTCGTAGGGGTTTAGCGCGACGGCTTTCCTGATCGCCTCTCGTGCCGCGTCGTGGCGGCCCTGCATCGCATGCAGATAGGCCAGGATCGAGAAAGCGAATGACGAGCGCGGATCGAGCCGGACGCTGCTCTCGGCAAGGGTCATCGCCGAACTCCACAGGTCCCGCGTACTGCCGATCCACCCGTAGTGCACGCCCTGAACCATGATGGTGGCGAGGTAGGCGCGTGCAATCGAGAGCGTCGGCTCGAGCGCAATGGCCTGCTTGAACAGTTCGATCGAGGCTTCGAAGTCCGCTTTGGTCTCCCGGTAGTAATGCGACATGCCTCTCAGGACGCGGTCCCACGCGGTCATGTCGGACGATCGTGCCGGCGACGACGCCTCCGCGCGATAGATTTCAGGCGCAATGGCCGCGGACAGGCTGCTCGTGATTTCGTCCTGCACGGCGAACAGATCGCCCATGTCCCGGTCATAGCGGCCGGTCCACAATTGCGCGCCGTTCTCCGGGGCGATCAATTCGGCGGTAATTCGAATCTTCGAACCCGAGCGCCGGACCGAACCCTGGATCAGGTAGGTGGCGTCGATCTCGCGGGCGATCAGGCGCGTGCTCAGGCTCTTGCCCTTGAACGGGAAAGTCGAGCTTCTGCCCAGCACCCGATAGAATGATTGCAACGACAGCGCGTGAATCAGGTCTTCCGTGAGGCCGTCCGCAAAATATTCATCCGCGCGGTCGCTGAGGTTGACGAAGGGAAGAACCCCCACGATCGCGGTTCGATATTGAGACGGCAGGTCCGGCAACGGGCCGCGGCCCTCGGTCCCGATCGGCTCCCAGGTCCAGACATGGACAGGGTCCTTGATGTTCTTGAAGCGGTGATGTCCGGCATCGACCAGGGGCACGCTGAGATGCTTGCCGGCTTCGCTATAGGCTTTCTCGGAGACCGCAACGCCGCCCGGGACAGCGACCGCCTCGAGGCGGACGGCGATGTTGACGTCGTCCCCGAACAGTTCGTCCTCGTCGGCCATCACGTCGCCCATGTGGATGCCGAGCCGGAAATGCATGGCGCGATCCGCAGGGAGCTGATTGTTGCGTTCCGCCATCAGCCCCTGCATCGCGATCGCGGCCTCGGTGGCGCCGACCACGCTCGGGAACTCGAGCAGGAACCCGTCGCCGGTATTTTTCACGACGCGGCCACCGTGATTGAGAATGATCGGATGAATCGCGCTGCGATGGGCCTTGAACGTGGCATGGGTGCCGGCCTCATCGGCACCCATCATGCGCGAATAGCCGGCGACGTCGGCGCAAACGATGGCGGCGAGGCGTCTTTCCATACCCTTTGGTGCTCCGGGAACCCGATGAGCCGCTCGCATCAGGCGGCTGATCCCGTCCTTATAGAGCACACAGTTGCTGACGGAAGCCCGAGAGGATGTGGCAACGCGATCCACTTGGGGATCGCGGGTCCGTTCGGCGGTCAGGGCAGCATCAGCTTGTAGACCGCCGCACCCGCGATATAGAGCCCGAGGAAGATCATCGAGATCAGGAACCAGTAGCGGAACGCGTCCGCCGGCATCCGCGTGCGCAGCGCCTGGCCGATGAACATGCCGGCAAAGGAGCAACCCATCGCGATCGCGCCGGGCAGTGCGGTCGAAGCGCTGAGCAGGCCGGAGGTGGTGAGGTTGACCGACAGCGCCAGCGTCGCCACCGTGAAGAACACGCCGAGCGCCTGCACCAGTTCGTCCTTCTCCATGCCGAGCGCCTGCAGGAACGGCATCGAGGGGATCACCTGCACGCCGGTTGCGGCCGAGATCATGCCGGTGACGACACCGACGATGCCGCCGATCCACTTCTCGTTGCGGCTGGCAACTGTGAAGACGAACTTGCCGAGGCCCATCACGGCGTACAGCACCAGCAGGATGCCGAGTGCGATCGGAAGGTAATGCGCATAAGGCCCGGTCAGCGATCCCCGGTTCAGCCAGATCCCGAGCGCGGTGCCGATCAAGAGCGGCCACAGTCGGCGGACGATGTCACGCAAATAGGAGCCGACGAAGGTTTGCCAGATGTTGGTGACGACGGCAGGGACGATCACGATGGCGAGCGCCTGGCTCGGCGCCATCGTCACTGCGAGCAGCCCCATCGACACCGTCGGCAGGCCGAGCCCGACGACGCCCTTGACGAAGCCCGCCAGCAGGAAGACGGCGGCGATGAACAGCAGAAATGGTTGAAGCTCCGGCATCCCTCGACATTGACCGATCCCGCGAACCGGCACAATGTGGAGGTTACGGAGCCAGCCTTCGGTGATGACGAAGGCTGAGGAGGTGGCATGCGTTTCGACCTCGTCGACCTGCAGCTTTTCATCGCGGTGGCGGACAGCCGCAGCATCACGCGCGGCGCCGACCGCAGCCATCTCGCGCTTGCCTCCGCCAGCGCGCGGATCAAGGGGCTGGAGGAGGCGCTCGGCGTGGCCCTGTTCAAACGCGGCCGCCGCGGCGTGGAGCTCACCGCGGCCGGCGAGAGCCTGCTGGATCACGCGCGGCTGGTGATCCACAACGTCGATGCGATGCGCGGCGATCTCGCGCGCTTCGCCAGCGGCGTGACCGCGAACGTGCTGCTGCTCGCCAACACGTCGGGCTTGTCGGAGCATCTGCCGAAGGCGCTGGCGAGCTTTCTGCGCGAACATCCCGATATCAATGTCGATGTCGAGGAGCACGAGAGCACCGACATCGCGGCTGCCATTGCCACCGGCGCCGCCGATCTCGGCTTCGCCGCCGAGCACGCGCTGCCCGATAACATCGAGCGCTTCACCTTCAATGAGGATCGCCTCACGCTGGTCACGGCGAAGAAAGGGCCGTTCGCCGGCCGGCGCCAGATCGATTTCCAGGAGGTTGCCTCCAGCAATTTCGTCGGACTGACCAATGCGACCGCGCTGCAGGCGCATATTTCGCGGCATGCGGCCCGGCTCGGCATGCGCCTGCACGTCCGCGCGCGGCTGCGCGACTTCGACGCGATCTGCCGGATGGTCGCAGCCGGCGTCGGCGTTGCCGTGGTGCCGGAAGCCGCTGCGCGGCGCTGTGCACGTGTCATGCCGATTGCGGCGGTGCGCATCCGCGACGCATGGGCCAACCGCAAGCTCGTGATCTGCGCGCGCAGCTTCAAATCGCTGCCGCGGCCGGCCAAGCTGCTGGTCGATCATCTGCGCGAAGCGGCGGAGTAGAGGGGAGTTCGATTAGGACACCGGTCTCATCCCTCCCCCCGCGAAGCGGTGGGGAGGGTCGCCACGAGCGGAGCGAGTGGCGGGGTGGGGGGCATTTAATTAATGCCGTGCTCGCGGAGTTGACCCCCCACCCGCCTCGCTCTGGCGCGCAAGTGCGCTGCCGAGCTCGGCACCCTCCCCACCACTCGCTGCGCTCGTGGGGGGAGGGGATAAGCGCGCGTTACTTCGCCGCTTCAAGCCCGGCCTTCTTGACCACGTTCGACCATTTCGTGGCTTCGCTCGCGATGAAGGCGCGAAACTCCTCGGGCGTCTGCGGCACCAGGGTCAGCCCCTGGTCGGCGAGCTTGTCTTTCACATTCGGATCGGACATCGCCTCGACCGCGACGCGGTTGATCTTGTCCAGCATATCGCGCGGCAGGCCCGCCGGCCCGATCATGCCGTACCAGTTCTCGATCAACAGCTCGGGCATGCCGACCTCGGCCGTGGTCGGCACGTCGGGCGCCTGCTTGGCGCGTTCGCGGGCGCCGAGCGCGATCGGCTTGAGGTTGCCGGCCTTGATCTGCGGCAGGATCACCGGCAGATCGAGAAAGGTCATCTGCACCTGCTGGCCGAGCAGGTCGTTGATCGCGGGCGCCGCACCCCGATAGGGCACGTGCACGATGTCGATCTTCGCCGTGAGCTTGAACAGTTCGCCGGCGAGATGCGGCAGGCCGCCGACGCCGGCAGAAGCGAAATTGAGCTTGCCGGGCTGCGCCTTCGCCAGCGCCACCAGCTCGCTCATGTTCTTTGCCGGCACGTCCTTGGCGACCACCAGCATCTCCGGCACGGTCGCCACCAGCGTGATCGGCTGCAGATCCTTTTGCGGATCGTAGGCGATCTTCTCCATGCTCGGGCTGATCACGATCGCGCTCGCGCTGACAATGCCGATGGTGTAGCCGTCAGGCGCGGCTTTCGCGACGGCGTCGGTGCCGAGCACGCCGGCCTGGCCGCCCCTGTTATCGATGATGACGGGCTGCTTGAAGATGTCGGACATGCGCTGGCCGACCACGCGCGCAATGATGTCGTTCGGTCCGCCCGGCGGGAACGGCACGATTAATCGAATCGGCTTTGACGGATATTCGTCCGCCGCAATTGCGGGCGACGACAGCACCAGACACAGCGCGAGCAAGAGATTGCTTGGAATCTTCATGAAGCCGTGCCCCGCCCTGTTGTCGTTGTGACGACCGCGCTGCCGCGCGGCGCAACCGTCTTTATTATGAGCAAATCTTACAGGGGGATGGCAGCCAAACAACGCCGATTTTCGTCGCAGGGACAAAGGCGGGCCAGACGCGCCGAGGCGACACGCTCAGGCCCCCAGCTTACCGAGCAGTGCCGAGACGTCGTCGATCGTTTCCAGCGTCCACAATGTTTGCAAGACCGCATCGGTGCGATCCTTCGGCCAGCGTTGATCGACATTGCCGCGGAATTTGCGTTCGATGTCGGCCCGGCTCATTGGCTGGCCGGGGAAACCGGGGAGATCATCGACCTCCGTCACGATTTGCTTGCCGTCGGTGAGTGTGACCGTGAGGCGCGTCGAAGGTGCATTGCCTTTCGGCTTTGCAAACGCCGGGTCTTCCCTGACCGTGATCTTGCGCATGAAGGCAAGGATGCGGGCGTCGTGCAGTTTCTCCGGCGCATAGCTGGCGTTGCTGATGTCGCCATCGAACATCGCGCGCGCGGTGATATACGGCAGGCTGTGGTCCGCCGTATCCCGGTTCGCCGGCGTCCATTTCTCGGGATCGCGTCCGGCCTGCTCATAGCCCCGTCGCGTGGTTGCGATTTCGATCGCGACGATCCGGTCGAGGTCGCCGACTTGCCTCGCCGCCGCAATGCCGGCTGCGATCGCGGTTTGGGAGTAGACGACGGCTGGATAGGCCTTCACGCCGCATTGATGAATCTTGAACGCCACGCCACGTCCGCCAAAAGCGGTGACGTCCACATCGGCCGCGGTCGCGACGAGCTGGAAGAAGCCCTTGCGCCCCTCGAAGATCGGCGCCGGGCCGGTCAGGCCGCCGCGCGCCAGCGTTGCCGCAAACACCGCGTTGCGCCCGGCCTCGGCGTCCGCGATGCCCTTCCAGTCCGAGTTCATCTGGGTGCGGGTCTGTCCCATCGGAATGTGATCGTTGAGCGCCAGATTGACCGCCTGCGCGAGCTTCGCGGGCGGAAGTTTCATCAGCTTGCCGGCGGCAAGTGCAACCGCGGGCAAACTATAGACCGGTAAATCCCAGCCGCGCGCGGGTGCGTCGAAGGCGTCAACAAGGCGGCAGTTGATTTCATAGGCGAGGGCGACTGCCGCGATGAGTTGCGGCCCGCTCGCACGCTCCGATTCCGCGACCGCAAGGCACGGCGCGAAATGATCGCTCGGATGCACCGTGCCGGCGGTCGGCGACGCATAGCTGTCGTTGAGGTCGAAGTAGCGGAAGGCTGTGCCGTTGGCGAACGAGGCAAGCTCCGGTGAGCTGCGCTTGCCGCTGCCGATCACGGTCGAGGGGCCGCCGGTGGAGGCAAGTGCAACATCGCGGCAGATGCGCACCGGCGGCTCGTCCAGCGCAGCTATCCCGCAGCCCAGCGTGTCGATCAGATGCGACTTGACCCGCTCGACGGTCGCCGCATCTAGATCGGAAAAGCTGATGCGGTCGACGTATTCGGCGAGCCTGTCGGCAAGCGGACGGGCAGCCTCTGCCCGGGCCGTGTGTCCCGGAATCGCGAGCAGCGCAGTACCGGCCGAAAGCTGCAGGAATCTGCGGCGCGCAAGGGTCATGATGAGCTCCGTCCGATGTTTCTCCTCATGGTGAGGAGGCGCGTGAGCGCCGTCTCGAACCATGAGGACTGTCTGTGGCCTCATCCTTCGAGACGCGCTTCGCGCTCCTCAGGATGAGGGACAGTCAACCGTTGAGCAGCTTGAGCGCCGCTTCATGCACGCGGGGATCGCCGGCCGCAACGATGCGGCCGCCGTCCTGCGCACCCTTGCCCTCCCAATTGGTGACGACGCCGCCGGCCCCGGTGACGATCGGGATCAAGGCGGCAATGTCGTAGGGCTTGAGCTCGGTCTCGACCACGAGATCGAGATGGCCGGCCGCGAGCATGCAATAGGAGTAGCAGTCGCCGCCATAGCGGGAGAGCTTCACGGCGCGCTCGATGCGGCCGAAGGTGGCGCGGTCGCGTTCGTTCATCAGCAGCGGACTTGTCGTATATGACGTTGCGTCGTTGAGCGCCGCGCAACGCCGCACCGCCAGCCGGCGTTCGCCCGACGGTCCCTGATAGTTTGCGGTGTTGTTGTCGCCGGAGAAGCGCTCGCCGATGAAGGGCTGGTGCATCATGCCGAACACCGGCACACCCTTGTGCAACAGCGCGATCAGCGTGCCCCAGATCGGAAAGCCGGCGATAAAGGATTTGGTGCCGTCGATCGGATCCAGCACCCAGACGTAATCCGAGTCCGTGCGCTCGTTGCCGAATTCCTCGCCGACGATGCCGTGCTGGGGAAACTGGGACTTGATCAGCCGGCGCATCACCGCCTCCGCGGCGCGGTCGGCTTCGGTGACCGGATCGAAATCCTGGGCAGCGCTCTTGTTGTCGATCGACAACGACGTTCGGAAGAACGGCAGGATGGTCTCGCCGGATGCCGTGGCGAGCCGCCCGATGAAGGCGGAGAAGTCGATGACCGTCACTTTGGATTCCTTGGAAGCGCGCGCAAGTCACGCAAAACGGTCGTCTTGCCTAGCTCAATAAAGGGAGCCGCGCACGATCATCCCGCATTATCCGTTGGTATTTTGGATACCGAATCGACCCGAAGCTCCGTTGATTTTCCGGTGACAGGGAAGATCACGAAATCGAGATATCACCAGCTTCGTTTGACGTTCATTTCGAAGTTAATGCGCGGCGGACTTCGCCGTGCCGGTAAGATACTGAAATATATGATGGAAATCTTGGAACCCGGCGGTGTTGCAGGCCTGCAATAATCCGGAACTTTACGGGGAATGGGCTTCCAAAAGACTTGCACTTTGTGCAGCGCGGTCGCATATTGTTGCGGTGCGGTAGCGCTTTGGCGTTATCGCTGCCCTCCTTGGGCGTTTCCTCCCTAGACTTGGGCCGCTTGCTTTCGCAAGCGGCCCTTTTTTCTTCCGTAACGGATTCGGAAGACGTCACGCGGGACCGGGAGAGAGCAGGGAGCCGCTCCCGCATGAACTCAAGACCAGAGCGGACGTGGCGGCGCTTTATTCCGCGGCGGCCTGGAACGGTCCGAGATTGTCGAGCGGCACGGTCGCCAGCGCCGCTGCCAGCGTGGCGAAGTCGACGGCGACCTGCGCAAAGCGCGGTCCCTTTTCTCGACGACGTTCGTCCATATAGACCGCGCGGTTCAGCTCGAGCTGGATCACGTGCAAGCCGGAGGCCGGATTGCCGTAATGCTCGGTGATGAAGCCGCCGGCATAGGGCTTGTTGCGGCCGACCGAATAGCCGAGCCGGCCCATGGTCTCCTCGACCCTGTCGGCCAACAGCGGCGAGCAGCTGGTGCCGTAGCGGTCGCCGATCACGAGGTCAGGCCGCCGCGGCTCGTCGCGGGAGACGCCGATCGACGGCATCGAGTGGCAATCCACCACCACCACCGTGCCGAAACTCTGGTGCACGCGGTTGATCAGCCTCCGCAGCGCGCGGTGATAGGGCTTGTACAAGGTCTCGATGCGCGACAGCGCGTCGTCGACCGCGAGCCGCTCGCGATAGATCTCCTGGCCGTCACCGACCACGCGCGGGATGGTGCCGAGCCCGCCGGCGACGCGCATCGAGCGCGTATTGGCGAAGCTCGGTAGCCGCCCTGCGAACATCCGCGGGTCGAGCTCGTAGGGCTCGCGGTTGACGTCGACATAGGAGCGCGGGAAGTGGACGCGGACCACCGCGAAGCCCGTCGTGCCGAGGTCGCCGATCAGCTCGTCCATGAAGGAATCTTCGGAGCGGCGCAGCGTGGCAACGTCGATCCGCGACGCGTTGAGGAATGCGTCGGGATAGGCCGAGCCGGAATGCGGGGAGTTGAAGATGATCGGCGCCCGCCATTCCGCCGGCTCGACGATCTCGAACGGAGGCAGCCGTTCGCCTTCTAAGCGGGTCATTGTCAGGCGCCGTCCCTCAAATCCTGTCCGTGCCGAGCATGGGGCGATTCTGCCGGAACAGTGCAGGTTTATTAGGTGCCGATTGTCTGTTTTCACAACCCTTCTGCCAAGCGAAAAGTCTTGAAGTCGGCTGGAACGGCTCTGGGAAAGCCGCGCAAACGGCGGTCCGCGTTGATTTGGGCCGCATTCCGGTCCAGAAATAGCCCTTGCCCTGGCTGACGGTCAGGTTGAAACCTTCACCCGATCTTTACCGTCTGTCGGGCTTAGTGAATTGTCACAGTACGCCGTTGGGGACGACGTTTCCTGCCATGCCAAAAATCCTGCTCGCCGAAGACGACAACGACATGCGCCGCTTCCTGGTCAAGGCGCTGGAAAACGCAGGCTTTGAGGTCTCGCACCACGACAACGGCATGTCGGCCTATAAGCGGCTGCGTGAAGAGCCGTTCGAGATGCTGCTGACCGACATCGTGATGCCGGAGATGGACGGCATCGAGCTCGCCCGCCGCGCCTCGGAACTCGATCCCGACATCAAGATCATGTTCATCACGGGCTTTGCCGCGGTGGCGCTGAACTCGGACTCGGAAGCGCCGAAGAACGCCAAGGTGCTGGCGAAACCGGTCCATCTTCGCGAATTGGTCAGCGAAGTGAACAAGATGCTGGCGGCCTGATTCGGCGCGATTCCGGGGTTCTGGCGTCCTTGCCTGCCCGGCTTTGAGCCGATATACGGACCCCGACCCATCAAGACTTTAGGGCACGTAGCTCAGCGGGAGAGCACTACCTTGACATGGTAGGGGTCACAGGTTCGATCCCTGTCGTGCCCACCATCCTTCGCGCGCGGAGCGGGCGAAGGATGCCGCGCCGAAGCCTTTTGGCGAAGGCGGGCCGGTGGCCGCGCGCTTCGGCTGGGCAAGCCATATCCGGCGTAGCTTGAGCGCAGCGAAAGCGAAGACGGACGGGTCGCCGAAGCGGCAAGCGAAGCCGGGCTGGTCGCCGCGCCTTTCGAATGGCAGACTATACGTCGCCATGGCCGACACCCCCGTCCCCAAATCCAACGACCCGCCAGTCATCGCGCGCGCGCCGACGTCGATTGCGCTGTTTGTCGGCTGGACTCCTTCCGGCCAGGCTGGGCACCCCGTGGGGAATGCCAACTTTCTCGATTACGAACGGTTCTTCGGGAACGATACGCGCAGCTTGGTCGGCTACGCCGTTCGCCACTTCTTCGACAATGGCGGGCGCACCGCGTTTGTCGTGCGCATTGTTGGCGCCGATGGCGGTTTCATCGCGCCGACCGATCAGGCATTCGTGGCAGCGCTCAACGCTGCCTTCGCAAACGGTGCTGCTTTCGCGAACTTCGACCCGTCATTCAATCTCATCTGCGTTCCCGGCCTCACCGACGCGGCGGCGATCGCGATGCTGCAAGCGCTGGCGGCGTCCCGCCGGGCGTTCTTGATCGCCGATTGCGAGGAGACCGCGACGGTCGCCAGCGTCTCGGCCTTTGCCGGAACCATCGCCGGCGTGAACGCCGCCAACTCCGCCTTGTATTTTCCCTGGGTGATGGCGCAGGACCCTCTGCAAGGGAATACACCGCGTGCGTTTCCGCCAAGCGGCGCCGTCGCCGGCATCTACGCCAGGATCGATGCCAAGCGCGGTGTCTGGAAAGCGCCGGCCGGCGCGGACGCCACACTCTCCGATGTGACGGGCCTCAGCGTGCTCATTGACGACGCGAGCGCGAATTCGCTCGACAAAGTCGGGGTCGATTGCCTGCGCCAGCTTCCGACGACAGGAGTTGTCCCGTGGGGCGCGCGCACGCTCGCAAGTCGTGATCCTGCGGCGCAGGACTGGATGTATGTCGCGGTCCGTCGCACGGTTCTGTTCATCGAGAACAGCATTTATGCCGGCACGAAATGGGTGGCTTTCGAGCCCAATGGCGAGCCGCTGTGGGCGAAGCTGCGCGCGAGCATCGAGACCTTCCTGCTGGGTCTATTCAAAGACGGAGCGTTCCAGGGAGCCACGCCCTCGGACGCCTTCTTCGTGAAATGCGATGCAACCACGACGACGCAGGCCGATATCGATAAAGGGGTTCTCAACACCATCGTTGGCATTGCCCCGCTCGAGCCGGCCGAGTTCATCGTGATCAAGATTTCGCTGCTTGCAGGGCGGAGCTGAAAGTCCTTACGGCAATCCCCTTGCCTGGATCTGGCTGAGCAACTGCTGCGTCCGGTCGGCAAGGCTTTCGCCGGTGCCGTCGAGCCCGAACACCGAGGCCGGGCTGTCGCGCTCCTTCAGCACCGCGATGCGCGGGCAGTGTCCGGCCTTGCAGAGGCCGTCCTTTAGTGTCTCGCTCTGCGCCACCAGATGCGGCGGATCGTCGGTCGACCACGCCAGCACGATCGGATCCTCGATCTTGAGGATGCCGGGGAAGGCGGAACGCTCGTCATATTTGCTGGCGTCTGGGCCGAAGTAGGATTTGGCGCCTTCGCCGATGTCGGCATCGGCGCGGTAGATGCCCGACACCAGCACGGTGCCGGCGACGTAATTGTCGGCTTCCTGGAATTCCTTGTGCGCCAGATAGGTCGCAAGATGGAACGCGCCGACCGACCAGCCGACGGCAATGATCGCCTGGGCGATCGCCTTTGAACAGGTCGGCGTTCTGATGCACCCAGGAGATTGCGGCGGAAACGTCCTTGGCGCCCATCGGCCATGGATTGGCGGGCGCGAGCCGGTACTTCACGTGCACGCCGACCATGCCGTGATGGGCGGCCAGGCACAGCGCCTCGTCGTCGATGGGATTTGCGGCAGGCGGATCGCCGTCGCTGGCAAAGCTCTGGCCGGCGACGAAGATCAGCACGGGCCGCGATTCCCCCGTCGCGTTCTCGGTGGTTGCGACATCGAGCACGTTCTGGTCGCTGTCGCCATATTTCACATTGCGCGTGAACACGACGTCCTTGCAGGTCTCCTCGATCGAGACCGGCTGGTTCGGTTCGTCGACGAGGCCGGCCTTGATGATGTTTGAAGTCGCCGGCAGCGCGCCGGGCCGCATGATCTGTGCGGAGGCGGCGGTGAGCGCCAATGCGAGGAAGACGACGAGGTATCTTATCATTTTGAACACCCCGATGGCGGCCGGACCAGCATCGATCCGCGTTGCGGCGACTTCAGGGCAGGCCGCGCCACCTGCGATCGAACGTTAGTTATGTTCGCCGAGCCATGGCGCAAGAGAAAGATAATGTCTTTCCTGTTCGCCCGATTTTATTGCTTTGCCAAATGCTTGCCCGGCCCGGGGAGCGGGAATCGGACGTCGTCGATGTCGTGCATGTCAGCCTTGCGCGAGCATGCGCTGCGGGCCTTGCGCGGTGTCGCGCCTTGAGGGCACTCTTGACCCGCGGCTGCGTGCCGCCAACGACAATTTCGGGAGAGCGCGATGACGCGAGGGGCGTTGCAGTTCGGCATCTTCGATCAGAACGACCACGGGCGCTATCCGCTGACCGAGCAGTACGACAAGCGCCTTGCGCTGATCGAGGCCTATGACCGCGCGGGCTTCCGCACCTATCACATGAGCGAGCATCATTCGACGCCGCTCAATCTCACGCCGTCCCCGAGCGTATTCCTTGCCGCCGTCGCGCAGCGCACCAGACGCATTCGCTTCGGTGCGCTGGTCTATGTATTGCCGGCGCATCATCCGCTCCGGCTCGCCGAAGAGATCTGCATGCTCGACCATCTGAGCCATGGCCGGCTCGAGGTCGGCATCGGCCGCGGAGCCTCGCCGCATGAGCTGAACTATTTCGGCGTCGATGCCGATTCTGCGCCGGCGATCTATGTCGAGGCCTATCAGGTCATCATGCAGGCGCTGACGCGCGACGAGGTGAATTTTTCCGGCAAGCACTATCAATTCGCGAAAGTCCCTGTCGACATGAAGCCCGCGCAGCTGCCGCATCCGCCGCTGTGGTACGCGGTGCCCGTGCCGGAGGGCGCGGCGTGGCCGGCGCAGAATGCGATCAACATCGTCTGTGGCGGACCGCTGCCGCGCGTGCGCGAGATCACCGATCGCTTCCGCGCCGAATGGACCACGGCCGGCAATCCGCCGGAGCGACTGCCGTTGATGGGCATCAACCGCTTCGTGATCGCGGCCGACAGCGATCGCGAGGCGTTGGCGCTCGGCCGCCGCGCATGGCCGTCATTCCACAAAAGCTTCATGAAGCTGTGGAAGCTGCACGGCACCCAGCCGCGCTTTGCGCGCCTGCCGGAGGATTTCGACACGCTGGTCGAGCATGGCGGCGCGATCGCAGGCTCGCCGGGCACGATTGCCGACAGGATCCACGCCATGACCGGCGAGGCCGGCGCCAACTACTTCATCAGCCAGTTCTCCTTCGGCGATCTTGCCCACGAGGAGGTGCTGCATTCCGTCGACATCTTCACGCGTGAGATGATGCCTCGCGAGCGCGTGGCGCAGGCGGTCTCGTAGCGCAGCGCATGTCGGACGGCCTGACCAAATCGGCGCGCCGGGTGTTCGATATCCTCGAACTATTCCGCGAGCGGCAATGTCCGCTGCGGTTGAAAGACGTGGTCGACTCCCTGGGCATGCCGACGTCGAGTGCCGCCGCGTTGCTGAAAACCATGGCGCAGCTGAACTACCTCTCCTTCGAGAGCACGTCGCGCGCCTATCTGCCGACCTTGCGGCTGTCGCAGCTCGGAAGCTGGGTGACCTCGGCGAACTACGAGGGCGGGCCGATCCAGGAGGCGGTGCGCCGCATCGGCCGCAAACTCGGCGAGACCATCCTGCTGGGTACCTCGACCGACATCTATGTCGAGATCGTCGACATCCTGCGCGCGCGCCAGCCGCTGCAATATTACACCCATGTCGGCACGCGCGTGCTGCTGGTGCATTCCGGCCTCGGCTGGCCGCTGCTCAGCGAGCTCACCGATGAGGAGATCGTGCGCATCTATCGCCGCACCATCAGGCAGAACAAGGTCGAGCGCGGCGAATCGTCGCTCAATCGTCTGAAGAGCGGCATCGAACAGGTGCGCGACATCGGCTACTGCCTGTCGCGCGGCATGGTGACCCGCGGCGTCGGCGTGGTCGGGCTGATGGTGCCGACGCCGCCGGGCCACCGCCGGCTCGCGATCGGCGTTGCCGGCCCGCAGGAGCGGATCGAGAAGAATTTGACGAAGATACTTGCGGCGATCCGCGCCGAGAATGCGCGGCTGATGCAGTTCGCGAACGGGGGCTGAGAACTCCACTTAGACCGCTTGTGTTTTCACCTCTCCCCGGGTGCGGGGAGAGGTCGCGCCGAAGGCGCGGGTGAGGGGGAGTCTCCAGGAGTTTCGATGTGAAAAGAGGCCCCTCACCCCAACCCTCTCCCCGTAAGAACGGGGAGAGGGAGAGGAGAGAGCTCGTCCGCCTCGACCGCGCCTCGCTACGCGCCACCCTCGCCCTTGTTGTACCGCGCGATCGAATCGAACCCATCCATCAGCCGCTTGTGCCGTGCCTCGATCCAGGCGCGCGGCTCCTCATGGGTGAAGATGAAGAACTCTTTTGCCGCGACCGCATCGAGCACGCGGCGTCCGACGTCGTCGGGCGGCAGGCCCGTTGCGAACAGGGCCCTAGCCGCTTCGGTTTCCGGCTGTGCAAGCGGGCCGCCGAGCCGTTCCGGCCGGCGTTGCGCGGATGCATAGATCGTGGTTGCGACCATCGCCGGGCACAACACGGAGACGCCGAGGTTCGAACCTTCGAGATTGAACGCCAGCGCTTCGGAGGCTGCGACAACCGCATATTTTGTCATGGCGTAGGAGCCGTTGCGGAGCTTCGGATTGACTTGTAGCCCGGCGATCGATGCGGTGTTGACGATATGGCCGGCCTCGCCGTGTTTATTCATGCGCGGCACCAGCGCGCGGACGCCGTTGATAACGCCGAAAATATTGACGCCGAAGATCCAGTCCCACTCCTGCGGCGTCACCTCCCATAGCGGCTTCGGTCCCATGACAATGCCGGCATTGTTGAACAGGAAATGGATGTTGCCGAACTCGGCCTCCGCCTCGTCGGCGGCGCGTTCGTAGGCGGCGGCATCGGACACGTCGACCTCGATCGCGCGCGTGCGCACGTTGAATTTGGCAAGCTCTTCGCGCGCGGCTTCGAGCCGTGCCTTCTCGATATCGGCAAGCACGAGATTGACGCCATTGCGCGCCAGCGCGCGGCAGATACCGAGCCCGATCCCGTTGGCGGCGCCGGTGACGAACGCCGTCTTGCCGGAGAATTCCATTGTTCTGTCTCCACTCTATCCCCTCATCCTGAGGAGCACGGAACGCGCGTCTCGAAGGATGAGGCCAACATCTCGGCCTCATGGTTCTCCTGGCGATGCGTAGCATCGTCCAGAGACGCCCCGTCAAGACACGCGGTTCCTCACCATGAGGGTCGCGTTATCACGCCTTGTGCGGCGGCTTGTCATTGAGCACCGCAAAGCCCTGCATCATCAGCTCGTGATAATATTCGACCGCGGCGCTTGTGTCCGGGTGCGTGAATACGAACAGACGGCGCGTCTCGATCGCACCGAGCACGAGCTGCGCGACGTCAGCCGGATCGAGTCCGGTCTCCAACGCCCTCGCATAGCGTGCGTTGCGTTCGGCATTGGCGCCGTCGGCCGCGATGTTGATCGGGCCACCATAGTGGGCTGGACGGTTGCGACCGTTATCGAGCATGCGCGTCTTGACCCAGCCCGGGCAGAGCACGCTGACGCCGATCGGCGTGTCCCTTAATTCCGCCGCCAGCACCTCCGAGATGCCGACCGCCGCGAACTTGGTCGCGATGTAGGGTCCGGCGAGCGGCGCGCCGGCCACGCCGTTGACGGAGGCGGTGTTGACGATGTGGCCTTCCTCGCCATGGGCCTTCATCTGCGGCAGGAACAGTTGCAGCCCGTGGACCAGGCCTTTCAGGTTGACGCCGATCACCCAGTCCCAGTCGGACGATGCAATGGTCTCGATCGTGCCCGCACGCGACACGCCGGCGTTGTTGCAGAGGACGTGCACCTTGCCGAACTCGGCGAGAGTCCGCTCGGCAGCTTTGGCATATTGCTCGCGGTCGGAGACATCGCAGGGCATGCCGATCGCGTTGACGCCATCGGCCTTCAACGTGTCGACCGCCTTCGCGCAGGTGTCAGCCTCGACATCGGCGATCGCGACCTTCATGCCGCGCCGGCCGAGGGCGCGCGCCATCGCAAAGCCGATGCCGCCGGCGCCTCCCGTGACGAATGCAGTCTTGCCGGCAAAATCCTTCATCGGTTCACCGGCAAGGCCAGCTCACGCCGTCCGCGGCTGCGGCGCGGCCGCAACCGTTTCGCGATTGCGCGCGGCCTTTAGCGTCAGCATGAAGGTGCAGGTCGCCGCGATCAGAGCCGGTACGCAGGCGCAGAGGAAGATCTGCTTTGGCGGCAGACCGAAGCCGAGCAGCGTGCCGCCGATCGCGGGTCCCGCGATGCCGCCGAACCGGCCGATGCCGAGCGCCCAGCCGATTCCGGTGGAGCGGATGCGCGCCGGATAGAGCGCCGCCACCATGGCATTGGCGCCGAGCTGGCTGCCGATCATCGCCGCGCCCGCGCCGAAGATGGGTATACCGATGAAGGGCGCCGGCAGGTTGTAGAGGCCGACGGCGAGAATGAAGATCACGCCCGACGCGAAGCTGCAGGCCAGCACCTGCGGCGCGCCGAAGCGATCGATCGCGGGTCCGAGCACGAGGCAGGACAGGATGCCGCCGAGCTGGAACATGCTGGCGTAGAACACGGCCACGGCGGGTGTCAGGCCCGACAGGTTGAGCACCGTCGGCATCCAGTAGCTGAACAGATACATGTTCAACAGGTTGGCGAAGAACACGACCCAGACCAGCGCCGTGGTCAGCGCCAGCCCGCCGGTGAACAGCTGCTGCACCGGATTGCCCCTGGCGACGTCGACGAGTTTCGTGGCCGCGGCCTGCGCGCTGACACCGACCTTGCGCAGGATGTCCTGCGTCGCCAGCGTGTCCGGCCGATGCGCGATCAGGAAGCGCGGCGATTCCGGCAAGAAAGCCATCAGGATCGGAATCAACACGAGTGGCGGAATGCCGCCGGCGAGGAAAATGCTTTGCCAGCCGAAGATCGGCAGGATTTGCGCGACCAGCTGGCCGCCAAGGAAGCCGCCGATCGTGTTGCCGCAGAACATCAGCATCAACAGCGTGCCGCGCCGGCTGATCGGACTGTAGTCGGCGGTCAGCGCCACGGTGGCGGGCATTGCGCCGCCGATGCCGATGCCGGTGAGGAAGCGCATCGCGGTGATCGAGTCCACCGACCAGGTGAAGGCCGACAGCACCGAGAAGATGCCAATGAAGGCGGTCGAGATGACCAGCAGCGGCTTGCGCCCGAAGCGGTCGCCGAGCGGCCCGGAGGCCAGCGCGCCGATCAGGATGCCGACGCTCGACATCACGAAGGCGATGGTGAAGTCCTTTGGCAGCACGCCCCAGGCCTTGATCAGCGATGGCGCCGCCATGCCGATGGTGCCGAGATCGAACCCGTCGAACGCCTGCACGAACGCGCAGAGCAGCACGACCCGCAATTGCAACGCGCCGAACGGCTGGTGCTCCAGCGCGTCCTCGACCGGCGACTTCAATTCACCGCTCATCAATGCCTCCCCTCGGATGTCAAGAGCAGGTGCCTTAGCCGGCACTCTTGTTGTCATGTTACGTGAATCCGGCCCTACGCCGCAACGTCCTCGCCGAGCGGCACACGGCGCACCTCATGCGCTTGCAGCGCCGGCAGCACCTCGCGCGCGAAACGCCGGATCTGTTCCATGAACATCTCATGCGGCAGCGCGCCGCGATTGAGGCTGATCTGCACCTGGTTGGCGCCGGCGGCTTCGGCCGCGCCGATGATGCGCTCGGTGACTTCCTTCGGCCGTGCCGAACGCCATGTGCTCGGCCTGCCGCTCGAAATCGGCCATGGTCATGTTGCGATAGTCCTCGCGCAGGCCCTGGGCGGCGCGCATGTTCTCCGGCCGCACATAGTCGTTGGAGGACTGCGAGACATAACCGGCGTCGCGCTGCTTGGCGGTCTCGGTGAAGTTGCCATGGCTGAACAGGGTGCGGTTGAAATAGAGGTGGTAGGGCCCGAACTCGCGCACCGCCTCCGCCTTGCTGTCGGCGACATAAGCCGGCACCGCGATCGAGAGATGATGCGGCGTGATCTTGTGGCCGTTCTTCTGCAGGCATTTTGCGAAATAGCGGATGATGTCTTCCTGCAATCCACCGCGGGCGAGCCCCGGCGTGATCACCGCGTTCTTTTTCCCCGCGAACTCGATCGATTCCTTGCTGCCGACGATCGGAATCCAGATTTCCGGACCGCCCTTCTGCACCGGCCGCGGCCACAACGCGACGTCCTTGTAGGACCAGAACTTGCCTTGATAGGAGAAGATGTCCTCGCTCCAGGCGCGGGTGACGATCTCGTAGGCTTCCTCGAAGCGCTCGCGCGACTCCTTCAGCGGCACATTGTGCACCTGGTACTCGCGCGGGATGCCGCGGGCGAAGCCCGAGATCAACCGGCCGTTGGAGAGGCAGTCGAGCATCGCGAGCTCTTCGGCGAGCCGCAACGGCTCGTGCAGCGGCAGCAGGTTGCCGTAGATCAGGAGCTTCAGCTTCTTGGTGCGCTGCGCCGCGGCCGAGGCCAGCAGGTTCGGCGAGTTCATCAGGCCATAGGGGGAGCAATGATGCTCGTTGAAGCCGACGCCGTCATAGCCGAGCTTGTCCATCTCCTCCCAGGCGTCGAGATGCTCGGCATAGGTGCGCACCGCGACATCGGCCTTGAAGTAGCGGCTGGAAAGCGGGTAGGGGAGCTCGCTGCCGACCTTGAGATGGTCGAGCTGTTCGCCATAGGCGAGCAGGTCGAAGACGAAGACTTTCATGGCGCGTTTCCCGTGTGACTTTGCTTGGGCGGGAGGTTACGGCGCAAGCGGCGGGCGCGCCAAGCCGCACAAAAAAATTCCACATATGTGGAAATGCGGGGTCTTCTCCAAAGGCCCGGTTCAGCCCCCGCAGTCGCTCGGCGCTTGCAGGCCTTTGAAACGGTCCGCCATCCACGCCAACGCGTTCTTGGCGCTGTCGCGGCCGGCAAAGCCGTGGCTGACGCCGGGCATGACGAGCATCCGCACGCGAGTCCCGGCCGCGCACAACCGCCTGTAGTAGTCGAGTGTCACCTGCGGCCGCACCAGCCCGTCGCTCGAGCCCTGCGCCAGGAAGACGGGCAGCGTGCGCGGCAACAGGCCGGGCGTGTTCTTGACCAGCAGCGCATGCCAGGGCTCGACCTCGGCCGGATTTTTCGTGGTCAGGAATTCCGTGGCGAGCGGTGCCGCGGTGCGCCCGCGCAGGAATATATCGAAGGGCGACTCGATACATTCCTCGGCGAGGCGATCGATCGTCGGAATTGCCGAGGACGCGACGATGCCGTCGACGGGCGCGCCGAAGACGCGCGACCATGACCACACCGTCATGGCCGTGAGGTTGCGGCCGCCTGTCGAGTTGAGGTCGTCGGTCATCAGTGTTGCGAGATCGGTCGCCGGCGCTGCTGCCGCAACGCCAACGAGCTTCAGCTCGGGCGCATAGCTCTCGGAGATCATGCCTGTGAACAGCGCGGCCTGTCCGCCCTGCGAATGGCCCCACACCGCATAGCGGTTGCCATCGATGCCCGGGAAGCTGCGCGCGGCGCGCACGGAATCGATCACGGCGCGCGCTTCGCTGGCTCCGACCAGATAGGGATGCGGGCCCGGCGTGCCCAACCCCGGATAATCGGTCGCCGCGATCGCATAGCCTTGCTCCATCATCGGCCGGCTGCCGGCGATCTGCTGGAACAGGAAGATCGCCAGCGACGGCGCGCAATGCGGCACGATGCCGGTGGTCGGATGCGCCCAGGCGATGATCGGCCAGCCGCCTGATGGTGCCGAGCCGGGCGGGACGATGACGACGCCGGACACCGCGATCGGTTTGCCTTCCGGATCGGTCGAGCGATACAGCACGCGGTGCGCGATGCCGCCCGCGGGCGCGCCGACCATCGGCTCGTCGCGGATCACGCTGCCGGGCGGCCCGTTCGCGATCTCCGCCTCCGACGCCTGGTAGAACGCGCCTTGCGCACGTGCCGCGCCGATACCGACGGCAATGGCAATGATGGCGATAACGGCTCTCTTCATGTGCAGCCCCATGTCGGCCCCACTTTACTCCGCGGCGCGCTGTCGCGCAGCCAATTGACGAATGAGCCGGGCGACGACCTGGGCTGCAACGGACGCGGAGTGGCTCAAGGACTCCAGCGCGCTAGCTTTTTACAAGTAACTGGCTAACGTGCCCCAGCTATTTTTGCGTGGCTTAGGGACATGGAATGCGACGCCGCAACTTCATGGTGATGCTGACGGGCGCGGCGCTCGCCGCACCCTCGCTCCTGCGCGCGCAGCAGAAACGCATTCCCAAAGTCGCCGTCATCCTCGCCGCGAGCGCTGCTGAAGGCCAGCCCCTGGTCAAGGTATTCGAGTCGGCATGGCCTGCGCTCGGTTGGGTCAACGGCAAGACCGTCCAGATCGATTATCGCTTTGCGGCACCTGCGTTGCTCCTTGCGGAGGTCATCGACATGGTCGCATCGGCACCTGATGTGATCCTGGTCAACGGGTTACCGATCGTGTCAGCCGCGCGCCGCGCCACGCAGACCATCCCCACCGTGTTCGTCGGCGTCTCCGATCCCGAAGGGCAGGGGTTCGTCGCATCGCTGGCGCGTCCCGGCGGCAATATGACCGGCTTTGCCAATTTCGAGCCGTCGATCGGTGGAAAATGGCTGGAGACGCTGAAGGAGGCCGCTCCGCAGATCAACCGGGTCGCGGTGCTGCGCTTTCCCGGGACGCAGCCGACGATCATGCGCGCCATCGAAGCGAGTGCTCCGCCGCTCGGACTCCAATGCGTGGATTGCGAGATACGGAGCGAGGACGAGCTGAGGGCGGTGCTGGGCAGCGTCGATGGCGAGCTGAGCACCGGCATCATCGTCATGCCCGATCCGCTGCTGGTGTCGTTCCGCGCGACGATCATCGAGCTTGCCGCGAGGCAGCGGCATCCCGCGATCTACCCCGTCCGGGTCTTCCCCGACAGTGGCGGGTTGATGAGCTACGGCGTCGACATACCCGATCAGGTGCGGCGCTCGGCATCCTATGTCGATCGCATTCTCAAAGGCGCGAAGCCGGCTGACTTGCCGGTACAGGCCCCGACCAGGTTCGAACTCGTCATCAACCTGAAGACGGCAGAGGCCCTGAACCTGGCCGTTCCCGTCACGCTGCTGACGCGGGCCGACGCCGTGATCGACTGAATGCCCGGCGGCAGGTCGTCACCTTTGCAGGGCATGCCTTGCGCAAGAGACGGTTGACAGCGCCGGGGCGTTGGGTCGCATGATGCGTGGCTAGGTGGTGGCGCATGAACATCCAGTCCCGCACCGATCCGGTCGCACGCGCCCGCGAGCTTGGGCCGGAAATTGCTGCCGCGGCCGACGAGATCGAGCGCACGCGGCGGATCCCTGCGGCCTTGCTGGAGCGGATGCATGACCTCAGGCTGTTCCGCATGGTGCTGCCGCGCTCGGCCGGCGGCGACGAGGTCGAACCGGCAATATATGTGGCGGCGCTCGAGGAAATCGCCCGGCACGACGCCTCGATCGGCTGGAACACGTTCACCGGAAACAGCTCCGCATTGATCGCGCCGTTTCTCGATCCGGATGTCAATCGCACGATCTTCGGCGACCCGCGCACGGTCGTGTCCTGGGGGCCGCCCAACGCCTCGCGCGCCCGGGCCGTCGAAGGCGGCTATCGCCTCACCGGAAAATGGGATTTCTCCAGCGGTTGCCGGCAGGCCAATTGGCTCGGCGCGCACGGTCATGTGGTCGAAGCCGATGGTTCGTTGCGGCTCAATCGTTTCGGCCGGCCCACGGTGCGCACGCTGTTGTTTCCCGCCGAACAGGCGACCTTGATCGACACCTGGCACACCATCGGGCTGCGCGGCACGGCGTCCGACTCCTATAGCGTCGACGATCTGTTCGTGCCCGAGGCCTTCAGCTCGACGCGCGAAGACCCGAGCCTGCGCCGCGAGAAGGGCCCGCTCTACGCCTTCACCATGCAGGGGCTGTACGCGGCCGGCGTCGCTGCCGTTGCGCTCGGCATTGCGCGTGCAATGCTGTCGGAGTTCGTCGATCTCGCCGCGCGCAAGGCGCCGCGCGGGCTCTCGCGATTGGCCGACAGCGCGCTGGTGCAGGCCGATGTCGCGCGCATGGAGGCACGCCTCGGCTCGGCGCGCGCCTATCTGGTCGAGACGCTGGCGTCGATCTACGCAGAAGCGGGCGCAGTGGCATCGATCGAGCTCGCCGAGCGCGCGCGGGTGCGGCTCGCCTGTACCAACGCAATCCATGGCGCGATCGAGGTCGCGGACTTGACCTACAAGGCCGCCGGCGTCGATGCCATCTTCCCGGGCAGCCCGTTCGAGCGCCGCTTCCGCGACATGCACACGCTGTCGCAGCAAATCCAGTCACGGGCTGCGCATTTCGAGGCGGTCGGGCATATTCTGCTTGGCGGCGTGCCCGAGGTGTTTTTTTAATTCGCCGCCTCGTAAGAGCATTCGGCGCCGCCGCCACCCTTCTGCTTCAGCACCTTGGGATCGAGCGTGCAGGTCAGCTTCGACAGGCTTTCGAAGTTCGATCCGGCCGCGCCATCCGACGGGATGCCCGCCATCGCTTCCGTGGCATAGAGCTCGTTGGCTTCGCGCCCCTTCAGCGTCTTGGTCGACGTTTTGAAGGTGACTTCGCAGGAGCGCGCGGTCACATCGACATTGCTGGTCCGGCACACGATCTTGTCGGCCGTGACCGTGATCTTCGCGGTGTAGGGGAAGTTGGTATCGCCCTTGAACAGCGCGGCGACCGCCTTCTTGTTGGCGGCCGGCAGCGGTGAATACAGCGCCACCACGCCTGCAAGCGCGAGCGCTGCCTGTCCGGTGATCGAGGCCGCGGAGGCGGTCGAGGCTGTCCCGAGCGACAGCGCGATTGCGATCACGAGCCTGACGAATTTCATTCCAGCCTCCTCATTGGCGCCGACCTGCCATGCGCCCATATTGCGCGGCGCAGAATACATCGCATTTGCAGGACCGATTGTGAAATCGTCGGGGCAAACGAGGGCCTCCATAGCGTCCGGCGATGCCGGCTCCAATTGACTCGACCCCAACGCAATGTACTCTCGCAGGATTACAAGAATATCTATCCGCACAAGGATAGGGCATCTGGGAGGACGTCATGCGCGGTCTGCGGCTGCTTTGCTATTCGTTTGCGATCCTGGGATTGTTGTTCGCCGGACGGCCGGTTGCGGCCGAAGAAACCATCAAGCTCGCCTATACCGATCCGTTCTCGGGGCCGTTCGCCTCGGGCGGCGATGAGTTTCTCAAGGTCTTTCAGTTCATCATCGCGCGAAGGAACGCCGCCGGTGGCCCGCTTGGCCGGAAGTACGAGCTGGTGCCGTTCGACGACAAGCTGCAGCCGGCTGAAGCGCTGATCGCACTGAAAAGCATGATCGACCAGAACATTCCGTTCGTGATGCACTGCACCGGCTCCAATGTCGGCTCGGCGCTGATCGATGCAGTCTCGAAGCACAATGCCCGCAACCCCGACAACCGCATTCTCTATCTGAACTGCGGCGCGCTCGCGACCGAGCTCACCAACGAGCAATGCGACTTCTGGCACTTCCGCTTTGCCGGTTCGGTCGACATGCGCGCGGCCGCCCGCATCAAGGCGCTGCCTGCCGACCTGAAGAAGGTCTATCTCCTGAACCAGGATTACCTGTTCGGCCAGTCGATCCAGAAGGACTCCAAGAAGTGGCTGGCCAAGCTTCGTCCCGACATCGAGATCGTCGGCGACGAGCTGATGCCGTTCGGCAAGGTGCAGGATTTCGCGCCGTACGTGGCGAAGATCAAGGCGTCCGGCGCGGAAAGCGTGGTCACGGGAAATTATAACCGCGACCTCAATCTGCTGATCAAGGCCGCGAACGATGCCGGCCTCAACGTGCGCTTCGATACCTTCCTGTCGCACCTGATCGGCGGTCCCACCGCGATCGGCGCGGCCGGAGAAAACCGGCTGACCTCGATCATGGAGTTCAACGGCAACGTTCCGGTCGATCTCAAGGTGCCGGAGGCGGAGAAACTCGCCAATGACTGGCGGACCAGCGGCCACGACACCGATTTTTCAACGCTCAATTTCGTCACCATGATCGACATGCTGACGGATGCCATCAACAAGGCCGGATCCCCCGATCCGCTCAAGGTCGCGCTCGCGCTGGAAGACGCGCATTCCAAGGACCTGCTCGGCCAGGAAGTGATCATGCGCAAGGACGACCATCAGCTCCTGATGCCTTTCTATGCCGGCGTCTTCTCCAAGGGCGTCAAATACAACTCCGAGCACACCGGCTTCGGCTGGAAGAATTACATGACGGCGACCACCGCCGACCTGACCCTGCCGACCATCTGCAAGATGAAGCGGCCGGAATGATCTGAGGCGACAAGGGAGCAACGGGAAGCGGGGACATTGTAACTCATGGAAATCGTCCTCGTTTCCCTGCTCAACGGCCTCGTCTACGGCATGCTGCTGTTCATGCTGGCGAGCGGGCTGACGCTGATCTTCAGCATGATGGGCGTGCTGAATTTCGCCCATGCCTCGATCTACATGATCGGGGCCTATCTCGCCTTCACCGTCAGCCAGTATGCCGGCTTCTTCCCGGCGCTGATCATCGCCCCGATCCTGTGCGGCCTGCTCGGCGCTGCAATCGAGGTGTTCGGCTTGCGGCGTGTCCACTCTAACGGTCACATCGCCGAACTGCTGTTCACCTTCGGCCTCGTCTTCGTCATCGGGCGCTGCGTGCAGATGATCTGGGGCATGCTGCCGATGGCCTATCGCGTGCCGGCGCTGCTCGACTTTCCGCTGTTCACTTTCTACGGCCAGTATTTTCCGGCCTATCGTGGCTTCATGCTGCTGATCTCGGCCGCCATGCTGCTGGCGACCTGGGTGCTCCTGAAAAAGACCCGCGTCGGCCTGATCATCCAGGCTTCGCTGACCCATCCGCAGATGGTGAACGCGCTCGGCCATAACGTGCCCAGAGTCTTCACGCTGGTGTTTGCCGGCGGCTGCATGCTCGCGGGCCTCGCCGGCGTGATCGGGGGCAATTACCAGACCACCGAGCCCGGCATGGCCGACGGCATGGGGCCGATCGTCTTCGTGGTCGTGGTGTTCGGCGGGCTCGGCTCGCTGATGGGCTGCTTCATCGCCTCGATCCTGATGGGGATGATCCAGACCTTTGCGGTCGTGATCAACGCCTCGCTTCTCGACCTGCTCAAGCCGCTCGGCGTGACGCTGTCGGGTGACAATCTGTTCACGGAGTTCATGACCGTACCGGTGGCGCGGATCGGCGCGCTGTTGCCGTTCTTGCTGATGATCCTGATCCTGCTGTTCCGGCCGCGCGGCCTGATGGGCACGCGCGACACATGAAGAAGGGCAGGTCGGCGCAGGGCTGGGTCTGGCTCGCGGCATTGATCGCGGCGATTGCGATGCCCTGGGTGTTCTTCAACTATCACACCGGCCGCCAATCCGGCTTCGTCATTTCGATGCTGAGCCAGATGGGGATGATGAGCATCCTGGCGCTGTCCTACAACATGCTGCTCGGGCAGTCCGGACTGTTCTCGTTCTGCCATGCGGTGTTCTTCGGCATCGGCGGTTACGCGACGATCCACTTCCTCAATTTCGCCGGCGGCGGTTCGCTGCCGCTGCCGCTGGAATTGATTCCGATCCTGTCGGGCTTGCCGGCCTCGGCCTGGCGATCGTGTTCGGCTACATGGCGACCAAGCAGCGCGCCACCGCCTTCGCCATGATCACGCTTGGCATCGGCGAACTGATGACCACGGCGGCGCTGAGTTTTCACCACTTCTTCGGCGGAGAAGGCGGCGTCAATTCCAACCGCGTGATCGGCCACAGCCTGTTCGGCTTCAAATACGGCCCGGCGATCCAGGTCTACTATCTGATCCTCGGCTGGACCGTGATCTCCGCGCTGCTGATGCTGTATCTCACGCGCACGCCGCTCGGTCGGATGGCGAACGCCTCGCGCGACAATTTCGAGCGCGTGCAGTTCGTCGGCTACGACCCGCGCATGGTGCGCTTCCTGCAATTCGCGCTCTCCGGCTTCTTCGCCGGCATCGGCGGCGGGCTCTATGCCATCACCTACGAGATCGTCACCTTCGACGCGCTGGCCGCGCCCCTGTCGGCCAACGCGCTGCTGATGGCCTATATCGGCGGCTCCAGCGCCTTCGGCGGGCCGATCCTCGGTGCGGTGCTGATCACGCTGCTGCAAAGTGGCGTCAGCCTGATGTCGAACTCCTGGCTCGTCTATGTCGGCGTGCTCTTCATCACCATGGTGATCTTCGCGCCGCAGGGCATCATGGGCCTGATCGAGGCGCACGGTCCGATCCTGAGCGCCGGCCGCTTCTCGCGGCTGCTGGTGCCATATATCCGCGTGATCCTGCCCGCTCTGATCATGGTGCTCGGCTTCGTCGGCATCGTCGAGCTCGCCTCGTTCCTCACCATCGGCGCGGCACAAGGCAAGGTGCTGGTGCTGTTCGGCCACAAGATCGACGAGCACGAAGCGCTGCCCTGGCTCATCGCGTTTGCCTGCCTGATCGTCGGCACGTTCTGGTTCAGCGTCGAGGCGCGCGCGTTCCGCCAGGTCTGGGACGGCTTGATGCTGGAGCTCAAGCCGGAGCGGAGCGCCGCATGACCGAGCCAGCTCTCTCGCTTCGCAACGTCAACAAGGCGTTCGGGCCGACCAAGATCATCCGCGACGTCAGTCTCGACATCAAGGCCGGCGAACGCCATGCCATCATCGGCCCGAATGGCGCCGGCAAGACCACGCTGTTCAACCTGATCAGCGGCCGCTTTCCGATCTCCTCCGGCGAGATCCTGCTGAACGGCACCCGCATCGACGGAATGCCGCCGCATCGCATCACCCGGATGGGGCTGTCGCGCAGCTTTCAGATCACCTCGATCTTCCACCGGCTGTCGGTGTTCGAGAACCTGCGCTGCGCATTGCTGTGGAGCATGGGCTATCGCTACTCGTTCTGGACGCCGCTGTGGCGGCAGCGCGCGCTGAACGAGAAGACCGCCATGATGCTCGAGGAATTGAACCTCACGTCGCGCCGCGACACGCTGGCGGGACTGTTGTCCTACGCCGATCAGCGTGCGCTCGAGATCGGCATGACGATTGCGGGCGGCGCCTCGGTCATCCTGCTGGACGAGCCGACCGCGGGCATGAGCAACACCGAGACCGACAATGCGGTGGCGCTGATCCGTCGCGTGTCCGCGGGCAAGACGCTTGTCATGGTCGAGCACGACATGAAGGTGGTGTTCGGCCTCGCCGACATCATCACGGTCGTGGTCTACGGCCAGGTGATCGCCTCCGGCGCGCCGCAGGATGTGCGCGCCAACAAGGCGGTGCAGGAAGCCTATCTGGGGGCGCTCGCGGCATGATGCTCGATGTCGCCAATCTCCATGCCTATTACGGGCAGAGCCACATCCTGCACGGCGTCGATCTCAACGTCGCAGAAGGCGAGATCGTCAGCCTGTTGGGGCGCAACGGCGTCGGCCGCTCCACCACCTGCAAGGCGATCATGGGTCTGGTGCCGGCGATAGGCACGATCAGATTTCGCGACAAGGACATCGCCGGCCTGCGCCCCGATCAGGTCGCCCATTGCGGCATCGGCTACGTGCCAGAGAACCGCGAGATATTTCCGACCTTGACGGTGCGGCAGAATCTCGAGCTCGGCCTGAAGCGTGCCGGCAAGTTCGGCCGCTGGAATTTCAAGGATGTCTATCGGCTGTTTCCCAATCTCGAAGCGCGGCAGGACGTCGCCGCCGGCGTGCTCTCCGGCGGCGAGCAGCAGATGCTGACGATGTGCCGCACCTTGATGGGCGATCCCGATTTGATCCTGATCGATGAGCCGACCGAAGGTCTCGCGCCCAAGCTGGTCGAGCAGGTCGGCGAACTCCTGGCCGAAATTTCCCGCCGCGGCGTATCGATCCTGCTGATCGAGCAGAAGCTCGGCATCGCGCTGAAGATTTCCAGCCGCCTCTATGTCATGGGCCACGGCCGCATCGTGTTTCAGGGCACGCCGGCCGATTTCAGCGCCAATTCCGCGGTGCGCAAGGAATGGCTGGAAGTCTGAATTAGGGGTTGTTCCGGCTTGCGTCGGGGACCACTGCGGCTGCACATTCGAGCGCACGGCGCAAAGGCCGCTAACAGCAATATTTCCAGGGAAACCCAAGGAATAAGATGACCACGGCGACGCGGATCGATTGCGACATCCACCCGGCGGTCGGGGGAACGCGCACCACGCTGTTGCCCTATCTCGACGATCACTGGAGAGAGCAGGTGGTGAGCCGCGCCATCGATGGCCTCGATCTCAATTCGTATCCGCCGAACATGCCGCTGTGCGGCCGGCCCGACTGGCGGCCCGCGCGCGGCAAGCCGGGCAGCGATTTGCAGATGGTCCAGCGCGGCGCGTTCGATCAGCTCGGCGCGTCCCACGCGATCTGCAACGTGCTCTACGGCGCCTCCGCGGTGTACGATCCCTATATGGCGCTCGCCTTCTGCAAGGCGATCAACGACTGGATCGCGGCCGAATGGCTGTCGCAGGATTCGCGCTTGCGCGCCTCGATCCTGGTGCCGATGCAGGCGCCGGATTTGGCGCTCGAAGAGATCGAGCGCCACGTGCATCCGATAACCGCTTCGTCTCCATCCTGGTGCTGGCGCAGGGCGAGATGCTGCTCGGCCGCCGGCAGTTCTGGCCGATCTATGCGCTCGCCGAGAAATACAAGCTGCCGATCGCGATCCATGCCGGCAGTTCCTATCGGCAGGCGCCGAGCTCGGTCGGCTGGCCGTCGCATCGCTATGAATATTACCTGGTCGAGTCGCATGCCTTCCAGGCGCAGATCCTGAGCCTGATCTATGAGGGCGTGTTCGGCAAATTCCCCGGACTGAAAGTCGTGCTGATGGAGTCGGGCGTCAGCTGGCTGCCCGCCTTCATGTGGCGCGCCAACAAGACCTGGCGCGGCGTGCGGGTCGAGGTGCCCTGGGTCGAGCGCGAGCCGGCCTCGATCATCCGCGACCATGTCCGCGTCACCATGCAGCCGTTCGACGGCCCGCCGAGCGCGCAGGGCGTTGCCGACGTCATCGACCAGATCGGCTCGGAGAAGATGTTCCTGTTCGCGTCCGACTATCCGCACTGGCAGTTCGACGGCGACGATCCGCTGCCGCCGCATTTGCCGCCCCATATCGTGTCGCGCATGTGCGCGGACAATCCGCTGGAAACATTTCCGCGGCTGAAGCTCAATTAGATTTAGGAGGATCGCATGAGTGAAGTCATCGACCGCCCGCTGTCCAAGGAAGAGCAGACCGCCCAGAGCCGGCTGCGCATCATCGATTGCGACATTCATCCGAGCCTGCGCTCGCGCGCCGATCTCAACGAGTTCCTGCCCAAACGCTGGCAGGAGCACCTGAAGACTTACGGCGACCATTTGCGCACGCCGTATATCGGCACGACACCGTATCCGCGCTCGTCGCCGCTGATTTGCCGCCGCGACGCCTGGCCGCCGAACGGCGATCTGCCCGGCTCCGATCTCGCCTTCATGCGCAAGCAGCATCTCGATCCCTACGACGTCGAGTTCGGCATCCTGCAGGTGCTCGATCTCTTCATCTTCTCGCAGCAGAATCTCGAATGCGGCGCCGCGATCCAGCGCGCCATCAACGAATGGCAGCTGGCACACTGGACGCATCGCGATCCCCGCCTGAAGGCTTCGATCCTGGTCAGCCAGGACGACACGGTCGCGGCGATCGAGGAGATCGACCGCTGTGCGAAAATCGGCGAATACATCCAGATCAACATTTCGCCGCGTGCCAACGAGCCGCTCGGCCGCCGCCGCTACTGGCCGATCTACGCGCGCGCGCAAGAGTTGGGCCTGCCGATCGGCATCCATACCGGCGGCTATGGCGGGCACGCGCCGACCGGCGGCGGCTGGCCGTCCTATTATTGCGAGGAGCATCATTCCAACGCCCACACCATGTCCGCGATGCTCTCGAGCATGGTGATCGAGGGTGTGCCCGAGCGTTTCCCGAAGCTGAAGTTCGTGTTCATCGAGGGCGGTTTCGGTTGGGTGCCGGCGACGATCTGGCGCATGGACCAGCATTTCGAACGCTTCCGCAGCGAGGTGCCGCATCTCAAGCGCAAGCCATCGGAATATGTCCGCGACCATTTCTGGTTCACGACCCAGCCGATCGACGAGCCTGATGAGGCGAAACACCTGCGCCAGCTGATCGAATGGGTCGGTATCGACCGCCTGCTGTTCTCGTCGGACTATCCGCATTGGGACTATGACGACGCGCGCTTCGCGTTCAAGACGCCGCTCACGGATGCCGAGCGCAAGAAGATCTTCAACACCAATGCGCGCGCGGTCTATAAATTCTAGCTGAGCACCAGGTGCAGAAACTGGTTGAACGGGCTGCGCACATAATCCGCAAAAGCTTCGCCGTCGACAAAGCCGCGCCGGCGATAGAGCGCAAGCGCAGGCTCGAAGGCGGCCCCCTGGCCGGTTTCGAGGCTGAGCCGATGCAGGCCGCGCGCGCGGGCCTCATTGATGATGTGCTCCAGTATCGCAGCACCGACACCCTGGCGCAGGTGATCCGGGTGGGTGCGCATCGACTTGACCTCGCCTGAGTTGGCGTCGAGTTGTTTCAGCGCGCCAAGTCCGCAAACGGTCTTGCCCTTCCAGGCGCTCCAGACCGTGACGCCGGGCGCCTGCAAGCCCGACAGATCGAGCGCAAAGACGTGGCCGGGCGGCGAATTGGCATGCATGCCAGCCAAATGCAGGCGCAACAATTCCTGCGTGGGCGCGCTCGATAGGTCGTCGACACGGATCTCCATCGTCCTGCTCATTCGCCAGCGGAACCAAGCCTGATTGCATCGTGGCGCGCCATCGCGCTACACTTCTGCGCGTCACTGTATTTTAGCAGCTACACTGGGCTGATGTCATGACCCGTCACGTCGTCGCGCGCACCACGGATATCCCGCCCGGCGGCAACAAGGTGGTCGACATCGACGGCCGCGACGTCGTCGTGTTCCACGTCAACGGCGAGTTCTTCGCGCTGCTCAATCGCTGTCCGCACGAGGGCGCGCCGCTGGAAAAGGCCGCTTGCATCGCGCGGCTGACGTCGCCCGAGCCTGGCGTCTATCAGCGCTCCCGTGTCGGCGAATTCCTGCGTTGCGCCTGGCACGGCTGGGAGTTCGACATGCGCACCGGCCAGTCATGGGGTGACGCGAAACGCTTCAAGATCCGCTCGTTTCCGGTCGCGGTCGAGCGCGGCGAGGAGCTGGCCGCGGAGATGAAGAAGGGACCCTACGTCGCCGAGACCTTCCCGGTGCATGTCGAGGATTCCTACGTCATCGTGGAGACGTGACGGCTTTTGCCGTAAGCCGTCGATCATCGCCCGCACCAGGGTTGCGATCTCGCGCCGCAGTGCCGCGATCGGCACCGCGATCAGTCGTTGCTCCAGCCCGAGCGCCACCATGCCATGCACCGCGGAAAACAGGCTGCGTGCGGTGACCGCGAGCTCGGCTGGCGCGCGCCTGGGCAGCAGCGCCGCGAGCGGCCGGTAGATGTGCCCGAACAGCTCCATCTGTTCGCTGATCACCCAGTCCGGTATCGGCCTGCCCTGCACCATCCGGTGCTCGAACAGCGCGCGCCATAGTTCGAGATTTTCCGCAGCGAAATCGCAATAGGCCAGCGCGATGCGCACCAGCGCGTCGCCGGGCGAGGGCACGCCTTCGCTTTCGGCAGCAACAAGCGCTGCGTCCAATCGCGCAAGCGTGCGCGATCCCACCCGCAGAACCAGATCGTCCATGTCGTCGACGAGATTGAAGACCGCACCGTTGGAGCAGCCGATCTCCTGGGCGAGGTCCCGGCTTTTCAGGCCCGCCAGACCCTTTTCGGCAATGCTTCGTTCTGCCGCCGCGATCAGGGATTCTCGCTGTTTTTGCCGTTTTTCCAATATCTTAGTCATTTGTTAACCATAACCGTGAGCATCGCTCAAATATTTCTTGAGCAACGCTCAAAATATGCTACGACAGATTTGTGAGCAATGCTCATAACAGGGAGCCGACAATGTTCAAGACCGTATTGACACTTTTCCGCGGCAGCGTCGCCGCAGCGGAGGAGCAGCTGGAAGACCGGACGGCCCTTCTCATCCTCGATCAGCAGATGCGCGATGCGGCCGCGGCCGTCGAGCGCAGCAAGCGGACGCTGGCGCTGGCGATTGCGCAGGACCAGCAGGAAGGCCGCCGGCTCGATACCACCAACGAGCGTATCGCCGATCTCGAAGTCCGCGCTACGGCCGCGCTCGATGGCGACCGTGACGACCTCGCAAGAGAAGCGGCGCAGCAGATTGCGCATCTCGAAGCCGATCGCGACGGCGCGATGACCGCGCGCACGCTGTTCGCACAGGAGATCGCGCGGCTGAAGCGCCACGTCTCGACCGCCGAAGCCCGCCTGACCGAGCTCGATCGCGGCCGCCGCATCGCGCGCGCCTCGGAAGCGGTGCGGGCGCTCCGCCGTGGCGGCGTCGAAGCCGCGCGACCCTACGAGTCCACCTTGCCGGAAGCCGAAAACACGCTGCGGCGTCTGCGCGAAAGGCAGCAGAAGGCCCAGGCCGCCGACGAGGCCCTGATCGAGATCGATGCCGCCGCGGGACCGCTCGCGACCGCCGAGAAACTGGCCGAGCAGGGTTTTGGCCCGCGGCTGAAATCAACCGCCGATGACGTGCTCGCGCGGCTGAAGGCAAAGCGCACGCCACCCGTCTGAACCACTACCACGTCTGAACCACCATCAACATCATCACAAGGAGACTGTCATGAACCACGCTGCCCAACACAGCCCCGCCTGGATCACCTTCACCTACGTCTCGTTTGCTGCCTCAGCCTTCATGGTCGTGATCGGCATCTGGCTGTTGCCGCTGGACCTGTCGCTCAAGGGCTATCTCTCCATGGGCTTCCTGATGACGGTGCAGTCCTGCATCACAATGACCAAGACGATGCGCGACATGCACGAGAGCGACAAGCTGGTGAACCGGATCGAGGACGCCAAGGCCGAACGCCTGTTGATGGAAGTCGAGCGGGCGTCAGAGCTGCGTGACGTTGACGGACCGACGGCGGGCGAGCGATCGCCCGCCGCTTTCGGTTGGTGAAAGCAGGCAGAACGAACGCATCGCGGAGGATGACTTCGATGCAGGAGAGCTATGGTTTTCCTTTTTCTTGGCCCGGCATCGTTTGCCTTCATAATATGACGATGGCGATTAGCTTGGGACGTTTGATCGGTTCGACGCTATTTCGCGGCAATTCTCTCGTTGTTCTGCATACTGCCCATCTCCATCGCTCGCCGGAATTCTCGATGGGTACCTTGCTCCTGTTCGTCATCCATCCTCCTGAGAGGGCCTCTGACTGCGGCTGGTGCCGGCGTACATATGTCCTGGCACGACTTGGTAGTCAGTCTGTTCGCGGACCCGCGTGTCAGTGCTCAAGCACTCACGATTATGGAACGTGTTCAGCAACCGCGATCTATCGTGCATGGGCCGTATGCGCGTATTCGCTACAGCGAACGATTGCGGCAGACCAGCGATGATGACGGTATCATCGTCTTCTGCGCTGCTCGGTCCGATAGCGGTCTTCGTCCTCGTCGACAACGTGACTGGCGGTACTGGCGACGATCAGACTGGACGCACCGAGATCGTAGCGTTCTATCTGACATATTGCGATAACCGTTATCGCCGGATCTTCGATGGGTGACTGGCGCTTTTGATGTCGGAACTGTCTGAAAGCGTGTCTTGACCGCCGCTGCCGTGCGCAATATTCCTGAGAACGCCTCTGACCGCGGCGCGCTCGGTGCAATTATCGTGCGTGGTCCGGCATCGCCTACCGACTACGTTCCGCCTTCGCAGTTTCAGATTACTGGACCCCGCCGGCGCAGACCTACGCGGGGATTTGCTCGCTGCTCGTCGAACGATTGGCTGGCGATGGGGCGCCGCATAGAGCGAATGAGAGGCACGGGACTGATCGACCCACGTCCGCGATCCCCTCGCAACGGTTCGTTTACTCTCCGATCGACCCGTTTCGCGCCCCTCAAGGCGCGTTAAGATAGATACATGCAGTGATGCTCCGATCAGGGCAGGCGAAATGGCATCTGGCGAAAGGCGGACTGGATCGGTGATCGGCTGGCTGCAAGGCCACGCCGGCTTCTGGTGGAAGGCATTCCGGCAGCCTTGCATCGATCTCAGCTTGCGCACCCATGCGGGCCTGACGACGCGGATCGTCGAAAGCCCGGGAACCTCGCTTGATCAGCGCGAACTGGACGAGTTGGTCGCGCAGCTTCGCGCCGTGGCCGCCAAGACATTGCCGGCCGGCAGTCTTACTTACGGAATCTTCTCCGGCGAGCGTCAGCGGCTCTCGCGCGCCATCGTCACGCTGATTCACGAGGAAGCGACCGGACGGCCGATCGCCTTCAACGCACTGTCGGTGATGCGCCTTGAGCTCGACGGCGCGCCTGTCGACGTCACCCATCTCGGGCTGGTGATGATCGATCCTGAGGTGCAGGGCCAGGGGCTCTCTTGGGTGCTGTATGGGTTGACAACGCTCGTGCTGTTCATGCGCGGCGGGCTCCGATCGAAATGGGTCTCCAACGTCACCCAGGTGCCGGCGGTCTGCGGCATGGTCTGCGCGACGTTTTCGGATGTGTTTCCGTCACCGGACCCCGATGCCAGGCAAAGCTTTGCGCATCTGCAATTGGCGCGCGGCATCATGCATCGTCATCGGTCGGTGTTCGGCGTCGGCGACGAGGCCGGCCTTGACGAGGCACGCTTCGTCATCACGAATGCCTACACCGGCGGCTCGGATGCGCTGAAGAAATCCTGGGACATCGCGCCGAAACATCGCGATGAAAAGGTCAACGCCTTTTGTGCCCGCGAGCTGGACTATGAGCGGGGCGACGATGTCCTGCAGATCGGCCGCATCGATATCGCCGGCGCGCGACGTTATCTGCTGCGAGAGGTGCCGCCCGGTTCGCTGCCGGCGTTGCTGGCGGCCTCAGCGGTGCTGGCGCTGCAGCGGTTGCTGCTTCCGGTCGCGCATTGGATGGACGACAGCCGTCCGTTCGGCGTGCTGCGGCCGCGGCGCGGAGAGAGGCGATGACATCAGGCGCGATCGCCGACTCCATCATCAATCTCTGCGGCGCAATCGGGCTTGCGGTCGCAATGATGGCGTTTCACCGGCGCGATCCCAGGGGGCCGCTCACCACGCGCCTGCTTTTCCTGCTGGGTGTCGTCGCTGTGCTGTTCCTGATCCGCGGCATTGCGTGGTGGAGCAATAGCCCTTCACTCGACTGGCTCTCGGCGGCCCCGGCCGCGCTGGTGCCTCTCGGCGCGCTGCTCGTCACCGAAGGCATTCTGCGCCGCCACGCGCCGCGTCTTCTCAAGCGTATAGCCATTTACGGCGCGCTGCTGCTCGGCATTGGCGGCGTGCTGGGGCTGGAGTCCTGATGCGGCGCCCTATGCGATCGCGCTGTCGGTGTTCCAATTGGCGGGATTTGCGGCTTGCGCGCTGTTGCTGGCGACTCGCGATCACAGCAAGCTGCTGGCCCCGGAAAACCGCAGCATCGGCCGCGTTGCCATCGGCGCGTTGCTGCTCATCCCCTTCATCGTCACCGATTTCCAGGCGCTCACGCCCGGCATGCCGGTCAGGCTCGGCGCGCTCGGCGCATTGCTGGTCGTCACCGCCATCCTGATCGCCGGAAGCAGCGGCGAGACGCGGCGAGAGGCCGTTTCGATGGCGCTGCTGCGGCTCTGCAGCAGCGCATTGCTCGGCATGGCGGCGGCCTTCCTTGCTCCCGATGTCGATGCCGCGCAGATCGCCCGCTTCTCGGCGGTTGCGGTTGCGGGCGTGCTGACCATCGGCCTGATGACCGATACCCTGCGGGCCCATTTCGAGCTGCAGGCACCGGGCGTGCTGAATGCACTCGCTGCGTCAGCGGCGCTTACCCGCGAGCAATGGGTCGCTGAGTTGACGCGACACCCGATCTTCGAGGGCGCGCGGTGGCTCCGCGAGGACGACCTTCTGTCCTATGACCCGCCGCTCCTGCGCGCCTTGCTCGCGGCGCGTCCGGTGCTGCGGCGATCCGACGCCCCTTGGGGGCTGGCGCCGGCCGATCCTGCCGTCGAGCGCATCGTCTCGCTGATGGCGGCGCACCATGCCACCCATGTGATCGTGCTCGCGCATGAGCCGGTCGACCTTGTCGTGCTGGCAGTGCCCGTGATGCTGGCCGATCCCGCCACCGAGACGGCGCTGGCCATGGTCAGGCGCGTGCTGGTGTCTGCGCCGGACCGCGCGGTTGCGGATTCCAGCGCCGAGAGCGAGCGCACCGCGGGGAGCTAACCCGTTGGTCTGCTTGCCGCCATCCCCCGGTCTGCGCTACATCAACTTGCAGGCGAGTGGGGGCAGGCTCGGATGAAACGCAGCAAGACAAAGAAGGCAAGCAAGCGGTCAGGCGACGATCCATACAAGCTTCACGCCGTGGTCAAGGGCAGTGACCGCAAGCGCAGCAAGGGCGCGCGGCGCGTTGGCGACGTCGATCCGGGCGAGAAGCTCGAGCTGACACTGTCGCTGCGTGGACCGGACCTTCCGTCCGCCGACGCTCTCGCCGATGGCCCGCTCACATCAGCGCAATTCAGGAAGCAATATTGTGCCTCGCGGAGCGATGCGGACAAGGTCGCGAAGGTCCTCAAGCGATACGGCCTCAAGATCGAAAGCACCATGCTGGAGACCCGCAGCATGCGGGTCTCGGGCACGGTTGCCGCCGTCGAAGCCGCCTTTCACGCGCGACTCGGCATCTATGAGAGCAAGCGCCAGGGCCGCTACCGGGATCGCGAGGATGACTACAAGGTGCCGCCAGGTATCGACGGCTTGATCACCGCGATCCTCGGCCTTGGTCAGCGCCGCGTCGTGAAGAAGCGGCTTGCCGCAGGCAAGGATGAGGTCGTCCTGAAAGCCTACGGGCCTGCCGATTTCGAGCGGCACTATCACTTCCCGCATGGCGATGCCGCCGGCCAGAAGATCGCGATCGCGGAGTTCGCCAGCGTCTATTTTGCCGACGACGTCACGGCCTATTGCCGGAATTACAAGCGGCGCGTGCCGAAGGTCGCGCTGGTGCCGATCCATGTGCGGCTGCGCGACCGCAAGCAGGTCGCGAAGCTGCCGCGGGCGGATCGTGACGGCGCGCTCGACGACGCCAAGGAAGTGATGATGGACACCGAGATCATCGCCGGCCTGTGCCCGAAGGCCGCGATCTCGGTCTATTTCGCGCATGATACCCAGAAGGGCTGGGTCGACATGCTCGACCGCGTCATCAGGGATCGCCCCGTGGTGTTCTCGATGAGTTGGGGCGCCACCGAGGACGGGCGCGACTGGGCGCCCGCCGCGATCGAGGCCATCAACGACCGGCTGCATGTGGCGGCCGCGCTTGGCATCACCATCTGCGCCAGCGCGGGCGACGACGGCAGCAGCGACGAGCAGGACGACGGCCGCGCCCATTGCACCTTTCCGGCGGCGAGCCCGTTCGTGCTCGCGGTCGGCGGCACGCAGATGGAGCATCATGAAGGCCAGCTGATCGAGCGGGTCTGGCACAAGAAGCCGGGCCGGCGCACGCCGAACCGCAAGCGGCGCAGCGGCGCCACCGGCGGCGGCGTCAGCGTGCGTTTCCCGCGTCCGAAATGGCAGGACGTCAAGGTCAAGTCGCTCAACAGGGGCAGCATCGACGGCCGCGTCGTGCCCGACGTCACCGCGCTGTCCGGCCCGCCCTGGTATGCGATGGTGCTGAACGGCAAGTGGACCACCGGCGGCGGCACCAGCGCTTCGGCGCCGCTATGGGCGGCGCTGCTCGCGCGCATCAATGCGCTGTTGCCGAAGGAGAAGCGGCAGCGCTTCCTGACGCCGCACCTTTACAAGGCTTCGACGTTGGGCGGGCCCATCGGCAAGCATGTCTGTCACGATATCACGATCGGCCACAATGCCTCGATCCCGCATCCCGGCACGGGCTATGCGGCCGGCCTCGGCTTCGATGCTGCCTCCGGTTGGGGAGCGCCGATCGGCACGTCGTTGTTGCTTGCGTTATGAAGCGCAAACTGTCATCTGCGCCGGATAAACTGTCCACGATGGCGATGACGGAGCGCTGATGTCCAAGCAGTCGATGCGCGAAGAGGCCGAACGGCTGATCCGCGAAACCATGGAAAAGCGCAACCTCGTCGTCAAGCAGGGCAACACCCGGATCGAGGCCGTCTGCGGCAAATGCGGTGCACCGAACCGGCTCACGGCCGCGAAGGGCACGACGCGCGTGAAATATGCCTGCAAGGAATGCGGCCACAAGCAGGAGACTTTGTAGCGGGCGGCGACGTCGCGGGCTACACCGACTATCCCGTCTACGACGCGCAACGTCGTCATTGCGAGCGAAGCGAAGCAATCCAGAATCGTATCCGCAGAAATAGTCTGGATTGCTTCGTCGCTATCGCTCCTCGCAATGACGATGGGGAGAGACAATGGCCAAACCAACCGTCGCCGCCGGCATCGCATCCGGCCAATGCCTGTGCGGCAAGGTCGCCTTCGAGATCGACGTGCCCGCGCGCTGGGCCTGGCACGACCATTCCGCATCGAGCCGCCGCGCGCATGGCGCGGCCTACGCCACCTATGTCGGCAGCTGGCGCAAACGCTTTCGTATCGTCAAGGGCAAGACGCTGATCACGCGTTACGAGGACAAGGCGACCGGCACCGCGCGCAGCTTCTGTGCGACCTGCGGCACGCCATTGTTCTACGAACGCGGCCGCTCGCCGCACATGGTCAACATCCCGCGCGCCTTGTTCTCCGGCCGCACCGGACGGCAGCCGCTCTATCACATCGCGATCGAAGAACTGCAGGAAT
Source organism: uncultured Alphaproteobacteria bacterium (assembly GCA_963795365.1). Classification (GTDB taxonomy): domain Bacteria; phylum Pseudomonadota; class Alphaproteobacteria; order Rhizobiales; family Xanthobacteraceae; genus Bradyrhizobium. Next base: position 45,291 of record CAWCHW010000025.1, read on the forward strand.
GGGCCTATACCGGCGAGCCGCTGGTGCCGTTGAAAGGCTTTCCCGGCGTGGTCTGGCAGCGCTCCAGGAAGAAGCGCCGCGCGGCAGGCGAAGACCCGTTCGAGCTCAGCCGCGAAGATGGCTGAACGCCTCTTCGAGTTTCTGCGATGCATCGACCAGCTTCTTCCGCGTAGCCTCCAGCCATGCACGATCAGTCGCCAACCGCTCTTTCGCGCCGGCCAGCATGCGCGCGACTTCCGCCGGCTGCGGGCCGCCCAGCCCCTTGCTCGCGGTCACCATGTTCTCCGCCGAGAGCGAGCGGCGGAACGCCTCTTCCGATAGCGGCAACTTCGTTTCCATCTTCGCCGGCCCGGCGATCTCAGCATAAATCCGCTGCGCCTCGCTGTAGGGAATCTGGCTCGCGCGCAGGCGATGGCCGCGGCCGTAATTGACCAGCTCCGACGCGAAGTGATGCCCGATCCGGAACGGCACGTCGGCCTCGCGCTGCAAGGTATCGGCGAGCTCGGTGGTGGTGGAATAGTCGCTGTTGACCTCGTCCAGCGCGCGCTCGGGGCGGAAGCGCATGGTGCGGATCACGCTCTCGGCATGCACGAACAACGCCGCCATGTCGCGCAGCATCACATTGGGAAATTCCTTGGGGTTACCGAAGTCCTTGTAGTCGCTCATCCCGGCTTCGACATTGTGGGCGATCAGCGCAAAGGTACCGGCCTCACCGATCAGCGTGCTCGCTTCGGCGCGCAGCCGCACCAGCCCGCTCGGATTGCGCTTCTGCGGCATGATCGAGGACACGCCGGTCTCGTTGCCTTCAGTCAGGATGATCCACGGTTCGGTCTGCGCATATTGCGCGGTGACGTCGGCGATGAAGGTGCCGAGCGTCAGCGCCGCCGCCGTGGCAAGTCCTGCAAGCTCGGCGCCGCCGTCGATCGGCGAGATCTGGTTGGCGTCGAGCGAATTCTCGACCGGCCCGTCGAAGCCGAGCAGTTCGGCGAGACGCGGGCGATCGACCGGGAAGCTCGATGTGCCCAGCGCGGCCGCGCCGAGCGGCGATTGATTGAGCCTCGCGTAGGCCTCGCGCATCCGCGTCGCCTGGCGGTCGAGCGCATTGGCATAGGCCGAGATGTAATGCCCGAGCGTAATGGGCTGCGCCTGCACGCCCCAGGTATAAGCAGGAAGGATCGCGTTCGGCGCTTGCGCCGCCAGCGCCAGCAGCGCATCGCGCAGGCCGTTCAGCTTCTCGAAAGCGTCAAGGAAATCGTCGCGCGTGATCAGGCGCTGCGTGGTCGATCCGATGTCCTGCCGGCTGCGCCCGGAATGCAACCGGCTGATGTCGGGCCCGCCCGCGGCCATCAAATCCTTCTCGACCACCAGATAATCGCCGGAACGCACAGCACCGGGCGCGTCGCCCGCGGCATCGACGCGGTTGATCGCATCGAAAATCTTCGCGCCCAACGGTTTTGGCACGATGCCGCGCTCGACCACCATCACGGCGGAGGCCTTGTTGATCTCCGACATCCAGAAGAAGCGGTCGCGCGGTGCCGCGAGCGAGGGCGCGGCAAGGCTGACCGACAGCAGAAGCCCGGCGATGCCGGCAAGACAAGCGTGCGTCACAAGTTCCTCCCGCGCATTGTTTTGCCGCCTTATAGCGCAGTCAGTCGGGTCTGCCAGCGCAACGCAGCCATGACGGCCCTCCATTGATCTCATCGCAGGGATCAGCATGATGCCCCGACCCGCGCGCCAGGGAGCGACGGACGAGGAGGAGACATGAAGAACCGCATTACCGGCCGCTCGGCTTTCCTGGCGCTGCTCAAGGACGAGGGCATCACGCATCTGTTCGGCAATCCCGGCACCACGGAATTGCCGATCATGCATGCGCTGAAGGATCATCCCGATCTCACCTATGTGATGGCGATGCAGGAGAGCCTGGTGGTCGCGATCGCCGACGGTTATTCGCGCGCCTCCGGCAAGCTGGTCGCCTGCAACGTCCATGTCGCGCCGGGGCTGGGCAATGCGCTCGGCTCGCTGTTCAACGCGGCTTTCACCGGCACGCCGATGATCCTGACCGCCGGCCAGCAGGAGCAGGGCCACGGGTTGATGGAGCCGGTGCTGTACGGCCCGCTGGTGCAGATGGCCGAGCCCCTGGTGAAATGGGCGGTCGAGGTGACGCGTCTGGAAGATCTGCCGCGCATCGTGCGCCGCGCCGCCAAGATCGCGACCACGCCGCCGACGGGCCCCGTCTTCATCTCGCTGCCCGGCGATATCCTCAATTCCGAAGCCGGCATCGAGCTCGGCCGCTCCACCCGCATCGACACTCGCGTCAAGCCGTCGGATGAATCTCTGCAGGCGCTGGTCGCGCGGATTCTCAAGGCGCAGCGGCCCGTGATCATCGCCGGCGACGAGATCGTCAAAAGCGACGCGCTGGCCGAAGCGGCGCAGTTGGCCGAGACGCTGGGCGTGCCGGCCTATCAATGCTCGACGCCCTATGGCGCGCATTTCCTGTCCGAAAGCCCGTGCTTCATGGGTGCGCTGTCGCGGCTGCAGAAGCAGGTGCGCGAGGTGCTCTCGCCCTACGATCTCATGATCGTGCTCGGCGCCGATCCGCTGCGCATGTCGGTCTACAGCGAAGTCGATCCGATGCCTGACGGCATGGGAATCGTGCAGGTCGGGCTGGTCGACTGGGACCTCGCCAAGAATTACGGCGCCGAGATCGCGCTGAAGGCCGACGTCAAGGAAACGTTGCGCGCGCTGGTGCCCGCGCTGAAGGCGGCCGGTGGCAGCGGACTCGAAACTCGCGCGAAAAAAGGCGTCGCCGATCTCGCCGCGAAGAACTGGAGCGCGCGGCGCAAGCCGCTGATGGAGCAGATCGCGAAATCGGCGACCAAGTCGCCGATCGAGCCGGATTATCTCTCGCTGCAAGTCGTCGAAGCGATGCCGGACAACGCGATCCTGGTCGATGAGGGCCTGACCTCGGGCCGGCAGCTGCTGTCGCTGCGGCCGCATCGCGACCGCTACGGCTATCATGCGCTGGCCTCCGGCGGCATCGGCTGGGGACTGCCGGCTTCCGTCGGCGTCAGCCTCGCCAATCCCGATCGGCCGGTGGTGTGCTTCTCCGGCGACGGCAGCGCGATGTATTCGATCCAGTCGCTGTGGACCGCGGCGCATCACAAGCTGCCGCTCAATGTCGTGATCTGCAACAATGGCGGCTACCGCATCATCAAGCAGCGGCTCCTGGCCTTCCATGGCGACGACAATTATGTCGGCATGGATTTCGTCGATCCGCCGGTGGATTTCTGTGGGCTCGCGAAATCGCTCGGGCTCGAAGCGATCAGGATCACCGATCCCGCCGAGTTGAAGCCGAAACTCTCGGACGCGTTCAAGCGTCCGGGCGCCAAGCTGATCGAGGTGGTGTTGAGCAATTCGGTGAATTGATCGCAGTGTCGTCCCGGGCGAGCGTAGCGAGACCCGGGACCCATAACCACAGGGTGACGTCGATGCGCGAAGTCGATGTCTCGAGTCTTCGCAAAACCACGGCCTGTGGTTATGGGTCCCCGCTTTCGCGGGGACGACAGATCACTCCGCCGCTCTCGCTCT
>CAWCHW010000026.1:0-179637 GCA_963795365.1 uncultured Alphaproteobacteria bacterium
TTGTTATTCGCGGCCGCAACCTCGAGCTTCTCGCCGAATTCCGCCAGCTCGTCGGCGCCGAGATCGCTGATCGCCCAGTAGTTCAGGCCGCGGTCGCTCCAGCTGCGGATGTTGTAGCCCTGGATGGTCTCGGTCCTGGCGGCGCGGTGCTGCATGTTCGAGGTCTGCGCCACGAACAGATTGATGATATGGGCGCGGCGCTTGTAGACGACGGCGCCGATGGCGCGCGCATCGAGGTAGTCGAGCCGGCCGCCGATCAGCGTAAAGCCCTGCGCGGTGAGGTCGATCACCGGCGGCGAGACGTCGAGCTTGCCGGCAAACCACGGTTTCACCGTGTGCTGGTCGGTCGAGATCACGTCGGTCAGATGCCCCGCCTGCAGCGAGCGCAGATGCGCCGAGACGATCTCGGCCTCGATACGGCTCTGGTCGTCGTTACGGACCACGATGGCAAAAAGCCCGGTGGCGGCGATTGCGGAAGCCGCCGAACCAAACGCAAAGCCGCGCAGCACGCTGCGCCGGGTCGGCATCGGCTGCACGTTCGATCGGACCTCCTTCGGCAGCGCCGCCTCGATGCGCGCGCGCAACGCGGCGGGCGCGGTGTAGCGCAAATCGCCGGCGGCGACCGCGTCGCTCATCTGCCGGTAGGCGGCCAATGTCGCCGTGCAGCGCGGGCATGTCGCGACATGCTGCTCGACCTCGCGCGCATGACCGGCGTCGAGCTCGCCGTCGATCAGCGCGTTGAGCAGGACCTCTGCTTCGTCGCAAGTCATTGTCTACTCCTGTTCCGCCAGCCATGCCGATCGCAGCATGGCGCGGGCGCGTGCGAGCCGTGACATTACGGTGCCGACGGGTGCCCCGACCGCCTCGGCAATCTCGCGATAAGACAGATTGTTGATTTCACGCAGCACGAACGTCTCCTTGAACGGCTCGGCGAGCGCCTCGACCAGCTTGCGGACGGTGACCGCGTCGCGGTCTTTCAGGACGGCGGCTTCCGGCGTCTGCTGCTCCTCGTGCCACATCGGCGCCTGCTCGGTGGTCTCCGGCGTGTCGTCGAGCGTGGTGATCGGCGCCGACGCACGCCGCGCGTATTCGGCGCGGCAGACATTGCGCAGGATCGCGAACAGCCAGGGCTTCATCGCCGGTCCGCGATAGGTATGGAAATGCTTCAGCGCGCGCAGATAGCATTCCTGCACCGCGTCGTCGGCGTCGGCGGGACTGCGCAACAGATAGCGCGCCAACGTATAGACGTCGTCGAGATAGGGCAGCGCGGCCTCGCGAAAGCGCCGCGCCTTGTCAGGGTCTTCGTTGGAGGTGCTCACCGGCTTCGCCTCTTGCCCCGTATCGGCGGACAACGCGTGAGCCCGGCCGGCGGGAGGAAGCCGGCCGGACATCACCGTGACCGCTGTGATGCCTTGGATTTGAGCGTTACTCAACCTTGATCATCCCGGTCATGTGCGGGTGCAGCGAACAAAAGTACTTGTAGTCGCCCGCGCTGGTGAAGGTGAAGGAGAAGGTGCCGTCGGTGTCCATGGTCTTCGACCTGAACTTGCCGGCCGACACCGCGGTGTGCGGGATGTCGTCGTGATTGGTCCAGGTCACGGTGTCGCCGACCTTCACTTTCAGCTCGGCCGGCGCGAAGGTGAAGTTGTCGATGGTCACCTTGAGCTCCTCGGCCTGCGCAGACGCGATGCCGAGGAGGATGGTTGCAGCCACGGCGAGGCCGAGGCTGCGCAAAGCAGCGAACGTCATTTCCGACTTCCTTGTTCTCAGCCCGCCAGCGGCGTGTCGATGATCGCGAGGCGCTGATCGCCCTGCTTGAAGTTGACGCTGGCGATGCCGAGCATGCTGCGGAGCTTGGCGTCCTCGACCTTCATCGGGCCGGGCGAGGGCGCCGTGCCGGGCGCAGGCTGCGGGAAGGCGGTCGAGCGCGCGGTGTGGAAGGTGACGTTGCCCTCGACCTTCTGCATCACCTGGTGGATGTGGCCGTTGAGCACGGTGACCGAGCCAAAACCCTTGAGATAATCCAGCGCGCGGGCGCCGTCCTCGGTGCCCCAGCCCCATTCCGGATACACGGTCCAGAGCGGGATGTGGGCGAACACCACCACGGGCGTCGATTTGGAGCGGCCCTTCAGGTCATTCTCCAGCCATTCGAGCTGCTCGCCGCCGAGATTGCCGAGACCGCCGGCCTTGAGGTCGACCACGTTGACGAGGCCGACGAAGTGCGCGCCGCCGGCGTCGAAGGAGTAATAGCCGGGACCCTTGGTGCCCTTGCCGTAGCGGTCCTTGTAGAACTTGATCTCCTCGTCGAGGAAATCGTGCTCGCCCGGCACATAGTGCACGTCGAGCTTGGACTGCGAGATGATCTTCTCGGCATTGTCGAACTCGGCCGCCTTCGACAGATGGGTGATGTCGCCGGTGTGGATCATGAAGGACGGCTTCTTCGGCATCGCATTGATCTTGCCGATCGCCTCCTCGAGCGTGCCGGCGGCGTTCGGATTGGCCGGCTTGTCGAAGCCGATATGGCTGTCGCTGATCTGGAGGAAGGTCAGGCCCGCGGGCTCGGCGGCATTCGCTGCATCGACCAGGCCGAGCGAGCGCGGCACGCCGCCCGTGATGGTCCAGAGTACGCCGGTGCCGGCCCAGGTCATGCACTCCAGCACCTTGCGGCGGCTGACGCCGGGCTCGTCGTCGTGGTGATCGTGATGGCTCATCGCGCTCTCTCCGTGGACCCATGATTGGGTTACGGGGAGGTGATTGGGGAGGGCGCGGCTTTATTCCCGGGATGTCTGGGGACGCCGGGTCGGTCGGATGACGATTTCGTGAGGGCGAGGCCGTAATGGGGCGTTTTGCCAAGCGCTACAGATAGCCGCTGCCGGCCTCCGCCGCAAAACGGTTGGGCGATCCCTCCCAGACGATATGGGCGTGCTCGAGCACATAGACGCGATCGGCATGCGGCAGAGCAAACGTCACGTTCTGCTCGCCGAGCAGCACGCTGATCGACGTGGTCTGACGTAGCGTCTCCAGGATGTGCGAGATCTGCTCGAGGATGATCGGCGCGAGCCCCAGCGTGGGCTCGTCCAGGATCAGCAGCTTCGGCTTCATCATCAACGCACGCGCAATCGTCAGCATCTGCTGCTCGCCGCCCGAGAGCGTACCCGCCGCCTGGCTCTCGCGGGCGCGCAGGATCGGAAACAGCTCATAGAGCCAGGCGATCTGGGTTGCGCGCTCGTCCGGCGTCAGATGATGGCCGCCGAGATCGAGATTCTCGCGCACGCTCATGTCGACGAAGAGCTCGCGCCCCTCCGGCGCCTGCACGATGCCGTTGCGCGCGACGCGCGCCGCCGACAGGCTGCGCAGCGACTGGCCGGTCTGACGGATTTCGCCCGAGTAGGGCACCAGGCCCGAAATCGCGTTGAACAGCGTCGTCTTGCCGGCGCCGTTCAGTCCCACCACCGAGACGAACTCGCCGGTATGGACGTGGATGGAGACATCCTCCAGCGCCTGCGCCTTGCCATAATGGACGTTGATGTTCTGGACTTCGAGGAATGGCGTCTTGTCGCCGAAAGAGGACTCCGGCCGCGCCGCGGTCTCGATACTGCCGGCGCCGAGATAGACGCGGCGCACGGTCTCGTTGCTCATGACGGCTTCCGCCGAGCCTTCCGCGATGTGCTCGCCGACATACATCGCGAGCACGCGATCGACCAGCCGCGCCACGCTCTTGACGTTGTGGTCCACCAGCAGGATCGCGTGTCCGTCGTCGCGCAGCTCGACGATCAGCTGCGAGAACGCGGCGGTTTCCTTTTGCGTGAGCCCGGCAAACGGCTCGTCGATCAGCAGCACCTCGGGGTCCCTGGCGATCGCCTTGGCAATCTCGATCTTGCGAAGATCGGCGAACGGCAGGGTCGCCGGCCGGCGGTCGAGCACCGCGGTGAGCCCAACGCGCTCGGCGATGGCGCGGGCGCGCTGATCGGTCTGGGGATCGGCGAGCAGGCGCGTCAGCTTGTCCGGCAACAGCGCGAGCTTGATGTTCTCGAGCACGGTCTGCCGATGCAGCGGGCGCGAATGCTGGAACACCATGCCGACGCCCATGCGCGCGATCTTGTAGGACGGCAGGCCCGCGACTTCCTGACCCGCGATGCGGACCGAGCCGGCATCCGGCCGCTCGATGCCCATGATGAGCTTCATGACGGTCGATTTGCCCGATCCGTTCGGGCCGATCAGGCCGAGGATTTCGCCGGCGCGGACGGTCAGCGACATCTCCTTGACCGCGACGAGGCCACCGAAGCGTTTGGTCAGTCCCTTGACCTCGAGAGACACGTTGCCGCTCATGCTCAGGCACTCTCTCGGTTGCGCGTGAGCAGGCCGAAAAAGCCGCTGGGAAAGATCAGCACGACGATCAGCGCGAGCGCAAATACGGTGAAGTTGGAGAGATCGCCGAGCGGACGCAGCAGTTCGCTCATCGCGATCAGGAAGACGGCGCCGAGCGCAGCGCCGAGGATGGTGCGGCGGCCGCCGAGCACGGCTGCGACGATGACCTGAACGCCGACGGTGACGTCGATCAGCGTGCCGATCGAGGCGGAGCCGAAGTAGAACACCAGGAGCGCGCCGGCGAGTCCGGAGAAGAAGGCGCTGACGATGAAGGCGAACAGCTTGTGCTTGGTCACGTTGAAGCCGAGCGCGCCCGCCTGCACCGCGTCCTGGCCGCTGGCTTGCAGGATGAGGCCGACCGGCGAACGCGCCAGCGCAAACAGGATCGCGCCGCTGACCGCCATGAACCACAGCGCGATCTCGTAGTTCACGGCGTCGCTGATGCTCAGCACATCGGGAACGGTCAGGCCGATCTCGCCGCCGGTCAGGCTGGCGTCGACGACGATGAAGTTCTGCAGCATCAACACGGCAACCAGCGTGGTGAGCCCGAAATAGGGGCCGCGCAGCCGCAAGGCCGGTAGCGCGAGAATGAGCCCGGCCAGGACGGCAGCGAGCGTGCCTGCGATCACGCAGACCCAGATCGGCGGCCCGTAGAGATTGTCGAGGATGCCGGCCGTGTAGGCGCCGGTGCCGATCAGGAAGGTCGGCCCGAAATTGACCTCGCCGGCGAAACCGAACAGCAGGTCCCACGCCATCGAGAACACGCCGAAATAAAAGGCGATGGTGAGGAGGCCCAGAATGTAGCCGGAGACGCCGAGCGGCAGGAACGCGGCCGCTACCACGACCACAAGAGAAACCAGCAGAACGCGGATGGTGGGCGATATCGTCATCTAGCGCCGCCCCAACAATCCGCGCGGGCGGACATACATGACGATGACCAGCAGCAGCAGCGCTGGAATGGTGCGATAGGCCGGCGAGATCATATAGGCCGTGATGGTCTCGAGATAGCCGACCACATAGGCCGCGATCAGCGCGCCCGAGACGCTGCCGAGGCCGCCGAGCACCACGATCGAGAACGCGCTCGCGGTCAGCGGTCCCACGCTATAGGAGGACACGCCGAGGAACATGCCGAGCAGGACGCCGGCCACGCCGATCAGCACGCCATAGATCGCCCACACCGCGATATAGATCTGCGGCAGCTCGATGCCGAGCAGGGTCACGCCGCGCGGGTTCATCGACGCGGCCAGCACCGCCTTGCCGGCGCGGGTGCGGTTGACCAGCAGCCACAGCAAACCGATCACGATCCAGCACACGACAGCAGTGAACAGCTCGTTGGCCGGCGTCCGCACCCCGGCAATCGACATGACGCCGTTGACGATCGGCGCCACCGTCTTGGCGTTGTTGGTGTAGAAATAGGCGATCAGCTCCTGCAGCATGATGCCCCACAACAGCGTCGCGGTGAGGATGAAGATTTCCTTCTCGTCCTCGCGGATTTTCTGCGAGCGCTGCAGCGGCCGCACCACGACGAAATAGGTGACGAGCGAGGCGATCAGGCCGGCCGCCACGCCGATGGCCGCGCCCACATAGGGGCCGACATGGAGGTCGTTGCCGGCCGCCCAGGCGGCGACCACCGCCACCACCATCAGCGCGCCGTGCGACAGGTTGAGCACGCCGGAGACGCCGAAGATCAGGGCGAACCCCATCGCACCAAGCGCATACAGCGATCCGATCGCAAAACCATCGATCAGAATTTGCAAAAACAACATCGTTCAGTCCGGCTAAGGCAAAAGGTCGATGTAAATTGCTACCGCGCAGGTGCGCAGGGATGATCCGACACGACTCCCCGTCCGCGGGCGCGGACGGGGAGTGCTCAGGTTCTGTCAGGCTTGCGTCACTGCGCCGAGCCGACCTTGATGAAGCTCGGGAACTTGAGCTTGCCGTTGGCGAGCTTCTTCGGCCAGAGGTTGACCTCCTTGCCGTCCTGCCATTGCAGCAGCAGCCCGGTGATCGTGCCTTCGCCGACTTTCAGCGCGTGCGGGTTGGCCGTATCCTTGCCCTTGAACTGGATGCGGCCGATGGTGCCTTCCCAGTTGGTTTCCTCGAGCGCCGTGACGAGCTTGTCCGGATCGGTCGAGTTGGCGCGCTTGATGGCGTCGACGATGTAATAGACCTCGTCATAGCTGGTGTAGCCGGCATAGGACGGGAAGTTGCCGAACTTGTCCTTGAACGCCTTGACGAAGGGCAGCGTCTTCGGCGTCACGGCGACATCGGGACCGGAGACCGCCTGGAACAGCACGCCGTTGACGGCGCCGTTGGTGTCGTTCCAGAAGCTGGAATTGGTGGCCTGCGAGGAAATTCCGAACATCGGAATCGGGACTTCCTGTTGCTTCCACTGCACCGTCGGCTGCACGCCGACATGCGAAATGCCGGTGAGGATCGCGTCGGGCTTCTGGCTTTCGATCTTGTTGAAGATCGGCGTGAAGTCGGTGGTGTCCGGCGACAGCCGGATGTGGTCGAGCACCGTCAAGCCGATGTTCGGCAGGCATTTCTGGTATTCGGCGTCGAGCGGCGTGGTCCAGGCGGCGTCTTCGCTCATGATCACGGCCGACTTCATCTTGAGGTCGGCGACCAGCAGGTCCTTGGCGGCGTCGCAGACCAGGTCGGCAATGCTCGTCGACGTCAGGTAGCCGTGGAAGGTGTACTTCATCTGGTCGTAGTTTTTGGCGATGTTCTGGGTGATGACGTCGGATGCGGCGCCGGGCGTCACCATCACGGTCTTGAGCCGGCCCGCCCACGGCTCGAGCGCCAGCACGACCTCGCTGATATAGCTCGCGATCACGGCGTTGACGTGATCCTCATTGGCGGCGCGCTGGAAGGCGCGGACGGATTCCGCGGCGGAGGAGTGATTGTCGTAGGTCACGATCTCGATTTTCTGACCGTTGACGCCGCCGGCCTTGTTGATCTCGTCGGCGGCCAATTGCGCCGCCTGCGGGATCGAGGAACCGGCCACCGCCTGGGATTCGGCGATCACGCCGATCTTGATCGGTTTGTCGATCTGGGCCGATGCGGGCGAAACCGCTGCAAGCGAAAGCAATGCGCCCGCCGCAATGGCGCAGGTGTGCGGCGCATAGCGCCAATTCGTTCTTTTCATTGAGCGTCTCCTGGAAATCCCCGCCTCGAACGCGGAATGGAACAGAAGGTTCCAAAGCAGGCAATGCCGGAGGGATCATCATTTAGTCGGCTGGATGCTTGCGAACGCAGATGATCAAATCCGTTTCTTACGCGCAATGGCGATTGTTGTTCTTCGCAATGCTGGTTTGGACCACCGGTATGTCGACGCGCCGCGTCAGACCAGAGCTCGTCGCCAGCTCAATCAGGCGCGCACACTGCTCGTCCGTTCCGACCGTGATGCGCAGGTAGTCCGCGATCCGCGGCTTCTGGAAATGCCGGACGAGAACGTTGCCCTTGCGAAGCCCCGCCGCAAGATCGGCGCCGCTGTGGCGGGGATGGCGGGCGAACACGAAGTTCGCGGCTGATGGCAGAACCTCGAAGCCGAGGCCAATGAGGCCGCGAGTCAGCGTTTCGCGGCTCGCCATGATGCGTGCGCGCGTCACCTGAAACCACGCGTCGTCCTTGATGGCGGCGATGGCGCCGGCCATCGCAAGGCTGTCGAGCGGGTAGGAATTGAAACTGTCCTTGACCCGTTCCAGCGCCTCGATCAGCGGTCGTTGCCCGATCGCGAAACCAACGCGCAATCCCGCCAGCGCCCGCGACTTGGACAGCGTCTGGACAACCAGCAGATTGTCGTGACGCGCCACCAGCGGCACGGCGCTCTCACCGCCGAAATCGACATAGGCCTCGTCGAGCACCACAAGTTGGTCCGGATGCTCGGTCACCAGCCGATCGATCGCGTCGCGCGGCAGTCCGATGCCGGTCGGCGCGTTCGGATTGGGCAGGATGATGCCGCCGCATGGCCGCCGGTAGTCGGCGAGTCTGCACCCTCATCGCAGCGTCGAGCGGCACTTCCTCGTAGCTGATGCCATAGAGCCCGCAGTAGACCGGATAGAAGCTGTAGGTGATATCGGGAAACAGCAGCGGCGCATCATGCTTGAGCAGCCCCAGGAAGGTGTGGGCCAGCACCTCATCCGATCCGTTGCCGACGAAGACTTCCTCCGGCGCGACCTTATAATAAGTCGCGATGGCCTCGCGTAAGGCCGAAGCGCGCGGATCGGGATACAGACGCAGGCGATCGGTGGCCGCCGCTATCGCGGCCGGCACGTGCGGCGAGGGCGGGTAGGGATTCTCGTTGGTATTGAGCTTGATGAGGTTGTCGAGCTTCGGCTGCTCGCCCGGCACGTAGGGCGACAGGCCGCGGACAACCGGGCTCCAGAAACGGCTCACGCGCGTGCATCCTCCAAAATCATGGCTGCGCCCTTTTCGGCGATCATCGCGGTCGGCGTGTTGGTATTGCCCGAGGTGATGGTCGGCATCACGGAGGCATCGACGATACGCAAGCCCGCGATGCCATAAAAGCGCAAGCGTTCGTCGACCACGGCATTGGCGTCGTTGGGCGTGCCCATCTTGGCGGTGCCGACGGGATGGAAGATCGTGGTGCCGATGTCGCCCGCGGCCTTCGCCAGCGAGGCCTCGTCGTCGCCGACGGATGGGCCGGGCAGGAACTCGACCGGGTGATATTTCTCCAGCGCCTTCTGCTTCATCAGCCGCCGTGTGGTGCGGATTGCGTCGGCTGCGACCTGACGGTCTTCATCGGTCGCCAGATAATTCGGCGCGATCGAGGGCGCTTCATCGATCTTTGCCGAGCGGATACGCACGGTGCCGCGCGAGGTCGGCTGCAAATTGCAGGCACTGACGGTGACCGCGGGGAAGCGGTGCAGGGGATCGCCGAACTTGTCGAGCGACAGCGGCTGCACGTGGAACTGGATGTTGGCGCGCGAGCGGCGCGCATCCGAGCGGGTGAAAATGCCGAGCTGTGACGGCGCCATGGTCAGCGGCCCGCGCCTGCGCAAGGCGTAGTCGAGCCCCATCAGTCCGCGGCCGATCAGCGAATAATAGGTCTCGTTGAGCGTCTTGACGCCCTGCACCTTGTAGATCGCGCGCTGCTGCAGATGGTCCTGCAGATTGCGCCCGACGCCCGGACGGTCCAGCACCACGTCGATGCCGAGCGGTGACAGCCATTCGCCGGGTCCGATGCCGGAGCGGTGCAGCACCTGGATCGATCCGATCGCGCCGGCGCTGAGGATCACTTCGCCCTTCGCGCGCGCTTCGATCACTTCGCCGTTCTGGATGAAGCGCACGCCCGCGGCGCGGCCGCGCTCGATGATGAGGCGATCGACGTGCACATGGGTCTCGAGCCGCAGGTTCGGCCGGTTCAAGACCGGCTTGAGGAAGCCGCGCGCCGACGACCAGCGGCGGCCACGCTTCTGGTTGACATGGAAATAGCTGACGCCCTCATTGTCGCCGGTGTTGAAGTCGGGGATTTTCCTCACTCCCATTTCCTGCGCGGCTTCGCCGACCGCATCGAGGATCTCCCAGGACAGGCGCGGCGCCTCGATGCGCCAGCCGCCGCCCGCGCCATGATGCGCGCTGTCGCCGAGGAAGTGATCCTCCAGCCGCCGGAACACCGGCAGCACGTCGTCATAGGCCCAGCCCTTCAGCCCAAGCTGGCGCCAGTAATTGTAGTCGGCGGCTTGTCCCCGCATCGAGATCATGGCGTTGATCGCCGAGCAGCCGCCGATCACCTTGCCTCTGGGGTAAGCGAGCGCGCGGCCGTTGAGGCCCGGTTCGCTCTCGGTCTTGAACATCCAGTCCGAACGCGGATTGCCGATGGCGAAGAGATAGCCGACCGGGATGTGAAACCAGATCCAGTTGTCCTTGCCGCCGGCTTCCAGGATCAGCACGCGCTTGGCCGGATCGGCCGACAGGCGGTTGGCAAGGATGCACCCCGCGGTGCCCGCACCGACGACGATGTAGTCGAAATCACCTTCAAGCATCCGCGGCATGTTATGTCCGGTCATCCGTCTCGCGTGCGGCGTTTTAGCGCCTGATATCCACGTCTTGTATCAGCAATTTTAATAGTCAAACGCGGATGAGCCCAAGCAGCCATGACATCAAGGTTGTTGGGTCGCACGCATTTGGATGCTAGAGAAACCCAAACCGTCAAACTCCAAGAGAGACCCATGCCCATCGTCAACCGCGTCGCCGATCTGCATTCCGATATCACCGCATGGCGCCGGGAGATTCATCAGCATCCGGAATTGCTCTATGACGTGCACCGCACTGCAGCATTCGTGGCTGACCGGTTGCGGGAATTCGGCTGCGACGAGGTCGTGACCGGGATGGGCCAGACCGGCGTCGTCGGCGTCATCAAGGGCAAGAAGCCGGGTGGCAACGGCGATATCAAGGTGATCGGCCTGCGTGCCGACATGGACGCGCTGCCGATCCTCGAGGCCACCGGCGTGCCTTATGCCTCGAAGACACCCGGCAAGATGCATGCCTGCGGTCATGACGGCCACACCGCGATGCTGCTGGGCGCGGCGCGCTATCTCGCCGAGACGCGCAATTTCGCCGGCGATGCGGTGGTGATCTTCCAGCCGGCGGAAGAGGGCGGCGCCGGCGCCAAGGCGATGATCAAGGACGGGCTGATGGACCGCTTTGGGATCGAGCAGGTCTACGGCATGCACAACGGCCCGGGTATTCCGATCGGTGCGTTCGCGATCCGGCCGGGTCCGATCATGGCGGCGACCGCGTCGGTCGACATCAGGATCGATGGCCATGGCGGCCACGCCGCGCGCCCGCACAAATGCATCGACTCGGTCATGGTCGGCGTTCAGCTGATCCAGGCGTTGCAGCAGATCGTGTCGCGCAATGTCGATCCGCTGGATTCGGCCGTCATCTCGATCTGCGAGTTTCACGCCGGCGATGCGCGCAACGTCATTCCGCAGACCGCGCATCTGGCCGGCACGGTGCGGACGCTGACGCCGGAGGTGGCCGAGTTGATAGAGAAGCGCGTGCGCGAGGTTTGCGCCGGCATGGCCCAGATCACCGGCGCCGGCATCGCGCTCACCTACGAGCACGGCTATCCCGTGACCGTCAATCATGCCGCGCAGACCGACACCGCGATCCGGATCGCGACCGACGTCGCCGGCGACGGCAATGTGCACGAGACGCCGCCGCTGATGGGCGCGGAAGACTTCTCCTACATGTTGGAGGCGCGTCCCGGCGCGTTCATCTTCTGCGGCAATGGCGACAGCGCCGGCCTGCATCACCCCGCCTATAATTTCAACGACGATGCGATCCTCTACGGCACCTCGTTCTGGATCAAGCTGGTCGAAAACACGCTCGCGGCGTAGCGGGTGACCCTGCTTCGTCATGGCCGGGCTTGACCCGGCCATCCACGTCTTCCTTACTATGGAGAGAAAGACGTGGATGCCCGGCACAAGGCCGGGCATGACGAGGTTTAAGGTCTCGCAATGCCAAAAATCAGGGTCGGTCTGGTCGGCTGCGGCTTCGTCGCCGAACTGCACATGTATGCGTACCGGCGCGTCTACGGCGTCGATGTCGAGGTCGCGGCGGTGGCGGCGCGCGGCGACCATGTCACGGAATTCGCGCGCAAGCACCACATCCCGGCGAGCTACCGCAGCTTCGATGAGGTGATCGCCGACCCCTCGATCGACGTCGTCGACATCTGCACGCCGCCGAATTTGCATGCGTCGATGATCGTGGCGGCGATGCGCGCCGGCAAGCATGTGATCTGCGAAAAGCCGTTCGCCGGCTATTTCGGGCGCGACGGCGATCGCGCGCCGATCGGCAAGCATGTCGCGAAAGCGCTGATGTACGAGCGCGTCTGCGAGGAGATGGAATCAACCTGCGCGGCGATCAGATCGACCGGCAGGCTCTTCATGTATGCGGAGGACTGGATCTACGCGCCGGCGATCGGCAAGACCGCGGAGATGCTGCGCGCGACCAAAGACAAGATCCTGTTCATGAAGGGCGAGGAAAGCCACTCCGGCTCGCATGCCGCGCATGCCGCGCAATGGGCGATGACCGGCGGCGGCTCGCTGATCCGGATGGGCTGCCATCCCTTGTCGGCGGTGCTTTACCTGAAGCAGGTCGAGGCCCGCGCGCGGGGCGAGAGCATCCGGCCCGCAAGCGTGACCTGCGACGTCGGCAATGTCGCGGCGTGCCTGAAGCCGGACGAGCGCGCCTTCATCAAAGCCAGTCCCGTCGACGTCGAGGACTGGGGCACGCTCACGGTCACTTTCTCCGACGGCACCAAGGCGACGGTGTTCTCCGGCGACATGATCATGGGCGGCGTGCGCAATTTGATCGAGACTTACACCAGCGGCGGCTCGCTGTTCGCCAACATCACGCCGAACAATCACATGATGAGCTACCAGACGAACGAGGAGAAGCTCGCAAGCGTCTACATCACCGAGAAGGTCGACCGCAAAACCGGCTGGCAATTCGTCTGCCTCGAGGAGGAATGGACGCGCGGCTATCTGCAGGAAATCCAGGACTTCATGGAATGCGCCGCGACCGGACGGCAGCCGCTCGCCGATCTCGCGCTGGCGCAGGAGACGATCAGGGTGAACTACGCCGGCTATTGGGCGGCGGAAGAAGGCAGACGGGTGGTGCTGTGAGACAAAGCGGACGTGCCGATCTGCCGGCGTGAAGTCTGCTTCCGTGGGCAGCCGGACGTGCCGCTTGCTTGGGTCGACTTCCGCTTCTGACCCATGCGAACCAAATATACTTTCTTCGACCGGCTCCAAAGTCTTTCAAGCACGGCCTGGACCGATACACTGCCGCACCCTGCTGGATGGAGCTGGATATGCTACGACGCCAGTTCATGACACTTGTCGGCGGTGCGGTGGCTGTATGGTCCCTCCCGGCGCGAGCGCAGCAGAACGATACGCGGGTGATCGGCTTCCTCAATGCCGGTTCTGCCCAGGGATACGCTGCGTCCCTGGCGGCTTTTCTGAAGGGGCTGGGTGAGGCCGGTTACGTCGACGGCCGCAACGTGACGATTCAATACCGCTGGGCAGAGGGCCGAAACGACCGCCTGCCGGCGCTGGTGGCGGATCTGGTTCAGCGTCAGGTCGCGGTGATTGCCGCCACCAGTACGCCTGCGGCGCTTGCGGCCAAGGCGGCGAACACGACCCTTCCCATCGTGTTCGAAACCGCCGCCGATCCGGTCCAGCTCGGTCTCGTCAGCAGTTTGAATCGGCCGGGTGGCAACGTCACGGGCGTGACCCAAACCAACATCGAAGTCTCGCCGAAGCAACTCGAACTGCTGCGCGAGCTGCTGCCGGACGCACGCGTTCTGGCGTTTATGGCTGACCCGAGCGACCCCACCGTTGCCGAGGTGACGGCAAATCGAATGCAGACGGCGGCCCGCACGCTGGGGCTGGAGCTGCACGTGCTGAACGCCTCCAGCGAAAGTGATTTCGACGCGGTGTTCTCGAAAGTACGCCAATTGCGGGCGAGCGGGTTGGTGATCGGCACCGGGACGGCAATCTTTGCGAGCCGCAGCGGACAGCTCGCCGCGCTGGCTGCCAGGCACGCCGTGCCAACGATCAGCTCAAGCAGTGTCTTTACCGCGGCTGGGGGTTTGATCAGCTATGGCGCCGATATCGTTGACGCCTACCGCCTCACCGGAGGCTATGTGGGCCGCATCCTCAATGGGGAAAAGCCGGCGAACCTGCCGGTCCAGCAATCAACCAAAATCGAGTTGCGCATCAACCTGCAGGCCGCAAAGGCGCTTGGCCTTGCCGTGCCGCTGTCGCTGCTAGGCCGTGCCGACGAGGTGATCGAATAGCAATTCATGTCCGTTCGTGGCGCTTGGCAGACAAAATGGCGGGTTCGCATCGCGAATGACATCTCATCATGACGGCGCATCTGGCTTGCCGCGGCCTGCGAGAGCGACCGCGCCAGCCGCAACATCCAGGCCCGCCGCGCCGATCATCGCCGGACTGTAACTGCCGAAAGCGTCATGCAAGAGGCCGTAGAGACCAGGTCCCAGGGCGGTCGCCAACTGGATGCCGCATGAGGCGACACCGAAGATCAGGCCGAACGCATGGGCGCCGAACTCGCGCCGCACGATAATCGGCGATAGCGTCGTGACATTGCCGACGGTCAGGCCGAAGACAATACTGGCGCCGATCAGGATCGAGGGAACGGGATAGAGTCCCATCACGCCAAGCGAAGCCGCGGCAATCAGCAGTGCGCCCGCCGTCGTCACCCTCGCATCGATCTCATCCGCAAACCGGGCAAGCGCGAGACGCCCGACAAGCGCGGCGACGGCCGTCGATGAAACCGTCATCGAGACGGCCAGACGGTCGACCGATTGAGCCAATATCGTGACCTGGTGGGTGAGAAAGCCGATCTGCACCATCATTCCGATCCCGAATGTCACCATGACGCTGCGCAGAGCCGGCGTTCTCAAGGCCGACGAGCGCGTCCAATCCGGAGTGTCGCTCGTCTGCGGGCCGGGCCCTGATGGCAAGCCATCGGGAGAAAGCCCCAGGTCTTGCGGACGATTGCGCAGCACCAGGGCGGCGAGCGGCAGCACCACGACGAGAGCCAGGACGCCGGCCACCATGGTCGTTGACGCAAACCCGATCCGCGAAATTCCAAACAGCAGCGCCGGGGCACCAAGAATCCCGCCGGCGCTCGCCCCTAGCGATGCGATCGACACCGCTCGCCCCTGACGCTTGTCGAACCAAGGCGCAAGCGTTGTGGCCATCGCGGTGGTCGAAAGGCCGGCCCAGCCGATGCCCATCAACAGAAAGGCGAGATAGGCTTCCCATGGCGCATTTGCGCGGCCGATCTCGACGACACCGGCGGCCAAGGCGAGACCGCCAAGCGCAATGGTGGGACGCGGACCGTGGCGTCTGATGCCGCCGCCAACCGGGATCAGGAGCAATGCGCTGACCACGTAGAAAAGGGTGACCGCACCCGAGACGAGGCCGGTGGTCCAGCCGTTCGCAGTAACCACCTCATGGAGATAGACACCCGCGCCAAACAGGCCGAGCGCGTTTCCGACCATCGAACAGAGCAGACAGGCGGCGACAATCCACCAGCCATAGAAGACACGCATATGCGTAGCCCAACCGATGACGCTTCCGTCGGTTGAACGTATGATGCCAGCGCATTCGATGCTTCGGCAGGCGCCGAAGTATGTGGTGCGGCGTGCGTGCTTGCTCGCGGGCGTCTAGTGCGTGCACCGTACCGGACGACTGTACCGGCCGGCTTTCGACGCCTGTTACCGCTGTGCTTTCCGGGGAGTCCTAATTCACAAATTTTTTCAAAAATGAGCAAAATGCAACAGCGCCGGGATTGCGCTGGTCCCATCGTAATTCCATCACCGTCCCGTTACGGCACCTATCGGTGACTGGGAGTGTCGCGCTCCCGCCCGACTTCAGATGAGCATCATGCCATCCCTGGCAGTCTTGTTCGACGTAAGCCGCATAGCAATTCAGCTCCATACCTGTCCCAAATGCTCGGGTTCAATGATCCTGACGCGCATCAAGCCGTATCGGCTCGGATTCGAGATGCGCACGTTTCAGGGCGTCAACTGCCACCACGTCGACAGGGTCGTCACGGAGACCGTTTCGATGAAGTGGAGGTCCTCCGGGCTGCGCGCGCCGGTTTAGGAGGATTTTGGCCTGCTCGACGCCTTCGAGGGTCCCTGCGCAAGCTGGTAAGTCCGAGGCGGGACCTTTGAGCGGCGCCGCGCGTTGAGGTCAGGAGAGGGCGGCGACGAACGCGGAGCTTTGGTTATGAGCGCTATTCCTCTTCACCTTCAAAGAAAATTCGAGAAGCGGTGGGCCGCCAGATTCGCCGCGCCGGTCGCATCGGCCACACGTAAGATCACCGACCCGAAAGGGACGGTCAACGACCTGCCACGCCGCGCAAAAGCAAGAGAAATCCCGCTGAGCAAGCGGGCCTAGTCGAGACGTCGCAAACACGGGGCAGGGGGCCGCGCAGTGGTCACGATGGCCGTGGAGGGGACGGATACTGAGCAAAACTGCTCAGATGTCGCGTTTGTGCGGCGGGGCCGTGCCGACAAACCTGAGCAATTTTGCTCAGCGAACGCTGCCGATAATCTATAGGTTCTTGCAGTCGGCCCCTCCGGACCCTTCCCGGCGAATCCGCTTGGCAATTGAAGCGGCCAGCGGCAAGACAAATTCGTCCAGGAGATATCACCTTGACCATCAGGACAACGCGGACCATCGTCTCGTTCAGTAGTCCATTCACTCTTCAGAACCTGGAGGGCATTCAGCCCGCCGGTGAATATGTCGTCCTTATTGACGACGAACTGATCGAAGGTCTGTCAAGGACTGCCTATCGGCGAGTGGCAACGCTGTTTCAAACGCCGGCCGTATCCGCCTCGCAACGGCTAACTCAGTCTTTTGCAATCAGCCCAACGGAGCTGGACGCCGCGCTCATGAAGGATCGGCATCAGACGATCGTGATGCATGAGCGCATCGCGATCTGCGCCGCTATCGTGGCCCGCATGCGTTGCCTCGCCACGGAGCTCGCCAACGGAAAGATATCGATGACGCTGCAATTTCCAAATCACAGCCGAAGCTATGACCGCACCCGGCAGGCCGTACGCTTTTGGGGATATGACACTTCGATGGAATATTCGTTCTTTGTCACGGTCGGCGCTCTCGAGAGGGTCGAACCGCATCTCACGCGTGATGAAGCGGGCTTTCTCGGTGCGTTCGACGCGAACCGCGATCTGATTTTCCGGACGGCGGCGGCCGTCTACGCGCAGGGTCGAAAGAATTACGAGCTGGTTGGTGCGGATTTCTAGGCAGGTTCACTGCCGATAAGGTACGATCGAAGCACCTCATGCCAAAAGCAGCGAAAGACCTGTTTGATCCGAAGCTCTTTCTCGCCAGGGTCGGCGAGGGCAAGACCATTTTGAAATTCGACAGGAACAAGGTCGTCTTTGCTCAGGGAGACGTCGCAGATACGGTTTTCTATATCCAAAAGGGAAGGATCAAGGTCTTGGTCGTCTCCGAACAAGGCAAGGAAGCCGTGGTCGGAATCCTGGAGCCTGGACAGTTCTTTGGCGAAGGATGCCTCAACGGCCATCCCTTGCGTATTTCAACGACCACGGCCATGGACGAATGCCTGATCACCGCCATCGCAAAAGATGCGATGCTGGCTGCGCTTCACAGCGAGCCAAAGTTTTCCGAGTTGTTCATGGCATATCTCCTGAGCCGCAACAGCCGCATCGAGGAAGACCTGATCGACCAACTGTTCAATTCCAGCGAGAAGCGGCTTGCGCGCCTCCTGCTTCTGCTGGCAAATTTCGGAAAGGAAGGTACGCCGCAGCCCATCGCGCCCCACGTCAGCCAGGAAACGCTGGCGGAGATGATCGGCACAACACGATCCCGTGTCAGCTTCTTCATGAACAAGTTCCGCAAGCTCGGCTTGATCTCCTACAACGGAAAGATAGAGGTTCATAGCTCGCTGTTGAACGCAGTCTTGTACGACAAGCCGGAGATAGAGCGTAAGCGAATGAAGGCGATCGGCGGCAGAAATACGCAGTCATCATGCCGCGCACTTTAATGCTGCGCGGAGACACGGACCAATGCAGGCCGATCAGAAGTTGGACCCGCGTAACGAATCAGTGCCCCATGCCGGGCATCACGGTGCCGTTGTAGATATCGGGATTTGGCGCACCCTCGACGATCAAAAGACCGGCAAGCCCTCGCTCCACGCGGGCCAGCGCGTGATCCACGATCGTGTAATTTCCCGGCACATGAAGCTTGAACTCGGTGATCACAGCGCCGCCGGGCGCCACCGTGACGGTCTGAATACCTTCGAGTGGCGGGTTTGTCAGACCGCCCAGATTGTAGACCTTGTCGAAAATTTCACCGATGACGTGGAAAGACGACGTGAAATTGGGACCGCCCACGCCGAAGAAAAGTCTCACCGTTTCGCCGACCTTGGCATGCAGAGGATGCAGTTTCGAAATCGCGCCCACCGAGCCGTTGAAGACGAAATATTCGGGTCGTTCATTCAACAGCTTTTCGACGCTGAACTCCTGACTTCCGTGCTGACCGAACGCGGCCTCCGTATAGATTTCGCCTTGCATGACGTAAAATTCGTGGTCGACCGGCAGCAAGACCTGCTTCGGGCTCGACCAGGATCAACCCATACATGCCGTTGGCAATGTGTTCGGCGACCATCGGCGTCGCGCAGTGGTAAACATAAAGGCCGGGAATAAGGGCCTTGAACGTCATCGATTTTTCGGCGCCCGGATCGACCTGCAAGGCTGCAGCACCTCCGCCGGGTCCGGTTGCCGCATGAAAATCCACGGAGTGGATCATATTGCTGTCGGCGGAATTTTTCAGATGGACGTCGACGGTATCGCCGACGCGAACGCGAACGAAGGGTCCCGGTACTTTGCCATTGAAGGTCCAGTAGCCGAATGTGGTCGCTTCCGCGAGCCGGCCTTCTTGCTCGACGGTGAACAGATCGAGCCTGACGGTCTTTGGATCTCGCTTGCCGATCGGCGGAGGAAGATCGGTGGGTTCGCGAGAAATGTCGGCTTCGACCAGCGTCTGCGGCGCAAGGATAGGCGTCACCAGAAACTGACCCTGCATACCCGCCAATTGGTGACCGGGAACGCTGCAGAAATAGATGAAAGTCTCCGGATTTCGTCGCGCGGAACACGATGGTCGTGCTGGCGCCCTTGCCGTTCACCCGCGGCGATTTCGCGTCCTGATCGGGAAATACGATGTCATGTTCGGTGCCCTCGCCATTGATCAAGGTGAGTTGCACGATTTGTCCTTCGGCCGCGGTCAGAACGGGATTTGCCTTGCCATCGATCGAACCGCCAACGCCCAGAAAGACCATTTTTCCTTCGGCGATTCCGGTGCGCAAGGTGTATTTCGCGTCCGATGAGATAGGCGGCATCGCTGCCTGATTTGGCTTGCGGCGCGGCTGTCGCGGAAGCGGCCGGCGCAGCGGCTTTCGCAGCGGCCGGCGCGACAGGCAGGCGAAGCGGGAGCTGCCAGAAACGCGATCACGTCTTTGCGGTCATGATCGGTCTTGAGGCCGGGAAACGGCATTCGGTTGCCGGGCACGATCTTCTGGGGATCCATCAAATAGGCTGTCGAGCGTGGCCGCATCCCAGGTCAATGCTGCCTGCTTCATAGCCGGCGAATAATTGAAATCAGGTTCGGCGCCCGACTTGCGGCCGACGATCCCGGCCAGGCTTGGACCCAGGATGGTCTTTCCAGGCTCCAGAGAATGACACGCCTGACATTTCTTGAAGACCTGACGCCCGGCGACGGCGTCGCCTTGCGGACTTGCGGCATCGGCAACGGCTTTTTGCGGTTCTTTATCCGGCTTTACGGAGCCTTGAACCGGGGCAGGCGCAGCAACGGCCTCAGCTTTGACCATGGCGTGATCGTGCATCGGCGCCGGCTTGGCAGCTTCGCTTGTGGTAGCGGCCGGAGGGGGCGTTGGCTGGCGCAGGGACTTTCGCCGGCTTGTCTGCGACAGAAGAAGATTGAGGCGCAGCCGGTTGAGAAGGAGGTGGGGTAGCGCCTGTTTGACCTTTGGTTGCCACTTGCAGCGGATTGCGACGACGGCACCTCAGCCGGTCTTGAATTGGTCTGCGTCGGGGAATTTGCGGCCACAACCACCATCAGAATGACCACGGAAATCCCGAGGGCTCCGGGCACCCAGTTTTGCAAATGCTCCCAATCGAGACGTGGACCCCATCGGCGCATGCTGAATTCCCGTCATTTTCAAGAGGCGGCCACTCGAAAGCGGCCGTCGCGAATCGCGCGCATCTCGGCCGAGCGATTATCTCAAGTGGCTTCCGCGAAGTCGCGGCTGCTAAAGCACAAGGCATCCAAGGCTGCGGAAATGTTCAACCGGCATCGTGGACTCGCGTCGCTGCGGCCCATCACATCCCCGGCGCTTCAGGCTACACCCGGTATCAAGCAGGGTCTGTATAGAATTGACCACCATTCGCGCTGGGCGCGCCGCGGTCGTATCTATCTCGAACTTGCTTGAGGGTCCGCCTGGACCAGGCGGTTGGGACCACGAGTTCTACGGCGATCGGATTCGATCTGATCGCCTTGGAATGACGCGTTGGTGACTACACGAGGGAGCTACGCATGCCGCGAGAAAACTCCGATACCTCCAGCGACCGTGATCAACGTCAACGCGCTCTGTCCAGATGGGACAACGAAGGAGGCGCGGGGCCCGAGGGGCCCGCCGCAGGTTCGGCGCTCGACACCGGGCGAATTGCAGTTCCGGATCTGACCAATGCCGAACTCGTGACACTGCGTATCCGCGTCATCGCGTTGGCGGCTCTGATGATTTCCTTGCTGGCAACAGACTCAGATGACCAACTCCGATTGGCTCGTGAAATGGCAAGCTATATCTCCCCGCGGCCCGGCTTCACCCAGCATCCTCTAACGATTCATGCGGCCGCTCACATGATCGATCTCGTCGAGCGCGCCGATCATTTTCGAGACTCTGAATCTTGATGGCTGCTCGTTCAGACGGTCGCGCGTGCCTTGACGACAGATGCGATGGCACTCGTTGAGGGTCTTTCACCAGACTTGCTGCCAAACTTGGCAATCCTGCGGGCGTGCTCCCATAGCTCGACATTGCTGGCGTCGGTCATTTGCTCAGCGCGTATCTTTGCCGCGTCATCGTCGACACACTCGAGGTCGACAGCTTTGATGTGATGGCCATCAGGGGCGATAAGATAGGCTTTATACAGTGACATGGCCGACGCTCCTTGATGAGGCGGGAGCATGCAGGACTCTCTGTCACCGATAACAGCCAACAGCCTGCGGTGATGGGATCAACCTGCTCCGGCTTTATGTTCAGAACACGGCCCGATGGAACTTTGGAGGGTTTCTTCGGTCGAGTGACGTCTGACGCTAGATCAGGATCGCCGACTGGTCCACGAGCGTCTGATAGCACTCGCAGGACATTTTCTCCAAAGCGGATCGCTTCAGGATCGTAATTTGCCCGCGGGTGTAGTTGATGGCGCCGGCGGCCTGCATCTTGCTCGCAACTTCCGTGACCGAGGTACGGCGGACGCCAAGCATCTCGGCAAGAAATTCGTGGGTCAGCGCCACGTTGTCGCTTTCGGCGCGGTCCGCGGATTGCAGCAGCCAGCGGCAGAATCTCGCCTCGACGACATGCAGCGCATTGCAGGCCGCGGTGACCCGCGCCTGCGACAGCAGGACTTCATTGTACTGGATGCACATATTCCGGACAGCTTCGCTTTGGGCTGCGGCTTTTCTGAATTGTGACGCAGGAATTTTACTCACCGTCATCGGGAGTTGGACGACAACCCGAACGAGGGACTTGTAGAGCCCCAATCCAGCCATCGCGCCGACCACGCCCTCGCGTCCTACCGTCGCCGTTTCGATGGCTTTGCCGTCCTGCAGCACGGCAAGCAGCGAGAGCATCCCGCTTTGGGGGAAGTAGACGTGATCGAACTCATCGCCCGGCTCGGCGAGAACTTCTCCTTGCTGCAAGGAAACGGCAGTCAGATTGGGTGCCAGCAAATCGAACTGATGGCGCGGCAGAGCCGCAAGCAACTTGTTGTCCAACGGACGGCCTGAATTTTTGACGTGCACTGCGATATCCTGCCCGGTCGGTCGGGCCGTTTCTCGCAGGGGGGGGGGTGGAAGCCGCTCCGATAGGGCGGTCCTCGCGGGAAGAACCCTATATAGGGACGAACTAGGCAGATTGTCCGTCCGGTACCGCTCGTAGCGCCAAATCTGACGGTTGCAGTCGAGGGGCGATCTTCTGATTGTCCTGCAATGCCTGTTGCTTAGGGAGGGGCAAGGCGCGCGGTCCGACGCTGAAAAATAAATGTCCGGTCCCGGACATATATTCAGCTATACGAGGAACGTTGGCATCTCAGAGCATTTGTCTAATGATTTTGAATAAAGGACGGCCCGCCATGAGTTCTGCATACGCAGCGAGGCGGCCGGTGGTCCTGATCGTCGAGGACGATTTTCTGATCCGGTTACACGCGGCCCAAATCATCGAAGACGCCGGGTTCGATGTGATCGAAGCATCGAATGCGGATGAAGCAATCGCATTTCTTGAAGCCAGATCGGACATCACCGTTCTGTTCACGGACATTCAAATGCCGGGCAGCATGGATGGTCTGAAACTGGCGGCCGCGGTCAAAGGGCGTTGGCCTCCGATCAAGATCGTCGCGACTTCCGGTCTCGTCGACGTCCGATGGGACGACTTGCCTGAAGGCGGGCGATTTCTTCCCAAGCCCTATGATCCCGCCCAGCTCACGGCGACACTTCAGGAGCTGACGGTCGATCCCTAATCTTGCGGTTGCGGTGGAGCTTTCCCAACCGCTCGGGGATTTGCATCAGGCCGAGCGATTAGCCGATCTGCGTCTCGACAATTCAGAAAACGCGCGGCTGGCCACAGGCCGCAAACTCTCCAGCGTCACATTTCCTTTTTTCGCGCTCTGCATGAGCTTCATGGCGATGTGCTTTCGGCTTTCATGGTCGCCGCCGTGTGGCAGACTTCGGCAGACTTCCTCAAGCACGACGTCTATATTTGCGGTTATTCGTTCTTCGATTTTGTTCATTTGACACCAAGATCGGTTATCGATGCCAATAGGGGCGTCAGTTCATTTCTTCGCAAAGGTCTCGCCGTATTTGCTTTGTTGATTAGCCAACGCTCACACTATTCTCTCAAATCGGCGGGGCCTTTTGTTGTCGTCAGTACTCTCCGCACGCCTCAGCGCAATGATGGCTTGAACATCGCACGCCATGCGCCGGAGGTCAGCGGCCAATCGATTGAAGAGGTCGCGCTTCCCCGGGTCGGTCGCAAGTTTGCCAATCAAGGCGCAATCCTCGGCATCGGTCAGCAACTTTTCAAGCCTTGCCCGCAGATCTTCCACGGCAATCCCCCGCGCGCTCCCTACTCACACCGCACGCCGCTCAGGCGAGATGTCGTGTGAATAGTGCGAGCACTCGAGCACGGCCAGCAAGGCCGCAGCTTTTAGCACCGCCGGGTCTCGTTCACCCTTGCCGGCACAAGCAAGAATTTGCGAAGCCATTTCGGCCATCGTGGTCGATGTGCGCCTTCCTTCCGGAAGCGTCGCGACAGCTTCGTCGAGGACTGCTTTCATCAGATTGATCAGCTCCGGCTGAAAGACCGCTCCAGCTCCGTGCATCGCCATTTTCCTCACTCGGCACGCCCCGGCTAATTTTTGGGCATCAGCCGGAAATCTGTCTGTTCGGTCCCGGACAAAGGCAGAATAAATAATGGCGCAAACTTTACGTTGCGAAGCACGTGATTGCTGGGCCAGTCGCTACCTGAGCGCCCGGCCGATCATCCGCGCGGCCCGAAAGGTCCAGGTCGTTCGCCAGCCCGGATGAATAGCATTCGCTTTTGCGGAACGGTGGCAAGGGTTGGATCAACGCGCATTCGGCTGCATCGGCTCGCAGCTTCTCGAGATGCGCTTTCAAATCTTGCACAAACCGCCTGGTTTGGTTTCGTCGCAGCGACCCAAGTCGCTTCCGCCTGCCGAACAACTCCGCCGTGAACGACAGTGCGGCTGTACTGACAGGGGACCAATCCTATTTCGGCGGCTGCAGTCCCGGCGAATTGATCCATTCGTCCAGATGGGACGCGGTCTCGGCTTGACGTGCTCTGCGAAGGAGATCGGTTCTTTCTTCACCAGGAGGTAGACGTGAAGCCCTCTCGCGAACCTCATTCGCGAATGACGCAAGCCGATCTCTAAGGGATGTGACCTGTCTGAAACGGCGACGACGCTGCATGATACAACCTCGTATTTGCGGGTCCTAACCGCAGGTTTGAAGTTTCGATCCTAATAATGGGTGGCCGGTGTGTCGGTCCGATAGCGGACATAAATTGGGCGGAAGGAGCCAACACCTATCGGCCAGCAGGCGATCAGGCTGGCGGCTTCGGCAAACTCCCGCAAGGCCAATGGCTGTTTTGATCACGGCGCTCGCCGCGACGATAGGTCAATTGAAACGAACGAGGCCGCCAACTGAGGCGGCCTTAGCGCAGCTGTTCTTCGATATCGCGGATCAGCCTCTCAAGCCGCTCCTTCGTGGCCAGGTCCGCTCCCGCAGCCATCCGGCGAGCATGTTCGACCCGCCGTTCCAGTTCTTTTCGGTCGCTCGTCTCATTCATTGCGTCGAACCCCGTCTACATATGACGGGGAAACACCTTTTTTTTTTTTTTTTTTTTTTTTTTTTTTTTTTTTTTTTTTTTTTTTTTTTTTTTTTTTTTTTTTTTTTTTTTTTTTTTTTTTTTTTTTTTTTTTTTTTTTTTTTTTTTTTTTTTTTTTTTTTTTTTTTTTTTTTTTTTTTTTTTTTTTTTTTTTTTTTTTTTTTTTTTTTTTTTTTTTTTTTTTTTTTTTTTTTTTTTTTTTTTTTTTTTTTTTTTTTTTTTTTTTTCTATTTTTTTTTTTTTTTTTTTTTTTTTTTTTTTTTTTTTTTTTTTTTCCAATATTTTTTTTTTTTTTTTTTTTTTTTTTTTTTTTTTTTTTTATTTTTTTTTCCTTTTTTTTTTCTCTTTCATTTTTCTTTTTTTCTTTTTTTATTTTTTATTTTTTTATCATATATTTTTTTTTTTTTTTATTTTTTTTTTTTTTTTTTTTTTTTTTTTTTTTTTTTTTTTTTTTTATTTTTTTTATTTTTTTTTTTTTTTTTTTTTTTTTTTTTTTTTTTCATTTATCTATTATTTATATTTTTTATTATTTATTTATATTATTTTTTTTATTAATATTTTATTTTTTTTTTTTTTTTATTTTTTTTTATTATTTTTATTTATTATTATAATTATTATTTTTTTTTATATTATATTATTTAATATTAAATAATATATTATATTAAAAATTATATAAAAAAAAATAATTAAAAAAAAAAAAAAAAAAAACATAATGGTTCATTTAGAACTGGATTTTTGGCTGATGCTGGAACATTGCGGAATGGCTCGGATTTGGGCACCAGCTCGGATCGAAAGCGAACGCTGTGGAGTTTGTAAATTGCGGAATTAACGGCTGCTCTCACTCCCGGTCTGCGCCTCCATCACAACGTTGGTTGCTGGTATCGATACGGTCCATTCCAGTCCGCGGCTGGCAAATTCAAGCACGACCTTCGCATTCAGTGAACGTTCAATCATATCGTTGATCACGAGGTGGCCAAATCCATTGCGGGACGGTGGGACGACCCGCGGACCGCCTTGCTCGACCCATTTCAACAACAATTTGCGCGATGCCGGCGCTTCACTATCGAACGCCCAGGAAATCCTGATTTTGCCTGCGGGCGCCGAAAGCGCGCCGTACTTGATTGCATTTGTCGCGAGTTCGTGGATTGCAAGTCCGATGGCCTGGGTGGCTTCCGCCGTAACGACAATGTCGGGCCCGGTCAGTTCGACGCGCGAGCTTCGAATATCCATGAAGGGCATGAGTTGCTGCCGCATCAGGTCCGCAAGGGGAGCTCCTTGCCAACTGTTGCGAACCAGCACGTCGTGGGATGCGGCGAGGCCCTGTAGACGTTGTCCGAACCGGCTTTCGAATTCTTCCATCGTCGGGCTCGTGCGCGCCGTTCGGCGAGAAATCGATTGGATCACTGCAAGCAAATTCTTTGAGCGGTGTGATAGCTCATGCATCAGGAATTGTACGTGGTCTTCTGCCGCTTTGCGGTCGGTAACGTCGGCCACGATGCTGACCAGGCGATGAGCTTTCCCGTCCGGCGTGCGAGCGACGACTTGTCCGTGGCCCCTGAGCCAGAGCGTTGTGCCGTCCGACCAAACCACCCGGTACTCAGACGTGAATAAGTCCTGGTTGTCTGCAAGCTCGTGGAATTTTCGCATCAAATGGCGGTCTTCGGGGTGTAGCGCCGCCCAATATTCGTCGTGGGCGCCTCCCACATGTCCGTGGCCATCCGGAAGGTTGATCCCGAACAGAGCCATGCCCTCCGGTGTCCAGAGTCTGGTCTTGGCGACCAAGTCAGTTTCCCAGGTGCCCAGTCGCCCAGCCGCAAGGGCAGATCGGTAAAGAGTTTGCCCGTTCTGTAACTGCTGATTGGCTTCGAACAGTTCCAGGGTTTTCAACGCCAGGGCTTCTTCGACTCTCAGGCGTTCAGTTGTTTCTACGGCCGTCACGAGCACACCACCTATCCCGGTCGGTGATGAAGGATCGGGTACCGGGCTGTAACTGACAGTAAAATGCGCCGTCTCCAAACTCATGCCGCGACGGCGAATTGTCAGAGGCCGGTCTTCGGAATAAACGCCAGGACTTTCGCCGGCGAGAATTGCTTCCTGTAGCGGGATCAATTCTGAAACCACCTCCGGCCATACAACGCGAAATGGTAGCCCGAGTGCCCAGGGGTGCTTGTCCGCCAAAATGGACCGGTAGCCGTCATTGTAGATCAGGATGAATTCGGATCCCCAGCGGATTGCCATCGGAAAGCCCGATGCTGTCATGATGGCAACGATTAGTTTAAGGCTGGGAGACCAGTTGTTCCTGTCACCCAACGCTGTGCTTGACCAGTCCTTGCCCGCGATCAGGCTGGCCATTTCATTTTTGGTGGCGGGAGCAGTTGACTGCTGTTTTGCTCCGCTGTCATCCAACGACATTCTAAATGCCTGCCTACGGAACCGGCGAAAACCAGTAAACGCGCATCAATATACAACGGTATTGGAACCAAGGTCGACAGCGTAGGCACCCGCAGGGGACTGCAAAGTCCGAAGCCTACGATGCCAGAGAGAAGTGGCGAGCCGGGTTGCCCAAATGAGCACGCACGTTTAATCAAGCTTTTTCATCAAGCATTCGCCACGCCGACGAGCCAATTCGAATAGATCTGCTTGGCTGCGTCATGTCCGCTTCCGGTGCCAAAGCGCACATCGCCCCTCGGCGCTCCAATCGAAGTGTTGCCGCAACGACACGACGGGCAAAACACCTGCGGATTTACCGAAAGCGCCATGTCAAGCTGTTCGCCGCAAAAATATTCTGGTTTCAGAAAACAAGAAATTATGATTTAACGAAGCCATCCCGCGCCTCTCAGGAGGGGCGTTTCGCGATCGCCACGACACGCGGCGCGGGTTGCGATGGACGCTGTTGTGCGGCAAGGCGATGCGGCGCGAGGCGTACGGTCAAGCCGTGTGGTCCTGGCCCCCGATGCTGGTGCTAAGCCGACCGATGGATAAGTCGGATGGCGACGGGGGCTAACAAGCCCGGTACCCCGGGGAGAGCGCGGAGTAAGCCGTAAAGCCATTGCGCAGGGAGTGCCGGACCGTTTCGGCCTGCCTGACGACTTGTGGGCATTCTTCCTTTTCAGCCCACAGGATTGCGGGTGCGTTGAGCGCCCGGCATTCCCTGCGCCCTCTTCTTCGGAGGGACACCGAATGGCATGACCCGGACGCGAAATCGCGCCGCGGGAATGCGGAGGTGTGGCTGTTTGAAATTCAGATCAGGGTGAGTTACGGCGAAGTCCGGATCACCTCGCCCCGCTTTGCGGGCGAGAGGTCGGCGCGCAGCGAACGGGTGAGTGGGCAACGCCCGACAGCTCCCGAGCCTGCCGTATCGGGGCTGAAGCATCGTCGCACGTCATTTGGTCTCGATTGCGGAGACTCCCCTCACCCGAAACCTCCGCTGACGGCGGTTTGACCTCTTCGCAATGATGAGGGTGTAGAGCTACGCCCCGTACACCGACGATTTCGGCAGCGGCAGCACCGGGTCCTGAGTGCGGATGTTGGTCGGCCACACCACCGTGATGCGCTCGCCCGCGTTCTGCATCACCACCGGCGTCGAGCGTTCGTTCTGGCCTGCCATTGGCGTATCCGGCGGGAAGAATTTCACGCCATAGCCCTGGATGGTGCCGCCAGGCGGAATGTCGACGTCGAGCGCGGCCTTGCGGATCGCTTCGGGATCGAAGCTGCCGTATTTGTCCTTGGCGGCCGGCAGCACGTTGTTGAGCAGCACCCAGGTCTGGTTGAAGCCCATCGAGCAGTGCGGCGGGACTTCCTTTTCGCCGGTCTTGGCCTTGTAGCGCTCGACCATGATCTTGATGAGATCGCCGAGGCCCGGCGCGAGTTTGGCGGGATCGAGCAGTTGCGCGGGCACCGGATCGATGTTGCAGAAATTGTCGATGTCGGCGCCGAAGCTCGCGCGCAGCTTGTCGAGCTGGCTGTAGCCGGCGCCGGCGCCGAACAGCATCTTGAACTTCAGCCCGCCTTCGCGCGCCTGGCGCAGGAACAGCGTGATGTCGGGGTTGTAGCCGGCATGCGAGATCACGTCGACGCCGGCGCGCTTGAGCTTGGTCACGAGCACCGAGAGGTCGGGCGCGGAGGACGAATAGCCTTCCTTCAGCACGACGTTGAGCCCGGCCTCTTTTGCGTAGGCCTGGTCCGCAGCCGCCACGCCGACGCCATAAGGACCGTCCTCATGGATCAGCGCGATCTTGACGTCCTTCGGCTCGAGGCCGAGCTTGCCCTTGGCGTGCTCGGCGAGGATGCCCGCAAAGGCCTGGCCGTATTGATCGCTGTGAATCTGTCCGCGGAAGACGTAGCGCAGGTTCTTGTCCTTGAACACGGCCGTCGAAACCGCCGTCGTGATCCAGAGGATCTTTTTGTGCTGCTCGACCCTGGCCGCGAGCGGCACGGCCTGGGCGCTGGCAAAAACGCCGAGGACGATGTCGACCTTCTCCTGGCTGATCAGGCGTTCGCCCTCGTTGATGGCGACATCCGGCTTGCTCTGGGAGTCGACGTTGACGGGCGCGACCTTGTACTTGCCGGCGACGCCGCCCTTTTCGTTGACGAGGTCGATCGCAATCTGCGTGCCGACGGAAGAAGCAACCGAGCCGCCCGCCGCGAACGGACCGGTCATGTCGTAGATCACGCCGATGCGGATGCTTTCGGCTTGCGCCTGCGCGCGCGTCCAGTCCAGCGACAGCACGGCCGCGGCGGCGGCGGTGCTCTTCAAGAGGGTTCGGCGTGACGTCGGCATGGGGGCTCCTCCGTTATTTTGACCGCCGTTGGGCACGGCAATTTTTATAGCTTGGCCAAGTATTTGAAGGACGGAGATGAAAGTCAACACGGGGAACCCGTGGAATAGCCGAAGGTCGGGTGCGCGAGAGGGCGCGCACTCAGGGGTCGATCAGCACGCCGGGGTTGAGCATGCCCGTCGGATCGAGCTCGCGCTTGGCGGCGCGAAGTGCGGTTGCGAACAGCTCCGGCCGCTGGCGGTCGTACCAGGGCCGGTGGTCGCGGCCGACGGCATGATGATGGGTGATGGTGCCGCCGGCCTCGATCAAGGCGTCGCTCGCGGCAGTCTTGATCGCCTGCCACTGCTCGAGCAGCGCGCCGTGGCGGCCGAGCCCGTGGAAGGTGAAGTAGGGTGCAGGACCATCGGGATAAATATGGGTAAAGCGGCAGGTGACTTCGCCTTTCTTTCCGGTGGCGTCGCGGATGGCGCGCTCGGTCGCCGCTTTGACCTTGTCGTGGAAGTCCTCGAAGCGGTCCCAGGTGATCGCGGTCTCGAAGGTGTCGTTGATGATGCCGGCGGGGGTGAGGAATTCCCGCGCGTAGGGCATGCGGATGAAGGCGTTGCGCCAGATGCCGGCCGCACCCTCGAGATGCGCGTCGCCTTGTGCCGTCTCCGGTGTGCCCTTGTGGTCGCGCACGCATTCCAGCGCGCGCGCCATCCAGACGTCGGTCGGATGATCGCCGGACTCGAAGCCGAGCACCATGATCGCGACGCTGCCGTCGGCGGCGCCGGTGTTGTAGGCCTCGTGCGCATCGAGGATGCGGCAGTTCGACGGGTAGAGCCCGGCCTGCGCGACG
Source organism: uncultured Alphaproteobacteria bacterium (assembly GCA_963795365.1). GTDB lineage: Bacteria > Pseudomonadota > Alphaproteobacteria > Rhizobiales > Xanthobacteraceae > Bradyrhizobium. The sequence goes on from CAWCHW010000026.1 coordinate 30,238, forward strand.
GCGCGGACCGCACGCGCGGCGTCGAAGAAGGTGGCGAAGCGGATCGAGGCGCCGCTGCGGAATTTCGGCCGCGGCTGCAGGCGCATCCAGGCGCGCGAGATCACGCCGAGGATTCCCTCCGAGCCGATGAACATGCGGTCGGGACTCGGACCCGCGCCCGATCCCGGCAACCGCCGCGTCTCGACCACGCCGCGCGGCGTCACCACGCGCAAATTTTCGACGAAGTCGTCGATGTGAGTATAGAGACTGGCAAAATGCCCGCCGGACCGCGTCGCGATCCAGCCGCCGAGCGTCGAAAATTCGAAGCTCTGTGGAAAATGTCGCAAGGTGACGCCGTGCGGCTTGAGCTGGTTCTCCAGTGCAGGACCGTAAGTGCCGCCCTCGATCAGCGCCGCGCGCGAGGATTGGTCGACCTCGACGACTTTATCGAGGTTGCGCAGGTCGAGCGTCACGGCGGCCTTGTATTTCGTGCCGTCGGCGTGTGGTTCGACGCCGCCGCAGACACTGGAGCCGCCGCCGAATGGCGTGAGCGAAGCACTGAGGCTGCCGGCCCAGTCCATCACCGCGGAGATCTCGGCCTCGTTGCGGGGATAGGCGACCACGTCGGGCGCGCAGGCGTAATCGCCGAGCATCGCCTTGACATAATCGGGATAGGACTTGCCGTAGGCATGGGCGGCGCGATCGTAGCGCTCGGTGGTGCAGAATTGCGCAAGCGAAGCCGGCGGTGTGACGCGCGGCGCGCGCAATGCGAGGTCTTCAAGGCGGGGAACGCTGATGGTGTCGAAAGCGCCGGTGCCGAATTTTTCGCGATAGCGGCCGAGCACGAAGTTGCGCTCGTCGTCGGACATGCCTTCGCCTTCGCGGCCCCAGCCGTAATGCTTCAGTCGTGCGGCGGTCATGAGCGTTCCCTGTTTTTGATCTCGTTGGACCAAAGCATAGGCCGCCGGCGCGCAACAAAAAAGGCCCGCGCAAGCGCGGGCCTTCGGATCGTGATACCGGACCTGCGATCAGAAGATCGAGGCGAAGCAGAAATAGAGGAAGCCCGAGAGCATCATCGCGATCGGCAGCGTCAGCACCCAGGCCATCGCGATGTTGCGCACCGTCGACCATTGCAGGCCACTTCCATTGGCCGCCATGGTGCCGGCGATGCCCGACGACAGCACGTGGGTGGTCGAGACCGGCAGGCCGTAGATGTCGGCCGCCGCGATGGTCGCGGCCGCCGTGATCTCTGCCGCCGCGCCTTGCGCATAGGTCAGGTGGGTCTTGCCGATCTTCTCGCCGACGGTGACGACGATGCGCTTCCAGCCGACCATGGTGCCGAGCCCGAGCGCGATCGCAACCGCGATCTTGACCCAGTTCGGGATGAACTTGGTCGCGTTGTCGAGCGAGCCCTTGTAGGCGTTGAGCGTCTTGACCTCATCGGCATTGAGCTCGGCCTCCTTGTCCTTCCCGAGGAAGCGGAGCGCCTCGGACACCAGATACATGTCGTTGCGGGTGTTGCCGACGGCTTCCGCCGGGACCTTCGCCAGCGAGCCGTATTCCTTGACCTGCCTGGAGATGTCGGTCACCAGCACGGCGAGCGAAGGATAGGTGCCCTCATTGATCTGGTGCTGGGCGACATAGTTGGTCACTGCAGGTCTGGGATTGCCGAGGATCTGGTGACCGCCGGCCTTGGCCGAGATCACCTTGCTCGCCGCGTCCGAGTTGCTGATGAACGCCTCGACCTGGCTCTGCGGCATGGTGCGGTTGAGCGCATAAGCCGTCGGCACCGTGCCGATCAGGATCAGCATGATCAGGCCCATGCCTTTCTGGCCGTCATTCGAGCCATGGAAGAAGGACACCAGCGTACATGTGAGCACCAGGATGCTGCGGATCCACAGCGGCGGCGGCGCGTTGTTGACGGGCTCCCGGAACAGCGCCGGCGTGGCGCGCACCAGCGCGGTCTTCAGGATGAACAGCAGCACAGCGGCGAGCGCGAAGCCGAACAGCGGCGACAGCAGCAGCGCCTTGCCGATATTGGCGGCCTGCGTCCAGTCCACGCCGGAGGTGCCGTCGCGGCCGCGCATCAGCGCATTCGCGATGCCGACGCCGATGATCGAGCCGATCAGGGTGTGAGACGACGACGCCGGCAGGCCGAACCACCAGGTGCCGAGGTTCCACATGATGGCGGCGATCAACAGCGCGAACACCATGGCGAAGCCGGCACTGGAGCCGACCTGCAGGATCAATTCCACCGGCAGCAGCGAGACGATGCCGAAAGCGACCGCGCCGGACGAGAGCAACACGCCGGTCAGGTTGCACAGGCCCGACCAGACCACGGCAATGTGCGCCGGCAGCGAGCGGGTGTAGATCACGGTCGCGACCGCGTTGGCGGTGTCATGGAAGCCGTTGACGAATTCGAAACCGAGCGCGATCAAAAGCGCGACGAACAGCAGGATGTACGGCAAAAAGGAATTGACGCGGGTGCCGGTCGCATCGACATCGACATAGATGCTGTAGGCGACGAACAGCAAGGCTGCCGCCACTACTCCCAGATAGATGACCCCGGTCAGCGGATGAAAGCCCTTGTCGAGGTCCGGACCCTTGGTAAGGGCGGGCTCGATTGAACCTGGTAACGCAAAATCGCTCATTTCAGTCTCCTGTCCCAATGAGCCTGATTTTCGTCCAGGCATGTGACAGGCAGGTGAAATGGGGCCTGAAACCAGGGGATATCGTCATCCCGGGGGTGCGAAGCGGCGCGCCCCGGAATGACGGCAGTTCACGCCGCGCGGGCGGATTTTCGCAGGAACGCAGCCGCGAGTTTCAGGTCCTCGACGAAGCGCGCATATTCGCGCGCCTTGGTCTCCTCGTCGGGCACGCGCAGCAGATAAGACGGGTGCACCGTGACCAGCGCCTTGCGGCCTCCTTCGAGGTCGATCAGGTGGCCGCGGTTCTTGTTGATGGGCGTGATCTTGCCGAGCACGCTTTGCGCGGCGGTCGCGCCCAACGCCACCACAAGTTCAGGCTCGATCGCGGCGAGCTCGCGCTCATACCATTGCCGGCATGCCCTGATCTCCGGCGTGTTCGGCTTCTGATGCAGGCGGATTTTTCCGCGCGGCACGAATTTGAAGTGTTTGACCGCATTGGTGACGTAGACCTTCTTGCGGTCGATGCCGGCCTCTTCGAGCGCGCGGTCGAGCATCTGGCCGGCGGGGCCGACGAACGGCTTGCCGGCGAGGTCTTCCTTGTCGCCGGGCTGCTCGCCGACCAGCATGATCGGTGCGTGCTTCGGGCCTTCGCCGAACACGGTTTGCGTGGCGTCCTTCCAGAGCGGGCAGGCGCGGCAATCGGCGGCTTCCTCGCGCAAGGCTTCGAGGCTGTCGGCTGCGGCAGTCTTGCGTGGCATCGGCTCCTCCTGTCGCTGCGGCTTGTGCGGCTCGGTCGCAGCCTTTGCGATCATCGCATCGGTGGCGCGCACGGCATCGGCGATCAGAGGCTTAATCATCGAGGCCTCCGGCAGGTTCCTCCAGTATTTCCGCGGCATCTCGGTCTGCATCGCCTTCACCTTCAGCCGCGCCGGATTGAAGATGGTGGCGTAATAGCGCCGCCAGGTTTCTTCCAGCCGGTCGCTGGTCGGCGCCTCGGATTTGGCAACGCCCGGCGTGAAGACGACGGCAAGCCCGTCCCAATGCGCGCAGAGGTCGGGGGTCAGGATCGACCAGGGCATGTCGGCGAAGCGGCGCGCGAAGAACGGCGCGGCAAGCTCGACGATGTGATGCTCCGGCTCGAACCAGGCGATATAGCGCGCGTCGCGCTCGCGGCCGACCTCGCGGAAGCGGACGAAGGCGTGCATCTTGTGCTCGTCGCGGCGCACGGCTTTCGCCATCGCGCTCACGCGCGCCACATCGGGATCGGTCGCAATCTCCAGCAGGTCGTGCTGGCCGCGCAGCCGCCACAGCAGACGGTAGAGCAGGGCAAACCGCTGGGGATCACGATGCAGGATCGCGATCTTCGCCAGCTCGACGAACTTGGCCGAGACGGTGAAGGTTTCATCCGGCGATTGCGACGGCAGCGGCGTGGCGGCCGGCGCGAACAACTCGTCATCGCCCTTGACGCTCCATGTCGCATCGGCCGGCGTCACGCCGGCAAGCGCCAGGCTGCGTGCGGCCTGCCGCCAGCCGTCGAAATCGGTTTCGTGATCGATGATGATATGGTGCATGATCGCTACTCTCTCATTCGTCATTGCGAGGAGCGGAGCGACGAAGCAATCCAGTCTTTTGCTTGGCTCTGGATTGCTTCGCTTCGCTCGCAATGACGCGTGGCTCAGAACCCAAATCCCAGTTGCGCGGCCTTCGGCTTGAATCGCTGCACGAGGCTCGCCGCATCGAGCAGTCCTGGCGAGGGGCGATGATCCGCCAGCACGATGAAGGGCAACGCTTTTTGCCCAGGAATATGCAGGCGGCCGAGATCGGCGGCCCGGATGGAGGTGAAGCGGCGCGTGGCGATGATGCGATCGACGGCCTTCCGTCCGAAGCCGGGCACACGCAACAGCTCTTCGCGGCTGGCTCGGGCGACATCGAGCGGGAAGCGGTCGCGATGCCGCAGCGCCCAGGCCAGCTTCGGATCGATATCGAGCGGCAGCATGCCGCCGCCTTCGGTGATCTCGCCGACCTCGAAGCCGTAGAAGCGCATCAGCCAGTCGGCCTGATACAGCCGGTGCTCGCGCATCAAGGGCGGCGCGGCGAGCGGCAGCGCGCGGCTGGAATCCGGGATCGGGCTGAAGGCGGAATAATAGACACGCTTGAGGCGATAGGCGCCGTAGAGATTGGCGCTGGTTGCGAGGATGGTCTGGTCGTTTGCGCTGTCTGCGCCGACGATCATCTGCGTGCTCTGGCCGGCCGGTGCGAAGCGCGGAGGTTTTGCTTTTGCCTTCTCGGCGTCCTTGGCTTCATCAAGCTTCAAACGCAACCTGCCCATGGTGCGGCGGATCGCGCGCACGTCCTTTTCCGGCGCGAGCTTTGCAAGGCTGCTCTCCTCGGGCATCTCGATATTGATGCTGAGACGATCGGCATATTTGCCGGCTTCCGCGATCAGCGCGTCGTCGGCTTCGGGAATTGTCTTGAGATGGATGTAGCCGCGGAAATGCTGCTCGCGCAGTTTGCGCGCGACACTCACCACCTGCTCCATGGTGTAATCGGCGCTGCGGATGATGCCGGAGGAGAGGAACAGGCCTTCGATGTAGTTGCGACGATAGAAGTCGAGCGTCAGCTTGACGATCTCGTCGATGGTGAAGCGGGCGCGCGGCACGTTCGAGGAGGCGCGGTTGACGCAATAGAGGCAATCGTAGTTGCAGGCATTGGTGAGCAGCACCTTCAACAGCGAGATGCAGCGTCCGTCCGGCGCATAGGAATGGCAGATGCCCATGCCGGGTGCGGTCGAGCCGAGGCCCTTGCCGTCGCTGGAATCCCGCTGCTCGGTGCCGCTGGAAGCGCAGGAGGCGTCGTATTTGGCGGCATCCGCCAGGATTTCCAGCTTGCGCTGCACGTCCATTGTTAAACCCCTTTGATTCCGCTCACAGATTCCCTAGCCAGCCAATCCGATTGACTCCTACCGGGCAGTTGGCTTTATACTAGAACATATCATGAACAAATGAGCCAGCTTCTGGTTCTCTCGATCAGGGCGGCACATCAGGAATTCGGAAGGGCGTGGGCATGGGAAACACGCTTGCGACTTTGCGCGCGCGCATCGAGCGCATCGAAACGCATGGCGCTGTCGCGCCAAACCGGATCGCGCTCGGCCATCGCGAAGCCGATGCGGCGCTGCAGGGCGGGCTCGCGAAGGGCGCGCTGCATGAGGTGTTTGCCGACGGCGGCCGGCACGGCGCATCCGCGACCGGCTTCATCGCAGGTCTCACGGCGCGTGTCAGTGCGCGGCGGCCGTTGGTGTGGGTGCGGCAGGATTTTTGCGAGCTCGAAGCAGGCAGCCTGTCGATGCATGGGCTTGCCGAGCTTGGCCTCGATCCGCGTGGGCTGGTGACGGTGCGCGCCTTCGACGTCGAAAGCGCGCTGCGCACCACAGCCGATGCACTGGCCTGCGATGCGCTCGGCGCTGTCGTGCTGGAGGTCTGGGGCGAGGCCGGGCGGCTCGATCTCGTCGCCAGCCGCAAGCTGACTTTGGCCGCACAGGCCTCCGGCGTCACTGCTTTCGTGCTGCGGCTTGCAGCGACGCCGGCGCCGTCGACCGCGGAAAGCCGATGGATCGTGCGCGCGGCGCATTCGCCGCCGGCCTCGCCCTTGAGCGAATGGGGCGCGCCGCGCTTCGACGCAAAACTTGTCCGCAATCGTCATGGCCCGACCGGGCGATGGATCATGGAATGGAAATGTGATGAGTGCCTTTTCAGCGAGACGGCGGATCCTCAGCCTGTGGCTGCCACGGCTGCCCATCGACCGTATCCGGCGGGAGTTCTGCTTCGACGAGCGGGATAATGGCGGAGCGCGAGGGAATAATCACTCTCCCCACGAACGGTGCACTCCCTCTCCCCATGCGGGGGAGGGGTGGGGGCGTTTCTACGAGAAGTTGTTCGTGCGGAGAAAATTCCCCCACCCGCATCGCATTGCATGCGATGCGACCTCCCCGCAAGCGGGAGAGGTGAAACGAGCCAGCGGCGCGCGAGTTGATGACACTCCCAGCGTCGTCGTCATCAAGGAAAACAACGCGCTGCAAATCTACGCGCTCGACGATGCCGCGGCGCGCCAAAACCTTGCGATCGGCATGCCGCTCGCCAATGCCCGCGCCATCTGTCCGCATCTGCAAGTCCATGACGCCGACGAGGCGGCGGACGCCAAAACGCTCGACGCCATCGCCGACTGGTGCGACCGCTTCACGCCGCTGGTCGCGCGCGATGCCCCGCATGGGCTGTTCCTGGACATCACCGGCTGCGCCCATCTGTTCGGCGGCGAGGCCGCAATGCTCCATCTGCTCTGCGACGCCCTGACCGTGCAGGGCTTTGCCGTCAGCGCCGCCATCGCTTCAACCGCGATCTGCGCGCGCACCATGACGCGGCACGTTCATGGCCGCATCGTTGCCGATGGCGAGGAGGCGAAAGCCGTCAGCCCGCTGCCGGTCGCCGCACTTGGCGCGAATGACGCCATCGTCAACGGCCTGCGCCGCGCCGGGCTCAAAACCATCGGCGACGTCGCCGCGCGCGCGCGCCACGAGATCACCGCGCGGTTCGGTGCCGCCTTCACCGCGCGGCTGGAGCAGGCGCTGGGGCAGGGCGACAGCCCGATCAGCCCGCGCAAGCCGCTGCCGGATTACATCGTCGAGCAGCGCTTTGCCGAGCCGGTCGCGACCGACACGGTAATTTCTGCAACGCTGTCGCGACTCGCGGTGACCCTGGTCGCCGCGATGGAGAAACAGAGCAAGGGCGCGCGGCGGCTGGAAGCGAGCTTCTTCCGCACCGACGGGGCGGTGCGGACGCTCGTTGTCGACACCGGCCAGCCGGTGACGCGGCCTGCCGTGATCGATCGCCTGTTTCGCGAGCGGCTCGACGCGCTCGCCGATCCCCTCGATCCCGGCTTCGGCTTCGACTTGATCCGGCTTTCCGCTGGCCGCACCGAGATCGTGGTGCAGCAGCAGCACGATCTCGACAGCCATGTGCATGACAATGACGAAGTCGCAGCTTTGATCGATCGCATCGCGGCGCGGATCGGTTCGCGCCGCGTGGTCGTGCATCTGCCGGAGGAAACGCACATCCCTGAGCGCGCGGCGCTGGCCGCGCCCGCGCAGCAGGCGCTCACCGCGGCCGCACAGGCCACCTGGCCCGCGCGCACCGAAGGCGAGCCGCCGCTGCGGCCGCTTCGTCTGTTCGCGCGGCCCGAGCCGATCAAGGTTCCCTTTGCGACCGTGCCCGACGGTCCGCCGCATCATTTCACCTGGCGCCGCGCCGATCACGTGGTGGTGCGGGTGGAAGGGCCCGAGCGCATCGCCATGGAATGGTGGAAGCAGGACGGCAAGGTGCTGACCCGCGATTATTTCCGCGTCGAGGACGAGGCGGGCCTGCGTTTCTGGATTTTTCGCGATGGTCTCTATGGCAGCGAGCTGACAGACAAGAGGGGCGAGCCGATCCCCGCCAACTGGTTCGTGCATGGGCTGTTCGCATGACGCGCGATTACGCCGAGATCGGCATCACCACCAACTTCTCTTTCCTCCGCGGCGGCTCGCATCCGCAAGAGTATGTGCGTCAGGCAAGCGAGTTGCGTCTTCCCGCGATTGGCATCGCCGATCATAACACGCTGGCCGGCGTGGTGCGCGCCTTCTCGGAGCTGGAAAATCCTGAAATCAAGTACAAGCCGAAACTGCTGATCGGCGCGCGCATCGTTTTCATGGACGGCACGCCCGACATCCTCGTCTATCCCTGCGATCGCGCGGCTTACGGCCGGCTGTGCCAGCTGCTCACCCGCGGCAAGATGGGCGCCGATGTCGAGAAGGGCGAGTGTCATCTGAAGTTCTCCGATCTCCTCGACTATGCCGAAGGTCAGCTTCTGGTGTTGACCATGCCGCATCGCTTCGAGACGACGGCCGCGACAAAAATCCTGAAACGATTGAAGCAAAGCCCGGCCGATGGCGTCTGGTTGGCCGCAAGCCTGCTCTATCGTGGCGACGACAAACGGCGGCTGGCGCGGCTCGCGCGACTGGCACAGGCGGCCGATGTGCCGCTGCTCGCCACCAACGAGGTGCTGTATCACCACCCCGCGCGGCGTCCGTTGCAGGACGTGCTGACCTGTATTCGCGAGAAAACCACGATCGAGGCGATCGGCCGGCGGCTGGAAGCCAATGCCGAGCGTCATCTCAAGCCGGGGGATGAAATGGCGCGGCTGTTCCGCGATGTCCCCCATGCGATCGCGGAGACGCTGCGCTTTGCCGATCGCATCAGCTTTTCACTCGACCAGCTCAAATACCAGTACCCGGACGAGCCGGTGCCGCCGGGCAAGACCGCGCAGCAGCATCTGGAAGACCTGACCTGGGACGGCGTGCAGACATATTTCGGCAGTGTGATCGGCGACACCTTGCGCGCCACCTTGAAGAAGGAGCTCGCGCTGATTGCCGAGCTCAACTACGCGCATTATTTCCTGACCGTCCACGACATCGTGCATTATGCGCGCAGCCAGAAGATCCTGTGCCAGGGCCGGGGATCGGCGGCGAATTCTGCGGTCTGCTACGTGCTCGGCATCACCTCGGTCGATCCGACCAAGGTCGATCTGCTGTTCGAACGCTTCATCTCCAAGGAGCGGCTGGAGCCGCCCGACATCGACGTCGATTTCGAGCATTCGCGGCGCGAGGAGGTGATGCAATATGTCTACCGCCGCTATGGCCGGCATCGCGCCGCCATCATCGCAACCGTGATCCACTATCGTCCGCGCAGCGCCATCCGCGACGTCGGCAAGGCCTTGGGGTTGACCGAGGATGTCACCTCGCTGCTCGCCGACACCGTCTGGGGCAGTTGGGGCGACGGCCTCACCGACGGCCAGGTCAAGCAGGCCGGCTTCGATCCCGGCAATTCCATGGTCGGACTTGCGGTGGCGCTGGCGGGTGAGCTGATCGATTTCCCCCGGCACCTGTCGCAGCATGTCGGCGGCTATGTGCTGACCCAGGACCGGCTCGACAGTTATGTGCCGATCGGCAATGCCGCGATGGACGACCGCACTTTCATCGAGTGGGACAAGGACGACGTCGACGCGCTGCGGATGATGAAGGTCGACGTGCTGGCGCTGGGCATGCTGACCTGCATCCGCAAATGTTTCGATTTGATTGCGCAGCACAAGGGCGTGCGTTACGAGCTATCCGATATCAAATCGGAAGACGACGACGACGTTTACCAGATGCTGCAGCGTGGCGAATCCCTGGGCGTGTTCCAGGTCGAGAGCCGCGCGCAGATGAACATGCTGCCGCGGCTGAAGCCGCGCACCTTCTACGACCTCGTCATTGAAGTGGCGATCGTGCGGCCCGGCCCGATCCAGGGCGACATGGTGCATCCATATCTGAAGCGTCGCAAAATGGATCCCGACAAGATCGAGTATCCCTATCCCAAGGGCGGCAACAAGGATGAGCTGCGCAACGTCCTGCATAAGACGTTAGGGGTTCCCCTGTTCCAGGAGCAGGCAATGCGGATTGCGATCGAGGCCGCGAAATTCACGCCCGAGGAGGCCAATGGTCTGCGCCGTTCGATGGCGACCTTCCGCAATGTCGGCACCATCGGCAAGTTCGGCGACAAGATGGTCGGCAACATGATCGAACGCGGTTACGAACCGGAATTTGCCAAAAATTGCTTCGAGCAGATCAAGGGGTTCGGCTCCTATGGCTTTCCCGAGAGTCACGCCGCGGCCTTCGCGCAGCTGGTCTATATCTCTTCATGGCTGAAGCACCATCATCCCGATGCATTCTGCTGCGGATTGTTGAACTCGCAGCCGATGGGATTCTACGCGCCGGCGCAGATCGTCGGCGATGCCCGCAAGAACGGCGTCGAGGTGCGCGAGATCGATGTGTCCCATAGTTTCGCCGAGAATACGCTGGAGGAGGCAAAAGGAAAATATTGCGCGGTGCGGCTGGGTTTTCGCCAGATCGACGGCTTCGGCTGGATCGACCGGGATGAGGAGCGGTTGAAACGGCAGCAGTCGTTGTTCCGAGAGGAGATGCTCATGCAAACTGAGGTCACCTCTCCCGAGCGCCGCGAGCGGCGAACTCTGCATCCACTCCCCCGCTTGCGGGGGAGGGTTGGGGCGGGGGCGTTTCTTCGAGAGAAGCTGTTCGTACGGAGAGAAATTCCCCGACCCGCATCGCACTGTATGCGATGCGACCTCCCCGGCATGCGATGTGGAGAGTAGCAGAAGACTGGGCCGACCGCATCATCGCCGCGCGCCAGCGCCGCAAGTTCACCTCGCTGGAAGACTTCGCCCGCGACACGGCTCTGCCGAAGCGCGCGCTGATCCTGCTCGCCGATGCCGATGCGTTCCGCTCGCTCGGGCTCGACCGCCGCGCGGCGCTGTGGGCGGTGCGGCGGCTGCCCGACGACGTGCCGCTGCCGCTGTTCGAGGCGGCTGTCGCGCGCGAGCTGCCGGACGAGCAGGCGCAGCCGCTGCCGCAAATGCCGCGTGCGGAACACGTCGTCGCCGACTACCAGACCATCCGCCTGTCGCTGAAGGGCCATCCGATGGAATTTCTGCGCGCGAGGTTTGCGCGCGAGCGCATCGTCGCCTGCCGCGAGGTCTGCCACGCCAACGACAGGCGAAGGCTGCGTTGTGCCGGCGTGATCCTGGTGCGGCAGCGCCCGGGCAGCGCCAAAGGCGTGGTGTTCATGACGCTCGAGGACGAGACCGGGATCGCCAACATCGTGGTGTGGCCCAAGGTGATGGAGCAATTCCGCAAGGAGGTGATGGGCGCGCGGCTGGTGCTGGTCGAGGGCTATGTGCAGAGCAGCCCCGAGCAGGTCACGCATCTGGTGGCGCAGCGCCTGATCGACCGCTCGCACGACCTGATCGGCCTGTCCGACGATGCCTTTGAACGCAAGCATCCGTTGCCGCCGGGCGCAGCCCTGATCGAGCCGCTTAACGACGACCGCCGCGACCATCCGGACAATCCCGCGCAACGCATCCGCCATCCCCGCGACGTGCGCATCCTGCCGAAGTCGCGGGATTTTCATTAGGACATTTCCGTCGTCATTGCGAGGAGCGACTCGATCCGCTGAAGCTCGAAGAGCGAAGGCGGAAGCGACGAAGCAATCCAGACTTGATTTCCTGGCTCTGGATTGCTTCGCTTCGCTCGCAATGACGGAATTGACCATGCAAACTCCCTCCCAAATCCTTAGCCAGCTCTGGTCCCTCGCAGGCGGCGAGCCTTCCGCGCTCGACTCCGTCAAACTGACCGGCACCGAGCCGGTGCTGCCGTCGTCATTCCGTGTCGATGCCGCGGCTCAGGCCTCGATCGCAGCAAGCGGGCTTGCCGCCGCCGAGATCTGGAAACAGCGCAGCGGACAGGCGCAGCAAGTCACGGTCGACATGGTGCATGCGAGCGCCGAATGCCGCTCCGAGCGCTATCTGCGCGTCGAGGGCAAACCGCCGCCGCCGACCTGGGATCCGACCGCCGGCATCTACACCACCCGCGACAAACGCTTCGTGCGGCTGCACACCAACTTCAAGCATCATCGCGCCGCGGTCTGCAACGTGCTCGGCTGCGAGCAGGAGCGCGAGAAAATCCAGGCCGCGCTGAACCAGTGGGACGGCGAAGCCTTCGAGACCGCGGCCTATGCCGGCGGCGCGGTGGTGTCGCTGATGCGCTCGCATGACGAGTGGGCGGCGACGCCGCAGGCGAAAGCGCTCGCCGCGCTTCCGGTGCTGACCATCGAGAAGATCGGTGAGGCCGCGCCGAAACCCTGGGGCGCGGGCGAACGTCCGCTGTCGGGGGTGCGCGTGCTCGATCTGTCGCGGGTGATCGCGGCGCCCGTCGCAGGACGCACGCTCGCCGCGCACGGCGCCGACGTGATGCTGATATCAGGTCCCGAACTGCCGGCGTTTCAGTGGCTCACCATCGACACCGGCCGCGGCAAGCTCGCAGCGTTTATCGAACTGAAGAGCGAGGCGGGCAGGGCGCAGATGCGCAACTTGCTGGCCGAGGCAGACATCTTCTCGCAAGGCTATCGCCCGACGTCGCTCGCCGCGCTCGGCTTCTCGCCGGAGGAAGCAGCGAAGATCAATCCGGGTATCGTCTATGTCTCGCTGTGCGCCTACGGCCACGCCGGGCCATGGGCCGCGCGGCGCGGTTTCGACTCGCTGGTGCAGACCTCGACCGGATTCAATCACGCCGAAGGCCAGGCCGCCGGCATCGATGGACCGAAGGAATTGCCGGCGCAGATGCTCGATCATGCCACCGGCTATCTGATGGCGTTCGGCGCAATGATGGCGAAGGCGCGCCAGGCGCGCGAAGGCGGTAGCTGGCATGTGCGGGTGTCGTTGGCGCAGACCGGACGCTGGCTGTGGAATCTCGGCCGCGTGCCCGACGGTCTCAAGACGGAGGATCTGAAGAGCGACGCCGTCGAGCCCTTCATGGAAGACTTGCCGTCAGCGTTCGGTCCGCTGCATTCGGTGAAGCATTCCGCCGTCCTCTCCAAGACGCCGACCCAGTGGGATCGACCCGCCGTGCGGCTCGGCACGCATCCGCCGGAATGGCCGGCGCGGTGACTAATGGGCATTTGCCCATAAATCCTGCCCACTCGGTTTGTGGTTGACTGCTTTCCCTAGCCGTTCCTTCATTGCCCATCTTGGGGAAGGAAACCGCGGGGAGAGAAAACCATGCGGGTTGAAGAACATCAGGGCAGGCGCGCAGGCGGGACCTCCGAGGAGATCCTCGGCGAGATCAGGGACTTCTGTCGCGCCACGCAGACGGCTGAATCCACCTTCGGGCGCCTCGTCGTCAATGACGGCAAGCTGGTGTCGCGCCTGCGCGACGGCGCCAAGATCACGACCGGCACGCTGGACAAGGTCCGCGCCTATCTGAGCGAGCACCGGCCCACGCTGGCCAACGGCAATGGCGCAGCCGTCGCCGCGAAGCCCGCGAACGGCGTCGCGGTCCGCGCACGGACATGGTGCCCGCCGGCTTCCGCTTCTTCGACAATCGCCAGAAATATCTGCTGTTCGTCTCGACCTGCAGCGAGAAGACCGAGATCGCCAACCGCGTCTCGCTGGAGCTCTCGAACCTGCAGCCGTCGCCGCCGGCGCTGCGGCTGTTCGATGCCGGCGTCGGCGACGGCACCGTGCTGTCGCGGGTGATGCGCGCGCTGCATGCGCGCTTTCCGACCATGCCGCTCTACGTCGTCGCCAAGGAAATCTCCTACGAAGACGTGCGCATGATGCTGGAGAAGATGGCCGACCGGCTGTTCGAGCACCCGGCGACCGTCCTGGTCGTGACCAATCTCTATTATGCCGAGGCGCCGTGGCTGACGCCGCGCTCGGTGACATCGGCGCAGGGTCTGATCTGGAAGGACGTCGCGCTGTCGGGCAACACCGCGCACGGCTTTGCCGAGCAGATCGGCGAGCTCGAAGGTTTTCTGGCCGAGAACTGGCGCGCCGGCATCTCTGCCAAGACCGGCAATCCCGTTTACCAGCGTCCGATCGTGCTGACCCTGCGGCGCGAGGATCATGCCTTCCTGCTCGATCCGATCATGCCGCGGCCCGGCCGCGTGATGGCCGACTACGATCTCGTCATCGCCTCGCAGCCCTATCGCGCGCGCATCGGCGTCGAGTTCAAGGCGTCGAAAGTGGTGACGCCGCTGGTGCGGTCGCTGCGGCCGGGCGGGCGGCTGATCGGCATCCATTCGCATGGCCAGGATCCCGGCATGGAGATCATCGACCAGGTCTGGCCGGGCGAGGATCCGTTCAAGACCGACCGCTACGCGCTGCTGCGCCAGGTCAAGCATGAGCTCGGCGCGGCCGCGCGGCACTACAATTTCAATGCGTCGTCGGATGCGCGCTCGATCTTCCGCTATCAGATGCACACGCTGCCGGACGAGGTCTCCGGCCCGATCGGCACCTCGACCTTGTTTGCGGCCTGGAACGCCGCGATTTACGTAGCGCAGATCGAGGACCACCGCCTGTCCGAAGTCGTGCGCGACGGCCGCTATCTCGAAGCCACCGACCGCGTGCTGAAGAGACATGGCGGTCTCTGGTTCAACGACGAGACCTATGTGATCTCGCGCCGCCGCGCTCCGGCCTGAGGAGCGCGCCGATGACCGCGCCCCGCGCTCTCGTCGAGCTGTTGCCGTCGGCCTCGGTAGAGGTCTCCTCGCACGGGCTTCAGCTCGCGCCGCTGCGCGATCATTTCAGTAGCGGCCGCGACGTCACCATCACCTTCCTGCCCGGCGACAATTTCCGAAGCAATGTCGAGGCCGCCGCTGCGCTGCGGCGCACCGGTTACAATCCGGTGCCGCACATCGCCGCGCGCGAAATTGCCTCTCGTGAGGTGCTGGATGATTTTCTGGCGCGCCTGCGTGGCGAAGCCGATGTCAGGCGCGTGCTGCTCGTCGCGGGCGATGTCGCGGGCGCGCGCGGGCCGTTCAAGGCGAGCCGCGATCTCGCCGCGACGGGGCTGTTGCAGGCCCACGGCATCACATCCGTCAGCGTCGCCGGTCATCCCGAGGGCCATCCCTTTCTCGACGATGCCGCGACGTTCAAGCTGCTCCGGTGCTGGCAGGATTTTGCGCACGATAGCGGCATGCACGTCGATATCGTCACGCAGTTCTGCTTCGAGAGTGCGCCGATCGTCAACTGGCTCGGCCAACTCAAGGCGAGCGGCATCGCATTATCAGTCATCATCGGCTTGGCCGGGCCGGCGACGCCGGCAACACTCACAAAGTTCGCGCTCCGCTGCGGCGTCGGCAATTCGATGCGGGCGCTGCGCAGTCAGATCGGCCGCTTCGGCCGGCTGTTGATCGATACCGGTCCCGACGACGTCATGCGCGGGCTCGAAGCCGCGCCGCGCGAGGCGACATCAGCGATTTCAGGCTTCCACCTGTTTCCATTCGGCGGCCTGCGTAAAGCCGGCAACTGGCTGCGCGCCTATCCGCAGGAAGCGCGCCAGGCCGGCGACGCCGACGACCTAGTGCCCATACACTTTCCGAAGTCCGCGAAAGGGTGTTGCGGCGATGGAGCGCGGACTTCGGAAAGTGGGCACTAGCAGCCATTGTCGGCTGCCTTCGCCCTCAACGAAGGCAGCTTCCGCAACTTGCGCATTGTGGACGAAGGCCGCCGGGGCCATCCTTGCCTCGATCAAACGATCTGCTTGTCATCTTGCGCGGAGATAGGCATGCACCGATGGATAGCACGGCTCGATGCGGCCTGCGCCTGGCTCAATCCGGCTCTCGTGATCGCCGCTCTCGTTCTCGCCATGCTCGACATCGCGGTCGCCGGGCAGCGTTGGACGCTGGCACATTCGCCGGTATCGGCTCCGGCGCAAAATGCCGTCATCCTCGCTGCGAACCGCGATCAGTGCGCGCCCGCGGTCCCACCCGAGTTGCGCGACCTAGCCGGACGCGATTGACCGGCCAGCAAGCGCTTCATCCAAAGCCGTACAGCCTTGCCGGATTGTCGACCAGGATCGTCTTGCGCGTCGCCGCATCCGGCGCCCACACCGGAAGCTGGTTCAGCAGGCGGCCGTCGTCGATCTGGAACAGCGGCGTCACGTCGCTGACCTGCTTTCCGGGCAGGGTGACGGAGTTCGGATGCGGCCAGTCGGTGCCCCAGATGATGCGCTCGGGATTGGCCGCGATCAGCGCCTTGGCCAGCGGCACGACGTCGGAATAGTCGGGCGCCTGTTTCGAAGAACGATAGGCGCCGGAAATCTTCACATAGGCCTTGCCCGATTTGACGAGGTCGAGGAGGTCGGAGAACCCCGGCTGGTCGACGCCGAGTTCGGCCTGCGCGCCGCCGAAATGGTCGAACACGACAGGCACCGGCGAAGCCAGCACCAGCGGTTTGATCGCCGCGATCATCGGCAGCGTGGTGTAAAGCTGCACATGCCATTTGCGCGGCGTCATGCGGTCGACCGCGGCGGAAAAGCGCGTCTTCCCGACATTGGGATCGTTGACGCCGCCGGTCGCCAGATTGAGGCGGATGCCGCGGAAGCCGGCCTGACCCATGGCGTCGAGATCGGCTTCGCTGGTCTTGTCGTCGATCACGGCAACGCCCCGCGCGGTCGTGCCGCGCGCCTTCATGCCGAACAGCGTCGCCGAATTGTCGGGACCGTAGACGCTCGGCGTCACGATCACCACGCGCTCGAGATGCAGCGCCTTGTGCAGCGCGCTCATCTCTTCGGGCGAGGCCAGCTCCGGCGTGTAGACCCGACCTGCGAAGAACGGGAATTTTTCGGGGTCGGCGTGGATGTGGGTGTGGCAGTCGCAGGCGCCGGCGGGCACGTCGAAATTCACCGGCGTCGATGGCTGGGCGGCCTTGGCAAATGCGCTTTTGGTGTTCATGGCAACTCCCGCTGCTACGGAGGCCAGCAGGATACCGCGTCGTGTCAGCATGGTTTCCTCCCTCATGATTTTTCTGATTGGGAGCACTCTATCATGGCGCTGCCGGAAAAGGCAGGGCGCCCGCTCACGCGCCGAGCGTCCGGCGCACCTCGGCGACCAATTCATCGATCGGCCGCGATCCGTCCAGACGCAGCACCGGACAGGGCAAGGCGGCGAGCCACGCCTCATGCGTGGCAAGGCTGCGGCCCTCGCGGCTGCCGTCCTCGTAATGCGAGGCCCAATCGATGAACGATGCCGTCTCCGCATGCCGCCAGCCGCCGGGTGAAACCGCCTCAGCGCCGAAATGCGTGGCTTCGCGTTCGCGCAACCGCTGCATGCGCAACTCACGCGGCGCCTTCAGGAACACCACGAGGTCGAACAACGGGATCAGTTCGTCGCCCCAGCCGTCGAGGCCACCGCTCAACACCCAATCGGCGCGCGGCAGGAACATCTCGCGCATCAGCCGCAGCCGATCGATCTTTGGACGCAACTCACGATAAGGCGGCGTGGTCGGCGCCCACAGATAGTCGTCGGTGTCGTGATGCGGCAGCGCGAGCGCGGCCCCCAAGGCGCGGCCGAGACTGGTGACGCCGGAGCCCGAAGCCCCCGTCATATGGATGCGACGGCTCTTCATCGGTCCGCGCAATCGGCGGCACGCTCCAGCATCATCCAGCCCCGGCCTCAGCCCCCGCCGATGCGCACAATTCCCTTTAGCTGCTTCGCGAGGTGCGCCGCCACAACTAAACAGCGTGCGGTCAAACTCGCTTCGCGCCTGTTGCCTGTGCGTCACATATAAATGAACGAAGACAGTGCGCGATCTAAAGTCTCTTCAGCACCGCGAGCAGCGCGTCGTTGAACCCGTCGGGATGCTCGATTTGCGGGATATGACCGACGCCCGGCAATGTGCTCAGCGTCGCCTGCGGCAAGCGGCGTTGCAGATCGTGTGCTTGTTCCAACGGCGTGACGGAATCGCGTTCGCCCCAGATCATCGCGACGGGAAGCGTGAGTTTCGCATAGGCGTTCGGGTCGGCGCTTTGCGCAGCGGTGTCGGAACCGGCGAAGTAAAGCAGCCAGTCGGCGATATCGGCTGTGCTGTCGCGCCGACGCAACGGCCGCTGCAGGATCTCGACATATTGCGGCAGCGCGCGTTCCTTCCTGGCGATCAGGGACGCGAGCAGCGTCCTGGTTGCCAACGGATTGGTGATCGTCAGCGAGACCGTAATTTCACGGATGAATTTCGGCTCGAGGAACCACGGCGCATCGGTTGGCGGCGACATCAATCCGAGCGCCGCATCGACCAGCACCAGTGCGCGCGAGCGCTTCGGGTAGCGCATCGCAAATTCGGTGGCGGCGCCGGCGCCAAAGGAATGACCGACAATGATGGCGGGCGCGGACGACAATCGCTCGAGCACGCCGTCGATGCGCGCGGCCTGGCGCTCCCTCGTGTAGTCGCCGGGACGGTCCGAGAAACCGAACGGCGGCAGGTCGAGCGCGATGACATGGAAGCCGCTGGATCCGAGCGCATCGATGGTGGTGCGCCAGAGTTCGCTCCAGGCCGCGGTGCCGTGGACCAGCACCACCGGCACGCCGTCGGGCGGACCCTTCTCCTGCACGAACACGGCGCCGGAGGCGGTCTGCACCAGATGGCCGCTGGCCGGCGCCAGTTCCTCACGCGTCGCGGTTTCGCGCATTGCGGCTGCCAGCCTGAAGCCGGCCACCGCAACGACGATCAGCAGCAGAAGAGCCAGCAGGGTCTTGGCCGCGCGGCGCAAAAAGACTTTCATCGAGGTCTCGCGAGCGAATCGGATCGGCAACGACTCACGTGGAAAATAGGATATAGCTGCTCTCCCGTCGGCGTCGAATGCTATCCCGGAGCAGGCTCGCAATGCCAAAGATGTTCAGCGACGCGGACGCGATTGCCGACGAGATCATCCGCGACGTCGGCAGCAAGCTCGTGGTCGGCCTGCCGCTCGGGCTCGGCAAGGCCAACCACATCATCAACGCGCTCTATGCGCGCGCCGTTGCCGACCGCTCCATCGATTTGACCTTCTTCTCGGCGCTGACGCTGGAGAAGCCGAAGCCGTCCAACCTGCTGGAGGCGCGCTTCATCACGCCAGTGATCGACCGCCTGTTCGGCGGTTACCCGGATCTGGCCTATGCCGAGCCGCTGCGGCACGGCAAGTTGCCGCCGAACATCCGCGTGATCGAGTTCTTCTTTCTCGCCGGGCGCTGGATGCACGTGCCCGCCGCGCAACAGAACTACATCTCTGCCAATTACACCCACGCAGCATCGTATCTGCTGGCGCAGGGCCTCAACGTCGTCACGCAACTCGTCGCCAGGCGCGTGGTCGATGGCGTGCCGCGCTACTCGCTGTCCTGCAACACCGACACCACGCTCGATGTGCTGCGTGCGCGCGCGGAAGGCCGCGCGGCGTTCAAGCTGGTGGCGCAGGTCAATTCCGAATTGCCGTTCATGCCGGGGCCGGGTGATCTCTCCGCGGACGAATTCTCCGCGGTGCTCGACAGTCCCGTCACCGACTTCCCGCTGTTTGCGCCACCGTCGGAGCCGATTTCCGACGCCAAATACGCCATCGGCCTGCACGCCGCATCGCTCGTGCGCGACGGCGGCACCCTGCAGATCGGCATCGGGCAGGTCGGCGACGCCCTGGCGCAGAGTCTCGTCGTGCGTCACAGGGACAACGCGCAATTCGAGGCCATCATGCGGCGGCTGTCGCCGGATCTGCGCGCCGCGCGAGACCGCGCCGTTCGACAAGGGGCTTTACGGCGTCAGCGAGATGGTGACCGAGGCTTTCATCGGCCTGATCGACGCCGGCATCCTGACGCGCGCCATCGACGGCATCATCCTGCATGGCGCGTTCTTCCTGGGGCCGAAATCGTTCTATCGCGCGTTGCGCGAGATGACGGAGGAGGATCGCGCGCGCATCTGCATGATGCCGGTGTCATTCACCAACGAGATCTATCGCGACGGGGACGAGAAGCGCGCGGCGCGCCTTGACGCGCGCTTCGTCAACAGCACCATGATGGTGACCTTGCTCGGCGCCGCGGTCTCGGACGGACTCGACGACGGCCAGGTCGTGAGCGGCGTTGGCGGCCAATACAATTTCGTGGCGCAGGCTTTTGCGTTGGAAGGTGCGCGCTCGATCCTCGCGCTGGAATCAACGCGACAGGCGCGCGGCAAGGCGCAATCGAATATCCGCTGGGCTTACGGCCACGAGACCATTCCGCGGCATTTGCGCGACGTCTTCATCACCGAGTACGGTATCGCAGATGTCAGGGGGAAATCCGATGCCGACGTGATCGCTGCGATGCTGGCGATATCAAACTCGCGGTTCCAGGACGAACTGGCGCGCGCCGCCAAGGACGCGGGCAAGCTGGCGAAGGCTTACGAGATCCCGCGCCAGCATCGCGCGAACGTACCAGAGCGCATCACCGACGCGCTAAAACCGGCGCGCGAGGCGGGGTTGTTGCCGATCTTTCCGTTCGGCAGTGATTTCACCGAAGTCGAGCAGCGGCTGATCCCGGCGCTGCAGATCCTGCAGGAGGCGCAAGCCGCGCCGCTGCACCTGGCTGCGTTGCTATGGAAGGGACTGACGCGAACGCCGGATGCGGGTGATCAGGAATGCTTGGCGCGGCTGGGTCTTGATCGGCCGAAGACGTTTTGCGGAGCGGATGTATCGGGCGCTGGTCAGTGGGGCGTTGGCTGCGTAGGGTAATCGTCATAGCGAGGAGCGTAAGCCCGACCACTTCTTTGTCCGCGGCGACAGAAGAGGTGGGTTACGCCCTCCGGGCTAACGCACATGACGAAAACCTCACCTGTTCTTGTTCACCGGCTTGCGCTTCTCGATGAACGCCGCCATGCCCTCCGAGCGGTCTTCCAGCGCGAAGGTCGCGTGAAACAGATTGCGCTCGACGTTCAGTCCATCCGACAACGGCGTCTCGAAGGCGCGGTTGATCGCCTCTTTCGCCATCGCCGCCGCAGGCTGGGACATCGACGCGATCTTCTCGGCCGCCGCCATCACCTCGTCCATCAATTTGTCGGCCGCCACCACGCGGCTGACCAGGCCGCTGCGCTCGGCTTCGGCAGCGTCCATCATCCGCCCCGTCAGGCACAGATCCATCGCCTTGGACTTGCCGACCGCGCGCGTCAGCCGCTGCGTGCCGCCGATGCCGGGGATGGTGCCGAGCGTGATCTCGGGCTGACCGAACTTCGCAGTGTCGGCGGCGATGATGATGTCGCACATCATCGCAAGCTCGCAGCCGCCGCCGAGCGCGTAACCCGCCACCGCCGCAATGGTCGGCTTGCGGCACCGGGCGACGCGGTCGCCGCCAACAGCGGCAAAGTCGCTGTTGAACATGTCGATGAAGCCTTTCGGCTGCATCTCCTTGATGTCGGCGCCGGCGGCGAACGCCTTCTCGCTGCCGGTCACGACGATGCAGCCGATCGCATCATCCGCCTCGAGATCGTCGATCGCGGCCGCGATCTCGCGGAACACGCCGAACGACAGCGCATTCAGCATTTTCGGCCGGTTCAGCCTGACGATGCCGACCGCGCCTTTGCTCTCGACGATGATGTGTTCGAATGTCGCCATGACCACCCCGCAAAACCATTTCAGCGGACAATGCCCGCTGCCGGGATGGGCTTCAAGAGTGACGTCCTATCCCCTCATGGTGAGGAGGCGCGGCGCCCGAGCAGGCCGAGCGCTTGCGAGGCCGTCGCGAACGGCGCAAAAAGTAACGCGCCGTCACCGGACGATGCTGCCATCGCCGGGAGAACCATGAGGCCCGACCGTGGCCTCATCCCATCGAGACGCGGCGGAGTTTATCATCGGGCCGCGCTTCGCGCGGACCCGTTGGCGCTCCTCAGGATGAGGGACTCGCTACGCCATGAACATGCGCGCGGCGGACGCAATCGTCAGCAGCGTGCCGAAGGCAATGAACACCTTGCCGATCAACGAGGTCTCGTCCCAGGCCGAGTGATCGTCGCCGGCCATCGCCACGGTGCGCTGTGCCGACGCCTCGTTGGAGGCGACCGGCACGGATGGAGAGGACGCTGCAGGCGGCGCCGCCTCACGTAGCGCACGGTCGGTGTCGTTGAGCTGGTCGCTTGCGGCCACCTGGCCCTCGGTCGGCTGGCGTTCACCGGCCGCGGTCTGCGGCGCCTGTGCCGGTGTGGCCGTGTCGACCGCAGGTTTGGCGGTGCCGGCGCGGGCGTCGGTCGCCGCCATCTGCACCCGCAATTCCTGCCGATAGACATTGTCCACTGTCGCCGGCGCGGCGACGATATTCCCCGCGCTCACCGCTGCCTGCGAGGGTGCTGCAAAGCCTGCCAGCACCATCACCACCGCCCCAACCATCCATCCGTTGCCCTTCATCCGGCAATCTCCCCATTTTCTTGGTCCCGACTTAAAAGAGACCCTTGGGGATGACGGCAGCGGGGCAAAATAAGGGAATCTTCGGGCCTCCAAGGGCAAAAGCGGGGCAAAGTCCATCGTGCGCAATTCCCGCGCATGGTCCGGCTCATCGCGGCCAGCGACCCCGCCGGCGCGTGGTCAGCTTCGATCACGGTTTCGTGATTGGAGAATCCCCGCGTAACAAACTGATACATCGGGCGAATTGCATGGTGGGAGCGCGCGTGCGCGAACGTGAAGACGAATGGACGCCCCTGATGCGGGCGGCCATGTCCGGAGACAGCGCGGCGTATCATCGGCTGCTCAAAGCGGTCACGCCGGTCCTGCGGGCCGCGGCGCGCCGCGGGCTCGCGCGTGCAGGCCAACCGATCGATCAGTCCGAGGATATCGTGCAGGACATTTTGCTGGCGGTGCATCTGAAGCGGCATACCTGGGACGCCACCGCGCCGTTCGCGCCCTGGCTGTTCGCGATCGCCCGCAACAAGCTGATCGACGCGCTGCGCCGGCGCGGCAGGCGCATCTTCGTCAATATCGATGATTTTGCCGAGACACTGGCCGATCAGCCGCAAGCCGAAACGGCGTCGTCGACCGAGGTGGCGACGCAACTCAACGCACTGCCGGCGCGGCAGCGCGACGTGCTGCAATCGATCGCGGTCGAGAGCGCCTCGATCAAGGAGACTGCGGCCAAGCTTGCGATGAGCGAAGGCGCGGTGCGTGTGGCCTTGCATCGGGGCCTTGCGAGTCTGACCGCGAAACTGAGGGAGCCGTGAGGATGGATACCGATCAGCTCATTCGCTCCCTGGCGGCGGACAACGTACATCGCGCACGTCCCGTCGGCTTCGTGCTGGCGCTGGCGCTGCTCGCAGCCTTTCCGGTTTCGCTGCTGATATTCTTTGCCGAGCTCGGCGTGCGGCCGGACGTCATGACGGCAATGCACAATCCGTTCTTCGACCTGAAGTTCGCGGTGACCTTGGCGCTCGCGGCCGCCGCGATCATTGTGAGCCTGCACCTCGCGCGGCCCGAGGCCGAGTTGCGCGGCTGGGTCTGGCTGCTGGCGATTCCCGCCGGCCTTCTGGTCGCGGGCATCTCCGGCGAGATGATGATGCCGCAGCGGATGCCGATGATGACGCGGCTGGTCGGCAGCAATTCGAAAGTCTGCCTGTCGGCGATCCCCGCGATGTCGCTGCCGCTCCTGATCGCGGCCCTGATCGGGCTCCGCCACGGCGCGCCCTCGCGTCCCGCGATGGCGGGCGCGATTGCCGGCATGGTGTCAGCTGGACTGGCAGCGACGCTCTACGCCTCGCATTGCACCGACAACTCGCCGCTGTTCGTCGCGACCTGGTACACGCTCGCGACCGCGCTGGTGACGGCTGTGGGGGCGCTCGCGGGGTCGCGCGTGCTGAGGTATTAGCGGCGAGTTCACATCTTGCCGAAGAACGAGGTGATATCGAAGAATATCGTGGTCTGCTTGCCGTCAGGCGAAGCATAGATGATGCGATCGAACTGCCGGCCATTGCCGTTGATCAACGCCTGGTCGCCCTTTCGCCAACCGGGCCGGTTGCGCGAGATCCAATAGGATTCCGCGACAATCCCTTCTTCCTCGTTGCGGGCGCCTTCGATCAACACGGCGGATTCGACGCTGCTGCCGTCGCCGCCCGAAAATCGGATCAGGTCGGTTCGCCCCTCCTGGCCTTTCCGTTTCTCTGCGACGCAGGCGAGGTCACGGCGAAGACAGTCGTCGTGGGTGCCCGGCGGGGTGCCGGTACGGCACGCCCGGTAAATCGGAGCGCAACCTCGGCAGCCGATAAAGCAGGTGATCGCGGATGTCGGACAAGCGCTCGGTGAAGCCTTATCGTCACGCAGACATTGGTCCAGCGTCGTGAAGCAACCGACGTTGCAGCTTTGGCGAACGGCTCGCTCGGCCGCTGCGGGATCGTCGGATGGGGCGGCGGTGACGGGTGGGGCCGCCTGTGCCACGGCGGCGTGCGGCAAGATCGACGCAGAGATGATTGCAGTCAGCAACATGGCAAAAAAGATTCGCATGTAAAGATCCCCGTTGAAGTATCGCTCAAAACATCTTTGTGACGTCAATCACATCATGCGGGGCAGAATTTGGCTACGAAATTGATACACCGCAAAAAGTCGCTCGCATGTTCGGAAGATCGATGGCCTGCTTGGTATTGATGGCGCTGTCGAGCGCACCCGCTGCGGCGCGGTCGCTTTACCGATTGCCCGTGACGACGACGGCATGCTTCGATCTCGAAGACGCGCGCCGGCTGAAAGACCCTTTGACAGAACAGGGCGGACCCAGCTGCCGCCGCGTGTCGCCCAGGAGTTTTCTGCTTGATCGCACGGTGCCAGGCTTTTCTTGCCTGCACATCTCGTCGCGGGACTGCTTCTGGGTTCCTGCGGGCGTCCTCAACCCTTCGAACTTCGACGATGGCGTATTTTGAAGGTGAACCGGCTGTCGGGCGGTCGCCGACGGCGTTCGAGCCACTTCGAGGCGGCATTCCTGAGTTCACTCGGCGTCAACGGCCGCATCTATCCGCTTCCAAGGAACGGGCTTTATCCAGTACGATCCTGAAGACAATGTTTGCAGTGGCGGCAAATCGCTGCCGCGGAACGCATCCTGCCAAGATATTTTTGCATCGGGGTCTATGTCGTTTTCTGGCCCGAGTATTTTCGGAGATTGGAAATGAAAGCGTTCCTGCCGCTTGCAATCGTCATCTCGCTCGGTCTCGGCGGTCCCGCCTTCGCCGAAAAGCGCGTGGCGCTGGTGATCGGAAACTCGGCCTATCAGAACGTGACGCCTCTGGAGAATCCCGCAAACGACGCGGTTCTGATGGCCGAGACGCTCAAGGATCTCGGCTTCAGCATCACCGGCGATCATGCCCAGCTCAACCTCGACAAGCGGGCGCTCGACGACGCGATCCAGTCCTTTGGAAAACAGGTCCAGGGAGCCGACGTCGCGCTGTTCTACTATGCCGGCCACGGCGTTCAGGTGCGAGGCTCCAACTACCTCGTACCCGTGAGTGCCAATCCAAGCCGCGAGGCCGATGTCGATTTCCAGATGGTGGATGTCAGCCTGGTGCTGAACCAGATGCAGGGCTCCGGCACCCGCTTGAACATGGTGATCCTCGATGCCTGCCGTAACAATCCGTTCGGTGGTCGCGGGCTTCGGTCCTCCAACGGAGGGCTCGCACAACTCCAGGCGCCCGACGGCACATTGATTTCGTATGCAACCCAGCCCGGCAATGTGGCGCAGGACGGCAGCGATGGGCATTCTCCTTACACCGCGGCGCTGGCGGCGACCTTGAAGCGTCCGGGCTCCGATCTGTTCCAGACCTTCAACGCGGTGGGATTGACCGTCAAACGATCGACCGGCGGCGCCCAGCAGCCCTGGGTGTCGTCGTCTCCGATCGACGGCAATTTCTATTTTGCCGGACCGCAGGCGTCGGCTTCGACCGACGACATAGCGGCGCCGCAAGGGCCGCTCAAGGAGCCGACGGAGCAAGTAGCCACGCTGGCGGCGCCGCCGAAATCTCTGCCCGGAGCCGACCTCATCACAGACTGCGACCGCCTCGCTGCCAGCAATTTCGATCCTCAGCGTCCAAAGAGCCTCGCCGGAGTGAAATTCTTGGAAGTGGATGGCACGCGCGCCGCGCCCGCCTGCAATCAGGCGCTGCATCAGTACGCCGATGTTCCTCGCTTCATATTTCAGGCGGGCCGCGTCGCACAGGTACAAAAGGACTACGCTTCGGCGCGACAGCTTTACGAAAAGGCCGCTTCCGCCGGTTATGTCGCGAGCTATATCGGCATCGGCCTGATTTATTTCCAAGGCTTGGGTGTGCCGCAGGATTATAACGAGGCGCGTAGCTGGTATGAAAAGGCCGCCGCGGCGAACGATCCCGTGGCGTTCAATGCCATTGGCTTCATGTATGAAACCGGACATGGAGCATCAAAGGACTACGCCGAAGCAAAGAAGTGGTACGAGAAGGCGGCTGCGGCTGGAGTGACCGTGGCGTCCGTTAATCTCGGCCGCCTCTATGAGGAGGGAAACGGCGTTACGATGGACCCCGGAAGGGCCCGCAGCCTTTTCGAATCCGCCGCCAATGCCGGCGAGCCCGCCGGGATGCGGGCGCTTGGCAACCTCTACGATCGTGGCATCGGCGAGCCACAGGACTTTGCTCAGGCCAGGAAATGGTACGAGAAAGGCGCCGCCGGAGGAGATGCAACGGCCATGAACGGTCTTGGATTGCTCTACGACATGGGACACGGCGTCACCCAGGACTTTGCAGAAGCGCGAAAATGGTACGAGAAGGGCGCCGCGCTCGGTCAGCTCAATTCACTCGCCAACCTCGGTAACATGTATCAGTTTGGGCGCGGCGTCGCGAAAGACTACACGCAAGCCCGCGCCTATTACGAGAAATCAGCAGCGGGCGGGCGAACGTTCGCGATGATCAGACTCGGCGACCTCTATCTGCAAGGTCTGGGCGTCACGAAGGACCCGGTGCGTGCGCGGAAGTGGTACGAGATGGCCCAGGCTGCCGGGGATCCTGCTGCCGCCAAGGCGATCAGCCAGATGGACAATCCTCCGCAAAATAGCGGCGGCACGAAGCAAAATAGCGGCGGCACGAAAAAGGGGCGCTAGCTTCTTCGGCAGGCCGATGCCGGTGCGGGATTTCGAAGCCGGATACTTCGCGCGCGCGGAAGCGATGGCGGCACTAGGCGCTTCGAAGCTTGGCAACACGGTGAGCAGCCGGGCACATTGGCCCGGCTTTTTGTTGCCCGTATGGCCCCCTTGGACACGTCCCCAAAACTGCTTACGCTCCGGCCAAGATCAACAATCATAAATCAGGGGCACGGAAACCAATGAAAGCGTCGATATTTTGCCTGCCGAGCGTCGGCTCGCGCGCCGAGATCGAGGCCGGCATGGCGGCGACGAGGCCGGAGCTTTACCAGCGCATGCTGAAAGAGCTGACCGAGCTGGTCAAACTCGCCGACGATCTCGGTTACGATTCGGTGAGCTTCACCGAGCATCACTTCCACATCGAGGGTTTCGAGGTTTCCAACAACCCGGTGCTGCTCGACCTCTACTTCGCGATGCAGACCAAGCGCATCCGCGTCGGTCAGCTCGGCATCGTGCTGCCGGCCGCCAACCCGATCCGTGTCGCCGAAGACATCGCCATGCTCGATCACATGACGGGTGGGCGCGCTTGCGCGGGCTTTGCCCGCGGTTACCAGCGGCGCTGGGTCGACATCATGGCGCAGCAGACGCACGGGGTTTCCGGGACCTTGCCGCATCACCATGATGCGATCGATCAGACCAACCGCGAGGCGTTCGAGGAGAACTGGCAGATCATCAAGAAGTGCTGGACCGAGGAGATGCTGACGTTCCAGGGCAAGTACTGGAAGGTGCCGGCCGGCGCGACGCCCTGGGATCTCGAGACCACGGTGAAATACGGCAAGGGCGTCGAGAACGGCATGCTGAAATCGGTCGGCGTGGTGCCGAAGCCGTTGCAGAAACCGTATCCGCCGGTGTTCCTGCCGTTCGCATCGTCGCCGAACTCGATTAGCTGGGCTGCGCGCGAAGGCGTCACTGCCATCCTGCCGCCGATGCATGAGGCCTACGCCTCGCCGCTCTACGACCTCTATGCCGAGGTGTCGGGACGGCCGCGCGGGCAGGGCACGGGGCTGCTGCGCGACGTCATCATCGCCGACACCGATGAAGAGGCGATGGCGTTGTGGGAGGACTCCGGCCGTTTCTCCGGCAAGGCATGGTTCGAACCGTTCGGCTTCCGCCGCGGCCTGATGGATCCCCTGACCAAGCAATTCGCGACTGCGCAGGACTCGATCGACCTCGGCTATGCACTGGTCGGTACCGTCGACACCGTCACGCGCGCGCTCGAGGCCAACATGAAGCGTCAGCCGGTCGACTGGTTGTTCTGCTACACTTATAACGCGCTGGTGCCGCACAACAAGCTGATGAAGTCGACCGAGGCGTTGTGGACGAAGGTGCTGCCGAAGTTCATGTGATCATGGAGAGCCGGACATGAGTGATGCGGAGGCGGGACGTTCACGCGATTTCGCAGGCTACGGTCGCAGGCCGCCGGATCCGCGCTGGCCGAATGGCGCGCATGTCGCCGTCAATTTCGTGATCAACTACGAGGAAGGCGGCGAGTATGCCGTGCCGGACGGCGATGCCGCCTCCGAGGCCGGGCTGACGGAAGGAGCCACTGCCGCGGTTGCCGGCCGCGACCTCGCAGCCGAAAGCATGTTCATGTATGGCAGCCGCGCCGGATTCTGGCGCCTGTACCGGATTTTCACGCAGGCGAAAGCTGCCTTGCACCGTGTTCGCCGTCGCCCGCGCGCTCGAGCGCAATCCCGAAGCCTGCGCCGCCATCCGCGAAGCGGACTGGGATGTCGCCGGCCACGGCTTGCGGTGGGAGATGCACGTCAATCTCGCGCCTGAAAAGGAACGCGAACACATTCGTCTCGCCACGGAGATCATCACCAGGTGCATCGGGAAGCGCCCCGAAGGCTGGTACACGCGCTATGCGCCCTCGCTGTCCACGCGAACGATCCTGCTCGACGCCGGATACTCCTACGACAGCGACGCCTACGACGACGAACTGCCATACTGGGTGAAAGTAGGCTCGCGCGACCAGCTGGTGATCCCTTACTCGCTCGTGCACAACGACGTTCGCTTCAGCCGGCAGGGCATCACCACCGGCGACGATTACTTCGACTACATCAGGAACGCCGTGCAATGCGTGCTCGACGAGGATCCGCCGCGCATGCTCTCATTCGGACTTCACAATCGCATCATTGCACATCCGGGTCGCGCCTACGGGCTGGCGAAAGTCCTCGACTGGCTTGCGAGTCAGGACAAGGTGTGGATCACGCGGCGTGTCGACATCGCGGCACACTGGCGCAAATGGCACCCGCCAGGCGCGAACTAGCGCGCCGAGGAACAGAGCGAACCTAAGCCGCGGGCGCGGTCTGCTGCATGCGGTGGAAGCGCAGCACCTGCTGCGCGGTCGACGGCCGCAGCCGCTCATAGGTGTCGCGACAGGTCTGCAGGTCGGTCGGCTCGCCGCCGAACAGATTGTCGCGCATCTCGATGATCGCGCGAACCGTGGACCACGACATGCCCGACACCTTGGCCAGGATCATGACGCCCTCGGAGCGGGTCTCCACCATCATGTTCTCGGCGATCGCCACCGGAATGTTGGCCAGCGCGGCAACCGCGGCATTGGTCTCGTCAAACTTGCCGGCCTCCGCAAACAGGGTCACCTGATGCTCGTCCAGCCGGCCATCCTCGTAGAGCGACTTGACCAGCGCGTGCGCAATCGCAGTCTGCTTCGACATTGCCGATGGCGCCGAACGCGCGCGCTGCGCCGCTTCGCGCACCGCGGTCGGGACTTGTGCCGCCTGCGCCGGATGGGCGGCCTCAAGGCGCTCGCGCACCGTCGCGGACGCGCGCGCCAGCAGCTTCAGATAGAGATGCCGCGGTATGCTCGGCCGCAGGCCGAGACAGGTGGCGAGATTGTCGTCTCCATCGGCGCGGTTGATCAGCCGCGTGAAACCGCGCTCGGAAATTTCGGCGCCGGGATTGTTGACCGTGCTCTGGATCACCTCGTCATTGCCGCGCAGCACCAGCACGTCGGTCACCGCGTCACTCAGCGACTTCCGCGAGGAGATCGCGAGCAGATGGGCCTGGCTCTTGCAGCGGGCAAGCTCGATCAGGGCGTCGTCGTCGAGCCGGGCCGATTGCGACAATACGGGGCCCGCGACCTCGATCGCGTCGTCGAAGGCGAGCGTGCGGATGGTGCGTGGCGGTGCCGTATCGATGGGGGCGAGACGGTTCGACAAGAGTGCGCGCGCGGAAACTTCGAGATGCGCGATCAGGCACTGGAAGACGTCGTCGAACAGGTCGACCTGCTCGTTGGAATAGTCGACCGCGCCGTTGACGAAGAGGTCGGTGACCTTGCGCAGCGCTTCGACGCGCTTGGCCACGGTGCCGTGGGACAACGTCGCCTGCAGCTCGTCGAGCAGGTTTTCGGTGGGATCGGCGGGTCTCGAATTCATGGTCTCTGTCCTGGAGCGTTGAACGGCGGCGCTTTCTTCGCCACCGGGAAAATCGCGCGCTGGTCAAGCGCTGGTAATGCGGTTGCGTCCCTGTGCCTTGGATGCGTAAAGCGCCTTGTCGGCGCGGGCGAGGAAACTGTCGGAATGCTCGTCAGTGCGCAGCGTCGCGACACCGGCGGAAAACGTCACCCGCATGCCGGGCGAGAATGCGCTCCAGTCGAGATCGGCGACGATCGCGCGCAGCCGGTCGAGCAGGCGCGCGGCGGCCTCGACCGGCGTATTCGGCAGAACCAGCAGGAATTCCTCGCCGCCATAGCGGCCGAAGCGGTCGATGGTGCGGATGTTGGCGAACATGGTGATGGCGAAGGTGCGCAGCACCTCGTCGCCGGTCGGATGGCCATGGGCGTCGTTGATGCGCTTGAACCAGTCGAGATCGATCAGCGCGATCGAGCAGGGCTGGCCGTGACGATGGGTGCGCGCGATTTCCTCTCCCAGCACGCGCATGACGCAGCGCCGGTTGAACGCGCCGGTGAGCTCGTCGAGCTCGGCGAGCTCCTCGATGCGGCGATAGGCTTCCTTCAGCTTCTGCCCGCTCTGATACAACGAAGCGCGCATCGAACTCGAGAAGATGCCGAGGAACATGCAACGCCCGATGGTCAGCGCGAACACCAGCATGGTGGCGAAGCGTTCGATCGGGCCGTGATGCGGCAGGCCGATCGGCTTGTCGGTCATCAGGAACAGCCAGGCGAGGCCGGCGGTCATGGCGGTCCAGGCGAGCGCGGTCTGCCAGGGGGTCGAACGCAGGGAGCCGAAGTTGAAGACGGTGAACAGCGTACAGAGGAACATCACGCCCACCTCGGGCGCAAGCCAGGTGAACGCGAGCATGATCGCGACGCTGATGAACAGCTGCGGTACTACGAAGTAGTGGTCCTTGAAGCGCTCGGTGAAGCCGGTTTCCGACAGCGCGAGATAGAACGCGACCGAGCTCAGGCCGGCGACGGCGAAGGCCGGGCCGACGAAAACCGGCACCGTGCCGGCATGGGCATAGAGCAGCAGGACCAGCGCATCGAGCATGTAGCTCGCCGCGATCATCACCTGGATCTGGCGGCGCTGCCGGGCGCGGCGCGCCAGCTCGTTGGCGGTCCGCCGCGGGCGCATGCCCTCAAGCTCGGCCGCAATCGGCGTGACGGATGGAGTCGCGGTACTGCCCATTATTTTGCCACGGATGGAACTCGCGGCAAAAATCTAAGTGGGAAAGCCTTTAGGTTTGGTATCTTTTGCAGCCGAATCCCTGCTGCTTTGGCAAGGCTAGTGCCCTTGATCGGTAACAGAAAATCGCGCTGGCGAAGATGGCGCTAGCGGCCGCAGCCCAACGTTGCCGCCGCGCTGTCTTGGCCTCCAAAGCCTTGCTATGGTCGAGGGGCGACGCGGGTGGCGCCAAGGTGAGCTTTTCTATACTATGATACCATTTTCTTGGGTCCACCCGGTGTGTTTGAAGCACTCATCCCAAAACAAAAATGTGTGGGGTAGATCACACACGCGGATAAGTCATAGGCGCTAAGCTGAAGAATCTTGGCGCTGGCGTCGAACCCGCAGCCAATTCCCCCCGACCAACCTTGCGAGACGGCCATTGAGCGCAGCTGCGGCTACGGACGAAGTCCTGATTGCCAGGATCGCTCAAGGCGACCGGCTCGCCATGCAGGTGCTGTACGGACGGCACCACGTCAGGGTGTTCCGTTTCGGGCTTCGGCTCGTGCGGGATGAGCAGATCGCGGAAGATCTCATCAGTGAGGTGTTTCTCGATGTGTGGCGTCAGGCCGGCAAGTTCGAGGGCCGGTCCGCCGTTTCGACCTGGCTGCTGGCGATCACCCGGTTCAAGGCTTTGTCGGCGCTGCGGAAGAGGAAAGACGCAGAGCTCGACGACGAGGCCGCCAACGCGATCGAGGATACGTCCGACGATCCGGAAGTGGCGGCCACGAAGAAGGATACCAGTGCGGCGTTGCGTAAGTGCCTGACGGCACTGTCGGCGGAACATCGGGAGATCGTCGATCTTGTCTACTACCACGAGAAGTCCGTGGAAGAGGTGGCGGAGATCGTCGGCATTCCGGAGAACACTGTGAAGACGCGCCTGTTTTATGCGCGCAAGAAATTGGCCGAGTTGCTCAAGGCAGCCGGCGTGGAACGAGGTTGGCCATGATGGCTTTGAGCAAACAAGTGCTGGAGCAAGAGCCCGGCGACATCGAGTTGCTGCTGCCCTGGCATGCCGCGGGTACGTTGAATGCGCGCGATGCGCGCCGGGTCGAGGAGGCGCTCGCCCGCGATCCCGAACTGGCCAAGCAGTACGCGGTGATCCAGGAGGAATACGCCGAGACCATCGGTCTCAACGAGACCCTGGGAGCGCCGTCGACGCGCGCCATGCAGAAATTGTTCGCGGCGATCGATACGGAGCCGGCGCGCCAGCCGTCCTTTCTAGGCGGGCTGTCGTCGCGTTTTGCCGCCTTCTTCGCCGGCCTCTCGCCGCGCACGCTCGCCTGGTCGGCGACGCTTGGCGCGATCGCGCTGGTGCTGCAGGCCGGCGTGATCGGCGCGGTGCTGATGAAGAACCAGTCCGCGACTTATCAGACCGCATCGTTGTCGACCGGCGATCACGATCCCGGCGTCGGAAGCCCGCCGCGCGCGCTGGTGCGCTTTACGCCTGAGGCGAAGGTCGCCGACATCACCGCGCTGCTCGACAGCTACCAGGCCTCGATCGTCGACAGCGCGCGGGAAGGCATGTTCCGCCTGCAATTCGGCTCCAAGCCGATGAGCAAGGAAGAGGTCGCGAGCCTGATGGCGAAGCTGCAGGGCGAGAAGATCGTCAGCCTTGCCGTGCCGGCGCAGTAAGCGCGGCGGTTCATTCCATACCGAGGTGCGATGATGCAGGGTGCTGCGAGCTGGCGGTCACGGATATGTCGCGCCGCGCTGGCGCTGACCGCGCTGATCGTTGCAGCTCCAGCCGCGCAGGCGCAGAACTTCGTCCGCCCGCCCAATCTCAACATCGGGCCGCGCGTGCCCGCCATCAATCCGAACGTCGCGCGGGTACCGTCGCCAAACATCGTGGCGCGGGTGCCGACCCCTAACCTGGCTGCCCGGGTCAACGTCAATCCGACGACGCCCTACCTGCACACGTCGCCGAACCTCTATCCGTCCTGCGGTGCGGCCTTCCGCGACAGCGACGGCGAGTGCCTGAGCGCGCCGGTCGCCACGATCGGTGGCGGCGGCAGTTCATCCGGCAAGGGCAAGAGCAGCGGCGCGGGCCGCAACAACGGCAGCGTGCAGAACGTACTCAACCTGCGCACCTACAACAATCGCATCGTCGCCGAGCTCGAAGGCACGCTGTCCGATGAGCAGGCCAACGCGCTGGCGCGGCGTCACGGCTTGCGGCGAATCTCTTCGCAGGCCTTCCCGCTGATCGGCGCGACCATCGGCCTGTTCCAGATCGTCGACGGCCGCTCCTATGAGACGGCCAGCCGCGACTTTGCCGCGGCCAGCGGCGTGGTTTCGGTGCAGCCGGATTTCCGCTACCTGCTGCAGGAGCAGCAGGCCGCGCAGACCGAGGGCGATCCCGCGCAATATGCGCTGGAAAAGCTGCGGCTGCCCGAGGCGCATACGCTCTCCCGCGGCGTCAATGTGCTGGTCGCCGTGATCGACTCCGGCATCGATACGCGCCATTCCGAACTGGCGGGTTCCGTGACCGACAATTTCGATGCGCTCGGCAGCAGCGAAGGACCGCATCTGCACGGCACCGGCATTGCGGGCGTGATCGCCTCGCACGGCCGGCTGATGGGCGCGGCTCCAGCCGTGCACCTGATCGCGATCCGCGCCTTCGGCCAGGGATCGGTCGGGGTCGAGAGCAGCAGCTTCGTGGTTTTGAAAAGCCTCGACCACGCCGTGGCCCAGCACGCGCAAATCATCAATTTGAGCTTTGCGGGGCCGAAGGATGCGCTGATCGAGCGCGCCATCACTGCGGTCGCAGCCAAAGGGATCGTGATGGTCGCGGCCAGCGGCAATGCCGGGGCGAAATCGCCGCCGCTCTATCCGGCGGCCAATCCGCATGTGATTGCGGTGTCCGCCACCGATGCCAAGGACAAATTGCTCGAGGCGTCCAACCGCGGCAGCTACATTGCGCTCGCTGCCCCCGGTGCCGAGATCTTCCTGCCTGCGCCCGATCAGAAATACCAGATCACCTCCGGCACCTCGTTCTCCGCAGCCTATGTCTCCGGCGTTGCCGCGCTTTTGCTCGAGCGCAATCCGGCACTGACGCCCGATGAGTTGCGCGCCATTTTGACGCGGACCGCGCGTGACCTGGGCTCACCAGGTCGTGATGATCTGTTCGGCGCCGGTGAGGCCGATGCTTATGCCGCAGTCGCGGCATCCATTGTGCCACTGGCGCCGGTCGTAGCATCGGATGATGCGAAACTTGGCGAAAAAGCCGCGCAAACCGGGCCGGATCGGTCGTTGGCGCCGCCGGTTTCCGCCGCGGTCGAGACCGTCAGGCCCGCTGCGCAATAAGCTTGCGCGCGATTGGGTCGTTGCCGAAGGGTTAAAAATTTCGGTCACCGCCTTGAACGTCCCGCTGCCCCTCGGCGACCAATACAGTGTGGGAGCGGTTTTCCCTCCCCATAGCTGTATCAGGCGCGAGCGCCCATCCACCCCAAGCGCCCGTATGGCTCGACCCGACCGGTTGTCCCCCCGGTCGGGTCTTTTATTTTCGGCCGGCGAATCTCCGTGAGAGTCCGGGATTCCGCCGCGGCACTGGACAAGAATCACCTTTTCCACAACATATTGCGGTCACATCTGCGTTGATTCGTGAGTGCGCGTCTGCGTCCGTCTTTCTTATTGCGGGCTGGTTCATGACACATCGCACTGACGAGGCGCCGCGCCGCGAGGTCATCGCGCGCTGGTGCGCGCTGGCCGAACAGCGGCTGAATTATCTTACCGAAATGTTCGAGAGCGGCCGCTGGCGGCGCTACTACACGGAAGCCGCCTTTCTCGAGAACATCAAGGAAGCAAAATTCGCGGTCGAAATGTGGCGCGGCCTGTCGAATCCGCGTCAGCCGACGCCGGTGACGCCGGAACTGGCGCAGGGCGTTGCCGCAGTCGAATTTGCGCTATCGGAGTCGGCCATTCCGGCGCCGGTGCAGATTGCCGCACCCGATCCGGTGCCGATTGTGCCGGAGCCGTTCGAGCTGGCGTCCGAAGACGAAGATGCAGCCGAAGAAGCTGAGCCTGCTTCAGTCCAGGCGTCGTCGTCGTCCGAGCCTGTCATCGACATGCTCGCACTGGAGCAGGCGCTCGACGTCTCTGACGTTTCGTTCGACATGAGCGCGATCGAGCAGCGCTACCCGCTGCTGCGCAACGCCCTCTAGCATCAGCGCCGCACCGCGTTGCTGCCGATCACGACCTGTGCAAAGCGCTGCGCGCCCTCGGCGGAGAGATCGGTGGTGATGGCGCGGGCATGGTCGAGGCCGACGACTGCGCCGCGGGGCGTCTCCGAGATCATGTTGTTGTTGACCAGGGCGGTGCCGGCGCCGGAGACGACCGACACGCCGATGCCGGCAAAGGCCTTACGGATCACGTTGCCGGTGATGGCGACATCGCGCAGATATTTGCCCCAGCCGGCAACGATGCCGAAGGCGGGCGCATTCTCGATCACATTGCCGGTGACCGAACTGTCGGCCTCGACATAGATGCCGATGCCGGCGTCGTCGTCAGGCGCGGTCCCGATCGGACGCTTCGGCAGCAGGTTGCGGATGATATTGCCCTGGACGACGGCAATGCGGCCGCCCTCGTTGAAATTGCAGACGGAGACGCCGACCGCGGCGCCGTCCACCGTGTTGCCCGCGATGACAGCGCCTTCGAAGGAAAACTCGGAATACAGCGCGACCTCGCGGACGTCGGTCACGCTGTTGTTCACGATCTGGATGTTGGAGGCCGAATTGCCGCGCACCGCGGAGTAGTCGCAATTCTTGATGCGGTTGCCGCGCACGATGACATTGCCCGCACGGAAGGCGTTGATGGCATTGCCGTATTGCCCGGAGCCGCCGGGACCGGCCTTGATGTCCTCGATGCGATTGTCGGCCACCAGCGTGCCGTCGTCGCCGATCGCGGTGCGCAGGATCTCGATGCCATTGTCGTGGGTCGCGGTGATGGTGTTGCGCGCGACGATCAGGCCGAGTGCGTCGAACGAGACGATCGCGGTCGTCGCGGTATTCGTGATGATGTTGCCGGAGATGTCGCCCGAGACTTGCTCGAGCCAGATGCCGCTGCCGCCGCTGCCGGTGATCGTGCAATCGCCGATGCGGACATCGCGGCCGGCGAGACAATGGATCAGGCCGCGGCGATCGGGCAGGGGGATGCCCCCGCCATCGAGCGTGATGCCGGAGAGCCCGAGGCCGTCGGCGCCTTCGGCGAGCAGCATCGTCGCGCCGCCGGTGAAGACGAGTTTGGTCGCGCCGCGCACGCCGACGAGCTGTGTCCCGCGCGAAAGCCGCAGCGTGCCCGTGCGATAGAGGCCGGGTGGCAGCGCCAGCGGCACTTGCGCGCGCGTTGCTTCATCGATCGCGCGCTGCAAGAGGCGCGTCTGGTCCTCCGCTGCGTTGGGCCGTACGCCGTATTGCGTGGCGTCGCGTCCAAGCGCGGAGGTGAGCGGCGCGGCGCGCACCGGATCGGGCGTCATCGCCAGCGCACCGGCGGCGCCCGCCG
This sequence comes from uncultured Alphaproteobacteria bacterium, assembly GCA_963795365.1. Classification (GTDB taxonomy): domain Bacteria; phylum Pseudomonadota; class Alphaproteobacteria; order Rhizobiales; family Xanthobacteraceae; genus Bradyrhizobium. The sequence goes on from CAWCHW010000026.1 coordinate 67,540, forward strand.
CGGAAGCTCCGAGAAGATGACGGCGATTGAAGTCCATGATCGCAATCCACATATGCGCGCGGGTGTCCGATACGTAACGCGAAATCGCGGCCGCGCATGGTGAATGCGAGGACGGGACGTTGCGATTGTTGGGGGTAGGGTTAACAGGCCGTCAGGATCAAACGGCTTCGAGCATCGCGCCGCGCGTCAGCCTGATCATTTCACCGAGCATGGCTTCGCCGGCATCAACCAGTGCCTCCAGCGTGATGCCGCCGGGGATACGCGCCGTGCCATCATGCGCGAGGCGGGGTACGTGGATGAATGCTGCAAGGCGAGGTCCGTCCTCGCGCTGCGTCGCCTCGATCGCGCGCCAGCTCAGATAGTTGCAGAGATAGCTGCCGGCATCGCGCGAGGCGCGCGCGTCGATACCGGTCGCCAATGCCGCGCGCAGCAGTCTTGCGGTATGCGGGCCGAACATCAGCGCATCTTCGCCCCCTGCGATCGATCCCTTGCGAACGCGCGTGCCGTCGGCGTCCGGCCAGATCGTGGTGATCGCATTGCGCGCGCGGGTCTCGACGCGAAGATAGGGGGTGCGCGCAGCAAGGCCGAACATCAACAGCGCATGCGGCCGACGCTCTGCCAGAAGCTCCGGCAATTCGCGATCGACGGTGGCGTAAGTGACATGGAAGATGTGGCTGGATAGCTCGACATCATCGAAGGCCGGACGGCGCAGGCGCATCAGCCGCTCGACCAGCGGCCTGGTCGGATTGTAGGGCGCGCCGGGAAACGGGCCGAAGCCGGTGATGAGGATACGAAGCTTCTCGCTCATCGCAACAATTCCACGATTTCTTCCGCCGCGAGCGAGGGCGTCAGCCGGCCGGCCGCGACTTCGCCCTCGATCTTCTTCACCTTGGCACGGATCGACGAATCCGCACGGAGTCGCGCCAGCATGCGTTGTTCCAGCATCGACCACATCCATTTGATTTGCTGGTTGCGCCGTCGCGCGGCGAAATCGCCCGAGGCATTCATGGCGGTGCGATGATCGAGGATCTTCTGCCAGAGCTCGGCAATGCCGTTTTCCGTCAGCGCCGAATAGGTGATCACGGGCGGATGCCAGTGCTCGGAGCGGGGTGTAAGGATGTGCAGCGCGCTCTTGTAGTCTGCCGCGGCATGCTGCGCGCGCTTGAGATTGTCGCCGTCCGCCTTGTTGATCGCGATCATATCGGCGAGTTCGACCAGGCCTTTCTTGATGCCCTGCAACTCGTCGCCGGCGCCTGGCAGCATCAACGCCAGAAAGAAATCCGTCATGTCGCACACCGCCGTCTCGGACTGGCCGATGCCGACGGTCTCGACCAGGATCACGTCGAAGCCGGCCGCCTCGCACAACAGCATCGCCTCGCGCGTCTTGGCCGCGACGCCGCCGAGCGTGCCCGACGCCGGCGAGGGCCGGATATAGGCGTGGTCGGAGGCGGCGAGCCGCGCCATCCGCGTCTTGTCGCCGAGGATCGAGCCGCCGGTGCGCGCCGATGACGGATCGACTGCGAGCACCGCGACCTTGTGGCCGTGCTCGATCAGGAAGGTGCCGAGCGCATCGATGGTGGTGGATTTGCCGACGCCGGGCGAGCCCGTGATGCCGACGCGGATCGCGTTGCCGGTCGCCGGCAGCAGTGCCTGCACGAGGTCGCGGGCGGAGGCCTGATGATCGCCGCGCCGGCTTTCGATCAGGGTGATCGCGCGTGCGAGCGAGGCGCGGTCGCCGGCTCGGAGGTCACGCGCGAGGGATTTGATGTCGAGGGAACTGCGTTTCGGCAGAGTCATGGCTTGGTTTACAACGCGGTTGCGGGACAGGCGAGGGCACAGGCGTAGGCATCCACCGTGATCCCGTGTGCTGTAAATGGGTAGGTTTTATTGGCGCGGGGGCCGGGGGACGCGGCGGAAATTACTCCGCCGCCTCGCTATGGCCGAGCCGGGCGTTGAGCTTGTGGATGAGCTCCTCGGCGGCATCCGAGATCACCGTGCCCGGCGGATAGATCGCCTCGGCGCCGGCCTTGTAGAGGGCGTCGTAATCCTGCGGCGGGACCACGCCGCCGATGATGATCATGATGTCCTCGCGGCCCTGCTTCTTCAGGGCGGCCTTCAGTTCCGGCACGGCCGTGAGATGCGCGGCGGCGAGCGAGGACACGCCGAGGATATGCACGTCGTTCTCGACCGCCTGCCGCGCGGCTTCGTCGGCGGTCGCGAACAGCGGTCCGATATCGACGTCGAAACCGACATCGGCGAAGGCGGAGGCAATCACCTTCTGGCCGCGGTCGTGGCCGTCCTGGCCGATCTTGGCGACCAGGATGCGAGGACGCCGTCCTTCCGCTTCCTCGAAGGCGTCGATCAGCGCCTGCACCTTCTCGACCTTATCAGACATGGCGGACGCCTCCCGCTTGTAGACGCCGGTGATGGACTTGATCTCGGCGCGGTGACGCCCGAACACCTTCTCCATCGCGTCCGAGATTTCGCCGACAGTGGCTTTGGCGCGCGCCGCCTCGATCGCCAGCGCCAGCAGATTGCCGTTGCCCTCGCCGGCTGAGCGGGTCAGTGCGGCCAGCGCCGCATCGACGTCCTTCTGGTTGCGCTCGCCGCGCAGCCGCTTGAGCTTGTCGATCTGCAGCCGCCGCACGGTGGCGTTCTCCACCTTGAGAACATCGATCGGCCGCTCGTCCGTCGGCTTGAATTTGTTGACGCCGATGACGGCCTGCCGGCCGGCGTCAATCCGGGCCTGGGTCTTGGCGGAAGCTTCCTCGATGCGCAGCTTCGGCACGCCGGCCTCGATCGCCTTGGCCATGCCACCGAGTTCCTCGACCTCCTGAATATGACCCCAGGCCTTGGCGGCGAGATCGCGCGTCAGCCGCTCGACATAATAGGAGCCGCCCCAGGGATCGATGATGCGGTTGGTGCCGCTCTCCTGCTGCAGGAACAACTGCGTGTTGCGCGCGATGCGGGCGGAGAAGTCGGTCGGCAGCGCCAGGGCTTCGTCGAGTGCGTTGGTGTGCAGCGACTGGGTATGGCCTTGCGTTGCCGCCATCGCCTCGATCGTGGTCCGCACCACGTTGTTGTAGACGTCCTGCGCGGTCAGCGACCAGCCGGAAGTCTGGCAATGCGTGCGCAGCGACAGCGAACGCGGGTCCTTCGGGTTGAACGGCTTCAAGAGCTTCGCCCAGAGCAGCCGCGCGGCGCGCATCTTGGCGACTTCCATGAAGAAGTTCATGCCGATCGCCCAGAAGAACGACAGCCGCGGCGCGAAGCGATCGACATCGAGACCGGCGGCGAGGCCGGCGCGCAGATATTCGACGCCGTCGGCCAGCGTGTAGGCGAGCTCGAGGTCCTGCGTCGCGCCGGCTTCCTGCATGTGATAGCCGGAAATGGAAATGGAATTGTATTTCGGCATCTTCTGCGATGTGTAGGCAAAGATGTCCGAGATGATCCGCATCGAAGGCGTCGGCGGATAGATATAGGTGTTGCGCACCATGAACTCTTTCAGGATGTCGTTCTGGATCGTTCCCGAAAGCTTCTCCGGTGGCACGCCTTGTTCCTCGGCGGCAGCGACGAACAGCGCGAGGATCGGCAGCACCGCGCCGTTCATGGTCATCGACACGCTCATCCGGTCGAGCGGAATGCCCGCGAACAGCGTGCGCATGTCGTAGATGGAGTCGATGGCGACACCGGCCATGCCGACATCGCCGGAGACGCGCGGATGATCGGAATCGTAGCCGCGGTGAGTGGCGAGATCGAAGGCAACGGAGAGGCCCTTCTGGCCGGCAGCAAGGTTGCGGCGGTAGAAGGCGTTGGAATCTTCCGCCGTGGAGAAGCCGGCATATTGCCTGACGGTCCAGGGCTGGTTGACGTACATGGTCGGGTACGGGCCGCGCAGATAAGGCACGATGCCGGGCCAGGTCTCGAGAAAGTCGATGCCTTCGAGATCGGTCTCGCTGTAGCCGGGCTTGACCAGGATGCCCTCGGGGGTGAGCCAGGGTTCGGCGTTGCCGGCTGGGGCTGCGAGCGCGACTGGCTCGAAGGCGACATCGGCGAAATCAGGAATGCGGCTCATGGTGTCGACCATATCATATTCGAGACCCCGGCAAGGCCACCTTCAATCATGATCCGGATGCTGGTGGCTGACGATGGTGGCCATCTTGTCCGGGCCGTAATTCTGCAACGTGGTCTGGCTCGGAAGGTTCGCGATCCCGACCACCCAGCCGAGCCGGGATTCGGTGCCGTATTGCCGCGTCGGGATCACCCGGTCCGGACGGTCGAAGGTGCCGGTCAGGATCTCGATCCGTGGGCCGTCGATACGGCGGAAGCTCAAGGGCGTGCCGCAGGCGGCGCAGAAGTCGCGCTCCGCGATCGAGGACGATTTGAACGCCGCCGGCTTGCCCTTGGTCCAGCTGAAATCGGCACGGTCGATATCGGCAAAGGATGCGAACGGCGCGCCCGAGGCCTTCTGGCACATCCGGCAATGGCAGATGCTGACCCGGACCGGCGCGGCCTTCAGCGCAAAGCGGATGGCGCCGCATTGGCACCCGCCGGTGAGCACGGGCTTGCTGGTTTCCGCGGTCATGTTCGCTCCATCAGCTCATAGGCCTTTCGCAGGCTGCCGAGCGCGTCGCCGCCTGCAAAGATGAAGTCAGTCACGCCGGCGCCGCGCAGGGCGGTTTCCTGATCGCCGGGCCGGCCTGCCAGATAGATATGTCGTGCGCCAGCCGTCTGCAGGGCCTTGGCGGCCGCCTCCGCGTGCTGCGCATAGACCTTGTCTTGGGAACAGAGGCACACGAGCCCGGCGCCGGACTCCTTCCAGGCGGCGGCCAGTGCGCTCGCGTCGGAAAAGCCCTCGCTGTCGATGGCCTCGATGCCGCCGGTCTCGAAAAAACTCCTGGCGAAAGTTGCGCGCGCGGTGAAGTCGGCGGCCGAACCGAGATTGGCGAGAAAGACGCGCGGGCGCTTGCCTTGCTGCCTGGCGATCTGATCGGAGCGATCGCGCAGGCGCTCGAACGGCGCCGCGAGGCGAATGGCCGCGAGCGGTTCGAACGTGATGGGATCGTTGGTCATCGCGGGCGTCGCCGGTTTCACATCTTCAACGCTGGCTTCGGCCTCGTGCAGGTTCGGGAACTCGCTGGCGCCGGTCAGCACATCCTTGCGCCGCGCGACATTGGCCTCGCGCGCCTTGCGGGTCGCTGTGACCTTGCCCTGGATCAGGCCCTGCTGAAGGGCGGCAAAGACGCCGCCGGCCTTTTCGATCTCCTGGAACAGCGACCACGCGGTTTGACAGAGCTCTTGCGTGAGGCTCTCGATGCCGCCGGAACCCGCCGCGGGATCGCTGACTTTGGCGAGATTGGATTCCTCCAGCAACACCAGCTGGGTGTTGCGCGCCACGCGTCGCGCGAACGCATCGGGCAGACCGAGCGCCAGCGTGTGCGGCAGCACGGTGATGGCATTGGCGCCGGCAAGCCCGGCCGCAAACGTCGCCATGGTCGCGCGCAACATGTTCACATAGGGATCGCGCTGGGTCAGCATCCGCCACGCAGTTTCCGCGGCAATGAAGACGGGTTTCGGAGAAAGCCCGCTCGCCTGTTCGACGCGCGCCCAGAGCAGCCGCAGCGCGCGGAATTTGGCCATGGTCAGGAATTGATCGGCGTCGGCGGAGAGGCGGAACGATATCGCCGCGCGCGCCGCTTCGAGGTCGATGCCGCCGCCTTCCAGCATGCGTAGATACGCGACCGCGAGCGACAGGGCGAACGCCAGCTCCTGCGCTTCCGAGCCGCCGGCATCGTGCACCGGGCGGCCGTCGGCGAGCACGAACGGGCCCTTGAAACCGCGCTTCATCAGGCCGCTCACGACGGCTGCGAACGGCTTGGTCATTTCCGTCCAAACGGCGGCCGCGCTGCCGCGCACCGCCATCGTCGACAGTGCCTGATAGCCGAAGCGGACGTCCACCCTGGCGGGATCGACGCGTTGCGCCTCGAGCAGCGCGGCGAGATTTTCACCGGCATTCTCGCGCCCGATCACCGGATTGAGCGCGATCGAAATCCCGGCATCGAAGATCACGCCGTCGAACAGGCGTCTCAGCGTATCCGGCGTCGCATCCTTGACGCCGAAGCCGCGCGCGCCCGGACCAGAGGCGAATTCGATCTCAAGTCCCGTCGCGCCATTCTCAAGCTCGTGCAGGGCGATCGCATTTGCCCTCGCGGGATCGGGATGATCGATCCGCTGCATGATCTGCCAGGGCATCGCCGCCGCGCGGCCTGCAATCGGAATGGCGCCCCTGGCGCGTGGATAGATCGGCGAGATTTTCAGATCGTCATAGGTCTTGCCCACCAGTCGCTCGAACGGCGCGCCCTTCAGCACGCCGTCGACCAGCTTGCGCCAGTCGTCCTGCGTGGCCTGCGCAAAATCCGCGGCGAGGGGCAAATCGGGGGTCGTTGTCATCCCAGGACTCGTTTTGTGTGAGCGGAAATTGCCACGGGCGGGCGGCCAAGCCAAACAGTTGTTTTCGCCCTGGTTTTGATTAATCGACGTCCGGCAGCCGCTCGATACCGTCGGTCGAAAGTTTTGCCAGCGCGTCCTTGACGCGCTGCCCGGCGATCACGCGGTCGGGCGCTATTTCGGCCAGCGGCACCAGCACGAAGGCGCGTTCGAACAGGCGAGGGTGGGGCAGCGTCAGTTCCGGCTTGTCGAGCTTGACGTCGTCATAGGCGACCAGGTCGAGGTCGAGGCTGCGCGGCCCCCAGTGCTTCTCGCTTGCGCGGTCGCGGCCGAATTTCTTCTCGATCTTGTGCAGGGTGAACAGCAGCGCGTGCGGATCGAGGCCGGTCTCGATCTCGATACAGGCATTGATGAAGCGGGGCTGGTCTTCCTCGCCCCAGGGTGGCGTGATGTAGTCGGACGAGCGCGCCAGCAGCACGGCCTGCGCCATGCCGCAGATATGCGCGATCGCCTTCGTGAACGTCGCGCGGACGTCGCCGACATTGCCGCCCAGCGCGATCAGAACGTCAGCCATGCCGGCTACGCGTCAGCACCACGCCGACGTCTTCGAAGATTTCGGCGATCGGCGCGTGCGGCTTGTGCACGGTGACCTTGACCGCGAGAATGCGCGGGAAAGCCGCGAGGACGGCATCCGCCACGGCGCCGGCGGCGCGCTCCAAGAGCTTGTAGTTGGTGCCCTTGAAGGCTGCGGTCGCGGTCGCCACCACGTTGGAATAGGACACGGTGTCGGCGAGACGGTCGGTGCGCGAGGATTCCGAAAGATCGGCATAGAGTTCTAGATCGATGACGAAGCGTTGCCCGACCCTGGTCTCATGCTCCATCACGCCATGACGGGCGTGAACGACGACACCCTTGATGAAAATCGTGTCCGTCATCGCCTGTCCTCGATGGCCGCGGCGACCTTCAACGCCTGCACGGTCTCCGCGACGTCATGGGTGCGGATGATCCGCGCGCCACTTCTCGCGGCGATCAGATGCGCCGCGATCGAGCCGCCCAGGCGTTGCTGCGGCTCCGACGGCGAAACGGACGCGATGAAGCGCTTGCGCGAGGCGCCGACCAGAAGTGGCAGGCCAAAGCGCTTGAACTCGTCCAGACGGGCCAGCGCGATCATGCTCTGCTCGGGCGTTTTGCCGAAGCCGATGCCGGGATCGAGCACGATATGGCTGCCGGGTATGCCGGCCTTGGCTGCGATGTCGAGCGAGCGGGCGAAAAAGGCGGCGATGTCCCTTGTGATGTCGATGGCGGGATCGGCGCGGTCGCGATTGTGCATGATGATCACCGGCACGCCGCGCCGCGCCACCAGCTGCGCCATCTGACTGTCGCGTTGCAAGCCCCAGACGTCGTTGACGATCACAGCACCTGCCTCCAGCGCAAAGGCTGCGACGTCCGATTTCATGCTGTCGATGGAGACGGGAATACCGAGCTTGATGGTGGCGGCGAGGATCGGCCGGAGCCGTGCAACTTCTTCGTCTGCCGAGACCGGCCGCGCGTCGCCATAGGGACGGGTCGAACTCGGCGCCGATGTCGATGATGTCGGCACCTTCGTCGACCATGCGCTTTGCCTGCGTCAGCGCCTGCTCGGGGGCGAGGTACTGCCCGCCGTCGGAAAACGAATCCGGCGTCACATTGAGCACGCCCATCACCGCCGGAACCGGTCCGGACAACAGCTTTTGCAGCAGCGGATGGGCCGCCGCTGCGGTCGTGACCGGACTGGAGGTCGCTGCCATCATGCCGTGGCTTTGCGCGGTCAGGGCAGGGGAGTCAAGACGGACCGGCGCCTGCGAGGATCGCCCTTGGGGGGCAGGGAGGGACGGCTGCAATCGACCTAATAGGTGATCTTGGGCTGCAGCTTGCGCGCCTGCGCGATCATCTGTTCGACGGATTTCTCGGAGGGGAGAATGCGGACCAACTTCCGCCTGATGTTCACGTCCTTCATGTTCTGGGCCAGCCGCGCCGGGTTGCGATGCGCCAGTTCGCGGACGGTGGTGGCGCCGGCCGCGCGTATCAGCCCGATCTTGGCTTTGCCCATGCCGCGAATGCGCATGTAGTCGGCCATGTTGGCCCATTCCAGAAGTTGCTGCTCGCGGATACTGGTTTTGGTCGAGAGCGCCTTGCGGCCCTTCGCCGTACGGGTCGCCTCCAGCAGCGCTTCGGTGGTGCGGATGCCCAGCGATTTGAGCTTGGACGCGAAGAAGGCATTCATGCCCTCGAGCTCGGAGATCGGATATGTCATGTCATTCAATTGAAAGAAGGTGCATCAGGCGAACTGGCTAAGCCCGGGCGTCCCTGTGATGATCGCGCCCATCCGATCCACTCCGATTTTGTCTCGGCCGAAAGCGAAAAGTTCACGCGCGATGTCTTGAATGTTCGTGATGGCAAGTCCGAGACCCATCAGCCTGGTGCCGACCGCCATCAAGCCGCCCCCCATCAGCCGCGAAAGGCCGCTGCCGTTGCGCGCCGCCACGATGGCAGCCTCCGCACCGGGGATGCCGTCGATCAGCGCCTGAACGGTTTCGGGAGGTCCCTCGCTTCGGAGATAATCCAGCATGATGCCTATGGTTTTTTCGGCGACAGCATCATCTATGCCAGCCCTGGCGGCCAGCTGATCAACCAATTCGTTCATGTTGCCCCGCCTCGACCGGTTGGTACCGGGTCTCCTTGCTCAGAAAAACATCTTGAGCTTCACCAATACGAAATACAAGCGATCACCACATTCCCGGCACGATTCATCTCCATTCGCGCCTAAGTGTTGCAGCAATGCCGCGAGTTTCCGCGCAAATTGTCGCGCTTGCCGACGGCGATTCCGACTTTCGGCGAACGCTCACGCGGAAATCTTCGCGTGAGCAAGCGCAAAACGTGCATTTGCAACTGCCGTTGACGGTTTCAATCGTCTTGCGAGATGCAGTATGATCGCGGCCCGCGCCCGGGATTGAGGCGAAGAGACCTGCTGACGATGGCTATACCCGACAACAATGTGGCTGATACCAATGAGAAGATCTTCGTCGGCAAGGGCGAGCAGCCAGCTTGGCTGACGCTCGCGCTCGCAAATCGCCACGGCCTCGTCACCGGCGCGACCGGAACGGGCAAAACCGTCACGCTGCAGGTGATGGCCGAAGGATTTGCACGGGCCGGCGTGCCGGTGTTCGCCGCCGACATCAAGGGCGACCTGTCCGGCATCTCCGAGATCGGCGAGGCGAAGGATTTCATCGCCAAGCGGGCCGATGAGATCGGTCTCAAGTTCCAGCCTGACCAGTTTTCGACCGTGTTCTGGGATGTTTTCGGCGAGCAGGGGCATCCGGTGCGCGCCACCGTCACGGAAATGGGCCCGTTGCTGCTGGCGCGCATGCTCGACCTCAATGACGTGCAGGAAGGCGTGCTCAACGTCGCCTTCCGTGTCGCCGACGACAACGGGCTCACCCTGATCGACATGAAGGATTTAAGGGCGTTGCTTGATGCGATCGTTCCGGCCGGCGGAAAAAATGCCGCAGACGGCGACGACGATCCGTTGGCGCCGATCCGCAAAGCGGCGGCGGGCTTCGGCAACGTCACCAAGGCGACCGTCGGCACCATCCAGCGCCAGCTTTTGGTGCTGGAGAACCAGGGTGGCGCAAAATTCTTCGGCGAGCCGGCGCTGTCGCTGAAGGATTTCATGCGCACCGACCGCGACGGGCGCGGCATGGTCAACATCCTCGTCGCCGACAAGCTGATGCAGAGCCCGCGGCTCTACGCCACCTTCCTGCTCTGGATGCTGTCCGAACTGTTCGAGGAACTGCCCGAGGCCGGCGACCCGCCAAAGCCGAAGCTCGTCTTCTTCTTCGACGAGGCGCATCTGTTGTTCAACGACGCGCCGAAGGCGCTGATGGACAAGATCGAACAGGTGGTGCGGCTGATCCGCTCGAAAGGCGTCGGCGTCTATTTCGTGACGCAGAATCCGGTCGACGTGCCCGATCGCGTGCTCGGCCAGCTCGGCAATCGCGTGCAACACGCGCTGCGTGCCTTCACGCCGCGCGATCAGAAGGCGGTGCAGGCGGCGGCCCAGACCTTCCGGCCCAATCCGAAGCTCGACACCGCCAAGGTGATCATGGAGCTCGGCAAGGGCGAGGCCCTGGCATCGTTCCTGGAGGGCAACGGCACGCCGGCGATGGTCGAACGCGCGTTGATCCGCCCGCCATCGGCGCGGATCGGGCCGATCACGCCGGAGGAACGCAAGGCGATCATGGATGCCAGTCCCGTCAAGGGTAAATACGACACCGCAATCGATGCGGAATCGGCTTATGAGATTCTGCAAAAGCGCGTGGCCGGAAACGCCGCGCATCCCGACGCGACGGCCGGCGGTGGCGATATCGGCATCCTCGGCCATCTCGGCGCCATCGTCGGCAGCATTTTCGGTACCAATGTCAAGCGCGGCCGGCTGTCGACCGGCCAGCTCATCACGCGCAACGTCACGCGCTCGGTCACTGACAAGGTGGTGGGCGGCGTCGCCGCCAGCCTCGGCAAGTCGGTGGCCGGATCGCTCGGCGGCTCGGTCGGCCGCTCGCTGGTGCGCGGCGCGCTCGGGGGCCTGTTGCGACGGCGTTGAGCTGATACGAGACCATCCAAACAGGGAATAACAAAAATGGCCAACGCCTCACTGCAATCCGTGCTCGACCGCATCGATGCCGATTTCGACAACAGCCTGCAGCGGCTGTTTGCGTTGCTTCGCATCAAATCGATCTCGGCCGATCCCGCCTTTGCCGGCGATTGCAAAGCGGCCGCCGATCATCTGGCCAGGGACATCGCGTCGCTCGGCTTTGCCACCGAGGTGCGGCCGACCGCCGGTCATCCGGCGATCGTGGCCAAGAGCAACGGCCAAGCCGGGCCACGTGTGCTTTTTTACGGCCATTACGATGTGCAGCCGGTCGATCCGCTCAATCTCTGGCACCGGCCGCCATTCGAACCCGCCGTGACTGATCACGCCGACGGGCGCAAGATCATCGTCGCGCGCGGCGCCGAGGACGACAAGGGCCAGCTCATGACCTTCGTCGAGGCCTGCCGCGCCTGGAAGACCGTGACGGGCTCGCTGCCGCTCAACATCACCATCCTGATCGAAGGCGAGGAGGAAATCGGCTCCAAGAACTTCGTGCCGTTCCTCGAAGCCAACAAGAAAGAGCTCGCGGCCGACTACGCGCTGGTCTGCGATACCAGCATGTGGGACCCGAACACGCCGGCGATCACCACCGCGCTGCGCGGGCTCGTCTATGACGAGGTCAAGATCAAGGCGGCCAGCCGCGACCTGCATTCCGGCGTGTTCGGCGGCGGCGCGCGCAACCCGATCCGGGTGTTGACGTATATCCTCGGCGGGCTGTTCGACGAGAACGGCCATATCACCATTCCCGGCTTCTATGACGGCGTGAAGGATTTGCCGCCGGACGTCCTCGCGCAATGGAAGAAGCTGAACCTGTCGGCCGAAACTTTCCTGAAGCCGATCGGGCTTTCGATCCCGGCGGGTGAGAAGGACCGCCTCTTGATCGAGCAGATTTCCTCGCGCCCCACTTGCGACATCAATGGCATCGTCGGCGGTTATATCGGCGAAGGTTCGAAGACCGTGATTCCGGCGGAAGCCTCCGCCAAGATTTCGTTCCGCCTGGTGGAGGGCCAGGATCCCGCGAAAATCCGCAAGGCCTTCCGCGATTATGTCACCGCGCGAATCCCTGCCGACTGCAAGGTCGAATTCGGCGATCACTCGTCGGCGCCTGCGGTCGCACTGCCCTGGGACATGAAGGCGCTTGCTGCCGCCAAGAAGGCGCTGACGGAGGAATGGGGCAAGGAGACGGTGCTGTTCGGCTCCGGTGCGTCGATTCCGGTCGTGGCGGATTTCAAGAAGACGCTCGGGCTCGACTCGCTGTTGGTCGGCTTCGGCCTCGACGACGACAATATCCATTCGCCGAACGAGAAGTATGACCTGCAGAGCTACCACAAGGGCATCCGCTCCTGGGCGCGCATCCTCGCCGCCTTGGCGGAGTTGCCGCATTAGGTCGAGCGGACACCCAACGTGAAAACGCCGCCCGGAATTGGGCGGCGTTTTTGATTCGGTCGTGCAGAGGTCGTTGGAATCGATAATAGGCGGCAACCGTAAAGTTTCAACTCCTAACGCATGATCCGGACCCGAAGGGCCGCGTGAGCGCAAAGTGTGCAGCGGTTTCCCTCGCGACAAACGCGGAACGCGTTTGCGCGGAGATCATGCGCAAAAAATGCTACGGCGCCGGGATCGACAGCAGGCTGGAAATGCTGCGGCCGCGGATGTCGTAGACCCGCGCGAACACCACGTCGTCGCGCTTGATCTCGACCATGACCGGCGCGGTCAGGCCCTTGCAGTAGAACTCGCCAAGCGTCATGGCGAAGTCGGCAGCGTGGCTGTCCCAGCCGATCGCGAAGTCCGGGCCGAGCGCAACCTGCGCCGGGCGTTGCGGGCCGCAGACCGCGACCTTCCACTTGCGCCCCTTCGGCGGCATTTCTTCCTTCTCTTCGAGCTGCTCGCGCAGTTCGTCCGAGGCCTGTTTGAAGGCAAGGCCCCAATAGTCCAGCATGAAGCGGTCGTCGGCGGCGCGCACGGTGCCCGCGATATGATTGAAATGCGTGTACTGGTAGGGGTGCAGCCGGATCATCTCACCAAGCGGCAACAGCAGGCCGAAGATGAATATGGCGAGCACCGCGGGCTGCCAGCTCCGCCGGTTGTCCCTCAGCCAGCGCATCACCCATGCGAGGGCGACGCCGCCGAGGATCGTCATCGGCGGGATCACGAAGATGAAATGCCGGATGCCGTTATAGAGCGCGGGCCGTTTCACCATCGCGATCGCGATCGGCAGCGTGGCGGCCAGCATCAGCATCAGCAGGATGGTCTTGCGCCGCGCGGTGACGTCGGTCCGCGGCAGCACCACGAAGGTTCCGACGACGCCGGCAAGCGACAATGCCAGCAGCACTTCCGGCATCTGCAGCGCGAACAGCGTCGGCAGATAGGACCAGGGCATGTCCGGTACCGACACCAGCGCGCCGTCGAACATCTCCTTCCAGGGCTTTTCGAAGAAGTGCGAGAAGTAGGTCAAGGCGTGGAAGGGATTGCCGACCTCCATGATCGACCAGGGCCAGATCAATCCCATGATGAGGTAGCCGAGCGCCAGCCCCGGCAGCAGCACGACGACGACGTGGACGAAGCGGTGCAGCGCTTCGCGCGCGCCTTCGCTACGCACCTCCTGGATCAGGAGCGGAATGAATCCGACCAGCGCATAGACCAGCGCGAGGCCGCCCAGGATGCGCGAGCCGATCGACAATCCCGCGCCGAGGCCGAGGATCAACACCGTGCGCGGCGAGGGTTTCGGATATTCCTCGGCGAGCCGCACCAGCCCCATCATCAGGATCACCATCGCGACGGCGAATGGCGCATCCTTCGGATTCATGAACATGTGCCCGTAGAAGGTCGGACACAAGGCGAGCAAAAGCAGTGCGGCCAAACCGGCAAGAGGTCCGCCGACGCGGCGGCCAAGCCGCCACGTCACGGCAAGTCCGATCACGCCGACGACGGCGCCGACCAGCCTGCGCGTCTCGAACAGTTCGAGCGGGATGACCTTGTGCAGCAGCGCCGCCGCCATGTCGAAGCCGCCGCCGTACATATAGAGGTTGGCGAACGACAGCGCGCCGGTGTCCTTGAAGCCGGATCCGTACATGCGCAGCAGCAGGTCGGCATATTCGGCATGGGTGTAGTCGTCCCAGCCGAGTCCGTAATCATGGAAGGTGAAAGCGGCGATCAACGCGACGGCGCCCAGCACGACAAGCGCAAGCTCGTCGCACGTCCGTTCCACCGAGCGCCGTACAGGCGTGTCGATGGCCGAAGTCGTAATGGAAGTCATGGTGATCGGTAACCCGGCGTCCCTCTCGGCCCAGCTTGGCGCTTTTGGGCCTTGTTCCCCGGCTCCCTATAGCGCAATCGGATCGGGCAAGTAATTGGCAATTTGGGTGTAATTCACCTGATGCGCTGCAACATTCCGCCGATCTGGTTAAATCACAGGCGTAATGAACCGCAAATGAATTGCGGATTTAATGGGTTGCCGGCCGGAGGTGCCGATTGCCGTTGGCCTCCCCGTATTATGACGGTATCGTGGCAGAGGGCTGAGTGAAACGAGCGTGCGCTGGCAGGGTGCCGGCGACGCGGTGATGTGGGTGGTACCGGTTCGGGGGTCGCGCGATCCCAAAGCAGATGGCTGAACCGGTCCGTCAGGGGGAACGACGGCGATGATGATTGCCATGATGGTTGCCGGGATTGGCTCGGTGCTGGCCGGCCTGCTGGTGATCCTGTACGGCATCCCGATCAGGGAATTCGGTTTCGGCAATACGCTGATCCTGATCGGCGTGCTTGGCGTGTGCACCGGTTTGATCCTGCTTGCGCTGTCGGCGGTGGTCGCCGAGCTCAAGGTGATTGCGCGGCGGTTGACGGACACCCGAGTCCCGCCTGAAGCCCGTCCGCGTCCGGTCCTGCCGCCGGTGCCCGAGCCGCCGGGGCCGGCCGAGAGCCCGGTCGCTGCCGCTCCGCCGGTTGTGCCCTTGGCGATGCAGGATGACATTCCCCCGCGCGACGCACCGCCTCCGGACATTCCGCCGAGTGAGGCTGCGCCGCCGACAAAGCCGAAGCGGAATCTGCTGTTCTCGTCGAGCGTGCGGAAGGATCGCGAGCGCGCGCCGGGCGCGGGCCCGGACGAACCGCCGCCCGCCAGTTTTGAGGATGCCTGGCCGAAGGTCGATCGCGGCAGGAACGGCGAGGTTCCGCCGCAGCGCCGCAGTTCGCGCGCGCCGCCCGGCGCGCCCGAAGCAAGTGCAAGTGCCGCGCCCGAGCGCAACGCGCCGCCGCCGCCGAGCGAGACGCAGCCTGGCGTGACCGTGCTCAAATCGGGCGTGGTCGACGGCATGGCCTATTCGCTCTATTCCGACGGCTCGATCGAGGCAGAGATGCCGGAAGGCAAGATGCGCTTCGCCTCGCTCGACGAGCTCACCGCCCACATCGATCGGCGGCCGTAAACTTTATTTGCGGCCGGTCGGCAATACATTATTAGTCTTGTGAAATTGGCAGTAATTTGTAGTTTATGCGCCAAATGCCAGCGTATTGGCGCGTTCCGATATTGTTGAGAGGTTTGACGTCATGACGGACGGCGCCGGCAAGGGCTACATCGATCTGACCGCGAATATCGTCTCGGCCTATCTCTCCAACAATCCGACGCCGGCCTCCGAAATCCCGAACCTGATCAGCCAGGTTCACTCGGCCTTGCTGCGCGTTTCGAGCGGGCGCAGCGAAGTGCCGGCCGAGCCGGCAAAGCCCGCGGTGTCGCTGAAGAAGTCGATCAACCCGGATTACCTGGTCTGTCTGGAGGACGGCAAACGCTTCAAGTCGCTGAAGCGCCATCTGCGCACGCAGTACAACATGACGCCGGAGCAATATCGCGACAAATGGGGGCTGCCGGCCGACTATCCGATGGTCGCGCCGAATTACGCGGTGGCGCGCTCGCAGCTTGCGAAACAGATGGGCCTCGGCCAGCAGCGACGGAAGCGAAAGTAATTCTGGCGTCTATTGAGTGTGTTTCGTCATTGCGAGGAGCGCAGCGACGAAGCAATCCAGATTGCCCCCGGATACAGTCTGGATTGCTTCGCTTCGCTCGCAATGACGATTGTTAATTTGCCGTGGCCAGCGCGGCGCGCGCATCGGCGCGGATGCGCTCGACCATGGCGCGCAGGCCGTTGGAGCGCTGCGGCGTCAGATGGTCGCGGAAGCCGAATTCGTCGAACACGTCGACGGCGTCGGTCGACAGGATTTCCTTCGGCGTGCGGCCCGAATAAAGCGTGAGCAGGATCGCGATCAGTCCGCGCACGATATGTGCGTCGCTGTCGCCGAGATATTTCAACATCGGCTCGGCGCCGCTGCGGTCGAGCGTCTTCGACAGCCAGACCTGGCTGACGCAGCCCTGCACCTTGTTGGCGGCGGAATGCTCGGCTTCCGGCATTGGCTCGAGCGTGCGGCCGAGCTCGATGACGTAGCGGTAGCGGTCGTCCCACTCCTCCAGCAGTGCAAAATTGTCCCTGATCTCGTCGATACCGGTCATGATCGCCTGTGTTCCGTACTGGTGGTCCGATTCCAACGTTCGCACGCTATCGCAGCAGGCATGTTTGCGAATGTTGGAATCAAAGGACCACTAGCAGATATTAATTCGAGTGGAGCTTTGGATTTGACGTTCGCTTTACGAGTTTGCGGCAGGCAGGTAGCGAACGTCAAATCCGCTCCGCTCGCTCCTATATAGGGTTGGACGCGGACGAAAGCGAGTTCCGGAACCGGCTTGATTGCAGTGCTACGGCGCGCCCCCGCGCCATTCCACCGCGATGTCGTCGCTCGAGAGCGTATCGCGCGGGGCCATCCCGGTCGGGTCGGGCACGGAATCATCGGCGATGCCGATCGAGCCGGTATGATCGGGCGCCTTCTTGTCCTTCTCGACCTCGGGCGCCTTCTTGTCGGTGATGGAATTGTAGATCTTGCGCGCGCCGTCCTGCGCCCGCACGCCGATCACGCTCGCGGCCTGGCCGCCGACCTCGCAGGCCGCGGGCTGGCGCTTGCAGAACTGGCTCATATCGGACACGGCGGCGGTCGCCGCCTGCACCGCGTCGGACACGCTCAGCTTCGGCAGCTTTTCCGAGTCGGGCGTCCTGTCGCGCGGCAGCAGCACGAGCACGAGCCCGAGCCAGAATGCCAATCGCAGCAGAAAGAACATCGGAAGAGTTCCCGTCGTCGTAATCCGACCAACAGTCCTCGATAAATCGGAAGTGATTGCCTTGAGCTTAATTCGCGAAGAATTTGCGAAAGAATTGATCGATCCGATTCTCTCGTAAATTTTCGATTGACGAGTGCTGTTGGCGATTCCGCGCGGTGTCCACACTTTCGAAACCATAAGCCTGGGCATTTCGAAACTCGTCATTCACCATCCGCGTCGAATGCATTGTGGCGATTGCGGAAAAACCCCACGAAAATCAGGCGTTTTGCCGCGGCTACGACCGCCTTAGCGTTCGTTTAATGTCGCTCTGACACGGTGACTGAAGACAAGGGGGCGTTCCGGCGGTCTTATCCTTCGAGACAAGCCGAAGCGCGAATAGCCGTGACTGTGTTGAGTATCATCCGCGATAGTCTCGATGCGCTGTTGCATCCGTCGGCGTGTTATGACGCGCTGACTCGTGCGCGTCATCGCGCCTTCATGGCGCCGCGGCTGCTCGGCAGCCTTGCGGCCTTTGCCGTATTCCCGGTCTATCTGGCTTTCCGAGGCGCGCCTGATACGCTCGAGGTCGCAGCGTTCGCGTGGCTGATCGCACCGATCCTCGTATCCTGGTTCCTGTCGCGCACCGGCCGCTATGAAGGCGCGCATGTGCTGTCGTCGCTTGCGCTCGCGGGCCTCGTGCTGGCCGTCGCAATCTCGACCGGCGGCATCCAATCCTTCGCCGCGATCTGGCTGGTGCTCGTTCCTCTGGAAGCGGCATTGTCGGCGTCGCGTCGCGTGGTTGCCTTTGCGTCGGCACTGGCGCTCGGCTGCGCGGCGCTCCTGATCCTCTGCGGTCATCTTGGCCTGCTTGCGCCGGTCGATGTGAGCGCTTCCTCGAGCGGAATGTTGATGGCGTTCGGCGTCGCGTCGGCGACGCTCTATGCCGCGGGCCTTGCCTTCAGTACCGAGGCGCTCGCGCGCACCACGGTTTCGCTGCTGACATCGGAGGAAGAGCGCTACCGCCTGCTGGCGCGCAACATGAGCGACGTCATCTCGCGTCATGGCCGCAACGGCGCCGTGCAATTCATCTCGCCGGCGGCCGAGGCGATGCTGGGCACGCCGGCGACGCGGCTCGTCGGCCACGGCCTGTTCGATCGCGTCCATGTCGCCGACCGGCCGGCCTATCTCACCGCGCTCTCCGACGTGGCGCGCGACGGCGAAGCGCGCAGTGTCGAGTTCCGGCTGCGCCGTGATTTGCCGCGCATGGGTGCTGGCAGTGGACAGGTCGATTTCATCTGGGTCGAGATGCGCTGCCGGGCGCTGGATCAGGTGCCGGCCAGCGAGGCCGAGGTCGTCGCCGTGATGCGCGATGTCACCGACCGCAAGATGCAGGAGCAGGCGCTCGATCTCGCACGCAGCGCCGCGGAAGCCGCCGACGCCGCCAAGACGCGCTTCCTCGCCACCATGAGCCATGAGCTGCGCACGCCGCTCAATGCGATCATCGGCTTCTCCGAGATGATCGTGCAGGAAGATATGCTGATGCTGGATGCGGCGCGGCGCAAGGAATATGCGCAGCTGATCAACGATTCCGGCCAGCATCTGCTGTCGGTCGTCAACGGCATCCTCGACATGTCGAAGATGGAGTCCGGCAATTTCGAAATCGCGCCGGAGCCTTTCGCGCCGCGCGCAGCATTGATCAATTGCTGCAACCTGCTGGCGCTGAAGGCACGCGAGAACGGCATCGAGCTTGCCACCGACGCGCCGCTCGACCTGCCCGTCATCACCGGCGACCCCCGCGCATTCAAGCAGATCGTCATCAATCTCGTCTCCAACGCGGTCAAGTTCACCGAACGCGGCGGCAAGGTGACGGTTGCCGCACATATCGAAGGACCGTGCTTCGTGCTGCGCGTCAGCGACAATGGCGTGGGAATTGCGCCGGACGATCTCAAGCGGATCGGCGATCCCTTCTTCCAGGCCGGCAAGACCTATCAACGTCGTCATGAGGGGACGGGCCTGGGCCTGTCGATCGTCAAAAGCCTGATCAGCCTGCATGGCGGCGACATCAGCGTGCACAGCAGGATCGGCGAGGGCACGACCGTCACGGTCGCGCTGCCGCTCGCTTGCAGCAAGCCGGAAACCGCGCAGCCGGTCAGCAACATTGCGACGCTTACGCCCGTGACAAGACCCGGACCACAGGAACAGACAGTTCAGGTGAAGCGAAGTGCCTAGAAAGACCAGAGACGATGACGAGACGCCGCGCCGCCGCCGCGGTGGCGCTGCTGCGACAGGAACCGGGCGCGGTCTTGCGCTGCGCATCCTGTTGTACAGTCCGAAGGACATGGTCGCGGGCCTGCTCGCCTTTGCAGGCGTCAGCGCCATCGTCGCCAATGCGCTGTTTCTGCAGACCGGCCAGCATCCGGCGCCGATGTTCGGTACGGTGGTCCACCTCGCTGCCTCGAGCCCGCTGCCGCGCCCGCGCCCCGTTGAGGCTGACGCCGCAAGCTCGGAGCGGCTTGCCGAACCCCGTTCGGCCGAACCCCGGCTGATCGAGCCACGGGCCAACGATCCCCTCGGCAATATCATCAAGGCCACCGCGAGCGGGCCGCTGTCATCGTCGCCGATGGTGCCAGCGCCGTCGCCGGCCAATGTGGCGCGCCCGCCGGCGCCGATTCCGTCGGCGCCCGTCCAGATCACCGGCTCACGTCGCGTGGCGGCGGTGCAGCGTGCGCTCAGTGAGAACGGCTATGGCCAGTTGCGGGCGACCGGCACGATCGGGGCGGACACCCAGGCCGCGATCCAGAGGTTCGAACGCGAACGACGGATGCCGGTGACCGGTCAGATGTCGGAGCGTCTGGTACGCGAGCTCACGGTCGTCACCGGCCACGCGATCGACTAGTTCTGTCGCCCGGCTGGCGCTAACTTGTGCGCTGGCCTACGGTCCTTCCATGCGATTGAAATCAGCCATATGGGTCGCGGCTTATTTGCGCCGCTGCCAGACCGCGGGCGTGTTCGGCGCGGTGCGCCGGCGCGGCGCGGAGGAGGCGGGTGCGGTGTTCGTCAAGGTCGCCACCCTTGACGGCAACGCGATGCTCTACGTGCCTGCGCCGCAGACCGTCTATGACGACAGCCGGCCGATCGAGCGCTTGTTCACGCCGACGACGCCGCAACCTGTTCCCGAGCAGTCGGTGGAGGAGCGGCTTGCAAAGGAGATCCGCTTCGATCCCGACGTCTGGATCGTCGAGACCGAAGACCGGGCCGGCCGGCACTTTCTCGATTTGGCTCCGGCGCGCACGTTAGCGGCTTGAATCGTCCGTGCCGGTGCGCACCAGAGGTGCGGAGCCCGGCTGCACGATGGGCCGCCTCTCGGCAGGCGCAACGCGCGCGCGCTGCCGCTCGTCGTCGTAGAGTGCCGAGCGGTACTTGGCGCGGGCGGCCTGCATGGTCGAGCCGCGCCAGGCCGCCAGCATCACCAGCGCAGCGCGCTCGCTCAGCCGCTCGTAGAGCCGCGCCAGCCGATAGACGCTGTGAACGGAATTGCCGATCTCGGGCTTGAGGAACAACAGCACGCGTTGGAAGGTCGCGTTCGGCATGTCGAGCGCGCGCATGGCGATGGCGAGCGGCTCGCCGCCGGGGTCGCTGACGACCTCGGCCGCGATCCCCGCAGGAAGGATCAGCGTTTCGGACAGCTCGCGGGTGAAATTCTCGACGTCGGTGACGAACGCCGCCATCTCCAGCGCGGCGATCGAACGCGCGGCGCGCGATTGCGGAACCCGGGGAGAGGCCTTGAGCGGGCTTTCGGCGAGATTATGCAGGATCGCTGCGCGCTCGCTCGCGTTGGCGCGCTCGAACATCTCGCAGATTTCCGCCGCAGCGGTCGGCTGCAGCGACAGGCTCGACGCCATCCGTGCTTGCGCTTCGGTCAACGGCTTTGGCGGCGATGGCGCCGCTGGCGGGGCGGGAATCTCCTGCGCCTTGGGTACGGGCTGATCGGCCTGCGCAGGCCTCAGGCCGAGCTTGTCGAGGATTTCGAGCGGCGCGTCGGGATAGATCGCAAGCCGCGCGCGCACGGCCGCGCGGGTGGCGTCATCGACCTGGTCGATCAGGCGGGACGTCAGCTCGACGAACTGGCGCTGCTCGTCGGGCGAATGCCGCGCCGCCTGCACATAGAGATCGGTCAGCACGCGCAACAGCGTGGGCCTGATGTCGACCCCCTCGCGGCGGGAGAGCGTCATCAGCCCGTCGAAGCCGGGAAATAGCGGTGATGCGGTCATGTCGGGCTACGCGAACGTCGGAAATTTGTCCGCCTCAAACCTATCTCCGCAGGCTTTAACGGCGCGTTAAGGAAAACGATTTGTGAAGATGTGCGGCCACGCCGCCACGCGTGCCGTATTAGCACGGTCTGTACGCCGCGCCTTAAGACCCCGTTAACCACGTGCTGATCTTAATTCATGTGTCGCTGCATTCTGCGCGGCGACAACCAGAGAGAATGGGCATGGGGACCATCATTGAATTTCCGGCGGATGCGGCTTCGCGGCGGCTGGGCTCAAGCATGATCGGCGCGCCTGAGGGCTCGACGGGGACCGTCCTGATTCTTCCCGTCGTCCGCATCGAGCGTGACGGCGATGAAGCCAGCGACGGCGGCGGGCCGGAAGAGGGCGCCGCCTCGGGCGGTCGTCGCCGCCGCCGCTGACAAACAGAGGCCTCGCGTCATGCCGGAGACGTTTCCGCCGATCCGGTATTGGTCGCCGGCCTTGCTGATCCCGCTTGCGTTGACGCTGGGGGCCTGCAGTGGCGGCGATTTCGGCCGCACCCGCGAGGATTTCCGCAGCGACGACATGCATCGCTGGCTCGGGCTGGAGGCGACATCGAGCGTCGCGCTCCGTCCCTCGCAATTCCAGCTCACCGACAACGAGCGCCAGCTTCGCGATCTCGCTTTTCCCCTGATCGAGCCGCCGCATTCGCGCCCGGCCTGGAAGAGCGTGTTCGGCGACTATCTGCCGATGGCCTCGCCCTGGCGGCAGCAGGCGCCGGCCTTCGATCGCACCGCCTATGGGCGGATGCTGATCGACGAGCCGCACCGCTCGCACGCCTCGCGTTATTCGCAACTCATCGACGACGTGCGCGGCGACATCACCCGCTTCGAGCCGTTCTACGGCAGCGCCATCAAGGTCATCGACCTCGACAGGAAGCGCAATGCCAGCCTGAAATACATCACCGAGCTGTCGCCGCGCGAGCACGCCGACGCCGTCGCGCGCATGCAGGAGAATTCGCTGATCGTGCAGTGGGTGCAGCAATGCCTGGAGCGGCGGGTGTCGTCCTATCGCTGGGCGCTGGAGCGCCTCGTGCTGCAGGCGCCCGACAACATGGCCGCCGATGCCGATCGCCTGATCAACGAGCTTGCCGCGCAGACCGCCAATCCGCCGGTCGTCACCGCGCCCGTGATCGCGCGCCCGCTGACGACGCGGGGATAGATCGCCGCGGTGGGTTTCTGATTCAACCTGTCAAACAGCCAGTCTATCTCTCGTCATTCCGGGGCGCGCCTTTTGGCGCGAGCTATGATGCGCAATTGCGCATCTGAGAATCCATACTCCCGAATGGTGGTTATGGATTCTCAGGTGCGGAATGCGCACCGTAAATCCGGCCTGAGAGGCGATCGGTTCGCGCTGCAGTTTGCGGCCGTCTCGATCGCGGACGGACTTCTTCAACGGAATCGGACCCATAGCCGACATCGGTGACACTTTGAGCATCTCAGATCAAACTACGATCGGACTTGTCCGTTGGAGCGGCCTTGCGGGGGTGGGCGGGTGCGGCCGACGCAGGAGTTGCCATCGTCGGTTTCGATTTGCTCTCCAATGCCGGATTGGCAGTTGAGCGCGCCTCCTTGATCGCTGCCAGCACACGGCTGTCGAGGTTGTAGAGATCGCGGCGTATTTGCAGCTTGCCCGCGTCGTCGACGAAGGCAGTCTGATAGGTCAAGTAGATCCAGATCGGCCCCGACTTCAGCGAAATCTCCTGTTCGACGCCGTCGGCGTACAGACTCTTGACCTTCTCCGCCGTCCACCCCTGCTCAGGATGCACGATGCCGGCGAGGACTTCGGCGTATTTGGGAGCATCCTGCACGCGCATGCAGCCGTGACTCTCGGCCCGCACAACATGGGCGAAGAGGTATTGGTCCGGGGTGTCGTGCTGAAACACCGTCAAGCGATTGAAGAAATTGAATCGGATGTGCCCGAGCGGATTCAGGCCGCCCGGTAGCATCGTGATCTCCACCTCGCCGTTGACGCGCTTCATGCGAAGCCCCATACGCGCCAGCGCGCCGGGTTCTCTCGCCTCCGCCGGCAGGTACTCGTTCCGAACGATCGACGCCGGCACCTTCCATGTCGGGTTGATGGAGATGGAATCCATCTGTTGCGCCAGGAGCGGGCTCGGCATGCTCGGCTTGCCGATCACGACACGCGAGGTCCAAATCTGCCGGCCGTCCTGGATCACCTTGAGTGTGAAGTCCGGTTCGTTGACCTCCACACGCGATTTGCGCACGTCGCGGTGGTACCAGCGCCAGCGCTCCATATTGGCGATGATGGTATCGATGCGACTGTCGTTCGTTGGATTGAGTTTGTTGACCGTGCGAGCATCCAGATTGCCAGTCGGCGGCAGATCGTTGCTCCGCTGATATTCCTTGACGGCCTCAGCAAGTTTCTCATCGTAGCGCAGATCGCTGGCCTCGCCGGAAACACCAAGCCGCTCGCGCAATTGCGGAACGCGGGCATCTTCCATCGGACGCTTGCGGTCGAGAGTGAGCACCCGACCCGCTGCGATCACGTCGCTGGCACCGCCAGCCGTTTTGCCGCGCAGCTGCGCCAGCGCGGCCTTGAGCTTCTGATAGTTCTCATACGGCGGGCTGAACTGATCGAGCGCCTGGCCGGCGTCGTTCCCCTCGGCTACGGCCGCCAGCACCACGGCTGGATCGGGCGCGCGTTGCGGCAGTGCGATGTTGTCCTCTCGCACCAGGTGAGAGGGCATACGGCCGGCCTGCAAGTGCCTCGCATAGGTCAGCATCGTCTGCGTGAGGCTCAGTTCGGCCTCGGCCAGCGCGTCCGGCGAAAGTCCGGCAAAGGCCGGCGTCTTGTAGTCGGCATGGTTCAGCCCGTCGGCGTCGGCGTTCTTGAGGCGCGTAATCACCGCCTTGCTCCGCGCATTCTCCACGCCCTTGTCGAGCCATAGCGGCGCCAGACTGCGCTTTTGATAGAAGGCTTCGACAGCCGCTTGAACCTTTTCGTCTGTGAAAATGCGGTTCGGTTTCATCGCCAGGAGATCGCGAACCCGCTCCGCGACCGCGCGGTCGGCAGGATCGAGCGAGGCCAATGGATCAGCCGTCCGAGCCTGCTCCGGCATACTCGCCGGAGGAGCCGTTTGCGCGGCGCTGGCCGGCGGTGCGGTAAGGGGCGCGCCGGGAGAGGCATCGCCTGTTTTAGACTGGTCGGTTAGACCTGCGTGGGACGGTTCCGTCTGCTGCCCGAGCGCAGATATCGGCGCAGCGAGAATAAACGCAACGGCCGCGCTTGCGAGGATCTGGTCAAGACGGAACGCACTCATTGGATTTCCCCTAGTGAAGTTGCCGGGAGAACGCAGACGATACGCTCGCCGGTCCTCGCGTGGCCCACGCTCTTTGAAGTGAATACATTATCAGTGCACCCAGCAACAGGCGGCGTCCCGTTTTTCCGCCACTTTCGGGCGATTCATTGCCACGAAATTGGACATCGCTTATTGGCCCATCCGAGACATGTCGGCCGGCTTTTTTGATGTCCGCTTCTGAGGGAAACGCGGACACTGTCGATAGGGCGAATTTAGACTACGAGGAAGCGCGGCTCGGAGGCCGACGCATCGAGAAGCGGCGGCCGAATCCGGTCGGGACGAGATCGCCAGCAATCCTCACCGCTTCCCGCGCGGCGCCGGTGCCGGCGCGGGGGCAGGGGCCGGCGCCACGGCCTGCTTCGGCTGCGGCTCCTCGACCTGCACATTGCATTTCGACGCGGCCATCGTCGCTTGCGCCTGCGGCATCAGGCCGGGCTCGGGCGCCAGCGCCTTCAGCACGATCAGGCCGGTCACGGACGGCGAATCGATGATCAGCCGGTCGGCCGACGTGACTTCTTCGTCCTCGGGCAGCTCGTCGTGCTGCGCCTGGGTCATCAGGTCGAGCTCGATCACCTTCTTGCCGGCCGAGCGGTCGTTGATGGCGTAATAAGCGAGCTCGTTGCGGGTGTAGAACGACACCGAAGTGTAGGCCTGGCTGACCGGCACCGTCAGCTTGATCGGTCCGCCCGACAGATCGTAGCGGCAGACCGCGGTCGCAAACGCCGGATCGAGATACGGCATCAGCGTGTTGGAGGGATCGGCCGGCGGCAGCACGGTGACCGCATTGAGCTTCGTAATCGGCGTCAGGCGCGAATAGGCGTCCTGCGTCGCGATCCGCGGCAGCGCCAGCACGCTGACGAGGTGCACCACGCCGCCCAGCAACACGCCCGCGATGATCGTGAACATGAGGCGGATCATCGGCACCCCGTCGTTGCAATCGCCGGCATCGGCGCGTCGCGCTTGGTGCGCGTCGCCACGCCGACCGGCGTGTCGTAAAGGCGCAGCATCAGCGAATAGCGCTCGATGCCGCCGGTGGGCAGCCAGTTGCCGGCGCGCGAGCGCGAGGCGATGCGGATTTCAAATCCGCCGTCGGCACCGCGCACGATCTCCTGGCTGGTGAAGCCGTAGCGCTCCAGCGTGTTGGCGACGAGATGCCCCTTGTTGTCGTACAGCGTCAGCGTCCAGAACCGCGCCGGCGGCGTCACGCCGCTCACGACGACGTCGCAGCGGCCGTCGAGCAGCTTCTTCTTGTCGTCGGCCCGGGCGGTGAACGCGACGCCGTCGCCGGTGCCGATCGGCAGCTCGCCGTTGCGGGTGATGGTGGCGCGCGAATAGGGATCGATGTCGGACGTGCCGGTCCGCGGCCGTGCGGTCCAGGCGCCGATCGTGAGCGTGCCGAGCTCGGTGCCGCGCGTCGTCGTCGTCCAGGTCAGGCCGACGCCGACGCCCGCGGCCAGCACCAACGCCAGCAAGGTGATGAAAAGCAGCCGCACGGTTTAGTTCTTGCGCAAGGGTGACGGCGCTTCGCCGGTGGTCGCCGACGCAAGGCTGTCGGGGAGGGGCAGCGACGTCGACGACACCGGCCGCGCCGGCTTGGGTGGGTCGCCCGCGGTCTTGTCTGCCGCCTTTGCTGCGTCGTCGAGCGCCTTCTCGACCTGCACCAGGATGTCGGCACCGCGTTTGGTGAGGACCGGCGGCGGTCCCGGCTTGATGTCGATAATCTTCGGCGCTGCGCTGGCGCCGGTGGCCGCAACCGTCTGCGGCACGGCGGGCTGCGGCAGCTTCACGCCCATGCCGACGCCCGCGAGTTCCTTGATCTCGATGCCTTGATGCGCCACCACCATGATGTCGTGCCAGGTCTGCGCCGGCAGCGAGCCGCCGGTCATGCGGTTGGTCGGAGAGTAGTCGTCGTTGCCGAACCACACCGCGCAAGTGAAGTTGCCGGTGTAACCGTTGAACCAGGCGTCGCGATAGGAGTTGGTGGTGCCGGTCTTGCCGGCGGTCGGAATGCCGTCGAGCGCGGCGCGGCGTGCCGTGCCTTCGCTCACCACGTGGCTCATCATGCCCGCCATGTCGGCGGCGACCGATGCCGGAATCGCCTGCCGCGGCTTCGGCCCGTCGCGGTCCCAGCGCCACACCAGGTCGCCGGCGCCGGTGCGCACCTCGAGGACCGCATGCGGCGTCACCGCCTTGCCCTTGTTGGGGAAGGTCGCATAGGCGACCGCGTGCTCGATCACGGTGACTTCGTCGGCGCCGATCGGCAGCGACGGCGTATCCGGCAGCGGCGCCTTGATGCCGAAGCGGCGCGCCACCTCGACGATCTTGCGGCGGCCCTCCTTGGGACCAAGCTTGCCGCCGAGCGCGATCGACAGCTTCACGGGCACGACGTTGATCGAGCGCGTGATGGCCTGCGTCAGCGTGACGTTGCCGGAGTAGGAGTGGCCGTAGTTCTGCGGGCACCAATTGCCGATACAGACCGGGCCGTCGAGCACGATCGAGGTCGGCTTGAAGCCGTTCAACAACGCCGTGGTGTAGACATATGGCTTGAACGACGAGCCGGGCTGGCGGTAGGCGTCGACGGCGCGGTTGAACTGGCTTGCGCCGTAGTCCCGGCCGCCCACCATGGCGCGGATGCCGCCGTCGAGATCGGAGACCACGGTGGCCGCTTGCGTCGCGTGATAGTCGCGGCCGAACTGGCGCAACTGGGTTTCGATCGCGGCGTCGGCGGCGTTTTGCACGTTCATGTCGATCGTGGTGCGCACCACGAACACGCGCTCGGTGTAGGATTTCGGGAAGGTGTCGACCAGCTTGCGCATCTCGTCGAAGGCATAGTCGAGATAGTAGTTCGGCGAGCTCTCGTCGCGGCGGTCGACCGCGAAAGCGGGATTGCGGCGGGCGCCGAACACCTGGCCCTCGGTCATGAAGCCGGCGTCGACGAGGTTGTCGAGCACGACGTTGGCGCGGGCGCGCGCGGCGGGCAGGTTGATGTGCGGGGCGAACTTGGTCGGCGCCTTGAACAGGCCGGCGAGCATCGCGGCTTCCGCCAGCGTCACGTCGCGCACCGACTTGTTGAAGTAGAAATGCGCGGCGCCGTCGACGCCGAAGGTGCCGCCGCCCATATAGGCGCGGTCGAGATAGAGTTTGAGGATCTCGTTCTTGGTGAGCCGCGTCTCGAGCCAGATCGCGAGGAAGGCTTCGTTGACCTTGCGCTCGATGGTGCGTTCGTTGGAGAGGAACAGGTTCTTGGCGAGCTGCTGGGTGATCGACGAACCGCCCTGGCGCACGCCGCCGGCCTGGGCGTTGGTGACGAGCGCGCGCCCGGTGCCGGCGATGTCGATGCCGAA
Source organism: uncultured Alphaproteobacteria bacterium (assembly GCA_963795365.1). Classification (GTDB taxonomy): domain Bacteria; phylum Pseudomonadota; class Alphaproteobacteria; order Rhizobiales; family Xanthobacteraceae; genus Bradyrhizobium. The sequence continues at coordinate 95,783 of CAWCHW010000026.1, forward strand.
ATGGTCGTAGAAGCGGCGGTCTTCGGTGGCGAGCGTCGCCTTGATCAGATTGTCCGGAAAATCTTCCAGCGGAATCGAGTCGTTGTGCTTGATGCCGCGGCTGCCGATCGGATTGCCGTAGCGGTCGAGGAAGGTCACCGCGAGGTCGGACTTCTTCAGCCAGTCCTCGTCGGCGGTTTCGCGGAAGGCGGGCACCGCGAGCGCGAGCAGCAGGATCAACCCGCCGAGCCCGATGGTGGCGGCTTCCGACAGCGGCTCGATGAAGACCCAGCGCTTCCAGCGGCCGACATAGAAGCGGTCCATGAAGGTCGAGTAGCGCTCATAGAGCTCGCGCGCGCCCTTGCCCGACGAGAACAGGGTGGAGTCGATGCGCGCGTCCAAATCCAGAAAGAAATTCCGGAATTTCTGCTTCACATGCGGCGGTATGATCTGGCGCGGCACTGGACTCTTCGCGAGCTTCCAAGATGGTCGAGCACGCTATCGCGGGCGTGTTCGACGTCTTGCTGGAATGTTGCGGCAAACCCAAGGCGCGGCTTGTCAATCAGCGCCATTGGATTCGATTTTGTTGTAGCCGAGCAGGGGCGATAAACCAATGGTCCGATCAGGCTTTTAATGAGCAGGATGAACGGCTTTTTGGACCCAAACGCCGGTCTTTCGGCGTTAGGCTTGCATCCGCGCCGCCGAACCACCTAAGAACGGCTCATCCAGCGAGCCGATGGAACACCTGACGAGATGACCGCGCCGCCCAAACGACAATCGGACCAGGACGGATTTTTCTGGAAAACCAAGACGTTGGAGGAAATGTCCGACGCCGAATGGGAGAGCCTGTGCGACGGCTGCGCGCGCTGCTGCCTGGAAAAGCTGGAGGACGAAGATACCGGCGAGATCTTCTTCACCCATGTTGCCTGCCGGCTTCTGGATGCCGGGCTATGTGCCTGCAAGGACTATCCGAACCGCTCCGACAAGGTGTCCGATTGCGTGCGGCTGACGCCCGAGAACGTCCGCACCATCAACTGGCTGCCGCCGAGCTGCGGCTACCGCCTGGTTGCCGAGGGGCGCGACCTCTATTGGTGGCATCCGCTGATCTCGGGCGATCCTGACACGGTGCACGAGGCCGGGGTTTCCGTGCGCGGCCGCGTCGAGGGAAGCGAAGAGGACATCCCCGACGCCGATCTCGAGCATCACATCGTGCGCTGGCCGGTGCTTTTGCCGAAGCGGGCGCGGCTGAAGAAGCGCCCGAAGGGCTGAAATTCAGGCCGACGGCCATCACGTGTCCGCGAGGGTTGCGCTGCGGGATGCTCCCATGCGCGCAAGGTGGTGCCTCGCAGGAGGTTTGCCCTCTAAATAGAGACGCAACCAGCGAATCTGCGCCGCCGCGGCGGTGCCCGGAATAACCATTTCCTCATGAACAAGTACGAGCGGCAGAGCCGTTTCCCTGCCGAACCCCAGACTTTGGCCGAAGAGATCGAGGCCGAGCTTCCGGAACTCCCGACAGAGGTGCTCGCGGTCGACGATGCGCCGTCGCTTGCGCCGCGCGCGCCGCTGACGCCGGCCGAGACGCGCACCATCCTGCTGAGCCTGATGCTGACGATGTTCCTGGCCGCGCTCGACCAGACCATCGTTGCAACCGCGCTGCCGACCATCGGCCGCCAGTTCCATGACGTCACCAGCCTGTCCTGGGTCATCACCGCCTATCTCCTGGCATCGACCGCGGTTGCGCCGGTGTTCGGCACTTTGAGCGACATCTATGGCCGCCGTGCCATGGTGATCGCGGCGCTCAGCCTGTTCATCGTTGGCTCCGTGCTTTGCGCGCTGGCGCCGAACATGCCGGTGCTGATCCTCGCGCGCGGCCTGCAGGGGCTCGGCGGCGGCGGCATCATGCCTGTCGTGCAGACCGTGATTTCCGACGTGGTCAGCCCGCGCGAGCGCGGCCAGTACCAGGCCTATTTCAGCGGCGTGTGGGTCGCGGCCGGCATCGGCGGACCGGTGCTGGGCGGCGTCTTCGCCGAGCATTTGCACTGGTCGATGATCTTCTGGATCAACCTGCCGCTGGCGCTTGGCGCGCTGGCGATGCTTGTGCCGAAGATGGGCAAGATTCCCGTCTATCATCGCCGTCGCGAGGTCGACTGGCTCGGTGGCGTACTCTTGATGGCGTCCGCCGTGGTGTTCATGCTGGTGCTGACCTGGGGCGGCAATCGCTTCCTCTGGCTGTCACCGACCCTCATCGCCATGCTCGGCGCCTCGATCGTGCTTGCGGTGAGCTTCATCTGGCATGCGCGCCGCACCGGTGAGCCGTTCCTGCCGCTGTCGCTGCTCGGCGGCTCCGTGGTGCCGTTCGCCATTCCCGCCGGCGGCTGCGCGCTTGGCGCCATGACCGGCCTGACGGTGAACCTGCCGCTCTACTACGAGGTGGTGTATCGCCTGAGCGCCAGCGAAGCCGGCCTCTGCCTGATTCCGCTCGCCGCGATCTCGACCGGCGGTGCGGCGATTGCCGGCCGCACCATGGCGAAGCATCGGCACTACAAGCGCGTCGCCATCGTCGGCACCGCGGTGGCGGCCGTGAGTGCGACAGTGCTCGCGCTGACCACACTGCCGCTCTGGGGCATGCTGGTGCTGCTGTCGATTTTCGCGCTCGGGCTCGGGACGGCGTTCCCGACCAGCGTGGTGTCGATGCAAAATGCCGTGGCGCGCGCGCAGATCGGCACCATCACCGGCGCGATGAACTTCTTCCGCGCGCTGATGGCCTCGTTCACGGTGGCCGCTTTCACCGCGATCCTCTTGATGGCGCTCGGCGCTGACATCTCGCTTGCCGGCGAGCACCGCGGGCCGGTGAGCTCGATCCCGGTCGCCGACATGATCAACGCGTTCCGTTATGTGTTCGGCGCCGCCGCGGCCCTGATGGCGTGCGCGTCGCTGTGCATCATGGCGATGGAAGAGCGGCCGCTCGCCGGTCCGTCGACGCAGCGGATCGAGATGGCGGAGTAGGGGGCGAGCGGCTACGAGGTCAGTTCGCTTGCGCCAGCCTCTGGTCGATCTCCTCGCGCAGCAGCGTGAAATCGATTGGCTTGGTGAGCAGCCCCGACGCGCCGTTCTCCAGCGCCCTGCGCCTGGTGTCGGGATCGCCATAGGCGGTGATCATGATGACAGGCACTTCGGGCCGCATTTCCTTGACCTTTGGCAGCATTTCCAGCCCGGTCATCCCGGGCATGTTGATGTCCGACAGAATCAGGATCAGCGACTGTTCGATGGTGGACCCGATGCGTTTGAGCGCATCGGTCGCCGAATTGGCAAAATCCATCATGAAACGTTGCGAGCGCAGGTCGCGGCGGAATTGCTGGCGGAACAACGCCTCAACGTCGGGCTCGTCATCCACCACAAGAACAAGAACGTCCACGTCCAACCTCAATTCTTCTTTGAAAGACTGATTCTCGGCAAAACAATCGTGAACTCTGTAAATTCCTCAGGCACGGTCTGGACGTCAATCGTCCCACCGTGTTGTTTCACAATGATGTCGTAACTCATCGATAGCCCGAGCCCGGTGCCTTCGCCCGCGGGCTTGGTCGTGAAGAACGGATTGAACATCTTTTCCTTCACTTCGGGCGGAATACCGATGCCGTTGTCGCGAATCCGGATTTCGACGCCGTCTGTGCGACCTTTTGTCATGGCGCTGACGGTCGGCTCATAACCTGTGCCCGTCGTCGGCCTTGCGCTTGGTCACGGCGTAGAAGCCGTTCGACAGCAGGTTGAGGAAGACCCGGGTGATTTCCTGCGGAAACACATCGACCATGCCGGCCTCGGGATCGAAATTTCGCTGCAGTGTGACGTTGAATTGCGGTTTTTCGGCGCGCGCGCCGTGATAGGCGAGATTGAGGCTTTCGTCCACCAGCGCGTTGATGTCGGCGGGACGGTGCTCGCCCGATCCTTCGCGCGAATGCAGCAGCATGTTCTTCACGATGGAATCAGCGCGCTTGCCGTGCTGCACCACCTTCGACAGGTTGTCCTTCAAAAGCCCAGTCAATTCATCGACTTCGGTGCGTATCTTGTCGGCAATCGAAGTTTGCTTCAGCACGTCGTTGAGCTCATCGGTCAATTCGACCGAAAGCGCAGCGAAATTATTGACAAAATTGAGCGGGTTCTTGATTTCGTGCGCGATGCCGGCGGTGAGCTGGCCGAGCGAAGCCAGCTTCTCGGTTTGCACCAGCCGATCCTGCGCGGCGCGCAAATCGTCGAGCGATTTGGCGAGTTCGCGGGTACGCGCCTGGACTTCGTCGAACAGGCGGACGTTCTCGATCGCAATCACGGCCTGGTCGGCGAAGGTCGTGACCAGCTCGATCTGCTTGTCGCTGAATGGCCGGATCGCATGCCGGGACAACACGATGGCGCCGACCGGGGCTCCTTCGCGGAGCAGGGGAACGCCGAGGAAGCTTCGTGGATTGCCGCTAAGATGCTGGCCCTCGAAATCATAGTCCGGATCCGCCAGCACATCGGCGACATGAACGACCTTTTCGCCCAGCAAGGTACGGCCGGTAATTGTGCGCCTATCCAGCACCACGGGGACGGTCTTCGCATATTCGGCGAATGCGGCGGGGAAACCGTAGGACCCGGCTCTGAAATACGCGTCGCCGCTCTTTCGCGTGATGGCCGCCATGTCGGCTTCGCACAGGCGTGCTGCTGACTCGACCAGCGTATCCAGCACCGCCTGCAGGTCGAACGCCGAACGGCTGATGACCTTGAGCACGTCGGCAGTCGCGGTCTGCTGCTGCAGCAACTCCTGCAGGTCGCGGGTGCGGGCCTGCACTTCCTCGAACAGGCGGACATTGCCGAGCGCGATCACGGCCTGATCGGCGAAGGTCTGCAGCAGGGCGATCTGCTTCTCGCTGAAGGGATTGACCTCGGTACGGCGCAGCACCAGCGCGCCAATGCTTTCGCCTTCGCGCAGCAGCGGCACGCTGACGATGCTGCGATGCCCCATGGATTTGGCCAATTCCAGACCATCGGAAAATTCCTGTTGCTCTGCGAGCAAGTCATGGACGTGCACTGGCGTCTTGTCGATGAAGGCACGTCCGGCCGTCCAGTGGCGGTTGATCGGCCATTTTGCAAAGCTCATGCGGATCGGCCCGTGATGCGCACTGAACAACAGGTAATCACCCTCCTTCAGAAGAGCGACGGCATCATAGGCCCCGCACAGCTCACAGGCGCTTTCGACAATCGCCTTCAGGACCGGCTGCACATCGGTTGGCGAGGAGGCGATTATGTTGAGGATGCTTGCGCTGCCGGTCTGGAATCGCAGCGCCTCTTCGAGATCGTGGGTCTTGGCCTGCACCTGTTCGAACAGGCGAACATTGCTGATCGCGATGACGGCCTGATCGGCGAAGGTCTGAAGCAGGTCGATCTGCTTGTCGCTGAAAGCGATTGGTTCCATGCGGCGAAGGGCGATGACGCCGATGGCCTCACCTTCTCGCAAAAGTGGCACGATCAGCGCGCACCGGTGGCCCTGTTGCCGCGCCATTTGCTTGCCTTCGGGAAATTCGTCGCCCTCCGGGCCGAGAAGGTCGGACACATGCACGGTGGACTTGTCGAGAACCGCGCGGCCTGCGGTCCAGCGGCGGTTGATTGGTCGCTTCTCCAGGCCGGTCGGGATTGGGCCGTGATGCGCGCTGAAATGCAGATCGTCGCCGAATTTCAGGAGGACGTTGGCATCGTAGGCGTCGCAGAGCTTGCAGGCGCTCTCGACGATCGCCTGTAGTGCCGGGTCGACGTCAGTCGGCGAGGAGGCGATGACCCCGAGAATGTTGCCGCTGGCGGTCTGGTAGGTGAGGGCCTCGGTCAGATCCTGTGTGCGGGCCTGCACTTCTTCGAACAGGCGGACATTTTCGATTGCGATCACCGCTTGGGTGGCGAAGCTTTCGAGCAGACTGATTTCCCGCTCCGTGAACGGCTTCACCTCGAGACGCGTGCAGATAATCATGCCGAGGAGTTTTCCCTCGCGGCGCAACGGTAGAGCGAGGAAGGTTCGCGCGCCCTGAAGCGCGATCGCACGCAGAAACGCAACGTCCGAGTCCCTCACGTCGCCAATCTGGAAATAGCGTGGTCCGCGCAGCAGTGCCTGGACGACTTGCGCCTCGGCGACAGGCCGAAGCTGCCGCAACTTGTTCGCCAACGGCTCCGCCAGTCCATGTACGGCAACCGCGCGAATGGATTCTCCGTCCAGAAGCTGCAGGCTGCCGTGCGCGACGCCGCACAACGCATGCGCGTTGCGCAGGATCGCGTCGAATACCGGTGCAAGATCAACAGGCGAGGAATTGATGACTTCGAGGATCTCGGCCGCTGCCACCCGTTCCGCGCGCGCCTCGGCAAGCTCGGCCGTGCGCGCCTCGAGCTCGCGCCGCAGCGCGTCGATGACACGCTGCTGATCGGCTTGCGTTGGCATCGTTCCGGTCATCGGTTGCCGTTCGCCCGGCTGGTGCGTGGCAGCACCAGGCGAAACTCGGTAAACGCGCCAGGCTCGGTCTCCACCTCGATGGTGCCGCCGTGCTGTTTGACGATGATGTCGTGGCTCATCGACAGGCCCAGACCCGTGCCTTCGCCGGCAGGCTTGGTGGTGAAGAAGGGGTTGAACATCTTCTCCTTCACCTCGGGCGGAATGCCGGTGCCGTTGTCGCGGATGCGGATTTCGACATGGTCGTCGCCGCCGCGCGTGGTCGCCGTCACCAGCGGCTCGAACCCGGCGCCGCCATTGTCGGCCTTGCGCCTGGTCACCGCATAGAAGCCGTTGGAGATCAGGTTGAGCAGCACGCGGGTAATTTCCTGCGGAAACACCTCGACCTGACCGGCCTTCGGATCGAAGTCGCGTTGCAGGGTGACGTTGAACTGCGGCTTTTCGGCGCGGGCGCCGTGATAGGCGAGGTTGAGGCTTTCGTCGACCAGCGCATTGATGTCGGCCGGGCGGTGCTCGCCCGCGCCCTCGCGCGAATGCAGCAGCATGTTCTTGACGATGGAGTCGGCGCGCTTGCCGTGCTGCACGACCTTGGAGAGGTTGTCCTTCAGCAGGCCGGTCAGCTCGTTGACGTCCTGGCGAAGCTTCTCGGCCAATTCGGCCGGCTTCAGAATGTCGTTGAGCTCGTCGGTCAGCTCGGCCGACAGCGCCGCAAAATTGTTGACGAAATTGAGCGGGTTCTTGATTTCGTGCGCGATGCCGGCGGTGAGCTGGCCGAGCGAGGCGAGCTTCTCGGTCTGGACCAGACGGTCTTGCGCGGTGCGCAGATCGTCCAGCGACCGCGACAGCTCACGGGTACGTTCCTGGACTTGCTCGAATAGGCGGACATTGCTGATGGCGATGACGGCCTGGTCTGCGAACGACTGCAGGAGCCCGATCTGCTTGTCGTTGAAGGGCTGCACCTCCATGCGGCGAAGCACGATGGCGCCGATAGCCTCTCCTTCCCGCAACAGGGGCACGCTCAGGACGGTGCGGTGGCCATCGAGGCGCACGATCTCCCTGGTGCCCGGAAGCTCATTGCCCTCTGGACCCAGCACGTCGTGGACATGCTGGGTCGCCTTGTCGAGCATGGCCCGGCCCGTGACCCATTGGCGGTTGATCGGCCATCGCGCCCAATTGGACGGGATCGGTCCGTGATGGGCGGAGAACACCAGGTCGTCGCCGTCCTTGAGCAGCACGACGGAGTCGTAAGCGTCGCAAATCTCGCAGGCGCTGTCGACGATGGCCTTCAGTGCCGGACCGACGTCGGTCGGCGAGGAGGCGATCACCTTCAGGATGTTGCTGCTGCCGGTCTGATAAACCAGCGCTTCCGAAAGATCGTCGGTGCGCTGGCGCAACTCGCGGAGCAGGCGCGCGTTCTCGATCGCGATCACCGCCTGATCGGCGAACATCTTCAGCAATGTGACATGCTTTTCCTCGAATGGTCGGATTTCCGCGCGACGGATCAGGATGGTGCCGAGGGCGTGATCGTCGCGGATCAGCGGAACGGCCATCGTGGTGCGGTGTCCGAACCGCAGCGCGTATTCACGGCCGAGCGCGAAATCATGATCGGGGCCTTGCAAATCGGCAATATGAACCGGCAGTTTGTCGACAATGGATCGTCCCATCACGGTGTCGCGGTTTAGCGGTGCGCTTTCTCCCTGATCCAGCCGTTCGAAGTCGCCGAAATGTGCGACGTAGGCCAGTCTGTCGTCTTCGACCGTGAGCACATCCACGACCTGCGCCTCGCAGATCTCGGCTGCATGCCGCGCAACCGTTTGGAAGACCGGCTTGATGTCTCCGGGCGAGCTTGAGATCACGCCCAGGATGTCGCTGATGGCGGTCTGTTGCTCCAGCGACTCCGAGAGATCGTCGGTGCGCTGACGCAACTCGCTGAGCAGGCGGGCGTTCTCGATCGCGATCACCGCCTGTCTGGCGAAGTTGGTCAGAAGCTCGACCTGCTTTTCGGAGAAGGGACGCACCTCCTGGCGATAGACGGTGATCGAACCGATCGCTTCGCCGTCGCGAAGCATGGGCACGACGGCGATGGTCCGCGCGAGCCCCAGTTCCGCAATCTGGACCGTTGCCGGAGAGCGCGCGAGGTAAGCCTCGCTGGCGCGCACGTCCTCGATCTGGACGACTTGCCTGCTCCTCATGGCGGTGGCCGGCGCACTGAGCGGATGATGATGCAACAACTTGCCTGTTCGTGCCGCCGCGAGCGCCGCCGGAGGATTGTAGAGCGCGGCTTGCCGGAATCCGCCGTCTTCGGCGAGGAGCATCGATCCGAACTCGGCCCCGCACACCCGCGTCGCGTTCTCCAGCATCTTGTCGAACACGGGTGTCAGGTCGCCCGGAGAGGAGCTGATGATCTGCAGCACCTCGGATGTCGCGGTCTGCTGCTGCAGCGATTCGGTCAGGTCTTCGGTGCTTTCGCGCAGTTCGCGCAGCAGCCGGGTGTTCTCGATGGCGATTACCGCCTGCGCGGCGAACTGCTGAAGCAGGGCGATCTGCTTTTGCGAGAAGGGCCGGTTCTCCTCCCGGAAGATCATGACGGTGCCGGCCACGCGCTCGTCCTTGAGCAGCGGCACGGCAAGCAGGCAACGCGCACCGCCGAGATCGACCAGCGCGCGTCGGTTGGGATCGCCCCGGACATAGGCTTCGGAGCCGCGGAGGTCATCGAGTTCGACAAACGGCTCGCCCTGCAGCAGGCGGTAAACCCCCGTACCCGGACCGTATTCCAGCGGCCGGCTCCGTCGGTATTCATCGTAGGCCGACGGCAGTCCGTAGGTCGCGGCGGTGTGGAAGGCCTTGCCGTCGTAGGTGTTGAGCACGCCGAAGTTGGCGCCGCAGAGCTGCATCGCCTTGCCGAGCATGGCGTCGAACACAGGTGCGAGATCGCCGGCCGAGCTACTGATGACGCCCAGCACCTCCGCGGTCGCGGTCTGCTGCTCCAGCGCCTCCGTCAATTCGACGGTGCGCTCCTGCACGGCGTTGAACAGCCGGGTGTTCTCGATCGCGATCACGGCCTGGTCGGCGAAGGTCTTCAGCAGTTGAACATGATGGTCGGCGAACGAGCCGGTCGCCACACGAGTGACGCTGATGAGTCCAATCGGAATGTCGTTGTTCATCAGCGGCGCGAACAGCATGCTTCGGAAACCGCGCGCACGACCGATTTCCCTAAGCCGGTGATCCGTTGCCTCCTCCGTGTCGGCAACGATTCTCGGTTTACCCTCATGCGCCATTTCGGCCGCCTCAAAGCCTTCAACAGGGCGGGGGAAATGCGATCTGAGCACGTCGTCGGCGGCGGGAGTGGTCGGCGTAAACGCCGTCAGGTGTGCAACGCCATCGATGAAGCGGAATACGGCCGTCGAGAATCCGCCGATCAGCCGATTGGCGCTTGCTGCGATGGCATCGAACACCGGCGTCGTATCCGACGGCGAGCTTGCGATCACCTTGAGGATGTCGGCGGTCGCCGTCTGCCGCTCCAGCGCCTCCTTGGTTTCATTGAACAGCCGCGTGTTCTCGATCGCGATCACGGCCTGATCGGCAAAGGTCTGCAGAAGAAGGACGTGATGAGACGCGAACGCCCCGGGCTCAACCCGCGTCACGGCGATCAGACCGATCGGCGCGCCGCCATTCATCAGGGGGACGTACAGCATGCTGCGGAAGCCATGCACCCGCGCAATGTCCTTCATCGGTCCGTAGGACAGCTCTTCGGTATCGGCAATCGGTAAAGGCTCGCCCGGACGTACCATCCGGAAAGGCTCGAACTCATCTACCGGCCTTGGAAAATCGGCTTTGAGGGCTTCGTCAGCAGTTGGGCTGGTCGGCGTGAATGCGCCGAGATGAACCGTGCCGCCGACGAGATGGAACACGGCAGCGGCGAACCCACCCAACAAGCGTTTGGCGCTGGTCGCAATCGAATCGAACACCGGCTGCACGTCTGAAGGCGAGCTTGCAATGACCCTCAGGATTTCGGCTGTCGCGGTCTGCCGCTCCAGCGCCTCCCGGGTCTCGTTGAACAGCCGCGCATTCTGGATGGCGATCACGGCCTGATCGGCGAAAGTCTGGATGAGCGCCAGCTGCCTTTCCGAAAACCTGTATCCGGCTTGCGGGTGAGTAAAGATGATCGTGCCGATGCCTTGCTCCTGATCGACCAGCGGCACGAAGGTGATGGATCGAAAACGGCCGGCGGCCGCGGCCTTTCGCGTAAACTCCGGCGTATCCGGGCTCTCGACATCGGGAAGCTCGATGATACGACGCTCGAGAATCGCGCGTGCCGAAGGTGCGCGTTCCAGGTCGAACGGAATTGGGTAAACCGTGCGAGTAAGTTCGACATCAAGGCCGGGGATTGAAGCTGCCGCCGCATTCCAGTGCAGTTTGTTGTCCTTCAGCGTTGTAATCGTCGCGGCGCAGGGTTCGAACAACTGTGCTGCGCTGTTCACGATCGCCTCGAACACCGGCTGCACGTCCGACGGCGAACTGGCGATCACCTTGAGGATGTCGGCGGTCGCGGTCTGCCGCTCCAGCGCTTCCTGCGTTTCGTTGAACAGTCGTGCATTCTCGATCGCGATCACCGCCTGGTCGGCGAAGGTCTCGAGTAGTTGAACGTGGTGTTCTGCGAATGTACCCGGCTCCTTTCGTGTAACGACGATCAGGCCGACAGGTGCTCCCTTGCTCATCAGCGGCGCGAACAGCGAACTGCGAAAGCCGCGCGCCCGCGCCAAATCCCTCAGATCTTTATCCGGGTTGGTTTCGCTGTCGGCCTCCTGGACGACCTCGCCGCCTTTGGCCATTTCGAAGAACGGCAAATTGGCCGTTGGACGCGGAAAAGAGGCCTTTAGGACCGTATCTGCCCCCGGGCTGATCGGTGTGTAAGCAGCCAGATTGACAATGCCGTCAACAAAGCGAAACACCGTGGCCGAGTAGCCGCCGATCAGCTGTTTGGAGCTGCTTGCAATCGCCTCGAACACCGGCTGAACATCGGACGGCGAACTTGCGATCACCTTGAGGATGTCGGCGGTGGCGGTCTGCCGCTCCAGCGCTTCCTGGGTCTCGTTGAACAGCCGCGTGTTCTCGATTGCGATGACGGCTTGGTCGGCGAAAGTCTTGAGCAATTGCACGTGGTGATCAACAAAGTGGCCGGGCAGCACGCGGGTCACTGCGATAAGCCCAATTGATGTGCCCTTGTTCAAGAGCGGCACGAACAGCATGCTGCGGTAGCCGCGGGCCCGCGCTATTTCCTTGAGTTCGTAGGTGGGCACTTCGGTGTCGGGGATTTGCATGACTTCGCCGGCTTCAGTCGCCTGGAATGCCGCGAAATTGGCGACCGGCCGCGGGAAGCTCGACTGCAAGATTTCGTCTGCATCCGCGGTTGTCGGCGTGAAGGCCTCCAGATGAGCCATTCCCCCGACGAAACGGTAGACGGTACTCGAGAAGCCGCCGAGCAGGCGCTTGGCGCTCTGGGCGATCGCGTCGAACACCGGCTGCACGTCGGACGGCGAACTCGCGATGACCTTGAGGATGTCAGCTGTTGCGGTCTGCCGCTCGAGCGCCTCCCGGGTCTCATTGAACAGCCGCGCGTTCTCGATAGCGATGACGGCCTGATCGGCAAAACTCTGCTGGAGCGCCAGTTCCTGCGCGGTGAAGGGTGCCAGGCGATCCCGGAAAATCAGGAGCGCGCCAATCGCCTTGCCTTCACGGCGCAGTGGCGTACCGCATGCGCTCCGCGTGCCGGCAGCCCGTGCATGAGGCAAGCCGGGCCAATCGGCCATCTCGGGCGGCAGATTGTCGAGATCGGGAACATGAATTTGCCGGTCGTCGGCGACAACTCTTCCAGGCAGGTTGCGTCCTCCGACAGGACTCGCGCTCAGCGGCAATGCCGAGCCGATTCGTTCAGAGCTGGCGCCGAAGCGGTAGGTCTTCGTCCATTCACCGTTTTCCGCGAGAAACAGCGTGACGCTGGGAGCGCCGAACAGCCGTGCGCTGGTTTCGGCGATCTGCCGCAGCGAGTGCTCTGCATTTCCGGGAGTGCTGGCAACCGTTCGCAGGATTTCGGCGGTGGCGTCTTGTCGCGTCAGTGCCTGTTGTGTCTCGTTGAACAGCCGCGCGTTCTCGATGGCGATCACGGCCTGATCGGCAAATCCTTGTTGAAGTGCGCGTTCGTCGTCCGTGAATGGCGCAAGGCGGTCGCGGTACACGATCATCGCGCCGATCGCCTTGTCGCGGCGCCTCAGGGGCGTGCCGCAGATGGTGCGGATTCCCGCTGCGCGCGCCGCCGTGGCCGGCCAGTGCGCCATCGAGGAATCGATGTTGTCGAGATCCGGAATGTGAATCTGCCGGTTCTCCTGATAGACGGTGCCGGGCACATTGTGCCCCCGCGTCGCGAAGTCCGCCGCCGGTTGAGCCCCGGTGGCAAGCGAACCGGCGCCAACCCGGACCGTGCGAACCCATGTTTCGCCGTCAGCGATGCGGATGGTTACGCCTGCCGCATTGAAAAAATTTGCAGTGGTTTCGGCGATGCGTTGCAACGCATGCTCGGCATCGCCCTGGGTATTGGCAATGGCGTTGAGGATTTCAGCGCTGGCCTTTTCACGGTCACTTACTGCGCGTAGTTCGTTTTTGAGGCGAAAACTGACCAGTGCGCTCGCGGTCTGCCGATCGATAGCAGCATCCCGCTCGTCGACAGCCGCCTGCAGTTGCCGTTCGAGTTCGGCAATCCGTTGCTGAAGATCGGCCACGGCGTCCTGGGGAAGCGCGGTCATGCCCGGAAAAATCCATAGACCCGGCTCAAAAGCGGTCAGGCCTTTATTCGCGCATGATTATTTCACCCCAGGCCGGGGTAAGCCAGCACCGGGGGAAGTTTTTTCCGGATGTCAGCGGGGGCGTCAGGTCCCGGGACGGGACACCTCGGTCTCCTTGCTGGTGATGAACTCCAGCAGCACCGGAATGCCTTCCTGGGTCTTCTGGATGCCGCGCTTGATCGCCGGCACGATATCCTCCGGTTTGGTCACCCGTTCGCCATAGCCGCCGAAGGCGCGCGCCATCGCGGCATAGTCGCCGGAGATGTCGGTCGAGCGATATTTCTCGGTCGAGATCGGCATCACCTTGAGCTCGATCGCCATCGAGAAATTGTTGAGCAGGATCGACATGATCGGAATCCGCTCGCGCACGGCGGTCTCGAAATCCATGCCGGTGAAGCCGATCGCGGCGTCGCCCCAGACGTTGATGCAGAGCTTGTCGGGCCGCGCCAGCTTGGCGCCCATCGCGAGCCCCAGGCCGTAGCCGAGCTGGGTGGTCTTGCCCCAGCCGATATAGGTGAGAGGTTTTGTCGGCTTCCAGAACGGCGAGAGCTGGTCGCGCGGGCTGCCGGCATCATGGGTGATGATGGTGTTGTCGATGTCGACGGTGTGCTGCAGATCCCAGAGCACGCGGTAGGGACTGAGCGGCGCGTCGTTGGAGGTGAGCTTCGGCATCCACTTCGCCAGCCACTCCTTGTGCGAGGCTGCGATCTCGGCCGCGACCGCGCTGGCATCGCGATCTGATGTGACGGTCTTGCCGATCTCCTCCAGCAGCGCATCGAGCACGAGGCCGGCATCGCCGACGAGGCCGATTTGAACCTCGACGTCCTTGTTGAGATGGTTGGGATCGAGCGTCGAATGGATGATGGTTTTGCCCGCGGGCATCTTGATGCCGAAATTGGTTTCGGTGAAGGAGCAGCCGATACCGAAGATCACGTCGGCTTCGCCCAAAAATTTCGGCACCGCGCGCGGCACCGCGAGACCGCCCGAGCCCAACGACAGCGGGTGCGTTTCCGGGAAGGACGACTTGCCGCCAAGGCTGGTGGTCACGGGGATCGCGAGCCGCTCGGCCAGCCGCTTCAGTTGCGGCCAGGCCTTGGCGTAGTGCACGCCCTGGCCGGCATAGAGCACCGGACGCTTGGCGTTGATCAGGAGCTTTGCGGCTTCCTTGATGTGCGCGGGATCGGCGCCATAACGCGTGCGCAGCACCGGCGTGTAGTTCAGGGGCTCGGCGACTTCCTCGTTCCACATGTCGGTCGGGATCTCGACGATGACAGGGCCGCCGCGACCGTTCTTCAATCTGGTGAAGGCACGGCGGAAGATGTTGCAGACCTCATTGGCAATCGTGATCGGCTCGGAGGACTTGGCGTACGGCTTCATCGCCTGACTCGAATTGAAATTCGGGTCGATGTTGGCGATCCGCCGCGGATAGCCTTGCGGCAGCACCAGTACGGGGACGGACTCGCCGTAACACTGCGCGACGCCGCCCATGGCGTTTTCCGCGCCGGGACCATGCTGCATGCAGAAGGCGCCGATGGTCTCGCCCGATGTGACGCGGGAGATGGCGTCCGCCATGTGTATGCCGATGCGCTCCTGGCGCACCATGATGGGGCGGATGTTGGCGTTGGCGGCGTGTTCGATCAGATGATTGACCGGGTAGCCGCAGAGGATCTCGATCCCCTCGCGCTTCATGATTTCCGCGATTGCCGTGCCGAGCTTCATGGCCGTTTCTCTCCCCAGGGATCGGCCGATTGTCCAACTCGGCCTTCTTCTATTGCTAGTTGGAACAGGAATCGCGCGGCCGGTAAAGCGCAGTCGCCGCTTGCCGGGGAAGTCCTGATATGCGCGGGACCCCGTTGCCTGCGCAAAAACGACGCGCCTTGCCGGCATCTTTTAACGGCTCATTCAGCCTGTCCGTGCACGTGCCGGTAACCAGTCCACCCCTAAATTGCGCGCCAGCGGCGCGGACAGAAGGTACGTCGGAGTTTGGAATGCGAAAACTGATTTCGAGATTCTTAGCCGATCAGTCCGGCGCAACCGCGATCGAATATTGCCTGATCGCGGTCGGCATCTCCATCGTGATCCTGGCTGCCGTCAACGGCATTGGCACGACGGTGAACGGCAAGTTCACGTCGATCAATTCGTCGCTGAAGTAATCCACTCGTCTTTGGATAATCAGCCCGCCTTGCGCGAGCGCGCAGCCGTGCGCGCGGGCTTCGCGGCCTTTTTCGGCTCGTTCTTTTCCTTGGCGGCGCGCTTGCCGCTGCCTGATATCGGCAACAGCATCTCGCGCTGGCCTTCGGCGCGCTTGCCCTTCTTGGCCTTTGCCTTGGCGGGGACAGGCGCCTGCCGCTCGCTGGTGAGGCTCTTCTTCAATGCATCCATCAGATTGATGACGTTGCCGCTCGACTTCGGCGCGGCCTTCGGCTCGATCTTGATGCCGTTGCGCTTCTTGTTGATGAGGTCGATCAGCGCCGTCTCGTAGTGGTCCTCGAACTCCTCCGGCTCGAACGAGCCCGACTTCTGCTCGACGATGTGCCTGGCGAGATCGAGCATGTCCTTGGTGACCTTCACGTCCTGGACGTCGTCGAAATAATCCTTCTCGCTGCGAACCTCGTAAGGGTAGCGCAGCAGCGTCCCCATCAGGCCCTTGCCGAGCGGCTCCAGCGAGATGATGTGCTCGCGATTGGTCAGCACCACGCGGCCGATCGCCACCTTGTTCATGGTGCGGATGGTTTCGCGGATCACGGCGAAGGCGTCGTGGCCGACCTTGCCGTCAGGCACGAGATAATAGGGGCGGATCAGGTAACGGTTGTCGATCTCGGTCTTCGGCACGAACTCGTCGATCTCGATCGTGTGCGTCGATTCCAGCGCGACCTCGTCGAGCTCTTCCTTGCTGACCTCGATATAGGTGTCGGTGTCGACCTTGTAGCCCTTGACGATGTCCTCGTTGCCGACCTCCTCGCCGGTGTCGGCATCCACCTTCATGTATTTGATGCGATGGCCGGTCTTGCGGTTGATCTGGTTGAAGGAGACCTTCTCGGTATCCGAGGTGGCCGGATACAGCGCGACCGGACAGGTCACGAGCGACAGCCGCAGAAAACCCTTCCAATTGGCGCGGGGGGCCATGGCAAACTCCGGTACGCAACAGGGGACGAAAGCGCGAGGATAACATCGAGGGGTGCCGATTCAAGCAACCAGCGCGGGGATTTTGCGAACGGCGTTAACCGTGTCTGGTTCGCTGCCATTTGGGTTGTTTTGGACAGGGGCAGAACCGGAACATCGGCCGTGATCGGGCGTTTCCTCCAATGCTTGAGGCCGCGAGGGCTCGCGGATTTGCAACGAATGAGGTCACCATGGCGACGACAGAGCGCGGCCGGATTGTCGAAACCCCCACCGAAGCGCGGCAGGCCGAGCCGGGCCCTTCGGTGCTCGCACTCCTGTCGGCATCGACCGGACTTGCGATCCTGATCCTCGCGGTGGTCTGGTTTGTGTTCTTCCGCACATAAGACCTGTTGCGAGCAGGGCTGCGCGGCTGAGTTGGAGATAAGGTGAACCTTGAGACACTCTGCGGTGTCAAAGCGTCAGGATACCGGCAAAATTTGTTCGTGACGAAAAAGTAAGGTTGCGATACCTGCACTGTTCATGAACGGTTCACGCCGGAAAGGCTCATCTTGAGCGCACACACCGTGCAGTTCACCTTTGGAGGCAAGCGTGCGTCTGCTCGTCGTTGAGGACGATCCGGATCTCAATCGTCAGCTCACCACCGCATTGAGTGATGCCGGATACGTGGTTGATCGCGCATTCGATGGCGAGGAGGGGCATTTTCTCGGCGACAGCGAGCCGTATGACGCCGTGGTGCTCGATATCGGCCTGCCGAAGATGGATGGCATCTCCGTGCTGGAGGCCTGGCGGCGCAACAAGCGCGCCATGCCCGTGCTGATCCTGACCGCGCGCGATCGCTGGAGCGACAAGGTGCAGGGTTTCGATGCCGGCGCCGACGATTATGTCGCAAAACCGTTTCACCTGGAGGAAGTGCTGGCGCGGATTCGCGCGCTGCTGCGCCGTTCGGCCGGCCATGCCCAGTCCGAGTTGACCTGCGGGCCGGTCTCGCTCGATACCCGCACCAACCGTGTCACGGTTGCGGGCAATCCGGTCAAGATGACGTCGCACGAATATCGGCTGCTGCAATATCTGATGCATCACTCCGGCCGCGTGGTCTCGCGCACCGAGCTGGTCGAGCATCTCTACGATCAGGACTTCGACCGCGACTCCAACACCATCGAGGTGTTCGTCGGCCGCATCCGCAAGAAGCTCGAGGTCGATATCATCCAGACCGTGCGCGGCCTTGGATATTTGCTGACTCCGCCGCCTGCAGGGGCATAAACTAGCGCGTATGCGCCGCAACTCACTCGCCACCCGGCTGTTCTTTTCCGCAACCGCCTGGGTGGTGGTGATCCTCACCATTACCGGATTTGCGCTGTCGTCGGTCTACCGAAATGCGACCGAGCGCGCCTTCGACCGCCGGCTCAACCTCTATCTGCGCACGCTGATCGCCGAGGTGGCGACGCCCGACGAGCCGCCGGATCGTCAGTTTCAGTCGCTCGGCGAGCCGCTGTTCGAACTGCCGCTATCCGGTTGGTATTGGCAGATCACGCGCACCGATACCGAAAAACCCGACGTGCGCGCCTCGCGTTCGCTGTGGGACCGCAAGTTGCCGAAGCTCGACGAGCGCGGCCTCGATCTGACCGCCGCCGGCATCCGCGTCGCCTATGTCGACGGTCCCGAAGGCCAGAGCCTGCGCATGGTCGAGCGGCCGGTCGATCTCGGCTCGGACGGAAAATTCCTGGTCGGCGTCGCCGGCGACGCCACCGAGATCTTCGACGAGACGCGAAGCTTCGACTACTATCTCGGCGGCACCTTTACCGCGCTCGGCATCGTGCTGCTGCTCACCACGGTCTTCCAGGTGCGCTTCGGCCTTGCGCCGCTCAACCGCATCTCCGAGTCGATCGCCGCCATCCGCTCGGGCCGCGCCGAGCGCCTGGAGGGCGAGTTCCCGGTCGAGATCGCGCCGCTGGCGCGCGAGACCAACGCGTTGATCGATGCCAATCGCGAAATCGTCGAGCGCGCGCGCACCCATGTCGGCAATCTCGCGCACGCCATCAAGACCCCGCTCTCGGTCATCGTCAACGAAGCGACCGCGCATCGCGCCGATCCGTTCGCCGACAAGGTGCTGGAGCAGGCCGATGTGATGCGCGACCAGGTGACGCATCATCTGGAGCGTGCGCGCATCGCCGCGCGCGTCACCATCGTCGGCACGGTGACGGAAGTCGCGCCCGCCATCGAGGCGCTGCAGCGGACCATGGGAAAAATCCACCGCGACCGCGGCATCGAGATCGAGGTCAAGGCCGACCCGAAGACGCGGTTTCGCGGCGAACGGCAGGACCTGGAAGAGATGGCCGGCAACCTCGTCGACAACGCCTGCAAATGGGCGTCTTCCCGTGTCTTTGTCGAGGTGCTGGCCGAGCAGCCGGCCAAGGCGGGCGTAGCGCCGATGTTCCGGATCATCGTCGACGACGACGGAGCAGGGCTGTCGGAAGCCGAACTCGCGCAGGTCTCGCGCCGCGGTCAGCGCCTCGACGAGTCCAAACCGGGTTCCGGGCTGGGGCTGTCGATCGTGGTCGATCTGGCCGCGCTCTACGGCGGCAGCCTGAAGCTGGGGAGTGCGCCGATCGGGGGGCTGCGGGCGGAGCTGCTGTTGCCGGGCGTGTAGTAAGGGTTCCGCCCCCTAATACTAAACGACTTCTTAACGCGCAGCCCTTTATGCTTCCGGATGGACGCGCCTAGTGCCCACTTTCCGAAGTTCGTGATCCATTGCCGCAAATACCTTTCACGAACTTCGGAAAGTAATGGGCACTAGCAAAACGACGATTTTAGTGCCGCTTTCGATCTGAAGTCCCTGAACTAGATTTTACTGCGAGTGGGTCAGGGACTTCAGATCGGCGGCACTAGTCTCCACAACCCGCATTTTTTTGGCAGATGGGCGAGACTTCGAACGAGCGGCTGAAAACTTATCTTGGGCAGCTTCCGCCGCGAGCGCAGGCGCTGCTGATGCGGGAATTCGAGCGCGCGATCGAGCGCGGCGAGGACACCGCGGTTGCCAAGCTGGTGCTCGAGCAGTTGCGCAAAGTCGCGCGCGGCAGCGAGGAAGATGCATCGGAGCCGCCGCGCTCCGAGGATACGGCGCGGCTGTTCTTCCGGCCGCTCGAACCGTTCCTGGTCGACGGCAAGGTGCCGATCCGGCAGGGCCAGATCCGTCGCGGCTCGCTGACGCCGGTGTGGCAATGGCTGGTTCGCGACGGCGCGACCGACCAGGTGCGCGACTATGACGCCGCGCTCGCCGCTCTGCCCGATGGCGCAGACGTCCAGGGTGCTCGAGCCCGTCATTCGCAAGCTGCAGTTCGCCGCAGTGGAGGCCATCGCCCGTTTGACGTCGTCGGCGGACGGCGACAGGCGTGCGCTTTCGCGCGTCGGCCCGCCCGAGGTCATCGAGGACCTGGTTTCGATCGGCATGTTGCTGAGAGCGCGCGAAGCCGTCGACGCGCTCGGCGGCCGCCTGCCGGTCTATCTGCGGACGTTCGGCGATGGCCAGATCGAGTCGGTCACCTCGTCGTTGAACGTGCCGAGCTTGCAAACACCGCAATTGCTGCCGTTTGCGCTGTCGCTGGTGATGCAACGGCTGAGCGCGCCATGGCAGATCATCCGGCTCGCCATCAGGATGGCCGCCTCGGACGACGAGACACGGGTCGCGGCGACGCCCTATGGCGTCGCCGTCTCGCTGGCGCTGCACGACCTCTATTGCATGACGGCCCGCCTGCGCATGGATATCAGGCGCGGCCAGTTTGCCGATGTCGGCGACAATCTGAAGGCCTTGCATGAGGGTGTGCGCGGCCTGCGCACCGAACTCGACCTGCGCAACGATTCGAACTGGGGCAAGCAACTGGCCTCGATCCGCGCCGAGATCTCCAACACCCTGCAGTCCGAGATCGACAGCGTGCCGGGCCGTGTCCGGCGCATTCTGCGCCAGCGCAGCGACAAGGATATCCTCACCGGCGCCAGGGTGGACAATGTCGACGTCGAGGAGGTGGTCTCGCTGATCGGTTTCGTCGCGGTGTGCCGCACCTATGCCGACGAGCTTGCGATCAACGAAGTGACGCTGCGGACCTATTCCGACCTGCAGCATTATGTCGAGCAGGCCACCGAGGCGCTGGTCGAATCGCTGCGCGGCGGCGACGCCCGCGTGCGTGCCTATCGGCACATGCAGGCAGAGGCGGCGGTCCGCTTCAGCGAGGTGCTGTTCGGCCGTGACTACGCCTCGTTGATGCGAAAGGCGGCGGAGAATGCGCTTTCCGGCGAGCGCAAGCCGTCGCGCACGGCCTGACAATAAGTATAAACCGTCCCCGCAATTTCTGATTGCCCAAGCCGGAAATGCCCGGTAGGGTCGCGGCGAGTTTCTTTCCCTCGCTCCGCGCCGCATGAATTCAGCCATCCATTTCGTCGAATTCGACAACCGCATCATCTCTGCGACTTACCGGAACCTGATGGTCAAGGCGAAGGTCGTGCTGGTGGACACGGCCAGCGGTCGGCCGTTGCCGGATCCGGTCACCACCATCTCGTCGCCGCTGCCCGCGGGCCAGTTGCGCATCCGCCTCCCGGATTCGGTCAAGGCCGGACTCTATGTCCTCGAGGCCTTCAATGTGCACGGGGACAAGGTGGCGCAAAGCATTGCGTTTGAGATCTCTTAACCGCCTGGAATGAATTGGCTTTCTTCGGCGATGGCCTGACGGCGAATTGATTATTGTCAATTGCCGCTGCGCTCCGCAGTGGTGTAAAGCGGCGCATTGGCGCAAACCACTGGCGCCGCCGGAACTTGCCTGATGATGCTGTGGTTCGTGTTCGCGCTGATGACAGCCGCGGCTATCTTTGCCGTGCTGCTGCCGTTGGGGCTAGGCGGCAGCAAACAGGCCGGCGGCGACGAGGCCACCGTCTACAGGGATCAACTCGCTGAAGTCGACAACGATCTGGCGGCTGGCCTCATCGCTTCCGGTGAAGCCGAGGCCGCGCGCGTCGAGATCGGACGTCGCCTGATCGCGGCCGCGGATCAGAATCGCGATGCTCCCGTCGGGTCGAACATCAGGTTGCGTCGCGTGGCGGCTGTGGTTGCGCTTATTGGGTTGCCGATGGTCGCGGTCGCGACCTATCTTCCTCTCGGCTCGCCGCGGCTCGCCGATTTCCCGCTGGCCGAACGCGCGCGCGGAGCCGAAGGCAAGCAGCCGCTGGAACAGCTGGTGGCACAGGTCGAGCAGCATCTGGAAAAGAACCCGACCGACGGCCGCGGCTGGACCGTGCTTGCGCCGGTGCTGGCGAGGCTCGGACGCTTTGATGACTCTGTGCGCGCGTTCCGTAATTCGATCACGTATAATGGCGAGACCGCCGACCGCCGTGCCGATCTCGGCGAGGTGATGGCTGCGGCCGCCGGCGGTGTGGTCACTGCTGAGGCCAAGGGCGAGTTCGAGCGTGCGCAGGCGCTCGATGCCGGCGAGGCCAAGGCAAGCTATTTCCTCGGCCTTGCCGCCGAGCAGGATGGCCGCAAAACCGATGCCGCCGAAATCTGGCGCGCAATGCTGGCCAAGGGCCCCGTCGATGCGCCATGGCGGCCGCTGGTCACGGCCGCGCTGACCCGCGTGGCGGGCGAACCTCCGGCCGCGCCCGCGCTGTCGCCGGAGACGATGGCGGCGGCCAAGGACATGAACACGGGCGACCGCGAAGCCATGATCAAGGGTATGGTCGAGCGGCTGGCCACGCGGCTGAAGCAGAACGGTGACGACGTCGAGGGTTGGCTGAAGCTGGTGCGGGCCTATCTCGTGATGGGCGATCAGGAGAAGGCGAAGGGCGCGCAGAGCGATGCGCGCCAGGCGGTGAGCGGCGATGCCGAGCGGCTCAAGCAGTTGAACGACGGCCTGAAGAACCTGGGACTTGACGGATGACACGCAAGCAACGGCGCCTGACCATGATCGGATGCGCGCTTGCGGTGCTCGCCTTCGCGGCCGGCCTCGTGCTCTATGGTTTGCGCGACTCCATCGTGTTCTTTTCGACGCCGTCGATGGCCGCCGAGCAGCACATCGCCGCCGGCAAGCGTTTCCGGCTCGGCGGGCTGGTGCAGCCGGGCTCGTTCAAATGCGGCGAGGGTGCGGTGACCTTCGACGTCGTCGACGGCAATGCGAAGATGCCGGTCGCCTACAAGGGACCGCTGCCCGACCTGTTCCGCGAAGGGCAGGGTGTCGTTGCCGAAGGCGCACTCGATGCCTCCGGTGTCTTCAGGGCCGACACGGTGCTCGCCAAGCACGACGAGACCTACATGCCGAGGGAGGTTGCCGACGCCTTGAAGAAGCAGGGACACTGGAAAGACGATTACGGTGCGCGGCCGATGAACATCACTCCGCCCACGCGCTGTGACGCAGGGAGAGCCTCGTGATCGCCGAAAGCGGACATTATGCGCTGGTGCTCGCGCTCGCCCTTGCGCTGATCCAGTCGATCGTGCCCGTTCTCGGCGCGCACTGGCGCGACGCCGCGCTGATGAACGTCGCGCGTTCGACGGCGCTGGCGCAACTCGCTTTCGTGCTGGCGTCGTTTGCCGCGCTCGTCACCTTGCATGTGACGTCGGACTTTTCGGTCGCCAATGTCTACGAGAACTCGCACTCGCTGAAACCGCTGATCTACAAGATCACCGGCGTCTGGGGCAATCACGAGGGCTCCATGGTCCTGTGGGTCTCGATCCTTGCCTTGTTCGGCGGCATGGTCGCGGCGTTCGGCAACAATCTGCCGCTGTCGCTGCGCGCGCGCGTGCTCGCGGTGCAGGCCTGGATCGCCAGCCGCCTTCTATCTCTTCATCCTGCTGACATCGAATCCGTTCCTGCGGCTGGCCAATCCGCCGATCGAGGGCAGGGACCTCAACCCCGTGCTGCAGGACATCGGCCTCGCCGTGCATCCGCCGATGCTCTATCTCGGCTATGTCGGCTTCTCGATCTCGTTCTCCTTTGCCATCGCCGCGCTGCTCGAGGGCCGCATCGACGCAGCCTGGGCGCGCTGGGTGACGGCCGTGGACGCTCGTCGCCTGGATCTTCCTGACGCTCGGGATCGCGATGGGCTCCTACTGGGCCTATTACGAGCTCGGCTGGGGCGGCTGGTGGTTCTGGGACCCCGTCGAGAACGCCTCGCTGATGCCATGGCTTGCCGGCACCGCGCTGCTGCACTCCGCGCTCGTGATGGAAAAGCGCAACGCGCTGAAGGTCTGGACCATCCTGCTGGCGATTCTGACCTTCTCGCTGTCGCTGCTCGGCACCTTCCTGGTGCGTTCGGGCGTCCTGACCTCGGTGCACGCCTTCGCCAGCGACCCGACGCGCGGGGTGTTCATCCTGTTGATCCTCTGCGTCTTCATCGGCGGCAGCCTCACGCTGTTTGCCGCCCGCGCGTCGTCGCTGAAGCAGGGCGGCTTGTTTGCGCCGATCTCGCGCGAGGGCGCGCTGGTGCTGAACAACCTGTTTCTCACCACGGCTTGCGCGACCGTCTTCATCGGAACGCTGTATCCGCTGGCGCTGGAGGTTTTGACCGGCGACAAGATCTCGGTCGGTGCGCCCTTCTTCAACCTGACCTTCGGGCCGCTGTTCGTGCCGCTGATGATCGCAATGCCCTTTGCGCCGCTGCTGGCATGGAAGCGCGGCGATCTCTACGGCGCTGCGCAGCGGCTGATGGCGGCGGGCATCGCAGCGCTGGGTGCGCTCGCCCTTGTCTGGGCCTGGGCGAGCGGCGGCAGCGCGCTGGCGCCGCTGGCGATCGCGTTGGCCGTGTTTGTCGTCGCGGGCGCGGTCAGTGACCTCGCCGAACGGGTTCAGCTGTTTCGTGTGCCCTATCGCATCTCGCTTCGGCGGGCCGGCGGTTTGCCGCGATCGGTCTGGGGCTCGGCTTTCGCCCATGCCGGCATCGGTATCGCGCTGATGGGGATCGTGTGCGAGACCACCTGGAACAGCGAGCACATCGCGGCGATGAAACCCGGGGATTCCGTGAAGGTCGCCGGCTACGATCTGCGGTTCGATCGCCTCAGGGAGCAGCAGGGCCCGAACTATCGCGAGCTGGTGGCGTCGTTCGACGTGAGCCTCGACGGCGAGGCTCTCGGCGTGATGACGCCGTCCAAACGCAGCTTCACCACACGAGGCACCTCGACCACGGAAGCCGCGCTGAAGTCGCGCGGCGCAAGCCAGCTCTATGTCTCGCTCGGCGACACCACGCCCGACGGCGGGATCACCGTGCGCATCTATCACAAGCCGCTGGTGCTGCTGATCTGGTTCGGCCCGGTGCTGATGGCGTTCGGCGGGCTGCTCTCGCTCTCGGACCGGCGGCTGCGCGTCGGCGCGCCGAAACCGGCGAAAGCGCTGCGCGGCCTGCAGGCGGCGGAGTAGGGCGATGAAGCGGCTTCTCCTCGCTGTGACGATCCTGGCCGCGATCGGTTCCTCGCCTGTCCGCGCCGTGCTGCCCGACGAGGTCATGTCCGATCCCGCGAAAGAGGTGCGGGCGCGGCAGCTGTCGCAGGAACTGCGCTGCATGGTCTGCCAGAACCAGTCAATCGACGATTCCGAGGCGCCGCTGGCGCGTGACCTGCGGCTTCTGGTGCGCGAGCGCATCGCCTCCGGCGACAGCGATGCGCAGGTGATCGATTTCCTGGTGGCGCGCTATGGCGAGTTCGTTCTGTTGAGGCCGCGGTTCGAACCTCAGACGCTGCTGTTGTGGCTGGTTCCGCCGCTGGTGCTGGTCGGCGGTGGGCTCGTGCTGTGGCTGCAGGCGCAGCGGCGAAAGCCGGGAGCGGGCGAGATTCCCTCCGATGGTGCGCTCACGCCCGAGGAACAGGCGCGGCTCAAGCTGCTCATGGCTGACGAGCCAACGCTCGGCGCTGAAAAAGGCAGCGAAGCAAAGGGATAGACCGCGTCATTGGAACGCCCTGCGAAGGCCGGTTTCCGGTCTTCGATCTTGGTCTAATCCCGGGCGAGCGCGTCGCGGCAAGCCTTTGTCGGACCTGCGTTATTGTGCCGCATTCAAGACCGCCTTCATTACCAAAGTTTAACTCCGCCGCCAGCGCGCTGTAAGGCGACAAACCCCATGTTCACCGCGAAGGGCAGACGCCCCCGCCGTCAATTCGATTCTGGGTATTTGGAGAACAACTGCATGACCGAACGTCCGTCCGACCTCTCGTCGTTCCCGTCCTATTCAAGGCCGCGCTCGCTTCTGTCGGCGCGCAAATTTGCGCTGATGGCTTCCGTCGTCGCCGGACTTGGCGTCGCCGTCTACGGGTTTGGCCCGTCCGGCCGGCCGGTCGACATCTTCACCAGCACCGCGCATGCGCAGGTCAATAATGAGGTGCAGAACAAGGTCGCGCAGCCGGTCGGCTTCGCCGACATCGTCGAGCGCGTGAAGCCGTCGGTGATCTCGGTCAAGGTCAACATCCAGGAGAAACTCGCCAAGAACGACGACAACAACGACGACACGCCGTTCCAGCCGGGCTCGCCGATGGAGCGTTTCTTCCGTCGCTTCGGCGGACCGGACGGCCTGCCGCCGGGCCTGCGTCCGCGCGGCCGCGGCCAGGTCACCGGCCAGGGCTCGGGCTTCTTCATTTCGGCTGACGGCTTTGCCGTCACCAACAATCACGTGGTCGACGGCGCCGACAAGGTCGAGGTCACCACCGATGACGGCAAGACCCACAGCGCCAAGGTGATCGGCACCGACGCGCGCACCGACCTCGCCCTGATCAAGGTCGAGGGCGCATCGAACTTCCAGTTCGCCAAACTTTCCGACGGCAAGCCGCGCATCGGCGATTGGGTGCTCGCGGTCGGCAATCCCTTCGGTCTCGGCGGCACGGTGACGGCCGGCATCGTCTCGGCGATGGGCCGCGACATCGGCAACGGCCCGTATGACGACTTCCTCCAGATCGACGCGCCCGTGAACAAGGGCAACTCCGGCGGTCCGGCCTTCAACACCGCCGGCGAGGTTGTCGGCGTCAACACCGCGATCTATTCGCCGTCCGGCGGCAGCGTCGGCATCGCCTTCTCGATTCCGGCTGCGACCGTGAAGAGCGTGATCAACCAGCTCAAGGACAAGGGCTCGGTGAGCCGTGGCTGGATCGGCGTGCAGATTCAGCCCGTGACGCCCGAGATCGCCGACAGCTTCGGCCTGAAGAAAGCCGAAGGCGCGCTGGTCGCCGAACCGCAGGCCGATGGCCCCGCGGCAAAGGCCGGCATCGAATCCGGCGACGTCATCACCGCCGTCAATGGCGAGACGGTGAAGGACGCGCGCGAACTCGCGCGCACCATCGGCGGCATCCCGCCCGGAACCGGGGTCAAGCTCAATGTGATGCACAAGGGTTCCGACAAGGTCGTCAATTTGACGCTCGGCACGCTGCCGAACACCATCGAGGCGAAGGCCGACAATGACAACAACGACAAGGGTAAGTCCTCGCGTGGCACCGACGTGCCGAAGCTGGGTCTCACCGTGGCTCCCGCCAACAGCGTCGCCGGCGCCGGCAAGGAAGGCGTCGTCGTGACCGAGGTCGATCCCAAGAGCGCGGCCGCCGAGCGCGGCTTCAAGGAAGGCGATGTCATTCTCGAGGTCGCCGGCAAGGTGGTCACCAGCCCCGGCGACGTGCGCGATGCGATCACGGCCGCAAAGGACGACAACAAGAACGTCGTGCTGATGCGCGTGAAGAGCGGCGGACAGTCGCGCTTCGTCGCCGTGCCGCTCGCCAAGGGTTAATCGCATGAACCGGAAAAGCGGGTACCGGTTTTCCGACAAGATCATGCGCAGATGAGAGTTTACGAGATGGAGGGTGTCGCCGGCATCAGTCGCCCCCGCCGACGGCTCTTTCCGGGGAGCGGGTCACAAGCCCGCTCCCTCCAGTTACCTTCCGGTGGAATACGCCCCCCTCCGTCGGAAGGGTCTAGGGCGGTGAGGTCCCCCAGCTTCACCGCCCGCCTTTTTCGATCAACCCAATGGCGCCCGGTCGCCTTGCATGACAAAGCCGGTCGCGTCATGTTGAAGGAGCCACGAACGTGATCGCCACCGCTGCCGCCATTGCTCCGCAAATGCGAATCCTGATCATCGAAGACGACCGCGAGTCCGCCGACTATCTGGTGAAGGCGTTCCGTGAGGTCGGCTATGTCGCCGATCTCGCCGGCGACGGCGAGGAAGGCCTGTCGATGGCCGAGAGCGGCGACTACGACGTGCTGGTGGTCGACCGCATGCTGCCGAAGCGCGACGGGTTGTCGCTGATCGGCGCGCTGCGCGAGAAGGGCAACCGCACCCCGGTGCTGATCCTGTCCGCGCTCGGCCAGGTCGACGACCGCATCAAGGGCCTGCGCGCCGGCGGCGACGACTATCTGCCAAAACCCTATTCATTCGCCGAGTTGCTGGCGCGCGTCGAGGTGCTGTCGCGCCGCAACGTCGGGCCTGCCGAGGAGACCACCTATCGGGTCGGCGATCTCGAGCTCGACCGGCTGTCGCATCGCGTCTCCCGCGGCAAGGATGAACTGACCCTGCAGCCGCGCGAATTCCGCCTGCTCGAATATCTGATGAAGCATGCGGGACAGGTGGTGACGCGCACCATGCTGCTCGAGAACGTCTGGGATTATCATTTTGATCCGCAGACCAATGTCATCGACGTCCACATTTCACGGCTCCGCTCCAAGATCGACAAGGGTTTCGAGCGGCCGCTGCTCCATACCATTCGCGGCGCGGGGTACATGATTCGTGACGGCATTCGGTAAGCTGATCCGAACGACGGCGTTTCGCCTGACGCTGGTCTATCTCTTTCTGTTCGCGCTGTTCGCGGCGTCACTGCTCGGCTATTTCGCCTGGAATACGCGCCGCCTGATCACCGAGCAGATCACCACAACGGTGAGCGGGGAGACCGCCGAAATCTCCGACCTCTACAATCGGCGTGGCCTGCGCTTGTTGATCCCCACCGTCGAAAGCCGCGCGCTGCGGCCCGGCGCCAATCTCTATCTCGTCACCACGGAGGCGGGCCGGGCAATCGCCGGCAATGTCGGCGCGCTCGCGCCGGGCGTGATGGGCACCAACGGCTGGTCCGAGACGGCCTATCGCCGGATGGAGGATCAGGACGACAGCGATCACCGCGCGCTGGTCTATGTGACGCAATTGAGCGGCGGCTTTCGTCTCCTGATCGGCCGCGACCTCGAGGAGCGGCGCCGCCTGTTCGGCATCGTCGCCAAGGCGGCGCAATGGTCGATCCTGGTCGTGGTGGTGCTCGGCATCGGCGGCGGCATCTTTGTCGCGCGGCGCGTGCTGCAGCGGATCGACGCCATGACCGGCACCGCCCAGCGCATCATGGCCGGCGATCTCTCCGGCCGCCTGCCGGTCGGGCGCAGCGGCGACGAGCTCGACCGGCTCGCCGGCAATCTCAACGCCATGCTGGCGCAGATCGAGGCGCTGATGACGGGACTGAAGGAAGTCTCCGACAATATCGCGCATGATCTCAAGACGCCGCTGACCCGCCTGCGCAACCGCGCCGAGGAGGCGCTGGCGAAATCCGGCAGCGAGGCGGACTATCGCGCAGCACTAGAGCGCACCATCGACGAATCCGACGGGCTGATCCGCACCTTCAACGCGCTGCTGATGATCGCACGCGCCGAATCCGGCCAGGCGCGCGGCAATATGGACGACTTTGACGCCTCCGAGGTTGCCAACGGCATTCATGAGCTCTACGAGCCGCTCGCCGAAGACGACGGCATGACCCTGAAGGTCAGGACCGCGGCGGCGCCGATCCACGCCAACCGCGAATTGATCAGCCAGGCGCTGGCCAATCTCGTCGAGAACGCGATCAAATACGGCAAGCCTGCGGCCGACGGAGCGGTGGTGAGCCTGGAGGCCCGGCAGATCCTGATCGAGGCGCTGCGCGACGGCGATCAGGTGCTGCTGCGCGTCACCGACCACGGCACCGGTATTCCCGAGAGCGAACGCAAGCACGCGGTGGAACGGTTCGTGCGGCTGGATTCCAGCCGTAGCCAGCCCGGCTCGGGCCTCGGCCTCAGCCTCGCCTCTGCGGTCGCGACACTCCATGGCGGCGAGCTCAGGCTCGGCGATGCCAATCCCGGGCTTGTTGCAACCCTGATGATCCCCGCGCGCGCGGGTTCCAGTGACAGGCTTGCGAGCCAAACGCAGGATGTGCCACAGAAGGTGGCATGAAGCATTCCGCGCCGGGACTTGCGGATCATCAGATGCTGGCAGCGCGGTTCGTCACTGGACCGCATGTGCTTGCGCCCGACAAGGCCGAACAGATTCTTGGAGGCTGGCTCGCCGATCTCGCGCCGGAGCAATCGGCCGCGCTCGCTGCGCTGACCGCGCATCCGTTGGCCCGAACCATCCTGCTCGGGCTCGCCGAATTCTCACCCTATCTGTTCGACCTCATCCGCGACGATGCCGATCGGGCAATCCGGCTGCTGCGTTGCGAGCCGGAGTCCCATCTCGCCACGTTGATCGAGACCACCTCGCAGGAGGTCCTTGCCGCGACCAGCGAGGCCGAATTGATGCGGCTGCTCCGCCGCATGAAGTCGGAAGCCGCGCTGCTGATTGCGCTTTGCGACATCGGCGGCGTCTGGCCGGTGATGCAGGTGACGGCGGCGCTGACGGAAATCGCGACCTCTTCGGTGCAGGAGGCGCTGCGCTATCTCCTGCGCCAGGAAGCATCGCGCGGCCGGTTGTCGCCGCCCGACAAGGATCGTCCGGAAGCGGGCAGTGGGCTGTTCGTGCTCGCGATGGGCAAGATGGGGGCGGGCGAGCTCAACTATTCCAGCGACATCGACCTGATCGTGTTCTTCGACGCCGACGCCTCGACGCTGGCTGATGACATCGAGCCGCAGCCGTTCTTCGTGCGCGTCACCCAGGCGTTGGCGCGGCTCTTACAGCAACGCACCGGCGACGGCTACGTGTTCCGCGTCGACCTCCGGCTGCGGCCCGATCCTGCGTCGACGCAGGTCGCGATGTCGACCGATGCGGCGCTGAACTACTACGAGCGGGAAGGGCGGACCTGGGAACGCGCCGCCATGATCAAGGCGCGCGTTTGCGCCGGCGACGCGGTCGCGGGCGAGCGGATGATCGCCGACATCGCGCCGTTCGTCTGGCGCAAGCATCTGGATTTTGCCGCGCTCGCCGACGTCCATGACATGAAGCGGCAGATGCAGACCTATCGCGGCCAGAGCGAGGTTTCGGTCGAAGGCCACAACGTCAAGGTCGGCCGCGGCGGCATCCGCGAGATCGAGTTCTTCGCCCAGACCCAGCAATTGATCGCCGGCGGCCGGCACGCGGAATTGCGGGTGCGGCCGACGCTCGATGCGCTCGGCGTGCTGGCCTCCAGCAACTGGATCACTCTCGAGGCGCGCGACCAACTGACGGACGCATACCTGTTCCTCCGCCGCGTCGAGCATCGGCTGCAGATGGTCGCCGACGAACAGACCCACAGCCTGCCCGATACGGCGGAAGCGGTCGAACGTTTTGCCTGCTTCCTCGGCTATGACGGCCGCGCCGCCTTCGCCAGGGACCTGTTGGCACAACTCGACATCGTCCAGGGCCATTATGGCAAGCTGTTCGAGGGCGATCCGACCGGGACCGCGAAACTGCCCGACTTCGACTATGCCGCCGGCGCCGAAGACCAGCGGTTGCTCGAACATCTGACCGCGCTCGGCTTCAAGCAGCCGGTCAAGGTGGCGCAGACCGTGCAGCTCTGGATGACCGGCGAATATCGCGTGTTCCGCAACGAGGCCACGCGCAGCGCGTTCAACGAGTTCGTGCCCGCGCTGATCGACGGCCTCGCCGACGCCGAAGAGCCGGACCACGCGGTCAACGTATTCGATGACTTCCTGCAGGCGCTGCAGCGCGGCGAGCGGCTGGTCACTCTGTTGGGACAGAACCGCGAGATTGTCGCGCTCGTGGCGCTGGTGCTCGGCGCCGCACCGCGGCTCGGTGACATGCTGGCGCGGCAGCCGCAATTGATGGACGGGCTGATCGATCCGCGCTTTTTCGGCGCGATGCCGGACCAGCGCGAGCTGTCGGCGCGGCTGGCGGCGACACTGAAGGATGCGGACTCCTATGAGGAGTTTCTCGACCGGCTGCGCCTGTTCGGCCAGGAGAGCCTGTTCCTGATCGGCACCCGCATCCTGTCGGGCACGGTCTCCGCGCGCCAGGCCGGCACCGCCTTTGCCGACGTGGCCGAGGGCATCGTCAACACCGTGCATGGCCTGGTGTCGGATCGCTTCGCCTCCCAGCACGGCCGCATCAAGGGCCAGCAGACCGCCGTCGTTGCCATGGGCCGCCTCGGCAGCCGCGAGATGACGGCCTCCTCCGATCTCGATCTCATCCTGCTCTACGATTTCGACGCCGAAAATCCCGACTCCGACGGCGAGCGCTCGCTGCAGGGCGCGCATTATTTTGCGCGCTTCACCCAGCGCCTGATCAGCGCCTTCACCACGCGCACCAATTACGGCGTACTCTACGACATCGACATGCGGCTGCGCCCCTCGGGCCGCGCCGGCCCGCTGGCCTCGCATATCGATTCCTTCGCGCAGTATCAGGACAACGAGGCCTGGACCTGGGAGCACATGGCGCTGACGCGGGCGCGCGTGATCTCGGCCTCGCCGGAATTCCGCAACCGGATCGAGCAGGTGATCCGCGACGCCTTGATCCGGCCGCGCGACGCGACCGCCACCGGTCATGACGTCGCCGACATGCGCCGGGCGATTGCGCAGGAAAAGGGCGAGGCCGATCACTGGGATCTGAAGAATGCCGCGGGCGGCATCACCGACATCGACTTCATCGCGCAATATCTGCAGCTGGTGCACGCCGCGGCGCGGCCCGAAATCCTCGAGGTCAATACGCTCAGGGTGATCGACCTGGCCGAGCACCTCAATGTGCTGCCGCGCCAGTCGGCGGAAGTGCTGCGCGGCGCGGCAAGGCTGTACCACGATCTCACGCAGGTCCTTCGGCTGTGCGTCACCGAAAAATTCAATCCGAAGACCGCAGGCGAGGATCTGCTGCGCGTCATGGCGCGCGCGGGCGATGCGCCCGACTTTTCCTCGCTGGAGGCGCGCATCAAGGAAACGCAGACCGAGGTGCGGCGCGTGTTCCAGGCGGTGGTGGAAGGCGGTTGATCGGATTCCCCGCTTTGATACGTTCGACCCAATCAACATTGGGGAGGAACGAAGATGAACCTGTCGATGAAGGATCGCGTCGCCGTCGTGACCGGCGGCAGCAAGGGCATTGGACTGGCGGTGGCGCGGCGATTTGCCGAATCCGGCGCGAAGGTCGCGATCCTCGCGCGGGGTGCTGCTGACCTGAAGGCTGCGCGCGAGGCGCTCGCCAAAGACGGGTTCGTGGTCAGGGATTATGCCTGCGATGTGTCCAGGGCCGCCGAGATCACCAGGACTCACAATCAGGTCGTCGCCGATTTCGGCAAGATCGACGTGCTCGTCAATAACGCCGGAACGGCGCGCACCTTCGCATTCGAAAGCATCAGCGACGAAGCCTGGCAGGAGGACTTCGACCTGAAAGTGTTCGCCGCGATCCGTTTCAGCCGGCTGGTCTGGGGCGGGATGAAGCAGCGCAAATGGGGCAGGATCATCAACGTGCTCAATACCTATGCCAAGGCGCCGGCCGGGAATTCCGCGCCGACCTCGGTGTCCCGCGCGGCGGGCATGGCCTTGACGAAGGTGATGGCCAACGAGGGCGGCGAGCACAACATTCTCGTCAACGCCATGCTGGTCGGCCTGATCATGAGCGATCAATGGGTGAAGCGGCACGCGACCCAGGCGCCGACCATGGATTTCGACGAGTTTGCCAAGGGTCTGGCCAAGGGCACGCCGCTCGGGCGGATTGGCACGGCGGAAGAGTTCGCCAACCTTGCCTGCTTCCTCGCCTCGGAGCAGGGCTCGTACATCACGGGCACGGCGATCAATGTCGACGGTGGCCGGTCTCCGGTGGTCTAGCTTCTCACCGCAAGTGAGATGCCTCGCGCGTGGCTACAAACAAGACGTACAAGAATAACGGGAGGCTCACATGAAATGGCAGGCGATCGCGGCCGCAGCTTTATTGACGCTCGCAACCCAGGTTGGGGCGGCCGACAAGCAATACGGATCCGGCGCGAGCGACACCGAGATCAAGCTCGGACAAACCTCGCCCTTCTCGGGCCCGGCGTCGGCCTATAGCGTGATCGCGAAAACGCAGGCCGCCTATTTCAAGATGATAAATGACAAGGGTGGCGTGAACGGGCGCAAGATCAACCTGATCACGCTCGACGATGCCTACAGCCCGCCGAAGACGGTCGAGCAGACCCGCAAGCTCGTCGAGCAGGAGGAGGTTGCGGCGATCCTCAATCCGCTGGGGACGCCGACCGGCCTTGCCGTGCGCAAATATCTCAACGACAAGAAAGTGCCCCAGCTCTTCGTCGGCGCCGGCGCCACGCTGTGGGGCGATCACGAGCACTATCCGTGGTCGATCGGCTTCCAGCCATCGTACCAGGCCGAGACCGCGGTATACGCGAAATACCTGCTGAGCAAGATGCCGGACGCCAAGGTGGCGCTATTCTACCAGAACGACGACGCCGGCAAGGATTACGGCAACGGTTTCAAGAAGGGCCTGGGACCGGAGAACGCAGCCCGGATGGTGATCGCGGAGGCGACCTACGAATCGACCGACCCGACCATCGACAGTCAGATCGTGAGGTTGAAATCGTCCGGCGCCAACGTGCTGTTCATGCACGCGATCCCCAAGCAGGCGGCGCAGGCGATCAAGAAGATCGGCGAGATCGGCTGGAAGCCCGACATCTTCTTCCTGGCGGCGACCTCGACCTCGATCGCCTCGGTGATCAAGCCGGCCGGCTTTGAGCACGCCCAAGGCATCATCTCGTCCTACACCAACAAGGATCCGAACGACCCGCAGTGGAAGGACGACAAGGATGTGCAGGATTGGTTCGCCTTCATGAAGGCCTACATGCCGGACGGCAACACGCAGGATCAACTCATCGTTTACGGCTATGTGGTGGCGGAGGCGACGGTGCAGGTGCTCAAGCAATGCGGCGACGATCTGACCCATGAGAACATCATGAAGCAGGCGGCCAACCTCGACATTGTGCTGCCGATGCTGCTGCCCGGCATCAGGCTGAAGACCTCGCCGACGGATTACTTCCCGATCCAGGCGATGCGGCTGCAGAAGTTCAGTGGCGAGACATGGCAGCTGTTCGGCGATACGATCGGAGAGGATTGAGGTGGGATCGCGCCGACGGCGATCAATGTCGACGGTGGCCGGTCTCCGGTGGTCTAGCGCATAATCCGGCAGCGTATTGCCGCGCCACGCCGCGCAGATAACCGATCATTAACCATAAAGGCTCAAGATTCGGAGCGAATTTGGCTGGGCAGCCGCGGTGGGGAGTCGTCGCTGGATCGTCCACGCGATGATTTTTTGTTGAGCTGGTGGCGAGGAAGGATATTGCGACCAGTGACGCGCAGGGGACGCAGGTGGCTGAGGTACCGGACAAGGACATGCAAGGGGACAAGCAGCCCGACCTGGTGCTGCGTGGGACGTCGAGGGGCGTAACGGCGACTGTCGCGTGCCTGGCGGCCCTGCTCGTCATCGGCGCGGCCACTGCCGCCTTGTTGCCGAATCTGGATGGCTTCTCGCTGCCGAGCTTCGATCGCTTCAGCCTCCCGAAATTCGATCACTTCGCTTTTCGGGGCTTCACTCCCGCGCCGAAACCCGCTCGTGTTGCTGCAACGCCGGTCAATGAGGTTGCAAAACCTCCGCCTCAGACGATTTCCGTTCCGATACTGGACCCCGCCGTCAGTGTGGCGCTGACGGACATTCAGTCGTCGCAGCGGCAACACACGGTCGTGCTGGCCTCGCTCACGCAAAGCTCCGAGACGCAACAGGCAGATTTGAAGAGAATCTCCCGTCAACTCTCCGCGCTTGCGGTGCAGGTGGAGGCATTGGCGCCGCCGTTGACGACGTCGAGCATCTCACGCTCGCCCTCGACGATGTCCGCCGTCCCGCGTCCGCATGCGCGCGCTCGAATCATTCGGGCGTCGCGAAAAACGGAATCCCCAAAAACAGACTCCCCGTTGCCGCCTCCTGTTGGCCCCGTTTCGGTCGGAGGCGCGCCGCTCAGTCCCGCGCCGTCAGCGAGCCCGGCGCAAAACAGCTCGCGCGCCAATCTCTGAACATCGCGCAAGGGCAGGCGACGTGGAATGACGAGTTAAGGCTTCTTCACCCACTCCGCAAATGCATCCGCATAATCCGGATGCCAGCGCGACAGGGCAGGGCGGTTCTCGACGATATCGCCGGCCGCCCAAAGAATACGCCGCTCATCGAGCTGTCGCGGCACGTCGTTGTCGGGGCAGAGGATGTAGAAATCGCCGGCCTCCAGCCGCTCCACCATGAACGCGACGGTCTGCTCCGGCGTCCAGGCGCTCGCCGGCTTCTCGGTGCGGCCGCGCGCGGTGAGTCCGGTGAAGACGTGACCGGGAATCATCAGATGCGCGTTGATGCGGCAGCCCGGGGTGTTGCGCAATTCATGCTGCAGCGCCTCGGTCAGCGCTTTCACACCGGCCTTGGAAACATTGTAAGCGGGGTTGCCGGGCGGCGTGGTGATGCCCTGCTTGGAGCCGGTGTTGATGATCAGGCCCGGCCGGCCACGTTCGATCATGCGTAGCGCAAAGGCCTGCGTGCCATTGATGACGCCCCAGAGATTGACGGCGAGGATGCGTTGCCAACTTTCCAACGGACCGAAGCTGGTGCTGTCAGGACCGATGCCGGCATTGTTCATCAGGATGTCGGTGCCGCCGAACCGCTCTTGCACCGCGCTTTCCAGCTCCCTGACCTGCGCGATCTGGCTGACATCGACTGACACCACCATGACATCGGCCGCGCCGCCCGATGCGGCGGCCGACAATTTCGTCTCGGCCGCCTTGAGCCGTTCCGCGCCGATATCGGCGATGCAGACCTTCATGCCGGCCTTGGCGAACCGCATCGCGGCGGCGAGCCCAATGCCGGAGGCGCCTCCGGTGATGACGGCCACATTGCCCGGCGAGATCGCTGGATGAGACATGCGAGTTTTCCTTGCGCTTTACCGGCCCGCAGCCTTCTTCGACCTTCTGATGTCGCTTCTGAGCGCGGCCAGCTCCTTGCGCGCGGCGTTCGCCGCGTCGCGCTCGATCTTGCGGTAGCGTGCGACCAGCGAGAGGCCGAACGGCGTCAGCGCCGCGCCGCCGCCGTTCCTGCCGCCGGTCTGGCGTTCGACGGCCGCCTGACGGCAGATACGGTTGATCTCGTCGACCAGGTCCCAGGCGCGCTTGTAGGACATGTCCATGGCGCGGCCGGCTGCGGAGATCGAGCCGAACTTGCGGATGTTTTCCAGCAGCTGAATCTTGCCGGGCCCGATGCGGCCCTTGGCATCGAGGTCGATGCGCACGCTCAGCGACGGCAGCGATGTGGCGGACTGTTTCTGCATGCAACGGCCTCCGCAACAGATTGCCACCGCGGCACGCCGCGAACAAGCGAATTGCCCGACGGGCGCCGCGAATCCGGATCATCTCTCTCCGCACGCGGGGAGAGGTGAAGCGGGGCTACGCCGCCTCTTTCTCCCGGGGCCTGCGCGGCAGCGAGACGCGCACCACCGTGCCGGTGCCGAGCCGGGAGCGCAGCTTCATCGAGCCGCCGTGCAGGTGCGCGAGCGAGCGCGCGATCGCAAGGCCAAGGCCGGAGCCGTGATAGGTCTTGGTGAGCTGGCTCTCGACCTGTTCGAAGGGGCGACCGAGCCGCTGCAGGGATTGCGGCGCAATGCCGATGCCGGAGTCGGCGATCAAGAGCACGATGTGGTTCTCCAGCACATGGCTGCGCACCACCACCTTGCCGCCCTCGGGCGTGAACTTCACCGCGTTGGAGAGCAGATTGACCATGATCTGCTTGGTGGCGCGGCGATCGGCAAAGACGGGAATGCACTGCTCGATATCGGCGTCGAGCACGAGGCTCTTGTCCTGGGCGCGGCCCGAGACCACGCGCAGCAATTCCGCGAGCGTCCGCGACAGGTCGAGCGGCTCCATGTCGAGCTTCATCCGGCCGGCCTCGATCTTCGACATGTCGAGGATGTCGTTGATCACTTCCAGCAAATAGTGGCCGCTGGTGAGGATGTCGTGGCAATACTCCCGGTATTTCTCCGAGCCGAGCGCGCCGAACATGCCGCTCTCCATGATCTCGGAGAAGCCGATGATGGCGTTGAGCGGCGTGCGCAGCTCGTGACTCATGTTGGCGAGGAATTTCGACTTGGTCGCGTTGGCTTCCTCGGCGCGGCCCTTCTCCTGAGCATAGCGTTCGGCGAGGTCGGCGAGCTCGATGGTCTGCTGCTCCAGCGCGACCTGCGAACGCTTCAGGTCGATGACCGTCGCGCGGAGACGAAGGTCGTTGTCCACCAGCTTCTGCTCGTGCGCCTTGATGCGGGTGATGTCGGTTCCGACCGAGACGTAACCGCCATCCTTGGTGCGGCGTTCGCTGACATGCAGCCAGTTGCCGTCCTCGAGCTGCGCTTCGAAGGTGCGCGCCCCCGGCGCGTGGTTGCTGCCTTCCTGCTGGCGCGTGCGGATCTCCGGCATGCGGCCGACCTCGATCACGGTCTCGTAGGAGGTGCCGGGGATCACGGCGGAATCCGGCAGCTTGTGCAGCTTCTGGAAATGCGAGTTGCAGAGCACGAGCCGATCGCTGGCGTCCCACAGCACGAAGGCCTCGGGAATGGTCTCGATGGCGTCGCGGAGCCGCAGGTCGGCCTCGATGCTCTTTTCGGCGAGACTCTTCTGCTCGGTGATATCGAGGGCAATGCCGATCAGGTGATGGCTGCCTTCGGCGCTGCGGCTCAGCTCGCAACGCACCCGAAGCCAGATCCAGTGTCCGTCGGTGTGCTGCATGCGGAAGGTCTGGTCGATGTGGTCGATTTGGCCCGCGATCAGCTGCTCCGCGATCGCGAACAGGTCGATGTCGTCGGATTTCACCAGCGCATTGACCTCGCCGAAGGTCAGCAAGTCGCCGCGCGCGTCGAGCCCAAGCATGGTGAACATCGACTGCGACCAGAAGATCCGGCCGCGCGACAGGTCCCAGTCCCATAGCCCGCAGCGGCCGCGGTTCAGCGCGGTATCGATCCGGCCGCGCACGGCATCGTTGATCAGGTCGCCCTCGCGGGCGCGGGTGGACTGCCAGTGGAAGGCGAAGCCGAGGATCAGCACGACGAAGCCCGTGGTGGCCGACAGCGTCACCGAGAGCGCGGAATCCGAGCCCCATACCGGCTCGACATTTTCCTGCAGCACGATCACGCGGCCGGGCAAGGACTTGATCAGCATCGTCGTCACCAGCGCGCGATTGCCGCTCGGCAGGACGATGTCGTCGACCTTGCCCTGCAGGCTCGGCGCGCCCAGCAATTGCGCCGAACTGATGGTGTCGAGGATGCCGTCGGTCTGGCCGAGGCTCGCTTCGGTCGGGACGCGGGCGAGGATGCGGCGATCGGCGCCCGCAACGATGACGTGGCGGCCTGCGGCGATGCCCCAGGCGGGGATCAGGTCCGCGAGCACGAATTGCAGCCGCTCGATGTTGGCGAGGCGGTCCTGCCTGATGGAGGCGAGGCGATCGATGCGTTCGGCGAGGTAGTCGGACAGCGCGGCAAGATCGCGCTCATTGGCCCTGCGCTTCTGCCGGCTCTGATCCAGCACCTGGACGAAGGCGCCGAGGCAGATGGTGATCAGGAAGGCGATGATGAGGGTCGGCACTGCGCGGCGCAGCGCGGGCTCGGCGGTCAACAGCCGGTGGTAGGCCGGCTTTGCGATCGATTGCGCCAATCCCTTGATCGAATCGGATTGGGCGCACGCGTTCGCTGCATGCGCACGCGCCATGCCTTGGTCCCCCGCCGGAAAATTGATTTCAATACGCGTTCGGAAAGAACCCCACGTCGCTTCCGAATCAACCTGATTTGAATCCAGTTTTCGCGGGCTGTCGAGAGTCAACAATTCCTTAACGCAAATAAATCTTGTCCAATGAAGAATCGGACACGTGAAAATACGGAAGTTGTGAGTCCGAAAAGGGAACGGAAGACGGAAACCGTCGGGTCAGCCGCGCGGCGGCTCGGCGTGGCTGATGACGCGCTTCACGGTCGGGAAGGCACGGCGCAGCGCGCGCTCGATCTCGTCGACGTGCTCGTGCACCCTGGTCACGCTCATCGACGATGCGGCGCGGCAATGAAAATTAACGATTTCGCCGGCCTCGGTGTCGCGCACCCGCACATTGTGGATGTCATGGATCGCGGTGTCCTCGGCGAAGCGCGCCAGCGCCGCCCTGATGGTCTCGGTGCGCTCCGCCGCAGCGTCGGTGCCGAATGGCAGCTCGGGTTCGAGAGGTTCAATATGGGTGTCGACCTCGACCTCGGTGCCGAAGTCCTCCCGGATGCCGTGCTCGAGCGACTGGGCGATGTCGTGGGCGGCGGTCAGCGCCATCTCGCCGTCGACCTCGAGGTCGATGCTGACGATCAGCTTGCCG
Organism: uncultured Alphaproteobacteria bacterium; assembly: GCA_963795365.1. GTDB lineage: Bacteria > Pseudomonadota > Alphaproteobacteria > Rhizobiales > Xanthobacteraceae > Bradyrhizobium. The sequence goes on from CAWCHW010000026.1 coordinate 135,731, forward strand.
CGGAGGTCGTGGACGGTGACGTGATGCACTGCAAGCCCGGAATTGCGGGCGATCACCATGATGCGCTCGCGCACGCTTTCGTCGTTCAGCGCAACCGGAATCGCCGCGAAGGTGAGGTCGGCATCGCCCAGCGCCTCGCTGACCGCGGCCTGCGCCTTGCGCTTGATCGCCTCGACGCGGTCGATCGGATAGGTGCGCGGAACCTTGACGATGGTGTCGATGAAATGGGTCGGCCCGACCATGCGCACGCGCAAGCGCTCGACGTCGACGACCCCGGGCACCGCGCGGATCGCGGCCTCGGCGGTTTCCGCCACGCCTTCGGGCGCGCGGTCGAGCAGCGTTTCGACGGTGGCGCGCGCCATCCGCAAGCCGAGCAGTGCGATCATGACAGCGACCGCGATCGCGGCCGCGGCATCGCCCCACCGGAATCCGAGCGCGGCCAGCGCGAGCCCGGCGATGACGGCGAAGGAGCCGAGCACGTCGGAGGCAAAATGCAGGGCGTCGGCGGCGAGCGCCTGGCTTTTCGTCGCACGCGCGGCGCGGTGCAGCGCACGCGCCCGCCAGTAGTTCACGGCGATATCGATCAGGAGGACGACAAAGGGAACGGCCGAGATGGTCGGCGGCGCCGCGCCCTCGCGCAGGCGGCCATAGGCTTCGACCAGGATGCCACCGGCAAGCACGTAGAGCAGGGCGGTGACGCCGAGCGCCGACAGGCTCTCGAACTTGCCGTGGCCGTAGTGATGTTCGGCGTCCGCCGGCTGGTCCGACACCCGCACCACTGCCCAGGTGATGACGGTTGCGACGAGGTCGACCGAACTATGCAGGGCTTCGGAGATCAGGGCCAGCGAGCCGATCGCGATCCCGACCACGAACTTGGCCACGGCCATGCTGCCGCTGGCGAAGATCGAGATCGCCGCGATCGAGGTTTTCGTGCCGGAATCGTGGACATGGGCTGTCATGCGCTGCGGTTTAGCAGGGCCATGCGTGCCACGAAAGCAGAGATGGCGACACGCTATCGCTACTCATTCGCAGGAGCGACTTGCAGATTGTTCCGATTCAAACAGATGCCATCACAGCGTCACGACGATCTTGCCGAGATGCTTGTTGGCTTCCATGTGTTCGAACGCCTTGCCGATGTCCTCGAACTTGTAAACCTTGTCGATCGGCAGCTGCAGCTTGCGCGATTCCACCGCGCCCCAGATATCCTTGCGCACCTCGTCGAAAATTTCGCGGACCTCCTCGATGCTGCGGGTGCGGAAGGTCACGCCGACATACGTGATGCGGCGCGCAGCGTGCAGGTCGAAATTGAATTCGGCGCGGGTGCCGCCGAGCCGGCCGACATTGACGATGCGGCCCTTGATTTTGGTCGCGGCCAGATTCTGGTTCGCGACCTTGCCGGAGACCTGGTCGACGATCAGGTCGACGCCTTCGCCGTTGGTCGCCTTCAGGACCTGATCGACCCAGCCGGGATCGGAGGAGTCGACGGCGAGGTCGGCGCCGAATTCCTTGAGGCGACCGCGGCGGTAGGCGTCGGTCGACGACCCCACCACGAGCTTCGCGCCTTTCAGCTTGGCGATCTGCATCGCCATCAGGCCGACGCCGGAGCTCGCGCCCTGGATCATCACGCTCTGACCCGGCTGCAACGCGCCATTGGTGACGACGGCGTTATGCATGGTGGCGAGCGCGACGGGCAGGGTGGCGGCCTCGTCGAAATTCATGTTGGAGGGCGCGCGGAACAGCCGGCCGTGATCGGCCAGCGTATATTCGGCAAAGGCCTGACCGCCCGAGCCCATGATCTTGTCGCCGACCTTGACGCCCTTGGCATCCGGTCCGAGCTCGGCGACTTCGCCGGCCCACTCCATGCCGAGCACGGTGCCGACGCCGCCGGCTGCGCCGTGGGCGTGGCCCTTGGTCATGCCGAGATCGGCGCGGTTCAGGCCGCAGGCATGAACCTTGACCAGAACCTGCGTGCCCTTCGGCGCGGGTTTGGGAACGTCTGATATCGCAGCGCCATTGGCGCCGTAGACATAGGCTTTCATGGGATCATTCCTCTTGTTGTTGGCGCGCCCCATCCTTCGAGGCGCCGCTTGCGCGGCTCCTCAGGATGAGGAGGAGCGACGTTGCGCGTCGCTATTCCGCAGCCTGGCGCTTGCCGCCGGACATCATGGTCTCGAAGCGCTCGCGCATGATCGCCTCGGCCTCCCTGATGATGCGCGAGATGAGTTCCGCGCAGGACGGGATGTCGTGGATCAGGCCCTGCACCTGGCCGGCCGACCAGATACCCTCGTCCGCGTCGCCCGTGGCGTAGACCATCTTGCCGCGCGCGCCCGCGACGAGATCGCGGATGTCCTCGAATTTGGCGCCTTCCTTCTCCATCGCGACCACCTTGGTCGAGACCGCATTCTTTGCGACGCGCGAGGTGTTGCGCATGGTGCGGAAGATCAGCTCGGTCTCGCGCTCGTCATTGGCGACGAGCTTTTCCTTGATGAGCTGGTGGATCGGGCTCTCGCGGGTAGCCATGAAGCGCGTGCCCATGTTGATGCCCTCCGCGCCGAGCGCGAGCGCGGCAACGAGACCGCGGCCGTCGCCGAAGCCGCCGGAGGCGATCATCGGTATCTTGATCTTGTCGGCAGCGGTCGGGATCAGGATCAGGCCGGGCGTGTCGTCCTCGCCGGGATGGCCGGCGCATTCGAAGCCGTCGATCGAGATGGCGTCGACGCCCATCCGCTCGGCGGAGAGCGCGTGGCGCACGCTGGTGCATTTGTGCACGACCTTGATGCCGTGCTTCTTGAACTCGGTGACGTGCTCCTGCGGCTTGTTGCCGGCGGTCTCGACCACCTTGATGCCGCTTTCGATGATGGCCTGGCGGTATTCCGCGTAAGGCGGCGGCTTGATCGAGGGCAGGATGGTGAGATTCACGCCGAACGGCTTGTCGGTCAGGCCGCGGCAGCGCGCGATTTCTTTCGTAAGGTCTTCCGGCGTCGGCTGCGTCAGCGCGGTAATGAAGCCGAGCGCGCCGGCATTGGCGACCGCCGCCACCAACTCGGCGCGGCCGACCCATTGCATGCCGCCCTGCACGATCGGATGTTCGACGCCGACGAGCTCCGTGAAACGTGTTCTGATCATGCTTGCCTCTGCTCCCTGGAAGGCGCGCTTGAGGCGCCCGTTGTTCTGGTTTCAGGGGCAGGATGGCGTCACATCAGGCAAAAGTCTATCCCGCACGAGGGCGGCGCGGGCAACGCCATCATGCAAAAGCGTAGTGCTGCGTCCGGGGCTCGACGCTCGAAGCCCACGGGCCCGCCAGAAGAGAGAAGGGCGAGTCAGGCCGCCGTCTGCGTCGACACGCCGCCGACGGCTTCATCGAACGCGCTCGAGACGTCGCGCATGCTGATGACGCCGACGAGCGAAAAATTGTCGATCACCGGCAGATGGCGGATGTGGTGCACGTTCATGAGATGGCGCACATGCTCGAGCGAGTCGCTGGACGAACAGGCAACCAGCTTCTGCACCGAGATCAGCTGCGAGACCTTCATATTGACGCCGGCCGCGCCCTTCTCGGCGATGGCGCGGACCACGTCGCGCTCGGTGAACATGCCGACCGCAGTGTTGCCTTCGGTGCGCACCACATCCTTGACCACGAGCGCGCTGACATTGCTGGCGCGCATCAACTGGGCGGCGATGGCCACGGTCTCGTTCATGCGAACCGTCGCCACGCGGGCGTGCGTCTTCTTGCTCAGGATGTCTCCGACTTGCATCGCAACCTCCATCAGACTGGGGCGGGTGACCGGATCAGGCGAGACGATCTTGGTATACATTATGCCAAAAGTCAAATGACATTTGCAGGCACTTCGGCCGATTTCGCCTCCGCATTTCCCCGGTCGCGTTGCATTCGCAGGCAAACAAAAAGGGCGCACCGCGGTGCGCCCTTTTTTCCAGAATCTATTCTTCTTATCCTTTGGCGATCATTCGCGCGCGCATCGGCTTCAGAATGAACAGCGCCATTCCCACGACGATGATGTTCATCGCCGCGGTGAGCAAGAACACGAGGTGCCAACTGCCACTCGACGTCTTGATCATGTTGGCAACCGGAACGAGGAAAGCGGACGTGCCTTTCGCCGTATAAAGCAGGCTGAGATTCACCGTGGCGAACTTCGGTCCGAAGGTGTCGGTGCAGGTCGAAGGGAACAGGCTGAAGATCTCGCCCCAGGTCAGGAAGATCAGCGCTGCGAAGAGCACGAAAGCCCACGGCGCGGTACCGAGCGTCCCCAGCAACCAGTAAGCGCCGGCTCCCAGACCGAACGCGATTGCCATGGTGTACTCGCGACCGATCTGATCCGAAACCCAACCGAAGAGCGGGCGGGCTGCGCCGTTGGCCACACTGTCGATGATCAGCGCCGCCGTCAGCGTGGAGGCGCCAAAGAAGATGATGGTGTGTTCAACGTTGAAATCTTTCGCGATCGGCGCGATCTGGGCCGTCGCCATCAAGCCGCTGGCGGAAACCATCACGAACATGACGTAGAGAAGCCAGAATATCGGCGAGGCCAGCACCTCTGTCGGCGTATAGTTGCGCGAAGACTGCGTGACCTTCGACGGCGGCGCACCGGCCATCTCGCCGGGCTCGGGCGCTCGCAAAAACCACGCCAGGATAAAGACAACTCCGCCCTGAACCAGTCCGAACCACAAGAAGGCCGCTTCGTAGCCGCTCGTGCTGATCACATATTGAATGGGAATGACGGTCAACGCCGCGCCGGCGCCATAACCCGCGGCGGTGAGACCCACCGCAAGGCCGCGCCGATCGGGAAACCATTTGACGGCGAGGCCGACGCAGGTGGCATAGACCGCGCCACCTCCGATGCCGCCGACAACAGCGCCGAAGTACAGTGCGGTCAGTGTTTCCGCATACGCGTTGATCACCCAGCCGATCGCGACAAAAATTCCTCCCAACGCGACGACGATCTTCGGTCCACGCGAGCCAAGTTGGTCGACGATCCAGCCCTCGATCGGCGTGAGCCAGGTCTCGAGCGCAATGAAGATGCTGAAGGCGAGCTGGATCGCGGCGATGGACCAGCCATGCTTGGCCGCGATGGGATTGACGAAAAGCGTCCATCCATATTGCAGGTTGGCGATCATCACCATGCAGAGGATGGCAAAGGTGAGTATCGTCCACCGCGTCCCCTGCATGACGACTGGCCGCCCATCGACTTGAGCTGCGATTGCCATTTGTTTTCTCCCCACCGCGCGCGCTGGCGCGTTTCTTATTTTCAATTCCGTGACCTAGTGTCGCGAGATTGTGACTTAAGGTCGCAAGCGGGACCTTGGTATATCATATTCCAAGATGCAAGATGGATTTGCTGCTGCGCCGCAGCAACTTTTCTCAACAATTCGAATGAGATGGAGGGTTGTGGAGCAGTTCCCACGCGGCGCATCTGTGCTCAAGCCGTTCTTTGGGCGAAAAGGAAACGCCCGGCGAAAGGCCGGGCGCTCGATCTTTCCGAACGGGTGGGCGGCTTGAGGTCCCTACGCGGTCGCTTGCGCCACCACGGCTTTTCGCCAGGGCTTGAGCGCAACGATCGCAAGCAGCGACGCCAGGATGTTGGCGCCGGCCGCGATGATGAAGACCTTGTCCCAGCTTCCTGTGGACTGCTGCACATAATTCGCGATCGGAACCAGCAACGCCGCCGTTCCCTTCGCGGTGTAGAGCAGGCCGGCATTGGTGGTCGCGAATTTCGACCCGAACGTGTCGGTGCAGGTCGACGGAAACAACGAGTAGATCTCACCCCAGGCGAAGAACACGAGGCCCGACAGGATCACGAACCAGATCGGATCGTGCCCGAGCATGTACAGCGCCCAGATGCCGAGGCCTTCGATGCCGAAGGCGATGAACATGGTGTTCTCACGGCCGATCATGTCGGAGATCCAGCCGAAGAACGGGCGCGTCAATCCGTTGAGGATGCGATCGATGGTGGCCGCGAACGTCACCGTGGTCATCGTCAGCCCGACCAGCGTCACCGAAACGTTGTCGAGCTTCCAGTCGACCGCGATCGGCTTCAGGTTGGCCGTCACCATCAAGCCGCCGGCGCCGACGATCACGAACATGAAATACATCAGCCAGAAGATCGGATGACGCATCACCTCGGTCGGCAGATAGTCACGCCGGGTCTGCAACACGTTGAGGTTCTGGACCGGAGCAGGCACCTGTCCCGCCTTCGGCGCGAGCAGGAAGAAAGCAAGGATCACGATGAGGATTCCCTGCCCAAGCCCGAAGTAGAGAAACGTCGCCTGGAAGCCGGAATCCTTGATCATCGCCTGGATCGGCGCCACCGTGAGCGCCGAGCCCGCGCCAAAGCCTGCCGCAGTGATGCCGGCGGCGAGGCCGCGTTTGTCGGGAAACCATTTCAGCGCGTTGCCGACGCAGGTGCCGTAGACGCCGCCCGCGCCGATGCCGGCGACGATCATGCCCAAATAGTAGCCGCCGAGCGTTGTCGCCTTCGCATTGATGATCCATCCGAGCGCGCAGAGAATGCCGCCTGCGAGAACGACGAGGCGCGGACCATATTTGTCGACGAACCAACCTTCGATCGGCACCAGCCAGGTCTCGAACAGCACGAAGAGGGTGAAGGCCCACTGGATCGATGCGCGATCCCATCCGAACGTCTTCTGGATGTCGGGGACGAAGAACGTCCAGCCATATTGATAGTTGGCGATCATCACCATCGCGGCGACGCCGATCACCAGTTGCGTCCAGCGATAGCTGTCGCTGACGCGTGCGCTCGCGGGAGCCGTCGCGTGAACCATGTCCGTCATTGAACCTCCCCAAAGGCACGCGCTTCTCGTGGACGACGAGCGCCGAAGTGCATTCTTCGTATTGCGTATGCCAACGCTCAAGGGATGTGAGGCGCGATGGGCGCAAATGCCGCAGCGACTTTCGGCTGCGACAAATTGGATCGAGTGCAGAAACGAAAATGGCTCCGCAGAACTACGGAGCCATTCGCAAAAAAAGGAAAGTGTTCGCTTCAGGAAAACGAAAGCCGGGTTTCGTAGAACCCTTCGCGTCGCGGCGTTAGAGGCCGATGTAGGGAACGTCGCCGTTGCGGATATTCGATTCGGCCCAAGCCATCAGAAAGCCGTCGAGCTTGGCCAGCAGGCGGCCGAACAGGGTGTCGGAGGCGGGAAGGGCGATGGTAGCGGTCTTGGACATTTTCACTCTCTGGTATGCGGAGCGGCGACGGCCGTCTCAGTGCGTTGAGAGTGATTTAATGTATACCAGATGCCACGACAACGGGCTTGGTTGCATAGCAGCAATTTGATGCGTGCAATGCAGCATGACGTGGAACAATGCCCACTCACCAGCAAAGGGCCGCCAAAGGCGGCCCCTTAACACATTGATGTAGCAGGATTATTCTGCCGCCTGCTTGCGCGGCGGGTCGAGCGCGCCGGAGTTGTGAATCTCGGCCACCTGATGATCGCTGAAGCCGAGCACCTGACGGAGGATTTCATCGGTGTGTTCGCCCAGCAGCGGCGAGCGCTGCACGTCGCTCGGGCTGTCCGACAGCTTGATCGGATTGCCGACCGAGAAATACTTGCCGCGGGTGGGGTGGTCGACCTCGACCACGGTGCCGGTGGCGCGCAGCGACTGATCCTCGATCAATTCCTTCATCGACAGGATCGGACCGCAGGGGATGTCGTCCTTGTTGAGGATGTCCATGGCCTCGAACTTGGTCTTGCTCATGGTCCACTGCTCGATGCGCGCGAAGATCTCGTTCAACCGCGACAGCCGGGCCGGGGGCTTGGCGTAATCGGGATGCGTCTTCCAGCCGGGCTCGCCGATCACGTCGCAGATCTTCTCCCAGACCGGCGCTTGCGTAATGAAATAGATGTAGGCGTTGGGATCGGTCTCCCAGCCCTTGCATTTGAGAATGCGGCCGGGCTGACCGCCGCCGGAATCGTTGCCGGCGCGCGGCACGGCATCACCGAACGGCACGCCTTCGCCAAACTGACTGTATTCCTTGAGCGGACCGTGGGCGAGGCGCTGCTGATCGCGCAGCTTGACGCGCGCGAGGTTGAGCACGCCATCCTGCATCGCGGCGGTGACGCGCTGGCCCTTGCCGGAATGCGTGCGTTGATAGAGTGCGGTGACGATGCCGAGCGCGAGATGCAGGCCCGTGCCGCTGTCGCCGATCTGGGCGCCGGTCACGAGCGGCACGCCGTCGCGGAAACCGGTGGTCGATGCCGCGCCGCCGGTGCACTGCGCGACGTTCTCATAGACCTTGCAGTCCTCATACGGTCCCGGGCCGAAACCCTTGATCGAGGCGACGATCATCTTCGGGTTGATGCTCTGGATCTTTTCCCAGGGGAAGCCCATGCGGTCGAGCACGCCAGGCCCGAAATTCTCCACCAGGACGTCGCAAGTCTTGATCAGCGCGGTCAGGACTTCCTTGCCCTTGGGGTTCTTGGTGTCGAGCGTGATCGAACGCTTGTTGTGGTTCAACATGGTGAAATACAGGCTGTCGACGTTCGGCACGTCCTGCAGCTGACCGCGCGTGATGTCGCCGACACCGGGGCGCTCGACCTTGATCACATCCGCGCCGAACCACGCGAGCAATTGCGTGCAAGTCGGTCCTGATTGCACATGGGTGAAATCGAGGATGCGAACACCCTTCAGCGCCTTCGTCATTGTCTTCTCCCGTCTCGTCTTTAGCGTCTGCCTGCGCAGGAATGAACGTGGACGAGGGCCGCCGCGGTCCCCGTCCGATGAATTGATTACTTCTTCTTCAACGCGCTTTGCGGATTGAGGTTGCCAATGCGGCCGCTCTCGGAGCCCGCCGCGGGATCAATCATCGCATTGATCAGGGTCGGCTTGCCGGAATCCATCGCCGCGTTGACGGCGCGCTTCAGCTCATCCGGCGAAGTCGCATTGACGCCGACGCCGCCGAAAGCCTCCATCATCTTGTCGTAGCGCGAGCCCTTGACGAACACCGTGGTGGCGGGATCTGCGCCGGCCGAATTGACATCGGTGCCGCGATAGATGCCGTCATTGTTGAAGATGACGACGCAGATCGGCAGCTTGTAGCGGCAGATGGTCTCGACCTCCATGCCGGAGAAACCGAAGGCGCTGTCGCCTTCGACGGCAAGCACCGGCTTGCCGGTCTCGATGGCGGCGGCGATCGCGTAGCCCATGCCGATGCCCATCACGCCCCAGGTGCCGACGTCGATGCGCTTGCGCGGCTGGTGCATGTCGATGACGCCGCGCGCCAGGTCGAGCGTGTTGGCGCCCTCGTTGACGAGGATCGCGTCGGGCCGCTCCTTGATGATGGTGCGGAGCACGCCGAGCGCGCCGTGATAATCCATCGGCGAGTTGTTGTTCATCAGCCGCGGCGCCATCTTGGCGACGTTGTCGTCGCGCTTCTTTTTCACGGTGTCGAGCCACTCGGGCGGCGGCGCCGTCCAGTTGCCGCCCATCGCTTCGAGCAGCGCGTGCACGCAGGAGCCGATGTCGCCGACCACCGGCGCAACGATCTCGACGTTGGAGTCCATTTCCTTGGGCTCGATGTCGACCTGGATGAATTTCTTCGGGGCTTCGCCCCAGGTCTTGCCCTTGCCGTGCGAGAGCAGCCAGTTCAGGCGCGCGCCGATCAACATCACAACGTCGGCGTCTTTCAATACGGTCGAGCGTGCCGCGCCCGCGCATTGCGGATGCAGGTCGGGCAGCAGTCCCTTCGCCATGCTCATGGGCAGGAACGGCGCGCCGCTCTTTTCAACGAAAGCCTTGATGTCGTCATCGGCCTGCGCGTAGGCCGCACCCTTGCCGAGAATGATCAGCGGGCGCTTTGCGCTCTTCAGCACGTCGAGCGCGCGCTTGACGGCTGATGGGGCGGGGATCTGCGCCGGCGCGGCGTCAATGACCTTCACCAGCGATTTCCTGCCGGCTTCGGCATTTATCACCTGGCCGAACAGTTTGGCGGGAAGATCGAGATAGACGCCGCCGGGACGGCCGGAGACCGCGGCACGGATGGCACGCGCGATGCCGATGCCGATGTCCTGCGCATGCAACACGCGGAATGCCGCCTTGCAGAGCGGTTTGGCGATCGCAAGCTGATCCATCTCTTCATAATCGCCCTGCTGCAGGTCGACGATCTCGCGCTCGGACGAGCCGGAGATCAGGATCATCGGGAAGCAGTTGGTGGTGGCGTGCGCGAGCGCCGTGAGGCCGTTGAGGAAGCCCGGCGCGGAGACGGTCAGGCAGATGCCCGGCTTCCTGGTGAGGTAACCCGCAATCGATGCGGCATAGCCGGCGTTCTGCTCATGGCGGAACGACAGCACGCGGATGCCGGCAGCCTGCGCCATGCGGCCGAAATCGGTGATCGGAATGCCCGGCACACCGTAGATCGTCTTGACGTCGTTGAGCTTCAGCGCGTCGATGATGAGGTTGAAGCCGTCGGTCTGTTCCTGGTCGGTGCCCGTCTTGGCAGGTGTATCCAGCATGGGCTCTTCTCCCTGATCGTCTTTATCGTTGAGGACGAGTTGATCGTCTTCTGTTGTGAAGTCTTGCTGTTCGAATCCGGGCCTAGACCAGTTCCTGGCCGTGCGCCTCGACGAAGGCGGCCAGGCCAAGCGTGTGGTCGCGCGCGCGCTTTTCGGCGAGCTCGGTATTGCGTTCTTCAAGCGCCTCGATGATCGCAAGATGCTCGGGCAGCGATGCGGCGATGCGCTCGGTGCGGCCGATGGTGAGCTGGCGATAGCCGCGCACATGCAGGAGGATTTCGTTGGTCATGTCGACCAGCACGGGCGATTCCGACAGCGAGATCAGCGCCTGGTGGAAGGCGATGTTGGCCTTGGAATATTCGTCGACGTGATCCTGCGGCAGGCGGTCCTTGCCGAAATCCTTGAAGAAATCCCGTAGCGACGAGATGTCCTTTTTGCGCGCCGTGGTCGTGATCAGCCGCGCCGCCATGCTCTCGAGCGCCGCCCAGGCGCGGATCATGTCGACGATTTCGTTCTTGGTCCGGCGCACCACGATGATGCCGCGGCGCGGCACCGTCTTGACGAAGCCGTCCTGCTCCAGCATCGCGATCGCTTCGCGGATCGGGGTGCGGCTGACGCCGAGCCGCTCCGACAGCGCGCGTTCGTCGAGCATCACGGGCTCAGGCGTCGCATAGATGTCCATCTTCAAGATGGCTTCCTTCAAGGCTTCATAGGCCTTGTTCTTGAAGCTGGTCTCCGGGGCAATTCTGACGATTGCAATATCGGCCTCGGCCATGATCAGCGGCGCCTTGGTTTGTTTCCGAATGGGCACGACGGTCTCCTGTGTGGGAGCCGCCTTTTACAGCAATAAGTAGCGGAAGATTTTTGGCATGCCAGATGCCAGAATGTCAAGGGAGCCCCTTTTTTCGGCTTTTCGCAGCAACGGCTTGTCTTGACAATCTGGTTGCTGGCATACCAAATGCCATAAATATATGGGAGGATGCCAATGTCGAATAAAGATGCCGTCCGCAAAGTTCTCGATCAGGTCAAAGCGGACAAACGCACGAGCTTGACGGCTCCCGAAGGCAAAGTCGTTTGCGACGCCTACGGCATTCCGGTTCCCAAAGAAGGTGTCGCCAAGTCGGCGAGCGAAGCCGCCAAGATCGCCGGCGGCATGGGCTTCCCGGTGGTGATGAAGATCGTCTCGCCGGACATCCTCCACAAGACCGAAGCCGGTGGCGTGATCGTCGGCGTCAAGGACGCGGCTGCGGCCGAGAAGAGCTACGACACCATCCTCGCCAACGCGAAGAAGTACAAAGCCGACGCCAAGATCGAAGGCGTCCAGGTGCAGCAGATGCTGGCCGGCGGCACCGAGGTGATCGTCGGCTCGATCACCGACGGCTCGTTCGGCAAGCTGGTCGCCTTCGGGCTCGGCGGCGTGCTGGTCGAGATCCTCAAGGACATCACCTTCCGCCTCGCGCCTGCCACCAAGCAGGACGCACTGTCGATGCTGGACGGCATCCAGGCGCATGAGATGCTCAGAGGCGTGCGCGGTGGCGACCCCGTCCATCGCGACGCGCTGGCCGACGTCATCGTCAAGGTCTCGCAGCTCGTCAGCGATTTCCCCGAAATCGTCGAGCTCGATCTCAATCCGGTGTTCGCCACCAAGAAGGATGCGATTGCGGCCGACGTGCGCATCGTCGTCGACTTCGATTACAAGCCGCGGCCGAAGCCGCGTCCGACCGAGGAAATCGTCAAAGCGATGAACCGCATCATGCAGCCGAAAGCCGTTGCGGTGATCGGCGCCTCCACTGAGGACGGCAAGATCGGCAACTCCGTGATGAAGAACCTCATCAACGGCGGCTACAAGGGCGAGATCCTGCCGATCCACCCGAAGGCATCGGAGATTCTCGGCCATAAGGCCTACAAGAGCGTCAAGGACGTGCCCGGCGTGATCGACGTCGCTGTGTTCGCGATCCCCGCCAAGTTCGTGGCGGGCGCCTTGGTGGAGTGCGGCGAGAAGAAGATTCCCGGTGCGGTGCTAATTCCGTCGGGCTTTGCCGAGGCGGGTGCGCCGGAGCTGCAGGCCGAGATCGTCGAGATCGGCAAGAAATACGACGTCCGCCTGATGGGCCCGAACATCTACGGCTTCTATTATACGCCGGCCAATCTCTGCGCGACCTTTTGCACTGCCTATGACGTCAAGGGCCATGCCGCGCTGTCGTCGCAGTCGGGCGGCATCGGCATGGCGATCATCGGCTTCTCGCGTTCGGCCAAGATGGGCGTCTCGGCGATCGTCGGTCTCGGCAACAAGTCGGACATCGACGAGGACGATCTGCTCGCCTTCTTTGAGCAGGACCCGAACACCAATCTGATCGCGCAGCACTGCGAGGACCTGAAGGACGGCCGCGCCTTTGCCGAAGCCGCCAAGCGCGTTTCCAAGAAGAAGCCCGTGATCGTGCTCAAGGCCGGCCGCACCTCGGCCGGCGCCAAGGCCGCGTCGTCGCACACCGGCGCGCTCGCCGGCAACGACAAGATCTATGAGGACGTGCTCAAGCAGTCCGGCGTGATCCGCGCCCGCAGCCTGCGGCAACTGCTGGAGTTCGCGCGCGGCGTGCCGGTGCTGCCGACGCCGAAGGGCGAGAACATCCTGATCATCACCGGCGCCGGCGGCTCGGGCGTGCTGCTGTCGGACTCCGTCGTCGACAACGGGCTGTCGCTGATGGCGATGCCGCCCGATCTCGATGCTGCCTTCCGCAAGTTCATCCCGCCGTTCGGCGCGGCCGGCAATCCCGTCGACATCACCGGCGGCGAGCCGCCGATCACCTACGTCAACACCGTCAAGCTCGGACTGTCGGATGAGCGCATCCACGCGCTGATCCTCGGCTACTGGCACACCATCGTGACGCCCCCGATGGTGTTCGCGCGCAACATGGTCGAGGTGAAGAAGGAGATGGAGGCCAAAGGCTTCGTGAAGCCGATCGTCGCCTCGCTCGCCGGCGACGTCGAGGTCGAGGAGGCCGCCGAATATCTCTACCAGAACGGCATCCCCGCCTATCCCTATTCGACCGAGACGCCGGTCGAGGTGCTCGGCGCCAAGTACAAATGGGCGCGCGGCGCTGGCCTGCTGTAAACCGCGCTGTACGAAATTGCTCAAATGCCGCCCGAACGGGCGGCATTTTTGTTGCTGGTTCCCGAATGCGGAACTCGGCGCATGAGCCGGCGCAATTGGAACCGGAACCGTGCTCGCCTCTACGTCGTTCGCGATCGCCAGGACAAGCGCCCGACCCAGCCGAGCAGCGTGGTCAGGACGAATCCGGCGCAGGCGGCGATGGCATCGACGGTGAAGTCTTCCAGCCGGGCATGGCGTCCCGGCACCATCAGCTGGAGCAGTTCGAGCACGCCGATGAACACGACGGTCATAACGACCGTCATCCTGTGCCGCGGATAGGCCAGCCCGAAGGCGAGCCCGATCAGGACAAAGGCCAGCGCATGCTCGCCGTCCTGCCCGAGATTGGAATGCGGGCGGTAACGCGGCGGGCCGAGCGTTGCAAAAGTGACGGCGGCGGCGAGCAGCCAGGCGACGATGCGCAGCATGAAGGTCATGGCGGCGGATTAGCACGGTTTTCCCCGTGTCGCCGTCGGCCGCGTGTTGAGATATTCGTGTAGTTAACGCCGATCTCGTCAGATCGCCTGCCGCACGCCCAATCCCAGCATGAAGCGTTCCCTGATCTGCACGGGATCGCGCTTCGTGGCTCCGGTGCCCGGCTTGTCGTCGATGCGCACGCCAATCAAGGTCGGCGCTGAGGCCGACATCGATTGCTCGATCAGCCGCTCGAAATCATCTTCGTCCGCCGCCCAGGCACTGTTGGTGATGCCGCTCGCCGCAGCGATCGCGACCAGATCGGTATGCGCCGCGGCCGGCGTCGGCTGCGCGCCGGTGATCTGATAGATGCCGTTGTCCATGACAATCATCGTCAGGTTCTTCGGCGCCAGCGTCGCGATGGTCGAAAGGCAGCCGAGCTGCATCAGCAGCGAGCCGTCGCCTTCGAGGCCGAACACGCGCCGCTTCGGCTGCGCCAGCGCAACGCCCAGCGCGATCGGGAAGGCGAGGCCCATGCTGCCCAGCATGTACCAGTTCTGCGGACGGTGGCCGGCGGCCCACAAATCGAAATTGGTGTTGCCGATGCCGCCGATCACGGCCTCTTCGTTCTTCAGCCTGGCGACCAGGCGCGAGGTGACGTCGAAGCGATTCATCACCTTGGTGTTGCGGGCGACCTTGTTGGTTTGCATGACGTTGCTCACTTGTCGAAAACCTTGCCGCCGGTCAGCAGCGGATTGAGGATCAGCGCCACCGGCGCCTGCGTGGTGACGGCCTGCTTGATCGAGCGGTCGGCGATGAATTCGAGTTCGTCGAGCCGCGTGCAGGTGTGATGCTCGATCGCCAGCGAATCCAGCACCGGGCGCATGGTCCGGCACACCAGCGATTGGCCGAGATTGAACTCGCCGAGCGTGCCGCGTTCGGAGACGAACATGATCAGCGGAATCTGCGACGGCGCGACGAGGGACGCGAGCACGTTGGCAAGCGTCGCAAAGCCCGAGGTCTGCATCAGGATCGCGCTTTTCATGCCGCCCATCCAGGCGCCGGAGGCGATGCCAACCGCTTCTTCCTCGCGCGCGGTCGGGAAAGTCGTGAAGAAGGGATCGGCGTGCAGGTTCTTGATCAGCGCCGTCAGCACGCGATCGGGAACGTAGGGGACAAGGCGGATGTCGTTGCGCTTGAGCGTCTGCTGAATGATGCCGTACCAGGTGTCCTGTTCCGGAGACGCTTGCGGCGAAGTTCTCTGCTCCGCGACTGCCATCCCGTTCTCCCTTTACCTTGCGACCATGATTGACGCCGGCCGTGCGAGGGCGAAACTTGACGCGGCGGGCGGGATTGTCAACATGCCGCGCAAGCAATGTGGTCTGCGTCGCGCGGCGATACGAAGCTCGTCGGCGGCATGCGATAAGACCGCCAACAAGACACAGGGGAGAAGGTCATGGGGAGGCGGTTCTGGATTGCCGCTGTCGCGATGCTGCTGGCAAGTAGCGGCGCCCTTGCGCAATCGAATTTCCCGACCAAGCCCGTGCACATTTATGTGCCATACCCGGCCGGCGGCGGCGTCGACATTCTCTCGCGCACGCTCGGCGATGTCGTCTCCAGGCAATGGGGCCAGTCCGTCATCGTCGAGAACCGTCCCGGTGCAGGCGGCGTGGTGGCGTCCCAGGCGCTGGTGCAGGCGCCGCCCGACGGCTACACATTGATCATGGTGGCGAGTGGCCATCCGGCCAATCCGTTCCTCTATCCGAAGCTGCCCTACGACACCTTCAAGGACTTCACGCCGATCTCGCTGTTGGCGTCGTCGCCGAACATCCTGCTGGTGCGCGCGGACTCGCCGTTCAAGACTCTCGCCGACGTGATCGCGCAGGCCAAGGCCAAGCCCGGTAGCCTCTCCATTGCGCATGCAGGCTCGGGAACGTCGACCCATCTTGCGCTCGAACTTCTCAAGAGCCTCGCCAAGATTGAGATGAATCCGATCCCCTACAAGGGTGGCGCGCCCGCGATCAACGATCTGCTGGGCGGGCAGATTCCGCTGACGTTCAACAATGGCCCGGAATCGGTCGGTCAGCTCGCCGCCGGCACGGTCAGGGCGCTGGCGGTGACGACTGCCAAGCGCGCGCCGTTCCTGCCCGACGTGCCTGCGATCGGCGAGACCGTGCCGGGCTATGACACCGAGGTGTGGTGGGGCCTGCTCGGGCCGGGCAACATGCCGCGCGATCTCGTCGAGAAACTCTCGCACGATTTCGTTGCGGCGTTGAACACCGATGCCGTGAAGGAGCGGTTGATCAAGCTGGGTGCAATTCCGATTGGGACGACGCCGCAGGCGTTCGACGAGAAGATCCACGCCGACTACGACAAATGGGGACCGATCATCCAGGCCGCCGGCATCAAGGCCGAGTAAATCGCGCGCCGCTCCACTCGTTTCAATCTTCCAGACTGAAAGCCGTTCATGTCCGTCAACAACAAGCGCGTCTTCTACGTCAAATATCTCGCTCACCCGATCTACACCGAAATCCTCAAAGCCCGCCCCGACGTGCGGCTCGACCGGCTCGAGAACGAGACGCCGGAATCCGGGTTCGCGCCGGTGCTCTCGGCCGCGCATGCCTATCAGGTCGGCGCCGCCCGCGACGAAATCGCGCCGCACTTCCACGTCCATGACGACCTCATCAAGCGCGCGCCGAACCTGCTGATCGTTTCCAGTAACGGCGCGGGTTTCGATCCCGTCGATGTCGACGCCTGCACCAGGGCGGGTGTGCTGGTCGTCAACCAGTCCGGCGGCAATGCGGATTCGGTCGCCGAGCACGCGCTCGGCATGTTGCTCACGCTCTCCAAGCGCATCATCGAGGCCGACCGCGCGCTGCGCAGGGACCGCGACGTCAACCGCAATGCGCTGATCGGCAGGGAGGCGGGGGGATCGACCATCGGCATCGTCGGCATCGGCAATGTCGGCCGCCGCCTGGCGGAGCTTTGCAAGGGCCTGCTCCGCATGAAGGTGCTGGCCTACGATCCCTTTCTCTCCGCCGACGAGATTGCCGCGCGGGGAGGCGAGAAGGTCGAGCTCGACGAACTTCTGCGGCGCTCCGACTATGTCTCGATCAACTGCCCGCTGACCAAGGACAACCGCGGCATGATCGGCGCAAAGCAGTTCGCGCTGATGCAGCCGCACGCCTTCTTCATCACCACCGCGCGCGGCTTCATTCACGACGAGGACGCATTGTTGCAGGCTTTGAAGGAAAAGCGCATCGCGGGCGCCGGCCTCGACGTCTGGTCGAAGGAGCCGCCGCCGCCGGAGCATCCCTTGCTGCAGTTCGACAATGTGTTGGCGAGCCCGCATACCGCCGGCGTCACCCGCGAAGCGCGCGAGAACATGGGCCGCATCGCCGCCGAGCAGGTGCTGGACGCGCTCGACGGCAAACGCCCGCCGCGGATCATCAATCCCGAGGTCTGGCCGCATTACAGCGAGCGATTTGCGCGCGCCTTCGGCGTGGCGCCGAAATAGGCGAAGCGAGGGAGAAAATTCCTCCGCCTCCGCTCTCGCCGGGACAACAAAACTGCTGTTCCGAACAGGCCGGGCGGTAGGGACATTGCTATTTTCCGCCGCATCTCGACGGACGCCTCCCCAACGACCATTTTCCCTTTTGCGCCATTGATTTAGGGGCGTGGAAGGATATTTCGATGGAACGGGTCCGTTCATTGCTGCGCTCGACGCCGTCGCGGATCAGCCGTGGAATCGCGCGCTTTGTCGCGATCGCGGCCGCGAGCCTGCCTGACGCCGGCGCATAAACTTCAACTTCCGCATTCACGCCGGTACGAATTTCAGCGAGAACCGCGCGCCGCGGGGCTCACGGTTAGCCACCGTGATCACAGCCGAATGCAGCTCGGCGATGCGCTGCACGATCGATAATCCCAATCCCGTGCTGCCCGGCTTGCGGCGGTCGCGCCGCCAGAAGCGGCGGAAAATCAGCTTGCGTTCCTCATCCTTGATGCCGGGCCCTTCGTCGAGCACGCTGATGGTGCCGTCGCCCTCGACCACGAATTCGACCGTCGATCCTGCTGCTGTGTGATTGATGGCGTTTTCGGCGAGGTTGCGGATGGCGCGGCCGAGCATTTCCGCATTGCCCTTGACCCAGACCGGTTCGCTCACGCCCGACAGCGCGACGTCCTTGCCCTGCGCCAGCGCCAAGGGTGCTACGAACTCGGCGACCTCTGATGCCACCGAGCGCAGGTCGGCCCTCTCCTCGGCATTGACGACGAAGGCATCAAGTTCGGCAATGTCGAGCAGCTGGCTGACGATGTGCGCCATGCCCTCGACATTCTGCCGCAACGCCTGCCGCATTTCGGGATCCTCGAGGATATCGATGCGCGTCCTGAGCACGCTGAGCGGCGTGCGGAGTTCATGCGCCGCATCCGCGGTGAAATCGCGCTGGACCCGGAATCCTTCCTCGAGCCGGTCGAGCCCCTGGTTGACCGCCGAGACGAGCGGGCGCACCTCGCGCGGAATTTCGCCGGTCGGCAACCGCACGCCGGGCCGCGCCGGGCCGATGCCCTCGGCGATTTCCGACGCTTGCCTGAGCGGCAACAGGGCGCGGCGGAAAATCGCGATGTCGGTGATCAGCAGCACCAGCAGGATCGGCAGCGTGATCCAGCCGACATTGCGGTAGAAATCGGCGACGATGTCGTCGATCAGCACGTCGCGGTTGGCGAGATCCTCGCCGGCCTGGATCCACACGGTCTGGCCGCCGACGGTCTTCTTCACGCTCGCGCCCGACACCGTGGCATCGCCGCGGCGCTGGTGCAGATATTCGATCGCGCCGCTGCGCCGGTCGTTCGGAAACAGCGCCTCATGATTTGCCAGCGAGGAGAACAGCACCTCGCCGCGTTCGCCGATCACGGCATAGGAGTAGCGGCCGTAAGCCTGCGAGTAGAGCCCGAGCAGGTCGGACGGCAGGTTGAGCGCAAGGCGCCCGTCGGCGCCGACGCTGAGATGCTCGCCGACGCTCGAGGCCTGTTCCTGCATGGCCTTGTTGTGGATGTTGTCGGTGGCGTAGCTCAACAGCCAGGACAGCGCGACCGACATCAGGATCGAGGTGATGACGACGGCGACGACATGCAGAAACACGATACGGGAAATGATCGACTGGAATCGCAGCACGCTATTTTTCCTCGGCGATGAGGTAGCCGACGCCGCGGATGGTGTGCACCTGGACCTTGGCGCCGCGATCGGCGAGCTGCTTGCGCAGGCGATGGACATAGACCTCGACCGCGTTGGACGCGACCTCGCTGGAATGCCCGAAGATGTGGTCCTCGACCTGTTTCTTGGAGACCACGCGGCCCTTGCTGCGCATCAGAAGCTCCAGCACCGCGGTCTCGCGGGCCGAGAGCACCTGCGGCTGGTCATCGATCGAGGCCTGCCGGTTCTGGGTGTCGAACTGCAGGTTGGCGATCCGCAGCGAATTGCCGAGCAACTGGCCGGGCCGGCGCAATTGCGCCTCCAGCCGCGCCACCAGTTCCTCCAGCGCGAAGGGTTTCACGATGTAATCGTCGGCGCCGCTGCGCAGGCCATGCACACGGTCGTGCAGGCCGCCGCGCGCGGTGAGCACCAGCACGGGAATCGGATTATCGCGCTGCCTGATCTCGCGCAGCAGCGCCAGCCCGTCGCCGTCGGGCAGGCCGAGGTCGAGGATCAACGCGGCATAGAATGTGGTGCTCAGGACGGCGCGCGCATCTTCGACCGTCGACAGCACGTCGGCCTCGTAGCCGGCCGTGCGCAGGCCTTTCGCCAGCAGTTCGGCGAGTTCCTCGTTGTCTTCGACGATCAGCAGTCGCATTCAACGCGCCTTGCTAAGTTGGGCCGCCCGAAGCGGTCGGGCAGGGGGAGTTCATCACAGTCGCCTGCGCGGCGAAAGGAGCGGTCAAGGTTTCGCGTTCACATCTCTTCGTCATTCCGGGGCGCGCCTCTTGGCGCGAGCCCGGAATCCATACTCCCGATTGTGGTTATGGATTCCGGGCTCGCCGCTGCGCGGCGTCCCGGAATGACGACGGAGTGTGGAGGCACGCTTCAGCATCCCCGCGGCGCGATGTCGCGTCCGAGCTTTGTATCGTCGGTGTCCCTCGAAAAGGCAGAGGGCGCAGGGAATGCCGGGCGCTGGCCGCACCCGCGGGCCTTGTGGGCTGAAAAGGAAAGGTGCCCACAAGTCAGTACAGGTAAGGCCGATACGCCGGCACTCCCTGCGCAATGGCTTTACGGCTTACTCCGCGCTCTCCCCGGTGTATCGGGCGTTTTAGTCACCGTCGCTGCGCAAATCGCTCTGCACAACTTGACCCCAGCGTCGAGGGGACAGGACCACACGGCTTGACCGTACGCACATGCGCGCATCATCTCACGCGCTGCCGCGTCCATCGCATCCCGCCCCACGTGTCGTGACGATTGGCCGAACGTCCCTCGTGTCGGGGCGAGGTGGCTTCGTTAAATCATAAATTCTGTCTTTCGGAAAGATGAATATTTTTGCGCGAAGGGCTGGACTCGTCGGGCAAAACAGGAGGCGGGTTTTTGGTGTTTGGCCCGTGGTGTCGGATTTGCCCAAGCCGATCGTGCAGAGCGGAACCGCAATCGCGAGTTGGCAGAACCCTCAAGCCTGCTCGCGTCAGGAATGAGCCATCTGCCAGATTCCGAGCCGCCCGTAAGGCTGGTGTAAGCTGCACAGTTTATTGGAGTTTTTCCTCCGCCGCAGCGAGCGAAACGGCTTCGCCGTCACCAGATGACGAAGGCGCAGAGCACCGAAAGCGGAAGAATTGCGACGCCGAGATAAAGCCAGGTGCGAAAGCCGCCGGCGTCCTTGGGAAGGATGAACAGATGTACGGCGAGCCAGAGGCAAACCGCAAAGCCGATCGCGACCCGGGCCAGGTCGCTGGGCGTTTCCCAGATCGCCCAGATGTGTTCGATCTGGGGGCTGGCGACGCGCGCCGTGATGAGGATCAAAATGGCGATGAAAATCGATCGAACGGTCAGGCCGCCAAACCAGACGGTCCTGGACATCGCACCGGGTCTTTTCACCTCGTTCACTGGCAACTCACCTCGGTAAATTGCGCGCCGACGATGAATACCTATTCATCGGCGGCGGCGTCAGCAAGGGCACCGCAGTCTTTCGCGATGCAAGGGCTGAGCCAAGACAAGTCGTATCCGATTCGCGAGGCATCCAAATCCCGTCAGTTAGGGCCGATCGCCGGAAGCCGCGGTGCCGAATCGGCTAAAATCACTGTCATCGGGCCAGGTTAGACCCCGCTATTGCGGGGGTCTGAAATCGCCAATATGACGGGCATCGCCAAACCAGCACCGCAAGCAAGACGCGCCGATCGGCGGGGGAAGACGAAGGGCGCGTACCACATGCACAAAGTCGCATCATGACGGCAGGCGGGAACTGGACTTTGCGGCGGCTGCTGGTTGCGCTGGCCGCCGCCGCGTTGGCCGTCGCCGTCGTCTTCGGTGCCAGCCGGCTCCTTGTCGACCATGCAAAATCGACCGAGCCGTCGCGTGCCGCGAAGAGAGATCCGGGGCGCTTCATGCCGACCGAAGCGGAGTGGGCCGCACTGGCCTTCGAGCCTGCGAAAGAGCAGGAGTTCCGCGCCGAGCACATCACCGAAGGCAAGATCGCGGTCAACGAAGATTCCTCGACGCCGGTGTTCTCGCCTTATGCCGGCCGCGTGGCGAAGCTGCTGGTCAAGCCCAGCGACACGGTCCAGCGCGGCGAGGCGCTGTTCGTGATCGAAGCCACCGACACCGTGCAGGCGCTGAACGATTTCATCACGGCGCTGAGCACGCTGAACAGCGCGCGCTCCAAGCTCAACCTGGCGCAGATCAACGAGAAGCGTCAGAACGATCTCTATGCCGGCAAGGCGGTGCCGTTGAAGGATTGGCAGGCCGCGCAGGATGCGCTGGTCGGAGCGCAGAACGATCAGCGCGCTGCGGAAACCGGGCTGGAGGCCGTGCATAACCGCCTGCGCATCCTCGGCCGTTCGGAAGACCAGATCACCCAGTTCCAGCAGAACCGGCAGATCAGCGCCGACACGCCGATCTATTCGCCGATCGCGGGCACGGTGGTGACGCGCAAGGTCGGTCCCGGCCAGTTCATCTCGGCCGGCGCCAGCGATCCCGTGTTCGTCATCGGCGATCTCTCCACCGTCTGGCTCACCGCCTTCGTGCGCGAGAGCGAGGCCGCCGATGTCCGGCTCGGCCAGGAGATCGACTACACCGTGCTGGCGCTGCCCGGCCGCGCATTCAAGGCGCGCATCGATTATGTCGCCGCCGCAATCGATCCGGCCACGCGGCGGCTTTTGGTGCGCGCGACCATCGACAACAAGGATGGCGTGTTCAAGCCGGAGATGTTCGCCAACGTCACGATCTACGCCGCCGGCGACCACATGTCGGTTGGCGTGCGCAAGCAGGCGCTGATCTACGAAGGCGAGCGCGTTCGGCTGTGGGTCGCCCATGACGACAAGTCGCTCGAGCTCCGCCAGGTCACGACCGGACTGACGAACGGCGATCTCGTCGAGATCAAGACCAACCTGAAGCCGGGCGAGAAAGTGGTCACCCGCGGCAGCCTGTTCATCGACCGCGCGGCATCCGGCACCTGAGCAGATCGAATGGATCGTCTCGTCTCCTTCGCAGTCGAACGCCGGTTCCTGATGGTCGGGTTGTTCGCGGCCGTCGTGCTCGGCGGCCTGATCGCGTTCCGGGCGCTGAACATCGAAGCCTACCCCGATCCGACGCCGCCGATGGTCGACGTGGTCACCCAGTCGCCGGGCCTGTCGGCGGAGGAAATCGAACGCTACATCACCATTCCGCTGGAAGCGCAGGTCGCCGGGCTGAAGAACCTCAACGTGATCCGGACGATCTCGCTGTACGGCCTGTCCGACGTCAAGCTGCAGTTCTCCTTCGAGTTCACCTACGAGCAGGCGCTGCAGCAGGTGCTGAACCGGCTGGCGCAGCTGGCGCCGCTGCCCAACAACGCGCTGCCGCAGATTTCGCCGCTCAGTCCGATCGGCGAGATCTATCGCTATCGCCTGGTCGGGCCGCCCAATTATTCCGTGCTCGACCTGAAGACACTGCAGGACTGGGTGCTGCAGCGCCGCTTCCGCACCGTACCCGGCGTGATCGACGTCACCGGCTGGGGCGGCAAGACCAAGACCTACGAACTGCAGGTCGACTTCAACAAGCTGGTGGCGAACGGGCTGACCCTGCCGCAATTGCTTCTGGCGGTCTCCAACTCGAACATCAATGTCGGCGGCAACACCGTCAATATCGGTCCGCAGGCGGCGGTGGTGCGCGGCGTCGGACTGATCCGCTCGATCGATGCGCTGGCCAGCACCATGATCGCGGCGCCGAACGGCACGCCGGTCCTGGTCAAGGATGTTGCCGAAGTCACCGTCGGATCGCAGCCGCGGCTCGGTATCGCCGGCGAGAACCAGGACGACGACATCGTTCAGGGCATCGTGCTGATGCGGCGCGGCGAGCAGAGCTCGCCGACGATCGCGCGGGTGGAGGAGCTGGTCGAGCGCATCAACCATTCCAGCATCCTGCCGCCGGGCGTGCATATCGAGCGCATCTACGACCGCAAGGACCTGATCGAGACCACGACCAAGACCGTGCTGGAGAACATGGTGTTCGGCATCGTGCTGATCGTGCTGCTGCAATGGATCTTCCTCGGCGACCTCCGCAGCGCCCTGATCGTCGGCGCCACCATCCCGTTCGCGCTGTTCTTTGCCGTCAGCATCCTGGTGCTGCGCGGCGAATCCGCCAATCTCTTGTCGGTCGGTGCGATCGACTTCGGCCTGATCGTCGACGCCACCGTGATCATGGTGGAGGCGATCTTCCGGCGGCTGTCGCACACCGAGCGGCTTTCGGACGCGGAGATGGAGGCGATCTCTTCCGACACCGTCATGGACATGAAGCATCATTCCATCCTGACGGCGGCAGCCGACGTGTCGCGCTCGATCTTCTTTGCGGCGGCGATCATCATCGCGGCCTTCCTGCCGCTGTTCACGCTGAGCGGCGTCGAAGGCAACATCTTCTCGCCGATGGCGCGCACCTATGCCTATGCGCTGGCCGGCGGACTCCTTGCCACGTTTACAGTTACTCCGGCGCTGAGCGCGATCATCCTCCCCGCCCATGTCGAGGAGACCGAAACCCTGATCATGCGCTGGCTGAACCGCATCTACGTGCCGGCGCTGCGGTGGTCGCTCGCCAGCCGCCGGGTGGTGATGTTCGCGGCCGGCGTGCTGATCCTGATGACCGTGGTCGCCGTTCGCATGCTCGGGCTCGAATTCCTGCCGAAGCTCGAGGAGGGCAACCTCTGGATCCGCGCGACCTTGCCGCCGACGATCTCGCTGCAGGAGGGCAACTCCTATGTCAACGAGATGCGCAAGCTGATCGCGCAACTGCCGGAAGTGGAATTGGTGGTGTCGCAGCACGGCCGTCCCGATGATGGCACCGATGCCGCGGGCTTCTTCAACGCCGAGTTCTTCGCGCCGCTGAAACCCGCCAAGCAATGGCCGAAGGGCGAGGACAAGGACGACCTGACGGCGAAGCTGCTGGCGCAGCTGCAGGAGAAATTTCCAGGCGTCGAGTTCAACTTCTCGCAATATCTGCAGGACAACGTCTCGGAGGCCGTGTCCGGCGTGAAGGGCGAGAACTCGATCAAGCTGTTCGGCAACGATTTGCAGGCGCTGACCAACACCGCCAACAAGATCAAGTCGGTGCTGGCGACCGTGCAGGGCATCACCGACCTTGCGGTGTTCACCTCGCTCGGCCAGCCCACCGTCCAGATCGACATCGACCGCGCGCGCGCCGCGCGCTATGGCCTGACCCCGGGCGATATCAACGCAACCGTCCGCACCGCGATCGGCGGCGACAGCGCCGGCGATCTCTACGAGCCCGGCAGCGACCGCCATTTCCCGATCATCGTCCGGCTCGCGCCGCAATACCGCCAGAGCGCGGAGAGCATCCAGAATTTGCGGATCGGCGCGCAGGGGCCGAGCGGCATCACGCAGGTGCCGCTCAGCGAGGTCGCCTCCATCAAGCTGGTGTCGGGCGCGGCCTATATCTATCGCGAGCAGCAGGAACGCTATCTGCCGATCAAGTTCTCGGTGCGCGAGCGCGACCTCGGCAGCGCCATCCAGGAAGCGCAGCAGAAGATCGGCGAGCAGGTGCAACTGCCGCCGGGCTCGCGGATCGAATGGGTCGGCGAGTTCGGCAATCTGCAGGATGCCATCAAGCGGCTGTCGATCGTGGTGCCGATCAGCCTGACCCTGATCGCCATGCTGATCTGGTTCAATTTCGGTTCCGTCGTCGACACCGTCCTGACCATGAGCGTGATCCCGATGGCGGTGTTCGGCGGCATCCTCGGCCTGGTCGTGACCGGAATCCCCTTCAGCGTCTCGGCGGCGATCGGCTTCATCGCGCTGTTCGGCATCTCCGTGATGGACGGCATCATTATCCTGTCGCAGTACAACGCGCTGATCGCCGAAGGGATGGAACGCGGCGCTGCGATCCTGCGCACCGGCGAATTGCAGCTTCGCCCGGTGCTGATGACCTGCGTGGTCGCCGGCGTCGGCCTGTTGCCGGCCGCGTTATCCACCGGCATCGGTTCGCAGGTGCAAAAGCCTTTGGCTGTGGTTGTGGTAGCGGGCATGATGCTGGCTCCGGTCGTCATCCTGCTGACCCTGCCGGCCTTGATTTCCCTGTTTTCGCGGCGGACCCGCAGGGGTTTTGTAGAGGGGTTGGCTCCGGCCGAGTGATGGACCAGCGTGATGGGTGGGGTCGTGCGTAGAGCCGAATTCGGGCGCGCCGCCGGTTTCCGTATTGCGGGAATCCGGCTGGCCTGCGCTGCATTCGGCCTGCTTGCCGACCATCGGCCCGTCGGCGGCGGAGACGCTCGCGGACGCGCTGGTGCGGACCTACCAGAACAATCCGCAGCTCAATGCGGAGCGGGCGCGGCAGCGCGGCACCGACGAGAACGTGCCGCAGGCGCTTGCCGGCTACCGGCCGCAACTGGTCGCGAGCCTGAGCTCCGGGCTGCAGGCGGTGCGCAATATCCTGCCCGACAACACCGTGCAGAGCGCGACCTTGAAGCCGTGGACCATCGGGCTGACGGTCACGCAAATCCTGTTCAACGGCTACAAGACCGCCAACAATGTTCGGATCGCCGAATTCCAGGTGAAGAGCGGCCGCGAGGCGCTGCGCAATGTCGAGCAGGGCGTGCTGCTCGATGCTGTCACGGCCTACATGAACGTCATGGCGAATTATGCGTTCACCGAGGCCCAGCGCACCAACGTGCAGGTGCTGCGCGAAATCCAGGCGACGACCAGGAAGCGGCTCGATGCCGGCGATGTCACGCCGACCGACACGGCGCAGGCGGAGTCGCGGCTCAGCCGCGGGCTCGCCGATCTCAATGCCGCCGAGGTCGCGCTTGCGATCTCAAAGGAAATCTACAAGCAGGTGATCGGCGATCCGCCGGGACCGCTCGTTGCGGCGAGCCCGGTCGACCGGCTGATCCCGACCTCGGAAGGCGGCGCGGTCGAGCTTGCCGCGAACCAGCATCCGGCCGTGCTCGGCGCGAGCTACGACGTCGACACAGCCACAGTGTCGATCAAGCTCGCGGAAAGCGCGCTGCTGCCGACGCTGTCGGTTCAGGGCAGCGTCAGCCGGCAGGTTCAGTCGGATCCCACGTTGACCACGTCGCAGACCGACCAGGCCTCGGTGATCGGGCAGCTCAATGTGCCGATCTACGACGGCGGCACCGCGGCCTCGCAGACGCGCCAGGCCAAGGAGGTCGCGTCACAGAGTCGCATGGTGCTCGAGCAGATGCGCAACCAGACGCGCACGGCCGTGGTCAGCGCCTGGGTCTCCAACGAGGGAACCAAGGTCGCGCTCCGTGCGGCGGAGTCGGAGGTCAAGTCCGCCGATATCGCGCTGCAAGGCGTGCGGCGCGAGGCCGCCGGTGGGCAACGCACGACCATTGATGTGTTGAATGCGCAGCAGGACCTAACCAACGCCAGAACCCGGCAAATCGGCGCCCAGCGCGATCGCGTCATCGCCTCCTATACCCTGTTGAGTGCAGTCGGCCGGCTCGACGTGCACGCCCTCAACCTCAACACGCCGGACTATTCGCCTGACGTCCACTATCATCAGGTCCGCGACGCCTGGCATGGCTTGCGGACGCCGTCCGGCCAGTAGCGCGTTTCACTAAATCGTAACTGTTATGCCTTTTGCGGGCTTCCCGGCGCAGGCTGACTGCCGTAATTTTGTGCAATGAAGCCGGATAGATGAATCGGTCCGGGCCCGCTCCTTGCTTGTGGGGGCCTCGGGGGAATGACATGGCTGGCCACACCATCGTTACCGACGACGGATCGACCCGCACCATCACGATGCGGCGGCCGGAGAAAAAGAACGCGCTCACGCCGGAGATGTTTCTGGAGATGAGCGAGGCGATCAATTCGGCGCAATCCAATCCCGTCATCCGCTGCCTGATCCTGACCGGCCGCTCCGGCGTGTTCACGGCCGGCGACGACGTCTCGGATTTCCTCGAAGAGGCCGAGATCAAGCGCGAGGTGTCGAAGCCGCGCAACGCGGTGATCTTCGTGGAAGCGCTGATCAACAACCGGAAGCCGATCATCGCCGCAGTCGACGGCGTCGCCGTCGGCATGGGGCTCACCATGGTGCTGCATTGCGATTATGTGATCGCGGGCACCACGTCCTCCTTCTTGTCGCCGTTCATCCAGTACGGGCTGGTGCCGGAAGGTGCGACCAGTCTGCTGCTGCCGCGGATGGCCGGGCACCAGCGCGCCTTCTCGCTCCTGGTGATGGGCCGGCCGATGAGCGCGGAGGAGGGCCGGCAGGCCGGCTTCGTCAATATGGTCGTTCCTCCCGGCCATGCCATCGTCGAGGCGCAGAAGGTCGCGCGCGAGATTTGCGAGTTGCCGCCGGAAGCGGTCGCGATTTCGCGCAGGCTGCTGAAGCCGCCGACCGAGGATCTGTTGCGCCGGATGGGCCAGGAAGAGCATCTGTTCGGCGAGCGCATCCATGCGCCGATCGTGACCGCCGCGGTCAAGAGCTTCATGCAGCGAAGCAAGCGCAAGTAACCGCTCAGGTGCCCGAAGCGCCGCCGCCACCGCGCGGCCTGCGGCTCGCCCAGACAAATCGTCGTGCGCCTTGCCGGTCGAGCACGAAGCGCGGGATAGCGCGGATGAGGTCGGTGTCGCGCACCAGCGTCAAGGTGCGGTTGTCCAGGATCAGCCACTCGCCGTCGACGCGGACCGCGACCGCGGCGTGATCTTCATCCGGGAAGACGTTCTTGAAGATGACGATCTTGACGTCGTCCTCCGGAAGACCCGCGGCGCGCAGCGCCAGATATTTGACAGTCGCATAGTCCTCACAGTCGCCCCGATTGGATTGCAGCGTCTCGAACGGCGCGCTCCAACGATCGGCAACGCCCCATTGCGCCTCGTCGCTGGCGGGGCTGATGGCGAGATCGACCGCACGGTTGATCAGTCCTACCCTGGCACGGCCGGTTTTGCCGACGCCGCCCGTGCTCAACGCGATCAGTTTTTGCGCGGCAGGCGAGCAAACGACATTCGCGCGACATTGTGCGACGGCATCGAGCTCGCGATCGAGCTCAGTCCTGGTACGTGACCACTTTTCCAGCACGTTGCCTGACATGACAGGTTCGGTATCCATACCAAACAGGGGTGCCGTCACTTGATGGCCTTCGATGGCTGGCGTGGGGCCCGGGCCTGAAGCTGCTGCCCTTTGTCGACAAATGAGACGGCCTCGACCTCGTCGGCTGTGATGAGAGAGAGAAGTCCCGAGGCTTCCTGGGCCAACCGATGCGGCGCCAGCAGCGAAAGCGCGGCGGCCAGCAACAGCATGCCCAGCGCCCATCCGGGGGTGCGGCGGTTCGTGCATGCGCTTTGGCTGATGGTCGACATGTGAACGGGCTTTTCGATCGGAAGGCGGAGCCATTCAGCTAATGCCGGGGCGCGTCGTCCCAAGCTGCATGCGAGCAACCCTGCCTCGGCGATCTTGCGTGCCTTCGCTGACCTTGACGGCGCGGAGCGCCATGATACTCACACCCTCGTGTAGGGCCGCTCACACCGGCTCACGACGGCGGCATCAGTTGATCCGCAGGCCCCCTCGATTAGATTGCCGAGATGACTGAAACTCTCGCGAGCCCTGCGACCCACCGCTTCTCCGTCGCGCCGCAGCCTGACGAGCCTGATTTTCTCTCGCGACGGCGCGCAGCGATTCCGAGCGGCGCTCGGGCGCGATGAGTTGACTCTGCTTGAGTCAGTGCTCTCCCATCTGCCGGGCGGTCATGCCGGTCTCCGGCTGATGGGTGTTGAAGGCCTCGCTCCTTTCTTGGCGTCGACGGGACAAATAGGTCGCTTTGCTGCGTCAGTGTTGGGCGACGATTGCAGGCCCGTGAGAGCCATATTGTTCGACAAAACGTCCGAAACAAACTGGGCCTTGGGTTGGCATCAGGACCGCACTATCGCGGTGAAACAGCGCGTTCCCGTTGATGGATTCGAGACCTGGAGCGTCAAGAGCGGCATGCTGCACGTCGAACCGCCCTTTGAACTGTTATCCGGCATGGCGACTTTGCGAGTCCACATCGATCCAGCACCGGCTGGTAGTGCACCGCTTTTGATCGCTCCCGGATCTCACGAGCTCGGGCGAGTTGCTAAAGATGACATTCGCGACGTTGTTCGGCGTTGTGGCACTGTTGCGTGCCCGGCCGAAGCAGGCGACGTCTGGCTTTATGCGACACCCATTCTTCATGCTTCGGAAGCTGCCGCGACGCCCGCACACCGCCGTGTGCTGCAAGTGGACTTTTCTGTCGAAACGCTTCCCGGCGGCTTGGAGTGGTTGGGTGTCTGACGGTGCCCGAGAAATCGGGTGGCGAGGACACTGGCAATCGTGACTGAATGCGCGATGACGAGCAAATTATATTCGCGCGACATTGTGCGACGGCATCGAGCTCGCGATCGATCTCAGCCCTGGTACGTGACCACTTTTCCAGCACGTTGCCGGCCATGACAGGTTCGGTATCCACCAAACAATGGTGCCGTCACTTGATGGCCTTCGATGGCTGGCGTGGGCCTCGGGCTTGAGGCTGCCGTCTCTTGGTCGACGAACGAGATGGTTTCAACCTCGTCGGCTGTGATGAGAGAGAAGTCCCGAGGCTTCGTGGGCCAACCGATGCGGCGCCAGTCGGAGCTGGTCGCACTCGCGCGGCTGAACGGCGATTTCCGAAGGAACTACGGTAAGCTGTTTGGCCGGTCGCGCCGATCATTGCTCGCTGTATCTGCTTTGCAACAACTGCCAATAAAGTTACATCCCCGGTTGTGCGCAACGAAGTCAATCATTGACGCTGGGCTGTGCCGCGGTCTCCGTAATATCTTTACGATGCGCATTGCGGGGGCTGGTATGGCGGATTCTGCGATTTGGCGTTGGCTTAGCGCGACTTCATTTACTTCATTGGGCACCCTGTGTTTGGCAGGCTGCGTCCTTCTGGGTGCGCCGACCACTGCGACTGCGCAAGCCCCGCCCGCCTTGCACCTGCCCGGCGGGCTACACCGTCAACAACGCTTCGCCGGCGAACCCGTTTTGCTTTTCCCCGACTAATGCCCCGCATCAGCTGGCCTGCGGATCAACGACGCCTGGCATACCGGTACTGGCGCCTTTGACTCTCGCACAGAAGATCGCCGCGCAAAAAGCACGGGATTGGACGGCAACAGTCGGCAGTCGCTTCCGCGCATCCGCCGATGGCGACTTTTTGGAATACGCGCCTGGTGAATACAAACAAGGCGATAACAACGCGACGAATCTCACTAGAACTCATCTTGGCATGTACGTGTCGGGCGGGCCGGCGGGTGAGATCGATGGTGTGGTGGGCGGGGGCGGATCGATCACCCGGGGCAGTTACGGCATCACGGACACCGCCGGCGTCATCCCGGCCGGCACAACAGCGAGCGTCAAGGACTCTGCCGGTGGCGGCGGCATTGCGGGCGTCTACAATGCAAGTCACTTTCTGCCTTCCAACCAGGGCCTGGTGTTCACAGGATTCTTCGACTACGGCAGGAGCAACGTCACCGTTGGCACGATTTCAGGCTTGGTGGCGGCCGCCGCCGGTTCCGGGCAGACGAATACCTATACGTTCGGTGGGTCCGTTTTTTACAACGTCGGTAAAACTTATCTGCAAGCCATCGGCGCTTATAACTTTGGAAACGGCACCGAGGCATTTGCAGGAGATGGCAGCACCGGCAGCTACAACACCCGTGGCTATACCGCCGATCTAAGGCTCGGACATGTGTTCGTGCTTGCCAACACCATCAGTTCCGCAAGTCCCGGCATAATCACGAAGGCTCCGCCCAAACCCGTCGGTGGCTACATGGTGGGCCTCGATGTGAGCGGGCACGTCGGCTACGACAATCAGCAGATGCTCGGTTACACCGATAGCACGGGATTCGTCTTCGGCACGGACACAACGCAATATGGCGACCTCGGCGGCCGCGCCAAGCTGTTCGCGCTTGTCCCGAGGAACGGATTCGACTGGACACCTTTTGTCGCGGTGACGGTCGATCAGAGGTTTGGCTTTTCAAGCAATCTGATCATTCCCAATCAGGCAATGCTGGCCGGGGGCGATCTTGTCGGACTTCAAGCCGCTCAAACGTTTTGGGGTACCCAGCTTGGGCTTGATGTGCGCGGCCCGAACGGTTGGACCGTTGGCGTCAAAGGTTTCTACTCGGCAAGCGCTGACACCAACATGATCGGCGGCAACGCCTACGTGAAAATCCCACTGACTTACGGGCCGACGTCTGCCTTGGCTGCTCGATACTAGGGTCGCGGCTTCGCGTTATCCTGGTTCCCGCTCGGTGGCTTCGGCTCGCTTTGGCGCCAGCACTGCCGCATCAGACCGCATCGCTCGGCGCCGCCAAGATGGACGGCGTCAGGCCGCGCCGCGCTGATGAAGTTACAAACTTGATCAAGCCCCTGCGGCGTCAGCCATCCGTCGCGGCGACCGCGGCGCACCGCGAAACAGTCGGCCTTGCTTTCGTCGGGACCACCAAGCAGGTGACCGCATTCGTGGCTATAGATCCATAATTTTACCGCTGTCGGCACTTTGGCGATGTATGGCATGTTCAGGATGACGAATTGCGGATAGGGCGCGGCCGCATAATCATTGAGTTGGGGATCGAGAACCGTTGCGCGGCCACTGCACCCTATGCGTCGGCCGTCCAGCACCAATCCCCCCGCTGGCACGATCGAGGCGCCGCCGCCGTTACGCTCGACATAATCCTGCGGCGTCGGGTTTGCTTTAAGTGCCTGCGCGCGAGCACCTGCCACCGCCGCAAGGGCGATGACAAATCCCCAGGATTTTATCAAACGATAGTGTGACATTCGCTAGATCAGCGCATTGATACGCACAACCGTCTAGTCTCACCTCTTCGTCGCTTGCGCAACCGGGAAAAATCGGCGCGGGGCTCGTGTCCCTGCTGACGTCCGCCTCTAGCCCCATTTCCGACCCTGTCCGACTTGAGTTCGCCGGGCGCGCCTTCCGGCTAGGCGGGTGCCTGCAGCTTCCCGGCATTTTCGACTGCCTTCTTGAAGCCTAATCCCCGACTTGCACCAACTTGATCCGCACGCCCCATCGATTAGATTGCCGCAATGACTGAAACACATCCGAGCCCAATGACGTGGCGCTTCTCCATCGCGCCGATGATGGACTGGACCGACCGGCATTGCCGCGTGTTCCATCGGCTGCTGACGCGGCGCGCGCGGCTCTACACGGAGATGCTGACCACGCCCGCCATCATCCATGGCGATCGCGCGCGGCTGCTCGGCTTCGATGCCAGCGAGCATCCGGTCGCGCTGCAGCTCGGCGGCTCCGATCCGCGCGATCTCACTGAAGCCGCACGGATCGGCGAGGATTTCGGCTATGACGAGATCAACCTCAATGTCGGCTGTCCGTCCGACCGGGTGAAGGACGGCCGCTTCGGCGCTTGCCTGATGGCGGAGCCCGACCTCGTTGCAGCCTGCGTCGAGGCGATGAAGCGCGCGGTGAAAATTCCGGTGACGGTGAAATGCCGGATCGGCATCGACGACCAGGACCCGGAAGTGTCGCTCGACCGGCTGGCGCGCGCGGTCGTTGCTGCCGGCAGCGACGCACTTGATCGTGCATGCGCGCAAAGCCTGGCTCACCGGGCTGTCGCCGAAGGAGAACCGCGATATCCCGCCGCTCGACTACAACAGGGTCTATCGGCTGAAGCAGGCGATGCCTGATGTTCCCATCATCATCAATGGCGGCATCGCTGATCTGACCGAGGCCAAGGCGCATCTCGCGCATGTCGACGGCGTGATGCTCGGACGCGCCGCCTATCAGGAGCCGTGGCGGCTGCTGCCGGTCGATGCCGACATCTTCGGCGAGACGCCGCGCTTTGCGACCATGAAGGACGTGTTCGAGGCGATGGCGCCCTATATCGAACGCGAGCTCGCGCGTGGCACGCGGCTGCACGCAATCACGCGGCATTTCGTCGGCGCCTATCACGCGGTGCCCGGCGCGCGCGCGTTCCGCCGTCACCTCGCCGAACATGGCGTCAGTCGAGGGGCGGGCATCGACGTGCTGCGTGATGCAATCGCGCTGGTCGAAGACCATCCGACCGTACTGACTGCGGCATGAGACGGTGTCTTCGTTTGGAACAGATGCGGAGCCGTGACGCGATGTCGCTCAGGCGATGGAACCGATAGACATGTTTCACGTCTCAATTTAGGATTGCCTTGCGGCCGGCTCAGGTGACGATCCGGCCGGCCTGGTCCAGATTTTATTTGCGATCATTGTCGTGCGGCCTCGATATTCGCGAATGAGGCGGCGTTGAATTTGAACTTGTTTTTGTCGATAGGGGCTTGCGATGCCGTTTTTCCTGATCGCTGCGGTTGCTCTCATTGTCGCGATTTGCGCGCCCTCCCAACAGGCATCGGCACAAGACACCACGCCCAGAGTATTGCCGGACCGGCTCGACGATGTGCCGGATGCGCCTGGCGATCCGTTTCCGCGTTTCGATAATTTCAGCTGGCGCGCCTTCATCGCGCTCAATTGGCCCGCGCAGGATGGGGCGCCAAATCGCGGGATGCCGGACCGGACCAAAAAATTGGGCGATGCCGGCCCGCGGGTCTGGGAGACATACAAGGCGCGCTACGAGGTCTTTGCGCCGGGCGCGCCGAAACCGGCCGCGTGGACCAGTTATGACGGAACGAATCCGTGCGGCGGAGCCGTCACCAACCAGACCAAGACGCTGAGCGCGTTCAGTCATTTTGCCGACTACAATCAGGCGGCGTTCACGCTGGCGACGCTGGCCAACCCGCTGGTCGATCAGAACCGCATGTACACCCGCTACGAGGTTCGTTTCAGCCGCGAGCAATTCGACTCGATCGTCGATGACAACAACAAGTGGTACATCAAGCAGAATCTGCCGACCGCGGCCAAGCCGGGAAAATTTCAGGACGGGTCCATCGAGATCAAGGCCGCCTGGCGAATCTTGAAGGATGGCGACGGTACCAACCGCGCGCGCTTCTACGTCACCAAGGCGATGGTATTCGATCCCGTTGCGACGACGCAGGCAGGAAGCATCGTCTGCCGCGAAAGCGACGTCGCGCTGGTCGGCTTCCACATCGCCATCAAGACCAGGCTGCGGCCGCAATGGATCTGGAGCTCCTTCGAGCATGTCGACAACGTGCCGCCAAAATCGACCGAGCCCGACGCGAAGAATGTCCCCGCGCCATACTCCTTCAATTCCGGCAATCCACCGGCTGCGCTGGCGCCGGCGGCGGCGCCCCGGATGATTTCCGACAGCAACCCGCCAAATCCCAATCCTGATCCGATGCAGGTCATCCGCCTGCAGCCGATCCAGCCGGACACGATGAAGATGAATCGCGACTACTGGAATCTTCCGGAGATCAAGGGGACGATCTGGGCCAACTACATGCTGATCATGACGCAGTGGCCGACTGCGCCGGCAAACCCGTCTCCATCCAACATGGGAGCTCCATTCCCGACCGGCACGGCGTCCACGCTGGCGAATACCACGATGGAGACATACCAGCAGAGGAACGGGCACAGCTGTATGGAATGTCATCAAGAGGTGTCCAACAGGCTTGGGCGGGACTTCGTGGCATTCATGGCGCTGGACGCACATGACCCGGCACAGCAAACGCTCGCGGCCACCGCGTTCGGCCTCAACCTTCGAAACGTCGTGACGCAGGACCGGGCAAAACAAGCGCCGCGGCCTCTCGCGGCGCCGGCGCCGGCCAAGACGACGCTCGATGATGATCCCGCCGTCAAGGCGTTGGCGCGCATGTTGCAAAACCGGTGACGCCGCGCGGGCGCGCCGGGATCAATCAAACCCAGGGAGGCAGGGATGGCCGGCAAGATCAACACCTACGCGCAATTCCAGGATTTCATGGACGCTTGCTGCGTCAAGGCAGGTGCCGATCCGGACTCGTCGGGTCACGGGCGCTGGTGGCGCACGATGGACTATACCAAGTTCACGACCGACGGCATGGTGAAGGGTCAGCGTGTTGTCGCCGTCGGCGATCCCGACAACTCGATCATGATCCACGCCTTGCGCGGCGACACGCCGGACTTCGACGACAGCAATCCCGACGCCCGATTTGGCCGCATGCCGCAGAATGCGAACTCGTTCTTCGAGAGCGCCGACATCGACGAGATCGCCGATTGGATCAAACGGAGCTGCCCCAACGGGCCGGCGCCATCGGCCTGAAGATCCGGCCGCAGTATCAGTTGAGCGACGCGCTGCGGCCCCGATTGCCGCGTGAGGCTGGTGCTACGAAGCCGCGCAGCACCAGATGTTCGTTGCGCACCTCCCAGCTTTCGAGCCGGTCGAGGAAGCTCATGCCGAGCAGGTTGGTCTTCATCTTGCCGCGCGGCACCACCAGCGCCGGCACCGCGCGTTCGACCAGTCGCCCGATCGCGAGACGATCCAGCGTGAGCCGCGCCGCCTTGGTGTGTCCACCCGCGGTTTCGAGGTCGACGTCGTATTCCAGCACCTCGAGCGGCAGTCCGACCGCCTTTGCGGTCTCCCAGGTCAGCACCACCGAGGTCGCGCCGGTATCGATCACCATGGGGGCTGCGACGCCGTTGATTTTGGCCTGCACGGCGAACTCGCCGCCCTGGGAGCGCGGCACCGACACCGCGCGCGAGGGCTGTTCGGCGCGACGCCGCAGCATGTCGGATACCGCATCGGTGGCGCGCGCCACCCGTTCCGGATCGCGATAGGCGACGACGCCGGTCGCGGTCGCCGCCAGCAGGAACAGCACCAGCACGAGACGCGTCATGCGGCACCTCGCGCCGTGGGCGGTTATTTCGGCCGCGCCGGCGGCAATCCCGCATCCGCCATGCGCTGCGGCAAGGTCGCCATCACGGCCTGCCGCTCGGCCTGCTCCATGCGAGGCCAGCGCGCGATCTCCGGCAGCGTGCGTCCGCAGCCAAGGCAGAGATTGGTCCTGGGATCGATCATGCAGATGGCGATGCACGGGGTGTCCTGGCTCATTCCTCGATATTGCGGGATCATCGGGCGCCCGATCAAGGGCGTCCGCTTACAGACCTGTACCGGCGCTCATGATCGGCTTGTGGCGTGGGCGATGCTTCTCGTCGATCACGACGGGGGCGGGGTCCGGCTGCAGCGGCGGCGATTCTTCGGCGACCGGCGCAAGCGCCGACATCACGCGCTCAGGCGGGAAGGTGACGATCACCTCGGTACCGATGCGCAGCTTCGATTTCAGCGTAAAAGTGCCGCCATGCATGTCGATCAGGCTTTTGGCGATCGGCAAGCCGAGCCCGGCGCCTTGCTCGGCCGATTTGATCGAGTTGGAGCCCTGTCCGAACGAGGCCAGCACGATCGGGATTTCGTCCTCGGCAATGCCGGAGCCGGTGTCCTTGACGCTGATATATTGACCGCCCGAGGCGGTCCAGCCGACCTTGAGCCAGATCTCGCCGCCCTGCGGCGTGAACTTGATCGAGTTCGACAGCAGGTTCAGCACGATCTGGCGCACCGCGCGCTCGTCGCCCCAGACCCGCGGCATGCCCTGCTCGAACACTTCGTGGATGGTGATGTCCTTGCTCGATGCGCGGAGTTTCAAGAGGTGGTTGCAGTCGGCGACCACGTTGACCACCGACACCGCTTCCTCGTTGAGCTCGTAGCGGCCGGCCTCGATCCGCGACAGATCGAGAATCTCGTTGATGAGATTCAAGAGATGCACGCCGGAGTTATGGATGTCGCCGGAATATTCCTTGTAGACGGGCACTGCGTGCGCGCCAAAGATCTCGCTCTTCATCACCTCGGAGAAGCCGAGGATGGCATTGAGCGGCGTGCGCAATTCGTGGCTCATCTGCGCAAGGAAGCGCGATTTGGCGACATTGGCGGATTCGGCGCGATGCCGCGCCTCGTCGGAAATCGATTTGGCCTGTTCGAGCTCGCCGATCAACGCGTCCTTTTCGGCGCGCGCCTCCAGCGTCGCCAGCGTGGTCGAGTGCAGGCGATGGGCAAGCAGTGCGAAGTAGCCTTCGGCCGCCACGGCCAGCGCCGCCAGCACGTAATTGTCGAAGCTGCCGCGCAGCAGGAAGTTCAGCGCGATCGCCACCGTCACCGGCACGGTCGCCACAAGGGCCGCGATCGGCAGATTGGCCGCAATCATGCTGGAGACCGCGATCACCAGCAGCATCAGGAACATCATCACGGTGTCGGAGACCGCCGACAGCGCGGGATGGATCAGGATCGCCATCCAGCCGAGCCCATAGAGCAGGTCGAGCAGCACGAAGCGCGTCCGCCATTTCCTGGTCGTCGTGACGCTTGTCGGCTCGGTGAGGAAGCGGATGCAGGTGCGCATGATGGCGGCGTGGACGCACAGCATGCCGCAGGTCCAGGCGGCGGCCGAAACCGGCTCCATCGAGAAACCGAACAGCAGCCCGGTCGAGGCCACCAGCAGCATCACCACATAGGATGCGGAGATGCGGGTCTGGGCATATTGCCGGAGCAGCTCGCGGTCGAAAGCGGGGCGGGTTCCACTGGTCGACGTTAACTTGTCGCGGGCCTCGCGCACCCGCTGCGCCGCCGCGCGGCGGCTGCTCACGGATGCCGGCTTCTGCGGCTCGGCCGGAAGCTGGACGACTTCGGGCTTATCGGCGGGAACACTCATCAACAACACAAATCCTGCCCGCGCGCGGAGCGAGCTTTTGCACGGTCTACTAGTGGGCCCAAATCCTTAAGAGGTGACTTAAGAGACGAAAAATTTGGCTTAACGGGAGGTTAAATTAACGATTGGAGTCGCGTTCTCGTAGGGCGGATGAGCGAAGCGTAATCCGCCGTCTGGCCGATCATCGCCTCTCGCCATAGTTGGACATGCAGCACAACTCAGCAGATGCATGTGTGCCGTAAGCGTCAGGCGGATTACGCTTCGCTAATCCGCCCTACGCGCTTCGCTCGCAATGACGAACGCACCTGCTCCCCTGAAACGCCCCCGGTTTTGAGTTAGGGTTCTGTTCTCCACCGAGGAGACGGACGATGCGTAAAGGCAGGTTCACGGAAGAGCAGATCATCAAGGTGCTGAAGGAACACGCTGCTGGGATGTAGGCGAGCGATCTGTGACGGAAGCACGGCATCAGCGATGCGACGTTTTACAAGTGGCGGTCGCGTTATGGCGGGATGGAGATCTCAGACGCCCGCAAGCTGAAAGCTCTGGAGGAAGAGAACCGCAAGCTCAAGAAGTTGCTGGCGGAGACGATGCTGGATGCGTCGACGCTGAAGGAGATGCTCGGAAAAAACTTCTGACGCCAGGCTTGCGGAGACGTGCTGTGACCTGGGCGATCGATCAGAAGGGCTACTCGCAGCGGCGGGCCTGCAAGCTGGTTGGCCTGCAGCGGAAGACTTACCGCTATGCCTCGACGCGACGGGACGATGGCGCGTTGAGGGCTCGGCTGAAGGAATAGGCTTCGCAACGCCGCCGCTTAGGCTACGTCGACTGGGGCTGCTATTGGCTCGGCAAGGGGTACGGATCAATCGGAAGAAGCTGTATCGACTATACAAGGAGGAGCGGCTGACGTGCGTAAACGTGGTGGCCGCAAACGGGCACTGGGCACCCGGGCGCCGATGACGATCGCGCAGGATGCGAAACTGCGCTGGTCACTAGACTTTGTGATGGACAAGCTCTACAGTGGATGGCGCTTCCGTATACTGACTCTGGTAGACGACTACACCCGGGAATGCCTGACCCTGGTCGCCGACAACTCGCTTACCAGCCTGCATGTCGTGCGCGAACTAGACGCGTCATCGAGACTAGCGGCTGTCCGCGCACGATCGTCAGCGACAACGGCACCGAGTACACTTCAAATGCGATATTGGCCTGGCAGGAGGAGCTCGGGATTGAGTGGCACTACATCGCACGCGGCAAGCGCATGCAGAACGGCTTTATCGAAAGCTTCAACGGCCGACTGCGTGACGAGTGCTTGAACGAACATCTGTTCGCAAATCTAAACGAAGCTCGCCAGATCATCGAGGAATGGAGGATCGACTACAATACCAACGGACCGCACACGAGCCTCAATGGGCTCACACCGACGGAGTTCGAAACCAGCCCCAACAGGGGCCAAACGCAGAACGGACTCTACTTATAAACGAGGGCAAATTGCGGAGCTATTGAGCTACCCTTACTTCTTGTCCGCATGCTCCAGCCGCGCCAGCAGGCTGCACGTGTCCCAGCGCTTGCCGCCGATCTTCTCCACTTCGGAGTAGAACTGGTCGACCAGCGCGGTGACGGGCAGGCTCGCGCCGTTGCGGCGGGACTCGGCGATCGCGATCGAGAGGTCCTTGCGCATCCATTCCACCGCAAAACCGAAATCGTACTTGCTGTCGTTCATGGCCTTGTAGCGGTTCTCCATCTGCCAGGACTGCGCCGCGCCCTTGGAGATGGTGTCGATCACGTCGGGCACGCTCAGCCCGCTCTTCTTGGCGAAATGGATGCCCTCGGACAGACCCTGCACCAGGCCCGCGATGCAGATCTGGTTGACCATCTTGGTGAGCTGGCCGGCGCCCGCCGGCCCCAGCCGCTTGCACATCCGCGCATAGGCGCCGGCGATGATGGGCTCGGCGCCGGCATAGGCGTCCTCCTCGCCGCCGCACATCACCGTCAGCACGCCGTTCTCGGCGCCGGCCTGGCCGCCCGACACCGGCGCATCGACGAACTTGAAGCCGGCCTTTTTGGCGGCGGCATCGAGCTCGCGCGCGACGTCGGCGGAAGCCGTGGTGTGATCGACAAAGGTCGCGCCCTTCTTCATGCCCGCGAACGCACCGTCGGCGCCGAGGGTGACGGCGCGCAAATCGTGGTCATTGCCGACGCAGCACATCACGAAATCCTGGCCCTCGGCCGCGGCCTTCGGGGTCGCCGCCGTCTTGCCGCCGAACTTCTCGGCCCATTGCTTGGCTTTTGCGGCGGTGCGGTTATAGACCGTGACCTCGTGGCCACCCTTCTTGACGAGGTGACCCGCCATCGGAAAACCCATCACGCCGAGACCGAGAAAAGCGACTTTAGCCATGCTGTTACCTTGGGATTTTGCCTTCGGCCTTGAAGGGGGCCGGGCGTTACCTGGGGGAGGAGAGGGGGCACCATAACCCCTGCGCAGGGGAGGGCAACGGCTTCGTTTGGTGGACGGGGCGGGTTTTGTGCTAGGGTCGGTCCATCAACGAACATCAAAAACGAACCTCACAAAACAAGGGAGATACCGCATGGGCATGAGCGTAGGTGTGCTCGATCATTTCAACATCCGCACCCGGCAACTCGACGACACCGTCCGCTTCTATGAGGACGTCATGGGCCTGGAAAAGGGGCCGCGGCCGAACTTCGCGTTCCCCGGCGCCTGGATGTACAGCGAGGGCAAGGCGGTCGTGCATATCGTCGACATCTCGAAGACCGACGAGCCGCAAAAGCCGGATTCCGGCGTGGTCCATCATGTCGCCTTTGTCAGCCGCGGCTTCGACGGCATGAAGCAGCGCCTGCAATCCCAAAAATTTCCGTTCGATGCGCGGCAGGTTCCAGGCGGCGAACTCTGGCAGATCTTCGTCAACGACCCGAATGGCGTCATGATCGAACTGAACTACGAGGCCGCCAAGGAGCAGAGCGCCTCTGCGCCGAAAGAGACGGCTGCCGACATCGGAGCCAAGCTAGCGGTCCGATCCTGACATTCGCATTCCGTCAATGCTGGCACCTTTGCGAATGTCAGGATCAAAGGACCGCTAGCAAATATAAGTTTCTAGTGGAGCTTTGGATTTGACGTTCGCTTGATGAGATCGCGGCCGATACTGTGGCGAACGTCAAATCCGCTCCACTAGCTTCGTAGGCCCGATCGCTCTATAGGACGCATCTGCTCTATCCCCTCATCCTGAGGAGCCGCGCGCGCCCCCGAGCACGCCGAGCGAAGCGAGGCCGTCGCGAAGGGCGCAAAGAAGCGCGGCGTCTCGAAGGATGAGGCCCGACCGTGGCCTCATGGTTTGGACGGCGCATGCGCGCCTCCTCACCATGAGGGTGATGAGCCAGTAGGAGATGCGCCGTGAGCGTGACGCAACAGCAGGTTCTGGAGTTTTTGAGCAGGGTGAAGTCGCCGCGCGGCGTCGCCCTGACGGAGGCGGATGTGCTGTCGGCCATCACGGTCGCCGACGGCAAGGTGTTCTTCTCGATCAATGTCGATGCGCAGGAGGCCCGTGCCTGGGAGAGCGTGCGCGCCGAGGCCGAGAGTGCGGTGCGCGCGATTCCCGGCGTCACCGCCGCGATGATCGCGCTGACCGCCGAGCGCAAGGCCGGCAGTGCGCCACCGCCGCCGCGTCCCGCTGCCGGCGGCGTGAAGCCTGTCGCGGCCCATCGCCATCCGCCGCAACCTCCCGGCGGCTCGCCGATGTCGCGGCAGGCCGAAATCCCCGGTGTGGCCGCCATCATCGCGGTCGCCTCCGGCAAGGGCGGCGTCGGCAAATCCACCACCGCGCTCAATCTCGCGCTCGGCTTGCGCGATCTCGGCCTCAAGGTCGGGCTGCTCGATGCGGATATCTACGGGCCGTCGGTGCCGCGGCTGACCGGCATCCGCGGCAAGCCGGAGCTGACCGAGGATCGCAAGATGATCCCGATCGAACGCTTCGGCCTGTCGGTGATGTCGATCGGCTTCCTGGTCGAGGAAGACACCGCGATGATCTGGCGCGGGCCGATGGTGATGTCGGCGATCACCCAGATGCTGCGCGACGTGGTCTGGGGCACGCTCGACGTGCTCGTGGTCGACATGCCGCCCGGCACCGGCGATGCGCAGCTCACGCTGGCGCAGAACGTGCCGCTGAAGGGCGCCGTCATCATCTCGACGCCGCAGGACCTGTCGCTGATCGACGCACGGCGGGGACTGGCGATGTTCAAGAAGGTCAACGTGCCCGTGCTCGGTATCGTCGAGAACATGAGCTATTTCCAGTGCCCGCATTGCGGCACCAAATCCGACATCTTCGGCCATGGCGGCGCGCGCCACGAAGCCGAGCGGCTCGGGGTCCCCTTCCTCGGCGAGGTGCCCCTGCACATGGCGATTCGCGTCACCTCGGATGCAGGTACGCCGGTGGTGGTCAGCGAGCCCGACGGGCCGCATGCGGCGATCTACCGCGCCATCGGCGCCAAGGTCCGCGATCAACTCAAGGGCGTGATTGCCGCAGCTTGAGCCAAGTCCAGCGCACCTGCGACTTTTGTTCAGTGCTGTCATGCCATTGTCGCGTTTGGCTTCCCCGGCGTCCATGCTAAGCCCCGCCGCAAGCGGCTTCGGTTGGATGCGTAATCGCGTGCCGGAAAAGCCCTTTTCAGCCCACATGGGAAACGTCCCAACAAGGAGATGACTTGATGAAGCGTCGTGATTTTTTGAAGGTTTCGGCAGCAGGTGCCGCGGCGACGGCGGTCGCCTCGCCGGCGATTGCGCAGAGCGCGCCCGAGATCAAATGGCGCATGACGTCGAGCTTCCCGAAATCGCTCGACACCATCTATGGCGGCTCCGACCAGTTCGCAAAATACGTCGCCGAGATGACCGACAACAAGTTTCAGATCCAGCTGTTCGCCGCCGGTGAAGTCGTTCCCGGCCTGCAGGCGCTCGACGCCGTCTCCAACGGCACCGTCGAGATGTGCCACACCGTGTCGTACTACTATGTCGGCAAGGACCCGACATTTGCGATCTACGCCTCGGTGCCGTTCGGCCTCAATGCGCGTCAGCAGAA
The DNA here is from genome assembly GCA_963795365.1 of uncultured Alphaproteobacteria bacterium. Classification (GTDB taxonomy): domain Bacteria; phylum Pseudomonadota; class Alphaproteobacteria; order Rhizobiales; family Xanthobacteraceae; genus Bradyrhizobium. The sequence goes on from CAWCHW010000026.1 coordinate 179,139, forward strand.
CTCCTGGTGGTATCAGGGCGGCGGCATGGAGCTCGGCAACGAGTTCTTCAAGAAGTTCGGTGTGATCGGATTCCCCTGCGGCAACACCGGCACGCAGATGGGCGGCTGGTTCCGCAAGGAGATCAAGACGGTCGCCGATCTCTCCGGCCTGAAATTCCGCATCGGCGGCATCGCGGGCCAGGTGCTGCAGAAGGTCGGCGTCGTGCCGCAGCAGCTCGCGGGCGGCGACATCTATCCGGCGCTGGAGAAGGGCACCATCGACGCGGCCGAGTGGGTCGGCCCGTATGACGACGAGAAGCTCGGCTTCCAGAAGGTCGCGAAGTACTACTACTATCCGGGCTTCTGGGAGGGCGGTCCGACCGTCCACGCCTTCTGCAATCTGGACAAGTGGAACACGCTGCCGAAGAGCTATCAGACGATCGTCAGCGCAGCGACCGCCTATGCCAACACCTGGATGGCGGCGCGCTACGATATGCAGAACCCGACTGCGTTGAAGCGG
>CAWCHW010000027.1:0-142112 GCA_963795365.1 uncultured Alphaproteobacteria bacterium
TGATGCCCTTGGCGGCCGGCGCGACCGCTGGTCCCGTGGTCGTGGTGGGGCTCAATCCCATTCGAGCGCGCCTTTCTTCCATTCATAGGCGAAGCCGACGGTCAGCACGGCGAGGAACACCACCATCGACCAGAAACCGGTTGCGCCCAGTTTGCCGAACGCCACCGCCCACGGGAACAGGAACGCCACTTCGAGGTCGAAGATGATGAAGAGGATCGCGACCAGGTAGAAGCGGACGTCGAACTTCATGCGGGCGTCATCGAAAGCATTGAACCCGCATTCATAGGCTGACAGCTTTTCCGGATCGGGCTGCTGGAACGCGACCAGGAAGGGCGCGATCAGGAGCACCAGCCCGATCACGCCGGCTACACCGACAAACACCACAAGGGGAAGATAATTCTGGAGAATGCCGTTCATCGGCTCAACCTTTGTCCCGCGGTTTCGGATGTCCGCAGATTTGCCGTTTTGGAATTATTCTTGAGGCTTAGCGCAGCGCAACAGGCGGTGCAAGACAAGCTATTTTGACGGTGTTCCAATCATTGGGACAACTCCGGCAAACCGTCCGGGCGAGGCCGACGCACGCTGATCTGCGCTCCGTCGACCCGCTGACAATGCCCACACCCCAGAATTGAGCCGGAAACCACCGACCAACCTCAAGGTGGCCGTCCCGGCACAAATCTTAGCGGTTGACGGTCAGCACATCCTCTTGCCTTGGCCGTCCTGACCTGCGGTCCCGCATAAAGAACAGCCAGATTTCGCAATTTCCGTGGTCCGCACCGGGCGGAATTGCCCTTCGGCGGGCAGCTTTGTCGCGGCTAGAAATCGAAATAAATAAAGTTGGCCGAGCTGCCCTGGCTGATCGTGATGGCGAGCATCCAGCAGAACGCGACCGCCAACCACATGAACAGCGGATTGGACCGTCGGACCGCAATTCGGAGCCGCGCATGGCGATCGAGCCAGTGCGTCAGCGCGAATATGACAAGCAGGATGACGACGAAGGCGTTGCGTTCGATGTCGGCGCCGGCGGTGCTCCATGGACTGGTGAACATCTCCGCGATGAAACGCTGCGCGGATGCAAAATCCCTGGCGCGGAAGAAAATCCACGCGAAGGTCACGAAGTGGAACGTCAGTAACCACGACAGCCAGTAGGGCACAGCGGCGACGTATCGGGACACGATATGCGCAAAGCTGAGCGCGACGCCGTGCATGCCGCCCCAAATCACGAAGGTCCAGTTGGCGCCGTGCCACAGCCCGCCGAGCACCATGGTGATCAGAATGTTGCGGATTTGCCGCGCCTTGCCGCCCCGGTTGCCGCCCAGCGGAATGTAGAGGTAGTCGCGCAGCCAGTGCGACAGCGTGATATGCCAGCGCCGCCAGAAATCGACGATCGAGAGCGCGCTATAGGGACGCAGAAAATTGGTCGGAAGCCGAACCCGCAATAGGTAAGCGAGACCGATCGCCATGTCGGTGTAGCCGCTGAAATCGCAATAGATCTGCGCCGAGAAGCCGTAGAGCGCGACGAGATGCTCGAAGCCGCTGCCACCGTTCTGGTAGACCTTGTCGACGACCTGCGCGATGGTGTCGGCGAAGATCAGCTTCTTCACCAGCCCCATCGTGAAAATCGCGATGCCGAGCTTGAAGCGGGCGCCGCGCGCGGGCTCGGGATGCCGCAACTGCGGCATCAGCTCGTGCGGACGCAGGATTGGTCCCGCGATCAAATGCGGGAAAAACAGGACATAGCCGAGCAGAACCTTCAGCGACGGCTCCAGCGGATATTTGCCGCGGTAGACGTCGATGACATAGGCGCTCAGCGTGAAGGTGATAAAGGACAGGCCGAGCGGCAGCGGATAACGCAATTGTGCGGTGTCGATCGCGTCGTGCAGGCCAACAACGTCGTTGGCCAGGAAGAACGCATATTTGATGAAGGCGAGCGGCAGGAACAGGGCGAACAGCGTCGCCGCGAGCCGAAAGCGCCGGCTCTTCCTTTCGTTGGCCGCATCAGTCCAGGTGGCACCCGCGAAGCCGCCGAGCGTCATCGCAAAGGGCAGCCAGACATAGGCGGGACGCCACCAGGCATAGAACACGGCGCTGCCGGCGATGATCAGCCAGATCCGGAAGCGCGCGGGCAGGAAGTAATGACAGGTGAAGTAGACGACGAAAAAGACGAGGAAGACCGGATCGGAAAACAGCATTATCTGCCCGACCCGAGCTCGGTCCTGGCGCCCTGTCGCAGCATCGGGTACATCGCCTCCGCCATCAGGCGATGGCCCAGCGCGTTCGGATGAGGATCGCCGGGCATCGCCCACACCTGCGCGGATGAGAGCTTCTCGAACGCCGGCAGCAGATCGACGAAGATGTAGCCGTCGTCTTTGGCGATGCCTTCCATCCGGCGATGAATATCCATGAAGGGATAATCCTTCAGATTATGGATGTCAGGCGTCATCGCCATGTAGAGACGGACGTGGTGCGCCTTCGCATAATCAGCCAGCTTGCGCAGCGACGCCAACATCGCTTGATAGCCTTCGCTGTCCTGCTTGTAGACGGATTGATAGTGCTCTTCCAGCGACTTCAGTCCCACCTTGCCGGTCAGCCGCGTCATCGCGATCCAGAGTGTCACCGCGAGCTCGCTGTTGCGCAGCAACGCATTGCCCTCTCCGTCATCGAGCTTTTCGGCATCACGCAAGAAATACTGAACGACGATGTCGGACGGGTCGAGACTGGTCAACTCGGTGAAGAAGCGCTCCACATAGCGCTCTGCGTTGTAGTTGCCGATCCCTGCATTGAGCACTTCGACCTTCCGGCCGTCCGCGGCGAACATCTTGCGCAGTTGCTCGGTCTCGGTGTCCTCTTCCTTGACGCCCCATCCGAGCGTAATGGAGCTGCCGAGGAACAGGATGCGCCGGACGGTGGGATCGCGCGGCGGCGTCGGGCCGCCACGCAGGCCCCATTCATCGGTTCTGATGACGACGGATTGCAGCAGCGCGGAGGCGTTCTTGAGATGATCATGCCCGAGAACGGGATTGTCGCTCCTGAACTTGAGGTCCCTCGCGTAGCGCCACATCTCGATGTCATAACTGGTCATTGCGCTGTTCTTGACGCGCAGCACGACCTCGCCGACACCGAGCATCAGCACGACGGAGATGACGGCCATGATGGCTGACAATGCGAAGTTGCGCAGGTTCATGAAACGGTGGTCCGGTCCCGGGTGACAGTGTCTTATATTTGTTCGGCCACCCATCGCAAGCCGCAGGCTGCTGGTCCCCTTCCCCCGAAACGGCACGGATTGATATCCGCTTGCTTGCAGGATAACGCTGAGCAGCAAGCGGTGGGGTCGAGCGCACCGGATCAATGAACGGCGGCTTGGAACCGTCTTGAGGAGTAGTGATGTCGTTCCTTGCGGAGCTTTGGTCGTTCATGAGGATACGGAAGAAGTTCTGGCTTCTGCCGATCCTGATCATGATGGTGCTCTTGGGTGGACTGATCGTGCTGACCAAGGGCAGCGCGGTTGCGCCATTCATCTACGCGCTGTTCTGATTTTCGCGGGTGGCGCGGGCGTTCCAGACATGAAATCAGGATTGGAGTGCCACACTGGTTAAAAATATGGGGTCCAACCTGATTGATCGGCTGCCGGCCGCGAAGGACGCCTTGTGGCGTTTCACGCGTGCGGCGCTGAAGCTGATCGCAGCATGGCTCGCCGTATTCGTGGCTCTGGCGCTCTGCATTGAAGGCGTCACCCGGCTGGTCTTCCCCTATGTTCCGCCGAGCCCGAAGGACTTTCGGAGCACACGACCGCCTGCCTATCGCAACTCCCCGTTCTTCTCCCAGGCCTTCATCGACGAGGAATTCGCGCATGTATCCGCGGTCATCCTTCCCGAGCGGCGGTTGATCTATCCCGCCGACTATCACGGACGCTGGTACAATGTCGAAAACGGTATGCGCCGGACGGTGAATTCTCCCGCGATCGACCGGCACATCCTCCTCGTCGGCAGCTCGACTGTCTACAACGCCGAAGTCCCGGATGATTACACGATTGCAAGCTATCTTCAGAAGCGGATCAACGCGCAAGGCGGGGGCAAATTCGCCGTCCAGAATCTCGGTGCCGATGGCGTCAACGTCGCTCAGCAGCTCGAGCGGTTGAAGACCCTCGAATTCGGCGACCGCGATGTCGTCATTTTCTATGATGGCACCTCCGACGCCGTTCAGGGCGTGTTCTACGCAAACAGCGATGGCTGGATCGTCGAGGAAAACCGCAAGCAGCTGAACAATTACATCACGACACATCGCGCCCAGCTCGAACGGCTCGCCAGATATTGCCGCTTTTGCGACTGGCTGTATGTCCAGACCACGGATTATCTGCCGGAGCACATGAAGCATCCGGAGAAGATCAAGGCGCTGGCGTTGGAAACGCGGGGCAAGATGTTCGACCGTTTGCTGCAATCCGACGCCTATGTCCGCTCGCGCGGTGCCCGCTTCATCCACGTGTTGCAGCCCGATCTCTTCAGCAGACCGTTGCGCGATTTCGAACGGCCGTTGGTGGACAATCACTTTCTGACCATGAAGGGCATGGGCACGGCCTTGCTGGAGGCGCACCGGGAATTTGCGCCGCTGACGCAGATGCTGATCGAGCGCAAGGTGAGCGCTTACGACGCGTCGACGATATTCGACCATGTCGACGATCCGATCTTCCTCGATTTCGGCCACACCAATGAGGTCGGCAATCGGATCATCGCGGATTTCCTCTTCGACGCGCTGGTTCGCGAAGGCGTCGTTTCCGAAGATCGAGCGACGAACATTCCGGCCCAGGCAGGCGATCACGGACACTGAGTTACGCGGGGATCGTTGACACGGCTCCGATCTCCGGTTCACTTTCCGCGAAAGATCAAAACAAGCTCGCGGGAGAAGCTGCTCATGACCATCACCCAACGGGATCGCGATCTCGGCACCGCCTATGCCCTGAAGGCGCCCGCCACCCGGACCGAGCTCACCGCGGTCGGCCGCGGCACGCCGATGGGCGAGCTAATGCGGCGCTACTGGCATCCGGTCGGGCTCATCTCCGACGCCACCGATGTCCCCAGGAAAGTGCGAATCCTGGGCGAGGATTTGGTCCTGTTCCGCGACAAGCACGGCCGCGCCGGCCTGTTGCATGCCCGCTGCTGTCACCGCGGCACCACCCTCTACTACGGCAAGGTCGAGGAGGACGGCATCCGCTGCTGCTATCACGGCTGGAAGTTCGATACCGAGGGCCACTGCCTGGAGCAGCCCTGCGAGCCCGACGGCGGCCAGTTCAGGGACAAGGTCCGCCAGCCCTGGTACCCCCTCGAGGAGCGCTACGGGCTGATCTTCGCCTATATGGGACCGGCCGAGAAGAAGCCCGTCCTGCCGCGTTACGAGTGCCTGGAAAACATGGATGCCGGCGAGTTCGTCGAGGCCGACGACACCTCGATCGGCGGCGGCGGACCCGCGATCATCCCCTGCAACTGGCTGCAGCATTTCGAGAACGTGGTCGACCCCTACCACGTGCCGGTGCTGCACGGCTCGTTCAGCGGACCGCAGTTCACCAACATGATGGCTTCGATGCCGGAGGTGGCGTTCGAGATGTCGCCGCGCGGCGTCACCGTGCGTTCGATCCGCAACCAGGACGACGGCAAGATCTTCTACCGTGTCACCGAAGCCGCCCTGCCCACGCTCCGTGTCGTGCCCAATCCGCGGGTGGCGCAATTTGCCCGCGTGGAATCGATCGGCTGGACCTTGCCGATCGACGACACCTCTTTCCGCATCTATGTCGCCGGCCGCGTCAAGAACGCCGGCGACATCTCCCGCATGCGCTCCAAGTTCAACGGCAAGTTCTGGTGGGACATGACCGAGCAAGAGCACCAGCGCTTTCCCGGCGATTACGAAGCGCAGGTCGGCCAGGGCGAAGTCACCGTTCATTCGGAGGAGCATTTCGGCCAGAGCGACCGCGGCGTCCTGATGGTGCGGCGCATGCTCGGCGAACAGCTGGAGGCGCTCGCCGCCGGCCGCGACCCGATCGGAGTGTCCTTCGATCCGAACGCCGCTCCGGTCGAGTTCGAAGCGGGAAATTTCATTCGCGAGGCGTGATCTAGCCGCGCGGCTGCAGAAGAAGATCAGGGGGAACGCATGGTCGATCTGGCGCCGCAGGCGGCAGCCCAAGTGCAAGCACCGGCGTCCGCGCGGCGCTATTACGTGCTGGCGATCCTGACGATCGTCTATGCCCTGAACTTCCTCGACCGCACCATCTTCAATGTCCTGATCGAGCCGATCAAGAAGGAGTTCGTGCTCTCTGACACCACGATGGGCCTGCTCGCCGGCTTCGGCTTCGTGCTGTTCTACTCGCTGCTCGGCATCCCCATCGCCCGCCTCGCCGACCGCGTCAGCCGCCGCAACATCGTCGCGATCGCGTTTGCGTTCTGGAGCGCGATGACGTTCCTCTGCGGCATGGCCTCGAGCGTGACGACTTTGGCACTCGCCCGGATCGGCGTCGGCATCGGCAAATCCGCCGGCACACCCGCCTCGCAATCGCTGGTCGCCGATCTCTTCGACAAGAACGAGCGCCCGCGCGCGCTCGGCATCTACGCCATCGGCACCTATCTCGGCGTGTTCCTCGGCTATTTCATCGGCGGCTGGGTCAACCAGCACTATGGCTGGCGGACGGCGTTCTTTTCCGCCGGCCTGCCCGGCATCGCGCTGGCCGCTGTCATGTGGCTGACGATCTCCGAGCCCAGGCGCGGCGCAATGGCAGAGAGCTTCGTCCCCGAGCCGCTCGGCCCGACGTTGCGCTTTCTCGCGACCCAGCCGAGCTTCGTCATCGTGCTGATCGGATTTTGTCTCACGACCTACACCAATTACGCCACCGCCGCGTGGATCCCGCCATTCCTCGCGCGGGTGCATCATCTCTCCTCGGCCGAGATCGGCACCTATGCCGGCACCTTCAAGGGCCTCGCCGGCATGGCCGGCACCCTGGTCGGCGGTCTGGTGGTGGCGCAAATCAGCAAGCGCGACGACCGCTGGAAATTATGGGCGCCGGCGATCATGTCGGGCCTCGCCGGCCCGGTGTTCGCGGTCTGCATGCTCACGCATGATTTCGCGACCATGGTCGCGGCACTGGCGCTCACCTCCTTCATGGTCGGCTTCCATCTCGGGCCGATCTTTGCCATCGCGCAGACGGTGGCGCGGCCGAGCATGCGGGCGCTGGCCTCGGCCTTCATCCTGTTGACCGCGACCTGCTTCGGCCAGGGCGTCGGTCCGCTCGCGGTCGGCATGCTCAACGATGCGCTGAAGGGCGACTACGGCGCCGACGCGGTGCGCTACTCGCTGCTGTCGGCCGCGGTCACGACCACACTCGGCGCGCTGTTGTTCGTCCTCGCGGCGCGCTTCATCCGCGCCGACATCAAGCGCGCGATTTAGTAGTCTTTCGGATTTGAACGAGAAAGCCACACCCAAACATAGCGAGCACATCATGAGCATCCGCAAGACCGTCACCTTCGTGGAGGAGATCAACAGCGAGTACGGCGTATCAGCCAGTCCGCCGCTGCGACGCGTCGCGATCGCCGCCGTCTTCGACAACCCGCTCGCCGGCAAGGCGGCAGGCGCCGACCTCAAGCCCCTGATCGATTATTCGATCGAGCTCGGTGCTTCCCTCACCAAAACGGCGCTCGCGACGCTCGGCGCAAGCCCGGCGAGCTGCGCGCCTACACCAAGGCCGCCGTCGTCGGCATCGGCGGCGACCTCGAGCATGGCGCCGCGATGATCCATCCGCGGCTCGGCATGGCGATGCGCGGCGCGATCAAGCGCGGTCGCGTCATCATCCCCGGCCACGCCAAGGTGGGCCCGCCCGGCACCAGCGTGGATCTGATCTATGGGCCGCTCGACAACGGCTGGGATCTCGATGCCTTCGATTCGACCCCGGTGCTGATCCACGACGCGCCGCGACCGCACGAGATCGTGCTCTGGATCGGCTACGCCACAGGTCCGCGCGTCAATGCCCGAAGCAAGGGTCCGGATCAGAGCGAAGTCGACGCGCTCGTCGCGTCGTTCGCCAAAAGCTGATTGGTCGGCCTAGGTCAATTTGCCCGTGTACTTTTCCAGTGCCGCCCAGGCCTCGGCACCGTAGGTCTTCTGCCACTGCGCATAGAAGCCGGCTTTCACCAGCGCGGCGCGGAATTGCACGGGATCGGGCTTGTTGAAGACCATGCCTTTTGCCGTCAGTTCGCCCTGCAGCGAGCGGTCCATCTCGACGAGGTCGGCGCGCTCCTTCAGTGCGGCAGCGTCGAAACTCTCGTTGAGGATGGCGACGAGATCGGCCGGCAGGCCTGACAGCGCACGCCGATTGCCGACCACCCAATAGCCGCTCCAGCAATGGTTGGAGAGCGCGCAATATTTCTGCACCTCGTAGAGCTTGCCGGTCGACACTTGCGCCAGCGGATTTTCCTGACCCTCGACGACATGGGTCTGCAGCGCGGAATAGAGCTCGTTGTAGCTGATGCTGGAGGGCAGCGCGCCCAGCCCCGAAAACAGCGAGGTCAGGAGCGCCGTCACCGGCACGCGGATCTTGAAGCCCCTGAGATCGTCGACGCCGTTGAGCTGGCGGCTGGAGGACGAGGTGATCTGGCGGAAGCCGTTGTCCCATTTCCGGTGCATCGGAACGAGGCCGGTCTTGGTGATGGCCTCGCGCACGAGGCCGCCGACGTCGCCATCCATCGCGGACCAGACCTGGTCATAGGACGCGAAGGCAAAGCCGATGCTGGGAAGGCCCGAGAGCGGCACCAGCGTGGTCAGCGTCATCGAGGGCACCGCCAGCAGTTCGATGCCGCCGGCGCGAACCTGCGACAGCATCTCGGGATCGCCGCCGAGCTGGCTATTGGCAAAGACGGTGACGTTGAGTCGCCCACCCGAGCGGCTGCCGATCTCGCGGGCCGCCTCGGTCAATCGAACCGTCAGGGGGTGGGTTTCGGGGGTGTTGACCCCGAGCTTGAAGTCGAACTCGGCTGCTGCCGCGGCGGGTCGGCCGAGGACCGCTGCGGCGGATACGCCCGATATCGCGCCCAGAACGGTCCGGCGGGTCAATTTCATTGATTTCATTGTTGTTTTTCTCCCCGGGCGCTTCGGTGCGTTCGCCCCAATTCATGGCCCGAACGACGCTGCCCGGCAAGCCGGACGAAACCTGCTTTGCCTCCCCACGAAACCATTTCACGGAACCCGCGAAACAGACCGGAAACAAACGGGGCGTACACCTTTACGCAACGAAAGGGCGTCTGAAGACGCCGGGAGGCACCAAATGAACCATTCCATTCACTCCGCCGATCGTGCGACCCACCTGAAGATCGTGGTGGTGGCGCTTGTGGCCGGCGTCTGCGTCGCAGCTTTCGGGATCGCGGCCCGCACCAACATCGATTACAGCCAGACCGCAGCCCACGTCATCAAGGCCGGCAAGCCGGTCGTGGTGACCAGCTCGGACACCTCGCTGGTCCGCTAAGCCTCACATCCTCTCGAGAGACGAAAATGGCCGCCTTCGGGCGGCCTTTTTTTGTGCGAGATTCAAAAACTGGCGCGAGAGACGGGACTCGAACCCGCGGCCTCCGCCGTGACAGGGCGGCGCTCTAACCAACTGAGCTACTCCCGCGGATGCAAGCAATCCGCATGCGAGAGCAGGACTTAAAGGCGCCATCTAGCTAAGTCAAGGATGTCCAAAATCCCCTTGTCCGGCGGGGGTTTTTGCGATGCCGATGCAAAAACCCCGCGTTTTCAAGGGCGAAATGCGTAGTCAGCGCCACCCCGAATCAAATAAGCCCTGACAAGTCTACGGTTCCTGAGGCATCGATAACTCCGAGGAGGGCCAATATGGCGAAGAAAGCGACCCCGACGACCGTCACCCTGAAGCACCTTGCGGCGGCGATCGCGGAGGACCAGGAGATCTCGAAGAAACAGGCCGAGACCATCCTGAACGACACCGTCAGTTTGATCACCAAGCACCTGAAGAAGGGCGAGCGCATCCGCATCGTTGGGCTTGGCATCCTCCAGGTCCGCAAGCGCGCCGCGCGCATGGGCCGCAACCCCGCCACCGGCGAGGCCATCCAGATCAAGGCGTCGAAGAAGGTCGCCTTCCGCGCCGCCAAGGAGCTGAAGGAAGCGATCTGATCGCGCAGGCTTTCTGCCTGACATCGGCGCATTCCGGGGTTAGCGGCTCCGGAATGACGCTTTTTGTTATATAGATATCGACGAACTCAACTCTCTTAGCCGCGGATTTTCCAGTGACATCTCCATTGTCGTTCACGCATACCGTGACCGAACGCTTCCTGCGTTACGTGGTCATCGACACCCAGTCCGATCCGTCGTCACCGACCTGCCCTTCCACCGACAAGCAGAAGAACCTCGGCCGGCTGCTCGCAGCCGAGCTCAAGGACATGGGGCTTGCCGACGCCCATCTCGATGCGCACGGCTATGTCTACGCGACCATTCCGGCGACATCGGACAAGAAGGTGCCGGTGATCTGCTTCTGCTCGCACATGGACACCTCGCCCGATTGCAGCGGCGCCAACGTCAAGCCGCAGATCGTCAGGCAATATCGCGGCGGCGATATCAGGCTGCCCGCCGATCCCGCCCAGGTGATCCGCGTCGCCGATTATCCCGAGCTCGACAACCAGATCGGCAACGACATCATCACGACCGACGGCACCACGCTGCTCGGCGCCGACAACAAGGCCGGCGTCGCCGAGATCATGGATGCCGCGCAGTTCCTCCTGAAGAATCCGCACATCAAACACGGCCCCATCAAGATCCTGTTCACGCCCGACGAGGAGATCGGCCGCGGCGTCGACAAGGCCGACCTGAGAAAGCTCGGCGCCGACGTCGCCTACACCATGGACGGCGAGAGCGCCGGCTGCATCGAGGACGAGACGTTTTCGGCCGACAGCGCCACCATCATTATCGATGGCGTCAGCACCCATCCCGGCTTTGCCAAGGGCAAGATGGAGCACGCCATCAAGATCGCAGCTGCCATCGTCGATCGCTTGCCGAAACAGACCTGCTCACCGGAGACCACCGAAGGCAGGGAGGGGTTCCTGCATCCGATCGGCATATCCGGCGCGCTGGAACAGGTGACGCTAGGCTTCATCGTGCGCGACTTCGCCGAGGCCGGTTTGAAGGAGAAGGAGGCGCTGCTGGAGGGCATCGTCAGGGACGTGATGAAAGCCTATCCGCGCTCGACGTACCGGATGGAGGTCAAAGAGCAGTACCGCAACATGAAGCAGGTGATCGATCGTCATCCGGAGATCGTCGAGCATGCGGTCGAGGCGATCCGTCGCGCCGGGCTGACACCGGTGCGCGGCTCGATCCGCGGCGGCACCGACGGCTCCCGGCTGTCGTTCATGGGCCTGCCCTGCCCCAACATTTTTGCCGGCGAGCACGCCTTCCACTCGCGGCTGGAATGGGTGAGCCGGCAGGACATGGAGAAGGCGGTGCAGACCATCGTGCATCTCGCGATGATCTGGGAAGAGCGGAGCTAGTTCTGTCGTTGGCTCGTCATGCCCGCGCTCGTCGCGGGCATCCACGTCTTTGGTGCAATCTCGAAAAAAGACGTGGATGGCCGGGTCAAGCCCGGCCATGACGAAGTCCCTAAGGTGCTTTCGCGGTGACGATCCAGATCGATCCCGGCAGCGGCACGGTTTGTCCACGCGCGTGAGGCGCCAGCAACTCGCGGACCGACTCTCGCGCGGCGGCGCGGACCTCGGGCGGATGGCCGTCCAGTGCACGGGCCGACGGACCGATCTCGAGGGCGGCGTCGGTGGCGGCATCGAGCCCGCGTCCGATCGCGATATCGAGCGCGATGTTGCAGGCTTCCATCGCGACGTCGGCGTAGCCGGCCTCTTGCAGAATCCGCGTCACCCGCTCCTCCCCGGCGAAAGCGAAGGGACCGGGATCTTCGGGCCCGACTTGCGGCAGGCGCGGCACGTGGCGGTAGACCGCCTGCAGCGGCGCCATCATCCACGGATTTTCCTTCGGCTCGCGCCAGCAGGCGAACACCACGCGCGCTTGCGGCCGCAACGCCTTGCGCAGATTTCTAAACGACACCACGGGCTCGGCAAAGAACATCACGCCGAAGCGCGAGACCAACAGATCGAAGTTAGCGGGCTCGAACGGATAAACCGTGGCGTCGGCCTGTGCGAAGTCCAGCGGCAGCGCCTTCGGCGCGAGCTGGCGCGCCCGCTCCAGCATCGGCGCGGAGATGTCGACGCCCAGCACGAAGCCGCGAGGTGCGACGCGCTCGGCGAGCGCGATCGAGGTGGCGCCGCAGCCGCAGCCGATATCGACGATGCGATCGCCCGTCTTCGGAGCGATCCGGTCGATCAGGATCTGCGAGACGGGCGCCAGCAGCACATCCTGAGAAGCCTGCCGGTCGGTCCAGCGCTGGCCGTTCGGCCCGTTCCAGTAGGTGATCTGGTCGGCGTTTCGCGTGTGAGCGAGGTCCATAGGCTTCACACTACGGCATGACCCGGAAAAGTGTGAAGCGGTTTTCCCTCGCGACAAACGCGGAACGCGTTTGCGCGGAGGTCATGCCCAAGAAAGCCCGGCCGGCGTGGGTAAATTGGAGTGCACGGGACCGATTAAAATCGATCGTTTTAAAATTGATCGTTCAGATCAACCGCTTCGCAGCGGACCGGGCGCAAAATAGCTGCGGGTCGGTCCAAGGCGACGAACGCATGATGCAACACCCCCGGCTATTTGCCCGCATGAGACCCTCGGGCCGCATCTCGAGCGCCGCGAAGATTTTAGCGAGCGCCAACGCCACTGCGATCGAATGCATCCTGGTCGATTACTCCGCCGGCGGCGCCTGCCTGCAGCTCAAGGCATTCATCGCGCTGCCCGACCGCTTCGACGTGCTCTACGGCACCACGCGCAAGCATTGCCGTGTGGTGTGGAAACGCGGCCTGCGCCTGGGCGTGGCATTCTAGGGCATGATCCGGAAAAGTCTGGGGCGGTTTTCCTCGCGACAAACGCGTTCCGCGTTTGCGCGGAGATCGTGCCCCAAACAAGAAAGACCCCGCCTGAAGCGGGGTCTTTGATTTTGTGCTCGCTCTATCGCCCCGTCGGGCTGGTCGGACCCGCCGTCGATCCGCTCGGCGATGGGTTTATCAGGCTGTTGCCCGACGGGTTCTGCGAACTGTTGGCGCCCGCGGAGGAGCCGCCCGCGTTGAAGTTCGAAGAGCCCGTGCCGGACGGCGCCTGACCGGTCGTGGCGCCGCTGTTCATCGATCCGCTCGGGGGCGGCGCGCCAACGCCAGCCGTTCCGCTCGCGCCGGTCCCCGCAGCTCCGCCTCCCGCGCCTCCGCTTTGCGCAAACGCGAGCGTGCTTGTGAGTGCCAGAGCCGTCGCCAACAACGTCACCGCTTTGATATTCATTCCTGTCTCCTTCGCTGCAGTCATCGGAGACAAACGGCGGAAACGGCATATGTTCCTGCGCTAACAGGAATGCGATTGCGCGCGAGAGTTGGTGAGTGGCGGCGGGTTCCACGAGTGGAACCCGATTTCGAGGCGTGAATACCTCCTAAGTCTACGATCCAATTAACGTTTTTTGCAAAGTTGGTCCGTACCTATACGGAGATCGGAAATCATTTTGGGACTGCATGCCATGACATTGCTGCGCAAGTTTTTGAGAGACGAATCCGGCGCGACCGCGATCGAGTACGGCCTGATTGCCGCGGGCATTTCGCTCGCGATCATCTCGATCGTGAACGGCCTCGGCACCAATCTCAGAACCAAGTTCACCTCGATCAACACGTCGCTGAAGTAAGACACGCCTCGGGATGCGGCCAGCAAGAATTGTTTCGCCGCACTCACAAAAAGCCGCGCAACGTTCGCGCGACTACCAGGGCTCGGTGAAACTCTCGCCGACCGCAAGCGACGACCAGCGGTCGCTCAACCGCTGAAACTCCCGCCTGATCTGCGCGCGTTTTTCCGCAGTGAAGCCCGCGCGTTCCGCCGGCGTCATCCTCTCCAGCATCGCACCCGCGCCCTGGCGCATTTCGATCGCGCGCGAGCGCAGCTCGGGTTTTGCCGCATGCTGAAGCCAATCCTGCCAGCAGATATAGGTCGCGCGTTCGGAACGCGCGTAATCGTCGGTCTGCGCCGGCAGGATTTTCCTGTCGCGCGCCGCCTGCTTCCGCCTGATCCGTGACGCCTCGCGCGCGCTGCCGCCGTCGACCGTCGCATGGAAGGTTTTCGCGGTGCCGCCGGCCGCAAGCCGGCCGAAGATACCGCCCTCGATGCGAAGGCATTTCTCGACGATGAAATGCTGGAGATCATGCGGCATCAGCGGATCGAAACCCGGCGCCTGATCCATCTGCACGCTCTCTGCGCCATCGATGTCGGCGCGCACCGCATAGCGGCGCTCGCCCGTACGGATGAAGGTGACCGACATCGATTTGCGTTTGGCTTTCGTCATCGTCCGTGGAGACCTGAACACGAGAAAGTCTGCTGGCTCGCCGAGCCGGAGCTCGCGTCACGCGAACGGGGTTTGGTGGGCGGTGAGCCTATCTAACTATGCCCGCAACGTCATGGAAGCATTGAGTTATCCATGCGGGATTTTGGGAGAGGTAATATCAAGGTCCGGCCCAGATCAAACCGACGATGAAGCCCTATCCCGGATCGCAGCCGGGATCGCGGCGGGTCGATCGCGGCAGAACGAGGCGGATGGTCGTCCCCTTCCCCGGCTCGCTCGTCAGCGACAGCTGTCCTTCAAGCTGGTCCACCACCATGCTGTACACGATGTGCAGGCCGAGCCCGGTTGCGCCCTCGCGACGGCGGGTGGTGAAGAAGGGATCGAACGCCCGCCGCCGGATTTCGGGAGTCATTCCGCAACCGTCGTCGGAGACGATGATCTCGACATTGTCGGCGCCGAATGCGCCGGCCTTGAGCGTGATGGTGCCCGCGCGACTTTCGGGGAAAGCGTGCACGATCGCGTTGTGAACGAGGTTGGTGAGCACCAACCCGTACGGCCCCGGCAGGCTGTCCATCGACAGATCTGGCTGGCACTCCAAATTCAGCAACAGCTGACGCTTGCGCAACTCCGGCCGCAGGCCGACCAGGACCTGTTCGGTCAACTGGCCGAGGTCGAACGACCGCCGTTCCAGCCGGCTGCGGTCGGTCGCGACCTGCTTGAAGGATTGCACCAGGTCGGAGGCGCGGTTGAGATTGGCGACGAGTTGCGAGGTGGCCTTGGTCACTGCGTCGACCAGTTCGTTCAGGCTGGAGCGCCTGACCTCGCCGCGCGCCACTTCGGCGGCAAAAATCTCGCAGCGCCGTTGCAGCGAGGACGCCACCGTCAGGCTGCTGCCGACGGGATTGTTGATCTCGTGGGCGACGCCGGCGACCATGCGGCCGAGCGCCGCAAGCTTCTCCGCCTCGACCAGGGAGGCCTGGGTCTCGCGCAAATTCGCCAGCGCCTGCTCGGCCGCTTCGCGAGCGCGGCGCATCTCCTGCTCGCTGCGTTTTCGCGCGGTGATCTCCTCGGCCGCCACGTTGACCGCGACGATCTCGCCGCTTGGCGCGCGCAGCGGGTGCCAATAGGTGATCCAGGACCGCTCTTCCGGCTGGTCGGCGCGCTGGCCGGCCACCTCGATGCCGGTAACGGGCTCGCCGGTCTCCATGATCGAGCGGACGATCTGCTCGACGGAGTTGGCCAGCGCCGGCACGCAGTCCCTCACCGACCGGCCGAGATGATCCTCGACCGAGATGCCGCAGATTTCGGTCAGGCGCTGGTTGATCTGGAGGTAGCGGCAGTCCGGCGACAGGCAGGCCAAACCGATCGGCGCGGTGTCATAGATCAGCTGCAGGGCCGGCTGCGGAAACAGCAGGACTTCGGACGTCGCCGCCGCCTGACTACCCGTGCTCCTGGACATGCTGCCTCGCTTGACGAGAGTTCCAGATTGACCGTCGGCGAGCGGTTCCCGCCAGTATTGATCCAGATCAACAGGCCGGTTGCGCGGGCCTCTGCCCGGCAACGATTGATATCAATGCCCGCTCAACACCAGCGTCTTGATCGGAAGCAACAGCGCCTGGATCCGCAACAGCATCGCGTGCACGATGCCGACCGCGTCGACGGCATGCAGCGCCAGGCCTTTGAAGGCACCGACTTTCCCTGAGTCGATCAGATCATGGTTGCTGGTATAGGCGTTGACGACGCAACTGCTTCCGGGCGTGACGCCATCAAGGCCGCCTTTGTAGAGCGGCTCCAACAACGCCAGCACGGTGCCTGGAGCCTGCACCTGCCGGGCCTCAACGAGTTGCTCGCCGCCTCGGAACTGGCCCGCCGCGATGTAATCCTGCTCGCCGGTAATCACCATCGGAATGATCGTCCAGGGCTTTGAGATGCAGGTGGCCTCGGCCACCATTCCGACCTTGATGACATTCGCCTCGATTTGTCCGAACCCTGCTGCAAGTGTTCGTCCCGCGCTGTCAGGAATCAGAATACCGGCAGACCGCATCACCGGATTGACGACGTCTCCGGGGCGGAGCGTGAACTGCTCGACGCGCCCGTCGACGCCGGCGCGAATAGTGGTCTTGTCCAGATCGACCTGCGCTTCCGCCAGCGCCGCCTCGGCGCTCGCTTTCTCCGCGGGGAGAAGCGCCGTTATCCGGGTTGTCGCGGATTGTTTCGAGGCCGTCGCAGCGTCGAGCGCGCCCTGGCGGCCCGCGAGCAGCACCTCGAGTTTTTCGATGTCGCGTTGCGGAACGATGCCCGGATTGCGCTTCTGAAGATCGCGCTTGACGTCGAGTTCGTCGGACGCCTGCTGATAGTCGCCCTTTGCCTGCTGGATCTGTCCCTCTGCCTTGAGGACATCGGCCTGCGCAGCCAGCATCGCGGCATCCACTTCGGCGATCTTGCGCCGGGCCGTTTCCATAGCGGCCTGCTGCTTTGAACTGTCGAGCTTGAAGATCACGTCACCCTTCTTGACCGAGGCGCTGAACTCGACATGGACCTCCGACACCCGGCCGCCGGTCTCGGGAAGGATCGGAACGGTCCTGAAGTACAGGGTCGCCGTGCTGGTGGATGGATGAAAGTAGAAAATGACGGTGATCAGCGCGACAGCCAACATCAGGCAGGTAATGATGCCGAACCTCAGTTCGAACCAGACGGAAAACAGCGTGATTTCGTGGCCCAGGCGTTTCCCCTGCCGGTAGCGGCGATAGAGATAATCCGGCAGGACGGTCAGCAGCGAGCAGAGCAGGATCTCAAGCATGGCGTTGCGCCTCACTCTTGGATGCGTCGGCATTGGTGTCCGCGCCATGCGCAGCCGCGTGAGGGGGTTCTTGGTCGAGCAGCCCGGCGGCTTCGTCGTCCATCGGGACGCCGGCGATTTTTTCGACCGATCCCGCGATCCGGCGCAATGGCGTGCCGAAATCGGGCAAATCGATCATGGCAAGGAACAGCCCGATCACCCAAAATAAATGGTTGTGGGTAAACAGCGCCAGCAAGCCCAGCACGGCCACGATCTCGAACTGCAGCTTTTGCGACTTGTGCGCCATCCGCTCCGGCAAGGTGTGCAAGGTCAGATAGAGATTGCCAACGCCGAGAACGGCAGCGATCAAGACGATGCCGACCACCACCATCAGGATGTCAGTGTCACCAGGAGCGGTGATGAAGCTCGGCAAATGATGGGGGGCGTTCGGATGAAGGGTCTCGTTCACGCAACTCTCCATTCAGCGGTGTCGTCGAGGCGCATATCATGAACGGATCAGACGCGAATGCAAACCGGCAAGGAGCTATATCCCGGAAAGCGGACGTCAGATGCACCGGTCCTGATGCCGATTGTATGCCACACGCTCCATCCCTCGCTTCGCGAGCGAAGACTGGCTCGCCAAGGCGAAGCCCGAGAGGAGCGAAGACTGGCCTGCCAAGCCGTAGCTCGGTAACAAGCCCGCCTTCGCCGAAGGCTTCGGCGTGGCAGCCTTCACTCGCTTCGCGAGCGAAGGCTGGTGGGCGGTGAGAGGATCGAACTCCCGACCAATGGTGTGTAAAACCAGTGCTCTACCGCTGAGCTAACCGCCCGTTCTCATGGCGCATGACCTGATCGGAAAACCACTTCACACTTTCCGGTCAGCGCTATGCCCTCTTTAGCCCTGCCGCAACCGCCAATCCGCAAGGTCGGCGACGACTATTCCGTCGCTTTGCCCGGCAGGCCGGCGAGATCGTTGATCCATGGCGCCGCCGAGCGGCACCAGATCTGCCGCGCCGGCTTCAGCTCACCACGCTGGCGGATGCTGCCCCAGCGAATGCCGAAGTCGTCAGGGCCGCCGTCTCCGCTGGTGAACAGCGGCGAGCCGCACTCGCCGCAGAAATGCTGATGACGCATGCGGCCGTTGTCGCCGCGCTTGCCGTAGATCTTCGGCGCCGCGCCCATCAGACGAACGTCGCTTTCGGAGCAGATCACCGTCACCCGGTACGGCGAGCCGGTCAGCGACTGGCAATCCGTGCAATGACAGATCGACACGTCAGCCGGATCGATCTCGGCCTGATAGGTGACTTGCCCGCAATGGCATCGCCCGTCGATGTGCATAACGACAACTCCAAACAAAAACGGCGCCCGAAGGCGCCGTTCTATCATTCTTGTAGCGATCTTGCTCAGTGCGCGGTCAGCCCGCCCGCAGCCTCATCGCCGTCGGGCTTGACCGGGACCTTGGTGTCCTCTTCCCAGACGATCGGCACCGGCTTGCGCACCAGCGCACGCCCGACGACGTCGTCGAGACGCGCCACCGGGATGATCTCCATCCCGCCCTTGATCGCATCGGAAATCTCCGTGAGATCCTTGGCGTTGTCCTCGGGGATCAGCACCGTCTTGATGCCGCCGCGAGCGGCCGCAAGCAGCTTCTCCTTGAGGCCGCCGATCGGCAGCACGCGTCCGCGCAGCGTGATCTCGCCGGTCATGGCGAGATCATGCCGGACCGGAATCCCGGTCATGACCGAGATGATCGCGGTCGCCATCGCAACGCCGGCCGACGGTCCGTCCTTCGGGGTCGCCCCCTCCGGCACGTGAACGTGGATGTCGCGCCTGTCGAACAGCGGCGGCTCGATGCCATAGACGATCGCGCGCGAGCGGACGTAGGACGCCGCCGCCGAGATCGATTCCTTCATGACGTCGCGCAGATTGCCCGTCACCGTCATCTTGCCCTTGCCGGGCATCATGACGCCTTCGATGGTGAGCAACTCGCCGCCGACATCGGTCCAGGCAAGGCCCGTGACGATGCCGATCTGGTCGTCGGTCTCGATCTCGCCGAAGCGGAATTTCGGCACGCCGAGATATTCCTCGACCGCGGCTTCCGTGATCTTCACCGACTTCTTCTTGGAGATCATGAGGTCCTTCACCACCTTGCGGGCGAGTGTGGACAGCTCACGCTCCAGATTGCGCACGCCCGCTTCACGGGTGTAGCGGCGGATCAGCAGCAACAGCGCGTCATCGTCGATCGACCATTCCTTGGAATCCAGGCCGTGCTTGGCGAGCGAGTTCGGGATCAGGTGCTTGCGCGCGATCTCGACCTTCTCGTTCTCGGTGTAGCCGGCGATCCGGATGATCTCCATGCGGTCCATCAGAGGTCCGGGAATATTCAGCGTATTCGCGGTGGTGATGAACATCACGTTGGAGAGATCGTAGTCGACCTCGAGGTAGTGGTCGTTGAAGGTCGAGTTCTGCTCGGGGTCGAGGACCTCGAGCAGCGCCGAGGACGGATCGCCGCGGAAATCGGCGCCCATCTTGTCGATCTCGTCCAGCAGGAACAGCGGATTCGAGGTCTTCGCCTTGCGCATCGACTGGATGATCTTGCCGGGCATCGAGCCGATATAGGTGCGGCGGTGACCGCGGATCTCGGCCTCGTCGCGCACGCCGCCGAGCGAGACGCGCACGAACTCGCGGCCCGTCGCCTTCGCGATCGACTTGCCGAGCGAGGTCTTGCCGACGCCGGGCGGCCCGACCAGGCACAGGATCGGTCCGGTCAGCTTGTTGGCGCGCGACTGCACGGCGAGATACTCGACGATGCGGTCCTTGACCTTCTCCAGTCCGTAATGGTCGTTGTCGAGGATGGTCTGCGCTGCGACCAGGTCCTTCTTGACCTTGGACTTCTTGTTCCACGGGATCGACAGCAGCCAGTCGAGGTAGTTGCGCACGACGGTCGCTTCCGCGGACATCGGCGACATCTGCCGCAGCTTCTTCAATTCGTGCTGCGCCTTATCGCGCGCTTCCTTGGAGAGCTTGGTCTTGGCGATCTTCTCCTCGAGATCGGCGAGCTCGTCGCGGCCGTCCTCGTCGCCGAGCTCCTTCTGGATCGCCTTCATCTGCTCGTTGAGGTAATACTCGCGCTGGGTCTTCTCCATCTGGCGCTTGACGCGCGAACGGATGCGCTTCTCGACCTGCAGCACCGAGATCTCGCTCTCCATCAGGCCGAGCACCTTCTCGAGCCGCTGCGGAACCGACAGCGTCTCCAGGATGCCCTGCCGATCGGAAATCTTCACGGCGAGATGCGAGGCGACGGCGTCGCCGAGCTTGGCGAAGTCGGTGATGCCCTGCACCACGCCGACGACTTCGGCCGAGATCTTCTTGTTCAGCTTCACATAGCTTTCGAAATCGGACACGACCGAGCGTGCGAGCGCCTCCGCCTCGACGGATTTCGCGTCGGTGTCGGCCAGCGCGACTGCGGTCGCTTCATAATATTCGGTGCGGTCGGAATACTTCTCGACGCGCGCGCGCTCCAGGCCCTCGACCAGCACCTTCACGGTGCCGTCGGGCAGTTTCAGAAGCTGCAGGACGCTTGCGAGCGTGCCGGTCTCGTAGATCGCCTCGGGCGCCGGATCGTCGTCGGACGCGTTCTTCTGGGTGGCGAGCAGCACCAGCGCGTCGTTCTTCATCACCTCTTCGAGGGCGCGGATCGATTTCTCGCGGCCGACGAACAGCGGCACGATGTTGTGCGGGAAGACGACGATGTCGCGGAGCGGCAGAACGGGATAGGAGTGGCTTTCGCCATGGACGATGGTTGGCCGGGGTTTCGGGGTAGTCATGGCCTGTTCCTTTTGTTGTGCCCCCTTGCACGCGGCCCGCTCGATGACGCGACCACCACAAGGTGCCGGAATGGGGATGCGGGGCCGAATTGAGCCTGCTTCCCCGGGTCTTTTTGGCGAGGCGAATCTTTACGGAAGACTCCCCTGCCGACAGCATTAGGTGGCTATCGGGTATGGGGGTGTCAAGTCCGGGAAATGCCCGTCAAATCGGGCTAAATATGTGGTCCGCCTCAACAAAAAGCGGCCGGCGGGAGCACCCCGCCGGCCGCTTTTCCATCAAGCTTGCGAGCGCGATCAGGCGCTTGCGCTGGTTTCCACAGCGCGGTCGGACCGATCGGCGTAGATGTAGAGCGGACGCGCCGTGCCGTCGACAACTTCGCGCGAAATCACAACTTCTTCGACGCCTTCCAGGCCCGGCAGGTCGAACATGGTCTCGAGCAGGATGCTCTCCAGGATCGAGCGCAGTCCACGCGCGCCGGTCTTGCGCTCGATCGCCCTGCGGGCGACCGCGCCAAGCGCCTCGTCGGCGAAGGTAAGCTCGATGTTCTCCATTTCGAACAGTCGCTGATACTGTTTGACCAGCGCGTTCTTCGGATCGGTGAGGATCTTCTTCAGCGAAGCCTCGTCGAGGTCTTCCAGCGTGGCGACCACGGGCAGACGGCCGACGAATTCCGGGATCAGGCCGTACTTCAGGAGATCCTCGGGCTCGACGTGACGGAAGATTTCGCCGGTGCGGCGGTCTTCCGGCGCCAGCACCTGCGCGCCGAAGCCGATCGAGGTCGACCGTCCGCGTGCGGAGATGATCTTCTCGAGGCCGGAGAACGCGCCGCCACAGATGAACAGGATGTTGGTGGTGTCGACTTGCAGGAACTCCTGCTGCGGATGCTTGCGACCGCCCTGCGGCGGCACCGAGGCAACCGTGCCTTCCATGATCTTCAGCAGCGCCTGCTGCACGCCCTCGCCCGACACGTCGCGGGTGATCGAGGGATTGTCGGACTTGCGGCTGATCTTGTCGATCTCGTCGATATAGACGATGCCGCGCTGCGCGCGCTCGACATTGTAGTCGGCCGCCTGCAACAGCTTCAGGATGATGTTCTCGACGTCCTCGCCGACATAGCCGGCTTCGGTCAGCGTCGTCGCGTCGGCCATGGTGAAGGGCACGTCGAGGATGCGCGCCAGCGTCTGCGCCAGCAGCGTCTTGCCCGAGCCGGTCGGACCGATCAGCAGGATGTTCGACTTCGCAAGCTCGACGTCGTTGTGCTTGGTCTGGTGATTGAGCCGCTTGTAGTGATTGTGCACGGCGACCGAGAGCACCTTCTTGGCGTGGCTCTGGCCGATCACGTAGTCGTCGAGGACCTTGCAGATTTCCTTCGGCGTCGGAATGCCGTCGCGCGACTTCACCAGCGAGGACTTGTTCTCCTCGCGGATGATGTCCATGCAGAGCTCGACGCATTCGTCGCAGATGAAGACGGTGGGACCCGCGATCAGCTTGCGGACTTCATGCTGGCTCTTGCCGCAGAACGAGCAATACAGCGTGTTCTTGGAGTCGCTCGTGCCGACCTTACTCATTCAATTCTCCGTCCGCCGTTCGGCTTCGCTCGATCGCTCCATTTCGGCTCACCGACATGGCATTAACAGATAGAGCAAATTCCGTACCAGAAAAGACCCTACGCCAGACATGCCGTGCGAATCACGACTTTGTTCGAATCTCCAGCGATCATATCCGATCGCTCACAGCCAACCATGCTGACACCCGACTATCAAGAATTCGCTAACCACGCCGGACGCCAAACACCGTGACAATACCGTGATTTGCCGCCTTCGCACGTGCCGAATTTGGCGAAATCCAGCAAGCGTTGCGCGTTTGCCACGCCGCAGAACGGCACGAAAGCGGAACTTTTGGGTTGCCTGCAGGAATAAGCGCGATTCCGGCAGCAAGGTTACCGCCCTACCGCCGAAATCCCGTATCCGGCCGGCCTCCTGGCTCAGGCGGCTTTAACGGCAGAGGGATCCTCGGGGCGCTTGTCGATCACCTTGTCGACAAGGCCGAAGGCCTTGGCGTCGTCGGCGGTGAGGAACTTGTCGCGCTCCAGCGCATCCTCGATCGCCTTGTAGGTCTGGCCGGTGTGCTTCACGTAGATCTCGTTGAGCCGCTTCTTGAGATTCAGGATTTCCTGCGCGTGCAGCATGATGTCGGTGGCCTGGCCCTGGAAGCCGCCGGAGGGCTGATGCACCATGATGCGCGAATTCGGCAGCGAGAAGCGCATGTCCTTCGCGCCGGCCGCGAGGAGCAGCGAACCCATCGACGCCGCCTGCCCGGTGCAGAGCGTGGACACCGGCGGTCGGATGAACTGCATGGTGTCGTAGATCGCAAGCCCCGACGTCACCACCCCGCCCGGCGAGTTGATGTACATCGAGATTTCCTTCTTCGGATTCTCGGCTTCGAGAAACAGCAGCTGTGCAACCGTGAGCGTGGACATGCCATCCTCGATCGGTCCGGTCACGAAGATGATGCGCTCCTTCAGGAGGCGCGAGAAAATGTCGTAGGCGCGTTCACCGCGGTTGGTTTGTTCGACCACCATCGGCACGAGGTTCATGTAGGTTTCGACGGGATCGCGCATGGAACACCAGGAGTTGGAAGGCAGGAGAGCCGCTGAGAGATATGGAGCAAATCGCCGGCGACAAGATGGCGGCGAAAGCCCCGTCAGCCGGCAACACACTTCACTGGAAACTTGAACCGATTCGGCCGAAGCCGCCTAGCGGCGCCAGGCGACTTTGACCGTTCATCATGAATCGCCGACCAGGGCGCCAAGATGTTCAGGCCGCGCTCTTTTCGGCGTCCTCGTCCTTGAACAACTCCTCACGCGAGACCTTCTTCTCGGTGACATTGGCGAGTTCGAGGATGAAGTCGACCACCTTGTCCTCGAAGATCGGTGCGCGAAGCTGAGCCAGCGCCTGGGCATTGTTGCGATAAAAGTCCCAGACTTCCTTCTCGCGGCCGGGCATCTGGCGCGCCCGCTCGATCACCGAGCGGCTGACCTCGTCATCGGTCACCGTGATCTTGTTCTTCTCGCCGATCTCCGACAGCACGAGGCCGAGCCGGACGCGGCGGTCCGCGATCTTGCGATACTCCTCCTGCGAGGCCTCTTCGGTGGTGTTCTCGTCGGCAAAGGTCTTGCCGCTCGACTCCATCTCGGCCTTGATCGAGTTCCACATCAGGGTGAACTCTTCCTCGATCAGGGTCGGCGGCGCCTCGAACTGATGCGCCTCGTCGAGGCGGTCGAGCAGCGTGCGCTTGACCTTCTGGCGCGTCGCAGCCGTGAACTCGGCCGACAGCCGCTCGCGGGCGGCGTCCTTCAGCTTGTCGAGCGATTCAAGGCCGAGCGACTTGGCGAACTCGTCGTTGATCTCGGTCTTCTGCGGCGCGTCGATCGCGGTCGCCGTGGTCTCGAACTCGGCCGGCTGGCCGGCGAGTTTCTCGCTCATGTAGTTCTTCGGGAAGGACACTTTCAGCGTGCGGGTCTCGCCGGTGCCGATTCCGATCAGCTGCTCCTCGAAGCCCGGGATGAACTGCCCGGTGCCGATCACGACCTGGATGCCCTCGCCGGTGCCGCCCTCGAAAGCTTCGCCGTTGATGCGGCCCGTAAAATTGATGGTGACGCGGTCGCCGGACTCGGCCTTGGCGCCCTCGCCCTTCGCCGCATAGCTGCGGTTGGCATCGGCGATGCGCTGGATCGCTTCATCGATCTCGGTGTCGGTGATCTCGGCGACCGGCTTTTCCAGCGAGAAGCCCTTGAAGTCGGCGAGCTTGATCTGCGGCACCACCTCGATTGCGACGGTGTAGGTGAGGTCCGACTTGCCGGAGAGCAGTTCCTCGACCTCATCCTTTTCCGTCGGCATCGTCACCTTCGGCTCGGCCGCAAGGCGGAAGCCGCGCTCGGTGAAGATTTGCGTGTTGGTGTCGCGGATGGTCTGGTCGATGGTCTCGGCCATGACAGAGCGGCCATAGAGCTTCTTCAGGTGGGCGACCGGCACCTTGCCCGGACGGAACCCGTTGAGACGGACCTTGTCCTTCATATCGACCAGTTTCGCGTCCGCCTTGGCATCGAGATCCGATGCCGACACGTTGACCTTGAACTCGTGCTTCAATCCCTCATTGAGGGTTTCCGTAACCTGCATCATCTTCTTCCGCTTTGGTCGGCGGCTGAACGGTGCCGACATGTCCTCAACTTCGCGCGGCAAACGCCGCGCGCCTCGAAATCCCGGATGGTGCGGGCGGAGGGACTCGAACCCCCACAACTTTCGTCACTGGAACCTAAATCCAGCGCGTCTACCAGTTCCGCCACGCCCGCTTCGCTAAGCATCAAGCCGGCCGCGATGCCAGTGCATGACGCCGAAAGTGCGAAGCGGTTTTCGGGCGGCCGTCATGCTCCAAGTTAATGGAATCGATCAGGTTTGTGACTTGGCGAAGCCAGATCACAACCCTGATCGTCGCGCGGGCTTATAACATGGGCCTATCCGTCCGCAGCAAAAAAATGGCCCGGTTTGGTCCGATCCGACGCCCGCTAGTGGAGCGGATTTGACGTTCGCTACCCACCCGCCGTGCAAGTGGGATGCGAATGTTGCAATCGGACCACTGGCGGCTGGACAGATCACTCCAAAGATGGTCCGCATCGGCTTCATGGCAGGGCAATTTTTGCGCATCGACCGGCGCGCGCTG
Source organism: uncultured Alphaproteobacteria bacterium (assembly GCA_963795365.1). GTDB lineage: Bacteria > Pseudomonadota > Alphaproteobacteria > Rhizobiales > Xanthobacteraceae > Bradyrhizobium. The sequence continues at coordinate 25,782 of CAWCHW010000027.1, forward strand.
ATGGCGGGGTTTGGGGCAGCCTCGCTCGGCCTGCTGCGGCCCGGCAGCGGCGCCGCGCAGGGAGGTCCGCCGATCGCGATCCAGGCACGCCGGGGTGCCCTCCGCCTCCTCGCCGCAGGCCCCGACACCCCGGTCTGGATGCTCGCCGCCCCGGACCTGCGCTTCGCCCGCGGCGACAACCTGCAAGTCGAGTTCGCCAATGACCTCACCGTCCCTGTCGGCCTCGATTGGCGCGGGATCGACGGCGTTCCTGCCATCGAGCTGCTGGTCGGCCGCCGGCTGCTGGCAGCCGCAGGCTGGGAAAAGGTCCGGATTCCACTGCGCCATGCCGGGACCTTCCTGTGCGACATGAGCGTGTTGGCCAATCAGGACGCGCTGCCGGCCCGCGGCGTGCCGGTGGTGGTCAGGGAAAGCGAACCCATCAGTGCTGATCGCGACGAGGTGCTGTTGGTCGAGGAATGGCGCTTGCGGGCAGACGGAACGGCGGCCGTACCCGGCACGGAGGCGAATGAAACCACGGTTTCCTGGACACTTAACGGGAAACCCTCGCTTGATGTCTCAGCCCGATCCAATGAGCGCTTGAGACTTCGCTTCATCAATGGCAGCCGGCGCACCGTCATCGCGCTGAAACTGGAATCCGTCGAGGTCACTGTCATGGCGATCGACAGCCAGCCGGCCGAGCCTTTCCCGGCCCGCAACGGCGCACTGGTGCTGGCGCCGGGCAGCCGGGTCGACGCTTTCGTCGACGTGACGGCGCCGCCGGGCTCGAACCTCAAGATCCTCCTGCACGAAGGCCGGCAAGCGCGGACCCTCGGCTTCATCATCGTGTCGCGCGAGACGCCCGCGCGCGCGGCGCCGCTTCCCGCCTCCTCCACCTTTGCCGTCCAACGGGCTGCCGGCGCGGCTTGACCTGAAGAATGCGCTCCGCGCCGATCTCGCGTTGACCGGGCCTGAGTGGACGGTGATTGCAAGCCTTGTCGCCTCGCCACAGCCGGCCTTCCGCGCCAAGGCCGGGCGCATCGTCGTGCTGGCACTGACCAACCGTGCCGAGATCGCAACCGTCTTCCGTCTGCACGGCCATCACTTCCGCCTGCTCGACAAGCTCGACGACGGCTGGAAGCCGTTCTGGCTCGACACGCTGGCGATCGAGCCCGGCCAGACCCAGCGCATCGCCTTTGCGGCCGAACATGCCGGACACTGGCTGATCGAATCCGTCGCGACCGATTGGGCCGCACCGCGCTTCGTGCGATGGTATGCGGTGGACTAAAGCGTTTTCGAGCGAAAGCCTGCCCCGGACTTGATCCGGGGTGGGCACCGGTTCGCGTGAAGAAAACGCGTCAATAAAAAAATCCAGGGAAACGCACATGAGCAAGAGCACGCCCGCCATCAAGAGCATCACCGCACGCGCCGTCGTCACGCCGATGGCGCGGCCGGTGAAGAACGCGTTCGGAGTGATCGACGTGGCGCCGCTGCTCTTGATCGACGTCGCCACCGATCAGGGCATCACGGGCCGCTCCTATCTCTTCGCCTACAGCAGGGTGACGCTGAAACCGTTCGTGCATCTGGTCGAGGAGATCGGCCGCGAACTCGTCGGCAAGCCCGTCGTTCCCTTCGACCTGATGGCGGCGATGGATGCGAAATTCCGCCTGCTCGGCTGGCAGGGTCTGGTCGGCATGGCCGTGGCCGGCCTCGACATGGCCTTCTGGGACGTCCTCGGCAAAGCCGCAAACAAGCCGGTGGTGGAATTGCTCGGCGGCTCGCCGAAACCGATCAAAGCCTATGACAGCTACGGTGCGATCGAGGCCGATACCGACGAGAAGGCGCTGCGCCGCTCGCTGGAGCAGGGCTTTCGCGGCATCAAGATCAAGGGCGGCGACGGCGATGCCGCCAATGACGAGCGGCGGGTGAAGGGTATTCGCAAGCTTATCGGCGACGACGTGTCGTTGATGCTCGACTTCAACCAGTCGCTCGATCCCGCCGAGGCCAAGCGCCGCATCGAGCGGCTCGCGCCCTATCACCTCTCCTGGATCGAGGAGCCCGTCGCCCAGGAAAACCTGTCGGGCCATGCCGAGGTGCGCCAAGCGTCAGCGATTCCGATTCAGGCCGGCGAGAACTGGTGGTTTCCGCGCGGCTTTGCCGAGGCGATCGCAGCCGGCGCGAGCGACCTCATCATGCCCGACCTGATGAAGGTCGGCGGCATCACCGGCTGGCTCAATGTCGCCGGCCAGGCCGATGCGGCATCGATCCCGATGTCGAGCCACATCCTGCCCGAGGCGAGCGCGCATGTGCTGGCGGTGACGCCGACCGCGCATTGGCTGGAGGTGCTGGATTTCGCCGGCGCCATTCTCGCCGATCCGATCAAGATCACCGAGGGCAAGCTGACCGCGCGAGGACCGGGTCTCGGCATCGAGTGGAACGAGGGCGCAGTTTCGAAGTATCTCGTTTAGGGCGTAACGCGTGAGGGAGGAAAGATGATGCGCAGGGCTATATTCATATTGATGGCTGCGTTCGTAGTCGGGTTGACCGTACCGGCGTCGGCTCAGAAGGCGGAGATTGAGGCGGTCAACGCGAAATGGATTGCATTCTTCAATCAGGGCGATTTCGTTGGCGTTGCTTCGCTGTACACCACTGATGCGACCGCGTTTCCGCCCGGTTCTGCGATGGTGAAGGGTGCAGCTGCCATCGGAGCAATGTGGAAGAGCACGGCGGAAAACGTTAGTGACCCAAAGTTGACAACCCTGGACGTCAAGTCGCTCGGTCCCTCCGCGGCACGGGAAATCGGAACCTTCAGCCTGAAGACAAAGGGCCCGACACCGCAGGAAGTGACCGGGAAATATGTTGTCGTTTGGGAAAAGGTCGGAGACGACTGGAAGCTCGCGGCTGATATTTGGAACGATGGCAAGTAGGCGGCTGTCGTCGATTTCAAGTCGCGGGTCCAGACTTCAGTAGTCAATCCCGAACTCGTCATAGAGATGCCTGAATACCGCGGGCAGCGTCTCCGGCAAATCTTCCGCGATCAGGCCGGGGCCGGCCTCGCGCGCGGCCGCGCCATGCATCCACACCGCCTGGCTCGCCGCGTCGAACGCCGGCACGCCCTGCGCCAATAGCCCGGCGATCATGCCAGCCAGCACGTCGCCGGCGCCGGCGGTCGCGAGCCAGGGCGGCGCGTTGGCGGCGATGGTGGCGCGGCCGTCGGGCGCGGCGACTGTCGTGTCCGGCCCCTTCAACAACACCACGGCACCTGAGCGTTCGGCCGCGTCGCGCACGCGCTCGAGCTTGGAACGGCCCGGCGTCTTGTTGGAGAGATCGCTGAACAGCCGCGGAAACTCGCCCTCATGCGGGGTCAGCACGACCTGCACGTCTCTCTCCGCCTTGATGGCTTCGAACAGGAGATGCGGCGCCTCGGCAAAGCTCGTCAGCGCATCGGCGTCGAGCACGACATGCCGCCGGTGCGACAGCGCGGTATGAACGAGAGCGCGGGTGCGCTCGCCGACGCCTGCTCCCGGTCCGATCACGATCGTGTTGAAACGCTTGTCAGCGAGCGCTTCACCGAACTCGATCGGCGTGTCGATCGCGCGCACCATGACAGCGGTGAGCGCGGCGGCGTTGATCGCCAGCGCGTCGCGCGGCGAGGCCAGCGTCACGAGGCCCGCGCCCGCGCGCAACGCGCCGCGTGCGGCAAGGCGAGCAGCGCCCGTTGCCGACATGTCGCCGGAGACGACCAGCGCATGGCCGCGGGCATATTTGTGGCCATCGATGCGCGGCACCGGAAACGATCCGCGCCAGAGTTGCGGCGTATTCTCGAACGCCAGCGGGCGGATCTCGTCCAACACACCCGGCGGGATACCGATGTCGGCGACGCGCACCCCTCCGCAATGCATGCGACCGGGCAACAACAGATGCGCCGGCTTCTTGCGGAAGAAGGTCACGGTTTCGGTGGCGCGCACCGCCGTGCCCATGATCGCGCTCGACGTGCCGTTGATGCCGCTCGGCAGATCGACCGCGAGGACGGCAGCGCCATTGGCGTTGATCGCCTCGATCATCTCGCGCGCCTCGCCCTCGACCGGCCGGCTCAAGCCGGCACCGAACAGCGCGTCGATGATCAGCGCCGGCTTGCCGATCGCCTGCGGCGTGAACGGCAGCACCGGATATTTCCAGCCGCGCGCCGCGGAGGCCGCATCGCCCTTCAGCGCATCGCGCTCGCACATCAGGATCACCGAGACCTCGCGGCCCTGCGCAACCAGTTCGGCAGCCGCGACAAATCCATCGCCGCCATTGTTGCCGGGGCCGGCAACGACGACGATCGGCCCCTCCGCGACCAGATCGGCTGCGGCTTCGGCGACCGCCTGCCCCGCGCTCAGCATCAGGGCAAAGCCCGGCGTGCCGGCGGCGATCGCCAGCCGGTCGGCGCGTTCCATTTCCGCGGTGGTCAGGACTTCCATGGGATCGGATACCTAGAGGCACTTCGAAAACAAAAGACCACTGCCAAGCGTAAAATTCATCAGCAGTTCCTGCGCAGGCCACGATGAATTGTGCACACGTCTCAAAGAACGGCAGAATCTCGCCTTATCCTGAGGCAGCCTCGCTCCGACGAGGCCTCGGCCCATCCGATAGTTGCACACCGTTTGATCTAATTGCCTATTTTGGAGGCTTCGCTATTCTGGGCGTCTTCAGTTAAAAGCCTGAGAAACACCCGTTAAAGGTCTGACAACGCATTAAAATCGGGGTCGTTAACGGTTTGGCATAGAGCCTGCTTTTGGGAAGCCAACTACTTCGGATCGTCTACCCAGGCATTCTGACGACCAAGTTGCCCTGTTGCTTTTGAAATGCCCGGGAGGCGCTCAGTGAAGAAGATTGAAGCCATCATCAAGCCATTCAAGCTCGACGAGGTGAAGGAAGCGCTTCAGGAGGTCGGACTGCAAGGCATCACCGTCACCGAGGCCAAGGGCTTCGGACGGCAGAAGGGCCATGCCGAGCTTTATCGCGGCGCCGAATACATCGTCGACTTCCTGCCCAAGGTGAAGATCGAGATCGTGATCGGCGACGATCTGGTCGAGCGCGCGATCGATGCGATCCGCCGCGCCGCCCAGACCGGGCGGATCGGCGACGGCAAGATCTTCGTGTCCAATATCGAGGAGGCCATTCGCATCCGGACCGGGGAGTCCGGGCTCGACGCCATCTAAGCGCAACCGCGACCGACTGAGGCCGAGCGCCTGCTGAAAGTCCGTGCAAATGCCGGACTTGCCGGCGGCGCATATTGTGTTGGACCTGACCCGACGCTAATGAGCATTACCCCGCGGCCCGGCCGCGGCCGGATCACGAGGACCTTGTACCAAGAGGGGTATTCATGAAGACCGCCAAAGACGTCCTGAAGCATATGAAGGACAACGACGTGAAATACGTCGACCTGCGTTTCACCGATCCGCGCGGCAAGTGGCAGCACGTGACGTTCGATGTGGGCATGATCGAGGAAGACACCTTTTCCGAAGGGTTGATGTTCGACGGGTCCTCGATCGCCGGCTGGAAGGCGATCAACGAGTTCGACATGTGCCTGATGCCCGATCCGGTCACCGCGACGATCGATCCCTTCTTCGCCGAGACCACCCTGGTCCTGGTCTGCGACGTGCTCGAGCCGACCACCGGCGAGCCCTACAACCGCGACCCGCGCGGCATCGCCAAGAAGGCGGAAGCCATGGTGAAGTCGTCGGGCGTCGGCGACACCGTGTTCTTCGGGCCCGAGGCCGAGTTCTTCGTGTTCGACGACGTGCGCTACTCCGCGACCCCCTACAACACCGGATTCAAGCTCGACTCCTCGGAATTGCCGACCAATTCCGACACCGAATATGAGGGCGGCAATCTCGGTCACCGCATCCGCACCAAGGCCGGCTACTTCCCGGTGCCGCCGCAGGACTCGGTGCAGGACATGCGCTCGGAAATGCTCGGCGCAATGGCCAAGATGGGCGTCAAGGTCGAGAAGCATCACCACGAGGTGGCGTCCGCCCAGCACGAGCTCGGCATGAAGTTCGACACCATGACGCTGATGGCCGACCAGATGCAGATCTACAAATACTGCATCCATCAGGTCGCCCATATCTACGGCAAGACCGCGACCTTCATGCCGAAGCCGGTCTATGGCGACAACGGCTCGGGCATGCACTGCCACCAGTCGATCTGGAAGGACGGCAAGCCGGTGTTCGCCGGCAACAAATATGCCGATCTTTCCGAGACGTGCCTGCAATACATCGCCGGCATCATCAAGCACGCCAAGGCGATCAACGCCTTCACCAATCCGTCGACCAATTCCTACAAGCGGCTGGTCCCGGGCTACGAGGCGCCGGTGCTGCTCGCCTACTCCGCGCGCAACCGTTCGGCCTCTTGCCGCATTCCCTACACCTCGAATCCGAAGGCCAAGCGCGTCGAGGTGCGTTTCCCCGATCCGATGGCCAATCCCTATCTCGGCTTTGCCGCGATGCTGATGGCCGGCCTCGACGGCATCAAGAACAAGCTCGATCCGGGTTCGGCGATGGACAAGGACCTCTACGACCTGCCGAAGGAAGAGCTGAAGTCGATCCCCACCGTGTGCGGCAGCCTGCGCGAAGCGCTGGAGAACCTCGACAAGGACCGCGCCTTCCTGAAGAACGGCGGCGTGTTCGACGACGACTTCATCGACAGCTACATCGACTTGAAGATGACCGAGGTGGAGCGGTTCGAGATGACCCCGCACCCGATCGAATTCGAGATGTACTACTCGCTGTGATCCCTCGCCGCGTTGCGGCTTGACGATGCGAAAGGCGCCCCGAGGGGCGCCTTTTGTTTTGTGGATGCGGTGGCTCGATTATGAGGCGGTGGAAGGTGCTCGCTTATAATGCCTGTGATGCCGATCACCGTGCGCCGTCGCGTTGTGTCGTATAGCGGTTGTGTCTCGACCTAAAGGCCTTCGAAAATCAATGGAACCTGGACCTTACGGGCGTTTCGAATGCCTTGCCGCAATTCGGGGGTATGATACCCTTCCACGCTTCATGGATGGGTCGGTTGCTGCTGTCTACGCCGCGCTTTGCAGCGCAAGGAGACTGGTCTGAGCCATGGCTGAAATTCGCAATATCAAGTCGGGCAAGACCGGCGGCGAGCCACCTCGCGAGTCAATGCCGCGCCGCCTTGCCGCGATCGTCGCCGGCGATATCGCTGGCTACAGCCGGCTCATGCAGATCGATGAAGAAGGAACGCATCGCCGTGTGAAACGGATCGAGCGCGACCTCATCGAGCCGACCATTGTCGAGCACCACGGCAAGCTCGTCAAAACCACCGGCGATGGCTTTCTCGCAATTTTCGACAGTCCCGTCGAGGCGGTGCGATGCGGTATCGTGATTCAGCAAAACATGGTCGGACGCAACACATCGCTGCCGAAGCATCATTGGATCGAATATCGGATTGGCGTCAATCTGGGCGACGTCATCATCGAGGCGGACGACATCTATGGTGATGGCGTCAATATCGCTACGCGTCTTGAGGGTATCGCCGACCCCGGTGAAGTCTACATCTCGGGCGGCATCTACGAGCAGATCAAGCACAAGCTGGTCTGCGGGTATGAGTCGCTCGGAGATCGCAAGGTCAAGAACATCACCGATCCCGTGAGGGTCTATCGCGTTCTTCCTGACGCCGCGGCGTACAGCAGGACACGAAAGCGACGCGAGACCGTTCTGATCTCCTTGCTAAGCCTCACATTGATCATCATCGCGGCCGGCGTCCTTTGGTACCTGCTCTGGCAACCCTCCACCAGGGTCGCCGATCGAGCGGCGGCTCCGGCTTCATCCGAAACACAGCCAAAACCAGCTGCAACTCAAGCCGCGTCGCAACCGCAGACCGCTCCCTCAGCGGCGGCTCCGCCGCAGCAGGCAGCGCCCAATGTTCAAGCCTCGCCTGCGGTGGCGCCAACGGCCCCACAGGCGGTGCCTAACCAGCAACCTGCGGTCCCCCGCCCGCCTGTCGAACAGAAAGCCGCGGTCGTCCCCGCACCGGCTTCTCCCGCCACGCCGCCGTCTGCGATCAGGGAGCCCGAAATGACTTCGTTGCGAGGCGGCACTTTCGCCATGGGCAGCAGCGAGGATGTTTCGGAGAAACCCGTTCACCAGGTCACAATCAAGCCTTTCGCCATCAGCAAGTATCCGATCACCGTCCGCGAATGGAATGAATGTGCCGCGGCCAAGGCGTGCAAGTTCGCTGCGACGGGAAAGGACGATGCTCCCATCACGAATGTGAGCTGGAGCGATGCCAGGCAGTTTGTCGCCTGGCTCGCAGACGCGACGCGAAAACCCTATCGGCTTCCAAGCGAGGCCGAGTGGGAGTATGCGGCGCGCGGCGATACCCAGACCAAATACTGGTGGGGAGACCAGTTACAGGCCGGCATGGCTGGCTGCAAGAACTGCACTGATGGAGCGGCTGCCGAGCAACCAGCCAAGGTCGGCAGCTTCAAGCCGAATCCCTTCGGCCTTTACGACATGGGCGGCGGCGTCGATCAATGGGTGGAGGATTGCTGGCACAAGACGTATCAGGGCGCGCCATCGGATGGATCGGCATGGAGCTCTGGAGATTGCAGCTCCCACGTCATTCGGTCCGGCTCATGGCGGAACGACGCGAGGTATGTTCGCCCGGCGAACCGTGACAGCTACGATACCGACGTTCGGTATCCGACCCATGGATTCCGTGTCGCATTGTCCCAGTAATTCGATCGAAGACGAGGCCATTCATGAAGATCATCCGGCTCGTGATGCTGTCCGCGATGCTGACCTTGCTGTCCTTTGCCGCGTACGGCCAAGGCAAGCCCGCGGGCAAGGACGCCGTACTGTATTTCGTCTGGCCGCAGAACGGCGCGACGATCAAGGGCGGGTTCTGGTGCCGTTTCGGCTTGCGCAACATGGGCGTGACCCATGCCGGTGACGATTTTCACAACAGCGGACACCATCATTTGCTGATCGACGTCGACGAGCCCCTCAATCCCAACGAGCCGATTGCGTCGGACAAGTCCCATATGCATTTTGGTGCGGGGCAGACCGAGGCACGGATCGAATTGCCGCCCGGCAAGCATACGCTTCAGCTTGTGCTCGGCGACGCCAATCATTTTCCGTTCAACCCGCCGGTCGTTTCAGAGAAAATTACGATCACTGTTAAATAGGTTGGCTCGCAGGATTCGAGCTCGGGCGCGCTGCCCGACGGGCAAAACAGTTGCGCTGCCGTTTGCGCGATTTTGCTTCCCGCCCCTCATCGCGGCCTCCCAATGCCCATGAATTCCGCTCCGCGCTAAATTCCGATTTTCCAAATCATCTCAATGCGCTGCGGCTGCTTGAGCGCCTCGCGCTAAAATCTCTCTTTACGTAAATCAGAAGTCGTGTATACATGCGCCCGTCTCGTCCCATCGGAGGGGCGTACGCGTCGTCACTTGCGCGGGACGGGATGCGATGGACGCAAGCGGTGCCCGGCGAAGGCATGCGGCGTGCGGACGGCGAAGGCGTGTGGTCCTGTCCCCCCGACGCTGGGGTCAACCCCGGGTCAAAAGCCCGGGGGACGGAGGCTAGAAAGCCCGGTACTCCGGGGAGAGCGCGCGATAAGCCGTAAACCATTGCGCAGGGAATGCCGGATGATTCGGCCTTGCCTGACGAACTTGTGGGCACCTTTCCTTTTCAGCCCACGAGGCCTCTCGGGTGCGGCCAGCGCCCGGCATTCCCTGCGCCCTCCGACTTCTCGAAGGGACACGGTTCGGCATCACTCGGGCGAATCACGCCGCGGGAATGCGAAGTCGTGTCTCGCTACTGCCCATCCTTCGAGACGCACGCTGACGCGTGCTCCTCAGGATGAGGTTCGAGCAAGTGGCGCGAAGCTAACCCTCATGGTGAGGAGCACGGCAAGGCCGTGCGTCTCGAACCATGAGGCCACTGACGAACAGCTGTTTGACAACCGAATCAGAAACACACACTCACAAACGCCGCCCCCTCACGCGCGGCGCGCGGTCAGCGCGGCGCCGAACGCCTCGAACAGCGCGCGGTTGATCGGGTTGCGATGCGGATCGTATTCGGCGTGCCACTGCACGCCGAGCGCAAAGCCAGGGGCATCCGCGATGCGGATCGCCTCGATGGTGCCGTCTTCCGCCACGCCCTCGACGACGACGCGCTTGCCGGGCTCCAGGATGCCCTGCCCGTGCAGCGAATTGACCTTGATGGTCTCGCAGCCGAGGATGGTTGCGAACGCGCCGCCCGGCACCAGCGTCACCTCGTGGCGATCGGCGAAGATCACCGTGGGGTCGGGATGGATCTCGCCGTTCTCCAGCCGCGGCATCCGATGGTTCATGCGGCCGGGGATTTCGCGGATTTCCGGATGCAGCGAGCCGCCGAAGGCGACGTTCATCTCCTGCAGGCCGCGACAGATGCCGAACAGCGGAATGCCGCGGGCGACGCAGGCTTCCGACAGTTTCAGCGCCACCTCGTCGCGCAGGATGTCGTAGGGCTCGTGCTTCTCATGCGGCTCGCTGTTGAAGCGCGTCGGATGAACATTGGCGCGCGCGCCGGTCAGCACGATGCCGTCGACCACGTCGAGCAGCGCGCCGATGTCGGTGACTTCGGGGCAGCTCGCAAACATCAGCGGCAGCGCGCCCGCGACCTGCGCCACCGCGCGCATGTTGCGCTCGCCGACCACCTGCACGGGGAATCGATTCTCGATCCGCGTCGCATTCCCGATCACACCGACGACCGGCTTGCGTCTCATGGTCGTGCCAATTCTTCCTCTGCCCAGCACTGCATTAGATCATGCGTCGCGGCGTCCGATCAACCCGTTGCAAACGCCTATCAAACGCCGCTGCCCTGCAAGAAGCTCGGGTCCGACGCGACCAAAATCGCCTGCTATTTGCGCGTAAAGGCCTCGCGGGCATCGATCGGCTCGGCGCTGGCGAGACCCGCGGCGTTGAGCGCAGCCGCGGCGGCGCCCTCCCTGTCGAGCCAGGGCAGCTTCGCCCTGATGGCGCGGGTCACGGGCTCGCCGAGCGGCCCGCCGAAGTCGACCGGCCAGAAACCGTTCGGCACCACCTCGGCGGTGATGCGCTGCAGGCGGAAGCCGGGCCCGAGGCTGGCCTCGAGATTGTCGGGCGGGAGAATTTTCATGGTCCGGGGGTCGGCGGGATCGGCAAAGGTGGCGAGCACGGGAATCAGCGCGCCCGTGACCGGCACGACGCCCGTCATCCGGCTCATCTGGTTGAAGGAGACGCGTTGGCCGCCAGCCTCGCCATAAGCGCGCAGCGCCACATAGTTGATGCCGTCGAGGTCGAGCGTCTTGTCGGGATGCGCCAGCAGCGCGACGAGGTTTTTGCCGCCGCCGAGGTCGACGAACACGGCGTCGCCGCTGGTGAGGGTTTTTCCGCGATTGTTGTAGCCGCGGTCCGGCGTGACCGCGAGCACGCCGCTCGCCGATCGGATGCCCGCGGGCGTCTCGATCTCGACCGTCAGGCGGTATTTGTGACCGGGCCGGTTGATCCTGATCTGGTCGCCGATCACGAGCACCGCGAGCAGACCCAGCAGCCCGAACCATTTCCAGAACGTCGCCACCCTCACCTCGTTCGAACAATTCCACCATCGCTTCGCACGAGGAAACGGGCCGCGTCAAACCACGCGAACCGCGAGCGGATCAGACAGGATCTGGAGATGACGCTCTTATTGCCAGAGCAGCGCCGTTCCCATCATCGCCAGCGCGCAAGCCACGAACATCGCGATCGGCCACGGGTTGGAGGTCCGGCCGTAGCGACCCTGGGCGCGGCGCTCGGCGATGACGGCGGATTCATACTCGTCGGCGGTGGAGAACATGCAGGCAAAGCCGCTGCGGGCGGAGACAGCCTCGGCCTCGAGCGAGAGCAGCGCGGCTTCTGCGCCGCGATTCCGGCGAATGTTCATGGCATCGATCATGCGAGCGATTGGTAAACGAGAGGTTACGATTTACTTGTCAGGCAATGGCCGGGCTGGGCCGCGGCGCCGTCGGCAGGCCGGCGGTCTTGCGCCGCCAGTTTTCCAGCGACAGCGGCAATTCTTCGGCCGCCTCCACCCGGTTACGCCCGCTGCGCTTGGCCTGGTACAGCGCGGTGTCGGCCGCCGCCAGCAGCACTTCGAGCTCGGTGCCCGCGGGTCCGCCGGCCACGCCGATCGATACCGTGGTATCGACCTTGCCTTCCTCGCAAACAATGCCGGAGCTCTCGAAAAACTCGCGAACGCGTTCGGCTGCGATCACGCCCTCTTCCAGCGGACACGGCAGCAGCGCCGCAAACTCCTCGCCGCCGATCCGGCCCGAGAGGTCGCTGAGCCGGAGGCCGTTGACGACGACGGTCGCAAACAGCTTCAGGATCTCGTCGCCGGCGGGATGGCCGAAGCGATCGTTGATCGACTTGAAGTGGTCGATGTCGAAGATCATCACGCACAACGGACGTCCGGCCTTGGCCTCGCGCTCGATCACGCGCGCGCAGGCCTCGGCAAAGCCGCGCCGATTGAACATGCCGGTCAGCGGATCCACCGATGCCGCGGTCTTGTGCGCGCTCACCGTGCGCTCCGACACCAGCATGAAGATCACGAACACGGTGCCGACGGCGTAAAGCACGAGCTCGATCGAGAACGCCATCACCCAGATGCTGGAGCCGAATTTCTCGTCGGCGGGCATCAAGAGGTCGCCGAGCACGATCGGCAGCATCAGCACGAAGCCGTGCAGCACCGGGACCAGGAAGGCCGGCCAGCGCCGCTGCAGCGACTTGCGCCGCTCCGACCACAATTCGGTCGCGGTCAGCGCCGCATAGACGGCGACGATGGCGGCACCGATGGTCAGGCGCAGCGCCGCGTTGTTCGGATCGAGCGACATCACGGCGGCGACCCAGGCGATGGCGCCGAGCACCAGTCCGGGCAGATTGAGCTTGCGGCCGTGGAATACGCGCGACGCATTCCACACCATGCCGCAGGCGACGAAGCCGACGGCGTTCAGCGCCAGCGACCACGTCTCGCCAAGTCTCTCGCCAGCGACGGTCCACAATGCCACGGAAGCCGCGCCGAGCAGATAGGCGGCGCCCCACCATTTCAGCGCGGCGTTGTTCTCCTGGTTGCCGAAAAACAAAAGCATGGCGCCGAGCAACGCGGCCACCATGGTGGCGACGAAATAAAGCGTGATGCTGTCGAGGGACATCGGTCACCCCAGTTTGTGATGCGACGCGCCGGTTGTTTCCCGACGACGTCAGCGCAAGATGCGAGGCTGCACTGTAGGAGGTGCGCGTTCGCAATCCGTTTGCCTTCAGGAGCAAGTTTTCGGGAAAAACTGGATCAACTTATCGCCGACACCAAAACAAAAAGGGCGCAAATTCCTGCGCCCTTTTCATCTTTGTTGATGCCGCATTCGCGGCAAATTTTATCGAAGAGCTTAGCGCTTCGAGAACTGGAACGACTTGCGCGCCTTCGCCTTGCCGTACTTCTTGCGCTCCACGGTGCGGGAGTCGCGGGTGAGGAACCCGCCCTTCTTCAGCACGCCGCGCAGCTCGGGCTCGAAATTGGTCAACGCCTTGGAAAGGCCGTGACGCACCGCGCCCGCCTGCCCCGACAGGCCGCCGCCGGCGACCGTGCAGATCACGTCATACTGGCCGGCACGAGCCGCCGCGACCAGCGGCTGCTGGATCATCATGCGCAGCACCGGGCGGGCGAAATACACTTCGACCTCGCGGGTGTTGACCAGGACCTTGCCAGAGCCCGGCTTGACCCAGACGCGGGCAACCGCGTCCTTGCGCTTGCCGGTGGCATAGGCGCGGCCCTGCTTGTCGATCTTCTTGACGTATTTCGGCGCTTCGGGAGTGGCCGGCTTCAGCTGCGAGAGCTGATCGAGAGACTGCATGCTTTCGGCCATTTATGCGGCCCTCATGTTCTTGCGGTTCATCTTGGCGAAATCGATCTTCTCGGGATTCTGCGCCTCGTGCGGATGCTCGGCGTGGGGATAGACCCGCAAGTTTCCGAGCTGCATTCGTCCGAGCGGACCGCGCGGGATCATGCGCTCGATCGCCTTCTCGACGACGCGCTCCGGGAAGCGGCCCTCGAAAATCTCGCGCGCGGTGCGCTCCTTGACGTGGCCGACATAGCCGGTGTGCTTGTAATAGACCTTCTGCTCGCGCTTGCGGCCCGTGAGCACCGCATGCGCGGCGTTGATGATGATGACGTTGTCGCCGCAATCGACATGCGGCGTGTAGGTCGGGAGGTGCTTGCCACGCAGCAGCATGGCGACATGGGTCGCAAGGCGGCCGACCACGACGCCCTTGGCATCGATCAGCACCCACTTCTTCGTCACCTCGGCAGGCTTTGCCGAAAACGTTTTCATGTGAGCATCCGTGAAAAGAGAAATCGGCGCACAGATGTGCGCCGAACTGCGCGGTTTCTAAAGATCGGCGCGGCGCACGTCAATGCGAAATATGGAAAATAAATACAGCAATATCAATAGCTTATAAATAAGGTGCGATAATACCGTACAAAACTCTATGTGTTTGGAATGGAATAGGTCGCGGTCACATGAGCGATCGGATCGGGCGAGGACGCCGACAGCAGCACCACCTCGCCGACCGCGAGCCGCTTGCCGAGCTTGAGGAGCCGTGCCTCCGCAATCACGTCGTGGCCGGGCACGCCCTTGCGCAGGAAATTGATGCTGAAATTTGTGGTGACCGCAAGCGCAACCGGGCCGATCGCCGACAGCAGCAGGATGTACATTGCGCAATCGGCGAGCGCCATCAGTGTCGGGCCCGAGATCGTGCCGCCCGGACGCAGCATATGGTCGCCGTAGCGCTGGCGCAGCCTGCAGGCCTTCCCGTCGGCCGTCTCGACTGTTGTATCACCCCTGCCGAACGACAGCGGAAACTCGACGCGGAGAAACTGCTCCAGTTCCGCGACGCTCATTTTCGCTGCTGTCATGCCGTCCCTGCCCTCGCTTCGCGGCTCCAGTTACATTAAATTATGGCCGCCACCCAAGCCCTGACATCCTGCCCCGCTTGGGCGTAATTGAATGGAATTTTTGGTCAAGTGTGCTATCAGAGAGTCGCGATGGCGAAAGAGCAGAAAATCGGCCGACAGAGGGCCGTCAGCGAGTTGAAGCGCGAGTTGATCCTCAACGCGGCACGGTCGGTCTTTGAAGCCGAGGGTTTGGAGGGGGCGTCGCTGCGGGCGATCGCCGCAGATGCGGGCTATACCCCTGCTGCGCTCTACTTTCACTTCGAGTCCAAGGAGGCGATCTACGCCGAGGTTCTTCGGTGCTCGCTCGAAAGTCTCGGACAGACCGTCACCCGCGCGGTTGCGCGCGCCAAGACTCCGGGCGACCGGCTTCGGGCCGCAGCAATGGCTTTCTTTCGCTATTATTCCGACAATCCAAAAGACCTCGACCTTGGCTTCTACCTGTTCCGCGGCGGAATGAAGCCACGCGGACTCGGCAGGGAGCGCGACGATGTCCTCAATAGAGCACTGGAGGCGGCCCTGGAGCCGGTTGCTCGTGCCGCGCAGGATCTCGGTGCCGGGCGTGAGGCGGCCAGCATCGCTGATGGCGGATATTTTTGCTCATGCGGCAGGCCTCCTGCTATTGGCCAATACTGGCCGCATGCGCATGTTTGGGGCCTCGGCGCCACATCTCATGGAACGTTTCGTCGAGGCGCAGATCGTGGCGCTCACCGAAAAGCCGAAGGGGCGCCCTTGAATCCCCCTTCACGAGGGCCCACTCTGCAGTTTGAACGGGTCTCGCCTGGCTTCGTTGTAGGCTAGGATGGTAGCTCACCGAGCCAACGGAATCCCATATGCCCGCCCAAGCCGCCCGCGTCACGAAAGACGACGCCTCGCTTCTGCTCCGTGAAAACATCGGCTCGATTGCGGTGATCACCTTCAATCGTCCCGAGACGCGCAACACGCTGTCAGAGGAAGTGATCGCGGGCTTGCATGCGGCGTTGGACGAGATCGGCGCGGACAAGAAAATTCGCGCGCTGGTCATTGCGGGCAAAGGGCCGGCGTTTTCGTCCGGCCACGATCTGAAGCAGCTCACCGCGCATCGCGGCGATGCCGACGGCGGCCGCGCCTATTTTGCCAAAACCATGACCGCCTGCAGCGCGATGATGCAGGCGATCGTTCGCCTGCCCAAACCGGTCATCGCGGCCGTTCAGGGCATCGCGACCGCTGCCGGATGCCAGCTTGTCGCAAGCTGCGATCTTGCGGTTGCCTCGGAAGAAGCGCAATTTGCCACCTCGGGCATCAACAACGGGCTGTTCTGCTCGACGCCAATGGTGGCGCTGTCGCGCAACGTGCCGCGCAAGCAGGCGCTGGAAATGCTGTTCACCGGCGACATGATTTCAGCCGAACGCGCCCGCGAGATCGGCCTCATCAATCACGTCGTACCGGCAGGTCATGAACGCGAGGCTGCGATCGCACTCGCCGAGAAGATCGCGCGCAAATCGGCTTACGCGATCAAGCTTGGCAAGGAAGCTTTCTATCGCCAGGCCGAAATGAACCTGGCTGACGCCTATCGCTTTGCGGCGGAGGTCATGACCGAGAACATGATGGCGTTCGACGGCAAGGAAGGCATCGGCGCCTTCATCGACAAACGCGAGCCGAAATGGCGGGATGAGTAGCGCGTGAACCACGACACCTACGACGACAATTACATCCGCGGCATCCTCGCCAGTGTGAAGTCGATCGCGATGGTCGGCGCCTCGCCGGTCGACGTGCGGCCGAGCTATTTCGCGTTCAAATATCTCGTGCAGCGCGGCTACGACATGATCCCGGTCAATCCGGGCCATGTTGGCAAGTCGCTGCTCGGCCGCCCCTTCGTCGCCTCGCTGTCCGACATCGGCCACGCGATCGACATGGTCGACATCTTCCGCAACTCCAGCCACATCATGCCCGTCGTCGAAGAGGCCTTGAAGCTTGCCTCGCCGCCGAAAGTGATCTGGATGCAGCTGGGCGCACGCGATGAAGCCGCCGCCGCAAAGGCGGAAGCTGCCGGGATCAAGGTGGTGATGAACCGTTGCCCGAAGATCGAGTGGGGACGGCTGTCGTCCGAGATTTCCTGGATGGGCGTCAACTCGCGCACCATCTCGTCGAAGCGCGCGCCGATCCCGACCCAGGGCATGCGGCTGTCGCTGAACAGGACCAGCGTCGGCGGCGGAGCGACTGCCGCTGCCGACCGTGTCGCAAAGAACAGGACCGAGACGTCGTAAGACGATCGCGAAACGATTGCGTCGAAACAGCGGCTCGCCAAAGCACATTCATCTCGGAGCATGTTGCGCCTTGACGGCGATTGGCCCTGACGCGATTGTCCCTCCTCCCCCGGCGCCCCGCCCCTGAAGGAAAAAGAATGACCGATCGTGTCCCTGGATTTTCGACGCTCTCCGTGCATGCCGGCGCGCAGCCCGACCCGACCACCGGCGCGCGCGCCACGCCGATCTACCAAACCACGTCATTCGTGTTCAACGATGCCGATCATGCCGCCTCGTTGTTCGGGCTGCAGGCGTTCGGCAACATCTATACCCGCATCGGCAACCCGACCAACGCCGTGCTTGAAGAACGCGTCGCCGCGCTCGAGGGCGGCACCGCGGCACTCGCGGTCGCCTCCGGTCACGCCGCGCAGGTCGTCGTGCTGCAGCAACTCTTGAAGCCGGGAGACGAATTCGTCGCTGCGCGAAAGCTTTACGGCGGTTCGATCAACCAGTTTACCCACGCCTTCAAGAGCTTTGGCTGGAACGTGGTGTGGGCCGACCCGGACGATATCGGCAGCTTCGAGGCCGCGATGAGCCCGCGCACCAAGGCGATCTTCATCGAGTCGATCGCCAATCCCGGCGGCACCGTCACCGACATCGAGGCGGTCGCCGCGGTGGCGCGCAAAGCCGGCGTGCCCTTGATCGTCGACAACACGCTGGCGACGCCCTACCTCATCAAGCCGATCGATCACGGCGCCGACATCGTCGTGCATTCGCTCACCAAGTTCCTTGGCGGCCACGGCAACTCGCTCGGCGGCATCATCGTCGACGCCGGCACTTTCGACTGGGGCAAGGACAACAAATATCCGATGCTGAGCGAGCCGCGGCCCGAATATCACGGCATCAAGATCCAGGAGACCTTCGGCAACTTCGCCTTTGCCATCGCCTGTCGCGTGCTCGGCCTGCGCGATCTCGGTCCTGCGCTGTCACCGTTCAACGCATTCCTCATTCTCACCGGCATCGAGACGCTGCCGTTGCGGATGCAGAAGCATTGCGACAACGCGAAAGCCATTGCTGAATTCCTGCAGGCGCATCCGGCCGTCGCGTCCGTCAGCTACGCGGGGCTGTCCGGCGACAAGTACAATAATCTTGCGCGCAAATACGCTCCGAAGGGCGCCGGCGCGGTCTTCACCTTCGCGCTGAAGGGCGGCTTTCAGGCCGGCGTCAATCTGGTGTCGAACCTGAAGCTGTTCTCGCATCTCGCCAATGTCGGCGACACCCGCTCGCTGGTGATCCACCCGGCTTCGACCACCCACAGCCAGCTCGACGACGCCTCGAAGATCAAGGCCGGCGCGGGTCCGGACATCGTGCGGCTGTCGATCGGGATCGAGGACAAGGAAGACCTGATCGCGGACCTCGAGCAGGCGCTGGGCACGTGACAAATTAACGTTCCGTTCACCAACTCTCGCGAGCATGCCGGGGTTATGGCTCAACGGTGATCGTCATGATTCGGAAGCAATCGATATTGCAATGGGCGCTGACCGCGCTGTTCGTGATGTCGGCGCTCGACACCGCGCTCGGCGCCGACAAGGCGGTCGCGCCACACGCGAAGCGGCACACCCGCGTGATCCTGCCGCCCGGCCTGCCGCGGCCTCATTACGACTATCGCACGACCGTGGTCTACGCGCCGGCCGTACCGGTCTATGTCGAGGATCCGCCGTTGATCTCGCCGCCGACGACGCCGATCCTCCCGGGCTCGTCGACGCTGCCCGGCTATTACGGGCGTCCGTTCGATTACTATTATCAGGGCGCCTACTACGGCGATGACGGCGCCAGCCCCGGCTACACCAGCTACTTCTTCCGCCTGCCCTACGCCTGCGGCGTCTACGGCTACTGCTAACCGGGCTGGGTGACCGGCGCGGCGATTTCGCTTGCCGCGCTTTCGGTCCGGCGCGCCGCAAATCTCTCTGCCTGCAATACCGCCAACGTCAGCACCGCGATGGCAACCGCCTGGTGCGACAGCGCGAGCAGAATCGGGACCTGGTTGAGCAGCGTGAGAATACCGAGCACGGCTTGCAGGGCTACCGCCGCGAGCAACCAGAGCGCACCATCGATGGCCGCGCGTGGCGCCTTTGCGCGCAGGAGGTCGAACACGTGGAAAGCCACGAGCAAGAATAGCGCATAGGCGGTCATGCGATGCTCGAACTGCACGGTGAGCGCATTCTCGAACAGATTGCGCCACCATGGCGTTTCGAACCACAGCCGCGCGCTTGCGGGAATGAGCCCACCATCGATCGCGGGCCAGGTGTTGTAGACGAGGCCGGCGCGCAGGCCCGCCACGAGCGCGCCCAGGTAAAGCTGCACGAAGATAAGAACGACCAACAAGCCACTCTCGACCTTCATCCGTGCGGACACTTGAAGCGGCGGTCGCCCGCCGAGCCGCCGCAAGGTCCAGACGATGGCCGCGAAGATCAGCAGCGCCAGCACCAGATGCGTGGCAAGGCGATACTGCGAAACCTCGACGCGCTCCGAGAGGCCTGACGCCACCATCCACCAGCCGACCGCGCCCTGCAGCGCGCCGAGCCCGAAGATCAGCCAAAGCCGCCGCCGCAGGTCCGAACTCATCCCACCCCGCCAGAGGAAATAGAGGAACGGCAGCAGGTAGACCATGCCGATGACGCGGCCGAGCAGCCGGTGGCTCCATTCCCACCAGAAGATGGTCTTGAAATCGGACAGGCTCATGCCGGCATTGAGCTGGCTGTATTGCGGGATCAGCTTGTAGGCTTCGAACGCCTGCGCCCATTCGCCCTGGCTGAGCGGCGGCAGCGCGCCGGTGACCGGCTTCCACTCGACGATCGAAAGCCCGGACTCCGTCAGCCGCGTCGCGCCGCCGACCAGCACCATCACGGCGATCAGGAAAGCGACGACAAGCAGCCACACGCGGATCGCGCCGGATGATGCGGTCTGATTTGGTGCTGTCATCCTAACCAAGGCTTGAACGGATTTTCGCTGCCCTTATAGTCCGCCCCCTCCCGCGCGCAAGCCGCGCCACCAGCCGAAATTCTCCAAATTTTCGTCATGACCATCCGCACCCGAAAGTTCCTTGGCGCCATCTTGCTTCTGGTACTGGCGGCCGTGTGGGCGCTCACAATGATGGCCGTGGCGCAAATGCCCTGGCTTGCGAGCTCAGGCTGGCGGCAGGCCATCTTCTACGTCATCGCCGGCATGGGCTGGGTGTTGCCGGCGATGCCGATCGTGAGCTGGATGTCGCGCCCGGACTTTTAGTTTGGCGCATGCCCTCCGCGCAAACGCTACGCGTTTGTCGCGAGGGAAAACCGGTGCCCACTTTTCCGGGGGCATGCGCTCGCTAGAAATCCGGCTTGCTCGGCGTCGGCATCACGGGGTCGAAGGCCGCACCCGAAAGGATCACCCGCATCGCGCGCAGCGAGCGCATCCGGCCGTCCCAGGCAATGCGCGGCAGCGCGCGCAGATTGGTGCGGCCCTCGGCCTCGACGATGCCGGCAATGGTCGACACCGCGCTGGCGAATCCGGCCTCATCCGCCATCACGACGTGCGCGCGGCGAAAGGAATCGCGATCGCCGAAGGGATAGGCGAAGTGTTTGACGCTCCGATGCAGCGCGGCGTCGATGACCGCGTTCGCCATCGTCATCTCGCGCCGGGCGCCATTCTCCTTCAGGGTCGACAGCGCTGGATAATTCACCGTCGCACTTCCAAACGTCACCATCGGGTCGGCGGCGAGCTTGTCGAGGTCCTGCCACGTCATGAAGGTGTCGCGCGACAATGTCGCAAGATCGAGCGAATATCGCCTGCAGAGGTCGCCGAGCGCGGCCGTCAGGTCCGCCGGCGCGAGCCGGCGCATCCAGCTCTCGATATATTCGTAGACCTCGTATTTCTGTTCGACCGTCCTGATCTGGAAATGCTGCTCCTCACGATTGATCATCAACCCAAAGCGCTGCTCCTTCGCGATGATCTTCTCGAGCGCCAGCCGCCATGGCTCGCCGACGCCGTCCGGAAACGCGGTGGGTATGTACAGCGTGAATGGCACGTGGTGTCGCGCCAGGACCGGATAAGCGGCCGTGACGAAATCCTTGTAGGCGCCGTCGAAGGTCAGCGCGACGAAGCGCCGCCGCTGCGACATGATCACGGCGCGACGGCAGACCTCGTCCATGGTCACGAAATCATATTTCCAGCGCTTCAGCGCGCGAATGGTCCGATCGAGGAATCGCGGCGTCACCTCGTCGGTCCGGAGCGGCTGGAACGGCCCGGCGCGCCGCGGCAAAATGCGCGCAAAACGCAGGATCACGCCGGCGCCGCCGACATCCCGGCTTTGCCAGGCACGACCGGCGAAATAACCGGCTTCCAGCTTCAGTTTCCTCAGAAAAAGACTATCGGAACGCAAGCGCCTCGCCCCCAAATGCAAGCCGCCCTGCCCCCGCTTGCTGCGGCATTGTCCTTACCCTTTGTTGACACTTCTTTGCAAAGGTCGGCTGGCGCCGGAACCCGTAAATTTTCTCCTATCAAGCAGGCTTTTGCGATGACCATGGCTGCCGCGATCGAGCGCCGGACGGCGGGTGCGCCAGCCCGCTCGAGGGCAAGCCGCATCGCGCGCGTCGACATCGTGACGGATCTCGCCCAGGCCGAACCGGCCTGGCGCGCGCTCGAGGACCAGGCTCAGTTCTCGACGCCCTATCAGCGCTTCGATCTGCTCGGCCAGTGGCAGTTGCACGTCGGCGCGCGCGAAGGCGCCGCACCGCTGATCGCGATCGCCTACGACGCCGAGCGCCGGCCGCTCATGCTGATGCCGTTGGCGCGCACGCGCGAGCATGGCGTGCGAATCGCACGCTTCATGGGCGGCAAGCACACCACTTTCAACATGGCGTTGTGGGACCGGGATTTCGCGCGCGAGGTGACGAGCGCCGATCTCGCCGAGTTGCTGTCCGCGTTGCGCGCGCAAAACATTGCGGACGTGCTTGTCCTGACGCAGCAGCCACGGCATTGGCATGACATCCTCAATCCGTTTGCGACGCTGTCGAAGCAGCCTTGCGCCAACGACTGTCCCGTCCTCTCGATGGTGCCGGGCGATCCGCCGCAAAACCGGGTCAGCAACTCCTTCCGCCGGCGGCTGAAGAGCAAGGAGCGCAAGCTGCATTCGCCGGGCTACCGCTATCATCTCGCCACCGACGAGGCCGACGTCGACCGGATTCTGGACTGGTTCTTCCGCGTCAAGCCGATGCGGATGGCCGAGCAGAAGCTTCCCAACGTGTTCGCCGAGCCGGGCGTCGAACACTTCATCCGCAACGCCTGCCGCGCCCCTCATGCCGGCGGCCGTGTCATCGACATCCACGCGCTCGAATGCGACGACGAAGTGATCGCGATGTTTGCCGGCGTCGCCGATGGGCATCGCTTCTCGATGATGTTCAATACCTACACCATGTCGGCGCGCGCGCGTTACAGTCCCGGCCTGATCCTGATGCGCAACATCATCGATCACTATGCCGCAAGACGCTATCGCGCGCTCGATCTCGGCATCGGCTCGGACGACTACAAGCGGTTGTTCTGCAAGGGCGACGAGCCGATCTTCGACAGTTTCATCGCACTCTCGGCGCGAGGCCGCGTCGCCGCAACGGCGATGTCCGTACTCAATCGCCTCAAGCGGCAGGTGAAACGCAACCCCGTACTGCTGCGGTTCGCGCAGGTGCTGCGCCGAACCGTCGGTTAGGCCTCAGGCCGCCACCACCTGCGGCACCGGCTCGCTCGCGTTCGACGGCCGCGCCGGTTCGCTCAGCATATCGATCTCGGAGAAGCCGACGACGCGGAGCTGGTCGGCCATCAGCTTGCGGGCATCCTCCGTCATCGAGGTATCAGGCACCACCACCGCGCGGGCATTTGCCGTCAAAAGTTCCGCAGGCAGATCGGATGCGGTGCCGGCATCGAGCAGCACGTGCTCGTAGACGCGCAGCATCGCGTCGATCGCAAGCGTCAGCCGCGGCGACTGCAGCAGCGTGCGATCGAAGCCGGGCCGACCGGCATTGACGAGATGCAGGCGCGAGAACTTGTCGCGGGTAATGACTTCCGAGAACGAGGCGGTGCCCTGCATCAATTCGGCCAGCCCCGGCGCATGCGAGTTGACCGACACGGCGGCAATCGTCGGCGAAGAGCCGGCGAGATCGACCACGACGACACGCGCGTTCCGTGCCAGCATCCGGGCCAGCGTCAGCGTGGTCAGCGTGATGCTCTCGCCCGGCGCGGTGCCGATCACGGTGATCTTGTGGGCGTCCTGCCCCGCAGCGCGCAAGTTCTCGGCCAATTGCTCGATTTCACTTAGCGTGCCGGGCACGACCGGCGGCGACGGCTCCTCCGGAACTTGCGCGCGCTCGACAACCTTGTCGGCTTGCGGCTCCCGCGCCGGCACCACCGAGGCTGCCAGCGATGCGACCGCGCGCGGCGCGGTCATGCGCAGCAATTCGCCCGTCACGATCAGGCCGGTCGAGAGCAGCAGCGTCGCCAAGGTCACGATCAGTACGATCGGCAGCTTCTTCGGATAGGCCGGCGTGTTGGAGACGATGGAGCGGGAAATGATGCGGCCCTCGCCCGGCGCAGCGTCGATGTTCTCGCGGGTGGTGGCTTCGCGGTATTTCGCCAGATAGGATTCAAGGAGGTCGCGCTGCGCCTTGGCCTCGCGATCGAGCGCGCGCAGCTGGACGTCCTGTCCGTTGTTCGAAGTTGCCTGCTTCTTCAACTGGTCGAGAGCTGCGCTCAGGCTTTCGACCCGGCCGCCGGCGATGCGGGCGTCGTTGTCGAGCGAGCGCGAAATCTTGCCGGCCTCGTCACGGATCTGGTGCTCGAGGTCACCGAGCTGCGCCTTCAGTTCCTTGATGCGCGGATGGCCATCGAGCAACGTCGAGGACTGCTCGGCGAGTTGCGCACGCAAGGTCACGCGCTGTTCCGACAGCCGCCGCACCAGCTCGGAATTGAGCACTTCGGAAGCCTCGATCGGCTTGCCGCTCTGGAGCATCTCACGAATCAGCCGCGCCTTGGACTCGGCATCGGACTTCAGCCCCCGCGCATTGTTCAACTGCGTGTTCAGTTCGCCCATCTGCTGATTGGACAGCGAAGTGTTGTTGGTCCCGATGAACAGGCTCGACTTCGAGCGGAAATCTTCCACGCGCGCTTCCGCCTCGGCGACCTTGCCGCGAAGATTGTCGATCTCGACCGAGAGCCACTGGCTCGCCGCCCTCGCCTGATCCTGCCGCGCAGACTGTTGCAGCACCAGATAGCCGTCGGCGATGGAATTGGCGACGCGCGCGGCCAGCTCCGGATCGCGCGACTGGAATTCAACGACGATGACGCGCGACTTATCGACCGCATAGGCCGTCAGACGATCGTAATAGGCATCGAGCACGCGCTCTTCCGGCGTCATCGAGAACGGATCGCGGCCGATGCCGAACAGCGCCAGCAGCGACTTGACCGGCGACAGCCCGCTGAGCACGGGATCGAATTCCGCGCGCTCGGCCAGCTTGTTCTTCCTGATGATCTCGCGCGCGAGATCGCGCGACAGCACGAGCTGCACCTGGCTGGTCACGGCTTCCGCGTCGAGCGCGGTACGCTCCTCATTGCGCTCGCCGTTGGGGCGAAGGAAAACATTCTCGCGGCCGTCGATCAGGATGCGCGCTTCGGACTTGTAGCGCGCGGTGATCAGATTGACGGTCACGAGGGAAAGCACGAGCACGGCCAGGGTCGGAACGATGATCCAGCGCCGGTTGCGCTTGATGGCATCGCCCAGCGCACGCAGATCGATATCGCCGTTTTCGCTGGCCCTCGCCTGCTTCGCAGGACCCGGCGCAGGGATGGCCACCGCCATCACGGCCTGCGCCTTCTCCTTGGCCTTACGCCACAACGCCACACGCATCGCACTCTCCCGCGAACGCCACGACTCCACCTTAACTTGGCCCGATTACACTCTATTAGGGTTGCTGCCGGGTTAATTCGGGGCCCATTTGCAGGGCTTATTGGCCGATCGTTAATGCCGCCGGTCATGTTTTGTTAACCATGAAAGCCCTTAATCGGAATCAGGATTTTCCCAAGGATTGTCTGATGAAAGGCGCTCGCGCCGCCATCCGCCATGAGCCTGCCGCGCCTGCTCTGCGGCGCGCGCAGCAGCGCGCGGCAAGGGCCGGTGACCCATGACCGCGCCCGATCGCCCCCTTCGTATCCTGCACGCGACGCGCGCGCCGGTCGGCGGCATCTTTCGTCACATCCTCGATCTCGCCAACGGTCAGGCCGACCGCGGTCACGAGGTCGGCATCATCGCCGACAGCCTGACCGGCGGCGAACGCGCAAGCCAGGCGCTCGCCGAAATCGCGCCGCGGCTGAAGCTCGGGGTTCACCGCATCGCGATTCACCGCGAGCCCCGGCCCACCGATGCGCTGGTCTGGGCGCATTTCATGCGGATGATTCAACGGCTGAAGCCCGATGTGCTGCACGGCCACGGCGCCAAGGCCGGCGCCTTTGTCCGCCTGCGCAAGCGGTCCGACCATGCCATCCGCGTCTACACCCCTCACGGCGGATCGCTGCACTACAAGCCCAACTCCTTCAAGGGCCAGATCTATGGTCGGCTCGAGCGCGCGCTGATGAACAGTACCGACCTGTTCCTGTTCGAAAGCGCGTTTGCCCGCGAGACCTATCAGCGTACGATCGGCATTCCCAAAGGCCTGGTGCGCTGCGTCTTCAATGGCGTCACCGCCGATGAATTCGATTCCGTGTCCCGTGCCCCAGATGCCACCGACGTGGTCTATGTCGGCGAGTTTCGCCAGATCAAGGGCGCGGACATCCTGGTCGATGCGGTGGCGCGGCTGCATGCCGACGGCAGGCCGGTGACGCTGACGCTTGCCGGCGACGGCGAGGAAACCGCGGCGCTGAAGGCGCAGGTCGAGCGGCTCGGGCTCATCAACGCCGTGCGCTTCATCGGCCATGTCAAGGCGCGCCACGGCTTCGCGCAGGGCAAGCTGCTGGTCGTGCCGTCGCGCGGCGACTCGATGCCCTATGTCGTCATCGAGGCCGGTGCTGCGGGCATCCCGATGGTGGCCGCCAATGTCGGCGGCATCCCCGAAATCTTCGGGCCCTTCACCGACGCGCTGTTCGCGCCCAACATCGGAGGCGCGGTGGCGGACGCGATCGAGACCGCCATGGAAGATCCGGAGGCGGCACAGACCCGCGCCAGGGCGCTGCGCGAGCGCATCTTCCAGCAGTTCTCGCAGAAGGCGATGGTCGAAGGCGTGCTCGCGGGCTACCGCGACGCGTTTGACGCGGTGCGCCGCTGAGTTTTTCTTCTGGGCATGATCTTTTCGGAAAACCGCTTCACACTTTTCCGGATCATGCTTGGCGGCAGCAAATCATTAACCATCGTTTACCAACGTAACCGTTTCTTCCGATTTCACCGTTAAGTCCGACGGAGGGGAATACCGCCTCGGGGCGCGCGCGCTTAGCTGTGCGTGCAACAATGGACGTGGACCGCAGTGGAACCGATTAACGCACGCTCGATGCTCGATGCCGCGGCGGCTACCGCCACGGTGATGCCCGGCAGCCCGCCGGTGGAACGCCGGCGCCGGCTATCGCAGGCCGCGCTTGCCGTCACCAGCCAGAAGGTCCGCCCCGCCTACTCGCCGATCGTGATCGCCGGCGCCGTGCGCGTCGCCGATTTCGTGCTGCTCAGTTTCATCGGGATTGCGATCTACTTCGGCTATGTGACGCGGCTGGCCGGCTTTCACTGGGAATATGTCGGCTCGATCTTCGCGATGGCGATGGTCGCGGTGATCTGCTTCCAGGCCGCCGACTTGTACGAAGTCGGCGTGTTCCGAGGTCAGCTCCGGCAGATGACGCGAATGATCTCGTCCTGGGCGTTCGTCTTCCTGCTCTTCATCGGCGCTTCGTTCCTCGCCAAGCTCGGCGGCGAGATTTCGCGGCTGTGGCTCTCGGCCTTCTTCTTCGTCGGCCTCGCCGCACTGATCGGCGAGCGGCTGTTTCTGCGCGGCATGGTCCGCAGCTGGGCACATCAGGGCCGGCTCGACCGCCGTACCGTGATCGTCGGCTCCGACAAGAACGGCGAAAAGCTCGTTGAAGCCCTGAAGACCCAGTACGACACCGACATCGCCGTGCTCGGCGTGTTCGATGACCGCAACGACAGCCGCGCGCTCGACACCTGCGCCGGCAGCCCCAAGCTCGGCAAGGTCGACGACATCGTCGAGTTTGCCCGCCGCACCCGCGTCGACCTCGTGCTGTTCGCGCTGCCGATCTCGGCCGAGACGCGCATCCTCGAAATGCTGAAGAAGTTGTGGGTGCTGCCGGTCGACATCCGACTCTCCGCGCACACCAACAAGCTGCGTTTCCGTCCCCGTTCCTATTCCTATCTCGGCAAGGTGCCGACGCTCGATGTGTTCGAGGCGCCGATCACCGACTGGGACCTCGTGATGAAATGGCTGTTCGACCATCTGGTCGGCGGCCTGATCCTGCTCGCGGCGCTGCCGGTGATGGCGCTGGTCGCGCTCGCGATCAAGCTCGACAGCCCGGGGCCGGTGTTGTTCCGCCAGAAGCGCTTCGGCTTCAACAACGAACGCATCGACGTCTTCAAGTTCCGCTCGCTCTATCACCACCAGGCCGATCCGACCGCTTCCAAGGTCGTCACCAAGGACGATCCGCGCGTCACCCGCGTCGGCCGCTTCATCCGCAAGACCAGCCTCGACGAACTGCCGCAGCTGTTCAACGTGGTGTTCAAGAGCAACCTCTCGCTCGTCGGCCCGCGGCCGCACGCGGTGCAGGGCAAGTTGCAGAGCCGCCTGTTCGACGAGGCGGTCGACGGTTACTTCGCGCGCCATCGCGTCAAGCCCGGCATCACCGGCTGGGCGCAGATCAACGGCTGGCGCGGCGAGATCGACAATGAAGAGAAGATCCAGAAGCGCGTGGAATTCGATCTGTACTACATCGAGAACTGGTCGGTGCTGTTCGATCTCGTCATCCTGGCGAAGACGCCGATCGCGCTCCTGACCAGGAACGAGAACGCGTATTGAGGACCTCGTCATTGCGAGGAGCAAAGCGACGAAGCAATCCATAGCCGTTTTCGCGGCAAAGTCTGGATTGCTTCGCGGAGCCTGTCATCGGGCGCGCATTCGCGCGACCCGTTGGCTCGCAATGACGACGGTGGATGGCGTTGTGTAGCGTAGCGTGAGTGCGTGATGGCGTATGCGGCGACAGCCGGGGGGACCACGACGACGGCCGCAGGCGCGCCGGGCGTCACTGCCCTGCAACGCGCGCTGGTGTGGCTGGTCGGCGCCTCCGGCTCGATCGTCTTCATCGAGCCGAGCCCCTATGAGGTGGTGACGCTCGGCGCCGCAATCCTGTTCTTCGCCACGGGGATGCGAATGCGGCTGGTGTTCATGCCGCTCGCGCTGCTCCTGACCGCGCTCAACGTCGGCTACAGCATCGGCGCCATCCCGTTCCTCGATAAATCCGAGATTTTCAGCTGGATCGCCACCTCCTGGTACATGGCGGTGACCGTGATCTTCTTTGCCATGGTGCTGTCCGAGGATACGCAAGCGCGGCTCGACATGCTCCGCCGCGGGCTGATCGTCGGCGCAATGATCGCATCATGTGCGGCCATCGGCGGCTACTTCAACCTCGTTCCCGGCGGCCACGACCTGCTGACGCTGTACGAGCGCGCTCGCGGCACCTTCAAGGACCCGAACGTGCTCGGCGCGTTTCTGCTTCTGCCCGCATTGTTCGTGCTGCAGAACGTCGTCACCGCGCGCTTCGGCAAGGCGTTCCGCAGCGCGGTGGCCTTCGCCATCATGTCGCTGGCGATTCTGCTCGCCTTCTCGCGCGCCGCCTGGGGCGGTTTGGTCCTGACCTCGGCCTTCATGCTGGCGCTGATGGTGCTGACCAGCCGCTCGCGCGGCGAGCGCTCGCGCATCGTGATCATAACCGTCATGGCCGTGCTCGGCGCCGTGCTGCTGCTCGCGGTGCTGCTGTCGTTCGATTCGATTGCGGAGATGTTCCGTCAGCGCGCCAGCTTCGACCAGAGCTATGACGAAGGCCGCTTCGGCCGCTTTGGCCGCCACATCCTCGGCGCCGACATGGCGCTCGATCTGCCGTTCGGCATCGGGCCGCTGCAATTCCACAACTACTTCCCGGAAGACACCCACAACTCCTATCTGAATGCCTTCATGTCCGGCGGCTGGATTTCAGGCATCTGCTATCCCGCGCTGGTGTTCGTCACCGTCATCCTCGGCTTCCGCTATCTGTTCGTGCGCGTGCCCTGGCAGCGTGCCTATCTCGCGATCTTTTCGGCGTTCCTCGGCACCGTCGGCGAAAGTTTCGTGATCGACACCGACCATTGGCGGCACTTCTGGATGATGATCGGCGCGGTCTGGGCGATGGTCGCTGCCGCGGAGCCGTACAGGCACGCGGCCAACCAAACTCCTAGCGTGTCCTACGAGGCTTCGTAGCGCGCTTCGCCTCGGCGTCGACCATCCCCTTGGTTTCTGCGGTCGCGCCCAGCAGCGTCTGATAGCTCTCATTGGCAAAGCGCAACAGCAGCTTCAACTCGGCATCGCTATAGGTCTCCCAAAGCTTGTGCATCGCGCGCTGCATCGGCTCATAGAAGCGGCCGATCTCCATCACGCGCTCGGTAGCCGGCGCAATGAAGACCTTGCGGCGATCGTTTTCGTCGCGCTCGCGCCGGACCAGGCCCGCCTTCTCCATCCGGTCGACGAGGCCGGTGATGGCGCCGGTGGTCAGCCCGGTCAATTCCGCAAGCCGTCCTGCCGTCATGCGGCCCTCGACGTTGAGGAAATCCAGGCACTCCATGTCGGAATGCGAGATGCCGGCGCGATCGGCCACCGTCTGCGCGAAAATCGTGCCCTGCGCGGACGATTTGCGCATGGCGTGTTCCAGGTCCTGCATCAGCGCGGCGCGCGCTTTTCCCCTTGACAAGGTCGTTTCCTTATCTTAGTCGATTAATATCTTAGATGCTAAGAGATTTAGCGACCTTACAACTCCTATCACCCCGGCAACCCCAGGAGCAACACATGACCCGTCCCCGCAAAGCCCTCATCATCGGCGCCGGCATCGCAGGTCCGGTGACCGCGCTGTTCCTCAAGCGCATCGGCTATGAGGCCGCGGTCTACGAGGGGTGGTCCTACTCGACCGGAATCGGTGGCGGCCTGCAGATCGCGCCGAACGGCATGCAGGTGCTGGCAGAGCTCGGCATTGCCGATGCGATCGTCAGCGGCGGCGAGATATCCGAATCCTTCGAGTTCTATTCCCAAAAGGGCAAGCGGCTCGCCGCGATCCACCAGAACATGCAGGCGCGCTTCGGCCAGCCCGCGGTCAATATGCGCCGCGCCATGTTGAACGAGATGCTCGTCGACAAGGCGTGGAGTTCCTCGGTCGAGGTGCATTTCGACAAGCGCCTTGCGCGCATCGAGGATCGTGCCGACCGGCCGATCGTCGCACATTTCACCGACGGCTCCAGCGCCGAAGGTGATCTCCTGATCGGCGCCGACGGCGTGCATTCGGCGGTGCGCCAGCATGTGGTTCCCGACGGGCCGCAGCCCTTCGACACCGGCCTGCTCAGCTTCGGCGGGTTCATGCCGCGATCAATTTTGGAGAATGCCGGCATCGGGCCGCGTATCGAAGCGACCTTCGGCCAGAGCGGCTTCTTCGGCTACGGCTATTGCAGCCCCGATCCCGATCACGGCGCGATGTGGTGGAGCACGCAGCCGTCCGACGGCAGGGATGCCGCCACCTTCCGCGCCATGAGCCAGCAAGAATTGAAGCAGCATCTGCGGCGCTTCCATGCCAGCTGGCATGATCCAATCCTACAGGCCATCGATGCCAGCGACACCATTATGGTCACGGACACGCTCGATGTCGCGACCTTGCCGAACTGGTCGCGCGGCCGAACGGTGCTGATCGGCGATGCCGCTCATGCCACGAGTCCTCATGCCGGCCAGGGCGCGTCGATGGCGCTGGAAGATGCGATGCGGCTTGCCTGCCTGCTGCAGACCGACGAGGAATTTGGCGTCACCTTCGAGCGGTTCGAACGCGAGCGGCGGCCACGTGCCGAGCGCGTGGTGGCGCTGGCGCGCCGCAACGGCAATTCGAAGCGGCAGATGAGTCCCGCCGGCGCCTGGTTCCGTGACCGGATGCTGAAGCTGATGATTCCGCTGACGTCGAAAGGCATGGACTGGATGTATGCCTACAACCCGCGCGCGATCACGCCTCGACTGCAAACGTCAGCCCCGCGTGATCGGTTAGCCGCTTGATCAGGCGGTCGCCCATCGCAGCGCCCGGCGTCCAGAAGCCGGGCTTGACGTCGGGCGTATCGCGCAACAGGCAGATCGCGCACTCGCTGATCATCTTGGAGGTCGAGCCATAGCCGGGATCGCGATCGCCCTTCACGGACGCACGAACCTGTCGGCCATCAGGCGCGATCGCGACATAAAGGAGATCGTAGAGGCCGTTCTCGCGCTCCTCCTTCGACGGCCCCTCACCCGGCTTGGGCGCATTGGGGCCGGTCTTCCCGGAATTGAGAGCCATCACCTTCTTCGCGTTGGCCTCGCCTTTCTCGCCCGGGCCGGTCAGCACCATCTCGTCATAGACGAAGTCCTTCCCGTAAGGGAAACCCATCAGCATGTTCGATCGATGAACGTTGCGCGTGTTGATGGTAGCCATCATGAACGGCGCGGTCCAAGACTGCAGGTCCTCCTCGAACAGCGGCTTGTTGCCCTTCGGCTGCTTCGGGCCTTCGAAGCCCGGCGTCAGAGCGAAGTGATTGTTGAGGATCTGAACCAGGCTGAGGTCCCTGGCGACGGCCTCGAATTGCGCCCGCGCACTTGCCGCCGTGCCACCCGACAGCGTTCCCCGCATGGCGCGCACACGCCCCTTGACGCGCGCGGCGGGCGCGCCGAACACGCGCTTCGCCTCCTTTTGCACAAAAAACGTGCCAAGCTCGAACGGCACCGAATCGTAACCACAGGAGAACATGATGCGCGCGCCACTCGCTTGCGCTGCCGCTTCGTGCTTGCCGATCATCTGGTGCATCCAGACCGGTTCGCCGCAGAGGTCGAGATAGTCGGTCCCGGACGTGGCACAGACCGTGATCAGCTCATTGCCGTAGAGTTGATACGGGCCGACCGTGGTGATGACCGACTTGGTGTCGTCGACCATTGCCTTCAGGGATGCGGCGTCGCTGGCGTCCGCTACGACCAGCGGTGTATCCGATGGCGCGCCGATCGCATCGCGGACGGATTTGAGCTTGTCGAGGCTTCGTCCGGCCATCGCCCATTTCAGCTGCTTATCGCCTTTGTACTGCGCAGCGAGATATTCGGCGACGAGCTGGCCGGTGAATCCAGTGGCGCCATAGACGACGATGTCGAATTTTTTCATTGCAGACTATTTCTTCCCGTATGACACGCCCATGCCGGCACGGACGTCGCTCTGGATGCCGTAAGGCGCGATCGGATAGCGCAAGCCGTTCTTTGCCAATTGCTTCATGCCCTGGATCGCTTTCGCGAGGTCTGCAGGCTTCAGCGCCATTAGCATCTCCTCATCGGGGACGCCACCATAGCGCCGCTCGGCAAAGCACGGCAGCGACAGCGACGGCTCGCCGGTCTTCAGCGCGCGGCCCCAGGAATCCGCGCAGGCGGTTTCGCCGACCACGCCCCATTCGAATTTCTTGTAGCCGGTATATTGCAGGCCGTTGATCAGGATGATCATCTGGCCCGGCGTTGCATAGACGAGGCAGATGTCGGGCGGATTGAGCCGGCCTGATGTCAGCGGGCTCACCGCCATCGCCTTGTATTGGCCGAACGGCACGACATCGAGCGCCTCCTGGCGCTTGCGCGCATCCTCGGCCGTGCCGTGCCAGACGCCGACATAGTTGGCGCCGGCGAGCCACTTGTCGTCCTGTGGCGCAAGCCCGATCACCGCCTTGCACTGCGCGCCGACGAGATCGTCGGCGGTGATGCCGACGGTCCACCCGAACCGCGAGCCCATGCTGACGATCTGGTCGGTGGTATGGACCGCATTCGGCCGGCGGATTTTCTCGATCGCCTCCATGTCCTCGATGCGCGCGAACATCTTGATGCCGATCACCGTGGTCTTCAGGCGGAGCAGCTGTTGAGATCGGCGGCCATGCCGGCGAGGTCGAACTGGTCCGGTGGTGTTTGCTGCTGCATGGCGTGTCCCTTTCCTAGCTGGCCCGATGCACAAAATTCGGAGTGAGCTCGGCCACCGAGCTTGCGCCGCACTGCTGCATGGCCGCGCGGGTCTCGGTGCGCACGATCTCGAGCACGCGCGCGACGCCAGGCTCGCCGAACGCGCCGAGGCCCCAGAGATAAGGCCGGCCGATGCCGACCGCTTTGGCGCCCATCGCCAGCGCTTTCACGACGTCGGTGCCGCGTCGAAAACCGCTGTCGACAAACACAGGAATCTGCCCCTTCACGGCCGCGATGATTTCCGGCAACGCGTCGATGGTGGAGCGGCCGTTGTCCTCGCCGCGCCCGCCATGGTTGGAGACGAGGATGCCGTCCATGCCGTTCTGCACGGCGAGCGCGGCATCATCTGCGGTGATGATGCCCTTCAGCACGATCTTCATGCGCGTGACGTCGCGCATCCGCTTCACCGTATCCCATGTCAGGTTGGAGGACTCGCCGCCGCCCTTGATGCTGGTGAGATCGATGCCGTCGTAATTATGCCGGCGCGAGGTGCGCGCCGCAAAGCTGCCGCGATCGTGGCAGCCCGCGCATTCGCGGCTGTCGCTCTTCATCAACCGAAACAGGGTTTCCTGGTTGCGGCCGCCGACACGGTCGGTGGTGACCATCAGCACCGGACAGCCGGCGGCGTCGGCCTTCTTGATCAGCGCCTGCGCGACCTCCCAACTCGGCGAGGCATAGAGCTGGAACCAGATCGGCGCGCCGCGCGCCTTGGCGACCTCGTCGACCGCGAAGTTCGACGAGGTCGACAGCACCTGCAGATGATTGCCGGCTCGCGCCGCCTTGGCGACCGCGATCTCGCCGTCCTCGTGGAAGAACTGGTTGCCGCCGGTCGGCGCGACGAAGATCGGCGAGTCATATTTGGTGCCGAAAATCTCGACGCTCATATCGACCTTGGAGACGTCGCGCAGCCGCCGCGGCATCAGCTGGAATTTCAAAAAACCCTCGCGGTTGGCGCGCAGGGTGACCTCGTCGTCGAGGCCGGAAGCCATGTAGCCGAAATGCGCCGGCGGCACGTTCTTGAACGCGGCCGGCTCGAAGTCGAAGACGTTGATCGCCTCCTTCGGCGACTTGATGACGTCGCTGCCCGTATTGGTCCAGATCATCGGATCCGGCCATTTCGACGGCGCTTCGCCAGCAAGAGCCGGCAATCCCGTCGCTGATAACAGCGGGCTTGCGGCGAGATATTGCAGAAAGCGGCGGCGGCTGGCGGCGCGGATGTCGGACGGCGTCATTGGGATCCTCCCCTGCAGCGTTCTTGTTGTTGGGAAGTAGCGTAGCATGTCCTGCAATCGGGGTGCAGCGCACGCCGCGACTTCGCTATCCGCCCGGACCCGGAAACAGCGTGCTCGTCCGTCCCGCAAGCCGGTAGGCCACCAGCCCCAGCCATTCGCGCACGGCGACATCGGTTCGCAGCAGCCCGTCGGTTGCAAACTGGGTGAAGGCAAAAACGTCGGCCGGTGCGCCCAACCCGCCAGTCCACCGGATAGGGCTCGACCGCAAAGCCCACTTTCCGGAACAGGCCGATCGCGCGCGGCATGTGAAAGGCCGAGGTGACCAGCAACCAGCGTTCACCGGGTTTCGGCGCGGCGAGCTTCTTGCTGAAGACCGCGTTCTCGTAGGTGTTGCGCGCGTCGCGATCCATGATCAGCCGCGCCTTGTCGACGCCGAGGCTTTCGAACAGCGCAGCCGCGTAATCGGCCTCGCGCTGTTCATTGGAAATCAGGCTGGAGCTGCCGCCGGAATACACGATCTTCGCGTTCGGATATTTGTGCGCCAGCACGGCGGCCGCGACGATGCGGTCGGGGGCACTGGTGATGACAGGCATCCCGTGAGCGATCGACAGATCGGGATCGATCGGTCCGCCCAACACCACGATGCCGTCGGGCGGCGCGCTTTGCGCTGCGTCCCATGGCGGAAACCGGTTTTCGAGCGGATAGACCAGAAAGTTGCCGAGCGGCGAGAACGCGGCAACCGCAAGCAGCACGATAGCGGCGATCATCATCCCGCGGCCGGTCCGCACAAAGCGCGTCAGCGAGATCAACGCGCCGGCCAGACCCAACACGATCAGGAAATTGGTCGGCAGCAGCAGGGTGCCGACCGTCTTGGACAGGATGAAAAACAAGGGAACATTCTCCGACGTCGTCATGGCCGGGCTTGGCCCGGCCATCCACGTCTTTCTTCGAGCGACAAGAGAAGACGTGGATGCCCGGCACAAGGCCGGGCATGACGAGAAATACTGAAATCTGCTAGAGCCTCATACGCCGTCCCCTCGCAATTCCAAAGAGCTTCCCATGGCCCATCATCACCTCAAGTCCAGCCCCGAAACCTGTCACTGGGGCTTTTTCGAAGCGAAGCTGAAGCCGGTGCTGACCGTCGACAGCGGCGACGAGGTGACGGTCGAGACCATCTCGGGCGGGCCTGACCAGGTGCCCGACAAGAGCAAATTCCATGTCCCGCCGGAACTGTTGGAGGTGCACGCCAAGAACGAGCGCATGGTGCCCGGGCATATCCTGACCGGGCCGATCGCCGTCAAAGGCGCCACGCCCGGCGATGTGCTCGAGGTCGATATCCTCGACGTGCAGCTCCGTCAGGACTGGGGTTACAATCTGATCCGCCCGCTCGCGGGCACCCTGCCCGACGATTTCCACGAGACGCGGCTGATCAACATTCCGCTCGACCGCAGCCGCATGGTCGGCCGCCTGCCCTGGGGCCTCGATCTGCCGCTGGCGCCGTTCTTCGGCGTGATGGGCGTGGCGCCGCCGCCGGCCTGGGGCCGCATCACCTCGCTGATCCCGCGTGCCATGGGCGGCAATCTCGACAACAAGGAGCTCGGCGCCGGCGCAAAGCTCTATCTGCCGGTGTTCGTGCCGGGCGCGCTGTTCTCCTGCGGCGACGGACATGGCGTGCAGGGCGACGGCGAGGTCTGCGTCACCGCGATCGAGACCGCGCTGCAGGGCCGCTTCCGCCTGACGCTTCGGAAAGATATCCGGCTGGAATATCCCCGCGCGGAAACCGCGACGCATTACATGACCATGGCGATGGACCCCGACCTCGACCAATGCGTGGTGCGGGCGCTGCGCGACATGATCGTGCTGCTCGGGGAAAAGCGAAACCTGTCGCGCGAGGACGCCTATACGCTCTGCAGCCTCGCCGCCGATTTGCGGGTGACGCAGACCGTCAACGGCTCCAAGGGCATTCACTGCATGATCGCGAAGGCGGTCGTGCACGGGTGAGCTGCGTCCCCTCATGGTGAGGAGCGCGTCGGAGTTTATCATCGGGCCGCGCTTTGCGCGGACCCGTTGGCGCGTCTCGAACCATGACCGGGACTTCATCCTGCGACACGCCTGCTCGCACGCTCCTCGGATAGGGATCGGCAACGCGACGTTTTCATCGCTGCCTTCGACCGATTTTTCAGCCCGAACCGTCCTGCGCCGCCCCGCCGGCCGGCGCGCGAGCGATTTCGCGTGACTGGAATTTATATCAATGAAATCAGAATCTTATATTGACGAATCAAATCATCCTATACAGACTGGCTTGAATCATAATAGACTCTTAAAAGATACTTTTCAGTACACTTCCAACCGCGTAGTTTTTGCGTATGGCCACAGAAAAAGCCGAGACTGACCGCGTTCCCGTAACTTTGGCACTTTCGACCATTGCCTATCTCGAAAAGCTCGTGAGACAGGGCACCCACGGCACCAGCGTTCCCGGCGTCGCAAAGACGCTGATCGAGGAAGGCATCCGCCTTGCGATCAAGGACGGGCTGCTGTCGATCCGTGACAATGGCAAGGCGTGAACGCGCGGCAAGTTCGGCTCCATGGGTGGCCAGGACGATCCCCTGAGGATCCAACCTGGGACCGACACATGCTTCCGCAAACCTGGACAGACGAACGACTTGAACTCCTCAAAAGCGGCTTCGCCGCCGGACTCTCCTGCCGCGAGATCGCCGCCACCATCGGCGTCAGCCGCAACGCCGTGATCGGCAAGATTTCGCGGCTCAGCCTGAAGCGCGACAAGGACCGCATGGTGCGCACAGACAGGCCCGAGCGCACAGGCGAGGCGCGGCCGCGCAGCGTGCCAAAACTGCGGCAAATGCTGCTGAAGGCCTATCCGGCCACGGCGGAAGCGCCGCGCGCAGACGAGCCGATCCACAACGGTCACACCTGCTCGCTGCTCGAGCTCGGCACCGACACCTGCCGCTGGCCGATCTCGACGCCGGGCGCCGAGGATTTCTGCTTCTGCGGCAACCCGCCGCTCGGCGGCTTGCCCTATTGCGCCGGTCACAGCCGCATGGCGTATCGGGTCGCCGCGGGGCGCTAACCGATGCGCTCGACCAGATGCGCACGCGAGGGTCCGGGCTCGAACCGGTCGGCGAAATATTGGGTTTCGTGCGCGACCTTGCCGTCGCGGAATTCCATGATGCTCACGACGTAAGACGGGATGCTGTCATAGGTGAGCACGAATTCGGTGACCCAGAGATCGCCGCTGCCGATCATTCGCCGGACCGTAAAGCGCTTCTTGTTGGGCTGGACGGTCCGGCTCTCCTGAATGTTGCGCCGGCCGCGGATCCGCTCGCCCGATTGCGGATAATCGAGCACGGCGTCCTCGCGAGTAGATGTCATGCTCGGCCTGGAAATCGCTTCTGTCCGAAGCGTCCCAGTGGCGCTGCAGCGCCGCCCGCACGGTTCGATCGTCCATATCGATCTCCCGTCTGTTGCTTCGGATCAACTAGCCAAGCCGCCAGCCGACCTCCCTGGCGAAGCTCGCATAAAACTCCGGCGTGTAGGCCTGCTCCGGCTCTTTCCGCACCCGGGAGTCGAGCTTGTGGGCGTCGTCGCCAACCAGGATGCGCCACTCTCCGGCCTTGACGCCATCGAGAATGACCTTCGCCGCCTGCGCTGCCGTCACCGGCGCCTCATCACGGAAGGCGCGGGCGCGATCGCGCGCGATCGCCTGGACCTGCTCGTCCGACATGGTGTCGACGGCGACGCCCATGCCCTTGAGGCGCTGCCGCGCTTGCTCCATCTCATTCGGCATCAGCTCTTCGCTGCCGTTCTGCACCAGGCGCGTGTTCGACACGATGGAGGTGCCGATATGGCCGGGCATCACGACGGAGCATTTGATATGCGGCGCGTTGAGGCGGAGATCGTTGATCAACGCCTCGGTGAATCCCTTCACCGCGAACTTCGCCGCGCTGTAGGCGGTGTGCGGCACGCCGATGCCGACGGAAGCCCAGAAGCCGTTGATGCTGGAGGTGTTGACGATGTGGCCCTCGTCGGCTTTCAGCAGCAGCGGCAGGAAGGTGCGCACGCCGAGATAAACGCCGCCCCAGCAGATATTGAAGGTGCGCTCCCAATTCGCGCGGGTGCTCGCGATCATGCTGCCGCCGCCGGCGATCCCGGCATTGTTGAACAGCAGGTGGACATGATCGGTCTTCTGCTGATCGATCAGTTCGTCGCGGAAGCGGATGAAATGATCTTCGATCGAGACGTCGGCGACATGGGTGGTGACGCGCAACCCCTGCGGCAGTTTCTCGGCTTCGCACAGCCGCTTGGTCTCGGCCATCGCCTCAGTCGAGACGTCGCACATCGCGACATTGCAGCCCTCTGCGACCAGCTGGCGCGCCAGCTCGCGGCCCATGCCCGTGCCGCCCCCGGTGATGACGGCGAATTTTCCGGCGAAGTCTTTCATGCGCTTCCCGCCCTGCATTCTTCTCGAAGAGGCGTTGCTTCCGACACGCGGTTTCCGATGTCAATGCAGCCGGCCAAGTGGCTGGACGGACATGGGAAAGAGCCGAAGGGCCAGCGGACGCCGGCCAAGGCGGCCGCCCCGCCAAAATAACTGGTTGAACCTTCTTCCCGCGCCAGAGTCCTACCTACAGGTGGGATACCGACAGGAGGCGCGGATGAACCACTGGAATGACACCATGGTCGATCGGCCCGACCCGAATGGTCCGGCCTATCTCGCAGGATGGACCATCAGCGGCTTGGCCGTGATCGGGACGATCCTTGCCGTGTGGGTGCTGGGGTTCTGAAGGATATTTTGGTCGGAGCGAGAGGATTTGAACCTCCGACCCCTAGTCTCCCAGACTAGTGCGCTAACCGGGCTGCGCCACGCTCCGATGAGCGTTGATTAGCCGCGATCCCGCTTTCACGCAAGGCGCGGAATTGGCCGTTCCCGGCACCCCGAGAAAGAGGGCTACCCCTCCTTCATCACCCGGTCCAGCATCTGCCGGCAGGCAATGAGGTCGCGCAGCACGCCCTCGAGCTTTTCGCGGTCGAGCGCGCCCTGATCGACGGCCGCCTTGCGGCCCTTGCCGCCGCGGAACGCCTCGAGGAAATCGTCCTCGGAATCGACGAAGCGGAAATCGATGCCGTCCTCGTCCCCGGCGCCGACAACCGGCGCCGCCTTGCTCTCGTCCTCGGCATCGAGATCGACGCCGAAATCCTCGCTGTCGCCCTCGGCGAGCGACTGCCCGACCGCTTCCTCGATCGCGCCGAACGAGACCGCGGCGGTACTGTCCGCCAGACCCTGCACCGACTTGATGCCGTGCTCTTTCAAGATCCGCTGCACGCCGCGGATGGTGTAGCCCTCGCCGTACAGGAGGCGGCGGATGCCCTTGAGCAGATCGACGTCGTCGGGGCGATAATAGCGGCGGCCGCCGCTGCGCTTCATCGGCTTGATCTGGGCGAAACGCGTCTCCCAGAACCTCAGCACATGCTGGGGAATGTCGAGGTCGTCGGCGACCTCGCTGATGGTGCGGAATGCATCCGGCGCCTTGTCCAACCGCGCCCTTCCCTTCGTGCTCTAGCTAATCTTCTTTATCGCTGCCGTTGCCGACGACGTGCTGGCCGTTGATCCTCTGCTTGAGGATCGCCGACGGCTTGAACACCATCACGCGGCGCGGCGAGATCGGCACCTCGGTCCCGGTCTTCGGATTGCGGCCGATACGCTGGCCCTTCTTGCGCACCATGAAGGAGCCGAACGACGACAGTTTGACCGTCTCGCCCTTCTCCAGGCAGTCGGTGATCTCTTTCAGCACCAGCTCCACAAACGCCGATGATTCCGTGCGCGACAGGCCGACTTTTTGATAGACGGCCTCGCACAGGTCAACGCGTGTGACGGTCTTTCCGGTTCCAGTCATCGCCTGCCCCACTCACGGCGAACAATTTCCATCTGAAATTAAGAGGTTACCCTACGACGGTCAACAGCGCCATGAAGACAATCACACTTAAAAAAGAGTGCAGCGCGACGCGACATTTTTACAACGGCGCTCGCTTCCGAGCCTGCAAGTCACCAGCGCACCAGCGCGGAACCCCAGGTGAAGCCGCCGCCCATGGCTTCGAACAGCACCAGATCGCCCTTCTTCACGCGCCCATCCTTCACCGCAACGTTCAGCGCCAGCGGAATCGACGCCGCCGAGGTGTTGCCGTGGCGATCCACGGTCAGCACCACCTTCTGCGGCGCAATATGCAGCTTGTGCGCGGAGGCATCGATGATTCGCTTGTTGGCCTGATGCGGGATGAACCAGGTGATGTCGTCGGCCGTGAGCCCCGTGGCGTTGAAGGCGTCGACGATCACGTCGGTGATCATGCCAACCGCGTGCTTGAACACCTCGCGGCCTTCCATCCGCAAATGGCCGACGGTTTTGGTCGAGCCCGGACCGCCATCGACGTAGAGCTTGGACTTGTGGCGGCCGTCGGAGCGCAGATGGGTGGTCAACACGCCGCGGTCGCTCGACGCGCCCGCCTGCTCCTGCGCCTCCAGCACGATCGCGCCGGCGCCGTCGCCGAACAGCACGCAGGTGCCGCGGTCGTTCCAGTCGAGAATGCGCGAGAAGGTCTCGGCGCCGATCACCAGCGCGCGCTTGAACGCGCCGGCGCGCAGGAAATTGTCGGCGGTCGCCAGCGCAAACACGAAGCCCGAGCACACCGCCTGCAGGTCGAAGGCCGCGCCATGGGTGATGCCGAGGGCGTTCTGCACGGCAACCGCGGTCGCCGGGAAAGTGTTGTCGGGCGTCGAGGTCGCCAGCACGATCAGGTCGATCGCCTGGGCGTCGACGCCGGCATCGGCGAGTGCGGCGTTGGCCGCCTTGATCGCCAGATGCGAGGTGAACTCGTCATCGGCGGCGATGTGGCGCTCGCGGATTCCGGTGCGCTGCACGATCCACTCATCGGAGGTGTCGAGGCGGCTCGCCAGCTCGGCGTTGGTCAATGTCCGCTGCGGCAGGTAGGAACCGCAGCCGAGAACCACCGAACGTAACGTCACGAGACAGCCTCCGGCGTGGGCGGATTGGGGACCAAACCGCCGCCATCGCGATTGAGCATTTGATTGATCTTGGTCAGGAGATTGTAGTGGACCATCTCATAGCCAACATCGACGGCATAGGCAAAGCCTTCCGCGTCCGTCCCGCCGTGGCTCTTGACCACCACGCCGTTGAGGCCGAGCAGCACCCCGCCGTTGGCCTTCTTCGGATCGAGCTTGTCGCGCAACTCGCGGAAAGCCTGCCGGGCAAGCAGGTAGCCGAGTTTCGAGCGCCAGCTCCGGCCCATCGCCGCGCGCAGAAAGTCGCTCATCTGCCGCGCCGTGCCCTCGGCCGCCTTCACGGCGATGTTGCCGGCAAAGCCCTCGGTCACCACCACGTCGGCGGCGCCCATGCCGATGCCGTCGCCCTCGACAAAGCCGATATAGTCGAGCTGCGGCAGGTTCATCGCCCGCAGCATCTCGCCGGCCTCGCGGATCTCCTCATGGCCCTTCATCTCCTCGGTGCCGATGTTGAGGAGACCCACCGTCGGCCGTTCGATGTTGAGCAGCACGCTCGCCATGGCGGCGCCCATGATCGCAAGCGCCACCAGATGCCGCGCGTCGCCGCCGATGGTGGCGCCGAGGTCGAGCACGACGGAATCGCCGCGCAGCGTCGGCCAGCCCGGCGTTGCGAGCGCCGGCCGGTCGATGCCCGGCAAGGTGCGCAAATGAAACCGCGCCATCGCCATCAGCGCGCCGGTGTTGCCGGCGGAGACCGCGACATCGGCCTCGCCCTTCTTCACGGCGTCGATTGCGAGCCACATCGATGAGGTCTTGCGTCCGCGCCGCAGCGCCTGACTCGGCTTGTCCTCCATGCCGACGGCGACGTCGGTGTGGATCACCCGCGACACCGCCTTCAGCGCGGGATGCCTGGCGAGCTGCGGCTCGATCAAGTCGCGCCTGCCGAACAGCAGAAACTCACTGTCGGGATGCCGGGAGAGCGAATTGGCCGCGCCGGGAATGACGACGGACGCGCCGACATCGCCACCCATGGCGTCAAGCGCGATTCGAACCTTTTGAGGCATGAATTTCCCGGAAGACCTGGACTTGAGCAGCCACCGCTTGAGCGGATCGGCCTGACGCTACGCTCGGGCCGGGCCGCGACAATACCGTTTCGGCGTGCCGACACAACTCTTGACCCCCGGCTTTTTGTTCCTGCAAGCACCGCGGGCCGGAATCAACAGATCGAATAAATTGAGTTAATTCAATGCCTTGTAGCGCGCATTGGAAGCCACGTTTGATCGCTCCGGGGAACCACCCCTGCTATTTGCCCTTCTGCTTGCCGGACGCGGGCGCCGGCTTCTCCGGCGCCGTCTGCAACGCCTTCAGCGCGGCAAAGGGATGATCTTTGGGATCGGGCGCGGCGACCTGCGGCTGGAACACCGCGCCTTCCTTGCGCGGATAGGGATCGATCGCAAGCAGCAGCACGTCGGTGGCGAGGCGGCCGAGATCGATCATGCCGTTCTCGATCGGCTCGGGCGGCTCAGGCACCGCGCTCTCGCCATCATCGTCGTCGGCATCGATCAGCGGCGCGACGTCTTCCGCCGGCGCGAAAAGCAGGTCGACCTCCTCGTCGATCTCGTTTTCGATCGGCTCGAGCGTCACCACGCAGGTCTGCCCGACCTTCGCCTGGATGCGGCCGGTGACATGGACGTGGCCGCCGCTCCGGTGCGACAGGTCGAATGCGGCGTGCGCCGCGGACACATCCCGCAAGCCCGCGACCTCGGCCATCGCAGCGCGCGCGGCCGCGTCGGCCTCGATCTCGCGGTGCAGACCGCCATCCGGAATCTGCCCGACATTGACCAGGACGCGCCAAGGATCACGTGAAGGG
Source organism: uncultured Alphaproteobacteria bacterium (assembly GCA_963795365.1). Lineage (GTDB taxonomy): Bacteria > Pseudomonadota > Alphaproteobacteria > Rhizobiales > Xanthobacteraceae > Bradyrhizobium. The sequence goes on from CAWCHW010000027.1 coordinate 69,421, forward strand.
TCACGCGAAGGGCTCCGTGCCGGCGTTTCGTCTGCACGCTTCATGGCGAAACCGCTTGCAACTGCGGCGATGGAAATGTCCACGATGCGTCGATCAGGGCCGCCGCATCCAGTTTTTCGAGCACGGCAATGACGGCCCTCGCATAAGCCGCAAGCCGCCGCGCGTTCTCGATGCCGCCGCCGTCCAGGACGTTCCTGCAGATCGCCTGCGCGAGCGCCTCAGGGCTGTCGGTCAACGCCATGTCATAGGCCGCGATACGGCCATAAAACGCCTCGCCAAAGGCCTGCATCTTCTTCGGGACGGCGAGGTCGCCGATCGCCATCTCACGGAGGTTGTCATCCAAATCGGCGCAGAAGCGGTCGAAAAGCGCCTGCGCCGGCTCAGTCATGCCGGCGATCTCGCCGAGGCGCCGCAACACCATCCACAAATGCAGCACGATCAGGTCAAAACGGCCGTTAACCGTATCGGGCACGCCCAAGTCCCGGTAAAACAAGGGTTCTCGCGCTTGCGTCACGATCATGCCATAGATGGCATCAATGGTGCCGCGCGGGGCGAGCCGGGGTGTCCTGAAGTGATTGAACGGCCAAAGCATTGTGGGTTCCACAAGCAAGCCCTCCATGCGTGACAAGGGATCACGAATCTTGGGCTCGCAAATCTTGCATTCCGGCCATCGCCGGGCTGGCCGTTTCTAGGAGGACGAGACCCGTTCCGCAATGACCGAGACGACCACGATCAAGAGCCTTTTCGGGCGCTGGCACGGTCTGCGTGCCGCGGTGGCTGCCGTGCTGGTGTGCGGCGCGCTTGCGGGCTGCACCGGCGAGCAGTTTCAGAAGGGCTACATCCTGCCGCCCGGCGCGCTCGAGCAGATTCCGATCGGCGCCAGCCAGGACCAGGTGCTGATCGTGCTGGGCACGCCGTCGACGGTCGCGACCCTGAATGGCGAGGTGTTCTATTACATCTCCCAGCGTACCTCGCGGCCGGTGATGTTCATGGAGCAGAAGGTCATCGATCAGCGCGTCATCGCCGTCTATTTCGACAAGAACAGGCAAGTCGTCCGGCTCGCCAATTACGGCCTGAAGGACGGCAAGATCTTCGACTTCATCAGCCGCACCACGGCGACCTCGGGTCAGGAGATGTCGTACCTGACGCCGCTGTTCAAGCTGCTCAGCTTCAACTGACGCGCGAAAGCGCGTCATCCTGGGGCGCGCCTAGCGCGAACCCGGATCTGCGCCAGATCGCCCGCTTGCCGGACTCTTGCGCGCCTGCCTACGCTCCGTGCAAAAACAAAAGCAGGGAGCGGAAATGTCCGTGAATTGGTTGACTTTCTCGCCGCCGCGTGCTTGCAGGTGCCGCGGCTCTCTCGGCCGGATCGATCGTGCCGCGTTCGAGCCTCGCCGATTGGCGTCCGACCGAGACCATCCGCATCATCGTGCCGGCCGCGCCTGGTGGCACCACCGACGTGATGGGCCGGCTGCTTGCAGCACATCTTCAAACGGTCTGGGGTCAATCGGCCGTCGTCGAGAACCGCTCCGGCGGCGGCGGCACGATCGGCACGGTCGAGGTGATCCGCCAGAAGGGCGACGGCCACACCATCCTGATCGGCAATCCCGGCCCCAACGCCATCGCCTACAGCATCTTCCGCAACCTGAACTACAAGCCCGACCAGTTGCAGGCGGTGTCCAACATGATCCGGACCCCGAACATCGTCTCGGCGCATCCCTCAACCGGGATCAAGTCGATCGCGGAATTGATCGCGTATCTCAAAGCCAACCCCGACAAGCTGAACTACGCCTCGTCAGGCGTGGGCCAGAGCCCTCACCTCACCGGCGCATGGTTCCTGCAGCTCACGGGACTGAAGATGACCCACGTGCCGTTCCGCGGCGCCGGCCCCGCCTTGCAAGCGGCCCTTGCCGCCGACATCCAGATCCTGTTCGACAATCTCTATCCGTCGCTGCCGCAGGTCCAGGACGGCAAGCTCAACGGACTTTGCGTGACCACCACCGAGCGCAGCCCATCCGCGCCCGAGCTTCCGACCATGCGCGAATGCGCGCCCGAACTCTCGAGGTTCGATGTCTCCTCCTGGTTCGGCGTCATCGTACCGAATCCCACCCCGCCCGAGATCGTCAACGCGCTCAATCTGCAGGTCAAGGCGATGCTGGAGCGCGACGACATCAAGAAGAACATCGCCGCGATGGGCGCGCGCGCCGACTACAGCACGCCGGAGCAATACGCCGATTTCATTCAGGCAGAAACGACGAAGTTCGCCGGCATCATCAAGCAGGAAGGCCTGCAGATGGACGTGAATTGAGAGGCCGCGCGCGCCGCGGACTACGCGCGGCGCTCACTTCGCGCTTCGGACGGCGTGATACCGAAGCGACGCCTAAAACTGCGATTGAAGTGTGAGAGGTCGGCAAATCCCGAATCAAACGCAATGGTGCTGATTGGGGTTTCGGATAGACGTGGGTCGACCAGCGAACGATACGCACGCGTCAGCCGCTCTCGCACGACGAATTCCGAGAAGGTTTCGATTTCGGCTTCGAACAGCATGTGGACGTAGCGCGGAGAAACGCCCAGATGCATGGCGACAGTCGCTGCCGTCAGTTCGTGCCGTGCCAGGTTTCGCAACACGAAGACCTTGGCCTGGCGCAGCCGCGCCGCACGCATTCCGCGGTGTTTCGCCAATTCACCGGCATCTCGCGTCGCGCCGGCGGCGAGCGCAACAAGGTCGTAGATATGTTCGGCGGCCGCCTGCTGAAGATCGGGCGCCAACGCCGGTCCGGCCTCGATGAGGCGGAGATAGCTTGTCAGCAATCGCAGCGATGGCACGTGGCTCGGTATTCGTGACATTAGGGCGGCGTCGAAGTTTTTCACGAGAGGAAGCAGCTCGCGGCTTGAAAGACTAATCAAGACGGACTTGCCGGTTCCTGACCCGCAAGTGAAGGTTCCGGGTTCGGCGAGGGTCGCCAGCATCGCATCGCCGGAGCCCGTCGCAACCTCTCGGCCAAGCTGAACATAGTGACTCGGGCCCGAGGCGATTGTGAACACCAGCGAGTCATTGCCGTCCGTCAGGAGTTCGCGGGTCCGGCTGGCACGCAGCAATGAATGATCAAGCGACGCATGGCTCAGGCTTCCGATCTGACGCAATGTAACATCGGCATGAACCGAAGGCGTGAGCGGCTCGAACTCAAGCCGCAACATCTGCCGCCCCAGGATCTCGCGAAGACCGGACAGCCGGTCACGCTCGGAAAAAAACTGGGTCGAAAAATGAAAAACCCCTGATTCCTCGTCAGCGCCCGTCACTTCCATTTCCATGCACTTTGGAGTTGTAGCTTCCCAGCAACAGCCCCCGAATTTCGGGACGGAACTTCTCTCTTGTCCTAGCCTATTTCCTCACCATCCAAGCGGTAGCGGCGCGAGGCAACTAACCTCCTCCCGATCTTGGGGTGATCCCCGCGAGTTTAGCGTATCCGGGCGCAGTTGTCGTGGCTCGCTGGCACCCGGCACGATGTCATTTCTTCGAGGGGTTCATGGACATGTCCAAATGGATAATTTTCGCGGCAGCCCTGCCGGCGCTCGTCAACGTCGCAGCTGCCGCGGACTTGCCGGTGCGCGCGTACACGAAAGCGCCGCCTGCGGCAGCCGATCCCGGATACAACTGGACCGGCTTCTATGCAGGGCTGAGCATCGGAGGCGATTGGGCGCGCCTCGATCCCGATTACGTCAGCAGCAGCCCGGCGGGACTTCCCGATGCCGACGAGATGAACTTCGTACGAAGCTTTACCAATCGATCGATGAATTCCACGGGGCTCATCGCCGGCGGCCAGGCCGGTTTCAACTATCAGGTCCGGAATGTCCTGTTGGGTGTTGAAGGCGACCTCAGCTACACCGGGCCACGACAGACCCGCCTGAGCGGTCCGTTTGGCGAGCCAGCATGCACTCCCGCAGTTTGTACGGTAACCCAATCATATAGCGCCGACTGGCTCGCAACACTCCGAGGCCGCATCGGTTTGACCAGCGGCAAATGGCTTATCTACGCGACAGGTGGTTTGGCGCTGGCAGACATCAGCTACAGCGACGTTTTCGTATTCCCGACATCGATGAACGTAGGATCGACTCGCACCACGCGCGCCGGCTGGACGGCAGGCGTGGGGGCCGAATGGGCATTCGCCTCCGCCTGGAGCATCAAGATCGAATATCTCTACGCCGATCTGGGGACGACACGTTATACCCTGACCAATGCCACCTTTCCCGACGCGACGTTTGTGGTCGATCACAGGCTGACGGAAAACATTGGAAGGGTTGGCATCAACTATCATTTGGGAGGTCCGGTGGTTGCCCGCTACTGATAGCAGTTTCCGGCCGACCCAAACAAAAACCCCGCAGGCTTGCGCCCGCGGGGTTTTTCATTTCACCACTTCGATCTCACCCGCCGTGGGCGAGGACCGCGAGCAGCAGCAGCGCCACGATGTTGGTGATTTTGATCATCGGGTTCACCGCCGGGCCCGCCGTATCCTTGTAGGGATCGCCGACGGTGTCGCCGGTGACGGCCGCCTTGTGGGCATCAGAGCCCTTGCCGCCGTAGTGACCGTCCTCGATGTACTTCTTGGCGTTGTCCCAGGCGCCGCCGCCCGAGGTCATCGAAATTGCGACGAACAGGCCGGTGACGATCACGCCGAGCAGCATGGCGCCGACGGCCGAGAACGCCGCCGACTTGCCGGCCGCGCCGCCACCCGCGATCGCGTAGATGACGAAGTAGACGAAGATCGGCGACAGCACCGGCAACAGCGACGGGATGATCATCTCCTTGATCGCCGCCTTGGTCAGGAGGTCGACCGCCTTGCCGTAGTCCGGCTTGTCGGTGCCCTGCATGATGCCGGGCTTCTCGCGGAACTGGCGGCGCACTTCTTCGACGATCGCGCTGGCCGCACGGCCGACGGCGGTCATGCCCATCGCGCCGAACAAATACGGCAGCAGGCCGCCGAACAGCAGGCCCACGACCACGTAGGGATTGTTCAGCGAGAAGTCCGGGTTGACGCCCTTGAAGTAAGTGGTGCCGTTGCCGATGAAGAACTTCAAGTCCTGGTTATAGGCCGCAAACAGCACCAGCGCGCCGAGACCGGCCGAGCCGATCGCGTAGCCCTTGGTGACAGCCTTGGTGGTGTTGCCGACCGCGTCGAGCGCATCCGTCGACTTGCGCACTTCCTTGGGCAGGCCGGCCATTTCCGCAATGCCGCCGGCATTGTCGGTGACCGGGCCGAAGGCGTCGAGCGCGACGATCATGCCGGCCAGCGCCAGCATGGTCGCGGTCGCAATCGCGATGCCGAACAGACCGGCGAGGCTGTAGGTGACGAGGATGCCGGCGATGATGACGATCGCAGGCAGCGCGGTCGACTCCATCGAGATGGCGAGACCCTGAATCACGTTGGTGCCGTGGCCGGTGACGGAGGCAGCGGCAATCGACTTCACCGGACGGTAGTCGGTGCCGGTGTAGTACTCGGTGATCCAGATGATCAGGCCGGTGACGATCAGGCCGACGATGCCGCATTCGAACAGCGCCATGCCGGTGTAGTCGACGCCGGCGAGCTTGCCGAAGCCGATGAGATAATAGATCACGCCGGCCACCCCAACCAGCGACAGGAGGCCGGTCGCGATCAGGCCCTTGTACAGCGCGCCCATGATCGACTGGTTGGCGCCGAGCTTGACGAAGAAGGTGCCGATGATCGAGGTGATGATGCAGATGCCGCCGATGGCGAGCGGAAGCGTCATCATGTTCTGCAGGATCGGCGTCTTGGCGAAGAAGATCGCGGCCAGCACCATGGTGGCGACCGCGGTCACCGCATAGGTCTCGAACAGGTCGGCCGCCATGCCGGCGCAGTCGCCGACATTGTCACCGACGTTGTCGGCGATGGTGGCGGGATTGCGCGGATCGTCCTCGGGAATGCCGGCCTCGACCTTGCCGACGAGGTCGCCACCGACGTCGGCGCCCTTGGTGAAGATGCCGCCGCCGAGACGGGCGAAGATCGAAATCAGCGAAGCGCCGAAGCCGAGCGCCACCATGGCGTCGACCACGGTGCGGCTGTCGGGAGCGAGCTTCATCGAATAGACCAGGAAGCCGAAGTACAGCGTCACGCCGAGCAGCGCGAGACCGGCGACCAGCATCCCCGTGATGGCGCCGGCCTTGAAGGCGAGTTCGAGACCGCCGGCAAGCGAGGTGGTGGCGGCCTGCGCGGTGCGCACGTTGGCGCGCACCGAGACGTTCATGCCGATGAAGCCGGCAGCACCCGACAGGATCGCGCCGATGGCAAAGCCGACGGCGACGAGCATGCCGAGGAAGTAGGCGAGCAGCGCGAAGATCACGACGCCGACGATGCCGATGGTGGTGTATTGGCGCCGCAGATAGGCCTGCGCGCCTTCGCGCACGGCGGCCGCGATTTCCTGCATCCGGGGACTGCCGGCGTCGGATTTCATCACCGACATGGTGGCCCAGATGGCGTAAACGATGGAGAGCGCTCCGCAGAGCACGATCAACCACAAAGCAGTCATTGAATTAGCCTCGAGATCGTAAGATGGCCCCACGCCTCAGCCGCGATTGCGGCGGGCGCACAAAAAGGAGGCCCGCCTTGCCCAAGAAGGCGGCCTCAAATCGGGCGGGACCATGCCAAAATCGCTTCCGCGGCGCAACGCCGGGATGGGCCTCAACGAGCGATTTTCGGCAGGTTTTTCGGACGTTAACGGGCGGTTTTTCGCCAAATCCTAGAAATGGCTGTAGGACAGCCGGGTGAGCGCCAATTCCTTGCCCTCGCGATCCAGGAATCGGGGCGCCCCCTCGCCCGCCATGATGGTGCCGATATCCGTGACCGCGACGCCCGCCTGCCGTGCGGCCTCGGTGAAGGCGTCGGCTTTGGCTTCCGGAACGGTGCAGAGGATTTCGTAGTCGTCGCCGCCCGCGATCAGGGTTGCGATCCCGACCGTGCCACGGGAGAGCAGGCCTGCCGCGGTCGCCGAGGTCGGAATGCTCGGAGTATCGATAACGGCAGTGACGCCGGACGCCGCGCAGAGCTTAACGAGGTCGCCCGCCAACCCGTCCGACACATCCATCGCACCGTTGGCGTGGTCGCGCAGGGCCGTCGCGAGCGCATTGCGGGGCTGGGGTATGCGATAGCGCGCGATCAACGCCTCGCTTGCCCCGGGGTCGCCGGCCAGCGCCTTGGCAACCGGGCCATTCTTGAGAAAGTCCAGGCCGAGTGCGGCGTCGCCGATCGTGCCCGAGACCATGATGCGGTCGCCGGGTTTGGCGCCGCTGCGGCGAACCATCTTTCCTTCCGGCACGCGGCCGAAGGCGGTGATGGAGATCGTCACCGGTCCCGGCGTCGACACCGTGTCGCCGCCGAGTAGCGGACAGCCGAAAGATTTTGCGTCCTCGCCAAGCGCTCGCGCGAACGGGTCGAGCCAGTGCGCGTCGGCGGCGCGAAGCGCCAGCGTCAGCACGAAGCCCGCTGGAATCGCGCCTTTGGCTGCGAGATCGGACAGGTTGGTGCGCAGCGCCTTGCGCGCGACGGTGTCGGGCGGATCGCTTGCGAGATAATGCACGCCCTCGACGATGGCGTCGGTGGTGACGACGATGTCTTCGCCACGCGCTTTCAGGATGGCGGCATCGTCGACGAGGCTGAACGCACCGGGGTCGGTCGCGATCGGCTTGAAGTAGCGCGCGATCAGCGAGTCTTCGCCGGATGCGCGCTCGTCAGCCACGGCCGAACTCGTCGGGGCGGAATTGGCGGCCGATCTGGTCGAGCACGGCGTTGACCATGCCGGTCTCCTCGCGATCGACAAAAGCATTGGCGACGTCGACATATTCGGAGACGACGACGCGGCCGGGAATGTCCTTGCGATGCTCCAGCTCGTAGGCCCCTGCCCTCAGCACCGCCCGTAAAATCGCGTCGATCCGCTTCAAGGGCCAGCCGCGCGACAGCGCGTCGTCGAGCAGGGGATCGAGCCGCGCCTGGTCGCGCACCACGCCCGAGACGACGTCGCGGAAGAAGGCGGCTTCCGCCGGCAGATACTTCTCGCCCTCGACCTCGCCACCGATCCAGTGGCTCTCGAACTCGGCGAATACGTCGTTAATGCCCGCGCCCGCGATGTCCATCTGGTACAGCGCCTGCACGGCGGCGAGCCGCGCCGCGCCGCGCCGATTGGCTTTCTTGTCGGGTTTCTTCTTGCTCTCGGGCATGCTCAGCCCTTCGCCAGCCGGCGTTTGATGCGCAACATGGCCAATGCAGCCCGCGCGGCGTCGCCGCCCTTGTTGAGCTCGTTGGCGCGCGCCCGCGCCCAGGCTTGTTCCTCGGTGTTGACGGTCAGGATGCCGTTGCCGATTGGAAATTTCGTCGCAACGGCCAGATCCATCAATCCACGCGAGGATTCCATCGAAACGATCTCGAAATGGATCGTCTCACCCTTGATCACGCAGCCGAGTGCAATCGCCGCGTCATAGGGACTGCCGCCATACTTGCCAGACGTTATCGCAATCGAGATCGCGGCAGGGATCTCCAAAGCACCCGGCACTGTAATGATGTCGTGCGAAACGCCGGCGGCCTTCAGCTCGGCGATCGCGCCCTCCAGCAGCGCGTCCTGGATGTCGTCGTAGAAGCGCGCTTCCACGATCAGCGCGCGAGCGCCGGAAACGTCGGTCTGGTCCTTCAACGGGGCACGACGCGCGTCTGCCATTTGATGCCAATCGTCAACTGGTTGCGAGTTGTGCTGCTTTTAGGCGCGGCGACGCGCAAAGCCAAGGGCCGCTATTTCATTTCTGAGAGCCGCGCGGCGTAACGCGCCATCAAATCGACCTCGATATTGACCTCGCTGCCGGCGCGCCAGGCCGACAGCGTCGTCACATTGAGGGTGTGCGGAATGATCAGCACGGAAAACGTCACGTCCTGCACCGTGTTGACGGTCAGCGACACGCCATCCAGCGTAATGGACCCCTTCGGCGCTATGAAGCGCGCCAGCTCGCGGGTGGTCTTGAACGTGAACCGCGCCATGTCGGGCAGATCATCACGGCTGACGATGGTGGCGATGCCGTCGGCGTGGCCGGCGACGATATGGCCGCCGAGTTCGTCGCCGATCTTGAGCGCGCGTTCGAGGTTGAGCCTGGTGCCGACGGACCAGTGTTTCGCGGTCGTCATGCCGAGCGTTTCGGCGGCGGCATCGACGTCGAACCAGGTCTTGTCGCTCACGCCGGAAGCAACCACGGTGAGGCAGACGCCGTTGCAGGCGATGGAGGCGCCGTCGGCGATGGTGGCGCGTTCATAGCGGCAGGCGATGCGCAGCCGGTGCAACTGGCCCTGCGCAGTGGGCGTCAGGTCGGTGATTTCGCCGATATCGGTGACAATGCCCGTGAACATGACGCGCTCTTCAATTGGCGCATGATCTTCTCGGAAAACCAGTCCCACTTTTCCGGATCATGTGCGCTCGTAGATCGTCAGACTGTCCTTGCCCAGCGTCTCGCTAGCACGAACCTTGAAGGCGGGCGACTGCGTGATCGCGCCGAGCGGCATTGCATCGAGCGCGGCGACGCCGTCGACGCCGATCGTGTCAGGCCCGCGCAGCAGCCAGATTTCATCGACAAGGCCGGCCGCGACAAAGGATGCCGCCACGCGTGCGCCGCCCTCGACCATCAAGCGCGTGATGCCCCGCTCCGACAATGCACGCAACACCGCCGGCAGATCGAGGCCATCCGGCCTCGCGTGCACGCGGATCACCTGCGCGCCGGCGGCGCCCAGTCGCGCCGCGGCAGCAGCCTCAGCTGTCTCCGACGTCACCACCCAGAGCGGCGTCTGGCGCGCCGAATGCACCAACCTGCTGCCGCCCGGTATCCGCAGCGCGCGGTCGAGCACGATCCGCACCGGCGAACGCGCTTCCATGCCGGGCAAGCGGCAGGTCAGGAGCGGATCGTCCGCCAGCACCGTGCCGATCCCGACCAGGATCGCATCGCTCTGTGCGCGCAACAGATGCACGCGGGTCCTCGCCATCTCGCCCGTGACGGCAACTGTCTTGCCGCCGGCAGCTGCGATCTTGTCATCCGATGACACCGCGAGCTTGAGGATCACATGCGGACGCTTGTCGCGGATGCGCCTGATATGGCCGGCGTGATCGTGTCGTCGGCTTCTGCCGCGCCGAGGCTGATATCGACAGCAATGCCGGCGGCGCGAAGTTTGGCGAAGCCCTGCCCGGCCACCTCAGGATTGGGGTCCTCGATCGAGGCCACGACGCGGGAAATCCCCGCGGCAATGATCGCGTCGGCGCAGGGCGGCGATTTGCCGAAATGCGAGCAGGGCTCGAGCGTGACATAGAGGGTGGCGCCGCGCGCGGCGTCACCTGCGCGCTTCAAGGCCCCCGGCTCGGCATGCGGACGCCCACCCGGTTGGGTCCAGCCCCGCCCGATAATGACGCCATCTTTCACCACGACCGCACCGACGGCAGGATTGGGCCACGTACGGCCGAGCCCGCGCCGCCCGAGCGCGAGCGCAAGCTGCATGAAACGCCGGTCGGCGTCCTTCGCGGCCTCTGTCTTTCTGGCGAACTGATCTTCCAGGATACGGAAGATCATTTGCGTATCGTGGCGAGCCGCGTGTCTTCCTCGAGCTCGCCGAGCACGGTTTCGAAATCCTTGGCCTCGCGGAAATTGCGATAGACCGAGGCGAAGCGGACATAGGCGACGTCGTCGAGCTGGCGCAGATGCTCCATCACGATCTCGCCGATCGCCTCCGAGGAAATCTCGGCCTCGCCGCCGCTTTCGAGCTCGCGCACGATGGAGGAGACCATCTTCTCGACCCGCTCCGGATCGACCGGGCGCTTGCGCAAGGAGACCTGGACCGAACGCATCAGCTTGTCGCGGTCGAACGGCACGCGGCGGCCGTTGCGCTTGATCACCGTAAGCTCGCGCAGCTGCACCCGCTCGAAGGTGGTGAAGCGGAAATTACAGGACACGCAGACCCGACGCCGGCGGATCACGGCCGAGTTTTCGGTCGGCCGTGAATCCTTCACCTGGGTATCGAGGCTGTTGCAGCTGGGGCAGCGCATCCCCTTTTATCCTTACTGATAGATCGGGAAGCGGTCGGTCAGTGCCTTCACGCGCTCCTTGATCGCAGCCTCCACCAGCGGCGCCTTGCCGTCCTGCGACTGCGCGATCGCGTTCAAAACTTCCGCGATCATGCCGCCGACCTGCCTGAACTCGGCGACGCCGAAGCCGCGGGTGGTCGCGGCCGGCGTGCCGAGCCGCAAGCCGGAGGTGACGAGAGGCTTCTCGGGGTCGAAGGGAATGCCGTTCTTGTTGCAGGTGATGGCGGCGCGGACCAGCGCCTTTTCGGAGACGTTGCCCTTCAGCCCCTTGGGCCGGAGGTCGACCAGCATCAGATGGTTGTCGGTGCCGCCGGAGACGATGTCGAAGCCGTTGGCGCGCAGGCTTTCGGCAAGCGCCTTGGCGTTTTCGACGATGTTCTTCGCGTAAATCTTGAAGTCCGGACGCAACGCCTCGGCGAAGGCAACCGCCTTGGCCGCGATGATGTGCATGAACGGCCCGCCCTGCAGACCCGGGCACACCGCCGAATTGAACTTCCTGGTCAGGGACTCGTCGTTCCACAGCATCAGGCCGCCGCGCGGGCCGCGCAGCGATTTGTGCGTCGTGGTGGTGGTCACATGCGCGTACGGCACCGGCGAGGCGTGCACGCCGCCGGCGACCAGACCGGCGAAATGCGCCATGTCGACCATGAGGTAGGCGCCGACAGAGTTGGCGATTTCGCGGAAGCGCTTGAAATCCCAGGAACGCGAATAGGCCGAGCCGCCGGCGATGATCAGCTTCGGCTTCACTTCCTCGGCGCGGCGCGCCACCGCATCCATGTCGATGATCTGGTCCTCGCGCCGCACGGTGTAGTGCTCCGCCTTGAACCACTTGCCGGAAAGATTGACCGGCGCGCCGTGGGTGAGATGGCCACCGGCGGCGAGGTCGAGGCCCATGAAGGTGTCGCCGGGCTGCAACAGCGCCAGGAACACCGCCTGGTTCATCTGGCTGCCGGAGTTCGGCTGCACATTGGCGAAGGCCGCTCCGAACAGTTTTTTGGCGCGCTCGATCGCAAGGGTCTCAGCCACGTCGACCCATTCGCAGCCGCCGTAGTAGCGGGCGCCCGGATACCCCTCCGCGTATTTGTTGGTCATCACCGAACCCTGTGCTTCCAGCACGGCGCGACTGACGATGTTCTCGGAGGCGATCAGCTCGATCTCATGGCGCTGCCGGCCGAGTTCGCCCTGGATCGCATTGGCGATCTCGGGGTCGGCCTGGGCGAGGCTGGCGGTGAAGAAGGAATTGGGCGCGGACGCAGTCTTGGCGCTGGAGGATGGAGGGTTCATCGGCGAATATCCCCAACCGCCGCAACGCCTTAGGAGGCTTGCGGGCGGTCAAAAAAGTGGCGGTCGGAAGCGGTCAGGGCCGATTAGCATATCGCACCGCGTCGGCCAAGCGCTTGCGGGTGAGCCCCGCTATTTATGCAAGATATGGTGGGGGTTGAGGAACTTGATACCCCTGCGGTCGTCGCCGCACTTGGCTGTGGCCGCCCAATTTCCGGCCTCACCCGATCGTGAAGCACGATCCGTTCCGCCCGCGCGACTTATCCTTAACTGACTCGAAAAGGAGCAAGCCATGTCCGACGCGGCGGTTCTCCGGCAGAAGGCCGAAATGTTCGAGCAGCGAGCTGACAGCGCCGCTGATCCCGTCTCCAGGCAGCACTATCGTGAGATGGCTGCGCACTACAGGAAGCTGCTGGTCGAGCACCTCGACAAGCGGCCGCACGAACTGGCGGAGTAGGCGCACGTCTCGTCCCGACGCGTAGCGACTGTCATCGCATTTGCGGATCAATGGGTGGCGGTGTCCTTCGGGCTCGCATCCTTCGGGATTTGCTTGGCTATCGGGGGTTTCTTGACGGCCGCCTGGGCGTTTGCCGGGGGCGGCGGGCTGGGCGCGGCCGGCGCGGACGATCCAACCTTTACAGAAATCCCGAACAGCCGCCATTGGCCGTCGACTGGCGCGAACACCAGGTCGAAATTGACCTGTGACGGCACCGACGGAAAAAATCCCGCCATCCGCATCATGCCATTCTGTTCGATTTCCGGCAGCACCGTGAGCTGGGGATCGATCACGGCGACGCCGGACAGATCGAGCTTGTCGTTGCGTTGCGAGGCAAAGATTTCCGCCAGGCGCGCGGCGGTGTTGACCTGAAAGCCGGGTGCACCGAGATCGCGCAGGACGGTGTAGTTGCCGGTCTTGTTGGCCTGGTCGAGCGCAAGAAGCGCAGAGCGCACCAGCATCAGCACGCCGTTACGATCGATATTGGCAGGCTTGGGCGAAGGCTGGAGCTGCGTCTGCGGAGTCGCCGGTTGCGGTGTGGCCGGCTGCGGCTGCTGCGCTTTGGTCGCGACGGAGTCAGCGACCAGGGTCGCAACCACGATCCCGACCAGGACAACAAGCGCAGCGCTTATCCATCGCAGCTTCACAAGCGCAGACCCTTACCACTGGACGGAAACCGCTCCGCGTCCGCCACCGGCGCTGCGCTCGAGTCCGACAGCGCCGCCGACATTGCCGACAATGGCGAACTTCTTGCCATCATAGAGCAGCGCGGTTGCGCCGATGCCGAAGGCGTTGGCGCCCTCGAAATTGCCGTATCCGGCCGACAACGCGAACTTGCGACCCGGCTGCAATGCCGGCATCGAGCCGGCCGCGAGCGCGACCGCCGTGCCGGTGCGCGCTTCCATCCGGTTGTCCAGCACCTGCGATTGCAGCGAGGTCACCTGCGACTGCAACGCGGTCAGGCTCGCCGGGTTGAAGGTCGATGTCGCCAGATTGCCATTGGCGTCAGTGGTCACGAATGAGACTGGTCCGGTCTGGGCTGAGAGGCTGGCCGCCGAGGCGATACCCGACAGCGTATAGGTGTTCGTCGCCGTTCCAATCGAGACCTGGTTGGCCCGCGTGGTCGACACGCCCTGCCCGATCGCTGTTGAGTTGTCGAAAAATGCCCTCGTGCCCTGTCCAAGGGCCGTTGCATTCTGAGCGCCGGCGTGCGCGTCGTTGCCGAACGCGACAGACTGGCTGCCTTCCGCCGACGCCAGTGTACCAACCGCCGTATTGTTGATGTCCCCGGCAACCAGCGCGCCTGCCTTCGAGAATTGGCCAATCGCGATATTGCCCAGATTAGTAAATCCATTGGCGGAATTGCCGCCAGCCTCCGCTGCGAAGCCCATCGCAACGTTGGCGTTGCCGCCCCTGGCGTAGGCGAGATTACCCACAGCAACATTGGATCCACCGGCTTCGTCCGCCCTGGCAGAAGTCCCTATCGCGACATTTTTGCCCTGCTCTCCGCTGGCGTTGGCATTTTGGCCAGACGCGATATTGCTGCTGTTCAAACCCGAAGCGTTGGCCCCAGACCCGTTGGCCGTATTGAACGACCCGTTGCCTGACGCGTTCGCTGCGACACCGGTTGCGGTATTGCTGCTGGTGTTCCCGTCAGCACGGGCGCCGGAGCCGGACGCGGTATTGAAGCTGGTGGCACCGGTGGCGTTGGAGCCTTGGCCAAAGGCACTATTGAAGCTGGCCGCACCTGAAGCACGGGCTGAATCTCCCGTGGCCGTGTTGCTCGAACCGTCACCAGTGGCCTGGGATCCGTGCCCCGTGGCCGTGTTGAACGAATTGTTGCCGCTGGCATCGCTTGAGACCCCGGAGGCCACGTTCTGGGAGTTGTCGCCGGACGAGTTGCTCAATTGCCCGATCGCAATGTTGCCGCTGCCACCTCCTGAAGCATTGTTGGTATTGCCGACGGCAATGTTGGCGCTTGATGGTCCACTCCCGTTCGCAGCCTCTCCGATCGCCGTATTGTGGCTCTCGTTGCCGCTCGCATTGGCAGTCGAGCCGACAGCGGTGTTGCCGGAAGTAAAAACAGAGGTCCCCGTTGCATTGGCGTTCGGACCGCACGCCGTATTCTCGGGGCCGCCTGTCGCATCCGCCCCTCCGTTACCGCCGGCTGAGCTTTCACACGTGAATTGGGCGGCGGCCGGAGTCACCGATCCGCACGTCCAGAACGCGGCGATAAGCGCAAGCAGCGCAAAATGGATTGATGTCGAACGAACACCGCAAGAGCGGCTGGCGAACGGACGGAAATTCATGACGGCCCCCAAACGGGGCACACGCGCGTGCAGCGTGTTGCCCCTGCCCCAAAGTTATTAAGCGTCACGCATTGTCAGCGACGCTAACAACATTCCGATGGAGTCGCTGTATCGCCTCCACCACAGCGCAAGGCGGTGAAGGGCTCTGCCGATGGGACAGCGGCGAACCAAATTGGACTATCGCGAAAGCTGGGCTGTAAAATCGTCCATAGGCGAACCAAATTGGACAATCGCGAACTCGATTGCCGCGTGCGGAGGGTGCGAAACGGTCGCATGTGACGATGTTATGCATGCGACAAATCGTCCCGCCGCAGGTTCCGGATATCCAAGCAATGCACGTCTTCATACAATCGCCGCCAATCGTGAGATTTCCCTGTTCTAGCAGGGGTTTGGAATTTCAATTGGAAGTGGTGCATTCACCCAAGAACAAGCCGGGACAGACCGTTCCGGAATACCCGGTACGCACGTTCACGACCGACGCGCTGCCGGAACGGCAGCGGCTTTCGGTCTGGCGCGAGGAGTTCGGCCGCACCATTGTGCGAACCGACATCGAGCCGCTGACCGACGAGCCGGTCCAGGCTGAAGCCACGCTTGGCGAACTCCTCGAATTTCGCTGGCTCAATTTCCAGGGGTCGCCGATGCGATTCCATCGCACCCGCTCGATGGCCGCTTTCGGTGACGACTACATCGGCCTCATCATCAACCGCGACCATGGCTCGCCCCTATCCCACCGCAACCGCGATCTGACGTTGAACTACGGGGATGCCTGTGCGGTGCTGACCTTCGAACCCGGAATGATCGGGAGCCGGGGCCATTTGAGCCTTCTGTTTCCGCGCGCGTCGCTGGCCTCGCGCCTGAAGAAGATCGCGGACCTTACGGCGAACCGAATCCCCGCCGATGCGGACGCGCTGCGGCTGCTGATCGCCTATCTCAACGCCTTGCCGGTGGCGCGCCCCGCTCGACTGCAACGGACTGCCGTCGATCACATCTGCGATTTGACTGCCCTCGTCATCTGTCCCGATCATCCAACCGACGAGAACAGCCTGAGCGCGACCGCGGCGGCCCGGCTCGAACTGGCGCTCGCCTATCTCGACAAGCACTTCGATTTCCCCGGCCTCACGATATCGACTGTCGCGGCCGACCAGAATATCTCGCCGCGTTATCTGCAGCGCCTGGTCGAGACCACCGGCTCGACCTTTTCGGAGCGCCTCTCGGAATTGCGCTTGCAGCGCGCGCTGACGCTATTGACCGATGCACGACACCAGCGGAAGCGGATCGCCGATATCGCGTTGCGATCCGGCTTCCCCGACGCCTCCTATTTCAACCGCATCTTCCGCAAGCGATTTGGCGAAACGCCGCGCAGCGTGCGGGCGCGGGTGACAGGCACCGTGCGCGACTAGCTTGCAGTTGCGCGTCGGAGACGCCTACCCCTTCACCGCATTGACCTGGCCGCCGAAGCCGTCGCGGCCATAGATGTCGTCGCGGAATTGCACGACGCCGTCCGGCGTCGCCCAGGCCGTGACATAGACCCAATGCAGCGGCACCGGCTTTGCGACCTTGGCGTCCTTGCGATCGCCCGACTTGATCACCTCGTCGATCTCGGCGCGCGACCAGCCCGGACTTTCCTGCAGGATCCAGTAGACCAGCTCGCGCACGTTCTGCACGCGCATGCAGCCGGATGACGCGAAGCGGAAATCCTCGCCGAACAGGTTCTTCGACGGCGTGTCGTGCATATAGACGCCGTATTGACTCGGGAAATTGATCCTTATGGATCCGAGTGAATTGAAATTGCCGGCGTCCTGCTTGAATTTGTAGTTGACCGCTTCGGTCGAATACCAGTCGATCTGCGACGGCGGCTGCTCGTTGTTCTTCGCATCATAGATGCGGATGTGGTTCTTGGTGAGATAGTCCGGCTCGGCCTGCATCTTCGGGATCAAATCCTTGCGGACGATCGAGACCGGCACGGTCCAGAACGGATTGAAGTTGATCTGGATGATCTTGCTGTTGATATCGGGCGAGGCCCGGTCCGGCTTGCCGGCGACCGCGATGTGGCGCGTCACCGCGACGCCGTTCTCGATCGCCTCGATCTGCGCCGCCGGGATGTTGGCGACGACGAGACGGTTGCCGAGATTGCCGGTCAGCGCCTTCAGGCGCGTCGCGTTGATCTTGAGCTGCTGCAGGCGGATGTCGGCGGTCACGTTGAGCGCGCGCAAGGTGGTGTCGTGCACCACGCCGTCGGAGTGCAGGCCATGGCGCACCTGAAAGCGGCGCACGGCGGCATCGACATAGGAATCGAACACTTGCGGCTCGCCGGAATTGAGCTCGAGATCGCCTGCGATCGAGAGCCGGTCGCGCAGCGCCGGCAGCGCCGCGCTTTTCACGCCGACCCGCGCGCCGCTGGCAATCGCCGGCACCTCCGGCCAGCCGCCCTTGGCGACGATACCTTCATATTGCGCGATCGACGCCTCCGTGGTCTGCGCGGTCGAGGGCGACAGCGTCGGCAGCGTCTTCTTCGGCAGCCGGACGGTGCGCGATGAATTGTCGAAGCCGGAGTCCAGGCTCGAATCCTGGTTCTCCTGCATCAGTTCATCCAGCAACTGATCCGGCGTCTGCTCGGCAGCGTTACGCTCCGCGCGCAAGCGCGCCGGCGGCGAGGCCGGCGCCAAGGCCGAGAATGTTGCGGCGGGTGAACGGGTTGCCCATGCGACAGGTGTAGCAAACCCTGTCACGGGGCATAAGCCCCGCGAAAGGCTGCTTCGCAAATCTGTGATGGGCGATGGGCGCGTCGACCGGCGGTTACAGCCCGGTATATCCGGCCTTCACCGGATCGGAGGAGCCGTCGAGCTCGCGCAGGTAGGTCAGGCCGCAGACGGTCAGCCGATGCGGGTCGCGCTCGCCGGCCTCGAACAGCGTGTTGACATAGTCCGTCACCTTGGCGCGCGCCTCGGCGCTCGCCGCAGCCGTGCGGTTCATCAGAAGATCATAGGTCATCATGATGCGATCGATCGCGGCGTCCATGTCCCGCTCCGGTTGGTTAGGCAAGTACGGTGGCTTCGAATTCGGCGATCGCCTTGTTGGCGAGCCGGAGCTTGTTGATCTCGCCGCGGTGAAACATCCGCACGATGATCTGAAGCAGCCGTTCGTCGGTGGCGATGTCGTCGGCGATCGCGCCGGTGCGGCGCAGATAATTGGCTGATATGGCGTAGGCATCGCCCACCACCTCCATATTCAGCACGCGAACTCCACGTTCGACCAGCATGGTCCGAAATCCTCCGCTTCGCAGGGGACAAGTCGTGACCGGAGAATTGGTTCCAATTTGGGAAACGCCGGATTTATCAACACAAAAAGCAAAGCGCACCGGCCGAAAACGACCGATGCGCAAAGGGGAAGGTCAAAAGAGAGGGCTTACCGGTCTTGTGAACCGCCGGCTTGGGCCCTGAGAACTCAGAGGCGATACAGGATCTGATCGGTCCAGAACCGCTCGAGGCGATGCAGCGACTTGTTCAGCGTCGCGAACTCCTCGTTCGAGATGCCGCCGACCTGCTCGACCGTCTTGACGTGCTTCTGGTAGAGCGCGTCGACGATGCGGCGGATCTCCTGGCCCTGGGGGGTCAGGCGAATGCGGACCGAGCGGCGATCAACGCGCGAGCGCTGATGATCGAGGAAGCCGAGCTCGACCAGCTTCTTCAGATTGTAGGAGACGTTGGAGCCGAGATAGTAACCGCGCGTGCGCAGCTCGCCCGCGGTCAGCTCCTTGTCGCCGATGTTGTAGAGCAGCAGCGCCTGCACCGAGTTGATGTCGGAGCGGCCCCGGCGATCGAATTCATCCTTGATGACGTCGAGCAGGCGGCGATGCAGCCGCTCCACCAGAGTCAATGCTTCGAGGTAGAGCGGCTGCACCGGCGCCTGGCCTGCAGCGCGGTCAGCGGTTTCCACCGCCGTCGCAACGGCTTTCATCATGACACTTCCCCTGTCGTCGTTTTCCGACTTATTCGACGAAACTTGTGTTCCGCCTGATAGCCGCAACTTACGGGGCCGATTTGAAGAACCGCTTAAATAAGACAATAAAGAGAGAATGAATTTAGGACAGTGAATCGCGGATTAAGCCCGTCATTAAAGGGCTTTTCGCAACTTCCCGTTCACGGTGCAGAGGCGATGTTCACGCTCCGTGCGCTGCCCCTGTCGCATTCCAAAACAGTCGACGGCGGCAATTGCAACATCGTCGTAACAGATGTGGCGACGCGCTTAAGACGCGCAAAACCTTAATCGGGATTCACCTAAAATTTGAGGCGAGCCGATTTTGGGACACTCGCCTCTCTGTTTCGGAAGCGGCGTTCACGCTTACCGGTGTTCCGATTCCGGAGTTCGCACCATATCGCGGCGCCCTCGTTTGCGAACTTCGGAATCGAAGAGCACCCGCAAACTTTTGATCGTCGTGCGGCTTTGACTTTGAAGTTCCGATGACAAGCGTGCGGCCCAACTGATCGGACTTCAAAGTCGCCGCACTATGGCGGGCGTTCGCGCGCCGCCATCCAGGCGAGCGCGAGATAGGCCGCGAGCATGAAGGCCTCGCCGCCGACGACGAGAAGACTGCCGCCGTAAATTCCCGGAAACATCAGCTCGATCACCGCCATCGAAACGACGGTGGTGAGCCACACGACCGCGCCCCAGGGCGTCGCGAGCCAAAGGCCTACCGCGGCGACCAGCTCGATGACGGCGAAATAGACGGTCGCCGCCTGCCAGGCCATCGGCTGGTTCTCGAAGGCCTCCTCCTCGCCGCCGATGAAACCGGTGACCTGCGCCCAGTGATAGAGGCCCTTGAGGATCGACAGCAGGGCCATGATGCGCAGGAACAGCACCAGCCGCCGCGTCCAGGCATTCTCGTCGCCGTCGATGCGTTCGGTGGAGAGCGCAGCCGACATCGCGTCGCGCGGCTGGCCGTGCGAGGGCATCTCAGACATGCGCAATGCCGGTCATATCGGACAAATCAGGCCTTTGCAGGGGTCATAACTAGCGAGTCTTGGCGCGTCAGCGGTGCAAAATCAATCCTTTGAGGCAGGAGTACGGCGGATGGTCGGGTGACGCCAGAGCACCCAAATGCTAGAGTTAGACAAATCCCAATTTCGACCCGCCGGGGAGACGCTTAACATGGCAATCAAATTCGGCCGTCCGATCGAGATGCGCGACGCGCCGCGGCGGGATACGGCAACCTCCTCCCCTGCCCTCGACCTGACGGTACGGCCACGCCGCAACCGCAAGTCCGAATGGGCGCGGCGGATGGTGCGCGAGCATGTGCTGACCACAGACGATCTGATCTGGCCGCTGTTCGTCACCGGCGGTCACAACCATCGCACACCTATCGCATCGATGCCGGGCGTCGACCGGCTGTCGGTCGATCAGACCGTGCGCGAGGCCGAGCGCGCGATGAAGCTGAACATCCCCTGCATCGCACTGTTTCCCTACACCGAACCGTCCTTGCGCGACGAGCAGGGCTCGGAGGCGCTCAATCCGGATAATCTGGTCTGCCAGTCCGTGCGCGCGATCAAGAAGGAGTTTCCCGAGCTCGGGATCCTCTGCGACGTCGCGCTCGATCCCTTCACCAGCCACGGCCATGATGGCTTGCTCGAGGACGGCCGCATTCTGAACGACGAGACGGTCGCGGTGCTGGTGCGCCAGGCGCTGGTGCAGGCCGAAGCCGGCTGCGACATCATCGCGCCATCGGACATGATGGACGGCCGCGTCGGCGCGATCCGCGACGCCCTCGACCGCGCCGGCTTCCTGGACGTGCAGATCATGGCCTACGCGGCGAAATATGCCTCGGCCTTCTACGGTCCGTTCCGCGACGCCATCGGCTCGGCCAAGACGCTGACCGGCGACAAGCGCACCTACCAGATGGACAGCGCCAATTCGGACGAGGCGCTGCGCGAGGTCGAGCTCGACATCGCCGAAGGCGCCGACATGGTGATGGTCAAGCCCGGCATGCCCTATCTCGACGTGCTGCGGCGCGTAAAGGATGCCTTCGGCATGCCGACCTTCGCCTACCAGGTCTCGGGCGAATACGCGATGATCGTGGGTGCGGCGAATAACGGCTGGATCGACGGCGAGCGCGCCATGATGGAGGCCCTCGTCGCGTTCAAGCGCGCCGGCGCCGACGGCGTTCTGACTTACTTCGCGCCGAAGGCTGCGGAGAAGCTGAAGGCCGAGCGCTGACTCAGGGCATGATCCCTCGCGGCAAACGCGGAACGCGTTTGCGCGGAGATCATGCCCGAACAGACTAAGGTTCGCTCGGGCGTGGACCGCAGACGGCGCGCAGCGCCTCGCGTTGTTCTTTCGACAACACGGTCACGGCGTAGACGGGGGTCCCCGTCTCGCGTGAGAAGAAAGGATGCGGCCACGCCCGGCCGCGCAGCCGCCAGCCCAGCAGCTTGCCGATAGCGCGCAGCAGGAGGGGCAGATTGCGCCCGGTCGAGCCCGGCGGCGGCTCGCCAACGGCAAATTTTCCGAAGATCGCGCCCGACGGAGCGCCGACCGCCTCATCCCACCTTGCCTTGTCAAAAGCCGGCGCGAGCAGGCCCACGAATGGAATGGTTGGCGTGAGCGTATTGCCGACCGGCGTGTTGCAACAGTTCGCATACCATCGGTAGAGGCCGTTGGGCTTCAACCGCAGTCCGACGATGCGATGCTGTCCTTGCGTGAACGACAACGCTGCAGGCGCCATCTGGACGATGTCGCTGCCGCCTTTTGCATCGAGGAGATCGGTCCGTTTGAGCTGATGAGCAAAGGCCTGGCAGTCATTGCAATAGCAGACGATGCGATTGACCGTGCGCGGCGAAAGGTCCGTTGCCGTGCCCCGCACCTCCCCGCAACTGCAGCGCAGTTCGATCGATCCACCCATGCGGGCCTCGCTTTCAACCTTCCCGAGTTTACCGGCCGGGGCGACCTTTGTGGCCGCGAATTCGCCGAATTATTTCTGCTTGTTAATGCAATGCCGACCTTGCGGTGGACCGGCCGGTTCCCATGTCCTTCGCGCGAGAGGCTGGAGGGAAGGATCATGTCATATAGCGGTTCGGGCAATACCGGCGGTTGGAGCCAGGACAGGAGCCAATCCGGCGAGGCGGACTACCGGCACGCGTTCGACCCTTATCTGGAGCCGGAACTGTTCCGCGGCGTGCTGACGCGGCGGGTGATCGCCTTCATCATCGACGTTTTCATCCTGGCGGTACCGATCGTACTTGCGACTATTTTCATGACCGTGTTCGGCCTGATCACGCTCGGGCTTGGCTTCATGCTGTTCTGGCTGATCTCGCCGGCATCCATCGTCTGGGCCCTGGTCTACTACGGGACTTGCCTCGGTGGGCCGCATTCGGCGACCGTCGGCATGCGGATGATGGACCTGGAAATGCGGACCTGGTACGGCGCGCCCTGCTATTTCCTGCTCGGCGCCATTCATCCGGTGCTCTACTGGATTTCGGTCACGATGTTGTCGCCATTCGTTCTCCTGATCGGACCATTCAACGCCCGGCGGCGGCTGTTGCACGATTTCGTGCTCGGAACCGTGGTTATCAACAATTCGGTTCGCACAGAGGTGGCACATTCTGCGCGGACCACCTGAGCCCTGATGGAAATCAATTGACCGTTAGGCAGAGCGAGGCGATGCTAGTGCGGTGGATTTGACATTCGCTTCAGTATGTCCGCGAATCGTCAAAGCGAATGTCAAATCCAAAACCGCACTAGAAACAAATATTTGCTAGTGTCCCTTGGTTCTAACATTCGCAAAAGAGCTAACCGCACGGTCGTGCGAATGTTAGAATCTGGACACCAGGTGCCTGCTTCGCCCCGGAGGCTGAAGGAATTCCTTGACCCAGCATTCGCGTGACACTCCGCAATTCTATCTGACGGCGCCCTCGCCCTGCCCCTATCTGCCGGGCCGGCACGAGCGGAAGGTGTTCACGCATCTGGTCGGCGAAAAGGCCGCCGATCTGAACGACCTGCTCACGCATGGCGGCTTCCGCCGCAGCCAGTCGATCGCCTATCGGCCGGCCTGCGACCAATGCCGGGCCTGCGTGTCCGTGCGCGTGATCGCCAACGAGTTCCGCCCGTCGCGCAATTTCCGCAAAGTGATGGCGCGCAACGCCGACATCGTCGGTGAGCAGCGCAGCGCGGTGCCGACTTCGGAGCAATATTCGATCTTCCGCGCCTATCTCGACGCCCGCCATCGCCACGGCGGCATGGCCGACATGACCGTGCTCGACTACGCCATGATGGTGGAAGACAGCCACGTCGAGACCCGCATCATCGAATATCGCAGGCGTGGCATCGACAGCGGCATTTCCGGCCGCGGCGAGGATTTGGTCGCGGTCGCGCTCACCGACGTGCTCAGCGACGGGCTGTCGATGGTCTATTCCTTCTTCGAGCCGTCGGAGGAAAGCCGCTCGCTCGGCACCTTCATGATCCTCGACCACATCGCCCGCGCCAGGCGCCAGGGCCTGCCCTACGTCTATCTCGGCTACTGGATCGAAGGCTCCAAGAAGATGGACTACAAGGGCCGCTTCCTGCCGCAGCAGCGGCTGGCGCCCTCCGGCTGGCTGCGTGTCGATGCAACCGGCGACATGGCGAGCGAGCCGCAGGATTGATCACCTCTTATCGGGGGAGAGATCGTTGCCGAGTCAGACCTATGAACTGATCGCTCGCGCCATGGCTGAACGTCAGCAGGTGTTGTGCCTGTATCAGGGCTATCCTCGCGCTCTCTGCCCGGCGATATTGGGACACACCAAGCGGCAGGAATATACGCTCGCCTATCAATTCGCTGGCGGCGCCAGTTCCGGACTGCCGTCCGAAGGTCAATGGAAATGTCTGCGCGTCGCCGAGATGGCAAATGTCGAATTGCGCCACGGCCAGTGGTACAGCGGTTCTCAGCACGGCGAGCGACAGTCCTGCGTTGAAGTCGTGGATCTCGACGTGAACCCCGACAGTCCGTATCGACCCCAGCGGGCGCTCGGTGTTGGAGGGCACCAGTCGGTACCCAAAAATCCAGGCGCTAGCTAGACCCGTTCCTGCGCATGAAACTGAAAGAAGGCCTGCGCATTCTCAACCCGTTTCGCGACGCGGAGAGATGAGCGCAAGCCGTCTTGTGTGTCAGCCGCCGAAATAATCCCACACCAGCTTCGCGTTCAGCACGATGATCAGCGCGGCCGTGGCGACCGCGAGCGCGGTGAGCCAGCGCGGCGCCACGTAAGGCCCCATCTTGGCGCGGCTCGCCGTGAACATCACCAGCGGCACCACCGCGAACGGCAATTGCAGGCTGAGCACGACCTGGCTCAGGATCAGCAGCTGCCCGGTCGCCTTCTCCCCGGCCCAGATCGTGACGACCACGGCCGGCACGATCGCGATCAGCCGGGTCACCAGCCGCCGCATCCATGGCGCGATGCGCCAGTTGAGAAAGCCCTCCATCACGATCTGGCCCGACAGGGTCGCAGTAATGGTCGAGTTCAGGCCGCAGCAGAGCAGCGCGACCGCAAACAGGGTCGGCGCCAGGGTCGACCCCAGCAGCGGCGACAGGAAAGCATGCGCCTGGTCGAGCTCGGCGATCTCGGTCTTGCCGACACGATGGAAGGTCGCGGCGGCAAGGATCAGGATCGAGGCGTTGATGATGAAGGCGAAGCACAGCGCGATGGTGGAATCGATGGTCGCAAGCGTAATCGCCTCGCGCTTCTCGGCCGGAGTGTCGCCATAGCCACGGGTCTGCACCAGGCCGGAATGCAGGTAGAGATTATGCGGCATCACGGTCGCGCCGAGGATGCCGAGCGCGAGATAGAGCATGTCGTGATTGGCGAAGAGGTCGCGGCTCGGCGCAAAGCCGCGGATCACCTGTCCCCAGTCGGGGTCGGCCATCGCGATCTGCACCGCGAAGCAGGCCGCGATCACACCCAGCATCGTCACGACGAAAGCCTCGATCCAGCGGAAGCCGAAGGCTTGCAGCGCGAGGATCAGGAACACGTCGGCGGCGGTGATGATGACGCCGATCTCGAGCGGGATGTGGAAGAGAAGGTTGAGGCCGATCGCGGTGCCGATCACTTCGGCAAGGTCGGTCGCGGTGATCGCGACCTCGGCCGAGAGCCACAGCGGCAACGCGACATAACGCGGAAAAGAGTCGCGGCAGGCCTGCGCGAGATCGCGTCCTGCGCCGACGCCGAGCCGTGTGCACAGCGATTGCAGCACGATCGCCATCAGGTTCGACAGCAGCGCAACCGCCAGCAGCGCGTAGCCGAATTTGGAGCCGCCGGCGAGCGAGGTCGCCCAGTTGCCGGGGTCCATGTAACCGACCGCGACGAGATAGCCGGGGCCGAGGAACGCGAGCAGCCTGCGCCAGAACGAGCCGCCTCGCGCGGTGCGAACCGAGGCGAACATGTCCGAAAGCGACGGCTCGCCGCGCGTGCCGCGCCAGCCGGGCGCCAGCGCAGGTGCGGATTCAGGCCCCAGTTCGGTGGATCGAGCGTCCATCGACCGAACATGGACCATGTTTCCCTTTATTGCAACTCATTCGCAAGAGCATCTGGGATCACGGAAATAATACCAGACGTCAGCCTTGTAAAGCACTGAAGTAGTGCTTTATAAAATGGCATGATGAAACTCGCCGTCGAGACACCCACCGCAACCCTGCGATACGCGCTCGCCCCGGACGAAGCCGCGGTCGCGGCGATCGAGGCGACGTTCTCGGCCTACGATCGCATGATGGCGATCCTCGCCGAGGCCGCGCCGGTCGGCGCCAACCTGGTCTCGCTACATGCCCAGGCCTACGAGCGGATCAGGAGGGAGACCGGCCTTCCTGCGCGTCTTGTGACGCTCGGACTGCGCGACCGTGCTGCTCACGTCGCGGGCTGCGGTACCGCGCCGGATTCCGCTCGACGACAAGTTGTTTGCGATCAAGGGACCAACTTCACTGACTATTAGCACTGTCAGCGGACGCGTCTTGGTGCCGTTCGAAGTGCCGGGTTACGTTGGGGGATGGGAAAGCCCCTTCCCGGCTCATCTGGTCTCGGACGGACAAACTTACGAAATCCACATCGCCGTCAAATCCAAATCGCCAGCACCGGAGGAGAAGACCATGCTTCACGAAGGCATCCTTGCGCGTATGGGCCGGCTTCTTGCCGCCATCGCGAGCCAGACCATCGACAACGCCGAAAACAACAACAAGGTGGCGTTGGTCAAGCAAGCGATCCGCGAGATCGACGCGGGCGCCGACGAGGCACGTCATGCGCTCGGAAAATCACGCGCGGAGGAGTTCCGCCTGAAGCGCCGGCGCGAGGAACTCGATGCCGAAGTCGTGAGGCTCAACGAAAAGATCCGTCTCGCAATTGCGGAAAATCGCGACGACCTGGCGCGCGCCGGTGTCGCACGGCAAATTGATCTGGAATCCCAGCAGATCGCGCTGGAACGCGCCATGGATTTCATCGAGCTCGAAATCGAAGAGCAAACCAAGGCGTTGCAGGCAATGCTTGGAGCACGACGTGAAGCAGAGGTCCGGTTAACCGAACTCGAACAAAGCCTGATCCAGCAGTCGCCGGCCGAAACCGGCCGGGGGGCTGCGCAGACCAAGACTATAAGTGCTGACCGCGCCATGGCGGCGATCGCGAGGGTGACCGGCGTTCCCGCTTCAAGCGTACTCGGCGACAAGGAACTCGACGAACTCGACCGCCTGCACCGCGAAAACGAGATCGCGGCGAGGCTTGAAAGGATCAAGTCGCAGCAATGAGTGCAGTTGGCGACATTCTGCTCGCCCCGGAAGTGCGGCCCTTCGCGGTCGCGGCAGCGATCATGGTAGCCCTTGGCGGCATCGAAGTGCTGACAACCATGATCGGATTATCGATCAGCGAACTGATCGGCCACGATGTCTCGGTCGAGGTCGATCATCATAACGGGCTCTCCAGCCTGTTCCTCTGGATCAACGCCGGCCGCCTGCCGCTGCTGATCCTGCTCATCCTGGTCCTCGGCGTCTTCTCGATCGAAGGCTTCCTGTTGCAGGGCATCGCTCATGCGCTGGGTTTCGTCATCCCCGTTTCCATCATGGTGTTGGTGGCCGTGGCAGGCAGCCTTCCCGTCATCCGCACGACCAGCCGCGGTCTGGCGCGTGTCATTCCGCGGGACGAGACCTACGCGGTTCACGATGCCGATTTCGTGGGCCAGATCGCGACCGTGACGGTCGGACCGCTGGACCAGGGATTGCCCGGTCGCGTTCGTCTGAAGGATGTGTTCGGCAACTGGCACACTGTTTCGGCGCGCGCCAGTCATGATTCTCCGGATCTCGCGGTCGGAGCCAGCGTCTTGCTGGTCGATCGCGACGCGAAGGGCTTCATTGCCATAGCCGCACCCGCCGATCTGATCGCACAACAATCTTCCAACAGGACATGACACATGTGGGATTTAGCAGTACCAGTCGCGATAGCCGTCATCGCCATCCTCGTGATCGGCCTGATGATTGCCAAGCTCTACAAGCGTTCGACGCGTGACGAGGCCTATGTGCGGACCGGCCTCGGCGGCCAGAAAGTCGTGCTCGACGGCGGCTCGATCGTACTTCCGATCTTCCATTCCACCGCCGCGGTGAACCTGAAGACGTTGCGCCTCGAAGTGGCGCGCGGCGGACCTGAACTCGCTGATCACCAAGGATCGCATGCGCGTCGACATCGGCGCGGAGTTTTATCTGCGCGTCAAGCCCGACAGTTCCTCGATCGCGCTGGCCGCGCAGACGCTGGGCAACCGCACCAACGACGCCGCCGAGCTCCGCGAACTGGTCGAAGCGAAGTTCGTCGACGGCCTCCGTTCGGTCGCCGCGACCATGAACCTCCAGGAACTGCAGGAGCAGCGCGCGACCTTCGTCAAGGCGGTGCAGGACGCCGTCGGCGCGGACATCCAGAACAACGGCCTCGAGCTCGAATCGGTGTCGCTGACCAAGCTCGACCAGAGCGACATCAAGCATTTCAACCCGACCAACTTCTTCGACGCGCACGGCCTGACGACGCTGACCCAGGTCACCAAGCAGCGCGAGCAGGAGCGCAACCAGATCGTTCGCACCACCGAAGTGACTATCGCCCAGCAGGATCTGGTCGCCCGCCAGACGACGCTCCAGATCGAAAGCACCAAGCGCGAAGCGGAACTGGCCCAGCAGCGCGACATTGCCAACAAGACCGCGGCGATGCGCGCGCAGACGGCGCAGGTCGAGCAGACCGCGCTGCAGAACGAGGCGGAATACCGCATCCAGCAGGAGCTTGCGGTCGCCAACAAGCAGACGGAAGCCAACCAGGCTCGCGATACCCGCAAGATCGAGGCCGACCTCGCGGTGAAGCGCCGCACCACCGAGATGGAGCGCGAGCTCCAGATCGTGGCGCAGGACGCGGCGATCATCGTTGCCACCAAGAGTAAGGAGCAGTCGGAGGCGCAGACCATCGCCGAGACCGCGCGGGCCCTTGCGATCGCGGCGGAAGAAAAGGTCACCACCGCCCGCGCCACCGAGGTCGCCGAGCGCGACAAGATCATCAACGTGATCGCCGCGCGCAAGGCCGCGGAGACCAACGCGATGCCCATCACCGTGATGGCGGAAGCCGAGCGCCAGGCCGCCGCCAACAAGGCAGAGGCGACCAACGTTCTCGCCAAGGCCGACGCCAATGCCGCTTCCACCCGCGCCGCCGGCGTCAAGGCGTTGGGCCAGGCTGAGGCGGAAGTCGAATCGCTGAAGGCCGAAGCCCGCAACCGCCTCAGCGCCGCCATCATCGACTACGATCTGACCCTGGCTCGCATCAACGTGATCCCGAACGCGCTGGCGCAAGCCGTCAAGCCGATCGAGAAGATATCCGACATCCGGATCTTCGACACCGGCGGCATGCTCGGCCGAAACGGCGGCTCGAACGGCGGCGGAGGCCTTGGGCTTGGCGATGGACTTGCGTCGCAACTCCTGTCGGTGTCCGCGTTCAAGCCGATGATCGACAAGATCCTGAACGAGGCCGGCTTCCCTGCCGGCCCCGACGCCCTGACCAGCCTGACCGGCGCGTTGGCGCAACGCAAGGCGGAGCCCGACCCCCGACAGCACGATCAGCGCAAAGCCCGCGGCGGAATGATCGAGCCGAAGTAAGCAACTCGCCTAATCGGGAATCGGGTGGGTAAATCGGGTGGGTTTGGCGGTCCCTGCCGTCGAAGATGTCGCGCAATCGACATCTTCCAGGGAACCCGCCATGCCCACCGAAACTCCAAAACTGCCCTCGACCTTCAATCGACTCGCCTGGTCGAACCTGTCGGCGCAATCCGCCGAGCAGATCGCGCTGGCCGCCGCGCCGATCGTCGCCGTGCTGCTGCTGGGCGTCGGCGAAGGCCGGACCGGCCTGTTGCAGACCGCCCTGACCCTGCCCTTCGTCCTGTTTGCGATCCCCGCGGGCTTGCTCACCGACCGGATGTCGCGGCGTCGCCTGATGGCCGGTGCCGAGGCGCTGCGCGCGCTGGCGCTGGTCGCGATCCTGGCGCTGATCGCGCTCGGCTGGCTGACGCTGCCGCTGCTTTCCCTGCTCGGCTTCGTCGCAGTCTGCGGCACGGTGGTCTACAGCGTCGCCGCGCCTGCGCTGGTGCCCTCGCTGGTCGGCCCGCAATTACTGCCCGCCGCCAACGCCCGCATCGAGCTTGCACGGACCGTCGCCTTCGCCAGCGGCCCCGCACTCGGCGGTGTGCTGGTCGGATGGATCGGCGCCGCGCCGGCCTTCGGTGTCGCTGCCGCGTTGTCGGCGATCGCGGTCGTGCTGCTGTCGGGCATGTTTGAACCCGCGCGCGACGTTTCCGCGCAGCGCCATCCGCTGCAGGAGATCAAGGAAGGCGTTGCCTTCGTGTGGCATCACGACCTGCTGCGGCCGGTGTTCATCACCCAGTTCATCTTCAACACCGGCTCGTTCCTGGTGCTCGCGGTGTTCGTTCCCTATGCCGTGCGCCACCTCTCACTGTCGGCAACCGGCATCGGCACCACGCTTGCGATGTATGGCGTCGGCATGGTGGTCGGCGCGCTTGCCGCCACGCGGGTGATGAAGAAACTCGCCTTCGGCACCGTGATCGGGCTCGGACCGGTGACCGGCTTTGTCGCCGCCGGCGTGATGGCGCTGACGACGATCGTGGCTTCGCCGCTGCTGGCGGGCTTGAGCTTCTTCCTGCTCGGCGTCGGCCCGATCCTGTGGGTGATCTCGACCACGACGTTGCGGCAATCGGTGACGCCGCCGCGCCTGCTTGGCCGGGTGTCGGCGATCAACATCCTCGCCTACGGCGCGCGTCCGCTCGGCTCGGCAATCGGCGCCGTCGTCGGTGGCTTTTACGGCGCGGAAGCCTGTCTCTGGCTTGCGGTTGCAATCTTCGGCGCGCAGGCGCTGGTGATCCTTCTGTCGCCGGCGGTCTCGCTGGCGCGACAGCCCGAGATGGTCGGCGACGGCTGCCGTGCCTAGTTTTTCAGATAGCGCTCGTAACTCCCGGTCATCGCTTCGTTGGCAGCGATGTCGGGGTCGAGCGTGTAGAGATCCTGGGCGCGGCCGATACCGCGCAGCGCGTAGCGGCCGGTCGAGACCAGATAACGCCGCCCGGTCGCGTCAAGTCCCTTGGCGAACTCCGACGAGGCGAGGAACTCGCGGTCGATCGAATTGCACATCGAGGCGATGCGGCTGACCTCGTTCACCGCCGGCCCCACCACGGTGAAGTCGAGCCGGTCCTCGCTGCCGATATTGCCGTAGAAGACTTCGCCGATATGCAGGCCGACATAGGCCGACGTGATCGGGCGCCCGTCCTTGATGCGGCGTTCGTTGACCGCATTGATATTCAGGCGAAAGCGGTGTTCGGCGCCAAGCGCCGCCTTCCGCGCTCCCGCCATGTCCTCGCCGGTGAATATGGCAAGGATGCCGTCGCCGATCAGCTTCAGCACATCGCCGCCGGCCTCATGAATCGCGTCGATCGAGGCCTCCGCATAGTCATTGAGGAACGGGATGATCTCGTCCGGTCCGATGCTCTCGGAAATCCGGGTCGAGCCGCGCAGATCGGAGAACCACAGCACCGCGTTGATGCGCTCGGTGACACCGCGCGAGATACGTCCGCCCAACACCTGCGCCGAGGCATCGCGACCGAGATAGACGCGCCCCAGGGTGCGGGCGATGTCGACCTGCTGCGCCGATTTGATCGCAAGCCCCAGCACCGGCACCAGATCGCGCAATGCCGTAAGTTCCTTGTCGGAAAAACCCTGCTCGCGGCGGGTGGTGAAATAGGAGTAGAAGCAATCCATCTGGCCGAGCGTGCCGGCATCGCCGAAGCGATGGATGAAGGCGAGAAAGTGCCGGTGCCCTTTCTCGAGGAGATCGCCGATCAACGAGAACTCCTGCGAACCCTTATCGGCGAGATCGAGCTGGATCTCGTCATGGCCGTTCTCGAGCATGTGGTGGAAGGCCGAGCGGCGCCAGTTCTTGGCGGCGTCGCCCTCGCTGGACGAACGATATTCAAAGGTGTCGCTCTCGTTGCTCGGGCGGTCGTTCCAGCGGAAGCCACGCCCTTCATAGATCGGGTGCAGCGTGTCGATGAAGGCCATGCCGCGCGACAAATGCAGGCCGCCGTCGCAGCAGCGCTCGCAGAAGCCGCGAATCAGCTCGGGCTCGGGAAGACCGGTGAGACCCTGGGCAACCAGCCAGTTCATCAGGTCGAGACGTGCGGACAGTTCCATGAGCCGATTATGCCGCGCAATCGCGGCGGGTGAAAGCATCCCTGCGCGTGCTTGACGCATGCCGTTTTAGGCATGCAAATGACATGGACATGCATCACATAAGCCTCAAAGCGCCCACCGCATGAGCGGGCGCCAACTCCCCATCGTCCTGGCACTCGGCACCACGCAGACGCTGGCCTGGGCCTCCAGCGTCTACCTGCCGGCGCTGGTCGCCGATCCCATCGCGCATGATCTCGGCATTTCATCGAACTGGATTTTCGGCGCCTATTCGGCCGCACTGGTGATCGCGGCCGTGCTCGGCCCGCGGGTCGGCCGCCAGATCGACCGCGTCGGCGGCCGGTCGGTGCTGTCGATCTCCAACCTGACGCTTGCCGCAGGGCTCGTGCTGCTCGGGTTTGCGCAGTCAGTCTGGACGTTGATGTTCGCCTGGCTCCTGCTGGGTGTCGGCATGGGCTATGGACTGTATGACGCCGCCTTCGGCGCGCTCGGGCGCATCTATGGCGAGGCCGCGCGCAGCGCGATCACCGGCATCACGCTGATTGCCGGTTTTGCTTCGACGATCGGCTGGCCGCTGACGGCGCTGGGGCTGCAAACCATCGGCTGGCGCGAGACCTGCTTTGCCTGGGCGGTCGCACATATCCTGATCGGCTTGCCGATCAATCTGTTGATGCTGCCCGCGGTGCAAGTCGCAAAGGAAACCGCGGAGACTGCAGTCAAGCCGCATATCGCCATCGATCGCACCATGGTGCTGCTGGCGTTCGCCTTCGCCGCCGCCTGGATGGTGACGGGTGCGATGGCCGCGCACTTCCCGCGCATCCTGGAGGCGGCCGGGGCGTCACCGGTACAGGCGGTTGCCGCCGGCGCGCTGATCGGGCCGGCGCAGGTCGCCGCGCGGATCTTCGAGGCGAGCTTCCTCAAGCGCTATCATCCGATCGTCTCGGCGCGGCTCGCCTGCCTGATGCACCCGATCGGCGCCGCGATCGTCTGGCTCACCGGCGGCGCGGCCACCAGCGTGTTCGCCGTCTTTCACGGCGCCGGCAACGGCGTGATCACCATTGCACGCGGCACGCTGCCGCTCGCGATCTTCGGACCGCAGAACTACGGGTACCGTCTCGGCCTGATTGGCGCGCCGGCACGGATGACGCAGGCCGCCGCGCCGCTGTTATTCGGCTTCCTGATCGATGCGATGGGAAGCCGGGTGCTGATCGTCTCATCGCTGCTGAGCCTGACTGCGGTCGTGGCGCTATTGATGCTGCGCGGTGAGCGCGCGCGATCCTGATTGCGCGAATTTTGCGCTTCACTTGGCGCGCCGTTTCGCGCACAACCCTGCCATGGCAAACGGCACCGACCCGAAGGGCAATCCGAAGAGTTTCTGGCGCTGGGCAACCACGCCGCCGCAATCCTATTTGATGTACCTGATCGCACT
Source organism: uncultured Alphaproteobacteria bacterium (assembly GCA_963795365.1). GTDB lineage: Bacteria > Pseudomonadota > Alphaproteobacteria > Rhizobiales > Xanthobacteraceae > Bradyrhizobium. Next base: position 102,768 of record CAWCHW010000027.1, read on the forward strand.
GATACTGGTCTGGGGGCTTTCGTTCTACGCTGGCACGCTCGAGCCGAAAAAGGCCGAAGGCCTCGGCCCGCCGCCGCTGTCTCGGCGCCGCAGGGTAGCGAACGTCTAGGCCTTCTTGACTTCCGAGGTCGCGATCCAGATGCCGGCAAAGACGGCGACGAGGCCGGCCACCAGATTCGGCGTGATCGGCTCGCCGACCAGCTGTGTTGCAAGCAGCGCGGCCGCGATCGGATTGACCGTCATGGTATTGGCGACGCGGGTCGGCGTCGCCCGCTGCAGCGCCAGCACCCAGAGGATGAAGGCCGCTGCGCCGCCTCCGATCCCGAGATAGATGCCGGCGATCCATTGCGCGGTGCCAAAGCCTTTCAGCGCCGCGAAACTGCCGGTGAAGACTCCCGCAATCACCAGTGCCGCAGCACCTGTGCCCATGCCGACCGTGAGGAAACCGAGCGCGCTGGAGCGCTGCATGAACGGCCGCGACAGCACGTTGTAGAAGGCCATGCAGACCACGGCCCCCAGCATGATCGCTTCACCGCGCCAGGCGCCGACGGGGGCGACCGAAAGACCGGCTGCGAGCGCCGCCACAACTCCGAACACCGCGATGCAGACCCCCGTGGTCTTGCGCGCGCTGAGCGTCTCGTAGCCGAGCAGCGCGCCGACCACCATGGTCGAGAGCGGCAGCGTCGCCAGCGCGAGCGACGCGCGCGCCGCGGTCGTGTAGGACATCGCGATATTGTAGAGCACGAAGAACAGGCCGAAGAAGCAGAAGCCGAGCAGCATCACCCAGGGCACATCGCTCCGCGCGGGCCAGCGGACTCGCAAGAGAAAGGCCGCCGGCAGCACGCAGAGGAATCCGATGCCCCAGCGCAATATCGCAAGCGCGATCGGATCGGCGCCGCTGACGAGATAGCGCGTGATGGCAGCGGCGGTGCCGCCGAGACAACTCGACAGTATCGCAATGGAAACGCCGAGCCACTCGCCCACCTCTTGTCCTCTCTCCTGTCGCGTTGATGGAATGGTAAGCGCAACCGCGCACAGCGCAAGCGCGCGCGCACGCTATTCACGCGCATACGCGATCCCCTGTCAGTACGTGTCAGCAGCGATTGTGATTGCGCCAGCAATGGCAGCATGCGGCAGCAGACTTAGCGCGGCGTCTTTCTTGCGCTCAAAGGATACGGAATCAAATCCGGCGTTTCACGCTCGGGCGATTTCGTGAAGGCACGCTTGAGCAACGCCGCCACTCCTCGGCGGTTGAAGTCGATGATGACCGCATGATGCTTCATGCCCTTCCCGCCCTTCACCGGACCGAGATCACGCACAAAACAATAGTGGCCGTCGCTCATGCGAGCCAGTCGGCAATTCCTGAACATGACGGCAGCATGCACTTGCCGCCGATTCCGTCAAATCTTGACCGCGAACAACTCAGGAACAGGTTTCAGCAACGATCGATGTGTTCGTGCATGCAGCGCTCGACCTCGACGGTGACATGACTCAGGCCCTTCAGGTCGTGCAGTCGTTCCTTGTAGATCGCGGGCTGCAGCGGCGCATCCGAGACCAGCGAGATCACGGCGGCGCAATGGCCGGGACCGAGCTGCCAGACATGCAGGTCGGTGACGCGGTCGTCGCCGTTCTCCAGCCGCGCGCGGATGTCACCCTCGAGCCGCTTGTCGAAGGACACGTCGAGCAGCACGCTGCCGGCATCCCGGATCAGCGTGAAGGCCCAGCTCGCGATCACGACGCTGCCGATAAGCCCGACCGCCGGATCGGTCCAGGTCCAGCCCGACATCATCGCAGTCACGAGCGCGGCGATCGCGAGCACGGACGTGGCGGCATCGGCAAGCACGTGGACGTAAGCCGCCCGGAAATTATTGTCGCGAGGATGGTGATGATCGTGATCATGGTCGTGGTGATGATCATGGACATGGCCGTGATGATGACCATGGCTGTCGCGCAGCAGCCAGGCGCTCACCAGATTGACGGCAAGGCCGAGGCAGGCCACCGCGATCGCCTCGCCATAGACGATCGGGACCGGCGAGATCAGCCGCAGCACGCTCTCATAGGCGATCTGGATCGCAATCAGGCCGAGAATGAGCGCGCTGGAGAACGCTGCGAGATCGCCGAACTTGCCGGTGCCGAACGAGAACCGCGCGTTGGCTGCCTGCCGGCGCGCGAACAGATAGGCGGCGCCGGCGATCCCAAGCGCGGCGGCATGGGTGCCCATGTGCCAGCCATCGGCGAGCAGCGCCATCGAGCCGAACAACGAGCCGGCGGCGATCTCGCCAACCATCATGACCAGCGTCAGCGCGACCACAAACCAGGTGCGGCGCTCGTTCTGCTCGTGCTTGTCGCCGAGAAAGACGTGATCGTGCATGTGCCGATCGAGGGAATGGGTGTGCATCGGACAGTCTCCGACATCGGGGGATTCGGCTGGCGATATAATGATTTCGCGGGTGAATACTATCACATGGCGCCGCGTTTTTCCGGCGGCGGTTGCAGGCTGCGATTGACAGGCTGCGCGAGTTTCGCTGTAATTGCGCGCAAGGGGGTGCTGCGATCCCCCCGTGAGGCGACATGCCCAAGTATCGCGTCCCGATTTTTTTGCGAGGACGCAAACCATGTCATCCTACACCACCATTTCCCCTGAAAAGCTCGCGCGGCTGATCGGCACGGCGGATGCGCCAGTCCTGATCGACGTGCGCACCGAAGCCGACTTTGCCGCCGATCCCCGCCTGATACCGGGAGCGGTCCGGCGGAGCCACGAGAGTGCCGCCGACTGGAGCGGCGAGTTCAACGGCCGCCCCGCCGTGGTCGTTTGCCTGCGCGGAGCCAAATTGGCGCAAGGCAGCGCGGCCTGGCTGCGCAACGCCAATTCCGACGCCGAAACGCTCGACGGCGGCTTCGAAGGCTGGAAGGACGCGAAGCTGCCGCTGATCCCGGCCGACAAGCTGCCGCCGCGCGATGCCCGCGGCCGCACCGTCTGGGTCACGCGGGCGCGGCCGAAGATCGACCGCATCGCCTGTCCCTGGCTGATCAAGCGATTCGTCGATCCCGCGGCGGTGTTCCTGTTCGTGTCGCCGTCGGAAGTGCTTGCCGTCGGCGAGCGTTTCAATGCCGCGCCGTTCGACGTCGAGAATGTGTTCTGGAGTCATCGCGGCGAGAAATGCACGTTCGATGTCATGATCGAGGAGTTCGGACTCGCCACGCCGCCCCTGCTGCGGCTCGCGACCATTGTCCGCGCCGCCGACACAGGCCGTCTCGACCTGTGCCCGGAAGCGGCAGGGTTGCTTGCAGCGTCCCTCGGCTTGTCGCGCATGTACGACGACGATCTCGAACAACTCGCCGCCGGCATGACGTTGTACGATGCGTTCTATCGCTGGTGCCGCGACGCCGCCTCCGAGACGCACAATTGGCCTGTGGGGAAGAAGGCGTGATGGACGCGACCAACAAAATGGAAGCAGAAGCTGATGCCGGTCACGGCATCAGCTTCGCCGAGGCGTTCCGGGTCTGGCTGCGGGTGGCGCTGCTATCTTTCGGCGGGCCCGCGGGGCAGATCGCAGTCATGCACCGCATCCTGGTCGAGGAGAAGAAATGGGTCTCCGAGAGCCGGTTCCTGCACGCGCTGAACTACTGCATGCTGCTGCCGGGCCCGGAGGCGCAGCAGCTCGCAACCTATGTCGGCTGGCTCATGCACCGCACGGCCGGCGGCATCATGGCGGGCGGCCTGTTCATCGTGCCCGGCATTATCGCCATCATGGCCCTGAGCTATGTCTACGCGGCCTACGGCAACGTCTGGTATGTCGAAGCGCTGTTCTTCGGGCTGAAGGCCGCGGTGCTCGCAATCGTGGTCGAGGCGCTGGTGCGCGTCGGCAAGCGCGCGCTGCGCAACAACATCATGATTGCGCTGGCCGGGATCGCCTTCACCGGCATTTTCTTCTTTGCCGTCCCCTTCCCGATCATCATCGTCGCGGCCGGCCTGATCGGTTATTTTGGCGCCAAAAGCGGACGCAGCGAATTTGCCGGCGCCGGCCATGGCAATACGAAAGCGGCCGACATCGACAGCGCGCTCGGCGACGAGGTGCCGGAACACGCCCGCCCCGACGCCGCACGCGCGCTGCGCGTCGCCCTGTTCTGGGCCGCACTGTGGTTCGCACCCACCGTTGCGATCCTGATGACGCTTGGTGCGACCAACACGTTTGGCCAGATCGCGCTGTTCTTCACCAAGATGGCGATGGTGACGTTCGGCGGCGCCTATGCCGTGCTCGCCTATGTCGCGCAGCAAGCGGTCGAGCACTATCACTGGCTGAAAGCGCCGGAGATGCTGGACGGGCTCGGGATGGCCGAGACCACGCCCGGCCCGCTGATCATGGTGCTGCAATTCGTGGGCTTCATGGCGGCCTATCGCGATCCCGGCACGCTGCCGCCGATGCTGGCCGCGACGCTCGGCGGCTTGCTCGCGACCTGGGTGACATTCACGCCCTGCTTCCTCTGGATCTTCACCGGCGCGCCCTATATCGAGCGGTTGCGCGGCAACAAGGGACTGGCGGGCGCGCTCGGCGCAATCACCGCGGCGGTGGTCGGCGTGATCCTCAATCTCTCGATCTGGTTCGCGCTGCACACGCTGTTCCGGGAGACGACGCCGGTCCACTCCTACGGCCTGTCGTTCGATCTGCCGCTCTTGCATAGCATCGACGTTGCCGCGCTGGTGCTGGCGGTTGCAGCTGCGATCGCAATCTTCCGCTTCAAGCTCGGCATGATCACGGTGCTCGGCGGCGCCTGCGCGGCCGGAATCGGCCTGCGGCTCGCGGGGATGATTTGAAGCTTATTTGCGCATGATCTTGTCGGAAAACCGCTGCACACTTTTCCGGATCATGCGCTAAAGCCCGACCGCAATCAGCTCTTCCGGAACCGGCCCGCCGCCGACGGGAAAGGCGATATACTGCCTGCCGCCGGCCATATAGGTGATCGGCGCACCGCTCGCGTTGGACGGCAACTCGATCTCGGCAAGCTTCTCGCCGGTCGTCTTGTCGTACACCCACAGATGCGGGTCGCGGTTGTGCAATTCCCTGATCAGCGCGTAGATGCCGGGCATCGCGCGGGGCGGTCCCAGGGCTCCCATCTGCACGACGATCATCACCGTCCGGGTGACCAGCGCAAAGCTGCGCGCAAGCAGCCCGTACTCTCCGGGCAGGTTCAGCCGCGCGACCGACGGCATCGCGATGCTGCGGCCGACCGGGATCCGCCAACGGTGCTCGCCGGTATTCATGTCGATGGCGACGATGCTGGCGAATGGCGGCTTGAGCAGCGGCAGACCGCGCGGGCCATCCAGATAGGACGGCCGACCGATAAAGTCGTAGCTGCCCTCCCATGACTGGGGTTTTCCGATGGTGATCAGCGACAGTACGCGATAGGTCGGCACGTAAAGCATGTGGGTTTCGGGGTCGACCGCGGCGCCCGACCAACTCGCGCCGCCGGCATTGCCGGGCACCTGGATGGTGCCGCGCTCAGACGGCGGCGTGAACACCGGTCCGCGGTCATAGCGCTTGGCGATTGCGATCGCCTCCTGATGAATCTCCGGCGTGAGATCGATCAGGTTGTCGTCGGTCGCGCCCTGAATGTCGAACGGCGCGGGCTTTGACGGGATCGGCTGCGTCTTCGCGGCCTGCTCGCCCGGAACTGATGAGGTCGGCACCGGCTGCTCCTCGATCGGCCAGACCGGTTTTCCGGTAACGCGATCGAACACATAAGCGAAGGCCTGCTTGGTGACCTGCACCACCGCCTTGACCGGTTTGCCGTCGACGGTGATGTCGATCAGGTTCGGCGCGGTCGGCGGGTCGTAGTCCCAAAGGCCGTGATGCACGAGCTGATAGTGCCAGACCTTCTTGCCCGTGGTGACATCGAGACAGACCAGGCTCTCGCCATAGAGACCGTCGCCCGGCCGGTGGCCGCCGTAATAATCGTTGGTCGGCGTGCTCACCGGCAGATAGACATAACCGAGCTCTTCGTCGGCGCTCATCGGCGCCCAGACATTGGCGTTGCCCGCCTCCTTCCAGGAATCGTTCTTCCAGGTCTCCGCGCCGGGCTCCTCGCCCTGCGCCACCGTGTGGAAAGTCCAGAGCAGCTTTCCGCTGCCGATATCGAAGCCTCTGACGTCGCCGACCGGCGACGGCCGCTCGCCCCACCAGTCGAGCACGGAGGAACCGACCACGATGACGCCGCGCACGATCACCGGCGGCGAGGTCATGGTGTAGAAATGCGGCGAGACCGGCCGCCTCATACCGAGGTTGAGATCGACGCGGCCGTTGGTCCCGAAGTCGGGCACCGGCTTTCCGGTTTTGGCGTCAAGCGCGATCATCTGCGCAAACGCGGTCAGGATCACGATGCGTTCGTCGTCGCCCTTGCGCCAATAGGCGACGCCGCGATGGGTCCAGCCGTTGTTGGCGGGCGGGCCGAGCCCGTTCTCGTAGATCTTGGGGTCGAACACCCATTTGGTCTCGCCCGTGGCGGCATCGATCGCCGCGACCTGCGACAGCGAGGTCGAGGTGTAGAGCACGCCATCGACCATCAGCGGTGTCGATTCATTGACATAGCCCGGGCCGATCTCAGGCTTGGCGCCGCGGATCGCCGCATCGGGCGACTTCCAGCGCCAGACCACGTGCAGGTTCTTCGCGTTGTCGCGATTGATTTGCGTAAGCGGCGAATAGCGCGCGGCGGCATTGGTGCCGGCATAAGCGGGCCATTGGCCCTGCGCGAGCGCGGTTGCCGATTCCGGCAATGCGCCGGGAATGGTTTGGGCTTGGAGGGCGGGGACGCAGAGAAAAGCGAGGACCGTTACCGACAAAAGAGAGCGCAAGCCCGACATGCTTCCCTCCGCTCGTCATGGCCGGGCACAGCCGTTCGAAGAACGGCGTCGCTTCCGCTCGCCTATGGGCCCGGCCGTCTACGTCTTGCGTCCATCAAACAAGACGTGGATGCCCGGCACAAGGCCGGGCATGACGAGTTTCGCGTGGTCGCCCTACTCCACCGCCTTGCCGAATTTGTTCGACTTCGGCAGGCCGTGCGCCAGCCGGCCGGCGTCGGCGCGGTTGCCGCGCCAATCCGCCAATTCCTTCATGCTCATGCCCTGGTCTCGGCCGGCGGAATCCTTCCAGCTCAGGCCTTCCTTCGAATCGAAGGTGGTCACGTCGGACAATTTGCCGCCGGAATATTTCTGCAGCCGCACGCCGCGGCCACGCGCCATCTCCGGCACCTGATCGATCGGGAACAGCACCATCTTGTGGTTGGTGCCGATCACGGCAACGGTGTCGCCGGCGACCACGGAGATCGCCGTGGCCTCCGCCGGCATCGTCACGTTCATCACCTGCTTGCCCTTGCGGGTGTTGCCGACGCACTCGTCCTCGTTGACGATGAACCCCTGCCCCTCGGTGCTCGCAACCAGGAATTTGCGGCCGCCCTTGTTGACGAACAGCGAGACGATGGCCGCGTCCTGATCCATGTCGATGAACATGCGGATCGGCTCGCCATGGCCGCGGCCGCCCGGCAGCTTCGCGACATCGAGCGAGTAGAATTTGCCGTTGGTGGCGAACACCAGCAGCTTAGAGGTGCTCTCGGCGAAGAAGGCGTGATCGAGCTTGTCGTCAGTCTTGAAGACGAGGCCCGAGAGATCGGCCATGTGGCCTTTCATCGTGCGCACCCAGCCCTTCTCGGAGATCACGACGGTGACCGGCTCGCGCTCGACGAAGGCTTCCTCGATCGCGGCGATGTCGTGCTCGGGCGCATCGGCGAAACTGGTGCGGCGCTTGCCGAGCGGCGTCTTCGGCCCGAACATGTCGCGGACCTTCCTGACCTGCTCGCCGACCTTGTCCCACTGCTCCTTCTCGGAGCCGAGCAGAGACTTGATTCCCTTCAACTCGTTACGGAGATTCTTGTCCTCGGTGCGGATCTCCATCTCCTCGAGCTTGCGCAGATTGCGCAGGCGCATGTTGAGGATGGAGTCGGCCTGGATATCCGTCAGCTTGAAGGCCTTCATCAACACCGGCTTCGGCTCGTCCTCGGTGCGGATGATCTTGATCACCTTGTCGATGTTCAGATAGGCGATCAGATAGCCGCCGAGCACTTCGAGCCGGTGCTCGATCTCGCCCTTGCGGTGGTTGGTGCGGCGGACCAGCACGTCGCGCAGATGATCGAGCCATTCGCGCAGGCACTCGGCGAGGCCGACCACCCTCGGCACCTTGCCCTTGATCAGCACATTGAGGTTCAGCGGAATCCGGCTTTCCAGCTCGGTCAGCCGGAACAGCGATTCCATCAGCAATTCGGGATCGACGGTGCGCGATTTCGGCTCGATGACGAGACGAACGTCTTCCGCGGATTCATCCCGGACATCGCCGACCAGCGGCAGCTTCTTCTCGTTGAGCAGTTCGGCGATCTTCTCGACCAGCCGCGACTTCTGCACGAGGTAGGGAATCTCGGTGATGACGATTTGCCAGGTGCCGCGCGAGCCTTCCTCCTGCACCCAGCGCGCGCGGGTGCGGAACGAGCCGCGGCCGGTGACATAGGCCTCCGCGATCGCTTCCTTGGAATCGACGATGATGCCGCCCGTCGGGAAGTCCGGACCCTTCACCCATTTCAGCAGTGTCTTCGAGCGCGCCTCTGGCTTGTCGATCAGGTGCAGCGCGGCCTCGCACAGTTCGGCGGCATTGTGCGGCGGGATCGAGGTCGCCATGCCGACCGCGATGCCCTGCGAACCGTTGGCAAGCAGGTTCGGGAAGCCGCCCGGGAGCACGACGGGCTCTTTGCCGCTGTTGTCGTAGGTCGGCTTCAGTTCGACCCCGTCTTCGTCGATGCCATCCAGCAGCAGCCGCGCGACGTCGGTCATGCGCGCTTCGGTGTAACGCATCGCAGCCGGATTATCGCCGTCGATGTTGCCGAAATTGCCCTGGCCGTCGATCAGCGGATAGCGCGAGGAGAAATCCTGCGCCAGTCGCACCATGGAGTCGTAGATCGCCTGATCGCCATGCGGATGGTACGAGCCCATGACGTCGCCGACGATCTTCGCCGACTTCTTGAACGCCGCGCTGGGATTGAGATTGAGCAGCCGCATCCCGTAGAGGATGCGCCGGTGCACCGGCTTCAGGCCGTCGCGCGCATCCGGCAGCGCGCGGTGCATGATGGTCGACAGCGCGTAGGCAAGGTAGCGCTCTTCCAGCGCCTCGCGCAGCGGCACCTCGTGAATCTCGGGCGGTTTCGGCGGAATCAGTGGTTTTCCCATGCGACCGGGATAAACGCTTCGCCGGAATCGGACAAGGCGCGAATCAGGGCAATCCCGCGGCGCCAGCGGTCACATCAAACTGTCGATTTCCGCGTGCCTGGGCTAGTGGCGCCTGATCGGGCGTCGCGCGCTCGCCAACTACGCCGCCTTTCGCTTTTCCGCGGCCTGACGGAAATCCGCGGCAAGTCCGTCATAATAGGCCGCGAGCACCTCGCACATGGTCCGCTGCGCGCCTTCGGTCTTCTTGAGGGCCGCTTCCCGGTATTTGGCGGCCTTGCCCTCGTACTTCTCGACCTTGGCCTGGAAATCCACGTCCATGGCGTTACTCCCCACGCAAACTCAACGCACGCGGGGAGCGTGTCACCCTCGCCCGCTCGAAAAGATGGCGAGGGTTGGGAAAGAATGTAGCGGTGTGCGACGAGACTTTGGCGCCTGGACTTGGGCGGCTTGCGCTATCGCGTGAACCAGTGCGCGGCGTCGGCGGTCTGCGCAGGCGCTTCTTTCAGGCAATGCCGCGCCGCCTCGATCTGGGCGTCGGTCGCGCCGTGACTGCGTGCATAGGATTCCGCGGCCGATGCCGAATACCTCGCCACATAGAAGCGAACCACGCTGCAGGACATGCGCTGGATGGCTCCAGCGCTGGCGGCGGAACTGAAGGACGAGAAAACCAGGCTCAGCGCAACAGCGCCGAGCGCACGCGTCAGCATGGTGCCCCCCGAAATATATTCACAATGTACGAGAGAATCTGACTCCGACGATCAGCGCAAATTAAATCGGACTGACGCGAGCGAAGATCTGTCGATCAATTGTGGCGGTGGAACCGCAGACTGCCCGTCGCAGCGCGGCGGTCGCTTCAGGAGGACGCAATCTGCATTTTCGCCCGCTTCCTGATCACTGCGTTGATGAACCCGTCGCGGGCGTCCGAGTGGGTTTGCCCGCGCGGCTCCAGCACATAGCGCAGCAGGAACAGTCCGGTGAGCGTGAAGCCGTCCTGCAGATCCTGATCCGACCAGTCGCCGGCGCGCTGCTCGCCATGCCGCAAATAAGGCGGCAGCGGCAACAGACGGTCGCGCCAGGGCTCGCCGGCCGTGCGCGACACCGCGCCGCCGGATTTCGGCGAGACATAGAGCAGGTCTTCGGTTTCGCCGGTCGCCGCGCAATTCTCCAGATCGAGCCCGAAGCCGAGCTCGGTCAGCATGGCGAGCTCGAACCGCACCAGATGCACCGCGGCATCCGATGCATCCTCGAAATCATCCAGCGTCTGCTCGAGCATCTCGTAGATGTCCTGATGCGGGTCGCGCTCAGGCAACAGCCGCGCCAGCGCGGCCAGATGCGTCACGCCATAGACCGCGTGCGACGAGGACAGCAGGTTTGCGGCCCGCATTTGCGTGCCTTCGATGGCGTAGGTGCCGAGATGCTCGTCGAGCCGCGCGCGCCAGACCGCATGGACGCCGTTGCCGGGCTGCAGCAATGGCCGCATCCGCGAGCCGGCGCCGCCGCGCACCAGGCCGAGGTGGCGGCCGTGGGCGCGCGTCAACAGCTCGACAATGGCGGAAGATTCGCCATGCCGCCGCACTCCCAGCACGATGCCGTCGTCGGACCATTCCATGTTCTAGACGTAACATGCAGGGCGGATTAGCGAGAGCGCAATCCGCCGTTGGTCACCGGAAACTCCGATGGCTGCCATTTCCGGGCGATGCGCAGCATCGAACCCGGAAATGACGCGCCAAACAGTCACGCATCGAACCAGCCCTGCGCATCGCCGGTGAAGGAATAATAGAGCCCCATCACCGTGAGCGCGCAGGACACGATCTCGATGCCGCTGTCGAAGGCAAGTCCGCTTTCGCCAATCGCCGTTATCAGTGAAACGACCGACAGCACGAGGGCCGCCGACAGCACCCAGCGCGGCCAGTTCTTGCGGTGCCGCGCCGCGAGATAGACGAAATAGAGCAACAGGAGGATCAGGCAGACCGAAGCGACGCTTTGCGCCATGATGATCTGCTCGGAGGTGCCTGACGTCACCGTGCGATCCTCGAACGCCAGCGAGATCGCATCCAGGATCAGCGACGCGTAGAGCAGAATTTCGAACCGGAAAACGTTTCGCGGGAGATTCATGGCCTTGCCGTTTCTTATTCTTTGGGGAATTCCAGTCCCATTTCGCGGTAGCGATCGGGGTCGTCGGCCCAATTCTCGCGCACTTTGACGAACAGGAACAGATGCACGGGTACGCCGAGGATTTCGGTGATCTCCTTGCGGGATTCCGCGCCGATGGACTTGATGGCGGAACCGCCCTTCCCCAGCACGATCTTGCGCTGGCTTTCGCGCTCGACAAAGATGGTCTGCTCGATCCGCACCGACTTGTCCTTGCGCTCGGTCCAGGAGTCGGTCTCGACCGTCGACTGGTACGGCAGCTCCTGATGCAGCTTGCGGAAAATCTTCTCCCGCGTGATCTCCGCCGCAAGGTGGCGCATCGGCGCGTCCGACATCTGGTCTTCGGGATAGAGAAACGGACCCGCGGGGACCATCGCGGCCAGGCTTTTGAGGAGATCGGCGACGCCGTCGCCCGAGAGCGCGGAGATCATGAACGTGTGCGCGAATTTCAGCCGGTCGTTGGCGGCCTGCGCCAGCGCCAGCAGTTTTTCGCGCGGCACGAGGTCGATCTTGTTGAGCACGAGGAGCTTGTCGTGACCGACACCGGCCGCCTTGGCAAGAATGTCGTCGGCCTCATCATCGAGTCCCGATTTGGCATCGAGCAGCACGCAGACCAGATCGGCGTCATGCGCCCCGCTCCAGGCCGTCGACACCATGGCGCGATCCAGCCGCCGCTTCGGCGCGAAGATGCCGGGCGTATCGACCAGGATGAGCTGCGACTTGCCTTCGATCGCAATGCCTCGGATCAGCGCGCGCGTGGTCTGCACCTTGCGCGAGACGATGGTGACCTTGGAGCCGACCAGCGCGTTGACCAGCGTCGATTTGCCGACATTGGGGGCGCCGATCAGCGCGACGAAGCCGCAGCGTGTCCCGTTGCCCCCGTCAGTCATGCTTGCCGCCGGCGACGCCTTCGCGTTCGATCATCACAGAGGCCGCGACTTTCTCTGCCGCGCGCTTGCTGCCGCCGACACCCTCGGCGGGCGCGAGTCCCGGCAGGTCAACGGCGACACGGAATTGCGGATCGTGATGCGGCCCGGTGCGCTCGACTTCGCGGTAAACCGGCGTCGGCAGGCCCTTGCCCTGCGCCCATTCCTGCAGCACCGTCTTGGGGTCGCGCAGCGGCTGGCGCGGCTTGCGCATCCGTTCGGTCCAGTTGCGTTCGACGAACTCGCTCGCCGCCGGATAGCCGCCGTCGAGAAAGACCGCGCCGATGACGGCCTCGCAGATGTCGCCAAGGACGGACTTGCGCAACCGCGCACTCGCGCCGGCCCCGACCGCGCCAAGCTTGATGTCGTCGGCGAGCCCGAGCGCCTTTGCAACTTCGGCGCAGCTCTCCTTGCGCACGAGATCGGCAAGCCGCTTCGACAGCTCGCCCTCGTCGGCATCGGGAAAGGCGCGATAGAGCATGTCGGAGACGATCAGGCCCAGCACGTGATCGCCGAGAAATTCCAGGCGCTGATAGCTGTCGCCGCGCTTGTGCATCGGCTTCAGTGCGGAGACGTGCGTGATCGCGGTGTTCAGCAGCACCGCGTCGGCGAACTTGTGCCCGATGCGCCCCTCGATCTCGGCCGTCGCGGTCTTGGCCGCGGCCTTGCGGCCCGACTTGCTGCGCTTCTTCTTTTTCGCCGCTTTGGCGCGCCGCGGCGACTCAGGCGGCGGCGTCGCCTCGTTCAAAACGGTTGCGGTCCGGATCTCGGTCGTATCGTCGTTCATCGCACGATTTTGAAAATGCAATTCCAGCGCACCGTCCACGGCCAGGACCAGATCGCCCAGACGTGCTCGCCTTCGCCGATCGAGAAGAAGATCATCTGGGCGCGGCCGACGACGTTCTCCAGCGGGACATAGCCGACCGCGGATTGCACGCGGCTGTCGGTGGAATTGTCGCGGTTGTCGCCCATCATGAAGAAGTGCCCGGGCGGCACGGTGTAGACATTCGTGTTGTCGTAAAAGCCGTTGTCGACGCAATCGAGCGTCTCGTAGCTGACGCCTTCGGGGTTTGTCTCGCGCCAGCGCTTGACCCGCGCGGTCAACTCCGACGAGCCGCAAGGGTCTTCGCCGACATAGTCGCTGAGCCGCTCGCGTTTTACCGGTTCGTCATTGATGTAGAGCAGCCCGTCCTTCATCTGGATGCGGTCGCCGGGCAGCCCGATCACGCGCTTGATGTAATCCGTGGAGTCGTCCTTGGGCAGCCGGAACACCACGATGTCGCCGCGCGACGGATCGGAGCCGAAGATACGGCCCGAGAACAGGTTGGGCGACAGCGGGATCGAGTAATGGCTGTAGCCATAGGAATATTTCGACACGAACAGATAGTCGCCGACCAAGAGCGTCGCCTTCATCGAACCCGAGGGGATGTTGAAGGGCTGGAACAGGAAGGTACGGATAACCAGTGCGATCAGCAGGGCATGAATGATGACGCGGATGGTCTCGCCACGTTCGGCTTCAGGTTTTGGTCGCGAAGTCACGCTCATCACTTTCCCATCCGTCGTCGCCGCCAAGCCGCACACGCACGTCGCACACGGCAGAACACCATCCCCACGCGATCAGCACGACGCGTCGCGGCCCCAAGGGAATCGGTCCTGTTTCTGATAGTGTGAGCCAATTCCGGCGCAAACCCGAATTCGCTCGCTCGTGGATCGAAGCTTCGCACGCGTTTTAGACGGTTGTCCGCGCCCGCGCAATAAACCGCCGCATCAAAACTTCATAACCCTATGTAAAATATAGAATTTTTGTTTGGAAGGGCGAGAAGCGCCCAGTCTCAGTTTTGGCCTGATGGCACCGCCGAAATGATGACAAAGGCCTGCGCCAGCGGCCAATCGTCGGTAATGGACAGATCGATCCGCGCCTCGAGCCCTTCCGGCGTCAGTGCCTTGAGTCGGGCCAGCGCGCCACCGGTCAGCTGCATGGTCGGCCGGCCACCCGGCAGGTTCACGACGCCCATGTCGCGCCACCAGACGCCGCGGCGGATTCCGGTTCCCAACGCCTTGGAACAGGCCTCCTTGGCGGCGAACCGCTTGGCATAGGTCGCCACCACCATTTTCTCGTTCTTGCTGCGGCGGTTGGCGCGGGCGCGCTCGGCCTCGGTGAAGATGCGGTCGAGGAAACGGTCACCGTGGCGCTCGATCACCTTGGCGACGCGCTGGATATCGATCAGGTCGGAGCCTATTCCAAGAATCATGCGCGCGCCCTCCCCCGATCCATGGCGGCACGCATCGAACGCACGGTCTCGGCGAGACCGACGAAGATCGCTTCCCCGATCATGTAGTAGCCGATGTTGAGTTCGACGATTTCGGGCAGCGCCGCGATCGTCTCGGCGGTCGCATAGTCGAGGCCGTGGCCGGCATGCACCTCGAGCCCGGCCGCTCGTGCGAGCTTGGCGCCGGCGACAATGCGCTGCCATTCGGCTTTCGCCTTGTCCTTGTGGCCGTCCACGACGGCATCGCACCAGGCGCCGGTGTGAATCTCGATCACGGGTGCGCGCAGCTGCGCCGCCATTTCGATCTGCCGTTCGTCTGCTGCGATGAACAGCGACACCCGGATGCCGGCATCATTCAGCTTGCTGATGAACGGCGCCAGCGCGTTGTGCTGGCCGACCACGTCGAGCCCGCCCTCCGTAGTCAGTTCTTCCCGCCGCTCCGGCACCAGGCACACGGCGTGGGGCTTGGTCGCAAGCGATATCCGCAGCATGTCGGCGGTCGCGGCCATTTCGAAATTCAGCGGCCTGGAGATTTCAGCCTTCAGCCGCGCCATGTCCTCGTCGCGGATATGGCGACGATCCTCGCGCAAATGTGCCGTGATGCCGTCGGCACCGGCCTCGATCGCGACCTGGGCCGCGCGCACGGGATCGGGGCGCAACCCGCCCCGCGCGTTGCGCAGGGTTGCAACATGGTCGACGTTGACGCCGAGGCGCAGCGGAGAAACTGGCATGAACTGGCTCGCTCTTCAAAACTCGTCATGCGCGGGCTCGACCCGCTGCGGGGCCGAAGCCCCTTCGGCAAGCCCGGCAATGACGACCCTTTACCCATTGACGCGCTCGACCCGCGCGACGACGGCCTTGGCGCGCAACTGGGCAATGATAGCGCTGAGATGCTTGAGGTCATAAACTTCGAGATCGATCGTCAATTCGGTGAAATCCGGCGAGCGGCGCGACATGCTGATATTGTCGATGTTGCCGTCGTGCTCGGCGATGACGGTCGCGACCTGCGCGAGACTGCCGGGCTCGTTGACGTTGTCGACCTTGATCCGGGCCGGGAAGCGCTGCGGCGCGCTCTCCTCCTCGACGTCCCAGCGCACGTCGAGCCAGCGCTCGGGCTCCTCCTCGAAATCCTTCAGTGCCGGCGACTGGATCGGATAGATCGTGATGCCCTCGCCCGGGGTCACGATGCCGACGATGCGGTCACCTGGAACCGCGCCGCCGTTCGGCGCGAACTTGACCGGAAGCTCTGAATTGATGCCGCGGACCGGGATCGCGCTGGCGCTGCGTGCGGGCTCCGGGGGCGGCGATTTCAATTTCAGCTTGACTGCGAGGCTGCTCTTTTTCGGCGCGCCAAAACGCGCCACCCGCTCTTCCCGATAGTCCGGGTACATCGCGCGCGCGACGTCGGAGGCCTTCATCTCGCCACGCCCGACCGCGGCCATGACGTCGTCGATCGAGGCGCGTGCCAGCCGCGGCAACGCGCCCTTCAGCTTGTCGTCGGCGTAGTCCATCTTGGCGCGCTCGAACAGGCGCTCGACGATGCGCCGGCCGAGGCCGGCATATTGATCGCGCACCGCGGTTCGCGTCGCGCGCCGGATTGCCGCCCGCGCCTTGCCGGTCACCGCAAGCGATTCCCATGCGGACGGCGGCGCCGATTGCGCTTCCGACGTCATGACCTCGACCTCGTCGCCGTTCTGCAATTCCGAGGACAGCGGCGCGAACTTGCCGTTGATCTTGCAGCCGACCGCGCTGTTGCCGACGTCGGTGTGCACGGCATAGGCGAAATCGATGACGTTGGCATGGCGAGGCAGCGCGATCAGCTTGCCCTTCGGCGTGAAGCAGAACACCTGGTCGTGGAACAGCTCGAGCTTGGTGTGCTCCAGAAACTCTTCCGGGTTGGCGCTTTCCGACAGCATCCCGACCGTCCGCCGCAGCCAGGCGAACGCATTGGACTCGCGATTGAGCATCTCGGTCGGCGAGCCGATGCCTTCCTTGTAGAAAACATGAGCGGCGATGCCGAACTCGGCGATCTGATCCATCTCCTCGGTGCGGATCTGCAGTTCGACGCGCTGATTGCCGGGGCCGATCACCGTCGAGTGGATCGAACGATAATCGTTTTGTTTCGGCGTCGAGATATAGTCCTTGAAGCGGCCCGGCACGACCGGCCAGGTGGTGTGCACGACGCCGAGCGCGCGGTAGCAGGATTCAACGTCGGGCAAGACGACGCGAAAACCGAAGATGTCGGACAACTGCTCGAAGCCGACCGACTTGCGCTCCATCTTGGTCCAGATCGAAAACGGTTGCTTGCGCCGGCCGTAGACATGCGCGGTCAGGCCGTTCTTGCGCAGGTTCCTGGAAAGCTGGGTCTCGATCTCGCCAATCAGGTTGCGGTTACGCTCGGCCAACGAGTCCAGCCGCGCCATCACCACGGCATAGGCCTCCGGATCGAGGCTGCGGAAGGACAGGTCCTCCAGCTCTTCGCGCATTTCCTGCATGCCCATGCGCCCCGCCAGAGGCGCATAGATGTCGAGCGTTTCCTCGGCGATGCGCTTGCGAGAGGCCTCCGGCACGAACTCCAGCGTGCGCATGTTGTGCAGCCGGTCGGCCAGCTTGATCAGGAGCACGCGGACGTCGTCGGAGACCGCAAGCAGGAGCTTGCGCAGGTTTTCGGCCTGCTTGGCCTCGCGTGAGACCAGCTCCAGCCGCTTCAGCTTGGTCAGGCCCTCGACCAGCGCTCCGATTTCGTGCCCGAACACCTGGTCGATCTCGGCGCGCGTCGCCTCGGTGTCCTCGATGGTGTCGTGCAGCAGCGCCGCCACGATGGTGGCGTCGTCGAGCTTGAGGTCGGTGAGGATCGCGGCGACCTCGAGCGGGTGCGAGAAGAAGGGATCGCCGGAGGCCCGGGTCTGCGAGCCGTGCGCCTTCATGGCGTAGACATAGGCGCGATTGAGCAGGTCTTCGTTGGTGTCCGGGTTGTAGGTGCGCACCCGTTCGACAAGATCGTACTGCCGCATCATTCGGTTGCGGAGCGATTTGGCGGGTTTCGGCGGCGCGGCCGCCGGCATGGCGGCCGAATCGGCCGCAGCCTGCATCTGGGGTGGACTCTGGCGTCGAACCGCCATGGAATCAGTGCCTTCGCCTTCTTTGGCCCGCATGCGGCCAAGTCTAGCGCCGATCGGATGTGGCACCGATCACATCTCCTCTGGCGCCTCCGCGGTCGCAAGATCATCAGGTAATCATGAATCCGACCGCAAAAGCAAAGGCCCGAACGATTGTCCGGGCCTTTGGTAAACGGAAACGGGTTCTTGGACTTATTCGTCCTCTTCGGGCTGCTCCTCGGGCGGGGCGAGGCCCTCGAGACCCTTGAGCAACTCCTCTTCGGTCATCCGCTCGACCGCCACCTCGGTATCGTCGGCATCGACGCTGGCGCCGGCCGAGCCGATCAGCGGCACGGTGTCGGGTTCGGGCTCGTCCACTTCGACGAACTTCTGCAGGGAGTGGACCAGTTCTTCACGCAAATCTTCCGGCGAGACGGTCGAATCCGCAATCTCTCGTAGCGAGACCACTGGATTTTTGTCATTATCCCTGTCTACCGTAAGTTGTGAACCCGACGAGATCATCCGCGCACGGTGAGCCGCCAGGAGAACCAGGTCGAACCGGTTGTCGACCTTATCAATGCAATCTTCCACGGTGACGCGCGCCATCGACTGTCACTCCGCTATTTGGGCCTGGATCTGATGATTATCGGGCTAGTTATAGGGGTGGGAAGCTTTCCGCAAGGCCAATTTGTGATTTGGCGTGACTGTTACCGCTCTGCTAACCCCCGCCCGGGGCCGCAGAGCGGCCGGAGCGTCCGAAAGCACCTTAAGGATGTTTTTGGACAAGAAAACGCTTCATTGCGTCGTCATAAACATACCTTTCCTCACCCGATTTGCGATAGGCTCTCACCAGACCAATCGCCAGGGCACTGGCAGTATGTGGGAAATGCGCGGTCCGTTGCCGCGCCAAAAAAACTTGAGACACCAACACAACGAGAGATTTGAATGCCGCCTTCAACAAACAAAATCGCGCTCTTCATCGATGGCGCCAACCTTTACGCAACCGCCAAGACGCTCGGTTTTGATATCGACTACAAGCGCCTGCTCAAGGAATTTCAGGGACGTGGAACCTTGCTGCGCGCGTTCTACTACACCGCGATCATCGAGGATCAGGAGTACTCGTCGATTCGTCCGCTGATCGACTGGCTCGACTACAACGGCTACACGGTCGTCACCAAGGCGACCAAGGAGTTCATCGACGCCAGCGGCCGCCGCAAGGTGAAGGGCAATATGGACATCGAGCTCGCGGTCGACGCCATGGAGCTCGCCGAGCATATCGACCAGATGATCCTGTTTTCCGGCGACGGCGATTTCCGCTCGCTGGTGGAAGCCGTGCAGCGCCGCGGCGTCCGCGTCACCGTGATCTCGACGATCGCCAGCCAGCCGCCGATGATCGCCGACGAGCTGCGCCGCCAGGCCGACGTGTTCACCGATCTCGTGGAATTGCAGCCCAAGCTCGGCCGCGATCCGTCGGAACGCCCGCCCCCGCGCGAGCCGCGTCATCACGCGCCGCAATTCCTGCAGCGCGCGACCACGACGGTGCCACGGGGCGATGACGACGACTTCGACGATTAAGCCCGAGGTTTCTTCTCAACCCGATCGCAACTGTCCGCTGTGTCCGCGGCTCGTCAAGTTCCGCGAAGATACACGCGCGCAACATCCGGATTGGTTCAATGCGCCGGTGCCGTCGTTCGGCGACGCCGGCGGCCGGCTGTTGATCGTCGGCCTCGCGCCGGGCCTGCAAGGCGCTAACCGCACCGGGCGTCCCTTCACCGGCGACTATGCCGGTGACCTGCTCTATCCGACGTTGCTCGAATACGGCTTCGCCGAAGGACGCTACGAGGCGCGCCCCGACGACGGCCTGACCTTGAAGGATTGCAGGATCGGCAACGCCGTGCACTGCGTGCCGCCGCAGAACAAGCCGCTGCCGGTGGAGATCAACACCTGCCGCCGCTTTCTCGCTGCGACCATCGAATCGATGCCGCGGCTCGAGGCGATCGTTGCGCTCGGCCGTATCGCGCATGACAGCGCAGTGAAGACGCTGAAGCTGCGCGGCGTGGAGGCGCCGTTCGCACACGGCGCCGTGCATCAGGCCGGGCGCTATCGCCTCTACGACAGCTACCATTGCTCGCGCTACAACACGAATACGGGCGTGCTGACGCCAAAGATGTTCCGCAGCGTATTCGCCAGGATAAAGACCGATCTCGGCTAGGGCATGATCCGGAAAAGTGTGAAGCGGTTTTCCCTGCGACAAACGCGTAGCGTTTGCGCGGAGATCATGCCCCAATAAAAATCAGGCCTTGTGCTTCTGCAGCCAGGCCAGCACGTCGCCGGCGTTCTGGTCGGGCGGAAACACCGGATAGAACACATGCGTGATGTGCGCATCGTCGATGATCAGCGCCATCCGCTTGATCAGCGTCAGTCCAGCGACCGTCATGGTCGGCAGCTTCAGCGCCCGCGTCATCTCGAGCTTCTCGTCCGACAACACCGGGAACGGCAGATGCAGCCGGCCCGCCATCTCGGTCTGGTATTCGTTGCTCTGCGTCGACAGGCCGAACACATGCGCGGCGCCTGCGGCCTTCAACTCGGCGAACAGGTCGCGGAACGCGCAGGTCTGCGGCGTGCAGCCCCGCGCGCCGGGGATCATGTCCCAATCGTCGACCAGCGCGATCTTGCCGGGCTCGCCGGTGCGGGGATAGGCGAACACCACCGTGCGCCCCTTCAGCGCCGACAGGTTCACCATGGTGTCATCGGTCGCCTTCAGGCTGACCGCCGGAACGGCCATGCCCTTGAGATGCTTCGCGCCGCCATCGTCTTTTGGCGCGGGAATCTGGCTCCAGTCGGGGGCATGCAAATTGGGCTGGTTCATGGTCTCTTCCTCGCATCACCTCTGTTCATCCTCATGGTGAGGAGCGCGAAGCGCGTCTCGAACCATGAGGCCCGATGTCGGCCTCATCCTTCGAGACGCATCGCTTCGCGATGCTCCTCAGGATGAGGAAAAAATCATCCCCGCGCGCGCAACAGGCGGCCCTTCTCGCGGCCCCAATCGCGCTTCTTCAAGGTCTCGCGCTTGTCGTGCAGCTTCTTGCCCTTGGCCACGGCGAGCAAGAGCTTGGCGCGGCCGCGCTCGTTGAAATATAGCTTGAGCGGGATCAGCGTCATCCCATCGCGGTCGACCGCGCCCATCAATTTGTTGATCTGCTTCTTGTGCAGCAAAAGCTTCCGCGGCCGTTTCGGCTCATGGTTGAAGCGATTGGCCTGCAGATATTCGGGAATGTTGGCGTTGATCAGCCAGATCTCGCCGTTCCTGGAATCCGCGTAGGATTCCGCAATCGTCGACTTGCCGCCGCGGATCGATTTGACCTCGGTACCCGTCAGGGCGATCCCCGCCTCGACGGTATCCTCGATGGCGTAGTTGAAGCGCGCCTTGCGGTTCTCCGCGACGACCTTGATCGCGCGCTCGTTCTTGTCGGCCAAATTTAACCCTTCTTCAGGAGGTCGCGGATTTCGGTCAGCAACACGACTTCCGCGCTGGGCTTCGGCGGCTCGGAGGGCTTGGCCTCGTCACGGCGCTTCAGCTGGTTCATCAGGCGGATGACCACGAACAGCACGAAGGCGATGATGAGAAAGTTCAGCGTCAGCGTGAGGAAACTACCGTAAGCCAGCACCGCGCCTTGCTTCTTGGCATCGGCAAGATTGGTGGCGGTCACCTTCGCGGAGAGCGGGAGGAAGTAGTTCGAGAAATCGAGGCCGCCCGTTACCGCGCCGATGATAGGCATGATGACGTCGCTGACCAGCGAGGTCACGATGGCGCCGAAGGCCGCGCCAATGATGACGCCGACGGCGAGATCGACGACGTTACCCTTCATCGCGAATTCGCGAAATTCCTTCAGCATGATTTGCTTCCTTCTTCGTTCTTGAAGAGAAAAAGCCGAAGAGGCGCGACCGGGCTCAGTTGATCAGGCCGGCATGCACCATGGCGCTGCGCACGGCGGTGCGCGTCGGTTCGGACACCGGCACCATCGGCAGCCGCAGCTTCTCGTCCATCTTGCCGAGCAGCGACATCGCATATTTGATCGGCGCCGGGCTGGTCTCCATGAACAGGTTGTTGTGCAGGGGCATCAGCTTGTCGTGGATCGCGAGCGCCGCTTTGGTGTCGCCCTTCTGCCAAGCGAGGTGGAATTCCGAGCACAGCCGCGGCGCGACGTTCGACGTCACCGAAATGCAGCCATGGCCCCCATGGGCCATGTAGCCGATCACGGTCGCGTCCTCACCGGAGAGCTGGTTGAAGTCCTCGCCCATCGCGGCGCGCTGCTGCGACACCCGCACCATGCTCGCGGTCGCGTCCTTGACGCCGGCGATGTTCTTCAGCTCCCACAGCCGCTTCATGGTGTCGACGGACATGTCGACCACCGAGCGCGGCGGGATGTTATAGATGATGATCGGGATGCCGATGGAGTCGTTGATCGCCTTGAAGTGCTGGAACATGCCCTCTTGCGTCGGCTTGTTGTAGTAGGGCGTCACGACCAGCACGGCGTCGGCGCCGGCCTGCTCGGCGTGTTCGGCAAGCTCGATCGCCTCCTTGGTGGAGTTCGAGCCGGCGCCGGCGATCACCGGGACGCGGCCTTTGGCCTCGTCGATGCACCATTCCACGACCTTCTTGTGCTCGTCATGGCTCAAGGTCGGGCTCTCGCCGGTCGTGCCGACCGGCACAAACCCGTGGGTTCCCTCGGTAATCTGCCAGTTCACCAGCGCGCGAAAGGCCGCCTCGTCGACCGAGCCGTTCTTGAATGGCGTGACCAAGGCGGTGAACGACCCCCGGAACTTTGTCTTGGCTGCCATGGACTCCTCCCGAACGCAGGTTTGGCGGACAAAGCATACATACCGGGTCTCACCATCAGGCGAAAGGGCCGCTGCCCCACCCGTCCCCGTTGTCGCAGGGGGAATTGCCCGGTTTTCGGCCGCGATTTTGCCGCGGTGGCGGCGCAAAAGGCCACCCTGTCCCGGACCATTTTAGTGTTTTGTCAGCTGTTTCGGTCGACTACTTCAAGGTCGCTCATCTCCTGGCCGATTCGCCCGCGAAGGACCGTTCTTTGATCCCTCTTTTCCGCGCATCACCCCTGCGATCGACGGCCCTGTCGACCGTGCTGGCCGCCGGCCTGACGCTGGCGCTCGGGCTTTCGGCATTGGCGGAAACGGATAAGCCAGAAAAACCGGCGGCGACCCAGGCGAACGCGAAACCCGCCGCCAAACATGCCGCGGAGAAGCCGGCCGGCAAGAAGTCGGCGGAGAAACCCGCGGCCAAGCCGGAGAAGTCCGCCGCCAAACCGACGACGGACAAGCCGGTGCCAAAGCATGCGGCTGAAAAGCCGTCCGACAAAACTGCAGCGAAAGGCAAACCTCCGCTCCCGAATTCGCGGCCGGTCGCGCGTGACGTGGTGCCGAAGACCACCCCGCCCTCGCCTGCGACGGCACCGGGACGCGAAAGCGCCGGCGCACCGCTGTCTCCAACCGTTGCAGCCCCTGCCCCGCCGGCCCGACAGCGGGTCACCGCGCCAACGCCGGTCCGCAAATCGGGCACGCCTGCCGCGATCGCGGCGACGTCGACCACGTCGAAGGAGGATCTCGACCAAGTCGAAGAAGTGATCGACCTCATCCGTAAGCACAAGCCGGACGACGCGACGCAGACGGAATCCGCGATCAGCGATCCCGTCGCAAGGAAGCTCGCCGAATGGCTCATCCTGCGCAGCGACAACAACAACGCCAGCGTCGAACGCTACCGCGCATTCCTGTCCGCCAATCCGAGCTGGCCCTCGCAGACCTTCCTGCGCCGGCGACTGGAAGCCTCGCTGTGGGACGACAAGCGCGACGATGCGGCGGTCTGGTCGTGGTTCGAAAACGAATCGCCGATTTCGGCCAAGGGACGCCTCGCACTCGCCAAGGCCATGCTGGCACGTGGCGATCGCGCCAATGCCGAGCGCCTGGTGCGCGAAGCCTTCCGCAGCGATCCGATGTCGGAGGACACCGAAACCGCGGCGCTCGACCTGTTCGGGCCATTTGTCACGGGCGGAGATCAAAAGGCGCGGATGGACCTGTTCTCCTACACCGCCGAGAACGAGGCTGCGGCGATGCGCGCGGCCAAACGTCTCGGCGCCGGCTATGTGGCGCTGGCCAGGGCGCGGAACGCTTCGGTCCACAAGGCCGCCAACACCAAGGCGCTGCTTGATGCCGTTCCGCACGAATTGCGCAACGACCCCGGCTATCTCTTTGCGAAGATCCAGGAGCTGCGGCGCGAGGAGAAATACCCCGACGCGGCGCAGCTGATGCTGAGCGCACCGCTGGACCCCGCGCGCCTCTACAATCTCGATGAGTGGTGGGTCGAGCGGCGGCTGCTCGCGCGCAAGATGATCGACTCGAGCGAGTTCAAGACCGCCTATCTGATCGCGCGCGATGCGGCGCTTCCCTCGCGCGACATCTACAAGACCGAGCAGGAGTTCACCGCAGGCTGGATTGCGCTGCGCTTCCTCAACGATCCCGCGACCGCCGCCCAGCATTTCGCGCGGATCGGGGTCGGCAGCGTCAATCCGACCACACTGGCGCGCGCCGGCTACTGGAAGGGCCGCGCAGCGGAAGCCATGGGCCGCACCCAGGAAGCGCGCACGAACTACACATCCGCCGCCGAGCAATCGACCAGCTATTACGGCCAGCTCGCGCGCGCCAAGCTCGGCCTGCCGCAGCTTGGGCTGAACGAGCCGCCGCGCTCGCGCGGCGTCGAACGCCTCGAAGTGGTGCGCGCGGCGCAGCTCCTGTTCGATCTCGATGAGCGCGACATTGCGATTCCGATCTTCGCCGACATGGGCGAGAACGGCGATGCCGACGTGATCACCGGCCTCGGCGAATTGACCGCGCGCCAGGGCTACGCCCGCGGCATGATCCTGGTCGGCAAGGCCGCGCTCAATCGCGGCATGCCGTTCGACTTCTACGCCTATCCGGTGACGGGAATTCCGCCCTACAGCCCGATCGGGCCCGACGTCGAGAAGAGCGTCGTGTTCGCGATTGCGCGGCAGGAAAGCCAGTTCAATCAGGGCGACGTCTCGCCGGCCCAGGCCTACGGGCTGATGCAGGTCACCCCGGACGCCGGCCGTTACGTCTGCAAGCGGGCCGGCGTGACCTTCGACCTCAAGCGGATGAAGACCAACTCGGCCTACAACGCCGCGCTCGGCGCCGCCGAGCTCGGCGGCCTGCTCGAGGATTATCGCGGCTCCTACATCATGACCTTTGCCGCCTACAATGCCGGACGCGGCAGCCTGAAGAAATGGATCGACCGCTATGGCGATCCCAGGGATCCGAAGGTCGATGCGGTCGACTGGGTGGAGCTGATCCCGTTCTCGGAGACCCGCAACTATGTGCAGCGGATCATGGAGAACCTGCAGGTCTACCGGGCCCGGTTCGGCGGCGGCACCAGGCTGCAGATCGAGGCCGATCTGCACCGCGGCAGCATTGAGTAGCGCATGATCCGGAAAAGTGTGCAGCGGTTTTCCGTCGCGACAAACGCTGAACGCGTTTGCGCGGAGATCATGCGCAAACGATAAGTCGCTTTCCCGGCGGCTACTGCGTGCAATCGCCGACGCGCTCGCCTTCGATGTCCGACTTCACATCGCTGATCAGCGCGCCCGCCATCTTGCCCTTCGAGGTGATGATCGCGGTGTAGTGACGCGGAGTGTCGAAGGTGAACTCGCCTGTCGCGTCGATATCGAGCTGCCCGCGGCATTGCAGGCGCCATTTCAGCGTTTTGCCGGCAGTCTCGATTGTCGGCGCTCCGCAGTCTGAATTGACGGTGCCCGAGACCGGTCCGAAGGTGGTGGCGACGTTTGCGGCCTGCTCCGGCGTGATGCAGCGCGACTTTGATTGTGGCGGCGACGTCGTCCCGTTGATGACGGCCGTCGAGGTCACCTTCCATTCCCCGGCCTCGATCAGGTTTTCCGCCGCGGCGGCGGTCGCCGTCGCGAGCAAACCGAACAATGCGATGGCCAATCTCGTCATTAGAGGGTTCCTTTCGTGGGCTGACGTCGAGCATGTCCGCGCCGGCATCATACATCGCCGCACGAAGAACCTCCGGCGGTTTCCTGCCGGTCAGACAGGTGTTTCTTGGTGCCGGACGCCATGCTAATGGCGGTAAGCCGGTCGATCTCCTTCAAATTATACCAGTGCCAAACATACCTCGGGCTCCCCTTCACTCTCACGCGCAACTGCTCGAGCGCGCCGCCCTTGCGCTGCGGATGCGACAGTTCGGCGAGGCCGAGCAGCTTGCCGCCGAAGTGTTGAAAGCGAGCCGGACCGATATTGCTGCGGTGTCGATCCTGGCCCGGGCGCTGCTGGCGCAAAAACGCGAAGAGGAGGCGATCCCGCCGCTGGAGAAGGCGGCGCGCCGCCACAATGATCCGGCCATCGAAACCCTTCTCGGTGCGGCATTGGGCGCCGCCCGACGTCGCGCCGAGGGAATCGAACTCCTGCGCCGCACCACCGCGCGGCGGCCACCATTTTTTCCGGCCTTTCAGGAGCTGGCCGGACAGCTCGCCCGCGATGGACATTTTGGCGAAGCAATCAACGTCGTCGAAAGCGCCCTGACGTTCGCGCCGCAGAGTGTCGATCTGAAACTGGATCTGGCTCGCCTCCATTTGCAGCGCAATGAGCGCGGCAAGGCGCGCGCAATCCTGTTGGAGGCACAGCAGCTCGCGCGGGACCGTTCGGATATTCTGGCAACGCTCGCGCGCGCCTTTTTGATGGACGGTGAGTATGCCTCTGCCGCGGACGCCTATCGACGCACGCTTGCGCTGGCTCCGGAAGATGCAATGACGCGTGCCGATCTGGCCATTTGCCTGCTCGAGATGGGGGAGCGTGACGCCGGTGAGGCCAACCTTCGCCTGGCAGTCCGCGGTCGGCCACAGATGATCGGCCGAGCCACCCATGCGCTCATCCATTCATCACATGGCCGCTTCTTCTTCCGGCGAAGCGCGGCTGCAAAATTCCTGCAGGATGAACCGGGCTGAACAGGTTACGCCCGGAATTTACGCCGATAGAGTCCGGGTTCGCGAGGGATCGCTTTCGTCAGATCGTGCACCCGCTGCGCCTCCTCTGCCGTCAGGGGCGCAAGCTGCGCGACCCAGCTTTCCCGTTTCACCGGCACACACTGCGCGACCGGGGTGCCCCTTGGCAGCACGCCGCTGAAATTCACGTCGTGCCAGTGCGCGGGAAAATGGATCAAGCCGTCGGAAAAGCGGTCGCAATCGACCAGTCCGCTCAGGGTCGTGAACGGCAAATCAAAGCGATTGACCGGATGCGTAAACAGCAGTGCATAGCCTTCCGGCGCCCTGATGGTCCATAGATTGTGAAATTTGATCAGCAGCCGATCGGGCTCGAACAAGGGCGAGTCGACGACCTGACTCGAGTCATGGAATCCGATCGGCGAGCGGGGATAGTCGAATGCTCCGCCGGGCGGCAGCTCGTTGTCCCATGTGATCTCGCCGTTCTCGATCCTGAGGTCGCAGATGAGCGGAATCAGGAATCCGGTGGTCATGGCGTCAACGAACGGAGGGCAGCGCTTGACCGTGTCCTCTTCACGCATATCGATGCTGTTGAACATCTGCGTTGGCATCGCCTTGAGCCAGCTGGGCAAGCCCAAACTCGCCATGATCGGCGGCGGCAGTTTTCCCTCGAGTTCGGCCGGACAGCGGAATTCGAGCGTCATGGATTTGGTCTTGGACATGACTCTATTTCTTGTTGCCCCTTGAGGCGCAGGCCCTGGCGCCGACTTCGCCGATCGGAAGGCTTTCCCGAAGATACTCGCTGACATCCGAGCAAACCACCCCTTGCGCTCGGCGGCGATCCCCGGGAGCTTGCGGGCAGCAAGGTTCCTTCCTGCGCCGCAAAGAAAAAGCCCCCGGCAGTTTCCTGCCGGGGGCTCTCCTAGACAATCCTCAAGTCAGGATCAGAAGTTGCGCTGCACGCGAACGTTGAGCGAAACGGTGTTCTGGTCCTTCAGCTCGTAGAAGGTACCACCCGGCTTCGGAGCGCCCGGGCCGCCAGCCGTCGCAACCGCGCCGGTGTAGCTTCTGGTCGAGACCCATCCACAGGACTTCCGCCGAGAACGTCAGGTTCTTGACAGGGGTCCAGCGGGTGACGACGCCGGCCATGTAGACGGCGAAGTCGGGGTTGCAGATGAAGTCAGCCGATCACGACCTTGCCGGTCACGTAGACTGCGCAGTACTGGCCCTTCGCGCTGGTCAGATCAGGCGCACGCCGATGCCAGGACCGAGTTGCCCGTTGTAGTGCACGAACGATGCGCTGCCGAACACGCTGGTCGACCAGTAGGGATCCCAGTTGTGGTTGAACGCACCACGGATACCCCAGGCATCGGTCAGCTTCAGGTCGCCCGTACCGCCAGCGAACACCGGCAGATACACAGCGTCGGTGGTCGCACCGAAGCCAAGGCTCTGATAGGCGCCCGGACGGCCCGTGCCGCTGAACATCGCGAAGTTCGGCGAAGCAGCCGAGGTGGAGATCACGTTCTTCGTGTCACCCTGGGCATAGCTCGCGTCGATCTTGATGTCGTCGCCGGCACCGGTCGGGATGTTCTTGATCTGCAACGCAGCCATCACCGAGCCGCCCCACTTGCTCTCGGGGTGACCGGAGATCTCCGACAGCGTGTTCGGAGAAGCCGCGGGCGGACCAAGCGCACCAGCCGGAACCGCGGCCGTACCGGTCGGGTTCAGGATGTTGTAGGAAGCCGTTGACTTCATGCGCAGCGGCCGAAATCTGGAACAGACCCCAGGCCTGATCGACGCGGATGTTGCCGACGATGTCCGGAGCGACGTCGCCGCCGTAGGCGTTGCCGGAGGTGCCGGCGAAGCTGAGGCCCTGCGACAGGTTGTACACGGACGTACGGTTGAAGACGACCGGATCATCGAGACCGATGGTGCCGGACACGCCGTTGCCGAAGTTCGCGGTGTACTGGATGTTGTTCACGCCGGTGACGGTGTCATGACCGCCGAGCAGGAACGACGAGTTGTTGCCCGGATAACCATGCCACGGCGTGGCGTAGGCCGAAGCCGACTTACCGAAGGTGAACCCAGCGAACTGGATGAACACCATTTCGACCGCGGTGTAGCCGTCACCAGGGTTGTTGAACAGGCTGGTGGCGGGGGTCACCGCACCGGGTCCGATCACGGCCGGGTTGGTCGTGTTGTTGCCGACGGTCGTGAACTGGAAGTCAGCCTGACCGAAGGTGCGAACGACGCCGTATTCCGTGGCGGTGCGGGTATCAACCGTCAGCGCCATACGGGAACGGGCCGCGAAGTAGTCACGATACCGGTTGTACTGGCCGAGATCGCCCGACCACGCCGGCTGATCGTAGACCGAGCCGTTGAACGTAGTGTCGACGCGAACGTAGCCACCCAGCTTGATGCAGGTGTCGGTGCCCGGGATGTAGAAGAATCCGGCACCGTACAGGGAGCAGATCCTCACGTATTCGACCGCTTTGGCCTTCACGGGAAGATCAGCTGCCTGAGCCCCAGACATCGCGACGAGACCCGCCGCGGAGCCGAGGACAAGGCTCTTAACCATCTTCATGTTAAACCTCCAAGTTGCTCTTTCCTAGGGAAGGTTCCGGATCCGCTGGGTGTGACACCCTAAGGTTGGTTCCCTTGTCCCTTAATTCACCGCTTAGTCGCTTCGCGCCTTCGGACACACCCGCATGAACGCGAGGGACTTAAGCGAACCACCTAAAACGGGACGACCTTGGGATGCCCCCCTCCGTCGCTCACTCACAATTACCGAAGGGAAATGCACACGCAACAAAGGAACCGCTTTGAAAGCGCTCCAAACGCGTGTTTGTTGGCGGGTGTTGCACAAATAACACGCGGCCGCTTCGGAACTTTCCCTTTAAGCTATTGTTTCCTATAATATTTTCAGACCGGTTCCAATTGCACCGCAAATTGCCACACCACCATTCAGGCGCGGAGTTTTCCCGCCAAGGCTCTGCATTCCGGATCGAATCGAGGGCGACGTAAGCGACTCGAACAGCGCTCTGGGAGCGCTTCCGCGCCCCAATCTCGTCGTCCAAACGCAGGCATGATCAATCGAGAAGCGCGCGTCGGTTTCCGCATCGCCTTCCCGCAAAAATGCAAGAAACCCTTATTTTGCAGGCCTTAAATGAATCGGTGCGGATCGCGCCCGGTCGAGTCGGCGCGCGCCGCGCAGAAGGTGTACCGCGGCGATCGCGTCTCGGCCGAATTGCGGAAGGTGATTGGCTTACAAGCGCGCGACCAACGCGCGCAGAAGAATCCACCCCGCTCGTATGAATTCAAGAAACGCCCGGAATCAAAGGGTTTCTCGTGCAGCTCATCGCTGGGAAGGATGGCGGAGACGGAGGGATTCGAACCCTCGATAGGGCTTTACAACCCTATAACGGTTTAGCAAACCGCCGCCTTCAGCCACTCGGCCACGTCTCCAATATGGCCGATATGCCCGACGCAGGCGCCACCCGCAAGCGGCAGATTTGCCCTGGCCGAACATCCGCGAACCATTTGAACACAAAAGAGCTTCCGCAGGCAGCCATGGCCGTGGGCACCGTCCGCCAGGCCCAATGGTGCAAACGGAACTAGCGACGCGGTGCGACCTCGATCGGTTCGGGCGAGAGCCCTTGGCGCGCACGCGCAGTCATCTCCGCGTAGGCATTTTCGAGATGGCGCGTGAACAGCTCGGTATCGAACAGCGGCGCGATTGCACGATTCTGCGCCAGTCGTTCTCTGATCGACGAAAGTTTTTCGGGCGCGGTCGCAAGTTCGATTGCAAGACTCTCGAACTGTTCGATCGTCTGCACGATCAGTTCGGGCAAATCGATCGCAGTGAGCAGACTTGCAGCCACCCTGCCCGCAAAGCTTTCGCCGATCTGCGTCAGCACGGGCAAACCCGCCCACAGCGCGTCGCTTGCCGTCGTGTGCGCGTTGTACGGCAAGGTATCCAGGAAGAGGTCTGCAAGACGATGCCGCGCGAGATGGTCCGCCATCGAGGCCACGCGCGTGGCGAATATGAGCCGCTCAGGTGCGACGCCTGCGGCGGCGGCCTGTTTGCGAAGATTGGCCATCGCGTCGGCATGGCCTTCCGACAACCAGAGCACGCTGCCTTCGACAGCTTTCAGGATTCGCATCCGGGATGCGAATGCTCGCGGATTGAATTTATAGGCATTGTTGAAGCAGCAGAACACGAAGGCGCCGTCGGCAAGGCCGAATTGCGCGCGCGCAAGGCCGGCATCGGAGATCGCGCGGCCGGCACTATCGTGCGGCATGTAGCTGTGCGGCAGCGTAACGACCTTCTCGGCATAGGCGTCGTAATGCGAGGGCGGAACAAGCACGGGATCCGCAATGATGTAGTCGATACAGTCCGCCCCCATCGTGCCGGGAAAGCCGAGATAGTTGACCTGCACCGGCGCCGGCCGCCGCGTAAAAATGCCGGGCCGCGCGTTCTGGGTGAAGCCGTTGAGATCGATCAGCAGATCGATCTCCTCCATCCTGATCCTCCGCGCGATGTCGTCGACGCCGAGCGCAGCGACGTCGATGAAGCGATCGAATGCGCGCTCCATCCGACGGCGCATCTGCGAGCCGTCATCCGGACCGATCGACAGGCCGATGACCTCGAAGCGCGAGCGGTCGTGAGACTCGAACACGCCTGCGGCGAGATAGGCCACCGGATGCTCGCGGAAATCGGCTGAAACGTATCCGATGCGGATGCGATCGTGCGCATAGCGCTCGCCGCGCCAGAGCGGCGGTTGCGCGGGATAGCGGCGCTCCACCCAGGTTCGTGCGCAGCGAAGCTGATCCGATGCGCGATGCATCCGACACAAGAAGATTGAACGGACTGGTGACGGGCTCGCCTGCCCTCACCGCCTGCAGCAAGCGGTTGCTGTCCTCTTCGATCCCGTCCCAGTCGCAGAGTTGCATCCGTGCAAAGGCGCGATCGCCCTGCAATCCGGTCAGGTCGCTCCTGCGGGCGAGCGCCGCGCCATAGGCCGCGATCGCCTCGCCGGGACGCTTGAGGCCGGCGAGCGCGTGGCCGCGGCCGGCATTTGCTTCCGCCGAGTGCGGCTTGAGCGCGAGCGCCTTGTCATAGGCGGCAAGCGCCTCGGCATGGCGCCCGCTGTCGAACAGCACATTGCCGCGGCCGATCCAGGCCTCCGCGAGAGATGGCCGCAGCGACAGCGCCCTGTCATACGCCGCGAGCGCCTCTCCGCCCTGCTTGAGATCGAACAGCACGTTGCCGCGGCCGAGCCATCCTTCCGCCGCCTCCGGCGCCAGCGCCAACGCGCGCTCGAAGGCGGCGAGCGCCTCAGGGGCGCGCTTCCGGTCGAAGAAGACATTGCCGAGCCCGAGCCAGGCGCTGGCCGAGTTCGGATCAAGTTGGAGCGTGTGCTGGAACGCGGCAACGGCGTCGTCATACTGCTTGAGCCGGCCGGCGAGGATGCCACGATTGAGATGCGCCTCGACATAGCGCGGCTGCAGCGCGATCGCCCGCTCGATGTCGGCGCGCGCGGCCTCATATTGCGCGAGCGCCATGTGCACGGAACTGCGTTCCGTCAGTCCGGCGACATGGCCGGGCTCGCGGGCCAGCAGCGCGTCGAATGTCGCAAGCGCGTCCTGCAAACGGTCCTGCTGCAACAGCGCCGCGGCGGCGACATAGAGCAGATAGGGATTTCCGGCGTCGAGCTCCAATCCCTTCAGGCTGACGCTGCTTGCCGCCTCGAACTGCCCGAGCTGGCACAGCACGGTAGCGTAGTTCTGGATGAACTCGATGTTGGCCGGCTGCAGCGCCAGCGAGCGCGCCATCAGCGCGGCAGCCTCGGCGCGGTTGCCGCTTGCGGATTCGATGATGCCAAGCGAGTGAAGCGCGTTGGCCTGACGCGGATCCTGCCGGATGACCTTGCGGTAAAGCTTCGCGGCCTCCGCGAAGTTGCCGCTTCGGTGCAGCGAAAAGGCCTTCTGCAGCGTTTCGTCACGCTTCGACATGGAATTCGCGTAACAAAATGCGCTTGCACCGGCAAGGCGTCCGATACGACCCGGCTGCCGCAGGAGGCGGCGCCGCCGCCTCCGCTATCCCCTGATTGAATTCAGTGCGTGGTGATCCAGGCGCGCGCCTCGCGCTGGGCGGCCGCGATCTCGATCTCCGACATCAGCTCGGCGATTTCGCGGCGCGCGGCGATCGCATCGCCACGCCCCTTCAGCGCGGCGAGATTGAACCATTTGTGCGCGGCGACGAGATTGACGACGCCGGAACGGCCGCTCGCCCAGTAAAGTCCGCGCTCGAACAGCACGTCGGAGAGCGCGCTCGCGTCCACCGGCGTTGCCGCATCCAGATCGATTGTCCCCTGAAACATGTCCCGTCTCCCCTTATTGTTTTTGCCCCGCTCGTCCGAGCGCGGCCCCCATCCAAACCAATTCAACGCCCCCGCCGTTTGCCGGCTTGTGAGCGGGATGATGGCGAGCAAGTTTGAAAGGCGACTTAAGCGTCGCGATGAACGGGCCGTAAATGGAGGGATGGCGCGGCGGCGCGCGAGAATCGGAAAACCGTTGCGCGGCGGGACTTTGCTGCATCCGTCATCGATGGTTTACCTTGCGGTCTTGGCAAAGGGATAACCATGCCTAGTGCCGCCGATCTGAAATCCCCTGACTCACTCGCGGCAGAATCGGATTGTAGCGCGGACTTCGGAAAGCGGGCACTAGAACGCAAGATCGCCCCATGCGGACAATCCGGCGGGCATCGATCAAACAATCATGTCTTTGGGATTTAAGACGCCGGGGGCTAGCCCTCTCCGGCCTGGGAACGAGGGCGTCGGCGAACACGTCAGGACCAGATCTCACGTCAGAAGGCTGAGTGAAACTGCGGACTTCAAAGCGATCCGCACCGTGCGAAGAAAAACCGTTTCTTCTGCCGGACCCTCTTCTCGAGGAGCGCATGCGCTTCTCGAAGATCGGATCCGGCCGTTGGCCTGATGTCTCGCCGACACCCTCTTCGTCGATCGAACAACCGGAGCAATCCGCTTCTTCAAGCAAACCGCCCGCTGTCCAATGACGTGCCGGCGAAAAGGCCGCCGGCAATTCTAGTCAAGGCGAGATCACATATTCATGTTCTTCTTCTTCTTCGAAGCCTTGCGAGTCTTCTTCGCATACTTCTTCACGGCGCTCTTCGCCTTCTTCTTCGCCTTCTTCGCTTTCTTGGCCATTATGCCCTCCATATGTAGTGAGATGGCTTAGTTCGCTGCGTGCATTCGAGAATCGAGATGCACGTCATCTCGAATACACCAACACATCGAAAAAAACAGCGTCCCACTTAAGGAAGTGTTGACGCGCCGATGTGAGAGCGCACGCAGCGTCGTCCCTCATAACAACGCAATGCGTCGAAATCGCGATGCAAGAAGTGCCGCTGTTATCGACATCGGCATTTGTCAAGATAGCAGGAAAGCCCAGTGCCGCAGCTGTTTCTTCAATTCTCGCGCGATGCGCGCGATCTCGTTCGACGGTGATCGCGAGTCGCTCCGAAGCGCGAAAACGCGCTCGCGCGGACTCTGAGTCGCGAGTTTTGGCAATGAAAATATTTTCATGCTTAACGGCGCAGAGCGCGCCGCGACCGGTCGCGACAGGCTTTTTGCGCGCGCCACGCGACTCGATTCGGATGACGCCCGCCCGGGCACGCCTGCGGCAAAATGACGAGCCGAGGCGCGTCGCTCAGACGCCGAGCTTCGACTTCAAGAGCGCATTGACCGCCTTCGGATCGGCCTTGCCGCCGGTCGACTTCATCACCTGGCCGACGAACCACTGGATCGCCGCGGGCTTCGCTTTGGCCTGCTCCACCTTGTCCGGGTTGGCCGCGACGATGTCGTCGATCACCTTCTCGATCGCCGAGATGTCGGTGACCTGCTTCATGCCGCGGCTTTCGACCAGCGCGCGGGGGTCGCCGCCCTCCTGCCAGACGATCTCGAACAGGTCCTTGGCGATCTTGCCGGAGATGGTGCCCTCGCCGATCAGGTCGACGATGGCTGACAGCTGCTTCGCCGACGCCGGCGAGTCGGCAATCGCCCGCCCCTCCTTGTTGAGGCGGCCGAACAGCTCGTTGATCACCCAGTTGGCGGCAACCTTGCCGTCGCGGGCGCGATCGGCAAGCTCCGACAGCACGGTCTCATAGAACTCCGCGCTCTCGCGCTCGGCCACCAGCACGCCGGCGTCATAGGCCGACAGGCCGAAATCGGCGACGAAGCGGCCCCGCTTCTGGTCCGGAAGCTCCGGCAGGTCAGCCTTCAGCGCGTCGACGTATTCTTGCGTGAACTCCAGCGGCAGCAGGTCCGGGTCGGGGAAGTAGCGGTAGTCGTGCGCCTCCTCCTTTGACCGCAACGAACGCGTCTCGCCCTTGTTGGGGTCGAACAGCCGCGTCTCCTGCGCGATCGTGCCGCCGTCCTCGATGATCTCGATCTGACGGCGCGCCTCATGCTCGATCGCCTGCCCGATGAAATTGATCGAGTTCAGGTTCTTGATCTCACAGCGGGTGCCGAGCGGCGCGCCCGGCTTGCGCACGGAGACGTTGACGTCGGCGCGCAAGGACCCCTTCTCCATGTCGCCGTTACAGGTGCCGAGATAGCGCAGGATCGAGCGCAGTTTTGTCACATAGGCCTTGGCCTGCTCGGCATCGCGGATGTCGGGTTTGGAGACGATCTCCATCAGCGCGACGCCGCAGCGGTTGAGATCGATAAAGGACAGCGACGGCGACTGGTCGTGCAGCATTTTGGCGGGGTCCTGCTCCAGATGCAGCCGCTCGATGCCGACGGTCGCGGTGCGGCCGCCGTCGAGCTCGAGCGTGACCTCGCCCTCGCCCACGATCGGCGACTTGTACTGGCTGATCTGATAGCCCTGCGGCAGGTCCGGATAGAAATAGTTCTTGCGATCGAACACCGAGCGCAGATTGATCTTCGCATTCAGCCCGAGCCCGGTCCGGACAGCCTGCCTGACGCATTCCTCGTTGATCACGGGCAACATGCCCGGCATCGCGGCATCGACCAGCGAGACGTGGGTGTTGGGGTCGCCCCCGAACGCGGTCGAGGCTCCGGAAAACAGTTTTGAGTTGGAGGTGACCTGGGCATGGATCTCCATGCCGATCACGACCTCCCAATCGCCGGTGGCGCCCTTGATCAGCTTGTGGGGGATGGCAGCAGCAATGGTCATGGAGGCTCGGGTCAGATCTGGATTTGCTTGAGGTGGTGCGGTCAGACTTCGACGCGTCGAAAGCTGCCGATCAGCGCGCAAAATAGGCCGATGTGCCTGCCGATGCAATCTGCCCGGGCCCGGCGGTATCCCTCATCAGCGGGGGGTGTTCATGTTGCGCCGATCCATGCAAAACAGGCGGCTGCCTGGTTCCGATCGAGAGATTTCATGGGCGAATTCATTTTGCGAATGACGGACGGCACGCGCATCGCGGTGCCGCCGTCGCTCGATTCGATCACGACCTATGTCATCCTCGAGCAGGAGAAATGGTTCGAGAAGGAAATGGCGTTCCTTGCGCGCTGGCTGAAACCCGGCATGAGCGTAATCGACATTGGCGCGAATCTCGGCGTCTACAGCCTGCCGATTGCCCGGCTGGTCTCTCCCGGCGAGGTCTTTGCTTATGAGCCGGCGAGCGAACCACGCAAATTGCTCTCCCGCAGTCAACATCTGAACGCAACCGCCAACCTCCACCTTCTGGACCTGGCGCTGTCGGATCGCGCGCGGACCGGCACCCTCGTTCTCGGCGCCTCCAGCGAGCTCAACACACTGGAGGGCAGTGGCCCCGGCGAGCAGGTCGCGATTACGTCACTCGATGCCGAGCAGAGCGCGAGGAATTGGCGCGCGGCCGATTTCGTCAAGATCGATGCGGAAGGCGAGGAAGAGCGCATCCTGGCGGGCGCCGGAAGCTTTTTTGCCCGACATTCGCCCCTGGTGATGTTCGAGGTGAAGGCGGGCGCCACGACCAACGAAAACCTTCCTGCAGCCTTTCGCGCACAGGGCTTTGGCATCTATCGCCTGCTCGAGGGCGCGCCTGTTCTTGTGCCGGTTGCTCCCGGCGAAGCGCTCGATGTCTACGAACTCAATTTGTTCGCGGCCCGGCCCGAACGTGCGGCTGCCCTGGCCCGTGAAGGCTTCCTGATCGAAACCGTACCGTCCTGGACGCCGGACGACGCAGTCCGGACACGGGCGGCAGCTTTCCTCGGGGCTCAGCCGTTTGCGCCGATCTTTGCGGCGCTGCCGAGTGGCAGCGCCGTCCAGGATACGGCCTATCGCGATGCGCTTGCGGCCTACGCCACCTGGCGTTCGGTCGAAATGCCGCTGCCTCAGCGATTTGCGGCGCTGACATTCGCCTGCGACGCGCTCGCCTCACTGTGCGAGAAGCACGCATCGCTCGCCCGGCTTTCCACCTTGGCCCGCGTCGCCTGGGAAGCCGGCCGCCGCGGCCTCGCCGTCAACGCCCTGCGGCTGATGGCCGACACGCTCCAGCGCGGCAACGGCCAGATCATGGAACCGTTCTGGCCGGCAAACCCGCGCTTCGACGTCGTCGCGCCGGGCGCCGCTATCGTCGAATGGTTCGTCACCGGTGCGCTCGAACAGCTCGAATTGACCGCGACGTTCTCGTCGCGGTTTGGAACCTCGGGGGTCGATCTTGGCTGGCTTGCGAAGCAAAAGCATGTCTCAACCGAAATCGAACGGAGATGGCTCTTGAGACGCTTGCGTGCCGGCGAGAAAATCGAGGTGCCGGCCCGTTTGCGAACGCCTGCGCCCGACCATCTCAATGCCGAGGCCTGGTGCGGCATCCTGCCAAACGCGAGTGCGAACCGGTGACGTCTGCACGACGAGGACCAAACTTCAATTTCGAACACACATTGCGGATCAGTCCATGAATAACGCGCCGTCCCCCTCCCTCTTCAGGATCACATCCCTCTTGCCGCCGATCCCCCGCCTGAAGATCGTGGATGTCGGCGCCATGACCCTCGGTGAGGGAACCGACCCCTATTCCGCCCTCACCGCTGCTACGCCGTGTGACGTCTACGGGTTCGAACCTGTCGCAGAAGAGCTGGAGAAGCTTCGGGCCTCGGCCAGGCCAGGACACCATTATCTGCCGCACACGATCGGCGACGGATCGGCGCGGACCTTCTACGAGTGCAATTTCAGCATGACCTCGTCGCTGTTCGAGCCGAACACGCCCCTGCTCGTCAACTTCCAGAACCTGGAAGAGCTCGTCCGGGTCACAAAGACTCACGCTGTCGAGACCAAGCGGCTCGACGACATTCCCGAGTTGGAAGGTACCGATTTCCTCAAGGTCGACGTTCAAGGCGCGGAACTTCTGGTGTTCGAAGGCGCCAGCAGGATTCTGGACAATGCACTGGTGGTCCATTCCGAGGTCCAGTTCGTGCAGCTCTACAAGGACACCCCGTTATTCGCCGAGATCGACATCCATCTCCGCTCCAAAGGCTTCACGCTCCACCGCCTGTCGCAGGCGGGGCGGACGTTCAAGCCACTGATCTTCAGGAATGACGTCAACGCGACGCTCAGCCAGATTCTCTGGGGTGATGCGGTCTATGTGCGCGACTTCATGCAATTCGATCATCGGACCGACGCCGAGCTATTGAAACTCGCGACGATTCTGCATGAAAATTATCACTCGGTTGATCTCGCCGCCTTCGCGCTCGCGGCTTACGACCGTCGGAACGCATCAAGTCTTCACGACCGCTATTTGAGGAAGTTGGCCGGGATTGACTGAACACCCCATGCAGCCAGGCTTATGCTGACGCGCGCCCGCCGAGCGCATCAACGATCCGCTGCCACTCCGCGTCGAGCGAATCCTTGGCCTCCGGCTTGCCGGCCCGCCGGTACCAGTAGCCGGCGTTGGAGAGATCACCCTCGACGCGATGCAGGTAGGCGTGCACCCAGGCCGCGTCCGCCGTGTCCTCATTCATGACGATCTTGTGCGCGGCGTCCCAATCGCCCTTGCCCGCCCACCAGAGCGCGGCAAGCGGCGGCGCCAGACCGTCCGCAGGTTTCGCGTCACCAAGGCTGGCTTTGAAGTCGGCCATGCTCACCACCATTTCGGCGGCGTGAACCGCCCCGCGGCCTGCTCGATCACCTCGCCGAGCGCAAACAACGCCTCCTCATCGAAGGGTCGTCCGATCAGCTGCAGGCCGAGCGGCAGGCCCTGCGCGTCCTTGCCCGCTGGCACCGCGATGCCGGGCAGGCCCGCCATGTTCACGGTCACCGTGAAGATGTCGTTGAGATACATCTCGATCGGGTCGGCGCCACCCTTCTCGCCGACGCCAAACGCGGCCGACGGCGTCGCGGGGGTGAGGATCGCGTCCACGCCGCTGGCGTAGCAATCCTCGAAATCCTTCTTGATGAGGGTGCGCACCTTTTGCGCACGCAGATAATAGGCGTCGTAATAGCCGGCAGACAGCACATAGGTGCCGATCATGACGCGGCGGCGCACCTCCGGGCCAAAGCCTTCGGCGCGGGTCGCCTCGTACATGTCGCCGACCGAGCGTCCCGGGACGCGCAGGCCATAGCGGACGCCAT